>NZ_JACVAS010000010.1:0-314985 GCF_014852025.1 Ensifer sp. ENS10
CGGAGAAGGACCCGGTCTCGACGGTGGTGATCGTGGTTGGAATGCTGAAGACCTTTGCGGCCTTGGCGAGACCGACGACGTTGTTCTTCAGGACCTGCCGATCGATCGACTGAACGCCGAAGGCCATCTGCGGCTGCTGGTCGATGAAGATCAGCTGGCTGTTTGCGGGGGTCAGGACTTCGAGTTTGCTGGACATGGATTTTCTCCTCTTAAAGCTGGTTGGCAAGCGGGGCGTCGGTGCCCGGTCTTGGCCGGTCTGGGGTGAACTGGTTTGGTGACAACAGGTGTAGCCGACCGGGTTGTGCCGCTGAATTGCAATAATGATTTCGATTGAATTGCGTAAAATGAAACAATTGGTGACGACCCGCGGTCTTGTGCATTCCCCGCGGCCAAAGGCGCAGCCGACCGGGCGTGGAGATGCCGGCGACCCGATCCGTCGTGTGCGGCCAAGCGGATGCCGCGTGCGGTTGTTCGAAAGAGGCACGTCGGGGTGCGCGCCATGCCCGGCGTCGCGCAGCGTCAAAACGCAGTGCTTCTGCGCCTTTTCCGATGTATACTTCAGGACAAGCGGGGAAAATGGAGGTAAGCCAATGAACAGGCTAACGATCATTGCCTTGTCCATGGCGTCGGCGCTGACCAGCGTTTCGCCGGCCATGGCATTTCCCACAGCAGCGGACGTCCCGAAGATCGAGACGACGCAAGCGCAACTGGTTCAGTACAGACGATACGGTGGCGGTTACCGTGGCGGTTACCGCGGTGGCTACCGTGGCGGTTACCGTGGCGGTTACAATCACGGGCACCACAACGGTGGCGACGACGATTGGGCTTGGGCGCTCGGCGGACTGGCCCTCGGTACGATCATCGGTGGAGCGCTGGCGCAGCCCTATTATGGCTCGGGCTACTACGATCAGGGCTATTATAACCAAGGCTATTACGGCGGCCCGACCTACTATCGCCCGCGTTACTATGCGCCACGCTATTACCGGCAGACCTATTATGGCGGCAACGCGCATACGAGCTGGTGCTATGCCCGCTACCGGTCCTACAGGGCTTACGACGACACGTTCCAGCCCTATTACGGTCCGCGGCAGATTTGCATCTCGCCCTACTGACGGGTCAAAGGCCTTCGAGCGAAGGCCAATATTTGACGAACATAGGCCTATATCCTAGATCTACACCCAACGTCAGGTTTAGGTGGGTGCCATTTGTCGTCCCTCATGCAGATTGGAGAACTGTCGGAACGTGCAGGCGTCAGCCACCGCACGATCCACTATTACGAGCGCCTCGGGCTGGTGAAGCCAGCCGAGCGTGAGGGCACGGGCTATCGCTACTATGACGAAGTGGCCGTCAAGCGGCTGGAAAAGATCGCCGCACTCAAGCGACTCGGCCTGCGCCTCGACGAAATCGCCGCCGTCATCGACCTCTATTTCGAGGATGCAAACGGCATCAAGGGCAAGGAAAGGGTACTGGAAATCCTGGAGGCCCAGCTCGTCAACGCCGATGCCCAGCTTGATGAACTCACTGCATTCAAACGCGACCTGGAATCCAACATTACCCGTATGCAAGAGCTGATCGCGCAAGCGAGGCGGACCTAGAGCAAGGCCGGCGGGGACAATTGCGTCCACGATCTACACTTAACGTCAAGTTACATATTGCCTCACCCGGTCTCCAAGCCAACCGAAGGAGTTTTGACATGCCTCGCATACGCCCCCTCATTGCGCTCGCTGCTCTCGGTCTCGTCTTCTCGCCAACCACGGCCAGCATTGCGCTTGCGGAAACTCAGAAGGGAACGTCCATGAAATCGGCAACGCTTTCGGCGCAGTCCGTGGCGACCGTCATCAGAACAGTCATGCCGGTTGGCTACGATGAGGTCGCTCCACGCCCTGCCACTCTGGACGGTCAGGGCGCCGAGCTTGTGCGCTATGAGCGAACGGATGGCCGCAACGCGGCGCTTGGTGGCGAGCATTTCAGCACCGTCATCGCCGCGGATGGCCGGCTCAAGGGGTTCGCTCGCATCGACCTTGCTCTGGTTGGCGGTCAACTGCCGACGCGCGAGGAGACGCAGGCGATCGCCATCGATTTCCTGCGCGACGCGGCACCTGATCTCCTGCCGGTGCTGAAGATCAGCTGGATCGACCCCTATGACGAGCCGCTGCGGGTCGCCCGCAATGGGCGCACGGAAGATCTGACCCTGACGGGCATGAAAGTCAAAATGCGGAATACGGCCGATGGCCTCTGGATGTGGGTCATCGTCGGCGCGGACCGCAAGGTCATGGTGTTCGAGCGCGATATCAACTGGATCACATTCCCGGGCCATCGCGGCACGGAAAAGTGGCTTCACGACTCGTGGCTCGTCGAAAACGGACACGATGTTGACCGAGGCTGACCGTCGTCCTCCGATCGGCCGGGACGCCGCCTCTATGCGCTCGCGACCAAGATGCCGGCTGACGACCTCATCCTCCAGTTAAGAGCGCGAAACCGGTCTCTGATGACGATCTTTCCGTGTGTGATGTCCGCGCGGATACCACTTCGGATTTCTTCCGAAAGAATCCTTGCAAGGCGGCGCGAACCGTTTTTGGCGCGGTACAGCCGATCCGATGCCGCTTCGAGGGCCGCTGTTCAAGTTCGATCTGTCGACGTAGTGTCCGCGCATTGATTTCTAAGGCAGGACGGAATGACGACGATCACGATGAACGAAGCGCTCGACCGTGCCGGCACGGGACCCTATCAGTACCGCTTGATTGGCATCTTCGGTTTGGTCTGGGCGGCTGATGCCATGCAGGTTCTTGCCGTTGGTTTCACGGCAGCCTCCATCGCCGCGACGTTCGGTCTGACGCTTCCGCAGGCACTGCAGACCGGTACCCTGTTCTTTCTCGGCATGCTGATCGGAGCGGTTGGTTTTGGTCGGCTTGCCGATCGCATCGGTCGGCGGCGGGTGCTGATTGTCACCGTGGCCTGCGATGCCATCTTCGGCATGCTATCGATCTTCGCACCCAGCTTCGGCGTCCTTTTGTTCCTGCGGTTCCTCACGGGTGCTGCAGTCGGCGGTACCCTGCCGGTCGACTACGCCATGATGTCGGAGTTCCTGCCCGCCCGAAGCCGCGGTCGCTGGCTCGTCATGCTCGAAGGGTTCTGGGCCGTGGGAACGTTGATCGTGGCGGTGGCGGCATGGCTCGTCGCGCTCGCGGAACTCACGGACGCATGGCGCTATATTTTCGCGATCACGGCCATCCCGGCGGTGCTCGGCCTCGGCCTGCGCTTCCTCGTTCCGGAGTCGCCGCTCTATCTGCTTCGTGCGGGCAAGGCTGCCGAGGCAAAAGCCATCGTCAACCAGATGCTCGTCACCAATCGTCACCCTCAGCTCGAAACGACCGTATCGATCGCACTTCCTGCGGCCTCACCGAGTGCCGGCATCTTCTCTGGGGATCTGCGCCGCCGCAGTCTTCTGATCTTGGCCGTGTGGTTCCTCGTTTCGGTATCCTACTACGGCGTCTTCACCTGGATGCCGCCGCGGCTCGCGGGAGAAGGCTTCGGCTTCGTCCGCGGTTATGGTTTTCTCGTTCTGATCGCTTTGGCGCAAATCCCAGGCTACGCGCTCGCCGCCTATGGCGTCGAGACATGGGGACGCCGGCCGACGCTGGTCGGCTTTTGTCTTCTCTCCGCCCTGAGCTGCCTGCTTTTCGTCGTGGCAGATGGGGCGACGATCATCGCAGCGTCGCTGCTCATCATGAGTTTTGCGCTGCTCGGCACCTGGGGCGCGCTCTACGCCTATACGCCGGAGCTCTATCCAACGGAGTCTCGAGCAACCGGAATGGGTGCGGCGGGCGGCATGGCGCGCCTCGGCGGTCTGCTCGCTCCTTCCTTGATCGGCATCCTGGTGACCCAGAGCTTCGGGCTTGCAATCGGCACCTTTGCCGGTTTGTTGCTGGTGGCTGCGATCGCGGCCTGCCTGATCGATGCGGAAACCCGGCTTGCATCGCTGGCGTGAGGTCACGGACGAATACGCCCATTGCTCCCGGTGAAAAGGGCACTAATCACAGAGGTGCGGAAATGGCAGATCTGCCAAGGTGTTGGGACACGATCGGCCTGTGCACAACCGGTGGATAGAATGCGGACAACTCGGGGAGCAATGACGTCGGGCTTTCTGATCGAGAAAACCGGTCTAGCATGCACATGCGGCCGATCCCACGGTCGCTAGTGTAGCAGCTATATCATCGGGACCGGTGCATTGCGCCGGTCCCGATCCTCTATCCAGATCTTTCTTCGGCAGCAGGCGCCGTTCCGCCACGGTTCTGCAACACGCCGCGCCGAGTGCCCGGAGTCAACCGGGTATCACGTGCGCCTCCTCATGTGCGGTGCACGCATAGCTGCATTGCACAATAATTGTTTTCCAGGTGGTCAAAAATCAGGCATAAAGCACACAGCTGATGCATATGGCGGTTCTCCTCCCAATGCCGCCGCAGCAGCTGTTCCCCTCTGGAGGTTTATTGACCTTCACACCTTATGGGCCGCGGTCTTCCGTCGGCCCTTTTTTCTTTTCTGGCCGCGCCTGTTTTCTCCGCTCAAACCGCCGCGCCAATTGCGTTTCGGCAAAGCGCGTTCTGTAATGCCCTCATCCTGGAGGGGTGGAGGCAGAGCGCGTGGAACCGACACATTTGTTCGAGCTGGTGATTGGCATGTTTGTGGCGATCATCGCCCTGCACTATGTCGCCGACAGGTTCGGGTCACCGCCTTCCGTCGCACTGCTGGCCGGCGGCGCACTGCTCGCTTTTGTGCCGGGCCTGCCGACGATCGCGGTGGATCCCGATCTGGTGCTCGTCATTTTCCTGCCGCCGCTGCTGCTCGACGGCGCATGGACGATCGCCGTTGGCCGACTGCGCCGGCATCTGATCGGCATCGCCTCGCTGGCGATCGCCGCGGTGTTCTTCACCTGTGCCGTGGTCGCCGTGGTCACGCATCTGCTTTTCCCCTCGCTCCCCTGGGCCGCCTGCGCGGCGCTAGGGGCGATCGTGTCGCCGCCCGACGCGGTTTCGGCCCGTGCCGTGCTGCAGCGTGTGCGGCTGCCTCGGCGGCTGCAGATCCTGCTCGAGGGAGAAAGCCTGCTCAACGACGCGAGCGGCCTAGTCCTCTTCCGCTTCGCGATTGCCGCCGGCGTCACCGGGGCCTTCAGCGCGAGCGAAGCGGTCGGCAGCTTTTTCGTGCTGGCCATCGGCGGCGCCCTTGTCGGTACCGCCACCGGCACGGCCTGGGTCCTGCTTGCGCGCCGTCTTGGCGACGAATACCTGATCATCGCGGCCACGGCCCTGCTGTCCTGGACCTCCTACCTGCTCGGCGAGTTCCTGCATGTTTCAGGCGTCATTGCCACCGTCACCACCGGCCTGATCGCAAGCTGGCACCAGCACACCGTGCTCACGGCGGCAACGCGCATGCGCGGCTCGTCGTTCTGGACCGTCATCGTCTTCCTGATGGAGGCTGCCGTCTTCATTCTGATCGGCCTGTCGCTTCGCGGCGTCGTCGAGCGCGGAGGCGGCTTCGATGTCGTCGCCGCCACCATGTGGTGGCCAATCCTAGCAATTCTCGTGGCGCTCTCCGTCGCGCGCTTTGCCTGGGTGTTTGGCTCGGATTTTGCCATCCGCCTCGGAAACGCCCTTGGGATGGAGCGCTATCGGCCGCTTGGGGCACGCGCGGCAACGGTGGTCTCCTGGGCAGGTGTGCGCGGTGTTGTCACGCTGGCCTTGGCCCTCAGCATACCGGAGGGCTTTCCCGGTCGCGACTTCATCCTGGTGACATCCTTTGCCGTCATCTTGGGGACCGTGCTCGTCCAGGGCACCACGCTCGGGCGGGTGATCGCATGGGCGGGGCTCGTCGAGCCGCCATCGGAAAAGGCGCGCCTCAGCATGAGCCAGGCCGAGGCGGCCATGGCGCAGGCGCAACTCGTGACCATTCAGAGCCACGCTTATGATGGCGGAGGCACCCTCATCCATCCGCAACTGCTCGATAGGTATCAGCGCCGGGCGGTGTCGATCGTCGATTACGCCGAGCGCACGGAGCACTACGCGCCCATTCTTCATGCCCATTTCGACGTCGTGCTCGAAGCGGTCGCAACCGGACGGCGCGAACTCATCCGGCTTCATCGCGCCGGCGAGATCGACGACGAGACGCTGCACGAATTGGAACGGGATCTCGACCTTGAAGAATTGAGCGCGCTCGCCGCCAAGGCGTGAGGAGCGCTCCCACGGGATAGGAACAAAGCGCGTCGGCTATTGCCGACGCCGTTTTATCTCAGGCAAACCGGATCGCGTTTCGGGCGCGGGCCTTGGCCGCTTCTTCTTCGCGGTTTCGCGGCGGTTGCGACGTTTCGAGTGATTCGAGCAATTCCCGGGCGCAGGCCGCGATCGAATTGACGGCATGTTCGAAGGCCGCCTCGTTGCGCTTGGCCGGCTTGGTTGTTCCGCTCAGTTTGCGCACGAACTGCAACGCGGCGTCATGGACCTCCGCATCCGTCGCCGGCGGCTCGAAATTGAACAGGGGTTTTATGTTTCGGCACATGACGGGCTCCCGGTCCTCTTCGTTCTCGCTCCTGTAGAGGCCCGGATCTTAATGCTCGTTCCCCATTGGCGAAAGACCTTTGCCGTCCTTCCGTCGGACGTCCCTGTCAGGAGCTCCTGCCGTTCGATGCCAAGCGCACGCCGGCCGCGCGTCCCCCGCTCGGCACCACGACGATCTGCTTGACCTTGCCTTGTTTGAAGGCGGTCAGGAAACGCGGATAGTCGGCGAACGCGACGCAGCCATGGGATTCGGCGCGCTTGCCGCGCAGCAGATAGCTGTGGGTCAGGAAGCCGTCGCGGCCGTGTTTGTTCTTTCCGTCGATCGGCAGCATGCGGATCGCCTCGACCCCATGGAAGCGCGTCTCGCGCATCTTGAGATTATAGATGTGCGGCGGGGTCGGCCCGGTCATCTTGACACCCACGTAGCGCGGATTATCGGCCATCTTGCCGATGCCGGAATGGGCCTCGAGCACGCTGCCATCGGGCATGTAAACCTTGGCCGCGGTGATGTCGTAGACGGCGACGCCATTTCCTGCCTTCGCTCCGCTGCCGAAAATGTTGCGCAGCGCCTGGCCGAAGCCGGTGCCGGAACTGTTTTCCGTCGGATCTTCCGGCCGGGCATAGGCGAGCTTCGGCTTTGCCGGCGCTTCGCGTTCGCCGGTCTTCCCGGTCTCTTCGGTCTTTGGCGCAGCCTCGACTTCGGCCTGCTCGGCCTCAGGTTTCTCGGTTTCCGCAACAGGCTTCTGCACTTGTTCTGTGCGCGGGCGGAACTGCGGCATGGGACCGACAGACGGCGTGTCCTCATGGCTCGGCAGTGTGGCCGTGTCGTCAGCTGCGTCCGGTTCCGGCTGTTCGGCGAGATCGTCCTCGACGGGCGCGGTCAGCACGGCGGAAAACGCGCTGCCTTCCACATGGCTCTGAGAGGGGGTGGCATAGGCGAGCTGGACTGCCGGCTTGTCAGCGAAACCGCCGGTCATCGGGGCGAAGCGTTCCGACGCAGGCACGCTCAGCGTTGCGGCCTGGTGGCGAGATTGCGCGGAAGCGGAGGGGGCGGAATTGCTGGCGAGCTTTTCCGACGCCAATACCGCTTGCTTCACCGCCGCCGCCAGGCGCGCGCTCTTGCCGAGCATTTCGGCATCTTTCGGAAATTCAAGATCGCGCGCGAATCTCGCTTCGCTGGGCGTCAGGCTTGCGACCACGGCCGGCTGCGTCGCAGCGGCCGCGATGAGCCGCGTCGCCTGGTTGACCCTGGCGTGTTTGTCCCAGGCGCGCTCCTTTGTCTTCTCGGCCAAATGGAGCTGCGGTTTGGGCAGCAGGCGGCCCGAACCATGCGTGAAGGAACTGTTCATCGCGACCATACCGACGAGCGACCACGCAGCCGCGCCGACAAGAGCGGTGCCGCAGCAAGTGATCAGCAATGGACGCAACAGACGATTCAAAGACTGTGGGCGAATGATCTTACTCAACAACGCAAATCAAGCCAGAAATTCACGCAAAAGGCCCTCAGGCCGGCGAGCGACCACCGCTGCGCGACTTCCGGATTGTCCCCTTCTTGACGACTGATGGACAAAAGATGGAGAAGTATGGTTAAATTTTGCTTTCCAAGCGGCGAAAATCAGCATTTTTTCGACGCTCGCCTCAAATCGGCGAGCGAGCCTGCTCGTAGAGGTGGCTAAGGCGCTTCAGGGCCGTCCACTGCGTGCGAGATGCTCGAACAGGCTAAGCGCGGGCGGCGTCAATTGTCCGTCACTGCGGATGCACACCGACAGCCGCCGCACGGCCCATTTTTCCTGAAGGTGAATGACAGCGATCTGAGCGGGCCGGCGGCATCGGCGAGCCGCTTTTTCCGGCACGATGCCGATCCCCACGCCAGCGCCGGCCATGCGGCAGATATCATCGAAGGTGCGCAGTTTCACGCGCAGCTTGAGCCTGGCGCCGAGCTTGGCCGCCTGCCCCTCGATGTGATCCTGCAAGGCGCCGCCCGCCAGGCCGATGAAGCGTTCGTCGAGAAGGTCGGCGAAGCGGACCTGCGTTCTCTCGACGATCGGATGGTCGTGCCGGGCCACCACGACGAGCCGGTCGGTTGCGAAGGGGCTGAGCGTCAAGCCGCTTGTCTCCACCGCATCAGAAAGAATGCCGATCTCGGCGAAGCCGGCAGCGATGCTCCTGGCAATCTCGATGCTTTGCCGCTCCTTCAGGTCGATGTCGATCTGCGGGTTGGCTGCCATCCAGGCCGCGAGCCTTTCAGGAATGAACTCGGTCATCGCTGCGGTGTTGGCGAGGACGCGAACGGTGGCGCGCAGCCCCTTCGCATAGCTTCCCAGTTCACTGCGCATCTGCACCGTCTGGCGGATGATCATGCGCGCATGGTGGACGAGCGCCTCGCCCGCCTCCGTCGGAGTGACACCGCGTCGCCCCCGCGTGAGCAGGGCAACGTCGCCCGCCACCTCCATGGCGCGCAGCCGTTCGCTTGCCGCCGGAAGGGAAAGCCCAACCTCCAGCGCGCCATGGGTGATGCTGCCGGCATCCACGACGGCGAGAAACAGGCGAAGATCATTGAGGTCGAAGGACATTCAGCAAGGATAATCGATAAACAGCCTTCGGGCCAGCCGAAGTCTGGGATCGGGACTTCCGCATTGTCTATGCCGCCGAACCGGCTATGCCGTTCACATGTTCGATGCGTCGTTTTCTTTTCTGTTAGCCGTGGCCGCGACATTTTTCGTCGCCGGTCTCGTCAAGGGCGTGACCGGAATGGGCCTGCCGACCGTGGCGATGGGCGTGCTGGGTGCGCTGATTTCACCGGTCGCGGCGGCAAGTCAGCTGGTTGTTCCGTCCTTCGTGACCAATGTCTGGCAGCTTCTGGCGGGACCCGGCATCCTGTCGCTCGCGCGAAGGTTCTGGTCGATGATGCTGGCGATTGTCGTCGGAACGCTGCTCGGCTCCGCATGGCTGGTGAGTGGGGATACACGGTTGACCACCGCCGCGCTCGGGGCCGCGCTCGTCATCTATTCCGGCTACGTGCTGCTTGCGCGGCCGTTCCGTATAGCTGAACGACAGGAACGGTGGCTCTCGCCGATTGTCGGAACGCTGACCGGCGTGGTGACCGGCTGCACCGGGGTCTTCGTCATTCCCGCCGTGCCCTATCTGCAGGCCCTCGGCCTTGCGAAAGACGACCTCGTGCAGGCGCTGGGACTTTCCTTCACCGTTTCGACTGTCGCATTGGCGGCCGGGCTTGGCGCCCAGGGTATCTTTCAGGCCGAAACCCTTGCACTTTCCGTGATTGCAGTCGTGCCCGCGCTTCTCGGAATGTGGGTGGGGCAACGGTTGCGCGGCAGAGTGGGCGCGCAGGCGTTCCGCCGCGGTTTCCTGTTCTGCCTGTTCCTCTTGGGCGCGGAGATGGCTCTGAGACCCGTGTTTTGAAACCGAGGCATGGATAAACTTGGCAGCCGCTTATCCCGCTGTAGTCGGCAACCGGTAGATTTCGGTCTGTTCCGTCCGACCGGAAAGGCAGTGTTTGCCAAGCGGCGTGAGGTCGGAGCGGCCTTCGGTCAGGAAATCGACGGTTTCACCGCTCAGGAGCACGACGATCTCTTCGCTCGGCGCCACCGACTTGCCGAGCTGCTCGATGCGGTTGCAGACATTCACCGCATCGCCGACGATCGTATAGGCGGACCGCCCGCTCATGCCGATATTGCCCGAGACGACCGGACCGGAATGGACGCCGATGCGCACTCTGAGGGGAGCTAGCCCCTGCCGGCGCCGATCCGCGTTGTCCTTAGCGACCGCAAGCGCAATGGCGCGGGCCGCGCGCATGGCGCGATCGGCATGATCCGGCTGGTCGTCCGGAGCACCCCAAAACGCCATCACGCAATCGCCGATGAACTTGTCGATCGTGCCGCCCTCGTCCTCGATGCATTGGCCGAGTAGATCGAAATGCCTGTTCAGGAGTGCGGCGACTTCGGCAGCGGTGGTCTTTTCGGCCGTGGCGGTGAAATCGACCACGTCGGTAAACATGATGGTCACCGTTCGCTGCGTCGAGACGAGATCTCCGCTTCCCAGCAGATGGCGCACCAGTTTCTTCGGCACGTAGGTTTCGAGCCAGCGCAGCCCGGTCAACATCGTATTGTAGGCGCGCGCCTGTTCGTTCAGCTCCGTGAACAGGCTGCCGGGCAGGGGGCGAAGAGCCGCGAAGTCGAGCATGCCAACGGCGCGGACCTCACGCGCCATGCTGGTGACTGGGCGAACAATCAGACGGCTGACGACCCATGCAATGACGATCGCCGCGAGAAGCACTACGAGACCGGCGACGCCGGCGCGCAGCAGGTCGGAAATCGGTTTCTCCAGGGCTTCGATCGGCACCTCGACGCCGACGATGAGAGGAGCGGGTGCGTAACCGCTGACCTCGCGGGTGAGAATGACACGACCCTTGTCCCCCACTTCCACGACACGAGCCTCCAGCGCCGAGTCGTGGAAGGTCTCGGGTTCCCCATCCCACAATGCGGCAAGGAACGGATCGCCAAGTTCGCTAAGCTTCGGCAGCCGGTGCTCTGCGGACAGGAGCGGATGGCCCGATGCCATCATCGGATGCGCGAGCACCTGATCGCGGCCGTAAAGGACGAAGGGTGTCGTCCCGGGATTCGAGACGGCGATCTGGCGCAGGAAGTCCGAAATGGCATCGACCGTGATCGTTGCCCTGAAGACGCCGGCAAACTGGTCGCCGGCGCTTGCCGGTTGCTGCAGGTTTGTGACCGACGTGCGTATCGCCGGATCTGGAACGAAGTAGACCGGCCCCCATTCGGCCTTGCCGCTACGGCGCGCCTCGTCGATCTCCGTTCGCTCGTTGTCGGTCCTGATCGTGTCGGCGAAGGAAAAGACGCCCTTGGGGCCCTGGGTCACGCCGAAGATTTCGCCATTTGGCTTGACGAAGGAGAGCACGCGCACCTGCGGGGTCGCCGCGAGCGCGCCCGTCATCACCCGCTCCAGGGCCAGCGTGTCCGCCGGATCGAGGCGCCCGGCCCCGACTTCCTTTGCCAGGAACGCCAGCTGGTCCTCAACCGGGGCGAACCGGCTGCCGATTTTCGTCTGGACGGCGTCGAGGCCAAGATGGGCCGATTGGGCGAGCAATTCGCGCGTAGCACCGGCCGACATGTACCAGACGACGGAGAGGATGACGGCGGCTGTCAGAGCCACCAGTGCCGCCATCACGATCGCCAGCGTGCGCGACAGGGATATGGTTCGCTTTCGTGTGTCGGCGTCGACCGCCCCGGTTGTCTGCAAAGACATGCCCCAAGTTGGAAACGGCGCCACATACGTCATGGCGCTCGTAAGGATGATAGTTCTTCTAACGATTCCTGCCCTTTTTTCAAACAGACCGGGGTCCGCTTGGGTAGGCGAAGGCTGCGACGTGATGTGCATCGCAATCGAGCGCTTTTGTGACGCCCGCGCGGAAACTAGTCACGCCTGACGGCCGGTACGCCCCGGTTCCCGGGCGTACCGGCGGGACGCGGTCACTGATCCTCGGCGAGCCGCCGGCTGATGGGCGCAAACTCCGGCGTCGACTTGCGCGGCGTCGTGTCGCGCTCATTGGCTTCCATCTGCTGCCAATATTTCCAGCCGACGGTCTTCGAGCCGAGCTCGTAGTCCATGCCATCCCAGGCATCTTCCCGGAAGCTGTAGAAGGCCCAGTGCAGATCGTCCTCGTCGAGGGCGGTCAACACGTCCTCGAGATAGGTCTTGCAACCCGACCAGCGTCGCATGCAGCCAAATTCGCCGGCGACGAGGCGGTTGAGCGGCACGCACTTGTCCTTGGCCCATTGTACAGGCCTTGCGAGGTAAGCGGCCGCCCTTGCCCGGTCCCAGGTCTCTTCGCCTTCGCCAAAGGGCACCTTGCCAGGATAGGCATAGGGCTTGTCGCGCTTGATGTTCGGCGCACTGGTCGCCGCATAGGGTTCGTACATATGAAAGCTGTAGAGCACCTTCTGGTCCGTGAGCCCCGATGGCCAGTAGGAAAACGCATCGGCCGCCGCATACCAGCCGGCATCCGCCATGATGGGGGTCGCTGGATCGACCTCGCGGATCGCGGCGATGACGGTCTCATAGAAGGCTTTGAGATCCGAAGCGCTGCCTTGCTTACCGTCGTACCAGGCCTGCATCGCCTGCGGATCGGCGTGCTCGGCAAGGCCATTGTTCTTTTCCGGTGCCGGTTCGTTGACGATGTTGTAGGCGGCGACCGCCGGGTGGTCCTTCAGTTCGCGCGCCAGATCCTGCCAGAAGCTTGCCGCCTGGTCCCACCAGGCCTTGTCTCGCCAAAGCCGGCCGTCGAACTTGTTGCCATTGTTCTGGGCCCAGCGCATGCCCGGCAGTGACAGCGGCGCGATGACCACCTTGAGGCCCGCCTTGTCGGCGTCGTCGAGCGTCTGTCTGAGCGTCTTCAGATCGGCGGCAGGAATACCGTCGTATTTGTCCGCGTCGCCGATCAGGTAGTCGCGTTTTGCCGGTTTCCACTTGTCGTAGGAAAGGCGCACCCAGGTGGCGCCGTAGCCTGCCAGCGCCTTGAAATAGGCCTCGTCCGGCGGCAGCCGGTTGAAGCTGTTGCCGCCATGCTGGGGCTTGTCCCAGAACGTCATGAGATCGGCGGCATCGGCCGAGCCGGCGAGGCTGAATGCGAAGAGGGTGGCGGCAATCAGGCGCATGAATCGGTCCTTCGGGCTCTGGTTTAAGTGCCGCTAACCTACTGGCGGATCGCATCGCCGGTGTTCCCCAGGGAACAGTGCCAGATTTTGTCGGCTTGCAACGGTTCGATCGTATGCTCGTCCCGCGGCGTGACATGGGTGGGGCGCGAGATTACGGGCGGCTGAATGTTTCGGCGAGAAAATCAAGAAACGCCCGGATCTTTGGCGCGACGTGCTGCCGGGACGGATAGATGGCGTAGAGCGTGGTTTCGACCGTCTCCCAGTCGGAGAGTACGCGCTGCAGTCGACCGCTCTTCAGGTCGTCTTCGACATAGGGACGGGGTATCAGGCTCAGCCCGAAGCCGGCGCGCAGTGCGTCGCGCACGGCAAGGCTCGATGTCACCGAATAGCGAGCCTTTACGGCCACTTTCTCCGTTCGGTTGCCGTTGCGAAACTCCCATAAGTCCGCATGTCCCGAGAGACTGAAGCGGACACAGTTGTGCGATTTCAGGTCGGCGGGCTCCAGCGGTTCGCCATGGGCCTCGAAATAGGCGGGGGCCGCGCAGACGACGTGCGGCATGACCGCGAGTTTTCTGGCGATCAGGCTTGAATCCTCCAGCTTGTCGCTGCCGCGAATGGCGAGATCGAATCCTTCCCGGACGATATCGACGCGCCTGTCGTCGAGATGCAGGTCGAGCTTGAGGTCCGGGTAGCGGGACAGGAACTCGGGGATGACGGATGAAAGCCGCATCAGCGTCACGGTCATCGGAGCGGCGACGCGCAACGTCCCGCCAGGCGTCTGCCGGACGGGCGAGAGTGCTGCGTCGGCATCCTTCAATGCATCCAGTCCGCGAACGACATGCTCGAGATAGAGTTTCCCCTCGTCGGTCAGCGCCATGCGTCGCGTGGTCCGGTTGATGAGCCGCGCGCCGACGCTGGCTTCGAGTTCGGCAACGTTCTTGCTGATCGCCGCCGGTGACAGGCCGAGCTTGCGCCCCGCCTCTGCGAAGCTGCCGAGTTCGGCCACATGGCGGAAGACCTGGAGGGCGGTGTAGCGGTCCACGATAATTGTCCAATGGTGAATGATGTGTTGCGAAATGGCAATATTATCAATGACAGGTGAATTCAATACGGTCGGTCCGACAGACATTCGATCGGATCGGAAGATTGACACATCCCATGATCGCTCTCATCGAACAGCGCGTGTCCGCCAATCGGTTCGATGCGACCCATGAACTGGCAGACGCGGAAATCGAACAGCTGGTGCGTCTCGCGACCCGCGCACCGACGGCCTACAATCTTCAGAACTGGCGGTTCATCGCCGTGCGCACGCCGGAAGGAAAAGCCAGGCTGCGCAATGTGGCGCACGGGCAAGCCAAGGTCTCGGAAGCTGCCGTGACCTTCATTGTCTGCGGCCTGCTGCCCGATTACCAGACGCTGCCTGCAAGGCTGCGCCTTTTCGTCGAGACCGGCTACATGCCAACCGAAATGGTCTCCGGTTGGCAGGAGGCGGTGCGCGCCCAATATGCCGATGCCAAGGTTGCCCGCGACGAGGCCATGCGTTCGGCCAGTCTCGGCGCCGCGACCTTGATCTATGCCGCCGAGGCGTTGGGATTGGCGACGGGCCCTATGGGCGGGTTCGATGCCGAGGGCGTCGCCCGGGAGTTCAACCTTGGGCCGGGCGAATTGCCGGCAATGCTTCTCGCGGTTGGCCGTGCCGTTCCCGGAAACTGGCCGCAAAAGCCCCGCAGGCCGCTTGGCGAGGTTCTTCACTTCTCATGAAAACAGGCGTTTCCGATATCGCCCTGACGGCGATTGCTCCCGTCATCTGGGGCAGCACCTATATCGTTGCCACCGAGTTTCTGCAGGGCTTCTCGCCGCTGACGGTCGCCCTGTTGCGGGCATTGCCGGCCGGGATGCTACTCCTCCTGATCGTCCGGCGATTGCCGCACGGCATCTGGTGGTTTCGCGCCATTGCACTCGGCGCGCTCAACATCTCGATGTTTCTGAGCATGTTGTTCGTCGCGGCCTATCGCCTTCCCGGCGGCGTCGCGGCAACAGTCGCGGCGGTCCAGCCCTTGATCGTCGTTTTCATCGCAGCGCTTCTCATGAAGGCGCCGATCCGTCCCATGTCCCTCGTCGCGGCCATTGTCGGCATTGTCGGCGTCGCGCTGCTGGTGTTGACGCCGCAAGCGGCGCTCGACGAAATCGGCATTGCCGCAGGCCTCGTCGGTGCCGTTTCCATGGCCTTCGGCAACGTCCTGGCGCGAAAGTGGAAGTCGCCGGAATCGTTGCTCACATCCACCGCATGGCAACTGACGGCCGGTGGCTTGCTTCTCGTCCCCGTGGCCCTTGCCTTTGAACCGGCGGTGCCATTCCCGACCGGTCTCAACCTGCTTGCTCTCGCCTGGTTGAGCCTGATCGGCGCGGCGTTGACCTATGTTCTCTGGTTTCGTGGCATCGCGCGGCTGGAATCGGCGGCGGTGTCGGCACTTCTCTTTCTGAGCCCGCTGACGGCGGTTTTGCTCGGATGGGTGTACCTGGGGCAGTCTTTGAGTGTGGTTCAGATTGTCGGCGTCCTTTTGGTCATCGGCAGCATCTGGCTCAGCCAACGCGTTTCCGCTCGATCGTAAACGGCGCGTTGGAAAGCGACGATCCCGGCCTATACTCCCTGGCGTGCGGAGGGGGCGGGTGTCGTGAAAATCGGAGTGTTCGGTGCCGGCGCGGTCGGCGGTTTTGTCGGCGGATGCCTTTTGGCCGGTGGCGCAGAGGTGATCTTTGTCGGCCGGGCGGCGCGCGGTGCCGCTTGGCGAAAGGACGGGTTGCGCCTGACCGACCTGGATGGGCGTGACGATTTCGTCGCGCCCGAGCGGATCGTTTACTCCGACACGGCCTCCTCCCTGGCGGATTGCGATCTCGTCCTCCTGACGGTCAAATCCGGGCAGACGGGCGGTGCCGCGACCGAGCTCTCTTCGGTGCTGCGCTCCGGCATCCCGGTCCTCAGTCTGCAGAACGGTGTGAGCAACAGCGTCACCCTGCAGACCTTGCTGCCGTCCGCAAAGATCCTGCGGGGCATGGTTCCCTTCAACGTGACGCCCCCCGGCCCCGCCCATCTGCATCGTGCGACGGAAGGCAATATAGCCGTCGCGGATGACCCGGTTACGGCCGCCGCCGCACCGTTCTTCACGGCTACGGGACTGCCTCTCGACCTGCGTCGTGACATGGAAGAGGTGCAATGGGCGAAGCTGCTGATGAACCTCAACAACGCAATCAATGCGCTCTCCGGATTGCCCTTGCGCGCGCAGCTCCAGACACGGGGCTTTCGTCTTTGCCTGGCGCTCGCCCAGCGGGAGGCATTGGAGCTGCTCGCCGCTGAGGGACGCCTTCGGCCGGCGCGCCTGACACCGCTGCCACCGGGTTGGTTGCCGTCCGTTCTCAGCCTGCCGGATGCCCTGTTCCGTGCCATTGCCGGTCGCATGCTGAAGATCGACGCCACCGCACGCTCCTCGATGGCAGACGACCTTGCCGCCGGCCGCTTCCCCGAAGTGGATTGGATCAACGGCGCCGTCGTCGCACTCGCCACCAAGCTTGGCCGTCGGGGGCCGGTCAATGAACGGCTTTGCACGCTGGTCAAAGATGCGGCGACCTCCGGGCGCAAGACGTGGGCGGCGGATGCGCTGCTTGCCGAGCTCAGGCAGAACGTGCGCTCCGGATAGAAGGGTACCGGCTTGCGTCTCGTGGGCGCCGGATGTTTTCACACAAAGCCGCTTGTCGCGCGTTAAAACTTGAGAGCGCCGCCCGGGAACCGGCCCCGTCAATTCAGCAGGCGGACCAGCGCCAGCGCAACGCCCGGGGAAACGGTAACGATGACCAGCCTGATGAGGTCTGCGATCACGAACGGCATCACGCCTCGGTAAGTCTGCGCGATCGGCACGTCGGTCGCCAACTTGTTGATGATGAAGACATTGAGGCCGATCGGCGGGGCGGAGAGGCCAATGCCGACGACGATCAGGACGAGAATGCCGAACCAGATGGCGACGTCGTCCGGCGGCATGCCGAGGTCGAGCGTCATGACGATCGGGATGAAGACGGGAAGGGTGAGCAGGATCATCGCCAGTTCGTCCATCACGGCGCCGAGCACGATATAGATCAGCAGCATGCCGCAAACGACAGCGTAGGGCGGCAGCCCGGACTCCCCGATCATCGATGCGAGCATCATGGGCATCTGGGTCAGCGCCAGGAATGCGCCGAAGACTTCCGCCCCAAGCAGAATCAGGAAGATCATCCCGCTGGTTTCGGCTGTCTGCAGCAGCGCGTTCTTCAAGGCTGCAGGGCTCAGCGTCCGTTGCAGCAGGCCGATCGCGAGCGTCACCGCGGCACCGACCGCAGCACCTTCCGTCGGCGTGAACACCTCGCCATAGATTCCTCCGACGACCGTGACCGCAACGGCGGCGGCGGGTACGACGGCGAAATCCGCGGCGAGCAGAAGCAGGCCGAAGATTGCCAGCAATATCGCACCGACGGTGCTGAGCGAACCCAACAACCAGCCGACGGTACCGCCGACAAGCAAGACCAGCCCCGCCGGCCGCGCCCAGAACGGACGCTGCGTCTTTGCGACTTCGACGACCGTCACTGGTGGCGCGAGATGGGGCTTGCGCCGCACTACCACGGCAATCGCGATCAGATAGAACGCCGCTGCCAGCAACCCCGGCACCAGGGCGGCCTGGAACAGCTTGGCGATGTTCTGCTCGGCGGTGATTGCATAGATCACCAGGATGACCGAGGGCGGAATGAGGATGCCGAGCGTACCGCCGGCGGCGATGGTGCCGGTTCCAAGCCCGGCATCGACCCGCGCGCGGCGCAGTTCCGGCAGTGCCGCGCGTCCGAAGGTTGCGGTGGTTGCGACCGACGAGCCGCAGATCGCGCCGAAGCCGGTGCAAGCCGCAATCACCGCCATCGGCATTCCGCCCCTGAACCGTCCGAGCCTCCGCTCGGCCACCCGGAACATGGTCGCGGCGATGCCCGATTGTTCGGCAAGCGCGCCCATCAGGATGAAGAGGGGAATGACGGATAGCGTATAGCTGGCAAACTGGCTGTAGGTGTTGGTCTGCAGGTAATAGACCAGCGCGTGCGGGCCGGAGAGATAGGCATAGCCGGCGGCGCCGACTGCGAGCATGGCGAGCGCGATCGGCATTCTGATGGCGATCAGGACCAGCATCGCAGCGAAGCCCAGGCAAGCGATGGCAAAGCCGCTCATCGAGGGCCTCCGATCTTGAGAATGGCGACGGACAAGCCGATGACGGATGCGAGCGCTGCCAGCGCTGCGCAGGTCAGATAGACCGGCCAGATCGGCCAGGGCAGCTGGATCAGCGTCGTTCCGTACAGACGCGCCTCCAGGCCGCCGGTGAGAAGGCCCCAGGCGAAGAATGCCAGGCAGGCGGCCAGCACGAGGTCCCAGGCACCGTCGATGACCCGTGTGACACGTGACGGAAGGGCGAGCGTAAAGGTATCAATGGTAATGTGTCCGTTGCGCGCCTGGGTGTAGCCGAGGAATGAGAAGACGGCGACACCGATCGCGACCTCCACCAGTTCGTAGTCGGCCGGCACCGGCCGATTGAAGAGCCAGCGACCGAGGACGCTGATCGTCACCAATGCGGCTGCGAGGCAGACGAGCGTTCCACCTATGAGTGCCAATCCGGCCGCGAGGCGCTCGACCCCGCGGCGGCGCGGCACATTCACCACGCCCTCGTGCATTGCTTGTTCCGTCATCCTGGCCTCGAGCTCTTGAACGGTCCGATGCGCCCGAGTGCAGGCGCCTACTGCATAATTCCTCAAATTGGCATCGACTTAAGGACAAAATTATGCAGCAAAACTAAAGTGTTACAGCGACCTTAGCGCGCCTTAAAAGACGCGCGGCGCTGTAAGGCTGGCAGCGCCTTTCAGGCGTTCGCGTATTTCTGAACGAGCCCCTGGGCGGCATCGATCAGCGCCTGGCCGTCGAGGTCCTTGGCCTTCATGTCCTCGATCCACTTGTCGTGGACGGGCTTGGTCGCCGCGACCCACTTCGCCTTTTCGTCCTCGCTGATGGCACTGATCGTTCCGCTTCTGGATGCTTCGATCGCGGCCCGCACTTCGACGCCGACGCTATCCCACATCTCGCCGGCTTTTCTGGCGAAGGTCATGCCGCTGTTGGCGTCCAGCACCGCCCTCAGGTCGGCCGGCAGCGCCTCATACTTGCCCTTGTTCATCGCCAGGAAGAACGTTGCCGTATAGAGCGTCGGGGAACCCGGGATTTCGGTATGGAACTTGGTAAGCTCGTTCACCTTGATGGACGGCACCACTTCCCAGGGGATGACGCAGCCGTCGATCGCGCGCTGGGCCAGCGCTTCCGGCACCTGCGGGATGGGCATCCCGACCGGGGTCGCGCCCAGGGCTGCCAATGCCCCACCGGCAAGACGGGTCGGATTCCGCAGTTTCAGGCCGACCAGATCGGCACCGGACTTCACTTCCCTGTTGGTGTGGATCAATCCGTGGTCGTGGGCCCAGAAGCACAGCAATTGCGTGTCGGCGGTTTCCTTCAGGACATGCGTCTGCCCGTATTCCTGGCACGCCTGGGCGTTGACGATCGCTTCCTTCGCCGCAACGAAAGGAAGTTCGAACACCTCGGTGGAGGGGAAGCGCCCAGGCGTGTTGCCAGGTAGGGTCCAGACGATATCGACGACGCCGTTGGCCGCCTGATCGTAAAGCTGCGGCGGCTTTCCGCCGAGCTGCATAGCCGGAAAGATATCGACCTTGATCGCGCCCTTGCTCTGCTCCTCCAGGGTTTTCGCCCATGGCAGCAGGAGCCGTTGATGGACGTTTGACGCCGGCGGCAGGAAATGGTGCAGCTTCAGCGTGACTGCGCTCTGGGCGCGCGCAGCACCTGTTCGCAAGATGAGAGGGGCCGCAAGCATGGCTCCGCCGGTCTTAATCAGGCTCCGTCTGTTCAGTATCATAGATCCCTCCCATTGATCTGTTTCGATCCACCCGGAAACAGGGCACGCCTGTGTCGCTTCACGTCAACTCAAATGACGGCGATCCGACGGTGATGCAGGCCCTCCTCGATGGCTTGAACCTTCCTCGCTCCTCATCGGGAACATTCAATCCATTAACATGTTAAGTTTATTTTGAACCGGCTGTCAAGCGACGTCGCGCGATGGGTCCGGGCGCCGATCGGGCAGCCCATGTTCTGGCTCTGGGCTTGCGCCTTGCCAATCGAAAGGCAGCCGACCGCAGCTTGATCGAGGACGTGAATTGTCCCCCACGCCGCTCGGCGTGGAGGACAATTCTCTGTGGGATTGACCCGTTGCTCTGCCTCTCAAGAGAGCGTCTCAATCATCATCGGAAGACGAGTTCGACGACGAATTGGAGGACGAGTTCGAGGAGGAGTTGCTGGAGCTGTTCGAGCTGGAGTTGCTCGACGAATTGGAACTGCTGTTCGAGCTGGAGTTCCGCGAGGCGTTCGACGAGCTATTGGAACTGCGGTTGGAGCTCCAGCTCCCACGTCCATCGTCGCCCCGGCCATAGCGCGCGTGGCTTGTTTTGCCGTTGCCGGTGGCTTTCTGCAGGAAGCGGGTGACCGAATCGTCGGCGACGGCAGGTGCGGGTGCTGCCGCGCCGACCACCAGAAATGCACTCAGAATTGCGAGGACCTTCTTCATGACGTTTCTCCTTTGCGGGGACAGCCTCGTTGACTGCAAGGGAGGAACGTCGGCCGAACGTGGTTATTAGCCCGGCAGTGGGGGCCACAGGACGTCCAGAAATTCTTGAAAAAATTGCAGTCCCGCGCTTGAACCGCGAAAATCGAGATCCCATTTCTCCGCCAACCCGCTGGTCCGGGCCCCTCTGGCGAGAGCTTCGGCACTCTTGCGATGTCGGACCTTATTCCGACAACATGTGCCTAATGGGGACCCGTCTGTGGACTTTTCCTTCATGTCTGAAGTGTGGCTGGGAACGCCGCTCTGGATGTGGGCGAGCTTCTTCGCCCTCGTCATTACCATCCTGTCCTTCGACCTCGGCATTCTCCATAAGGAGAACAAGGAGATCGGCGTCCGTGAAAGCGTCAAGCTTTCGGCCTTCTACATCGCGCTCGGCCTGACCTTCGGCGGCTGGGTGTGGTGGTACCTCGGTTCCGAGTCCGGCCTCGCCTATATGACGGGCTTCGTGGTCGAAAAAACGCTGGCGCTCGATAACGTCTTCGTCATCGCCCTGATCTTCTCCTTCTTCGCCGTGCCCCGCATCTATCAGCACCGGGTCCTCTTCTGGGGTATTCTCGGCGTCATCGTGCTGCGCGCAATCATGATCGGCGTCGGCGCGACCCTTGTCGCTGAGTTCGCCTGGATCCTCTATATCTTCGCGGCGTTCCTCATCATCACTGGTATCAAGATGCTGGTCATGAAGGAGGCCGAGCCCGACGTTTCGAACAACATGCTCGTCCGCTTCATGCGCAGTCGCTTCAACGTCACCGAAGAGCATCATGGCGAACGCTTCTTCGCGAAGCTCGTAAACCCGAAGACGGGCAAGATGACCTGGTTTATCACGCCGCTCTTCATGGCGCTGGTGATGGTCGAGGTGGCCGATGTGATCTTCGCAGTCGACTCGGTTCCCGCGATCTTCGCGATCACCACGGACCCCTTCATCGTCTATACGTCGAACATCTTCGCTATCCTCGGCCTGCGCGCCCTCTATTTTGCCCTTGCCGCGATGATCCATCGCTTCCGCTACCTGAAGCCTGCGCTCGCCGTCGTCCTGATCTTCATCGGCTCGAAGATCTTCGTTGCCGATCTCCTGGGGCTTGAGAAATTCCCGGCGGCTCTCTCGCTCGGCGTCACCTTCGCGATCATTGCCGCTGGCGTGGTCTGGAGCCTCGTGAAGGAAGAACAACAGCCCGCATAACACCGCGTCGTTGGGTTCAAGGATAGCGAAGGCGGCGCTCCGCGAGGGGCGCCGCCTTCGTCTATTGGGAAGAACGACAGCCGCACCAGGGCGATCACAGCCCGAGTAGTTGGAACCGCAGGGCGACTGTGCCTTCCAGAGTTTCGCCGGGCGCCAGTCTGACGAGGCCACCGTTTTCGGGCTGCCGGTGCGCGTTCGGTCGATGGCTCATCGGTTCGAAGCAGAAGAAGTCGGCGTCGGTGGAAGGAGAATAAAGGACGAAGAAACGAAAGTTCCCGTCGGCGTCGAGCGAAAGCGCAAGGCCGGTTTCCGGCCACTCGATGCGCATCTTTCCATCCCAGCCGTCGAAGGCATTGTTCAGCCAGCCGGGCGGCAGTGGCGCGCCGGAGGTAAAGTCCAAATCCTGCGGAATTGACTGCGCCGCACCCGGCAGGTGGTTCTCCCGTTCCGTCCAGTAGTGATCGGCGTGGGCAAAAAGGCGGGTTCCCGGCGTGCGCGGAAAATGGGGATGAAAGCCCAGTCCGTAGGGGAGCGCCTGCGCGGCCCGGTTGGTGACGGTGAGCGAAAGGGTCAGGTTCGCACCATCGATCGTCATGGTCTGCACCGCCTCATAGGCGAAGGGCGTGGATGCGTTTGCCTCGTGCCGGTAGTGCAACGCAAGGGAATGACGGTCCTGGTGAAGGATCGACCAGCGCCGAAGCCAGCCGTCGCCGTGGAGCACCAGCGGGTCGGACGTATTGGATGCGAGCGTGTAATCGCGACCTTCGAAGTGGAAGCCATTGTCCTCGATGCGGTTGCCGAAGGGCACCAACGGAAAACACGCTTCGGCGCAGAGCACCTGAGAGGCGAGACCTGGCGCCGGCGTCGGCGCGAGCACGGGAATACCGTGCCAGCGGGTCGAAAGGATGGCGCCGCCGAGCGGACTCACCTCGACGGTGAGCCCTTCGTCATTTTCGAGGACGAGGATGTCTTCCGCCATTCGCTAGCTGCGGCGGCCGGCGGCGGCCGAGCGCAGATTGTCGAGCAGCACGGCGAGCAGAAGGATCAGGCCGCGCACGACATACTGGTAGAAGGCCTGGATGTTGAGCAGGTTCATGACGTTTTCGGCAATGCCCATAATCAGCACGCCGACGATAACGCCGGTCATCGCCGCACGGCCGCCGGCAAGCGAGACGCCGCCGAGCACGCAGGCCGAGATGACCGAGAGTTCGAGACCGGTCGCTGCGTTCGGCTGGCCGGAGGTGATGCGGGAAGCAAGCAGGACGCCGGCAACGGCGCAGACGAGGCCCTGCAGCGCGAAGATCCAGATGCGCATATTCGAGACGTTGACGCCGGCAAGGCGCGAAGCCTCGGGGTTGCCGCCGATCGCCAGTGTGTTCTTGCCGAAGACGGTGCGGTTGAGCACGAAGCCGAAGACGACGAAGAACGCGCCCATCACCCAGATCGGCGTCGGGATACCCAGGAACTTCGACAGCGCCAGCTGATAGAAGCTCGGATCGTTGATGCCGACCGCGCGGCCGTCGGACGCGATCAGCGCGAAACCGCGCACGATCTGCATGGTGGCAAGCGTGGTGATCAGAGCGTTGATGCGGAAATGAGCGATGACGACACCGTTGACGAGGCCGACGAAACCGCCGCACAGGAGCGCGGCAACGAGGCCGATAAGGATCGAGCCCGAAGCGTTCGACGCCATGACGGCGGCCATGCCGGAAAAGGCGACGGTGGAGCCGACCGAGAGATCGAAGTCGCGCGAGGCAAGGCAGAACATCATCGTGCAGGCGACGATGCCGATGGTGACGACCGATTGCAGCAGGCCCAGCATGTTGCGTTCGGTCAGGAAGTTTGGAACCGTCAGCGCGACGATGGCGAAGGCGACGGCAAAAATGACGACCAGACCCTGTTCGCCGAGAAGAAGTTTTTTCAAGGAAGTCATGACGGCTGAACCTGCTCGGTTGGAACATCGGGAAGGGCGGCGGCGAGGATGCGGCGCTCGTCGAAATCGGCGCGCGCAATATCGGCGGCAATCCGGCCCTGGCACATAACGAGGATGCGATCGGTGATGCCCATCACCTCGGGCAGCTCGCTGGAAATGACGACGATCGCCATGCCCTGAGCCGCGAGTTCGTAGAGAATCTCGTAGATTTCCGATTTCGCGCCGACGTCGATGCCGCGCGTTGGCTCGTCGATGATGAGGACCCTTACGCCCTGTTCGGACAGCCAGCGGCCAAGGATCACCTTCTGCTGGTTGCCACCGGAGAGATTGATGATGTCCTGCTTGCGCGATGGCGTGCGCACCCGAAGCTTGGCGATGAAACGATCCGCAAGCTCGGCTTCCTTTTTCAGGTCGAGGATGCCGAAGGGCGAGAAGTGCCGGCGGGACGAGATCGCCATGTTTTCTTCGATGCTGCGCCCCTGGACGATGCCGTCTAACTTGCGGTCCTCCGGACACAACACCATGCCGGCCCTGATCGATTGTGGCGGACTGTCGGCCGGCACGGTCGTGCCGTCGATTGTCACCGTTCCCTGGTGGCGTCTGTCTGCACCATAGACCAGCCGGGTCATCTCGCTGCGGCCGGCGCCGATCAGGCCGAAGAAGCCGAGAATCTCGCCGCGCCGGACGGAAAAGCTCAAGGGCGTTTTCAGTTTCGGACCGGAGATGGTGTCGACGCGCAACCGTTCGGTTCCGAGGTCGCGTGTCCGCCAGCCCCAGATGTTGGAGATCTCTCGCCCGACCATCTCGGCAATGATCTGGTCGCGCGTCACTTTGGAAATATCAGGATGATGGGCCGCAAGCTTGCCGTCGCGCAGTACTGTCAGGCTGTCGCAGAGCCGGAAGATTTCGTCGAGACGGTGCGACACGTAAAGGATCACGGTGCCGTTCGAACGCAGGCGCTCGATGAGCGCAAAGAGGATTTCGCTTTCCCGCGACGACAGCGACGATGTCGGCTCGTCGAGCGCGATGACCCGCGCATCGAGCATGACCGCCTTGGCGATCTCGACCATCTGGCGCTCGCCGATCGAGAGCGAGGCGATCTTGGCTGAGGGATCGACGTCGATGCCGATTTCGGAGAGCTTCTCGCCGACAATGCGGATCAGCCGGCGGCGATCGATCACCCCGCCCTTGCCGGGAAAGTGGCCGAGCCAGAGGTTTTCGGCGACCGTCAGCTCCGGAACGAGCTGCAATTCCTGATGGATGACGATCACGCCGGCGCGAAAGGCGTCACGCACGGAACGATAGCTCTGCGCTTCGCCATCGATCAGGATCTCGCCCTCATCGGCCGACTGGTCGCCGGAAAGCAGGCGGATGAGCGTCGACTTGCCCGCGCCGTTCTCGCCCATGAGCCCATGGACGGCGCCCTTGCGCACGGAAAACGAGACGTCCGACAGCGCCTGGACGCCCGGATAGCCCTTTGAGATGGAACGGAATTCAAGAAAGTCTTGCATGCGCGGCTCCGAGGTGGAACGCCCGGCGGCCAAGCCGCCGGGCTGATAGTGTCGCGAGCAGCGACTACTCGATTCCGAGGTCCTTGCGCACGGCTTCGTAGTTGTCGCGCAGGGCAAGCTGGCCTGCGGTCAGGGTCAGCTTTTCCGGCTCCTTGCCGTTGGCGATCCACTCATACATGTTGAGTGCGGTCTCGTAACCGTGACGCTTCGGCGAGATGATGACGGTGCCGAAGAAGCCGGTGGCCGAGGGCTTCTTGAATTCGTTGATCGCCGAATCCGCGCCGCCGATGCCGACGCCGATCATGCTGTCGGCGGGAATGCCAACCGTCTCGGTCGCGCGCACAGCGCCGAGCACCGCTTCGTCATTGAGGCCGATGGCGACCCACTTCTTGATGCCGGCATTCTTGTTCAGAACGATCGTCGAGGCGTTCAGTGCTGCCTCGGTGTCGGTCTTTGCCTGCGGGGCGTCGAAGATGTTGGCTTCGGGAAGGCCGTTGGCTTTGAGCACCGAGAGGGCGCCCTCGACACGGTCGACGGCGGTCGGGAGCTGGTCGTAAGAAACGCGGATGGCGCCGACGTCCTTCATGTCCCAGCCACGCTTCTTGACCTCGTCGACGATCGCCTGGCCGACGGCTTCGCCGATTTTCGTTGCCGAGATGCCCATATGCGGAACGTCCTCGATCGGGCTGCCATCGGCGTTGACCAGCCGGTCGTCGACCGTCATCAGTTTGAGCTCATTGGCGGCCGCCTTGGCGACGATGCCGGGGCCGAGCTTGACATCAGGCGTGCAGACGATGAAGCCCTGTGCGCCCTGGGCGCCGAGGTTGTCGATCGCCGACTGAACCTTCTCGCCGTCTTCAGCGCCGATCTTCACCAGCGTGAAGCCCTTTTCCTTGGCGGCGACGTCGGCGAACTTCCACTCGTCCTGGAACCACGGCTCTTCCGGCTGCTTGACGATGAAACCGATCTTGACGTCGGCAGCGAACGCTGAGGTTGCCGTGAGCACGGCGACGGTACCAGCCAGAATGGCTGCCTTGATAAAGCGCATGATCTCTCTCCCTGGTGAACTGCCTCCTGCAGTGGACATTTGTGTATGATGAATCATCATATTCGTCAATTGCCTTTGTATGATGAATGAGATAGTGGTGTATAACGATAGCAGCGTGCTTCGGTGCGTTGTCGCGTTCGGGCGTCTGCGCTAAGCAGCAGCTGGGAGACGCGAGCGGGAGGAGATGGCGGTGGAAGAACAGCAGCACCAGAGTGCCATTGAGGAACGCGGCCAGCGCCGCCCACGCGTCCAGAAGAACGTGACGCGCGCAATCGCTTCGGACATCTGCGCCGACGTTTTTCCGGTCGGCTCCTATCTGCCGCGTGAGAACGATCTTTGCGAACGCTATGGCGTCAGCCGAACCGTCATTCGCGAAACGCTGAAGGTGCTTGAATCAAAGGGAATGGTCCGTGGACGTTCCCGGGTCGGCACCGTCGTCTGCAACAAGGACGAATGGAACATTCTTGATTCGCAGGTGCTTGAATGGATCGGCGAGCGCATCTTCGAGTTCGACCTCTTGAACTGCATTCTGGAAGCCCGCCGGGCGATCGAGCCAGCGGCGGCGGAGTTTGCCGCCGAACGCGCCACCGTTCAGGAAATCGCCGATCTCGAACGCGCCTGGCAGGCGATGCGTGACGGCGAGCGCGATCTCGTTGGTTTCACCGATGCCGACGTCGCCTTTCACACATGCCTGCTCAAGGCCAGCCACAACCAGGTCTTCTTGCAACTCGTCGGCATTATCCAGGCGGCGCTGAAGTTCTCGCTGCACGCCTCCAACGAAGTCGCCGATCGCCGTGACGAAGCCGTCGACATTCACGGCGAACTGGTCGAGGCGCTGCGCCTGCGCGACAAGGCGCGGGCGCGCGACTGTTCGATGCGCATGCTCGACCTTGCGGCGCGCGACCTCAAGCTTGCCGTCGAACGTCACCGACCCGCCCATACGGCGGGCTGAAATCCTCTCTGAAGCGGCCATCGCCGCCTCGTTGCACCCAGCGGATATCGCACCATGAAAATCACCAAGCTCACCACCTATATCGTTCCGCCACGCTGGCTGTTTCTGAAGATCGAGACGGACGAGGGCATCGTCGGCTGGGGCGAGCCGGTCGTCGAAGGTCGAGCCCTGACGGTGGAAGCCGCGGTTAACGAGCTCTCGGACTACCTGATCGGCAAGGATCCGCTGCTGATCGAAGACCATTGGCAGGTCATGTATCGCGGCGGCTTCTATCGCGGGGGGGCGGTCCATATGTCGGCACTTGCCGGCATCGACCAGGCGCTCTGGGACATCAAGGGCAAGGCCTACGGCCAGCCAATCCACGCGCTGCTCGGCGGACAGGTGCGTGACCGCATCAAGGTCTATTCCTGGATCGGCGGCGACCGTCCGTCCGACGTCGCCAACAATGCGCGCGATGTCGTTGCCCGCGGCTTCAAGGCGATCAAGCTCAATGGTTGCGAGGAGATGCAGATCGTCGACACCTGGGAGAAGGTGGAGAAGGCGGTCGAGACCATCGCAACGATCCGCGAGGCGATCGGCCCGCATATCGGCATCGGCGTCGATTTCCACGGTCGCGTGCATCGGCCGATGGCCAAGGTGCTGGCGAAGGAACTGCAGCCCTTCAACCTGATGTTCATCGAAGAACCGGTGCTTTCGGAAAACCGCGAGGCACTGAAGGAAATCGCCAACCATTGCTCGACGCCGATCGCGCTCGGCGAAAGGCTCTATTCGCGCTGGGATTTCAAGTCGGTGCTTTCAGACGGCTATGTCGACATCCTGCAGCCGGATCTGTCGCATGCCGGCGGCATCACCGAGTGCCGCAAGATCGCGTCGATGGCGGAAGCCTACGACGTGGCACTGGCGCCGCATTGCCCGCTCGGACCGATCGCGCTCGCCGCCTGCCTTCAGGTCGACGCCGTCAGCTACAACGCCTTCATCCAGGAGCAGAGCCTGGGCATCCATTACAATACGGGCAACGACATCCTCGACTACATCTCCAACAAGGAAGTCTTCCATTACGCAGACGGCTTCGTGTCGATCCCGCAGGGACCGGGCCTCGGCATTGAGGTGGACGAGCAATATGTCATCGAACGCGCGAAGGAAGGCCATCGCTGGCGCAACCCGATCTGGCGCCATGCCGACGGCAGCGTCGCCGAGTGGTGAGGAGCGCGGACATGGCGGGTCGTCTCGAAGGAAAGCGCGTCGTCATCACTGGGGCGGCTCAAGGCATCGGCCTTGCTATTGCCGACACCTTCCTTGCGGAAGGCGCGAGCCTCTACCTCATCGATCGTGATGGCGGTCTGCTGGCGACCGAGGCCGAACGGCTCCGTGCGACCGGCGGAAAGATCGGCTACACCACGACCGACATCACGGATGCGGATGCCATCGAACACGCGATTGCCACGGCCAGCCGCGAGATCGGCCAGCCGAACGCGCTGGTCAACAATGCCGGCGTCAACGTCTTCTTCGAGCCGCTGAAACTCTCGGATGCCGACTGGCAGCGCTGCTTCAACATCAACCTCAAGGGCGCATGGAACTGCAGCAAGGCCGTGCTGCCGGGCATGATCGCTGCGGGTGGCGGCGTCATCCTCAACATCGCCTCGACCCACGCCTTCACCATCATCCCGCACACCTTCCCCTATCCCGTCGCCAAACATGCGCTTCTCGGCATGACCAAGGCGCTGGGGCTGGAATATGCCGGGCAGGGCTTGCGGGTGAATGCGCTGGCACCCGGCTACGTGCGCACGCAGAAAGCCGTGGAATACTGGAACTCATTTCCCGACCCGGCCGCGGCGGAAGCCGAAACGATGAAGCTTCATCCCGGCGGTCGCATTGCGACGCCGGAGGAAATCGCCAAAGCCGCCCTCTTCATGATTTCGGACGAATGTCCCTTCATGAACGCCACCTGCCTGACGGTCGATGGCGGGGTGAGCGTGCTGCATCATCCCTAAACCGTCGGCTGATGCGCGCGCCTGTATGGCGATCTCTGCTACAGCAGACGGGTAGAGCATCCTTTTTCATTGGAACGGCGCTGGGCACCAGGCGGTTCGGAGACCGAAGCATCACGGCCGCGACCCATCCTCACTTCCACATGGAACGCATCCGGGCGCCGACATCGATGCGGATCTGCTTGGCGCTGCGTTCGCCGACGGCCGCCGAAATCTTCGGCCAGTTCGTCGTCTCGAAGAACTGCAGCAGCGTCGCCGGAATGAAGCGGGTCCGCGATGCGTAGACATGCCGGTCGCCTTGGCTGTTCTGGCCGTAGGTGAAGAACCTTTGCGGCGTCACCAGCGCCAGGTGGTCGCGCGCCCGGGTCATGCCGACATAAAGCAGTCGCCGCTCCTCTTCGAGTTCGGCGGTTGTGCCGACACCAAGATCGGACGGGATGCAGCCGTCGACGACATTGAGCATGAAGACCGAGCGCCATTCCTGTCCCTTGGCAGAATGAATGGTCGACAGGATCAGGTAGTCCTCGTCGAGCAGGGGCACGCCTGCCTGGTCGCTGGTGGCATCCGGCGGATCGAGCGTCAGTTCGGTCAGGAAACGCTCGCGGTTCTGGTAGCCGCCGGCGATCTGCTCGAGTTGCACGAGGTCGGCCTTGCGCGTTTCGGCGTCTTCGTGGATGCGGTCGAGATGCGGTTCGTACCAGGCGCGCGCCGTCGCGATTTCTCCCGGCCATCCCGCGTCCGCTTTCCGCAGAGCGGAAACGAGATCAACGAAGCTCGCCCAATCCTCCCCGGTCTTGGGTGGCGCTGGAATTTCCGCGAGCGCTGCGAGCGGTTCCGGATCGGCGGCGATCGCGTCTAGGATTTTGCCTGCCGTCTGCGGGCCGATCCCGGGCAGCATCTGCAACAGCCGGAAGCCGGCGACGCGGTCACGCGGGTTCTGCGCGAAACGCAAGGTTGCCAGCAGATCCTTGACATGGGCGCTGTCAAGGAACTTGAGACCGCCGAATTTCACGAAGGGAATGTTGCGACGGGTGAGCTCGACTTCGAGCGTGCCGCTGTGGTTGGCGGAGCGAAACAGCACCGCCTGCTGCTTCAGGGCTATGCCGACCTCGCGGTTGGCGAGAACCTGCTCCACGATATAGGCGGCCTGGTCCGCCTCGTCCTTGACGGTGACAAGCTGCGGGCGCTGCTCGGACTGCCTGTCCGTCCAGAGGTTCTTGGTGAACCGTTCCCGCGCAAGCCCGATGACGCCGTTGGCGGCAGCGAGGATCGGCTGCGTCGAGCGATAGTTTTGATCGAGCGTGATGACGTCGGCGGGTTCCGGCGAAAACGCATTCGGGAAATCGAGGATATTGCGGACCGTCGCGGCCCGGAAGGAATAGATCGACTGGGCGTCGTCTCCAACGACGGTCAGGCCTTGGCCCTCGGGCTTGAGCGATAGCAGGATCGAGGCCTGAAGGCGGTTCGTGTCCTGATATTCGTCGACCAGGATATGATCGAAACGACTGCTGATATCCTGCGCCAGCTCCGCGTCGGAAACCATCTGGGCCCAGTAGAGAAGGAGATCGTCGTAATCGAGCACGCTTTGCGCCTGCTTTGCCTCGACATAGCCGGCAAACAGTTCCTTCAATTGCTGTTCCCAGCTCACAGCCCAGGGATACGCGGTCTTCAAGACGTCGATGATCGAGCTTTCCGAGTTCACGACGCGCGAATAGATCGCAAGGCACGTGCCCTTTGTCGGGAAGCGGCTTTCCATCTTGGAGAAGCCGAGCTCGTGGCGGACGAGGTTCATGAGATCGGCGCTGTCTTCGCGATCATGGATGGTGAAATCCGCGCCAAGGCCGATCTGTTCGGCATAGATCCTAAGGATCCGCGCGCCGATCCCGTGGAACGTGCCGGCCCAGGAAAGTGCATCCGTCATGACGGCGGCATTGTCGCCGAGCACCTGGCGGCAGATGCGTCCGACCCGGCGCGTCATTTCAGCGGCGGCACGGCGGGAAAAGGTCATCAGCAGAATGCGACGCGGATCGGCACCATTGACGATCAGATGCCCCACCCTGTGGGCGAGCGTGTTCGTCTTGCCCGACCCGGCGCCGGCAATAATCAGCAAAGGGCCGCCGACCTGGCCTTGCGGCAATCCCACACCATGCACCACCGCCTGGCGCTGGCGGTCATTCAGTTTTTCGAGATAGGCGGCGCTCATACGTGTCCAAGCGTTGTCAGCAAGATTCCCAAAATCTTCGTTCCGTTTCATCTCCTTGAAAGAGTTCACGGATTCCGCTTCACGGCGTCAAACTCTTCGCCCGAAGCAGATGACTCGGAACAAAAATGGAACGTATCAGCTTCGATTGCCGCTGGAAACCCGGCTGGCCGGGCTTTCACAGGCTGCTATGCCGCAGAATATCCGGAACATCGAGGAGCGGAGCCGTGGACGGCCGAATTTTCGATCTCGAGAAGCAGATCCGGGGGCTATTGGTCACCGTGTTCGGAAACCTTCGACCTGGCCTTCGGTGCGCCGAACAAGCCAACCCGTCGGTGTTTAGATTGCCCGGGCCACGACCTGCGCAGCGACCGACACCAACAAGGTTGCCAGAGCGACGGCCGTGCCAAATCGTGCGATCTTCATGCGGCGCCCGCGTGCGCCATCCCAATCGTAACCCATCGTGCTCTCCCATAGGCATCATGCCATGGGTCCGATGGTGGGCAAACTTCGTAACAGGGGAGTAAATTTGCGATTGCTACTTCTGCGGGTCGAGCTGGTGCCCTTGGTGAGTGACAAGCAGCATCTCCCGCGCGCGCCGGGCGCGCGCGGGAGTGGAATGAGCGGTTACACGCTCTTGCGCGTGACGAAGCGGGTTTCCAGATAGGCTTCGATCGCCTCGGAGCCGCCTTCCGTGCCGTAGCCGGAATCCTTGATACCGCCGAAGGGCACCTCCGGTAGCGCCAGGCCGAGATGGTTGATGGAGATCATTCCGCTCTCGACTTCGCTTGCGAGGCGATGGGCGCTTCGCTCGGAGCCGGTGAAGGCGTAAGCCGCAAGCCCGAACGGCAGGCGGTTGGCCTCATTGATCGCCTCATCGAGCTCGTTGAAGCGGTTGATGATGGAGACGGGACCGAAGGGTTCGTCATTCATGATACCGGCGCTGACCGGCACGTCGGCAAGCACCGTCGGCTCGAAGAAATAGCCCCGGTTGCCGATACGATGACCGCCGATTGCGAGCCGGCCGCCATGCTCCACGGCATCGGCGACCAGGCTTTCGATCGCGGGGATGCGCCGCTCATTGGCCAGCGGCCCCATGTCGATGCCAGTCTCGAGGCCGTTACCGACCTTGATCTTCCGCGATGCGGCGACAAAACCTTCAAGGAACTGGTCTGCCACCCGTTCCTGGACCAGGAAGCGGGTCGGCGACACGCAGACCTGACCGGCGTTGCGATACTTGCTGCCGGACATGATCGCGACGGCCTGCTCGATGTCGGCGTCCTCGGTGACGATGACAGGGGCATGGCCGCCGAGTTCCATCGTCGCGCGCTTCATGTGCTGGCCGGCGAGTGCCGCCAGCATCTTGCCGACCGGGGTCGAGCCGGTGAAGGACATCTTGCGGATTACCGGATGCGAGATCAGATACTCCGAGATGACCGCCGGCACGCCATAGACGAGGTTGACGACGCCTGCGGGAATACCAGCATCGACGAAGCACCGGATCAGTTCGGCCGGCGATGCCGGTGTTTCCTCGGGTGCCTTCACGATGATCGAGCACCCGGTGGTCAGCGCGGCGGACAGCTTGCGTACGACCTGGTTGATCGGGAAATTCCAGGGCGTGAAAGCGGCGACCGGGCCGACGGGCAGCTTGACGGTCATCTGGGTGACATCGGGCGTGCGCGGCGGAATGATCTGGCCATAGGCGCGCTTTCCCTCCTCGGCAAACCACTCGATGATTTCGGCGGCGCTGAGGATTTCGCCCTTGGACTGGGCCAGCGGCTTGCCCTGTTCCCGCGTCATCAGCCAGGCGATGTCGCCGGCACGCTCGCGCAGCAGCGCCGCTGCCGTTCGCATGACCTTTGCCCGGTCGAAAGCCGAGGTCGCACGCCAGACTTGGAAACCTTTTTGGGCGGCGTTCAGCGCTTCATCCAGATCCGCCACTTCTGCCCAGGCCACTTGGCCAATCGTTTCCTCGGTGGCAGGGTCGATGACGGGAATGGTCTTGCCCGCGCGCGCCGGCCGCCAGGTGCCGTCGATATGAAGGAGGATATCGGGATACTGGGTCATGGGGGAACCTTTGAAGATTGACGTCTATCGCTTCGAGTGCAGGACGCGCCGGTGAGGAAAGTGCGAAGGAGCGCGATGCCGATCAGTTGGGCGCTTCCGCCGGCAATATCAAGACGCGATTTGTCAGGAATAGGCGTGTCGGGTTTGAAGCCCGATGGCGATGGGGGATGGGGGCTACCCGCGATGATGTGCTCTGGCGATCGCGCCAGACCTTGAACATTGATCCTTCCAGCAGGCGGAATTCACGGCCGCGTCAGCAGCATCGAGATGCCCTGTCCGACGCCGATGCACATGGTGGCGATCGCACGCTTCGCACCGTGCTCCTCAAGCTCCAATGCTGCCGTCAGCGCCAGGCGTGCTCCTGACATGCCAAGCGGATGGCCGAGCGCGATGGCGCCGCCATTCGGATTGACGTGGGACGCATCGTCGGCAAGTCCGAGCTGCCGCATGCAGGCGAGCGCCTGTGCCGCGAAGGCTTCGTTCAGTTCGACGATATCGATGTCGCCGATATCAAGACGGAGGCGCTCCAGGAGCTTGCGGGTCGAAAACACAGGGCCGATGCCCATGATGCGTGGCGGAACACCCGCCGTTGCCATTCCGTCGACCCGGGCGAGAGGCTTTAGACCGTAGCGTTCGACCGCTTGGCCGGAGGCAAGGATGAGGGCAGCCGCGCCGTCGTTGACGCCGGAGGCGTTGCCGGCCGTTACCGTGCCGTTGGCGCGGAACGGTGTCGGCAGACTGGCGAGCTTCTCGATGGTCGTTTCGCGCGGGTGCTCGTCTTGCTCGACGCATGTCGTCTCGCCCTTGCGTGCCTTGATCGCATAAGGGGCGATTTCGCGGGCGAAACGCCCGCTCTTTTGCGCAGTGGCCGCCCGGGCCTGGCTGCGCAGTGCAAAGCCGTCCTGGTCTTCGCGCGAGATGGAAAACTCGGTCGCGACGTTTTCGGCGGTCTCCGGCATGGAGTCGATGCCGTATTGGGTTTTCATGACAGGATTGACGAAGCGCCAGCCGATCGTCGTGTCATGGATTTCAGTGCTGCGCTGGAACGGGCTTTCGGCCTTGGGCATGACGAAGGGCGCGCGCGACATGCTCTCGACGCCGCCGGCGACGATAATCTCGGCTTCACCCAGTCGGATCGCGCGGGCGGCGTAGCCGACGGCGTCCAGCCCGGAACCGCAGAGCCGGTTGATCGTCGTTCCGGCTGCCGTCTCGGGCAACCCGGCGAGCAAGGCGGCCATGCGCGCGACGTTGCGGTTGTCTTCGCCCGCCTGGTTGGCGCAGCCAAGAACAACCTCATCGATCGCCTCAGTCGGAACGGACGAAACGCGCGCCAGCGCCTCGCGGATCACGTGGGCGGCAAGATCGTCCGGGCGCGCGCTCGACAGCGCGCCGCCATAGCGACCGATGGGCGTGCGGACGCCGCCGACGATATAGGCTTCACCCATGGGATTTGTCCTTGCTTTGCTCGGCTGTAAACATCGGCCCGCCCTTATGCGCGGGAAAGCCGTAGCCGTTGATCAGCACCAGATCGATGTCGCCGGGACGTGCGGCAATGCCTTCCGCCAGCAGGGCCGTTCCTTCGTCGGCCATCGCTTTCAGAAGCCGGCTCATGATCTCGTCCGCGGTGAAATCGCGCGGCGTGATGTTCTTCACCGCCCTTGCGGTGTCGATGATCGCAGTGACCTCGGGATCGACGGTCCGCTTGCCATCGGGATAGGCGTACCAGCCGCGGCCGCTCTTGCGCCCGAGACGCCCCGCTTCGCAAAGCCTGTCGGCGATTTCGACATAACGGGCAGCGGGATCCCGCGTCGCAGCCTGTCGCTTGCGGCGCGCCCAGGCGATATCGAGCCCGGCCATGTCATTGACGGCGAAGATACCCATCGGAAAACCATAGGCCTCGAGCACGGCGTCGATCTGCTCAGGCAGTGCCCCATCCTCCAGCATGAACTCCGCCTCGCGGCGATAGGCGGAGAAAACTCGGTTGCCGATGAAGCCTTCGGTGACGCCTGAGACGACGGGCAGCTTGCCGAGACGTTTGACGAAGGCAAGCGCGCTCGCCAGCACGTCAGGTGTGGTCTTGGCGCAGTTGACGACTTCGACAAGCCGCATGACGTTGGCGGGCGAGAAGAAATGCAAGCCTACGACCCGCGACGGATCGGCTGCCGCGGCTGCAATCGCATCGGGATCGAGGTAGCTCGTATTGGTCGCGAGGATGGCGCCGGGTGCGACGATGCCGTCGAGCCTCTGAAACAGCTGCGTCTTGACCTGAAGGTCATCGAAGACCGCTTCGATGACGAGGTCGGCTTTCGCGAGGTCTCCGGCCTCCGCGGTCGTCTGCAGTCGCGCGAGGCAGTCGTCGCGGCCGGCCGCAGTCAGCCGTCCGGAGCGCAGGGTCTTGTCGAGGGTCTCGGCGATACGTGCCCGCCCGCTGGCGGCGGCTTCTTCCGTCTGCTCCAGCGCGACCACGCGATAGCCGGAGGTCAAGGCGGAGACGGCGATGCCGGAACCCATCAACCCGGTGCCGACGACACCGACGGTCTCGATCCTGCGCGGCGATACCTTGTCGAGCCCCTCGACCTTGCCGGCGGCACGCTCGGCAAAAAACACGTGTCTGAGCGCAGCGGACTCGGTGGAATCGCGCAAACGCAGGAAGGCCGCGCGTTCCTCGCTCAGGCCTTGTTTCAAATCGAGTTCGCCAGCTGCCTTGACGAGGCGAACGGCCTCTGCGGGGGCGGCTTGGCCGCGGGCTTTCGCCAGAACCTTGGCTGCAGCGACGTCCACGGCTGCGGCGTCCGCCGGCGGAACGGCGATCATGCCGGTCCGGTGGAGCGGTTTGGCAGCGCGTTCCTGCACGAAAGCCAGTGCGGCACCTACGGGATCGGCGGCAACGCTGTCGGCAAGGCCAAGCGTCACAGCTTCGGCGGCCTTAACGGCACGCCCGGTTCCGATGAGGTCTATCGCCACGACGATACCGGTCAGACGCGGCAGGCGCTGCGTCCCGCCTGCGCCCGGGACGAGGCCGAGTTTGACTTCGGGGAGGCCGAATGATGCCTTCTCGCCGGCGACGCGGCCATGGCAGGCGAGCGCGAGTTCGCAGCCGCCGCCAAGGGCGGCGCCATTCACTGCGGAGATGACAGGCTTGTCGAAGGTCTCGATGCGCTCGATCACGTCCGGAAGCGTCGGTTCGACCGGTGGTTTGCCGAACTCCCTGATGTCGGCGCCACCGATAAAGGTGCTGCCGGCGCCCGTGATGACCACGCCGCTAATCGTCGGGAGACTGGCCGCATCGTCGAGCGCCGCCATCAGGCGGGAGCGGACATGGGCAGAGAGCGCGTTCACGGGCGGATTGTCGATGGTGACGACCAGAACGCCGCCTTCAATACGAGCGGATACGCTCTCAGAAAATCGGACCTCGGACATGGTGGCAGCCTCAGTCGGGGATGACGGCCGTGGCCTGGATCTCGATCTTTGCGCGGTCCTCGACCAGCGCCACGACCTGCATCGCCGCCATGGCCGGGAAATGCCGGCCGATGATCTCGCGATAGGCCTGGCCGATGCCGCGCAGATTACCGATATATTCCTGCTTGTCGGTGAAGTACCAGGTCATCGTGGTGATGTGTTGCGGCTCCGCGCCGCCGGCAGCGAGCACAGCGACGACGTTCTTCAGCGTCTGGCGCACCTGCTCGACGAAATCGTCGGTCTCAAACTCGGATTGCGCATTCCAGCCGATCTGGCCGCCGACAAAAACGGTGCGGCCCGTTGCAGCCACGCCGTTGGCGTAGCCGATGGGCTTTGCCCAGCCTTCAGGTTGCAGGATGGTGTGCATCGGTCGTCTCCAGATGTTGTGTCAGCGCAGCGCGGATGTCGTCCGGCCATGCCAGTGAAGCGTGATTGTCGAGCGAGGTGGCGACGACGCGCTGTTTCGCCGTCCAGAGCACCGTGTCCCTTGCCGAGACCGTATGCTCCATGTCGAGCGACGACCGACCGATGCCGTGGACCTTGAGCGTGAAATCAAGTTCGTCGCCCTGAAAGCCCGGGCGAGTGAAGGTGAGATCGAGGCGCACGGTCGGCACGCCGATCCGCAGCCCGTCGTTCATCGTCCTCCAGGGAAAGCCGAGCGACGCGAAGAAGTCCTCCGTCACCCCGACGAGAATGTTGAGGTAGGACGGGAAATAGGCGATGCCCGAGGGGTCGCAGTCTCCAAAGCGCAGCGGTCTATTGGCCCTAAACATGATCTCGATCTCAGTTCGCGAAGGCGGCGATGCCGGTGATGGCACGACCGAGGATCAGAGCGTGGATGTCGTGCGTGCCTTCGTAGGTGTTGACCACTTCGAGGTTGACGAGATGGCGGGCCACCGGAAACTCGTCCGAAATGCCGTTGCCGCCGAGCATGTCACGGGCAGTCCGGGCGATTTCCAGTGCCTTGCCGCAGGAATTCCGCTTGAGGATCGAGGTCAGCTCGACCGGCGGGTTGCCTTCGTCCTTCATGCGTCCGAGGCGCAGGCATCCCTGCAGGCCAAGGGCAATTTCCGTCGCCATGTCCGCCAGTTTCTTTTGGATCAGCTGGTTGGCGGCGAGCGGCCGGCCGAACTGCTTGCGGTCGATGACGTATTGCCGTGCCGTCTCGTAGCAGGACTCAGCCGCACCGAGGGCGCCCCAGGCGATGCCGAAGCGCGCGGAGTTGAGGCAGGTGAAGGGGCCCTTCAGCCCGGTCACATCGGGCAGCATGTTTTCTTCCGGCACGAACACCTCGTCCATGACGATCTGGCCGGTAATCGATGCCCTGAGACCCACCTTGCCGTGGATCGCCGGCGCGCTGAGCCCCTTCCATCCCTTTTCGAGGATGAAGCCGCGGATCAGACCATCCGCGGTCTTCGCCCAGACGACGAAGACGTCGGCGATCGGCGCATTGGAGATCCAGGTCTTGGAGCCGGAAAGCAGATAGCCGCCATCGACCTTGGTGGCCTTGGTGATCATCGAGCCGGGATCGGAACCATGATCGGGCTCGGTGAGACCGAAGCAGCCGATTTTCGTGCCGGCAATCAGTCCCGGCAGGTATTTGCGTTTCTGGTCCTCGCTGCCGAAGGTATAGATCGGCACGATCACCAGGGAAGACTGGACGCTCATCATCGAGCGGTAGCCGCTGTCGATGCGTTCTACTTCGCGGGCGATCAGACCGTAGGAGACGTAGTTGAGGCCCGCGCCGCCGTATTCCTCGGAGACCATCGGTCCGAGCAGGCCGAGTTCGCCCATCTCGGCGAAAATCGACGGATCGGTCTTCTCGTGGCGGAAGGCCTCCTGCACGCGCGGCGCCAGTCGGTCTTCGGCAAAACCTTGCGCGGTGCGCCGCACCATGCGTTCTTCTTCGGTCAACTGCGCATCCAGGTTGAATGGATCCTGCCAGTCGAATGACGCCTTCGAACCATGCATGTTCGACATCCCCCTCGTTATCGTCCCGTACCTTTCATCAGCTCGCGGCCGATGATGAGCTTTTGAACCTCGGTCGCGCCCTCGTAGATCCGCAGTGCCCGGATCTCACGATAGAGCCGTTCGGTGATTTCGCCGACGCGCACGCCGCGGCCGCCGAAGAGCTGCAGCGCCTGGTCGATGACCCATTGTGCATTCTCGGTCGCCGTCATCTTGGCCATGGCCGCTTCCCGCGTGGTCGGCCGCTTCTGCACGTCGCGCTGCCATGCCGTGCGGCAGGTCAGAAGGGCGGCGGCGTCGATCGCAGTCGCCATCTCGCCGAGCGTGCTTTGCGCTGTCGGCAAATCGGCAAGGGTTGCGCCGAACATCTTGCGGTTCTTTGCATGCGCCACTGCCTCGTCGAGCGCCCGGCGGGCAAAGCCTGTTGCGGCGGCCGCGACGGAGGGGCGGAAGATGTCGAGCGTGCGCATGGCGATCTTGAAGCCTTCGCCGGGGCTTCCGAGAAGCTGCGACGCCGGGATGCGGCAATTGTCGAAGCGAAGCCGGGCAAGCGGATGCGGCGCAATGGTCTCGATGCGCTCGGCGATCGTGAAACCCGGCGTGTCGGCGAAGACCACAAAGGCGGAAATGCCGCGCGTGCCGGGCGCTTCGCCGGTGCGGGCAAAGACGGTGTAGACGTCGGCGATGCCGCCGTTCGAGATCCAGGTTTTCTCGCCATCGAGCACGAAATGATCGCCCTCGCGTCGCGCACTACAGGCCATCGCTGCGACATCCGAGCCAGCCTCGGGTTCGGAAAGCGCAAAGGCGGAAATCCACTCGCCGCGGCTGACCTTGGGCAGGACGGCCTGCTTCAGTGCCTCGGAACCGGAAAGGCTGATCGCGCCGGTGCCAAGCCCCTGCATGGCGAAGGCGAAATCGGCAAGACCGTCGGTATAGGCAAGCGTTTCGCGGATGAGGCAGAGCGACCGGCTATCGATCTCCTCGCTTGCGCCGCCAAATGCTTTCGGCACGCAATGGCGAAGCACGCCTGCGGCGCCAAGGGCGCTGACGAGGTGTTTGCACGCGGCATCGGCATTTGCGTGATCGATCTCGCCGAGGCCGCCACGGGATACGAAGTCATCCAGCTCCGTAGCAAACGCACGATGACCATCGTCGAAGAACGGCCAGTCGAGATGGTCGCGGGTTGGTGGGCGCAAAGCCGTGTCACGGGAACTCATGCTCAATTCCCTTTGAATTCCGGCTTCGCCTTGGCGGCAAAGGCCTCGAAGGCGCGGCGGAAATCGCCGGTCGCCATGCAGATCGCCTGGGCCTGGGCTTCCGATTCGATCAGCTGGTCGATGCCCATCGCCCATTCCTGGTCGAGCATCTTCTTTGTCATCGCATGGGCGAACCAGGGGCCATCGGCGATGGTGCGTGCGAATTTCTGCGCCTCGGCAAGCAGCGACGCACGCTCGTGCAGGGCGTTGTAGAAGCCCCAGGCATGACCCTCGGGCGCGGTCATGACCCGGCCGGTGAAGAGCAGTTCGGCGGCGCGGCCTTGGCCGATGATGCGGGGAAGAATGCCGCAGGCGCCCATGTCTGCACCCGCGAGCCCAACGCGCGTGAAGAGAAAGGCGGTCTTCGCTTCCGGCGTCGCGACGCGGAAATCGGAAGCCATCGCCAAGATAGCCCCGGCGCCGGCGCAAATTCCGTCCACGGCCGCGATCACGGGTTGGGGGCAGGCGCGGATCTGGCGCACCAGTTCGCCGGTCATGCGGGTGAAATCCAAGAGGTCCGGCATCGACATGCGCGTCAGCGGCTCGATGATTTCGAAGACGTCGCCGCCGGAGGAGAAGTTGTCGCTGGCGCCGGTCAGCACCACGGCGCGCACGTCGCTGGCGCGGGCAAGCGACCGGAAGAGGTCGCAAAGCTCCTCGTAGCTCTCGAAGGTCAGCGGGTTCTTCTTTTCCGGACGGTTGAGCGTGATCGTCGCGACCCGGCCGTCCGCGTCCGTTTCGAACAGGAAGTGCTTGGCCTTGTAGTCCTTAAAGGCGCGCTTCTTGGCCTGCATCGGGTTTGTCATCTCTATCCTCCGAGAACTTCGCCACCGGCAACGGCGATCGCCTGGCCGGTGATTGCGGTCGCTCTTTCCGACACCAGCCAGGAGACCGTGTCTGCCACCTCATCCGGGGTCACCAGGCGCCCTTGCGGATTGGAACGGGCAAGGCTGGCACGTGCCTCCTCGCGCGAACGACCGGTCTTCTCGCTGATCGTGTCGAGTGCGCCATCGATCAGCGGCGTGTCGGTGAAACCCGGGCAGACGGCATTGACGGTCACGTCGGTTCGCGCCAGCTCGAGTGCCAGAGCGCGCGTCAGCCCGACGACGCCGTGCTTCGATGCGCAATAGGCAGATACATAGGCATAGCCGGTGAGGCCCGCCGTGCTTGCGACATTGACGATGCGGCCGTTGCCGGCCCGGCGCACGGAGGCAAGGGCTGCCTGCGTTACGAGAAAGACGCCGGTGAGGTTGATCGAGATTACCCGCTGCCAGAGCGCGAGATCGGTCTTCTCGAACGGCGCCGAGGGCGCTTCGCCGGCGCAGTTGACGAGAACGGCGATCTCTCCGCTCTTGGCAATCGCAGCCGCAATGCCTTGCTCGATGGCGGACGGGTCGGTCACGTCAAACCCATGGTGGACGTGGGCTTCGCCGCCCGATGAGAGAATCTCTGCTCGCACGGCTTCCAGCGGTGCTGCGCGTCGCCCGGCAAGGCTGACGATATGGCCGTCGGCGGCAAGCGCAAGCGCGATCGCCTTGCCGATCCCGCTGCCCGCGCCTGTGACAAGGGCGTGCCTCTTGCTCATGGCTTGCCCGCCGTCGTTGCCGCACGCGTTAGATTGTTCACATATTGCGCGCGGGCGGAGTGGTACTGCTTGGGCCAGGGCTGATCGTCATAGCCGATCTTTGCCGCCTCATGCATGACGAAGGATGGGTCGGCCAGATGCGGGCGGGCAATCGCGCAGAGGTCGGCGCGACCGGCAGCGATGATGGAATTGGCGTGGTCGGCCTCGGATATCGCCCCGACGGCAATCGTCGCGACCTGGATCTCGTTGCGGATCTTGTCGGAAAAGGGTGTCTGGAACAGGCGGCCGTAGACCGGCTTTTCCTCTTTCACCACCTGACCGGAGGAGCAGTCGATCATGTCGGCGCCGGCCTCCTTGAACAGGCGGGCAAAGATCGCCGCGTCCTCGGGCGTGTTGCCGCCTTCGTGCCAGTCATGCGTCGAAAGGCGCACCGACATCGGCCGATCCTCGGGCCAGGCCTTGCGGACCGCATGGAACACCTCGAGTGGGAAGCGGGCGCGAGCCGCATGGTCGCCGCCATATTCGTCCGTGCGAAGGTTGGTGAGCGGCGACAGGAAGCTCGACAGCAGGTAGCCGTGCGCCACGTGCAGTTCGAGGATGTCGAAGCCGAGATCGCGGGCCCGTTCGGTAGCGTGCACGAAGTCCGCGATGACGCGGTCCATGTCGGCACGCGTCATTTCGCGCGGCATGTCCGAATGCTTGAGATAGGGCAGGGCAGACGCCGAGATGAGCGGCCAGGCGCCTTCGCTCAAGGGCTGGTCGATGCCCTCCCAGGCGAGCTTGGTTGCGCCCTTGCGTCCGGCGTGGCCGAGCTGGATGCCGATCTTGGCGGGTGTCTGCTGGTGCACGAAATCGACGATCCGCTTGAAGGCATGCGCCTGCTCGTCGTTCCAGAGACCGAGGCATCCGGGCGTGATGCGGGCATCGGCCGATACGCAGGTCATTTCCGGGAAAACGAGAGCGGCGCCCCCCATGGCGCGCGCGCCGAGATGCACCAAGTGGAAATCGTTCGGCACGCCATCGGTCGCCGAATACATCGCCATCGGCGAAACGACGATGCGGTTCTTCAGCGTCAGGCCGCGGAGCTTGAACGGCGTGAACATCGGCGGCGGGACCGTGCCGTTTGCGGCCGGCTCGACGCCGGCGCGTTCGGCAAACCAGCGCTCGAAGCCTTCAAGCCAGTCCTTGTCGCGGAGGCGAAGGTTCTCGTGGCTGATGCGCTGCGAGCGGGTCAGCATCGAATACATGAACTGCTCGGGCTCCAGCGTATCGGCATAACGCGTGCCGGCGACTTCGAACCACTCCATGGCATTGCGGGCCGCATTCTGGATGCGGGCGACATCGACCCGGCGTACCTCCTCGTAAGCAGCGAGAACGGCGGGGATATTGGCCTTGTCGTGGCCGAGAATGTCGAACTGCCGGGTGAGCTCGATGGCGTCGTCGATCGCAAGCTTGGTGCCTGAGCCGATGGCGAAATGGGCTGTATGGGCGCTATCGCCCATCAGAACGACGTGGCTGCGGCCGTTGAAATGGCTCCACTTCTCGCAGATCAGCCGACCGAAATTCAGCCAGGCCGAGCCACGCAAATGGCGTGCATTGGTCATCAGCTTGTGGCCGTCGAGGGTCCCGGCAAAGAGCTTTTCGCAGAATTCGATCGACTGCTGCTGGTCCATCTGGTCGAGACCATGGGCCCTAAAGACGTCATCGGTGGTCTCGACGATGAAGGTCGAGGTGTTTTCGTCGAAGCGGTAGATGTGCGCCTGGAACCAGCCATGTTCGGTGCGCTGGAAATCGAAGGTGAAGGCGTCGAACTGTTTGTTCGTGCCGAGCCAGACATAGCGGTTCGGCCGAACGACCATATCGGGCCGGAAGACGTCGGCGTATCTGTTGCGGATGCGCGAATTGACGCCGTCGGAGGCGATGATCAGATCCGCGTCGGCGAACTGCTCGTCGCTCTCGACATCCTGCTCGAACACCAGTTCGACGCCGAGTTCGAGGCAGCGCTCCTGAAGGATGTTGAGCATCTTCTTGCGGCCGATGCCGACGAAGCCGTGGCCGGTCGTCCTGATCTTGCGGCCCTTGAAGACCAGCTCGATATCGTCCCAATGGTTGAAGGAGATCTCGATCGCCTCGGCTGTCTCCGGATCCCATTGGCGCATCGATTGCATGGTGGCATCCGAGAAGACGACGCCCCAGCCGAAGGTGTCGAAGGCGCGGTTCCGCTCGACCACGGTTACGTGGTGTTCCGGGTGCTGGCGCTTCATCAGCAGCGCGAAATAGAGCCCGGCTGGCCCGCCACCGATACAGACGATCCGCATGTCGTTCTCCTCCCGAGTTCCGGCTGCGTGGGTCGCTGTCGAGATGCCGTTGGCCGTCATCCCGGACTGCTGGGAACAAGGTGGACTCGTTCGGGAGAAATTTCAAGCTTAAAATTGTTTTGGGTCGACGTGATGCCTATACGCGCGTTCAGACGACGGCGCGTGGTCATCACGCCGCTCTATGCTCTTGGGAAAAGGGAAGAGTGTTGCCCTCAGGAGTTGCGGGCCAGGGAAGCGATAACGGACCGCTTGAGCTTGGCAAGCTCGTCCATCAGCACGCCACCGTCCTGCGGTGAAACACCCGCGAACAGGTCGGAGATCCAATCGGCATGGGTTGCTGCCATCTTCTCGAATTCGGCGCGGCCGAAGGGGGTCAACGCGATGACCTGCACGCGGCGATCCGTCGGGAGCGTCGTGCGGCTGATGTGGCCGCTCTCGGTCAAGCGCTCCACCAGCACCGTAATGTTGCCGGGCGAAACCATCATGCGCTTCGAAACTTCGCCCAGCACCATGCCGTCAGGGGCGCGTTCGAGCTGGGCCATCAGGTCGAAGCGCGGCAAGGTCGAATCGAATTCTTCCCGAAGCCGGCGACGAATCTCGCTCTCGACCAGCGTCGAGCAGGTCAGCAGGCGCAGCCAGAGCCTGAGCTCGGCGCGGTGATCGCCTGGAGCTTCGAGCGCCTTGGTCTCGCCATCCACCCATTCCGGCGAAGTATCGAACTTGTCTTCACCCATCATTGCAAACGCCCGCTTCTTTTCCTGCGCCTTGGCAGGCACTTCCCTGTCTCTTTGCTTTTAGAGACGTTTCCGGCTCTTGGACAGGCTGTCACGCGCCGTCATTTGGACGCATGCCGCGGCAACAGCGCTGCAGGGCGGCCGCCATCTTCGGACTGGTCGTAGACATTGACCGTAAAGCCGATGTGGTCGGTCATCAGCTTTCGGGCGCGGTCGACGTCGCGGTCGAGTGCGGCCTCCATCAATTCCGTATGATGCTCTATCGCCATCGCGTCCTGCAAGGCGGCAACCGCTTCCTCGTAGCCCTCGCTCATCCCTGCCGCAGCGCGCAGTGTGGGGGCAAGGCTCAGGAAACGGTGGTGGCGGCGGAGCTGGTCGGAGATCGTCGCCTGGAAGCGGGAAAGCCAGCTCGATCTCGCCGCACCGATCAGCGCGGTGTGAAAGGCGGCATGCTTCTCGTCCCACTCGTCGATCTCGCTTTCGGAGACGTTTTCGACGGCAATCTTGCAGCGCGACAAGCGATAGTGGGCGGTGACGACGGCGGACTCCCATGCGCTGTCACCATTTTCGATCGACTCGATGAGCAGCGGAATTTCGACGACCTGCCGCGCTCGGGTGAGGTCGTCGAGCGCCTCTCGCGAGACCGGCGCGACGGCAAAGCCGCGATTGCTGATGGCCGTGACAAGACCCTCCGCTTCCAGCCGCGACAGCGCTTCGCGCAGAGGCGTCCAGCCGATCCCGTAGCTTTCGCGCAGCGCGCTCAGCTTCATCGGTGCGCCGGGCTGCAGCCGCGTCGCCAGAATGTCGCGGCGGAGCAACCGGTAGGCCGATTCGGTTTTGGTCGACTGTTCGTGGTCTTGCATCAAGTTCCCTTAACGCCCACATCGGATCGACACAATTATATATAGTTCTGCGGCTCAGATGAAAATATATATATTTATTTGACAAGACCTCCGACCGTCGCCATCATCCACGCACGCCGCCGAGGAGGGCGGTAACGCTCGTCAAATTCTGGGAGGGATGTATGAGCAGGCTTAAGAGCACTTGGCTTTCGGGGTTGGTCGTCGCCGGCGCAATGGCGTGGGGGCTGGGAACGGCTGCCGCTGATCCGATCCGCATCGGCATCGCCAACTTCGGCGAACATCCACAACTGAGCGCGTCGATCGCCGGCTTCAAGAAGGCGCTGGCTGAAAACGGCTTCGTCGAAGGCAGCGACGTCGTCTACACCGAGAGCCACACCAATTTCGACGCCTCGCTGGTTCCGCAGATGATTGCCAAGCTGCAGGCCGAACAGCCGAAACTGATCTACACCATCACGACGCCGGTCTCGCAGATCGCCAAGAAGGCGCTCGCCGGCTCCGGCATCCCGGTTGTCTTTTCTGCCGTCACCGATCCGGTGGCCGCCAAGCTCGTTCCGTCCTGGGAGGCCGGTGACGAGGGGATGACCGGTGCGACGGACCTTCAGGACGTTGGCGCCGTGATGGCCTTTACCCGCAAGCTGCTGCCCGAAGCCAAGCGCTTCGGCGTGCCCTATAACCCGGGCGAGGCGAACGACACGGCGCTGCTCGACAAGATCAAGGAAGCCGCACCTGCCGCCGGCTTCGAAGTCGTCGCTGTCGGCGTCGACAACGTCAACGACATTCAGCAGCGCATCGCCTCCTTCGCCGGCAAGGCCGACGTGATCTACACGCCCGCATCCAACCTGCTGCAGCCGGCAATCGGTGCCGTTTCTGCGGCGGCACGCCAGGCAGAGATCCCGATCGTCAATTCCGACGATGGCGCCGTCCGCGATGGCGTCGTGCCGGCAAGCTTTGCCGTCAACTACGAGCAGGTCGGCGTCAATGCCGGCAAGATCGCTGCGGAAATCCTCAAAGGCAAGGACCCGAAGACCATCGCGCCGTCGCGCCCGAGCTATGAAGACCACGCGCCGCTGATCTCGAAAAAGGCGACGGCCGCCTTCGGCATCGAAGTGCCGGCAGCGCTCGCCACCGACTGCAGCTGCGTCGTCGACTGATCTCCAATTGGTCTCAACAGTGGCGGCGCCGGGAGCGCCGTCACTCCACGGATAGGGGGAGCCAATGCTGGAAATCAGATCGGCCCGCAAGGTTTTCTACAAGGGGCAGGCAGACGAGAAGGTCGCGCTCGACGGCCTCAAACTCAGCCTCGCCACAGGCGAATTCGGTGTCGTCATCGGCTCGAACGGCGCCGGCAAGAGCAGCATGCTCAACGCCATCTCCGGCGCGCTCGTGCTCGATAGCGGCCAGGTCGTCATCAATGGCGACGACGTGACGGCCATGCCCGTGCACAAGCGTGCCATGCGGCTTGCCCGCGTTTTCCAGGACCCGATGCGCGGCACCGCCGCCAGCATGACGGTGGCGGAAAACATGTTGCTCGCCGAACTGCGCAGCAACAAGCGCACCCTGCGTCGCGGGCTGAATACGACGCGGCTCGCCACCTACAAGGAACGGCTGTCGCTGCTAGGCCTTGGCCTCGAAAACCGTCTCGATACGCGGGTGGAGCTTCTGTCCGGCGGACAGCGGCAGTCGCTGTCGCTGATCATGGCGGTCGGCGGTGAGCCGGAACTGCTGCTGCTCGACGAGCATACCGCAGCACTTGATCCCCGCACCGCCGATATCGTCATGCAGGCAACGATCCGCGCGGTCGAGGCGCTGAAGCTGACGACGCTGATGGTGACACACAACATGCAGCATGCGGTGGACTTCGGCCACAAGGTGATCATGCTCGATGCCGGGCGCGTCCGCCTCGAGATCGACGGCAAGGAAAAGGCCCAGACGACCGTGCCTGAGCTGATTGGCCATTTCTCCGTCAAAACCGACCGCATGTTCCTGGCGAGCTGACGATCATGGATATTCTTCAAAACACCATCGCGAGCTTCGTCTCGCTCGTTCCCGTCACTCTGGCGCAGAGCCTGATCCTCGCCTTCGTGGTGCTCGGGATCATGATCCCGTTCCGCATGTTGAGCTTCCCGGATCTGACCAGCGAAGGCGCGTTTCCGCTCGGCGGCTGCGTCTGCGGCGTGCTGATGGCGGCGGGGATGTCGCCGCTGGCCGCGATCGCCATCGCGCTCGTCGCCGGCTTCGTTGCCGGCTGCTGCACGGCTTTCATCCACCTGCGGTTCCGGATCCACACCCTGCTCGCCGGCATCCTGATGATGACGATGCTCTATTCGATCAATCTGCGCATCATGGGCCGGTCGAACCTCTCGGTCTTCGGCGCAACGACGGTGTTCGACTGGGCGCCGGGGCTGCAGCCGGGCTTCCCGGCAAGCAAGATTGTCGTTGCCGGTTTGATCGCGCTCGTTGTCTTCTTCGTGCTCTATCATTTCTTCCGCACCGAGAAGGGCACCGCCGTCCGTGCCGTCGGCGCCAACCCTGATATGGCCGAAGCGCAAGGCATCAACGTCTGGCTGGCGACGATCGGCGGTGTCGGGCTTGCCGGCGCGTTTTCCGCAGGCAGCGGCGCGCTGATGGTGCAGTCGCAGGGCTTCGCCGACGTCAACATGGGCCTCGGCATCCTGATCAACGGCCTTGCGGCGCTCATGATCGGCGAGGCGATCGTCGGCAAGCAAAGCGTGCTGCGCCAGCTCGCGGCCCCCTTTGTCGGTGCGATCGTCTACTATCAGCTCGTCTCCTTCTGCCTGGCAGCCGGTATGCCCCCGCCGGACCTGAAACTTGCGACCGGCCTGTTCGTTCTCGCCATGCTGGCTCTTCCGAGCCTCAAGCGAAGCCGCGGACCGGCACCTGCCCGCGAAACCGTTCGCGAATAGATGAGGACCACCTTCATGAATGCAGTTCCTGATTTTGTTGCGATCGAGGCGATGGATGCGGCCGATGTGCTGCGTCCGATGCGCGAGCGTTTCATCTTGCCGCAGAACCTGATCTACCTGGACGGCAACTCGCTTGGCGTCGCCTCGACCGCCGCTTTCGACGAACTTCGCAAGGCCGCGACCGAGGAATGGGGGCAGGATCTCATCCGCAGCTGGAACACGGCCGGGTGGTTCGAGATGCCGCTTGCGCTCGGTGACCGGGTCGGGCGGCTGATCGGGGCGGCCGCCGGCCAGACTGTCGTTTGCGATACGACGTCGATCAACATCTACAAGGCCCTGCACGCGGCCATGGCGCTGCGGCCCGATCGCTCTGTCATCGTCAGCGAAGGCGGCAGTTTCCCGACGGACCTCTACATGGCCGAGGGCGTGGTTTCGACGCGCTCGGGCGCTTCGTTGCGGCTCGAAGGGGTCGATGCGCCCGATATCGAGGACCTGATCAACAGCGACGTTGCCGTGGTTCTGGTCAACCATGTCAACTACAAGTCCGGTGAACTGCGCGACATGGCGGCGCTGACACGCAAGGCGCATGAGCATGGCGCGCTGGTCATCTGGGATCTCTGCCATACCGCCGGCGCCCTGCCTGTCGATCTCGATGGCGCCAATGTCGATTTTGCCGTCGGCTGCACCTACAAGTACCTGAACGGCGGTCCTGGCGCGCCTGCCTTCATCTATGCCGCGACCCGTCATCACGGCGATATCCGCCAACCGCTCACCGGCTGGTGGGGCCATGCCCGCCCCTTCGCCTTCGAGAAGCACTATGCGGCCGGCGAGGGCATCCGTCGTTTCCTCTGCGGCACGCAGCCGATCCTGTCGCTGCGGGCGCTGAAGGGCGCGCTCGACGTCTGGGACGAAGTCGACATGAACCAGTTGCGCGAGAAGAGCATCCGGCTCACCGATCTCTTCATCACGCTCGTCGAGGCGAAATGCGCTGCCTACGGCCTGGAACTCGAGAGCCCGCGCGACGGGACAAAACGCGGAAGCCAGGTTTCGTTCAGCCATCCGAACAGCTACGAGATCATGCAGGCGCTCATTGCCCGTGGCGTCATCGGCGATTTCCGCGCCCCCACGACGATGCGCTTCGGCTTCACGCCGCTCTATGTGAGCTATGCCGATGTTTGGCGGGCGGTCGGAATCCTTGAAGAGATCCTTCTCACGGGCGCATGGCAGGACGCGCGCTTTGCGGTCCGCGCAGCCGTGACCTGATCTCGATGGTGGACTGCGGGCGGTCTGCCGTCCGCAGTCGAAAGCCGAGTCATAGGTCGCGATCCGCACGCCCGAACGCGTGAGGCAGACAGGAGACTTCGCAATGACTGCGCCGCAGCGCCCGACACCGGACGAAATCGCGGACGCTCGCGGCCGCATCGCTCCCCACTTCGCGCGAACCCCGCTGGTGCGGCTCGACCTTGGGTTCCCGGACCGCCAGATCTTTCTGAAACTGGAGACGCTCTCTCCGATCGGCGCCTTCAAGCTTCGCCCGGCGCTGAACGCACTCTTGTCGCGTGATCCGGCCGATCTGCAAAACGGCATGGCCGTCACCAGTTCCGGCAACATGGCCTATGGCATGGCCTGGGCCGCCCGCCTCATCGGTGTGCCGATGGTGGCCTACATGTATCGCGGCGCGCCGCAGACGAAGATCGACGGCGTGCGCGAGCTTGGCGGCGAGGTGCGCTTCGTCAGTACCGCGACCTGGTGGGACTACATTACCGATGCGGCCCGTCCGGATGCGCCGGAACTGCTGATCAATCCGGTGACCGATCAGGCGGTGCTTGCCGGCAACGGCTCCATCGGCATGGAAATCATCGAGGACTTGCCCGATGTCGACGTGGTGCTCACCCCCTATGGTGGCGGCAGCATGACGACCGGGGTCGCAAGCGCTGTCAAGGCCACTTCCGACCGTTGCCGTGTCTTCGCCGTCGAGGATGACAGCGCCGCTCCGGTTTCGGCGGCACTTGCGGCGGGACGGATCGTGACGATCGAGACCCGCCCGTCGTTCATCAAGAGCATCGGCGCGCCATCGCTTGTGCCGCAGCTTTGGCCAGTGGCACGGGAACTCATCGACGGGGCGATTGCCGTCAGCCCGGCCCAGGTGACCGATGCGATGCGGCTTCTGTTCAAAAAGGCCAAAGTCGTCGCCGAGGGGGCAGGGGCCGCCTCGCTCGCCGCCGCGATCTCGCGGCCCGACCTGACCGGAAACATCGTCTGCGTCATCTCGGGCGGCAACATCGACGCGGCTGCCTATTCCGTGGTCCTTGGCGGCGGCATTCCCTCGGCCTGAACGGCAAGCTCAGACGCCGAGATAGCGGTCCTGAAGTGCCGGTGTCAGCGCTGCCGGCGATCCTTCGAACACCGTCGCACCCTTTTCCAGGACGAAGCAGCGGTCGGCCACCGGAAGCAATTCCGAAAGCGTCTTGTCGACGACGAGGATCGATTGGCCGGCGACCTTCAGCGTGCGGATCGCCGACCAGATGTCCTGCCGGATCACCGGCGCAAGCCCCTCGGTTGCCTCGTCGAGAATGATCAGGCTGGGATTGGTCATCAGCGCCCGGCCGATGGCAAGCATCTGCTGCTCGCCGCCCGAAAGCGTGTTGGCATATTGGTCACGCCGTTCGCCGAGACGGGGGAAGAGCGCGACCACTTTCTCGAAGGTCCACTCGCTGCCGCGGGCCGTGGCAACCAGGTTCTCCATGACTGTGAGATTGGGAAAGCAGCGCCGTCCTTCGGGCACGAGGCCCAGGCCGAGTCTCGCTATCCGGTGCGGTCGCATGCCCGAGATCGCCTTGCCGGCGAAGCTGATCGCGCCGGAGCGCGGCCGCACGAGGCCGAGGATCGAGTTGATCGTCGTCGTTTTGCCCATGCCGTTGCGGCCCATGAGCGCGACCACCTCGCCCTCCCGCACATCGAGATTGACGCCGAAGAGTGCCTGCGATGCGCCGTAGAAGGTTTCGAGACCTTTCAGTTCGAGCAGGCTCACGCGGCTTCTCCCAAATAGGCGCGGCGAACGTCCGGATCGCTGCGGATTTCATCGACCGTACCTGTTGCGATGATGCGGCCATAAACGAGCACGGAAATGCGATCCGCAAGCGCAAAGACCGCGTCCATGTCGTGTTCCACCAGCAGCATCGGCGCTTCATGGCGCAAGCCGTCGAGAAACGACGTCAGCCGCTTCGAGCCCTCCGGCCCCATGCCGGCCATCGGTTCATCGAAGAGAAACGCCTTCGGCGAAAGCGCCAGCGCGATGGCGATTTCGAGCTGTCGGCGCTCGCCGTGGGAAAGCTCTGCCGCCGGCACATGGGCGCGCGCGGCGAGGTCCACACGCTCCAGCATTGCCATTGCCGGCTCCGTTAGCTCCTTGTCATCAGCGACCTGGCGGAAGAAGCGGAACCTGCTGCCTTGCCGCGCCTGCACCGCCAGCATGACGTTGCGAAGCGCTGAGAACTCCTGCGCCAGCGAGGAGATCTGGAAGCTGCGTGCAAGGCCGAGCCTCGCGCGGGCTGCCATGTCGAGCCCGCCGATATCCTCGCCGAGAAAGCGGATGCTGCCGCTGTCGGCCTTGAGCGAACCGGCGATCTGGTGGATCAGCGTGCTTTTTCCGGCACCGTTCGGACCGATCAGCGCATGGATCTGTCCCGGACGAAGCTCAAGGCTGACCCCGTCGGTCGCCTTGAGGGCGCCGAAGGATTTGCGGAGATCGCGGATTTCGAGAACAGGCTCAGACATGGCGCGGCTTTCCGGAGAGAAGGCCCAGCAGCCCGCCGCGTGCAAAAAGCACGATGCCGAGCAGGATGAGGCCGAGGAAGAACTGCCAGCGCTCGGTGATACCGCCGAGCACATATTCGAAGAAGACGAAGATCATCGCGCCGGCGACGGGGCCGAACAGGCGGCCCTTGCCGCCGAGGATGATCAGCACGATCAGTTCGCCCGACATGTGCCAGGAGAGCATGGAGGGCCCGACGAAGCGATTGAGGTCGGCATAGAGCGCGCCGGCAAATCCGGTGATCATGGCCGAGGCGGCAAACGCGACGAGCCGGATATTGAAGGGCGCGATGCCGACGGCGGCAAGGCGGATTCCATTCTGTCTCGCCGCCTGCAGGGCGCTGCCGAAGCGCGAACCCTCGACCACGCGGAACAGGAGAAGTGCGGCCATGAGTGCCGCATAGCAGATCAGGAAATAGGGCAGGGGCTTGGCGGTGTTGACGCCGGGAAAGGCGTTGCGCACCGACATCGAGAGACCATCTTCGCCGCCATAGGCCGGCCAGGAGATCGCGAAATAGTAGATCATCTGCGCGAAAGCGAGCGTGATCATGATGAAATAGACGCCTGATGTGCGCAGGCTGATCGCGCCGATCGGCAGCGCGATGAGGCCGGCAACCGCCACGGCCGCTATCCAGATGAGCGGCATCGACGTTGTCGCCGGAATGCCGGCAAACAGCGGCTCGCCATTGAAGGCGTGGGTGGCGAGGATGCCGGCGACATAACCGCCAAGGCCGAAGAAGGCTGCGTGGCCGAAGGACAGCAGGCCGCCGGACCCGAGCGCCAGGTTGAGGCCGACGGCGGCAAGCGCCAGGACGACGACGCGGGTCGCGAGCGTCACATAGAAGGGTTCGCCCATGCCGGCGGCGACAAGCGGTGCGCCGAGAAGCAGAAGGGCAAGCAGCAGGTTGACGGTGGTTTCGCGGCTCATCTTGACCTCACGACTGTGCCGAAAACAGGCCGCTCGGCCGGAAAGCGAGGATGAGGGCCATGACCACATAGATCAGCATCGAAGCGAGCGCCGCGCCAATCGTAGTCGCCTGCGATGCGGGCATGGTGAGCGCCAGGACCGATGGGAGCAGGAAGCGGCCCATCGTGTCGACGACGCCGACGATGACAGCGCCGACAAGCGCGCCCTTGATGGAGCCGATGCCGCCGATGACGATGACGACGAAAGCGAGGATGAGCACCGGCTCGCCCATGCCGACCTGCACCGACTGCAGCGCGCCGACCAGGGCGCCGGCAAGACCCGCGAGTGCCGCGCCGAGCGCAAAGACGACCGTGTAGAGCGTGCCGATGTCGACGCCGAGCGCGCCGATCATCTCGCGGTCGGATTCGCCCGCGCGGATGCGCATGCCGAGCCGCGTCCTGGCGATCAGCAGATAGAGACCGATGGCAACCGCGATGCCGACACCGATGATCGCCAGCCGATAGAGCTGGTACTGGCCGCCGCCGGGCAGAGGCACCGCGCCCTGCAGCATGGGCGGTATGTCGAGATAGAGCGGGAAGGAGCCGAAGAGCCAGCGCGCGCCCTCGGACAGGATCAGGATCAGTGCGAAGGTGGCGAGCACCTGGTCGAGATGGTCACGATCATAGAGCCTGCGGATGACGGCAACCTCGATGATTGCACCGACGCCCGCGGCTGCCGCAAGACTGGCGATCAGGCCGATCCAGAAGGAGCCGGTGGCGGCGGCGACCGTGGCGCAGGCGAAGGCGCCGATCATGTAGAGCGAGCCGTGGGCAAGGTTGATCAGGCCCATGACCCCGAAAATCAGGGTCAGGCCGGCGGCCATTAGAAACAGCATGACGCCGAGCTGTAGCCCGTTGAGCAGTTGTTCGATCAGGAGTGCGGTGAACAAGAGGTCGGTCCAAGCTTGATGTCGGGATGACGCGGGTCATCGACCGGATGGCGGCGTCAGGGCCGCGCATCCGGGCAACGACGGGTGCGAGCGTTACATGCTGCACTTGTCGGCGTAGGCGTCCTTGTGGTCTTCGAAGGCGGTGGCGATGATCTTGTTGGTCAGGACGCCATCGTCTTCCTTCACCACCTCACGAACGTAGATGTTCTGGATCGGGTGGTTGTTGTTGTTGAAGGTGAACTTGCCGCGCACCGACTTGAAGTCCGCCGCCTTGAGCGCCGCGCGGAAGGCGTCCTTGTCCTTGACGCTTGCCTTCGATAGCGCGGCGAGGATCAGGTTTGCCGTATCCCAGCTTTGTGCGGCGTAGATCGAGGGCAGGCGCTTGTACTCGGCCTTGAAGGCCTCCACGAACTTCTTGTTGGCTTCGTTGTCGAGGTCCTTGGACCAGGTCGCTGAGTTCTTGACGCCAAGGGCAGCGTCGCCGATCGCCGGCAGGACGTCCTGGCTGAAGGAGAAGCCCGGGCCCATGACCGGGATGTTCACGCCCGACTGCGCATATTGCTTCATGAAGGCGATGCCCATGCCGCCGGGCAGGAAGAAGTAGACGGTATCGGCGCCGGAGGCGCGGATCTGGGCGATTTCGGCGGCATAATCCGTCTGGCCGACCTGCGTGTAGATCTCGCCGGCAAGAGCGCCCTTGTAGTAGCGCTTGAAGCCGGTCAGCGCGTCTTTGCCGGCCGGATAGTTGGGCGCCAGGATGAAGGCGTTCTTGTAGTCCTTATTGGCGTATTGCCCCATCGCCTCATGGAAATTGTCGTTCTGGTAGGCGACGTTGAAATAGTTCGGGTTGCAGTTCGCACCGGCCAGTGCCGAAGGACCGGCATTCGGTGAGAGATAGATCACGTCCTGCGCGACCGCGTTCGGCACGACCGCCATGGCGAGATTCGACCAGATGATGCCCGTCATCAGGTCGACCTTGTCGCCCTGGATCATCTTCTCGGCGATCTGAACCGCAAGTTCCGGCTTCTGGGCATCGTCCTCGATCACCAGCTCCACGTCCTTGTTGCCCGACTGTTTGATTGCCAGCGTGAAGGCGTCGCGCATGTCGATGCCGAGGCCGGCGCCGCCGCCCGAAAGCGTGGTGATGACGCCGATCTTCACCGGCTCGGCATGGGCAAGGCTCGACGTCGCAAGCGAGAGGCCAAGAAGGCTCGCTGCCAGAATGCGGTTCATGCTGTTCTCCTCCTAATAGGTTCCCTTATGAGTTGTGTTCTATCAGAGACCCGTGCGCACGTGCCAGAGCTCTGGGAAGAGTTCCACTTCGAGCATCTTCTTCAGATAGGACGCGCCGGATGTACCCCCGGTTCCGCGCTTCAGGCCGATGATGCGCTCGACCGTCGTGACGTGATTGAAGCGCCATCGGCGGAAATAGTCCTCGAAATCGACCAGCTTCTCGGCGAGTTCATAGAGCATCCAGTAGCGCTCCGGGTCGCGGTAGACGGTCTGCCACGCCGCAAAGACCTTGTCGCTTTCCACGCGCGTTTCGCGCCAATCGGTCTTGCTCGCTTCGTCCCCGACGTCGAAGCCGTTGCGCGAAAGCAGCCGGATCGCTTCGTCGTAGAGCGACGGCGCGGCCAGGATCGCCTCGAGCTTTTCCATGATGTCGGGACGGTGCGCGTGCGGGCCGAGCATGGCGACGTTGCGGTTGCCGGCGAGAAATTCGATCGCCCGGTATTGCCACGACTGGAAGCCGGAGGATTGGCCGAGCGATTCGCGGAACGTGGTGTATTCGCTGGGCGTCATCGTGCGCAGCACGTCCCAGGCGCTGTTCAACTGTTCGAAGATGCGCGCCACGCGCGTCAGCATCTTGAAGGCGGGTTCCAGCCGGTCGTCGCGGATCGAGCGGACTGCGGCGTTGATCTCGTGCAGCGCGAGCTTCATCCAGAGCTCCGACGTCTGATGCTGGATGATAAACAGCATCTCGTCATGGGCCTTGGAAAGCGGCTCCTGTGCGTCCAGCACCTTCTCCAGCATGAGATAGTCGCTGTAGGACATGCGTCCCTTGAACGACATCTGGGCGCCTTCTTTCGAAGGATCGTATGATTTGCTCATGGTTTTAGTTCTCCGAGCGCAATCGGAACCGCTGGATCTTGCCCGTGGCTGTCTTCGGCAGGCTCTCCAGGAATTTGACCGATCGCGGATATTTGTAAGGCGCGATCGTCGCCTTGACATGATCCTGCAGGCGCTTGATCGTCGCGTCGTCGGCCGAGACGCCTGAAATCAACACGACATAGGCTTCGACGATCTGGCCGCGTTCGGCATCGGGGGCACCGACGACGGCGCATTCCGCGACTTCCGGGTGCGAGATCAACGCCGCCTCGACCTCGGGGCCGGCGATGTTGTAGCCGGCGGTAACGATCATGTCGTCCGAGCGGGCGGCGAAATGGAAGAAGCCGTCTTCGTCCTGGTAGAAGGCGTCGCCGGTCAGGTTCCAGCCGTCGCGGACATAATCGCGCTGGCGGGCGTCCGCCATATAGCGGCAGCCGGTCGGGCCGCGCACCGCGAGCTTGCCGACCGTACCGCGAGGGACCTCCCGCATCTCGTCATCGACGATCCGGGCTTCGTAGCCACCGACCGGCTTGCCGGTCGAGGCGGCCTTGCGGTCTTCGAAGCGGTTGGAAATGAAGATATGCAGCATCTCTGTCGCGCCGATCCCGTCGAGGATCGGCTTGCCGGTTTTTTCCGTCCACTCCTCGAAGACAGGCCCCGGCAGCGTTTCGCCCGCCGAGATCGCTACCCGGAGCGACGAAAGGTCGGCACCGTTGTCCATCGCCTTCATCATCGCCCGATAGGCGGTCGGAGCGGTAAACGAGATCGTTGCTTTGTACTTCTCGATGATCTCCACCATGTTGGCGGGCGTCGCGTGCTCGAGCAGCGTTGCCGCCGCGCCGAAACGCAAGGGGAAGATGGCAAGGCCGCCGAGACCGAAGGTGAAGGCGAGCGGCGGTGAGCCGACGAAGACATCGTCGGGTGTCACCCCGAGCACCTCCCTGGCATAGCCGTCGGCAATAACAAGGAGATCGCGATGGAAGTGCATGGTTGCCTTCGGGACCCCTGTCGTGCCCGAGGTGAAACCGAGAAGGGCGACGTCGTCACGACCGGTGTGTACCGCTTCGAAGACCACAGACTTGTCGAGCGCAATGCGGTCGAGTTCGGCGTCGTGGTTTGCTGTCCCGTCGAAGCCGACGACCTGCTTCAGGTAGCGACTGTCCTTGGCGCAGGCGATCATCTCGTCCATCAGGCGGGTATCGCAAAGCGTCAGGCTGACCTCTGCCTTGTCGACGATCTTGGTCAGTTCGCCGGCTCTGAGCATCGGCATGGTGTTGACGACCACGGCGCCGGCCTTGGTGGCCGCCAGCCAACAGGCGACCATGGCCGGATTGTTGGCCGAGCGGATGAGCACACGGTGTCCAGGCTTCACGCCGTAGTTTTCGACGAGGGCATGGGCGAGCCTGTTCGTCCAGTCGGACAGCTCCTTGTAGGTTCGCCGGCGCCCGTTGCCGATCAGCGCGGTATGGTCGCCAAAACCCTTGGCGACCATGGCATCCGTCAATTCGACGGCGGCGTTGAGATGGTCCGGGTAGTCGAAGTCTTCGAGACGGAATTCCGGCCATTCTTCCGGTGGCGGCAGATGGTCGCGTGTGAACGTATCGACGTGCGAAGTCGGTCCAAGCATATGGCGGCTGTTCCCTTGTTCAGTTTCTGCCCGTTGTCCAGGCATTTTCAAAGCCGGCTAAAGTTCTTCGTCGCGCGGAGCCCTGCCGTGCGAACAGACGCCAAGCCTCGCCGCATCGTCGTCGATGGGCGCATGCCGTCGCTAGGGCGGCTCCAGTGATCGTGATGGGCACAGCGAGACCTCCACTTCTCGGCTGAACATGGGGCAGCATCGCACCAGTCCAAAATTATTTCAAGCCTAAAGTTTTTTTGAATGACGCATTGCGTTTCTTGATGGGGCAGGCGATTTCTATGCGTGGGGAGACATCGAAGGGAGGATTGCATCGATGCTGGAACACCGTGTTTCCGATTGGAACGACGCCTATGCCAATGGCGTGAACATTGCGCGGGGCGACCGGTGGCCGCAGGCATGGGTTGGGCCGGCGGAGGCATTCCGCAATGCGCTTTCGGCATCAGGGCTGGCGAAACTCGACCTTGCCTATGGCGAGCGATCCAGAAATCGCATGGACCTTTTCTTCCCCGATGGCGCGGCGAAAGGCCTGGTCGTCTTCGTGCACGGTGGATTCTGGCTGCAGCTCGACAAGAGCTTCTGGTCGCATCTCGCCGCAGGCGCTGTCGCCAGCGGTTACGCCGTCGCCATGCCGTCCTACACGCTCTGCCCGGAGATCCGTATCACCGGGATCGTCGAGGAAGTCGCCGCGGCAATCGGTGAGGCAGCAAAGCTGGTCGAAGGGCCGCTGATGCTGACAGGCCATTCGGCTGGCGGCCATCTCGTCAGCCGAATGATCACGGCGACCGCGCCGCTCTCGCCGGATGTCCAGGGACGCGTCCGCAACGTCGTCTCGATCTCGGGTGTGCATGACCTGCGGCCGATCATGTCGACCGGGATGAACGAGAAGCTTGCGATCGATGAGGCGGAGGCTCTTTCGCAAAGCCCGGCGCTGCTGCGGCCGATGCGGGATACCCGCATCACCTGCTGGGTCGGCGGCGGCGAGCGCGCCGAGTTCCTGCGCCAGAATGCCCTGCTTGCCAATATCTGGACGGGACTGGGTGCAACCACGGCCGCCATCGTCGAACCGGACAGGCACCACTTCAACGTCATCGACGGCCTTGCCGACGCCGGGCATCCGCTGACGCGAACCCTGCTTTCGGTGTGAAGCGCTGTGCCGGACCAAGGGCGGGTGGTTGCGAAATCCGGGTCGCCCTTCTGGCTCGCCCTCGAAATGTCATCGAGAGGTGCCATAACACCCTAGGGTTATTGGCATAGCCCTCGGTTTCCCCGACGCTTCCAGTCTGTTCGTTGGAGGAGGGGAACATGACACAAAACATTAAACTCGATCGAACCCTTGGTCTGTGGTCCGTGGTGCTGTTCGGGCTTGCCTACATGACGCCGATGATCGTGTTCGGCACGTTCGGGGCGCTGGCCTCGGCAAGCCAGGGCACGACGGCGATGGCCTATTTCATCGCGGCGCTTGCAATTTTCCTGACGGCCGCGAGCTACGGGATCATGGCGAAGGTCTATCCGGTCGCCGGATCCGCCTACACCTACGCCCGCAAGTCGCTGAATTCCGGTGCAGGCTTCCTCGTCGGTTGGGCCGTGCTGCTCGACTATTTCTTCCTGCCGATGGTGATCTGGCTGATCGGCGCCGCCTATCTGGGTTCCGCCTTCCCGGCCGTACCGGCCTGGCTGTGGATCGTCGGCTTCATTGTGCTGACGACGGCGGTAAACGTCATCGGCATCGCTTTCGCCAACCGGGTGAACGTTGTGCTGATGCTGGTGCAGCTCACCGTGCTGATCGCCTTCGTCGCGCTGGCAGCACGCTATGTCGTTGCCATCAATGGCGTCGGTGGGCTTGCGTCGGTGCGGCCATTCTTCGAAGCGAATGTGCCGTTCAGCGCCTCGGTCGCCGGTGCGGCAATCGCGGCCTATTCTTTCCTGGGCTTCGATGCCGTCTCAACCCTGACGGAAGAGACGCGTGACCCAACCCGCACGATGCCGAAGGCGATCATGATCATCGCGGTGATCGGCGGGATCATCTTCACCGGTTCGGCCTATGTGACGCAGCTCGCCCATCCCGGCGGCGAATTTACCTCTGTCGATTCCGCTGCGTCGGAAATCGCTCTGATGATCGGCGGCGATATCTTCGTGACCCTGTTCCTCGCCACGCTCGTGGTTGCCCAGTTCACCTCGGGGCTTGCGGCACAGGCGAGCGTCGGTCGGCTGCTTTTCGCCATGGGCCGCGACGGCGTGTTGCCGATGGGGATCTTCGGCAAGCTGCATGAGAAATGGCGCACGCCGGTGTTCAACCTCGTGCTCGTCGGCATCGTCGGCCTGCTTGCGCTCACACTCGACGTGACGACCTCGACGTCCTTCATCAATTTCGGCGCATTCCTCGCCTTCACCGCCGTCAATGTCTCGGTGATCGCGCTCTATCTGCAGGGCAACGCAATCGTCCGGCCGCTTGGCGCGCTGCTGGGGCTTGTCGTTCCGGCTGTCGGCGCGGTCTGCGACCTGTTCCTGCTGTGGAATCTCGATGGCCACGCCAAGCTCCTGGGTATCATCTGGCTGGCCATTGGGGTGTGTTATCTCGCCTACCTCACCCGGTTCTTCCAGTCAGCGCCGCCGGAAGTGGAGTTCGTCGAATGATTAGCGGCGGCTGAGGAAGAGATGGAAGAGCTCCGCCTGGCTGGAAATGGAGAGCTTGGCATAAGCCTGGCGACGATGGACCTTGACCGTATTCGGCGAGAGGCCGAGCGTCGCGGCGAGGGAATAGGTCGAGTGACCCTTGAGGATCAGGGTCACGATCTCCAGCTCCCGTTTCGAGAGCAACGGGTGGCTGATCGTCGCCGCGGCGTCATCCTCCTCGCGGGGAGGGTCGAACCGCGCGCGCCAGTGCCGTTCGGCGAGTGCCCGCACGATCGGCGCAGCACTTTCCAGCCGGGCGATGTCACGGCGGGAGAAGCCGGGCACGTCGCCGATGCGCGAGAGCGACAGCACGGCATCGACATGCGGAAGCTTCAAAATGAAGCCGATCTCATCGACGATGCCGGTCGCCTGGTAGTGGCGGCGGAAGTATTCCGTCTCGGTGAAGCGGTCCGGCGCCAACCGTCGCATCACCAGGACGCCGCCGTCGAGTTTTGCGTTGCGGACAGCATCGTAGAACGGGTCGAGGATATAGGCGCCGGCAAGGTAGTGATCGACGATGGTGACGCGGTCGCCGACGATGCGCTCGTTATGGAGATCGAAGGCCTTGCCGCCTGGCGAATAGGCAAAGCCGTTCATCATTTCGAAGGCGACGAGTTGCCGAAGCGCGCGCTCCAGGGTTTCCGGGAAGCCGGGCTCGCCGAGGTTCGATATGGCCTCTGCGAGCCCGGCGTTCCAGGCATCGATATAGGCGCTCGCTCCGCCGGATGTTGCTGCCACGTCCATTCCCCACCTGTCGAAGACAAGACCTAGCACGGAGTCCGCAGTCATGCAGACGGTTTCTCGCACCCTTGCGCCCACGCATCCGCTCGACCTGCCCGCAACGGAGATCGCTGCCGGCATCCGCGCCCGCCATTTTTCGGCTGAAGCGGTCGTTGTCGAATCGCTGCGCCGCGCGAAAGTCGTCAATCAGACGCTGAACGCATTCACGCTGCTGCGGGAGGAGGCGGCAATCGCATCGGCGCGGGCGGCTGACGAACGCGTCGCAACCGGCGGTGACACGCCCGCTCTTCTCGGCGTCCCCTTCGCCGCCAAGGACCTGACACCGACCAAAGGCGATCTCACCACGCTCGGCTCCTGGACGCGTGGAAATTGGATTCCAACGGAGACGGCGCTGTGCATCGAGCGGCTGGAGGCTGCCGGCGCGATCCTGATCGGCAAGACGACGACGCCGGAATTCGCCCATTCCAGTTTCACGTCGAGCCCACGCTGGGGCGTGACCCGCAATCCCTGGAATCCGGAGCGAACCTCCGGCGGCTCCTCGGGCGGATCAGCGGTCGCTGTCGCGACCGGCGTGGTTCCCTTCGCCGAAGGCACGGACATGGGCGGGTCGGTGCGCATTCCTGCAGCACTTTCGGGCGTCGTTGGCCTCAAGCCCAGCCTGGGGCGAATTCCGATGACCATCCTGCCGAGCGTCTTCGACAACATATCCCATTTCGGCCCGCTGGCGCGCACCGTCAGCGATGCTGTCGCTTTCATGGCAGCGGCTGCCGGCCCCGATGATGCGGATATCGCCTCGTTGCCGCTCTCCTTCGCGGCCGACCGGGCAAGAGCAGGCTCACTTGCGGGCCGGCGCTTCGCCCTTTCGCTGGACCTTGGCTACTACAGCGTCGATGCCTCCGTGCAAGCCGCGATCCTTGCGGCGGTCGAGCAGCTTCGTGCGGCTGGCGCCACGGTGGAACCCGTGGACATCGGCTGGTCCCGCGCCGTCAACGACCAGTGGTACGATCTCTGGTGCGTGTTCATGGCCGCATTTTTCGGCGACGCGATCGATGGCTACCGCGAGCGCATGGACCCGATCGTCGTCGAGCTCATCGAACGCGGGCTTGGTATGAATGCTACAGTCTACAAACGGGTGGAACTGCTCCGGACTGCGATGTGGCGTGATCTCGCCATGATCCTCGCCCGCTACGATGCGCTGCTCTGCCCGACTTGCGCGGTCACGGCCCCCTCGGCTGACGCGGACGACAACGACTACATTGCCGATACGCCGGACGGGCGCTTTCGCGGGCTGGACATGACCTGCCCGTTCAACCTGCTGCCGCAGTGTCCAGCCCTGTCGGTGCCTGTCGGCCTCGCCAATGATGGCCTCCCAGTCGGCCTGCAGATGGTCGGTCGCCGCTACGCCGATGAAGACGTGCTGTCGCTCGGCGGTGCCATCGAGAGCGTGTTGCAGGCTTCGGGTCTTGCGGTCGGCCGGGCGGAGCGGTGGCGCTGGTAACGTGCGCGCCGCCGACGATCGGCCGGCTCCGACCCCTCAAAGCAGCAGGAGCTTCCTCAGCACCGAAACGACTTCCACGGCTTGCTTTTCGGCGATGTCACATCGGGCGATGAACTGGAATTAATTAAATCAATTGCTTGATTGTTGTTGTACCGGCGTGTTCCGCGAATGCGAAGCTCGGTATCGAAGAATCCGCCGATCGCGCGAGGGGCGGTCACCTCGCACTGACCGGCTAGTGAGCCACGCCATGACTTGGTGTCAGCGAATGAAGATCAGCGCCATGCCGAGGACGACGAGGGCAGCACCGGCCCAGGCGCCGGCGGCAGGCCGTTCGCCCGTCCTCAGCCACAGCATCGGCAGGATCATGACCGGCGAGGTCGCGGACAAAGTCGATACGATGCCCACCTTGCCGCCCGAGAGCGCGAAGAGCAGCAGCGTCATCCCCATGCCAAGAGCGAGGACCCCGGTCAGCGCGGTCATTGCGGCAACCTTCAAGGTCAGCGGCGCCCTCGGCTTGACCGATGGAATGGGCAGCTGGATCAGGATGCTCAGGCAGAAGGCGGCAATGCCGACACGCAGCATGGAGGCGACAAAAGGATCGATGCCGGCGGCCATGACCGGTCGTACGATGATCGAGCCGATCGCCTGGCCGGTGGCGGCGCCAAGACCGAGCAGGACGCCGATCCAAAGCGGCCCCTTGACCTTTTCCCATTCGTGCATCTGCGCCCGGCGCTTGCCGAAGAGAATGGCGAGGAACACGCCGGTGGCCGTCAGCGCGATGCCTCCAATCGCGGTTGGTGACAGCGCTTCGCCAAGCACCAGCCAGCCGAGCAAGGCGGTGATCGGCGCGTTGAGGGCGAAGAGGATGCCGGAGCGGCGCGGACCGAGCCGGTTGAGCGCGGCAAAGAGCAACGTGTCGCCGATGAAAATGCCGATCAAGCCGGACAAAAGCAGCGGCGTGAGGCTTGTCGCATCCAGCCCACGCCACGCCCCGGTGGCGAGCACATAGATTGCCAGAAGTCCCGTGACGAAGATCTGCCGAAGGCGGTTGAAGGCGGGTGCGCCGAGGTGGCCGGCCGGTCCGGCCGAGATCAACCCCGTCAGGGCCCAACAGGTCGCGGCCCCCAGCGCGGCGAGTTCATGAATTGGCATGATATTCCGATCGGTAGACTGCGGCCCCGAAGGAGCTCTCCTCGGCCTCCGTTAAAGCTTGAGCGAACGGCATTCGTCCAGCGCTTTTTCAGCCGCATCAACAGGGCGCTTCGTGCCGGGCGGCAGACGGTGCAACAGCGCTCATCATGGTCGTCTTGTGCCCACAGGCGATATGTCCAAGGGCCCACGCGCCGACGTTGATTCCGAATGAATTTTTCAGCACTTTTCGCCAGGCGATTGGAACGCCTGAAGCCGGCTGCCGTTAGGTTGGACATCAAAGGAATCCGCCATGAAAAAGCTCCTGATTGCCCTTCTGGTCTTCGGAGCGCTCGCGGCCGCGGGCGGCCTGAGCCTCGGCTATCTGTCGCGACGGGAGGCTACGGTGCCGATTGAAAAGACCTACGGTCCCGATCCGGTCCTGGTCGAACCAAAGGTGGAGCTCGTGCCATCCGTCGCTGTCGCGGAAGCCACGCCCTGGCCTGCAGGCATGATGCCATCGGCCGCGCCGGGCCTTGCCGCCAAGGAATTTGCGGGCGGCTTCGATCATCCCCGCTGGCTGCACGTGCTGCCGAATGGCGATGTGCTGGTCGCAGAAAGCAATGCGCCACCCCAACCCGACCCCGGCTTTTCGGTGCGGGCCTTTGCTGCTCAGCTCATCCAGGGCAGGGCCGGCGCCCGAAGTAAGAGCGCCAATCGCATATCGTTGTTGCGCGACGCGGACGGTGACGGCGTGGCGGAAACGAAAACGCCCTTCATCACCGGGCTCAATTCACCGTTCGGTATGACATTGCTCGACGGTAAGCTCTACGTAGCCAATGCCGATGCGATCGTGGCCTTTCCCTATCAGGAAGGCGCGACCGAGATTACGGCGCCCGCAGAGAAGATTGTCGACCTACCCGCGGGCCGCAACCATCACTGGACGAAGGACGTCATCGCCAGCCCGGACGGGACCAAGCTTTACGTCACGGTCGGCTCCAATTCCAACGTCGGCGAAAACGGCATGGAGGAGGAAAGGGGACGCGCCGCGGTGCACGAGATCGACCTTTCCACCCGGCAGATGCGGCCGTTCGCATCCGGACTTCGCAATCCCAACGGCCTCTCATGGCAGCCGGATAGCGGTGAGCTATGGGTTGCCGTCAACGAGCGCGACGAACTCGGGCCCGATCTCGTTCCCGATTACATGACCTCGGTCAAGGACGGCGCCTTCTACGGCTGGCCCTATAGCTGGTACGGGCAGCATGTCGACGAGCGGGTGAAGCCGCAGAAACCCGAACTGGTGGCGCGCGCGATCAAGCCGGACTATGCGCTCGGCCCCCACACCGCCTCGCTCGGCCTGACCTTCAACACCGGCGACGTGTTCGGCCCGGAGATGAAGAATGGCGCCTTCGTAGGCCAGCATGGCTCGTGGAACCGGATCCCGCGCAGCGGCTACAAGGTCATCTTCGTGCCTTTCAGCAACGGCAAGCCTTCCGGCCCGCCGCGGGATATCCTGACGGGTTTCCTGACCGACGACGGCAAGGCGCTCGGCCGTCCGGTCGGCGTCGCAATCGCCCGTGATGGCGCGCTGCTTGTTGCCGACGATGCCGGCAACAAGGTGTGGCGGGTCGCCCCCATGCGGTGAGCGATCTCGCGGCTGAGGGGGCACTGGGGCATTTGTGCAACTATTTGGTTGCGCATCTGTCTGCGATCCCTATACTTGCAACCAAATCGTTGCACGAAAGGAAAGCGTCATGAGCTCGTTCGATCGTATCGAGAAGGCAATCCTGTTGCGCGCGCCCATCGAGCGCGTCTGGCGGGCGATAACCGATGTCTCGGAATTCGGGCAGTGGTTCGGCGTAAAGCTGAACGAGCCTTTTGCTCCGGGGCGGGCGATAGCCGGCTCTTTTAAGGGAGAGTTCAAAGCGGAGGACATTGCGAAATATCAGGCTTCGATCGGGATCGAGCCGACACCGATCCGCCAGCCCGAGCCGAATGCCGTTTTTTGCACCGTCGAGGAAATGGATGCGCCGCGGCTTTTCAGTTTTCGCTGGATACCCTATGGCCTCGATGCCGAATGCGATCCCGCGCGGGAACCGACGACACTCGTGGAATTCCGGCTGGAAGCCGTTGCCGGGGACACACGGCTGACCGTCACGGAATCCGGCTTCGAAGGCGTGCCGGCGCATCGGCGCAAGCGCGCATTTCTCATGAATGACGGTGGCTGGAGCGCCCAGATTGAAAACATCAAGCGCCATGTCGAACACGCCTGAGCGAGAACTGGCGGGCGTCTTCGCCGCCCTGGGCGATACGACCCGCCTTGCGCTGATCACGCGGCTTTTGGCTGCCGGTGCCCTGACGGCAACCGCGCTGTCCGAGGGGCAGGCGATCACCCGGCAGGCGATCGTGAAGCACCTGCAGGTGTTGGTAGCGGCTAGGCTGGTGGTGCACGAGCGTCACGGCAAGGAGGTCCTCTACGCGGTCGATCCGCGCCGTCTCGAAGAGGCGCGCGCGTTCCTGACGGCAATCGCTGAGGGTTGGGACAAGGCGCTTGGCCGGCTCAAGTCGCTTGTCGAGGCGCCCTGACGCGAGACACCCAACCGCGCTGGGCCGCTCGGAGCAAAGTGCGTGCCCGCCGGCAACCTGGGTGACCTGGCCGGTGATCCAATCGGACGCGTCGCTGCGAAGAAACAGCACTGCGGCTGCAATTCGATGGTTGCCGACGGCCTTAGCCGTGGATGCTTTTTCGCCGACGGACCGCCTGCCGACACGCGCGGCGAGCGCCTTGCCTAGGTTCGCGAAGCCTATATCGCGCCGATCAAGGTCGAGAGCCCCCACCCGGTCGCTCCCCGCACTTGCCCGTGATCGGTCCAATCGACTGCTCCAGCAGGCTTGAAATCGAAACGCCCCGCTACAGTTGTCTCCTTTTGGTCACCGGGCGTGGGACCAATTTCACAAGCGGATTCGTGATCGCAGTCTTTAGCGGTGGTCCCCGTAGATCGCTGGCCGGGACCCGGAGTGCAGACATGAGGCAGAGTTCGTCCGGCGTCGATAGCTCCTGGATCAAGAAGGCGGATGAACTGGCGGCTCTGTTTCAGTTCACGGATGCGCTCTATCGTGCCAATTCGCTGGCCGACATTTTCGATGCCACGTTCGATGCGATCGAGCGAGCCTTGCGCTGCCGCCGCGCCTCCATCCTACTTTTCGACTCTGCGGGGGTGATGCGTTTCGTCGCTTCACGCGGGCTCTCCGAAGGCTATCGCCGGGCGGTCGACGGTCACTCACCGTGGAGGCCCGGTGACCGCGAAGCCACCCCGATTTTCGTCAGCGACATAGAGCTTGCCGAAGAGCCTCAGGCGCTCAAGGACACCATAAGGGGCGAGGGGATTCGCGCGCTCGCCTTCATTCCCTTGACCGCCAACGGCGTGGTCATTGGAAAGTTCATGACCTATCGCGAAGTGGTGCATGTCTTCACGGAGGAGGAGGCCGTCCTCTCCCTGACGATCGCTCGGCAACTGGGCTTCAGCATCGAGCGCAGACGGACCGAGGAGGCGCACCAGCGTGCCGAGGAGGGACTTCGCCGCAGCAACGAGCGGCTGCGGATCATCCTCGACAGCGCCAGCGAGTATGCGATCATCACGCTCGACGGTGCCGGACGGATCGCAAGCTGGAACAGTGGCGCCGAACGGCTGCTCGGCTATCGCGACACCGAGATCCTCGGTCAGCCGGGTGACATTTTCTTCAGCCCGCAGGACCGAGCATCGGATGTCCCCGAGCAGGAGATGCGAACGGCGCGCGAGGAGGGGCGCGCGACCAACGAACGCTGGCACTATCGCGAGGATGGATCCCGTTTCTGGGGCTCCGGCGTCATGCTTCCCGTCGAGGAGAGCGGACCGGATCGCTATCTCAAGATCTTCAGGGATCGAACCGAGGAGCGCAGAGCACAAAAGCGCCAGAAGCTGCTGATCGGTGAGCTCAACCATCGTGTGAAGAACACGCTTGCAACCGTGCAGTCCCTTGCCGAACAGACGTTGAAGAGTGCCGATAAGCCGGAAGCCTTTGCCGAAGCGTTCAACGGCCGACTGCTTGCTCTTGCCGGGGCACACGACCTGCTGACCCGCGAGGCATGGCAGGCGGTGTACCTGAACGACATCGCCCGGGCGGTTCTCGCAGCCTGGATCGAAGACGGGCGCGTGGCTCTCCACGGGCCTGCGATCCGCATCAGCCCGAAACAGGCCCTGCCGCTTTCGATGGCGTTCAACGAATTGCTGACCAATGCGATCAAATACGGTTCTCTATCGAGCCCCGGTGGCCGTGTTGCGCTGTCATGGCAATGTAGAGACGTGTGCACGGTCCGGTGGGAAGAGCGCGGAGGACCACTGGCATCGCCCCCTCAGCGGCAGGGTTTCGGGCTGCGCGTTCTCAACCGCGGCCTCGCCAACGAACTGGGACACCCCGTCGATCTCCGGTTCGAGCCGGAAGGTGTCACCTGCACGATCGCGATGGACTTCGTCGACGGTGAGCGTGCCGGCATGGACGACAAGGGGGAATGACCATGTCTGGGATATTGACGGGACGCCGGATACTTGTCGTCGAAGACGAGATGCTGGTGGCCATGTCGATCGAGGACACCTTGGTCGATGCCGGCGGCGAAGTGATTGGTCCTGCGCCAACCGTCGGGCGGGCATTGGGGTTGCTGCAGGAGGAGACGAAAATCGACGCCGTCGTGCTGGACATGAATCTCCAGGGGCACAGCGGGCTCCCGGTCGCCGACGCATGCGATGAAAGATCGATCCCGTTTCTCATATTGAGCGGCTATGGCGACACGGCCCTGAACGGCACGCACCATGCGGCCCCGATCCTTTCCAAGCCCTTCGCGAGTGCGGTGCTGGTGGAGACGCTCAAGACGCTTTTCGGAGGCAACCGCGCGTGACGGGCCCGGGTCGTACCCGGTTGCTGACACCAGCACCGATTGCGTACAGCCGGGATGAGGAACCGCATTTCATCCCGCGGAGTTTGTTCGTTGGACCCAAATGCGTTGGGTGGCCCAATGTGTCGGGTGGATTGTGATCATGAACGCGGAACGCTGGATTCATATTTGCGTCGACATGCAGCGAATGTTCAACGAGGAGACGCCGTGGCAGGTGGATTGGATGGCGACGATCTCCGACCAGGTGGTGGAGGTCGCTAGCCGCTTTCCGGATCGCACCATTTTCACCCGGTTCGTCCCGCCACATTCGCCGGCGGAAATGCCGGGCATGTGGCGGCCCTACTATGAAAAATGGCCGATGATGACCGCGACACGGCTCGATCCGGGCCTGATCAATCTCCTTCCTCCCTTGCAGCGTCTGGTGCCGCCCGCCCGTGTTCTCGACAAGCGCACCTATTCCCCCTGGTTAAGCGGCAAGCTGGAAAGCCTGCTCGCTCACCAGGATATCGGAACGATCGTGGTGACCGGCGGTGAGACGGATGTCTGCGTCCTGGCGACCGCGCTCGGAGCGATCGATCTTGGCTACCGGGTGATCCTGTTGAAGGATGCGGTCTGCAGCTCGGTCGATCAGACGCACAATGCCGCGCTCGAGCTTCTCGGCAATCGCTTTTCGGTTCAGCTGGAGATCGCAACGACCGATGAGTGGCTTGCGCAGGCGCGGGCTTAGGCGCGGCCCATTCGGGAACCTTTGCGCGCCACCCTGTTCGCCGCCCTTCAAGCCATGCTTGGTTCCCTCTCTGGCGATGCCCGGCTGGCCATCAGCCCCATGAGCCCGACACCGATGATCGCTGCCGCATAGATGTCGGTCGTAAGCTGGTAGCCCACCGCCTTCGCCAGGAAGCCGGCCAGAATTGCCGGCAGGCTGAACGCCAGATAGCTCTGGATGTAGATGGTAGACAGCAGCCCGGCGCGCTCCTCGGCTTTTGCCAGCGGCATGACCGAGCCGAGCGTGGCGAGGAAGCTCGTGCCGAAACCCATACCGGTGAGAAGCGTGCCGACGATCAGGATGGGCACATAGGCGAGATGGGTTCCGGCGACCACGGTCAGCATGCCGAATGTCGTGCTCAAGACACCGAAGGTCAGGTTTGCCTTGGGGTTGCGGGCGCGGCGAAGGAAGACGCCCAACGCGCCGGCGGCCATCAGCGCCGCGACCACGGCGCCTCCGGTGAGCGGGTTCTTGCTTCCCGTGGTGGCGGCGACAAGCGAGGGGACGAGTGAGAGGTAAAAACCCCCAAGCGCCCAGTTCGCGATATTTACGGGGGTGACGAGCGCCAGCGGCCGCTTGGCGCGCTGCGGAACGGCGATCCGCGGCATGAGCGAGGACAGCGCTCCGGGACGACGCGCGCCGGTTTCAGGGATCAGCCAGATCGCCGCCGCCTGGACTATGAAGCCGACGAACAGCAGCACATAGATGAGATGCAGCGGAAGGGGGCCGTACTGGATCAGCGCGCTGGTGCCGAGCGCCCCGACCGCCAGGCCGATCAAAGGTGCGAGCGAGTTGACCAGCTGTCCCCTGACGTGATCGACATCGACGAGCGCCGCGCCGATCGAAGCGCCGGCAACGCCGGTCGCAAGACCCTGCACGATGCGTGCTGCGATCAGCCAGCCGGTTCCGTCGGCAAGGACGAACAGAGCCATCGCTGCCATCTCGACGAGCAGCGCTGCGAAAATCACCGGCTTGCGCCCGAGATGATCCGAGATCGAACCGGCGATCAGCAATGCCACGAGAAGTGCGAAGGCATAGACCGCGAAAATAACGGTCATCTCCACCGGGCTGGCGGCGAAGTTCTCCTGGTAGAAGCGGTAAAGCGGGGTTGGGGCCGAGGAGGCGCCGAAGAATGTCGCGAGCGTGACGGCGTAGAAGGCAATGGGATTTGCCGCGCGAGTGCTCTCTCTGGATTCGGAGGATGAAGACATCTATATAACCCTTAAAGCTAAATCGTTGCGTTTCGCAGATTTAGGTATGCTTCGCGCTAAAAGCAAATAATTTGCTTTTATGTTGTTGTGAGAATTTCTGAAGCATCGGCCGCACGGCCGAAGAAAGACGGGGTTGGAGCGAATGGCGACAAAGGAAAGCCCGCGGCCGGGCGGACGAAGCGCCCGGGTTCAGGCATCGGTTCACAAGGCCGTGCAGACCTTGCTGGCGACGCTCGAGCGCACCGAGGTCACAGTTCCGCTGATCGCAGCGGAAGCGGGCGTCACGCCTTCGACCATCTATCGCCGCTGGGGCGACCTGCAGGAATTGCTCGCCGACGTCGCGGTCGAGCGGCTGCGTCCCGACATGGTGCCGGTCGACACCGGAAGTTTTGGCAGTGATCTGATGGCCTGGGCCGAGCAATATGCCGAGGAAATGTCCTCGGGGCCGGGTCGCGAAATGATCCGTGACGTGCTTGCGGCGCAGGATGGCAGCGGTGCCTACCAGTGCTGCAACTTCACCAGGCAGCAGATCGAAGTGATCGCCGAACGCGCCGAGGAGCGTGGTGAAGTCTTTACGGATGTCGAGGCCGTTATGGACGGCGTCGTCGCGCCGATCATGTACCGGATCCTCTTCGGCGGTGCGCCGGACGCGGCGCATGTCGAGCGTCTGGTGACGGCATCGCTGGCATCAAAGCCGGCGCCTTGAGGCGTAGTTGCTTCCAAGAAGCATAACACCCGCATCCCGCGTAGGTCTGGTGAGGATCCCGCAACCGGAACCTAAACCCGTTCCCGGGGTTGGAACGCCTGCTCAACACCTGTTCTGGAGGATGCGAGATGAGACCGTTCCACAAGAGTTCCCTTCTGGCTGGCCTTGCGACTATTGTGATCTTGGCCGCCGGCGGCGTTTCGGCCGAAACCCTGAAGTTCAAGGCGGACATGACGGGATCGGGTGAGGTGCCGCCGAACGAAAGCGCGGGCAAGGGCACAGGCGAGATCACCCTCGATACGACGACGAAGAAGGTGACCTGGACGGTGACCGCCGATGGCCTGTCGGGGGATGCGACCGCCGCCCATTTCCACGGTCCGGCAGCCGCGGGCGAAAATGCCGATCCGGTCGTCGACATCTCGACCTCGATGAAATCTGGTTCTGCCGAGCTTACCGATCAGCAGCTCGCAGATCTGCAAGGCGGAAAGTGGTACCTCAACATCCACACGGCGAAATTCCCCGACGGCGAGATTCGCGGCCAGGTGGAGAAGGCACAGTAGACGCTGGCGGTCTTCTACTTCACTGCGCCATGGGCCAGTCCGCTGACCAGATAGCGCTGCATGAACAGCGCGATCAGGTAGACCGGGGCGATGCCCGCGAGCGAGGCTGCGGCCATCTGGCCGAAATTCACCAGCCTGTCGCCCTGGAAAAGAGAAATGCCGACCGGCAGCGTTCGCGTGGCATCGGAGAAGGTGAAGGCCGAGGCGAAGAGGAACTCGTTGTAGGCGAGCACCGTGACGATGATGAAGGTCGCCACGATGCCGGGCGCAATGATCGGCACCACGATCTGCAGCAGAATGCGCAGCGGCCCCGCTCCGTCGATGGCGGCCGCCTGCTCGATCTCGAGCGGCATCCGGCGCAGGAACGGTGTCAGCAGCCAGAAGGCGACGGGCACGTTGGCAAGCCCGTAGATCAGAACCAGGCCGGCGCGCGTGTCGAGCAGGCCGCTCGTCCTCAGCAGGAAGAACAGCGGGATGAGTGCGACGATCGGCGGCGCCATGTAGCTCGAGAGCGTCACGTCCGAAAGCCATTGGCCACCGATCTTCAACCGCAGGACCGCGTAGGCCGACGGCAGCGTGAGCGCGATGGTGAGCAGCCCCGCCAGCAGCGACACGGTTACGGAATTCACGATGAAGCCGATGACATTGGCCGCCTCGAAGGCCGCCGGCCAGTTGGCAAGGGTCGGCGCCGTCGGCCAGAACGAGCCGTTCAGCACGTCGTCCTTCGTCTTCAGGGAAACGGCGATCAGATAGAGGATGGGCAGGGCGAAAAAGCCGACGATCGGTGCCGTTGCCAGACCCAGCCAGAGATGGTGTCCGACGCGCCTCATAGTTCGCGCCTTTCGAAACGCTGATGCAGGCGCACGACCGGCAGCGTCGCCAGACCGATGACCAGCGCATAGACGATCGTCTCGGCGGCCGCCCGACCGACATCGAACTGCTCTATCGCCCGGCGATAGATGGAAAATCCTGCCGAGGTCGTCGCAAACCCCGGACCGCCGAAGGTGAGGATGTAGACCAGGTCGAACAGCTTGAACGAGAGGATCAGCTTCAGGAGGTAGATGGACGAGAGCGGGGCGGCGACGAGCGGCAGCGTGATATGCCAGAAGCGCTGCCAGCCATTCGCGCCATCGACGAGCGCAGCCTCGCGCACACCCTCCGGGATGGTCGAAAGCGCTGCGAAGCAGAGGATGACGATGAAGGGCGTCCATTGCCAGAGATCGGCGACGGCGATCGCCAACCAGGCCAATAGGGGGTGGCCGAGGAAAGAGATCGGCTGGGAGATCACGCCGTAGTTGATTAATGCGCCGTTCAAGAGCCCGCCTGCGGGCGCGAAGATCAGCTTCCAGGCGATCCCGACCATGACGGGCGGCGTCATCAATGGCAGCAACACAAGGCTCATTAGGAAGCGGCCGCCTTTCAGCAGCGACGTGAAAAGCAGCGCGATCAGGAAACCCAGTGCGAGCTGCAGCAGCGACGTCGACAGCGCGTAGGCGACGCTTCTGCCGATTGCCGAAAGGAAGATCGGATCCTGAAGCGCCGTTGCGAAGTGCTTGACGCCGACGAAGCCGCGAAACGGTTTTCCAAGCGTGCTCTTGCTGAAGGCAAGCCCCAGCAGGAAGACTGTCGGGTAGAGCGTCGTGACGGCCAGTGCGAACACGACGGGAGCGATCCACAAGGCGCGGCCGAGACGCGCTGCAAGGATGCCTCGTCGCGCGGAATGGCGCTCGGCGCCCGGCTCGAGAGCGTCGAGGGTGAAGGCGGTCATGCCGCCTCTGCCAGAACCGGCCGCGTCGGCCCGCTGCCGGCCCGCGTGGCAACCAGCATGTCCTCGATGTCATCGAGGTCACCGGGCGTGAGCGCGACGGTTGCCGCTTCGATCCAGCCGTCGATATGCGTTGGCTGACGTGCCCCAATGATCGCCCCGGTCACACCGGGCCAGGAGAGCGCCCAGGCGGCAGCGATCGCGGCAATGGTCGTCTCGTGCCGCGCGGCGATGGGCCTCAGTCCCTCGGCGAAAGCGAGATTGCGGTGGAGCGCCTCGCCGGAAAATTCCTCGTCGCGCGACCGCCAGTCGTTCGTCGGAAGCGCCCGGGCGCGGGCCGGCGTGAAAGCGCCAGTAAGCAGGCCCGACTGCAGCGGACTATAGGCGATGACGCCGCTGCCATGCGCGCGCACCCAGGGCAGGTCGTTCTCGGCGAACCTGCGTTTGATCGCGGAAAAAGGTGGCTGCACCACGTCGACGGGAGCGACCGTGGCAGCGCGCTCCAGCAGTTCCCGGTCGTGGTTCGAAAGACCGATGGCCCGGACCTTGCCCTCTTTCTTGAGGTCGGCAAAGGTTGCCCAATAGTCTTCGACCGGTGTGCCGTCGTTGGTCGGCCAATGCATCTGGTAAAGGTCGATGACCTCGACGCCGAGCCGCTTCAGCGAAGCCTCCACCTCGCGGCGCAGCGATTTGGCATTGCCGATGCGGGCCGGAAGGGCGTTGCGATTGTCCGGATCCCATACCAGCCCGGCCTTGGTGAAGATCAGCGGGCGCTCGGATTTCGGCAACGTCGAGAGCGCTTCACGAACGATCGCCTCGGAATGACCGAGACCGTAGACCGGTGCCGTGTCGATCCAGTTGATGCCGCGCTCGACCGCATGACGGATAGCTGCAATGGACTGGCTGTCGTCCTGGCTTCCCCAGCCCCATCCCCAATCGGGGCCGCCGATCGCCCAGGCGCCGAAGCCGACGGGAGTGATGTCGAAGCCGGTACGGCCGAGCCTGCGCTTCGGCAAGATTTCCGTGGTCATGATCTTTCACCTCTAAAGAGAAGAGGGGGCGCTGCCGGGAGGAAGCGAGCGCCCCCAGGGAGCAATCAGCCGTTGGTCTCGATGATCTCGGTCCAGGCCTGGTGGGCATCGGCGATCGCCTGTTCTGCGCTCTTGGTGCCGGCCAGCGCCAGCGCCAGCTCGTCGGTCAGCGCGTTTTCGAGCTTCGGCGCATAGACGGCGGTCGGCCAGGCAAGGCTGTTTTCCAAGGCGCCGTCGTCGAGCAGCGGCTGCACGAGCGGCTGGAACGCCCTAAACTTCTCCGACTTCAGGCCCGACTGGCGGTCCGGGTCGATGCCGGATCCGGTCAGCGCCAGCAGCTGCTCGTGATAGTCCTTACTGGTGGCGAGCTTGATCAGGTCCCAGGCGACATTCTTGTTCTTGGATCCGCTGGTGATCGCAAAGCCGAAGCCGGCGTTGAAGGCGAGGCGCGGCGTCTTGTTGCTGCCGCCGGTCGGAATACGGGCCACGCCCCATTTGTCGACGATCTTCGAGCCCTTGGGATCCTGGGCGTAGCCGCCAAGATCGGTCCAGAAATCGATCTGCGCCGCCTTGCCGTTGAGAAAGGCGGGCAGGCCTTCCTCAAAGCGCGTTTCGAGCGGGGTCGGCAGCGCGTGGGGTGCGGAGGCGAGCAGCGACTTCAAGGCCTCGACGGCCTCGGTGCTGTCAAGCGCGGAGGTGCCGTCCGGCTTCAGGAAGTTGCCGCCGAAGCCGGTCAGGCGGTTGGCATAGGTCGAGAGGATGATGACCGGGATCTTGGCGCCCAGGACGGCCGCGCCATAGATGCCGTTCTTCGATTCGGCCTCGGTGATCACCTTGGCGTTCTCGTTGTATTCGTCCCAGGTGGAGGGCGCCTTCAGGCCGTAACGGTCGAAGAGTTCGCGGTTGTAGAACAACAGGTGGCTGTCGCCGTCATAGGGCAGGCCATAGCGGCGGCCGTCGTGCAGCGTGTACTGGTCGTAGATGGTCTGGATGAAATCTTCCGGCTGGATCTCGACCTTGTCGCGCTCGATAAGGTCGGTCACGTCCTCGATCACGCCGTCCTCGGCAAGCTGACCCTTGTAGGTGTAGAAATAGTCGATGACGTCGAACTGGTTGGCGCCCGATTGCACGTCCAGCGTCGCCTTGACGCTGACCTGGTCATAAGGCACCGCCGTGACGTTGACCTTGGCGCCGGTCAGCTTCTCGAAGTCCTCGGCAATCTTCTTGCCGGTGACGACATGCGGCTGGATGATCAGCAGATTGATCGTGCGCCCGGCGTACTTGTTGCCGGAAGCAAGGGCCGTCGACGAGGCAAGTGGGGCGATGAAGGGCAGGGTGCCCGCGGCGGCAAGCGATTTCAGCACGCTGCGGCGGCGATAGGCCTGGCCGAAAATGGAAATGGACATGGAATCCTCCGTCGAGATCTGAGTTCTGGCGGTCGGCGATGGCGTACGCCAATCCGTTGGCCGGCGGTCTGCGCCGTGCGACTTTGCTTCAGCATCATGGGGGAGAAGAGGATTCTGATACACAGATAATACATATATTTTATGGATTATATGAGAACGATTTTCCTGCGGCGAGCCGCCGGTCGGGGTAGGAATTTCTCAGGCGACCCGATCGCCGCATGAATGCCGTTGGAGGCGGAAGACGCTCCCGTCGGCGCTGTTGCGGGAACGAGCCGCGCCAGACCGTAGAGACGGCAGAGGAAGCCGATTGGGCCTACTGCATGTTTCCTTTAATCGTAGCCGGTTAAAGGACAAAAACATGCAGCAAATCAAAGTGCTACAGCGACCTTTGCGCGTCTGATAAGACGCGCGGCGCTGTAGGCGCTCAGACGCTCAGGGCCCAATCGCTGTGGTCATACCTCGAAGACGTCCTCGAACGATTCCGGGAAGCTCTGGCGGGCAACCTTCTCGTTGATGATGAGCAACGCTTCATAGGACACGGGATCGAAATCCTTGTCGACCGGCAGCACCTCGCGTCCGAACAGGAGGTTCAGCCGGGCGGCATCGAGATTGCCGCGCTCGAAAGGTTCCGCACCGAAATGATGCCAGAGGGCGTGGAGGAAGGCCGCATCGATGCGGTGCGCCCCAGATCCCGGCCGGGCATGGCGAGGCAGCGCCTTGATCGGCGTTGCCCCCTTGGGATTGGCCCGACGGATGACGAACTGGATGCCCGTGCCCGGCATGGCGTAGGGAAAACCCCGATGTTTCGTCATATCAGCCAGCTTGGCCATTCTGTTCTCCTTACGCGGTCTGCTTCTCGACGATCTTGTCCTCAGTCTTCGTGTCGAAGTCGGAGGCGTCGTGACGCTCATGCAATTGCTCGGCCGGATCGCCGCTCAGCCGGTTGACCATGCGGCCGCGCTTGACCGCCGGGCGAGCGGCAATTTCGGCCGTCCAGCGCTGGACGTGCTCGTAGCTCTGAACCTCGAGGAAGGTGCCAGCGTCGCCATAGGCCTGGCCAAGTGCCAGGTTGCCATACCAGGGCCAGGTCGCCATGTCGGCGATGGTGTATTCGGAGCCGGCGAGGAACCGGTGGTTGGCAAGATGGCGGTCGAGCACATCGAGCTGGCGCTTCACTTCCATGGCGTAGCGGTCGATGGCGTATTTGATCTGCATCGGCGCATAGGCGTAGAAATGACCGAAGCCGCCGCCCAGGAACGGTGCCGAGCCCATCTGCCAGAACAGCCAGTTCAAGGTCTCGGTGCGGGCGCGAAGCTCGCTCGGCAGGAAGGCGCCGAATTTCTCAGCGAGATAGGTGAGGATGGAGGCCGACTCGAAGACGCGGACCGGCTCGCCGCCGCCCTTCGGCTGATGGTCCGTCAGCGCCGGGATCTTGGAGTTGGGGTTGACGTCGACGAAGCCGGAACCGAACTGGTCGCCATCGCCGATCCGGATCGGCCAGGCGTCATATTCGGCGCCCGAATGGCCCGCCGCCAGAAGCTCTTCGAGCATGATCGTGACTTTCACGCCATTCGGAGTCGCGAGCGAATAAAGCTGCAGCGGGTGCTTGCCGACCGGCAGGTCCTTGTCGTGTGTCGGTCCGGCGATCGGGCGGTTGATGCTGGCAAACGCGCCGCCGTTGCCTTTGTCCCAGGTCCAGACCTTGGGAACTTGGTAGCCGGCAGGGAAATTGTCAGCGGGGGATTTTTCGGTCATGAAATCTGTCCTTGTCGTCTAAAGGCATATCCAACGGGCAAGCAACGTCACAAAACATGCGATGTCGGCCAGCTGCTTCGCGCAGTTCTATACCGTCCTTTCGGTACCTGCCAGAAAAACGGTTTCTCTTCGTGCCCGCGCGCTAGCAAGCAAGTTTCGGAGACGTGCGACTTTTTCGACATGCGCATGTCCGCTTTGGCCAGCGGGAACACCAGCGGCAGATCGCCCGCCGCGGTGCAGCATCAACCGCGCCGTGCCGCCTCGATCGCGGCCACGTCGATTTTGCGCATGTCCATCATGGCCTCGAATGCGCGCTTCGCCTCGCCGCCGCCGGCCGCCAGCGCTTCCATCAGGACCCCGGGCGTGATCTGCCAGGAGATCCCCCATTTGTCCTTGCACCAGCCGCACGCGCTTTCCTCGCCGCCATTGTTGACGATGGCGTTCCAGTAGCGGTCGGTCTCTTCCTGATCGTCGGTGGCGATCTGGAACGAGAAGGCCTCGTTGTGCTTGAACATCGGCCCCCCGTTGAGGCCGAGACAGGCGACGCCCGCAACGGTGAACTCGACCGTCAACACATCGCCCTCCTTGCCGGACGGATAGTCGCCGGGCGCCCGGTGCACTGCGGTCAGACGGCTGTCCGGGAAGACCTCGGCGTAGAACCGCGCAGCGGCTTCGGCGTCCTTGTCATACCAGAGGCAGATCGTGTTCTTTGCCATAGCCTTGTTCCTTTCGCGTTGAAGGCTTGCGGCCCTCTCCATGGGGTCTCATACGAAATAGGTAGCAGCCCGGTTATCTCCAGCCCGAAAGTGCTAGTGCGCTTTGCTGAGCGCAGATGATGACGACGCCACCGCTTGCGGCTTCTACGCGTCGGTTCGATCGCGTACGATCTGATTTCCGTTCGTCAAGATCAATCGTCTACATATGTGAACGATAAGTCTATTTTCGGCAGTCTACAGAGGTAGCGTCCACGCGAATATATCCATGGCATCAACCATGGAGAAACCGACATGCACACTATCGCTGAACCGATCTTCACCGCGGGCTTTCCGCTCGGCAGTTCCGCCGGACTGGTCACCGCGTTTGAATGGCTCGGCCAACCCTACCGCCTCACCCGCGTCGACATGCTCGGTGAAATGCGCACCGAGGCCTATCAGCGGCTGAACGGCCGGGTCGAAACGCCCGTGTTGGTCACCGACGAAGGGCGTGTCCATACGGAAACGATGGCGATCGCGCTGTGGCTCGAGGGGCGGGACCATGAGCGCCGCATCAGCTTCGCGCCCGGAACCTACGAAGCCGACCGGATGCATCAGTTCATCGCTTTCCTCAACACCGGCTTCACCGGTGCCTTCTTCCCGATGTGGGTGGCGCTGGAGGCGGAAGAGGCTACGGAAGAATATCGCCAAACGCTCCGCGTCTTCGGCCGTGAGTTTGTCGCTAAGCGCCATGCGCAGCTCGAGGCGATGATGGGGGACAGCGACTACCTGCTGGGCGGCCGGCCGACACTGGCCGATGCGGTTTTCGTCGGCGTCGCCCGCTGGGTGGATTTTCACGAGGCGATCGAGCCCGAGGACTATGAACGGAACTACCCGCGCATCCATGCGCTGCGCAAACGCATCGAGGCTGATCCCGCATTCCGCTTCGCATTGGCGATCGAAGACGGCGAACCTGCCGCCGGCAACGGTTCGATGAAAGGTCTCGTTCCGCTTGAGGACGTGTTGCGTTTGACGGGCGCGATTGCGGTCTGAGCCGCCGGAGTGTTGCGCGCCGATGGTCGCGGCGCGCGACCTGCCACGCTGTCAGAGGCGCCGCGCGAAATCGATGATCGCGTCGCTCACGAGGTCCGGACGCTCCTGCGGGAGCCAATGTCCGCTGCCGGGCACGACGATCTTGCCCTTGAGTTGGGGGACGAGGCCGGGCATTGCATCGATGATATCGAGCATCCCCGGTATGCTGAGCCCGGTGTCCCGCTCGCCGATCATGAACAGGGCCGGTACATCGACCATGACGCCGGCGAGCGCCGCTTGCAGTTGCCAGTTGCGATCCAGGTTGCGGTAGTAGTTCAGGCCACCGCGAAAACCGGAGCGAGCGAAAGCCGCCGCATAGGCGTCGAGGTCGGCAGCGGTCAGCCAGTCCGGCATTTGCTGCGGATCGGGAAGGGCTGCGAGCAGCCCGTCGCGCCGCGAGACCATTCCGAACGGATTTGGCGTCTGGTCTCCGGCTTGCCGCGGGCCGGCCTCTCCCGAAGCCGCGAAGAGGATTTTCCGCAGCGCCTGTCGAATGTCCCGCTCCAGTTTTTCCTCGGCGATGCCGGGTTCCTGGAAGTAGAGTGTGTAGAGTTGTGCCTCATCGGTCTGCGGGAAGATGCGGGTTGGCGGCACGGGTGGCTGGGCCATCATCGGAACGCTGATCGCGACCACGCCGCGGAAGCGGTCGGGCCGCATCTGCGCCGCCTGCCACGCGACCGTCGCGCCCCAGTCGTTGCCGACGATGAGGGCGGTCTCTGCGCCGAGGGCGTCCAAGAGCGCGACCATATCCCCGACAAGGTGAAACAGGGTGTATTCGTCGATCGCCGAGGGGCATTCCGTATGCCCATATCCGCGCATGTCCGGCGCCACCGCACGAAATCCGGCCTTGGCCAGCGCCGCGATTTGATGACGCCAGGCGTGGGCCGTTTCCGGAAAGCCGTGGCAGAAGAGGACAAGTGGCCCTTCTCCCTGTTCGACGACATTCATCCGGATCGTTCTCGTCTCGATGGTGCGAGCAGGCATTTTCGGTCCTTCCGCTCTTGATGTCGTACCGCAGATGGCGCTCGGCGCGGCGCTACACGGCCATGCGGCCGCCAACAGACAGGCCAACATCGTTCGTCTTCGCATCCCTGGGCCCTTGATTCCGTAATTATCTAAGTTACAGAATTGGGTGAGGTCAAGTATGCGTAACAATAAAAGTTACGCTTTAGGGGTGGCATATGAAACGAGACAGCCGGCTGGCGCGCATGATCCACGTGCTCATCCATATGGGGCTTTTGGGCGGGCGCGAGACCTCGGAAACCATCTCAAAGATGCTGAACACCAATCCCGTGGTCGTGCGCCGCACGATGGCGGCGTTGAAGCGCAAGGGCGTGGTGGGTTCAGAGGGAGGGCGCGGTGGCGGATGGGTGCTGCTGCGGTCTCTGGACGACTTGACGGTCCTGGACATCCAGAAAGCGCTCGACGAAGGCGAGGTTTTGTCCGCCGGCGTTTCGGAAGATCATCCAACCTGTCCGGTGGAGCGGGCGGCGAACGCCGCCCTGGTGCAGGCCTTCGACAAGGCGGAGAGCACTCTGCTGGACGAGTTCGCAAAGCTCAGGCTATCGATCATCGCGGAGCATGCCCTGTCGGCGGACAGGCAGCTGACACGGCACCAAGACGGAAGAAATGATGGCTGACAACAGCGCTGACCATCCGCGTTTCGTATGGCGCGGCGACTTCGCGAATGCCGAGTTGAATGCGCTGCATGCCGAGTGTTTCGAACACGCGCTTGCCGGTGACGATTGGTGGAAACAGGTGAACACCTTCAGCCTCGGCTGGGTTTGCTTGCGTCTCTCGGGCAAGCTTGCCGGTTTCGTCAATGTCGCCTGGGATGGCGGTGTGCACGCTTTTCTGCTCGACACCATGGTCTCAGCGCCCTGGCGGCGAAAGGGTTACGCGCGCCGGCTCGTCGAAGAGGCGGTGGCAAATGCAAGGCTGTCGGGTTGCGAGTGGCTGCATGTCGACTTTGATGCGCATCTTCGCGACTTTTACCTTGAAGTCTGCGGGTTCGTTCCCACGGATGCCGGCCTGATCCGCCTTCGCCAGGACTAGCGAATGCGAGCCCCGATCGGGGCTTCCGTTGCGAATTAAAGATGAGTAAAGAAGGAAGGAATTAGATCGAGGCGCGGCCTCTGATTCCCCGAGCATTGGGCAATTGATGACGTTCCAGCCACGGATGCAGAACAAGATCTCCGGCTTCAAGGTCCTCGGCGGTTTGCGCCGCCGGGAATGGAACGGGATCATCGCCGACGTCTGGGATGTCGAATGCGAGGCGCGGGCGGGCGGTCACTATGTGTCGGATGATCCGCGCATGTTCATCGTGCTCGATGCCCAAGGCGGGAGCCGCTGCAACGTCAAGCTTTCGCCCGGCGGCCCCGGGACGGTGCAGAACTATCGCGAACAAGGTCTTTCCTACATCCCGGCGGGCATGGAAATCTGGGCCGATGTCGTCGATGTGCAATACATCCGCCATCTCGATCTGCACTTCAATCTCGATGTCCTCAGCCGACGGCTGATGGAAGACCTCGACGCCAGCCGTTGCAACGCGCCCCGGCTGATGTTTCATGATGAGCGTTTCCTGCAACTCGCACGGCTCATCGCTGCGGAGTGCCTCAATCCGCAGCCATTGCATGATCTCTACGGGGACGGCCTCACGGTCGCGCTGTTCATCGACCTGATGAAGCTCAACCGTGCCGATCCGCGCAAGCGCAGTCCGCTTGCTGCCTGGCAGATGCGCCGCGTGGCCGATTACATCGAGGAGAACTTCGGCCGCAACATCCGGCTTGAGGAATTGGCAACGCTTGCCGGGTTGTCGCAATCGCATTTCAGTCATGCCTTCAAGGCCTCGACCGGCATGCCGCCGCATCAGTGGCAGACGAAAACGCGCGTCGAACGGGCCAAGCAACTCCTGCTCAAGAATGACGCGTCGCTGACGGCGATTGCCGTCGAGACCGGGTTTTCGGACCAGGCGCATTTCACCCGGGTCTTCCGCAAGGTTGTCGGCACAACGCCGGCGCAATGGAAGCGGAGCCGATTGGCCTGAGCAAATCGCCGCGCGCACGGGCGATTGTTCGCCGCAAATTGCCCAGGATCGTTCAATTGTCGCGGATCGCTCCAAGCGTCGGCATAATAGTTGATATAAACACTCATCTTATAGGGATTACTTTCTAACGCCGCATATCGCTCCGGGGATTGGCGCGATGGGCGGCTCGGGGCGATGAAGAGATGATGGTGAGTGGCAGGGCGGCAGGTTTCGCCGAATGGCTGGCAGATGGGGTAGCCGGCATTGCAATTCTGGCAGCGGGTGCCGCGATCGCGCAGGACGCGCCGGCGACCCGGCTGGAAAAGATCGAGGTCCAGGCTGGAGCGACCGCAGACGACGCAACCGGTCCGGTCGAGGGCTATGTCGCCAAAGCGACGACCACCGGCTCGAAGTCTGCCACCCCGATCAACGAAATTCCCCAATCCGTATCGGTCATCGGCCGCGACGAGCTGGACGATCGCGGCGTCGTCAACAAGATCGACGAGGCGCTTCGCTATACGCCCGGCGTGATGGCCGAGCCCTTCGGCGTCGATCCGGATACCGACTGGTTCTACATCCGCGGCTTCGATGCCACGCAGACCGGCGTCTTCCTCGATGGCCTCAATCTTTTCTCCTACGGTTTCGGGGGTTTTCAGATCGATCCGTTCATGCTGGAGCGCGTCGAGGTGCTGAAAGGGCCGGCGTCTGTGCTCTATGGCGGCGCCAATCCGGGCGGCATAGTCAGCCTCATCAGCAAGCGGCCAAGTGATGGGAGCTCCACCTATGTGGAGACCGGCATCAACAACAATGGCAATGCCTTCCTTGGCATCGACGTGAACCGCCCGTTGGACGATGCGATCAACTACCGCGTCACCGGCAAGGTCTCCGGCGGCAACAACTACACCGACCACTCGGAAGACATGCGCGGGTTCATCCTGCCGCAGATCACCTATCAGCCCGACGATGCGACCAGCCTGACGGTCTACGGCCTGCTGCAGGGCCTTGATCAGGTCCATACCGGTGGCGGCTTCCTGCCCTATGTCGGGACGGTCGTCGATGCGCCGTTCGGCAAGATCGATCGCAAGGCCTTCTTCGGCGAACCGGCTATCGATACCGGCACCTATGTGCAGCAGATGCTCGGCTACGAGATCAAGCACGAGTTCGATAGCGGTTGGCAGTTCAGCCAGAACCTGCGCTACGGTCACCTCTACAAGCATGAGAACGGCCCGTATACCTACGGCTATTACGATCCGAGCCTGCCGTTCCCGGTTTCGCCGACGCCGGCCACACCTGACAATCTGCTCTATCGCCTGGGCTTTGAGGCGACCTCCAAGGTCGATACGTTCGGCGTCGACAATCGTCTTGAGGGCGAATTCGAGACCGGCGCGCTCGATCATACGCTGCTGGTCGGACTCGACTACAAGCTCTTCCGCCTGGATCACGTCCAGGCATCGTCGGCGGCAACGCCGATCAGCGCCACGGATCCGGTCTACGGCGCACCGCAGCCGGCCAACGCCATCTATATCAACCAGGTGATCACCCAGCAGCAGCTCGGCGTCTACGCGCAGGACCAGATTCGATTCGGCGACGGTTGGCTCGTCACGCTCAATGGCCGTTACGACTATGTCGACACCAAAACTGACAATGGCCCCACCTTCTGGGCTCCGACGCAGAACTCGAGCTTTGATTACAGCGAGGGCGCCGTCAGCGGCCGCGCCGGACTTGCCTATGAATTCGACAATGGGCTGACCCCCTATGTCAGCGTTGCCACCTTCTTCAATCCGATCGTGGCGGTAACGGCAACCGGCAACACCAAACCCGAGGAGGGCGAGCAGTTCGAGGCCGGCGTCAAGTACGAGCCATACTTCTTTGATGGCGTGTTGACGGCGTCCATCTACCAGCTGACCAAACGCAATGCTTTCGTGACCGACCCGTTGACGAGCATTTCCACCCAGACGGGCGAGGTGCGTTCCCGCGGCATCGAGCTCGAAGGCAAGGTCAATCTCAACGAAAGCTGGAAGGTGATCGCCGGCCTCGACTTCATGGATATCGAGGTGACCGAGGACGCGAACCGCGCGCTGGTCGGCAAGTCGCCCTATCTCGCTCCCGATGCGCAGGCCGCGTTGTGGGTCGATTACACCGTGCAGCAGGGCGCGCTCGAGGGCGTCAGCCTCGGTGCCGGTGTTCGCTACCGCGGCGAAAGCTGGGCGGACAAGGAGAACACGGCGAAGGTGCCTTCCTCGACGGTGTTCGATGCCGGGCTGCGCTATGAAAAGGACGGATGGGGTGCCGCTCTCAACGTCACCAACCTTTTCGACAAGGAATATGTGAGCGGTTGCAGCGGCGTGCTCGTCTGCGGTTACGGCGACGCCCGAACCGTCACGCTCAAGCTCAGCAAGACATGGTAGACTGAGCCCATGGGCGGGGCCGGAGTGTACCGGCCCTGCGCCACTTCGCGTACAGGTTGAGCGTCGTTTCTGCGCCACAACCACTGTCTGGCGAGCCGCCCGGCTGCTATGTCGCGGGCGGGCATTTCCGCGCGATCGGTGAGGCGATCGACGTCTCCTCGAAGTCGCTGGTCTCTCGCCTACCTGTTCCAATTCCGCGGACGAACCGACCTGGCAAACGGGTTTCCGCAGAGCGTTTGACAAACACATAGCCAATTGGCTATACGTCATCCCATAGCCAATCGGGTATGAGACATGTCGCAGTTACAAGATGCGGTATTTCGGGCACTTGCAGATCCCACACGTCGCGGGCTCTTCGAACACCTCTGCCGCCAAGGAGATACGACGGTCGTCGGATTGCTGGCCGATGCCGGGGTTTCGCAGCCGGTCGTGTCCAAGCATCTGAAGATCCTGAAGGCGGCAGGGCTCGTGCACGATCGGCATGAAGGCCGTTACACCTATTACAGCGCCAAGCGCGAAGCTCTTGCCACCCTGGTCGATTGGACGACCGAGATGGCCGGCTTCTGGCAGGAGCGCTTCGATGATCTCGATGATTTACTAAAGAGAATGGACCAATGAACGAAACAACCGAAACAACACGCTCTGTCGTGGTCGAACGCGAATTTTCTCATGCGCCGGAAAAGATCTGGCGCGCGCTGACCCAGCCCCATCTGATTGCCGAATGGCTGATGCGGAACGATTTCGTGCCCGAAGTGGGCCGTCGCTTCACGCTTTCGGCCGACTGGGGACAGGTCGATTGCGAAGTCGAAACGATTGAGAAGGACCGCTCGCTCGCCTATCGCTGGGACACAAAAGATCTCACCAGCGTCGTCACCTGGACACTCGTTCCCACCAACGGCGGCACCAACTTGCGTATGGAACAGCGCGGCTTCAAGGCGGATCAGAAGTCTTACTACCAGGGCGCAACCGTCGGGTGGCGACGCTTCATCGACCAGCTGGCCGAAGTTGTCGCAAAGTTCGACTGACCATCTCCCGGCTTCAGGACCCTTTCTCAAACAACGAGGTGCCAGAAATGACCGCTCTCATCCGAACAATCCATCGCTGGACGTCGGTGCTTTTCTCGCTGGCCGTTGCGGCGATCTTTGCCGGCATGGCTCTGACGACGCTTCCCGAATGGGTCTATCTCATGCCACTGCCGCCGCTTGCCGTGCTTGTGCCGACCGGCCTCTATCTCTTCGCGCTGCCCTATCTGAGCAAGCCGCGAGAGAGGATTCAGGCGGCCGAGTAGGGGCGGCAGCCTGCCAGTTTATCCGGCCGGAAGAGCCGGGCTGGCGAAGCGCTTTCGGTACTCTGCCGGCGTCACGCCGACATGGCGCATGAAGGCACGGCGCAGCGTATCGGCATCGGAAAAGCCGCATTGAGCCGCGACCTGCTTGGGGGCTTCGTGTCCCTGCTCGAGAAGGCGGCGGGCAGCGTTGACCCGCGCCTCCTCGACCCAGGTTGCCGGCGTGATGCCGACCTCGCTGCGGAAGAGCCGGGAGAAATGGCGCGGGCTGAGATCCATCCGGCTGGCGAGGCTTGCAACGCTGTGATCGTGCGCGGATTGGCCGCGATCCAGCGCTGCAATTCCTGAAGCGCGGACCGGCCCGCTGGCATGGCCTCGCCCTTGCGGCTGAACTGCATCTGCCCGCCGGGCCTTTTGAAGAACATCACCAGCTGGCTCGCCACGCGTTTGGCGATCTCATGCCCGAGGTCCTCCTCGACCAGTGCCAGCGCCAGGTCGAGCCCCGCCGTCACGCCGGCCGCCGTGCGCGCCGGCCCGTCGCTGACATGGATCGCGTCCTCGTCGACGGTGACCTCAGGAAAGCGCCGCGCGAGATCTTCGGCGACGGCCCAGTGCGTAGTCACGCGCCGCGGCAATTTCTGCTGCGTGATCCGCTGCTCGCACTGGCACGGCTGAGGCGTCCTGTGCGCGGGGATGCCACATGTCCTGAGGCAGCCCCGCGCCTGTCAGCCTATTCCAAAAGACAGTCAATCAACGCTCGTGTTGCGGAAGAGAGATGACGATGCGGCGGGTAGATGAGGGAGAAGGGCCGCGATCGGCCGCCAAAATCCGGCAGGAGTTCGACCAGGCTTCCCTGCGCCAGGCGATCGCGCACGACGAAGTCATAGGTCTGACATATGCCAAGGCCCGCCTCTGCCAGGGATACGGTGCCGAGCACATCATCCTCGACATGGACAGGACCCTGCGGCACCCAGTCGATGTCATGCCCATCGACCCGGAACAACCACGGACCGGGACGGCCGGTTCTCGGCATGATGAACAGCAGGCACGTATGTGCCGTAAGATCGTCGATCGAGCGTGGCAGCCCGTGCCGCGCCACATAGGCGGGAGATGCCACCAACCTTAGCGGTGCGTCCTCGAGTTTTCGCCCGATCATGCCGCTATCGGGAAGTTGGCCGAGTCGTATGACCAGGTCGTAGCCTTCCGCGACCAGATCGACGTTGCGGTTGGCCACTGACAGTTCGACGATGACCGACGGGTGCTTCAGCGCGAAGCGTGTCAGCTTTTCCGGCAGGCGGAAATGACCGTAGGTGGTGGAAACGCTGAGGCGGACCCGACCGGCCAGAATGCCTGTGCCTTGAACGGCCCGCTCCGCCTGATCGATCGTCTCGAACGCCGAGCGGACCTGTTCCAGATAGGTGCGTCCCGCTTCCGTAAGGCTGATGCGCCGCGTCGTTCGCCGCATCAGTTGGGTCCCGAGCTTCGTTTCCAGCAGGGTGATCGCCCGGCTTAGCACCGAAGGCGTCGTACCAAGCGCCACGGCGCCGGCCGTCATCGAACCCCTGTCCATGACCGTGATGAAAGCCTCGACATCGGCGAGGTGATCGAAGCGGCGCATTTTTGCCTTTCTAGACCAAATCATTTCCCTAAAGGCGAATTTATCGCCGATATCGAAGCTAATAAATAGACGCCATCAGCAACGCCCGCGACGTCGGGCCCATTCCAAAAAGGGAAGTGATGATGACGGAGACAGCCCCGTTAGCCGGAAAACCCGTGCTTTTCGTTCTCACCAGCCACGGCACCAAGGGCGACGGCGGCCAGCCGACCGGCTTCTATCTCGGTGAGGTCACGCACCCGCTGGCCGTGCTCGAAGCGGCTGGGATCTCCGTCGAATTCGCGTCGATCAAAGGGGGTGAACCGCCGATCGACGGTCTCGATCTCGAAGACACGATCAACCAGCGCTATTGGAACGACGAGGCGTTTCGCGCCGCGATCCGCACGACCGCCAAGCTCGATGAGGTCGACCCCTCGCGCTACGCTGCGATCTTTTTCGCCGGCGGCCACGGCGCCATGTGGGACCTGCCGCAAAGCGGCGCGGTCGACCGGGTGACCCGTTCGATCTTCGAGGCCGGCGGTGCTGTCGCGGCGGTGTGCCATGGCCCGGCGGCGCTCGTAAACGTCAAGCTTTCCGGCGGCAGCTACCTGGTGTCCGGTCGTAATGTCAGCGCCTTCACCGATTCAGAAGAACGCGCCGTCGGTCTCGACAAGACCGTGCCCTTCCTGCTCGCCAGCACGCTCGTAGAGCGCGGCGCGCGGCATCACCCGGCGCCGGACTGGACGTCGAAGGTGGTCGTCGATGGCCGATTGATCACCGGCCAGAATCCGCAGTCCGCCACAGGCGTCGGCGAGGCCCTTCGTGACGTTCTTGTCGCCTGAAAACCCAGTTGCAGGAGGTCGTGAGACTTCCATTTGGAGATATAAAAATGAAAATGCTGATGACCCTGACGGCGACGATGGCAATCGTCCTCGGCGCCACGCACGCGCATGCCGGCAATATCCTGGTCGTGCTTTCGGATGAAAACAGCCTGGACCTCAAGGATGGCAAGGTTTTCGAGACCGGCTTCTACCTCAACGAATTGATGCAGCCGGTGAAGGCGTTCCTGGACGCCGGCCACGAGTTAACCTTCGCGACGCCGAAAGGAATGGCGCCCAGCGTCGACCGTACGTCGATCGACAGGATGTATTTCGGCGGCGATGAAACGGCGATGCGGGAAAGCGAAGCGCTGCTCGGCAAGCTCAAGATCACCTCGCCGGCGGAGACACCGGTTGTCAGTCTGTCGCGGGTGGAACAGATCGGCTACGACCATTTCGATGCCGTCTATGTTCCGGGCGGGCATGCGCCGATGCAGGATTTGCTTGTCGACGCGGACCTCGGCGAGTTGCTTCGGCATTTTCACGCGAGCGGCAAGACGACCGCCCTGATGTGCCACGGGCCGATCGCGCTTCTGTCGACACTGTCCGAGTCGGTTGCGTTTACCGGCGAACTGGCAGCGGGCCGTCAGGCTGCCGCCGATGCCGGCTGGATCTATGCCGGCTATCGGATGACGGTCTTCAGCAATGGCGAGGAAGAAATGGCCAAGCCGCTGCTGAAGGGCGGCGAGATGAAGTTCTATCCGCAGGATGCGCTAACCTTGGCTGGCGGCGCAATCGCCAACGGTGATACGCCCTTCCAGCCGAACATGATCGTCGATCGCGAACTGATCACCGGCCAGAACCCGGCGAGCGCCACGGAGGTCGCGGCAGAGATCCTGAAGCGCGTCCAATAGACTCTTATTGTCGCGGTGGCCCTCGGGGCTCGCTTAGATTTCGTTTGCGAATTAAGTCTATGCAATGCATAGGTTTTTGATCGCCTTCACGAGGTTGCTCCGAGGTCGCTCATGCCCATCGCAAGTCTTGCCATGTATGTCAGTCCGGCGCCGCTGAAGGATGCGACGCGGCAGTTCTGGGAGGCGCTGGCGGACCGCCTTCGTGCCGTGGGGGTCGATGCGCCCACGGCTCTGCAAGAGGATATGCGCTATGACGAGGCCTGGCTTCGTCCCGACCTCCTGTTCGGCCAGACCTGCGGCTATCCCTATGTCCAGCGTCTGCGCGGTCAGGTGCAACTGGTGGCGACGCCGGTCTACGGACTGCCGGGCTGCGACGGTCCGCTCAAATGCAGCTTCATCATCGTCAGCGCCAAGTCCGCCGCGCGCTCGATCGAAGATCTGCGGGGGGCACGCGCGGCGATCAACGATCCCGGCAGCAATTCCGGCTACAACCTGTTCCGCGCCTCTGTGGCGCCCCATGCGATCGACGGACGGTTCTTCTCGTCGGTGCTTCAGACCGGCGGCCATGTGGCGAGCATCGACGCGGTTTCGAGCGGGGTCGCCGACATCGCGGCGATCGACTGCGTGACCTTCGGCAACACCTTGCGCTTCGACCCCGATCGCGTCGCAGGCGTGCGCATTCTGGCGGAGACAAAAAAGGGTCCGGGTCTGCCTTTCATCACCGCGGCATCGACGCCGGCAAAGGATCTCGTGCTGCTGCGCCGCGTGCTTGCGGAAACCATCGCAGATCCGGCGCTTGCTGAGATCTGCGATACGCTATCGCTGCGCGGTATCAGCCTGCTCGGAGACAGTGATTACGAGGCCCTGGCGGCGCTTGATCGCGATGCTGCCGGTCAAGGATACCCGACGATCGCCTGACGGTTCATCGGCACATGGCGACCTGTCGCGAACACAACGACCGAAATAGAATATAAATTACATAGAATAAATATTTTACCGCTGCGGCGTTTGGCGCAAGCAGTATTCCCGTTTGCGCCGCTTCGCCGCAAAGCCATGCGGCGCGTTCCCATTGGCCGGCTTTTTATATTGGCGATTGAAATCTATCGCTTTTCCGGCCGGACACCGCATGTCGACTGATGCACTGCCCCCACAATCGAACCTAACTGCCATCGCCCGCGTCGAATGGCAGACCATAGCGCTGGTCGTGGCCATTTATGGTGGCTTTCTCGCTCTGACCTGGTTCTGGCAGTCGCTTCCGATTGTCGTCGTGATCGGTCTTGGCGGCTGGCTGATTGCCTGGCACGGCTCGCTGCAGCATGAGGTCATTCACGGGCACCCGACGCGCAATCAGCGTATCAACGATGCGATCGGATGGCCGCCGCTGTCTCTCTGGCTGCCCTATGCGATCTATCTGGAAGGCCACCTCGTCCACCATCGCGACGAACATCTGACGGATCCGATCGAGGATCCGGAGTCCTCCTATTTCACCCGGGCCGCCTGGGAAGGCATGGGCAAGGTGGGGCGGAAGCTTGCAGAGTGGAACACGACTTTGCTCGGTCGGCTGACGCTCGGGCCGCTGGTCATGATCCTGAGCTTCCTCGCACAGGAACTGGTGCTGATCGTGCGGGGTGACAGGGAGCGGGCAAGGACCTGGCTCTCGCACGGGGCAGGCGTCGCCATCGTGCTCGCCTGGGTCGTCGCGGTCTGCGGCATGCCGCTCTGGCTCTACCTTTTCGGCTTCGTCTATGTCGGTGCCGCACTGACGCGGCTTCGCTCCTATGCGGAACATCGTTATGCCGGCCATCACGAGGAACGGACGGCGATCGTCGAAGACACGCCGCTTTTCGGTCTCTTGTTTCTCTACAACAACCTGCATGTGCTGCATCACCAGCGGCCGGGTATTCCCTGGTACCAGATCCCGGCACTTTATCGCCGGCACAGACGTGCGCTGCTGGCGATCAACGGCGGCCTCGTCTATCGCGGTTATCGCGATGTGGCCCGTCGCTTCCTTCTGAAGCCGCATGATGATCCGCGCCATCCGCAGCATCTCTGATGTTACGGACGCGCGCCGCCATCCGCGAAGGCCTGCGCGAAGCCCTAGGCGCCTCGCGTGTGGCGCGCCCGGTGGTGGGCGACGAAGGCGCGCACGGCCGCCGAGCCTTCGACCTTGCGAGAGGCGACCGCGAGGTCCGACGTGACGCGGTTTCGCGCCAGTGAAACATAGCGCACGCCGGGCAGCTGCAGGCATTGCAGCGACTGCGGCACGAGCGCGATGCCGAGCCCCACCGCGACCATGCTCATGATGGTGGTAAAATCTCGGCCTGTTGCACTGACCTTTGGCGCCAGCCCGGCGTCCTTGCAGGCGTCGAGCGTATTGGAGTGGAAGCCGACATCGGCGGGTTGGCGCGGCGTTATGAAGGTCTGGTCCGAGAGCGATGCGAGATCGATCGCATGCTGGGCGGCGAGCGGATGCGCCTCCGGCAGCGCCACCACCAGCGGCTCGCGCAACACGGTGGTCGTCGTCAGGCCGGCCGGGATCGGCGCTGGCGGGCGGATGTAGCCGAAGTCGAGTTCGCCTTCCGAGATCATCGTGAGTTGCTGGCGCATTTCGATCTCGACAAGCTGAAGCTCGATGTCGGGAAATTCTTGTCGGAAGGTAGTCAGCGATTCCGTCAGCACGCCCGAATAGGCGGCCGAGGCGACATAGCCGATCGATATTCTGCCCGTCTGGCCGCGGCCGACCCGCTGCAGTTCGGACAGCGCGAGGTCGGCCTGGGCGACGATCTTTCGGGCCTCATCAAACAGCAATTGCCCCGACAGTGTCAGCTGCACGGAACGTTTCGCGCGGTTCAGCAGCGGGATGCCGACCAGGCTTTCCAGATTGAGGATCTGCTGGCTGAGGCCGGGCTGGGCAATGCCGAGCCGGGCGGCGGCGCGCTCGAAATTCTTTTCCTCCACGAGAGCGATGAAATAGCGCAGATGGCGAAGTTCGAAGGTCGCGGCGCGTGGCGATTTTGGAGCCGACATGGGGCCTCGCAATGCAATAACTGAAAACGATGCTGTGCGCGCATATCATAATCGATAGTTCTGAAAAATCCTGTGCCGAGTTATTGGAAAGCCGGAAAATTTGACTATAGAAAGATGACAAAATTACTCCAGATTGAGCGCGCAGAGGCCGCGCGCGCAGAGGCTTTCGTCATCCCATGTCACGCATTCATTGGCTGCTGTTAACGTCCGTCGCCTTCGTGGGGTCCGCCGGACAGAGCGCACTGGCGCAGCAGCAAGCCGAGACCAAGCTTGAGGCGATCGTCGCGAAAGGCGACAGGGAGGCCGGCGGCCCGGTTGAGGGCTATGTGGCGAAGTCGAGCCGCACCGCTTCGAAGTCCGGCGCGCCCCTGCTCGAGACGCAGCAGTCGGTGTCCGTCATCACCCATGACCAGATCGAGGCGCAGGGTGCCCAGACCGTGGGGCAGGCGCTGAATTACACGCCCGGCGTTTTCGGACAGCCCTTCGGCGCCGACCCCCGCTTCGACGCGCCGATCATCCGCGGCTTCGACGGTCGCCAGGTCCAGTTCCTGAACGGGCTCAGGATGATGCGCACCGCCGGCGCACCGGCCGTTGAAATCTACGGGCTTGAAAACATCGACGTCCTTCGCGGACCCGCTTCGGTCATGTATGGCCAGGGCAATCCGGGCGGCATCATCAACATGATCAGCAAACGGCCGGTCTTCGAGAATTTCGGCGAAGTCGGCGTGCAGGGCGGAAGCTACGAGACCTTTGGTGGCTTCTTCGATTTCGGCGGTACGCTTCGCGAGGAGTCGGATTTTGCATACCGGCTGACCGGTCTTGGCAAGAACGCCGCTGCCCAGGTCGACGAACTGGACAACGATCGCTACTTCATTGCGCCGGCGCTGACCTGGCAGCCGGACGAGGACACCAAGCTGACGATCCTTGCGAGCGTCCAGCACGACAATCCCGGCACGCCCTCGGGCCTGCCGCCGCAATATACGCTGAACGCCACCGACTTTCGCCTGCCGCGCGACTTTTATGTCGGCGACGAATCCTTCGACCGCTCCAGCCGCACGCTGACAAACCTCGGATACGAACTCGAGCATCGCCTGAGCGAGAACTGGATCTTCCGGCAGAACTTCCGCTACACCGACTTCGACTGGGACTACCAGTCGCTTGGCATGTCGACGCTTGGTCTTGCCGCTGACGGCCGGACACTCCGCCGAAACGCGACCTTCCAGGACGAGGCGCTCAACACCGTCAATATCGACAACAATCTGCAGGGCGAATTCTCGACCGGCGAGGTCGACCATACGCTGCTTGTGGGCCTCGACTATCGCTACTTCGACAACAATGTGCGCACCCGCTTCTTCCACGCAACGCCGCTCGACGTGCGCTCGCCAAGCTATGGCGGACCGATCCGGCTGATCGCGCCGACGCTCGATACGACCGTCGATAGCGAGCTTTTGCAGCTTGGCGTCTACGTGCAGGACGAACTGGCGCTCGGAGGCTGGCGCGCAACGTTGGGCCTCAGGCAGGATTGGACCAGCAGCTCGGGAACGTCGCTCAATGGGCTCTCGCGCGTTTCCCGTCCGCTCGACCAGGACGATCATGAGCTGACCGGCAGGGCCGGCCTCAGCTATATCTTCGACAATGGCATTGCGCCCTATGTCAGCTACTCGACGTCCTTCGAGCCGGTGATCGGCGCTGCTCCGGACGGCAGGCCTTTCGAGCCGACTTCGGGCGAGCAGGTCGAGCTCGGCGTGAAATACGAACCCACGGATTGGAACGGCTTCTTCACGGCGGCCGTCTACGACCTCAAGCAGAAGAATGTGCTGCGCACCATCGCCGGCATTTCGTCGCAGATCGGCGAGGTCAATGTCCGCGGCCTGGAACTCGAAGGTGTCGCGAGCATAACACAAGGGCTCGATTTGCGGGCGGCCTACACCTACACGGATGCCCGGATCGCAGCGGGCGCCGACGACGGCAATCGCGTCGAAAACGTGCCGGAGCATATGGCGAGCCTCTGGGCGAACTACACCTTCCAGGAAGACACGGCACTCGAAGGTCTCGGCATTGGGGCGGGCGTGCGTTATGTCGGCCAGCGCTACGGCAACAGCGCCAACACCTTCGAACTAGATTCGGTCGTGCTCGCCGATTTCGCGCTCTCCTATAAGAAGAATGGTTACAAGGCGTCGCTCAACGTTCAAAATCTCTTCGACAAGGACTATGTCGCAAGCTGCAGCTCGTTCGGCTGCTACTACGGCGACGGCCGCACGTTTATGGGGAAGCTGACCTATAGCTGGTAGCGAATTGAGAGAGCGGGCATTGGGTCCTTTTGTCAGTCGCCGGGAGCTGCTTCTCGGCGCGGCGCTTTTGCTCGCCGCGCCGATGGCCAGGGCCGGCGCGCCCTTGCGCATAGCCGCGATCGACTGGGCGATGCTGGAGACGCTGTGCGCGCTCGGCCTTACCCCGGTCGCCGCGACGGAGCTCATTCAGTTTCGAAGCGATGCCGTCGAGCCCGACTTACCTGCAGATGTCGTCGATCTCGGTCTGCGCGGCTCGCCCAATTTCGAACTGCTTCACCTGCTCAGGCCGGACCTGATCCTGATCTCGCCGTTCTATGTACGCCACGAGGCGGCGCTCGGCCGGATCGCGCCGCTTTTCTCCCTGCCATTCTACGTGCGGGGCGAGCCGCCTTTCGAAAAGGCGCTCGCAGCGGTGAAGGCGCTCGGCGAGCGTCTCGGACGCTCCGACAGGGCGGAGGCGCTGCTGAAGGAGATAGTCGGCGAAATCGAAGGCTTTAGGCAGACGCTCGCTCCCTTCGCGAACAGGTCCACCTATATCGTCAATATCGGCGACGCGCGGCATGTCCGCGTCTTTGGTTTCGACAGCATGTTCGGCGACATGCTCGCCCGGCTCGGCCTGCCGAATGCCTGGACGGATCGTTCGCGCTTCACCTTTGCGGCACCCGTCTCGATCGAAAACCTGGCGGCAGATCCCGACGCACGCATCGTCATCGTTTCCGAGGTGCCGGTCGAGGCGCGCAGTGGCCTTCGAAACAGCATCATCTGGAATTCGTTGGAGCCGGTCCGCAAGGGGCGGGTCATCCAGCTCGCCAACGTCAATCCCTACGGCGGTGTTACTGCGGGCCTGCGGTTTGCGCGCCTCTTTGCCGAGGCGATGCTTGCAGGAGACCGGCGCGGATGACGATGCGGGCATGGTCCTTCCTGTCGGCCAGCCTGCTCGCCAGCCTCATGCTCTTCGCGCTGGCCGCATCGAGCCAGGTCCCGTTTTCGCAATGGGGAGACCTGTTGGCCCCTCCCGCCGAGCTCACGCTCGACAAGATCATCCTGGCCTATAGCCTGTTCCCGAGGGCAGCGGTCGCTCTGGTCGCGGGCGCCGCACTCGGACTATCCGGGGCGCTTCTCCAGCAATTTCTGCGCAATCCGCTTGCCGATCCCTCGACCCTCGGCATCTCGGCCGGCGCTCAGCTCGCGATCGTAGCGGCGACGCTCTATGTGCCTGAGATCGTCGACGGCCACCGAACTTTGGTCGCGCTCGCCGGCGCCGCCGGGGCAGCGGCGATCGTCTTCGCGCTCGGTTGGCGTCGGGCTTTCGAGCCGGTGACGATGGTGGTCTGCGGCCTGCTTGTGGGGGTGACAGCCGCAGCCCTGTCCGCAGCGATGACGCTCGCGCGGGGTGAGTACCTCATGTCGCTTGTGACCTGGAACGGCGGATCCCTCAGTCAGCAGGACTGGTCAGTGTTCCAAAGCCTTGGCCTGGAGTTGGTGCTCCTCGGCCTGTTTGCCGGCCTGTTGATCCGCCCGATGTTGGTGTTGGGGCTTGGCGACACGAGCGCGCGCAGCCTGGGTGTCAATCTCGGTGGCATTCGCTTCGCAATCGCCGCGATCGCCACGGCACTTGCCGGCTTCGTCGCCTCAGCGGTTGGCCTGGTGAGCTTCGTCGGCCTTGCCGCCCCAGCCTTCGTGCGCGCCTGCGGTGCCCGCCGCCCAGCGGCGATCGTCGCGCTGTCGCCACTTGCGGGGGCGCTTTTCCTCTGGCTCTGCGACAGCATCGTGCAAACCGTCGCGCGTGCCTCCAGCGAGAATTTTCCGACGGGCGCGGTCACCGCACTTGTTGGCGGTCCTTTGCTGCTCTGGCTTCTGCCCAAGGTGCGAAGCATGGAAGTGCCGCACGAGGCGCGGGAAAGCGTCCACCGCGGCAATCTGAAAATAGCATTTGCCGCCTTTCTGGTTCTCGTGCCGGTCCTTGTCGCGATCGCATTCGTCGTCGGGCCGTCCGGACATGGCTGGAAGATCCTGAGTTGGGCGGAGACGCTCGACTTGGCACCGCTCAGATGGCCTCGGCTCCTGGCGTCTGCCGCGGCCGGCGGCCTGCTGGCCGTGACCGGCGCGATCCTGCAGCGCATGACCGGCAATGCAATGGCCAGCCCCGAGGTCGTCGGCGTCAGCGGCGGTGCCGGCCTTGGCTTTGCCGCAGCGCTCACATTCGCGCCGGATGGCGGCACAGTCGTGGTCTTCACTGGCGCAGGGCTCGGCGCGCTCATTGCCATGCTGGCGGTGCTGGTCTTTGCCAGCCGCCGGCATCTGCCGCCGGAAAAGCTGTTGCTTGCGGGCGTGGCGGTCGGTTCCTTCAGTTCGGCCGTCCTGTCGGCGCTGCTGGCGATCGGTGATCAGCGGTCGTGGCAAATTCTCTCCTGGCTCGGTGGTTCGGCATCCACGGCAACGCCGGCGACTGCGATTTTCCTCGGCATTCTTTCTCTGCTCGTCGTTGCCGCGGCACTGCTGTTGAGCCGCTGGTTGACGATCCTGCCCTTCGGACCGTCGATCGCCCTGTCGCTTGGCCTGTCGGTGCGGTTGAGCCGCGTGCTTCTTCTGCTTCTTTCGGGTGCTGCGACCGGTGCGGCGTCCCTGCTTGTCGGGCCCTTGAGCTTTGTCGGGCTCGTCGCGCCGCATATCGTCCTGCGCGCCGGTCTCGTCACGGCGCCGCAGCACCTGGCAGGCTCGTTCCTGCTCGGCTCGATCCTGATGGCCCTTGCCGATTTCGGCGCCCGCACGGCGACCTTCCCCTACGAGCTGCCGCTCGGCCTCTTCGCGGCACTCGTCGGCGCGCCCTACCTCATCTGGCTTCTGGGACGGCACAGATGATGGTGAACCAGCTTCCGGTGCTTCCGATTCCGTTCGCGGATGCAGCCCTGAGCCACGCAGTGCCGGCTGAAGACGATGATCTCGTCAGCCTGGACAGCATTCTCGAGCCAGGGCCGGTTGCGAACGCACTGGATGGACTGTTGCGGCGGTGGGGGCCGGGCGATCGCCGGGCCGCGGCGTCGCTATGGACGCAGGGTTACTTCGGCCGGCTGCTCAGACCCGTTATCGCCTATGGCCTCGTTCACGACATCTGGTTTTCGATGACGTTACCGGACGTTCAGGTCGGCCTATCCGATATGGCGACGCCCGTCCGGTTCGTGCTGAAACGCGCGGCTCCCGCTCCGTTGAGCGCGCGCCTGCGGGGGATTGTCGAAGACAATGTGCGACCTTTGATCGTCCGGATGGCGAACGTGACGGCCACGTCCGAACGGGTGCACTGGAGCAATGCGTCCTTCGCGTTTTGCCGCGCCTGCCGTCATGTTGATGATCTTTGGTCACAGGAGGCCATGCCGGTAGATGTCGCGGCGCGCTTGCGCGAGATGGAGACGCTGATCGCTGCGGACCATCCCCTTTTTCGGCTGACGCAGACGATCCCGGGTGTCGCGGGCGGTGCCTGTCTCCAGCGCAAGGTCTGCTGCATCCGCTACAAGCTCGACGGCCTGAAGAAATGCGGCACAGCCTGCCCGATCAATGCTTCGACCTTTTGCAGTCAATGATATCTATCGATGAGACCAACAGCAGGTCCAGCAATCCTGTCCGGAACGAAAAGATGCAGAACCACGCGACTGAAACTCCACCCATCGCCCGCGACCAGGCCGTTCTGTCGCTCCATGATGTGAGCTTTGCGATCGATGGGCGCAACCTGCTGCACCCTCTGACGTTGGAGATCCCGGCCGGGCATTCCATCGCGCTGATCGGCCATAATGGTTCCGGCAAATCGACGCTGCTCAAGCTGATCGGGCGACAGCTCGCGCCGACCACTGGGCGTATCGATTTCGAGGGAAAGCCGCTTGCTGGCTGGGGAACGCGGGCCTTCGCCCGGCGGCTCGGCTATCTGCCGCAGAATACGCCGCCAGCACCCGGCATGCTGGCACGGGAACTGATCGCACTTGGCCGCTATCCCTGGCACGGCGCGCTCGGCCGCTTCGGGGCGGCCGACAAGGCGAAGGTCGAAGAGGCGATCGAGGTCACCGGCATCGAGCCGTTTGTCAACCGGGAGGTCGACAGTCTGTCGGGCGGGGAACGCCAGCGCGTTTGGCTTGCCATGCTCGTCGCCCAGGATGCCACCTGCCTGCTGCTCGACGAGCCGATCTCCGCCCTCGACATCGGCCACCAGCTCGAGGTGCTGGCACTGACCCGCGACCTCTGCCGGGACAAGGGCATCACCATCATCTCGGTACTGCACGAGATCAATATGGCCGCGCGTTTCTGCGACCGCATCGTGGCGCTCCATTCCGGCCGCCTTATCGCGGAGGGCACGCCTTCCGACATCATGACGCCGGAAGAACTGGCGCGGATTTACGACGTGCAGATGGATGTTCTGGAACAGCCCGTCAGCGGACGCCGCGTCGCGCTGGCGCGGTAGGCCACACGGCCACGGATCTGGCCGATAGTCCGACCGAGCGCGTACTGAACAGAGGTCCCGTTTGCTCGAACGGCGAGGACGGGCTTCGCCGTCCCAAGCGATCAAGAGCCACAGATCCCAATAACAACCCGGCATTTGGCACCAAGGCGCCTGACCCGCAATTGACATGAGTCAATGCGGCAGCCTCGTCCTTCGGGCCTATTCCCGGTTGTGTTTGAGTGGTCGCGGGCTATTCTCGTGGTCCGTTTTGATGGTGGGACGCTGAAATGGAAAAAGCCCGGAAGAATTGGCTCCTGGTTGGTCTGGTCATTCTGGCGCTCGCGGGCGGCTACTATGCCTGGCAGAACATGGATCGCAATGCGCTACCCGCCGGGATCGCGAGCGGCAACGGACGCATCGAAGCAGTTGAGATCGACATCTCGACCAAGACGGCAGGCCGGATAAAGGAAATCCTGGTGGATGAGGGCGATTTCGTCACTGCCGGCCAGGTGCTCGCCCAGATGGATACCGTGCAATTGGAAGCGCACAAGCGGCAGGCCGAAGCGCAGCAGCAGCGTGCGATCATCAGCGTCGAAGCGGCGAAGAACCTGGTCACGCAGCGCGAAGCGGAAAAGGCGGCGGCGGAGGCTGTCCTCGCGCAGCGGCGCGCACAACTGGACGCTGCCGAACGGCGGCTCGCCCGGTCCGAACAACTCGTGAAGATGAGCACCGTTTCGCAACAGGTGCTCGACGACGACAGGGCCACCGCCGAGGGCGCGCGCGCTGCCGCCAGCGCCGCGGAAGCATCGCTCGCCGCGTCAAATGCGGCGATCAATTCGGCGAAGTCCCAGGTCGTCGATGCCGAAGCCTCGGTCGAGGCGGCCAAGGCGTCGGTCGAAAGCATCATCGCCGACATCAACGACAGTACCCTGGTCTCGCCGCGCGACGGCCGTATTCAGTATCGTGTGGTCCAGCCGGGCGAAGTGCTGGCGGCCGGCGGCCGCGTGCTTAATCTCGTCGATCTCGGCGATGTCTACATGACGTTCTTCCTGCCGACGGATCAGGCCGGACGCCTGTCGATCGGCAGCGAAGTCCGGCTCGTGCTGGACGCCGCACCGCAATACATCATTCCCGCCAAGGTTTCCTATGTCGCCGACGTCGCGCAGTTCACGCCGAAGACGGTCGAGACGGCAGAGGAGCGGCAGAAGCTGACCTTCCGCATCAAGGCGCAAATTCCGAAGGAACTGCTGAAGAAGTACATCCGCATGGTGAAAACCGGCCTTCCGGGTGTCGCCTATGTGAAGGTCGACCCGAATGCAGAGTGGCCGGCGAGCCAGACCGGCACACTGGTGCAGTGATGGTGGCCTCTGGTTGGGCCGGCCTGCCGCCGGCAGAGCCCGTGGTTCGTCTGAGCGCCGTCACGCTTTCCTATGGCAAGACGAAGGCGCTGGATTACGTGACGCTCGACATACCCTCGGGCTGCATGGCTGGGCTGATCGGGCCCGACGGCGTTGGGAAATCGAGCCTGCTGTCACTCGTCGCCGGCGCACGTGCCGTACAGGCGGGCAGCGTGGAGGTGCTTGGCGGTGACATTGCCGATGCCGGCCATCGGCGGCGGACCTGCCCGCGTATTGCCTACATGCCGCAGGGTCTTGGGAAGAACCTCTATCCGACCCTTTCCGTCTTCGAGAACGTCGATTTCTTCGGCCGGCTCTTCGGCCACGATCGCCAGGAGCGCGAGAGGCGGATTGTCAGCCTGCTCGAAAGCACCGGGCTTGCCCCTTTCGCCGACCGTCCGGCGGGCAAGCTCTCCGGCGGCATGAAACAGAAGCTCGGGCTTTGCTGCGCGCTGATCCACGATCCCGATCTCCTGATCCTCGACGAGCCGACGACCGGCGTGGACCCGTTGTCACGACGGCAGTTCTGGGAACTGATCGATGAGATCCGCACTGAGCGGCCGGGCATGAGCGTCATCGTGGCAACCGCCTATATGGAGGAAGCGGCCCGTTTCGATTGGCTGGTCGCGATGGATGCGGGCCGGGTGCTGGCCACGGGCACGCCCGAACAACTGCTTGAAAAGACCGGCGTCGACACGCTTGACGCCGCCTTCATCGCGCTGCTTCCCGAGGAACTCAGGCGCGAGCACCACGACGTCGTCATTCCGCCGCGTCCGGAAGGGGTGGGCGGCGACATCGCCATCGAGGCCAACAACCTCACCATGCGCTTCGGCGATTTCGTCGCCGTCGACAATGTCAGCTTCCGCATCGGCCGCGGTGAGATCTTCGGCTTCCTCGGCTCCAACGGCTGCGGCAAGACGACGACGATGAAGATGCTGACGGGCCTGCTTGCCGCCAGCGAAGGGACGGCCAAACTCTTTGGCCGCGAGGTCGACCCGCGCGACATGGAAGTGCGCCACCGCGTCGGTTACATGTCGCAGGCCTTCTCGCTCTATACCGAGCTCACGGTTCTGCAGAACCTCGAGCTGCATGCCAAGCTGTTCGGCATGGCGGCGGACAGCATTCCCAAACGGATCGAGGAACTGGCGAAGCGCTTCGATCTCTCGGATGTGATGGAGGCCTTGCCGGACGCATTGCCGCTCGGCGTGCGCCAACGGCTCTCGCTTGCGGTCGCGCTGATCCATTCACCCGATATCCTCATCCTCGATGAACCGACGTCCGGCGTCGATCCCGTGGCGCGCGACAGTTTCTGGCAGATCCTCGTCGATCTCTCCCGCAACGAGCAGGTGACGATCTTCATCTCCACCCACTTCATGAACGAGGCGATGCGCTGCGATCGCATGTCGCTGATGCATGCGGGCAAGGTGCTCGTCAGCGATACGCCGACCGGCATCATGAAAAGCCGTTCGGCCTCGACGCTGGAGGAAGCCTTCATCGCCTATCTGGAAGAGGCGATCGCCGGGGCAAAGCAGCCGGCGCCGGCGGTGGTCAGGGCCAATGCGCCGCTGGAACCGGTCGCCGAACAATCGGCCGGGGCCATGCGGCCCCCGAAGTCAGGGTTTTTCGACGTCGGGCGGATGTTCAGCTATACCCGCCGCGAGGCGCTGGAACTGGTGCGCGATCCCATCCGTGCGACGCTTGCCACCATCGGCACGGTCATCCTGATGTTCGTCATCGGCTACGGCATCAACATGGACGTCGAGGATTTGACCTTCGCGGTGCTCGACCGCGACCAGACGACGACCAGCCGCGACTACATTCTCGAGATCGCCGGTTCGCGCTACTTCATCGAGAAGGATCCGATCACCGACTATGCCGATCTCGACCGGCGCATGCGCAACGGCGAACTGAGTCTCGCAATCGAGATCCCGCCGGGTTTTGCCCGCGATGCGGCGCGCGGCGATACGGTTGAAATTGCCGCCTGGATCGACGGTGTGATGGCGAGCCGTGCCGAAACGGTCAAGGGCTATGTGCAGGGACTGCACGCCCATTGGCTGACCGGCAAGATCCGCGAACGCTATGGGGCGGCTGCGACCACCGGCAGCTTCAAGATCGAGACGCGTTTCCGCTACAACCCGGATGTCAAGAGCATCGTTGCCATGGTGCCGGCGGTCATCCCGCTCCTGCTGATGCTGATCCCGGCCATGCTCTCGGCGCTCAGCGTCGTGCGCGAGAAGGAGCTGGGGTCGATCGTCAATCTCTATGTCTCGCCGGTGACGCGGCTCGAATTCCTGATCGGCAAACAGATCCCGTACATTGCCCTGGCGATGCTCAATTTCGTGCTGCTGACGGCATTCGCAATCTTCGTGTTCCGGGTGCCGTTTACCGGCAGTCTGCTCGCCTGGACGGTCGCAGGGCTGATCTACGTCTCGGCGGCAACGGCCATGGGGCTCGTCATCTCGACCTTCATGTCGAGCCAGATCGCCGCGATCTTCGGCACGGCGATCCTGACGCTCATTCCGGCAATCCAGTATTCCGGGATGATCGATCCGGTCTCCTCGCTCGAAGGGGCGGGCGCCTTCATCGGCCAGATCTACCCGACCACACATTTCATGACGATCGCCCGCGGTACCTTTTCCAAGGCTCTGGGCTTCGGTGACCTCGGCGGCGCCTTCGTGCCGATGCTGATCGCGGTGCCCGTGCTGCTCGCGGTGGGCACCCTGTCCCTCAAGAAGCAGGCGAGGTGACGATGCGCCTATCCCATATCTACCATCTCGGCATCAAGGAACTCTGGGGGCTCTGGCGCGATCCGATCCTGCTGATCCTGATCGTCTATTCCTTCACCCTGTCGGTCTATACCGGCTCGACCGCAATGCCGGAAACGCTGAACCGTGCGGCAATCGCCATCGTCGACGAGGACCGCTCGCCGGTTTCGACGCGGATCTCGACGGCTTTCTATCCGCCCTATTTCGTGCCGCCGCAGATGATCACGCCGGCGGAAATGGACCGCCGCATGGACCAGGGGCTCGATACCTTCGCGCTCGACATTCCGCCGAATTTCCAGACGGATCTATTGGCCGGCCGCTCCCCGACGATCCAGCTCAATGTCGACGCAACGCGCATGAGCCAGGCCTTTTCCGGCAATGGCTACATCCAGCAGATCGTCACCGGCGAGGTCTCGGGCTTCCTCGATCGTCACCGCAGCGAGCAGAAACTGCCGGTCGATCTGGTTCTGCGGGCGCGGTTCAATGCCGAGCTCAACAAGGGCTGGTTCGGCGCGGTGATGAACGTCATCACCAACATCACCATCCTGTCAATCGTGCTCACGGGTGCCGCCCTCATCCGCGAGCGCGAACACGGGACGGTGGAGCACCTCCTGGTCATGCCCGTGACCCCGTTCGAAATCATGGTCAGCAAGGTCTGGTCGATGGGGCTGGTGGTGCTGCTCGCCTCGGCGGTCTCGCTGATCGTCGTCGTCAAGGGCGCGCTCGCGGTTCCGGTGCAGGGCTCGTTCGCGCTGTTCCTGCTGGCAACGGCCCTGCAACTCTTTGCGACCACGTCAATGGGCATCCTGCTTGCCACGATTGCCGGCTCCATGCCGCAGTTCGGTCTGCTGCTGATGCTTGTGCTCTTGCCGCTACAGGCCCTCTCCGGGGGAATGACGCCGCGCGAAAGCATGCCCGAGATCATCCAGAACATCATGCTGGCGGCGCCAAACACCCACTTCGTCATTCTGGCACAGGCCGTGCTCTTTCGCGATGCCGGCCTGGACGTGGTCTGGCCGCAACTTCTCGCCTTGCTGCTGATCGGCACCATCCTCTTCGCCTTTGCCATGCGGCGCTTCCGGGTGTTCCTGAAGTAGGCATCCCATACATGGCTGATCGGTTGACGTGACGTGCCGACCGACCAGCGCTTTGTCGGAAAAACGCTATTGTCGGCACCGTGCGCGAGGCGTCAGGCGGGAATGAACTTTCCGTCGTAGCGCACGCGAAAATTCCGGCGTTGGGCGTCTTCCTGGAAGCAGACAAACACCAGTTCGAGATCGTGCGTGCTGCTGCGTCTGCCAAGCAGGCTCAACGTGATCACGATGACGCCGCCATAGGTGCGCGTCAGATTGATGGCGGCGCGCCGGATTTCATTGGTTCCGGCATCGTCCCGGTCTTCGCGCCGCTCGTATACCTGCCAGAAACGCGCGCTCTCCCAGGCGGACCGCAGGGCTTCGGTTATCTCGGCCTTGAACTCGTCCACCGACCTGCCCTTGCTCCATGAAACGGTCCGCTCGGTGTGATCGCCAAAGATATCGAGATAGCCGTCATAGTCGTCCGGATCGGAAAAACACCGCTCGATCATTCCGAATGCTACGTCGTCGGAAATTGCTGCCTTAAAGAAAATCGTCATCGAATCGCAATCCTGCCTTGAGCGCCTATGTTGTCAAAGCGTCGACGGTGTATCCAGCCCCTCGGCGTCTGATCGCCGCCGCGCGAACAACTATCGTCTCGCTGCAATGGCTTAGGTGGGTCGATCGCATCGCGCCGGCGGCCGATTCCGCGTCCATGATCGTTGCCTTATGTTCGGGCTCCATGCTATCTTTGGTTTCATTATTGACTGACGCAACTTTCATTTCTCTTTCGCCATCCCGCGCACGTTCGCAGCAATGGATGCGAAAGAACTGTTTGTTTTGATAGTCATATTTGCAGAATGAAATTTGCGGGGGGCCGCGCACCACGCTGATGCGAAAAGGGATCGGGCGAGATCCCTGGACCGCCGGCGCAGGGACAGTCGGGAGAGGGACAGTTTTTTGATCGGCATGGCATTTCCACGAGAAGTTTTCTCGCGTTCAGTGGTCATTGTCTGTCTGTTGGTTGGGCTCCTGGCCTCGGCCGCGACGGTTCGAGCGGCGCCGGCTGGCGGCGCTGACATGCAGTTCTTCGTGGTTCGCAGCGGTCAGCCAGGGTGCGAGCCAACCTGTCCGGAGTGGATATCGGCGGAGGGGACGATCGTTCGCGAAAGCCCGGCGCAGTTCAAGAAGCTGCTCAAAACCATCGGCAAGCGCCGCCTGCCGGTCGTGGTGACGTCACCTGGGGGAGACGTCGACGCTGCGCTGGCACTAGGGCGGCTCATCAGAGCGCGAAGGCTTGAAGTGGCGGTCGGCAAAACCCGCTTCATCGGTTGCCAGCCGCAGCAGAAGGATTGCCGCGAAAACGACGGCAAGGGCGCCCGCTATATCGGTATCGCCTATTCGGGCGGAGCCTACTGCAATTCGGCCTGTCCGCTGATGTTCGCCGGCGGAACCCGCCGAGTGGCCGGGGAATGGGCCTATCTCGGCGTTCACCAGATCACCACTGTCTTCGTTCAGACCCAGACGCGGTATCGGGAGGAGTACCGTATCGTCAACGGCAAGAAGAAGGTGACCAGCAAGAAGGTCGTCAGCCGCAAGAATGTCGGCAGCCGCAAGATCTACGAGATGACCAAGGCGCAGGAGCGCGAGTTGACCGCCTACCTCGCGGAAATGGGCATCGGCCGCACGGTTATCGATCTGATGAAGATCACGCCCGCCTCCGATATGCGCAAGATCGAACCCGTCGCGATGACCGAGATGAAATTGATCACGCAGCTGGGCGGGGTCGAATTGCTGACCTCGGTCGAGACCTGCAGAACGGTACCGGCGTCCGCCAATTGTCGGGTTTTCGTCATGTCGGACCTGAAGCGTTAGACCAGGGGATTTGGGTTGGAGACCGGAATGCGAATATGGAGTTCTCCCGTCGGCGCAGCCACGCCCCGCCTGCTACGGGTTGCGCTGGTAATCTGTCTGCTGGCCGCAAGCCTGTTGATGGAGCGGCCGGCAATGGCGGCTGAGCAGGAGATGCGGTTTGTCGTCGTGCGCTCCAACCAGGCCGGGTGCGAGCCGACATGTCCGGAGTGGATTTCCGCCGCGGGCACCATCGGGCCGAAGACACCGGCCCTGCTGAAGGCAACCTTGAAGACGCTCGCAGGCCGCAAGCTGCCATTGGTCCTGCGATCGCCCGGTGGCGACATGGCGGCTGCGATGGCACTCGGCCGCCTCATCCGCAAAAGCAAACTGAGCGTGGCGGTGGGCACGACCGTTTTCTTCGGGTGTCAGCGCGATCAGAAGAACTGTACCGCAAACGACCAAAAGGGAGCCGCCTATATCGGCAAGGCCGTTTCGCTCGGAGCCTGCTCACAGGCATGTACGCTCGCCCTTGCGTCAGGCAGTCGACGGCTCGCGGGAGAAGGGACGATCGTCGAAGAGATTCCGATGGTGACTGGAAACGAAGCCAGCAGCAAAAAGCTGGCGGCCTACTATGATGAAATGGGCGTGCGCTACCAGATGCTGGCCGAGGGCCCGCGCGATGCGGCTGGCAATCCCGGTCTCTGGCAATTGTTCAAGGCCCTTCTGCTGACGAACACGCTGGCAGTGGACCAACTGGTCGATGCGCAGATTTGCAAAAGCACGCCTGCGCCCGACAATTGCCGCGTCTTCACCACGATGGATCTGGAGTAGCTGCGCCCAAATAATTGTCGGCCAGTCTCGGCCGTCGATCCGTCTCCCGCCAAGATCTCCGGGCGACGCACGCGGGTCTCCAGGCGGGCAAGGAGCGATGGTGGGTTGAGGTGGCAGCAAGCAATGGCTATGTGGTGCGTTCCGTACTCAACGAACCATAAGGCCAATCGGGATGATCCCAGCGTTTCTCGTTACCCATTCCGGTGGCTTCCATGCCGACGAGCTGTTGTCCACCGTCATTCTCACGCGGCTTTTCCCGCAGGCTCGCCTGATCCGCAGTCGGGCTCCGGAATGGATCAGGCCCGGTGCAGACCGTATCGTCTACGATGTGGGTGGCGAGTATGACGCCGCGGCCGGTATCTTCGATCATCACCAGCGCGGCGCGCCGCTGAGAGAGGACGGCCAGCCCTACAGTTCGTTCGGGCTGATCTGGAAGCACTACGGCCGCGACTATCTCGCCGCTTCAGGCGTTCCTGAAGACCATATCGAGGCGGTCCATGCGGCCTTTGATGCACGCTTCGTGCTTCCGGTCGACCTGGTGGATAATGGTGCGCTCGACCCTTCCGTTGCCGGGCCGCTCGCAGGGCTCACCCTGCCGGCGCTTTTGGAAACCTTGAAGCCGGTTTTCGACGAGGCCGGCCAGGAGGCTGACGAACGCGGCTTTCAGGCGGCCCTGGCGGTTGCCCGTGCGCTCGTCGAGGCCAGCGTCGCCCAGCGCGCCGCCAAGCTCAGAGCCGAGGCACTCGTTCTTCAGCAAATCGCCCGTGCCGGGGATGGTCGCGTTCTCGAGCTGCCGATGGGCATGCCCTTCCGTCCGGCCGTCGTGAAGTCCGGTGCCGATCACCTGTTGTTCGTCGTTCACCCGCGTGACAAAGACTGGTGCCTGACGGGCATCCGCAAGGCCGATGAGGGCTTTGAGCTTCGCGCAGACCTGCCCGCAGCCTGGGCCGGCCTGACCAACGGAGAACTGGAAGCGGCCTGCGGGGTCGCGGGCGCAAGCTTCTGCCACAATGGCCGCTTCATCGCGGCTGCCGCAACGCGCGAAGCTGCCCTTGCCATGGCCGCGTTGGCCGTCGCAGAGGCCACGTCGCTTGCAAGTGAAACCAAGGCGTAAGCCAGGACATGCCCTGCTTCGGGCCGGCGCTGCCCGGAATCGGCTGCACATGGTCCGACCGCGGCGCGGTCGGCCACAAGACGCAGCTTCGCGCTAGCTTTTGGCGAGCCCGCTACCCGCAGTCCTGATGAAATCGACGAAGGCGCGTAGCGCCGCCGGCATTTGCCGTCGGCTCGGATAGTATAGATAGAGGCCGCCGTAGTAGGGGCACCAGTCCTCGAGCACCCGAACAAGTTTTCCTTCGTCTATCAGCGACAGCACCTGATCCTCGAAGGTGAAGGTCACGCCGGCTCCGGCAAGGGCAGCGTCCACCATCATGTCCTGGTCGTCGACGATCAGGGGGCCGCTCACTTCGACCTGAAGTTCCACGCCGCCGCGCTCGAATTCCCATGCGTAAAGCCGGCCGCTGCCGAAGCGCAGTCCGACACAGGGGAGTTCCCTCAGGTGATCGGGAGCGGTCGGTTTTGGAAAGCGCTCGAAGAAGGAACGCGTTGCCACAATCGCCGTGCGCTGGCGCGGCCCGATCGGTACGGCAATCATGTCCTGCGCGATGACCTCGCCGAAACGAACGCCGGCGTCGAAACCCTCCGACACCATGTCGACGAGGTCGTTGTCGGTGACGATCTCGATGCTGATTTTCGGGTAGGCTTCGAGAAAGCGTGCGACCAAAGGCAGAAGCACCATCTTCGCGGAGGCGCGCGCCGCATTGAGTTTCAAGCGCCCGACAGGTGTGCCCCGGAAGTTGTTGAGGTCGTCAAGCGCATCCTCGATGTCGCGGAAGGCGGGGGCGACGCGCGCGAGCAGAAGTTCGCCCGCTTCCGTCAACGCGACGCTGCGGGTCGTTCGGTTGAAGAGGCGGAGATCGAGCCGCTCCTCAAGTGCCTTCAGGGCATGGCTGAGTGCCGATGGCGTGCAGCCGACCTCGTCAGCGGCGCGGCGGAAGCTTCGGTGCCGGGCCAAAGCCAGGAAGGAGGACAGGTCGGAAGGCGATACGGTTCTCATTGATGAATCTTACTCATCAGCTCAAGGAGAATCCAGTCGATTATCTCAGCAGATGGAGCGCGGTAAAACCTTCTCAGCCGCCGACGATGGAGCGGCGAAACAAACAGGAGGTTCACATGCATACATGGTTCGTTACCGGGGCATCCCGTGGATTTGGCGCCCTCATTGTGGAAAAGGCACTCGCCAAGGGCGATCAGGTCGTCGCGACGGCGCGCAATCCGAAGGCGATCGCCGAGCGTTTCGGCGAGCAACCCAACCTTCTGGCCGTAGCGCTCGATGTTACCGACGAGTCCCAGGCGCATCAGGCCGTCGGGCAGGCGATCGCCCGCTTTGGCCGGATCGATGTTCTGGTCAACAATGCCGGCTACGGACTGCTCGGTGCGGTCGAAGAGGCAAGCGGTGCCGAGATCGAGGCCCTGTATCGCACCAACGTCTTCGGCCTGCTGGCCGTCACCCGTGCCGTGCTGCCGCACATGCGCCGCCAGCGTTCGGGACGCATCCTGAACTTCTCGTCGATCGGCGGCTATCGCAGCGGCCCTGGCTTCGGGGTCTATTGCTCGACGAAGTTTGCCGTTGAAGGCCTGACCGAAGCGCTCGCAGCAGAGCTTGCCCCGCTCGGTATCCATGCGACGGCGATCGAACCCGGTTACTTCCGCACCGACTTTCTCGAGTCGACCTCACTCGGCATCAGCCCGATCGAGATCGAGGACTATGCCGAGACGGCCGGCTTCGTTCGCAGCAAGGCGAAGGAGATCAGCCATAACCAGCCGGGCAATCCCAACAGGCTGGCAGAGGTCTTGATCTCGTTCGCTGATGCCGAAAATCCGCCGGTGCGGTTGCCGCTTGGCAGCGACACGGTGGCCGCGATCGAAGCCAAGCACGCATCGGACGCAGAAATCCTTGCCCAATGGCGTGCCGTGTCCCTCTCGACCGACTTTGAACCGGCCGCATAAGCGTCGAGGAGCGGCGGTCGACCGTTCCCTCAGAGGCCCCGCCATCGTGCGGGGCCTTCTCGTTGGCTGAGCCAACCTCGGTCCGCGCTGTCGCAGCTCACTCAACCGTTCAACGCTGCGCGTCTTCCGCATGCTTGGATCCCGTAGGTCTTGTCGCCAGCCAGAAGAGCAGCGAGGTAAGGCTGATCGCCGCGCCCATCAGGCAGACGCCGTTCCATCCCGCATGCGTATGGGCGACCGTGGAGAGAGAGGATCCGATCGCGCTGCCGAGCGAATAGAAGAGCATGTAGGCTGCCGTCAGTCGGTTCTGCGCTTCCGGACGGACGCGATAGATCAGGGCCTGGTTGGTCACGTGGACCGCCTGGAGCCCGAAGTCGAGGACGAGCACACCGGCGATCAGCCACAGGATCGAGTGATGCAGCAATGAGATCGGCAGCCATGCGATGAGCATAAGCGCGAGTGCAATCCCCGTCGTCGCCTGGCCAAATCCGCGATCGGCCCAATGGCCCGCACGAGAAGCGGCCAAAGCCCCGGCGATCCCTGCCAGACCGAAGAGGCCGACCTCGGTATGCGACATGGAGAAGGGCGGTGCGCTCAGCGGCAGGACAAGCGGGGTGAGCAGGGTCGTCACGTTCGCGAAGATCAGCATGGCGATCACGCCGCGGGTGCGCAGCACCGGCTCTTCCCAGATCAGCTTGAAGGTGGAGCCGACAAGGCGGGGGTAGCTGAGCTTGCTCGTTTCCCGTCTCTGGTGCGGCAACAACCTGTACAGCAGGCCGGCGATCAAGAGCGTTGCGACACATGATGCAAGATAGACCGATCGCCAGCCGGAGAGATCCGTCAGAAGGCCTGCGACGGTGCGTGCGGAGAGGATGCCGATCACGATGCCGCTGGTGACAAACCCCACCACCCGGCCACGTTCCGATGGTTGGGCCAGGCTGGCCGCATAGGCGACCAGGGCCTGTGTCAGGACGGCAAGCATGCCGACGGCTGCGATCGAAGCCATCAGCATTTTGGCGTTGGCCGAAAGGGCGACGAAGCTGAGCGCGACCACGGAAAGCAGGGATTGAATGATGATGACCTTGCGGCGATCGAAAAGGTCGCCAAGAGGAACAAGCAGGACCAGGCCGAGCGCGTAGCCGATTTGCGTCGCGCCGACGATCAAACCGGCGCGGGTTTGCGAAAGGTCGAGATCGGCCGCCATCACATCCAGCAAGGGGTGGGCAAAATAGGCATTGGCGACCGCAAGGCCAGAGGCGAGGGCGAAGAGTGTCATCATCGGGCGCGTCAACGGCGACATTGTCGTCTTGCTGGCGTTTGGGCGCGCAGCGTCGTTTGCGGCGTCGATCGACGCCGCAGCAGCTCTACCATCCATTGGACTTCTTCCTTATTTCGGTTTAATAATGAAACCAAATTTATGGATACCGATTTGGTTTCATAATGCAACCAAAATCTCGTGGCCGCGAGAGAGGAGAGTTCGTATGGTGGCGCGCAGAAGCCTCAAGGGAGACTACTGCCCCAGTGCGCGATCTCTGGACGCGATCGGCGACTGGTGGTCGCTGCTGATCGTGCGCGATGCGTTCGACGGATTGAGACGCTTCAGCGACTTTCAGAAAAGCCTCGGCATTGCCAAGAACATCCTGACGGAGCGCCTGCGCACGCTCGTCGATCGCGGCATTCTGGAGACGGTTCCCGTCGGCGAGGCGAAAGCGCGGGTCGAGTATCAATTGACGGCGATGGGCCGGGACCTCTTTCCTGTGATGGTCGCCTTGCGCCAGTTCGGCGAAAGGCACCTCTTTCAGCCCGGCGAAGAGCATTCCCTGCTGGTCGAAAAGGAAACCGGACTACCGGTGAAACTCGACATCCGCACACAGGACGGCAGGCCGATCGAGGCCGCCGAGACGGTCCTGATCAAGGTGCCCGAAGACAGCGGCGAACCGATCTAACTTTAGACGAATATTCAGTTTTCTCTGCTAGCTTGCTGGAGTCCTTCCGCAGCCGGGGAAATTGGTAATGAGCGTTGTCACGCTAGACCAGGTAGAGAACCAGATCGCGCGCGGCTTTCGTTATCTGCAATTCTCGCCGGAGATCGAGGCGCTGTTCCGCAAGGAATATGCGGCCGAACGTGTGCGGCTCGCGGTGATCTGGGGCGTGATCGGTGTCTTCATTTACGATCTGGTCTACTTCGGCGATCGCACGATGCTGCCCGATGTGTTCAGCGAGCTGCTCGTCGCCCGCTTCCTGGTGTTCACGCCTTTCGTCATCGGCTGTATCCTGGCCGTGCGCCGTTGGCCGAATGCGCTTCTCTACGACGTTCTGGCGGTGGCGATCGCGGTGCTGGGCGTCACCCTGCCGATGGCGGCGGCCACGCAGAGCGCCAGCTCCTACCTCTTCGTCTATCAGAACGGCAATTCCGCCGCCTTCCTGTTCTTCGTCATCGCGCTGCGGCCGCGCTTCTTTTCCGTCGTGATCGGGCTCGCGCTGATGTGCGCTTCCCATTTCACCACCACGCGCCTGACCGGCGCCTTCGACGATGTCACCTATTCCGGTATCATCACCTTCTATTTGACGCTGTCGATCTTCCTGGCGGTCAGCGCCTATTTTTTGGAGCAGAAGGACAGGCAGAATTTCCTCAACCAGTTGAGGGGCAGCCTTCTCTACCGCCAGCTTGAGCGCAATGCCGAACGGGATGAACTGACGGGACTGTTGAACCGCCGCTCGCTGGCGCGGGTTGGCGAGATGCTGTGGAACGACGCGCCTCGCCTGGCGCCGGTTTCGGCGATCCTGCTGGATATCGACCACTTCAAGCGGTTCAACGACGTTCACGGCCATATCGAGGGCGACGCCTGCATCCGCGCCGTCTCGCAATGCATGCGCGACACCGTGGATGAGGCCTCCTTCGTCTTCCGCTTCGGCGGTGAGGAGATGCTGGTGCTCGTGGCGGATCGGGAGCCGCTGCAGGCGCTGGCGATGGCCGAGCGTATCCGCTCGGCGATCGAACGGCTCGACATTGCACATCGCGGACTTGGCAATGGGTGCGTGACGGCAAGCCTGGGCGTCGCTGCGGCGCTTGCGACTGAGACGACGCTTGAAAAGCTGCTGCAAAAGGCGGACGGCGCCCTCTACGAGGCGAAGCACATGGGTCGCAATACCGTCGCGTTGGCTGGCGCGCCGAAGGCCGGCGCGCAGGTCGCCTGAGACACGGGGATTACCGCTCAGCCAATGATCGCCTTCGGCTCGAGAAAGGCTTCGAGGCCGAAGGGTCCGAATTCGCGACCGATGCCGGAATGCTTGAAGCCACCGAAGGGAGCCTGGGCATCTGCCGGCGCCTCGTTGAGGACCACGCGACCGGCCTCGAGTTGGCCGGCCACGCGGCGCATGCGTTCCACATCGGTGCCGAGAACGTAGGATTGCAGGCCATAGTCCGTGTCGTTGGCGATGGCGACAGCCTCGTCTTCGTTGCGATAGGAAAGAACGCTGAGGACGGGGCCGAAGATTTCTTCCCGCGCGATCCGCATGTCGTTGGTGACATCGGTGAAAACGGTGGGGCGGACGAACCAGCCACGACCGAGCCCTTCCGGGCGACCTTCGCCGCCTGCCAGCAGCTTTGCTCCGTCCTCCTGACCGAGACGAATATAGGACTGGACGCGCTGCCATTGTCTGGCGCTGACCATCGGGCCGATATCCGAGGTCGGGTCGCTCGAAGGGCCGATCTTCAATGCCGAGACGGCGGTGGCGAGACGCGAGGTCACTTCCGCTAGCCTCCGCTCCGACACCAGAAGCCGGGTGCCGGCAATGCAGGCCTGGCCGCTGTTGCGGAAGGCGGAAGCAAGCACGTGCGGAATGGCGTGATCGAGATCGGCATCGTCGAGCAGGATCTGCGGCCCCTTGCCGCCGAGCTCCAAGGTCACGCGCTTGAAGCTTTCCGCAGCGGTTCGAAGGATCGTCTTTCCGGTGGTGGTCGAGCCGGTAAAGGTGATCTTGGCGATACCAGGGTTCTGGCTGAGCTCCGCGCCGACGACATGACCATAGCCGTTGACGACGTTGAGTACGCCGCGCGGCAGGCCGGCTTCGTGCAGCGCTTCCAGCAGCGTCTGGGTCTGGATGGCGCTCATTTCCGACGGCTTGATCACGATCGTCGTGCCGGCCGCAATTGCGGTGGCGAGCTTGGTGCAGATGAAGCCGATGTTGCTGTTCCAGGGGGTGATGGCGGCGGCAACCCCAACCGGTTCCATGACGACCGCGGCGTTGCCGATCTGCCGGGTAAAGGTATAGCCAGCCACGGTCTTCGCGGCGACCTCGAAAACGTGAGAAGCATGCGGCACCGAGAAAGCGAGGAAGGACTGCGGTGCGCCGTACTCGGTCGCCATGGCCTCATGCAAGGCATCGGCGTGCGCTGCGACCGCGTCGCGCAGCGCTTGCAGCATGGCGATGCGCTCGGCTGGTGTCGTGTGCCGCATGGCCGGGAAGGCGCGCTTGGCGGCTGCGATCGCCGAGCGGGCGTCTTCCGCGTCACCGAGGCGGACCTCGCCGATCTTCTCTTCGGTGGCGGGATTGAAAAGCTCGAAGCGCTCGCTGCCCTCAGGGGTCACGAAAGCACCGTCGACATAGATCTGCTCGATTATCTTCATCGTTCGGTTTCCTGTTGTGATGAAGGGGATATGCGCCGGAAGGGTCGCCAGGATAAGATCATCAATCATAGACAGGTTGATGAGGAAAATAGCGCAATGAGACCCAGTCTGTCCGAACTCGAGGCGGTGACGACGATCGCGCGGCTCGGCGGTTTCCGCGCCGCTGCCCGCGAACTCGGCGTGTCGTCCTCTGCGCTCAGCCATGCCGTGTCGGCGCTGGAGGAGCGGCTGGATGTCCGTCTGTTCAACCGGACAACCCGGTCGGTGGCACTCACTGCGGCGGGCGAGGCCTTCGTGGCCGAGGTTCTGCCGGCTCTCGCCGCGATCGACGGTGCCGTCGAGAGGGTGACGGAATCCCGGGCGCGGCCGACCGGGACGCTTCGGCTGAACACCTCGCCCGGGGCGGCACGCATGGTACTGCAGCCGCTGCTGATGGAATATCTCCGGCGTTTTCCGGACATGGCGGTGGAGGTAGCGACCGACAACGCGCTGGTGGACATCGTCGCCCTAGGCTTCGATGCCGGCTTCCGGCTGACAGACGCAGTGCCGCCGGACATGATCGCAGTGCCAGTCACGCGCCAGTCGCGCATGATCGTCGTCGGGTCGCCGGATTATTTCCGTGAGAGGGCGGCGCCGCTGCGACCAGCCGATCTCATGAACCACACTTGCATTCGGGCGCGCATGGCGAGCGGCCGGATCTATCACTGGGAGTTCTCGCGTCATGGCGAAAGCGTGGAGATCGATGTGCCCGGACGGGTCATTCTGGACGAGAGCGGGTTGATGCTCGAGGCGGTACTGTGTGGCGCAGGGCTGGCCTATCTCTCCGACTATGCGGTCCAGGAGCACGTCGCTGCCGGACGGCTGGTGCGGGTTCTCGATGAGTGGACGCCACCCTATGACGGCCTGTGCCTCTATTTCTCCGGCCGGCGACACGTGCCGGCAAAACTCCGGGCGTTGATCGAACTCGTCAGAGAGTTGCGTGTCGAGGGCGGGGAGATTGGTGGCGCCCTTGAGTCTCGACACCGAAAGTGAGACGAACCGGACAGGTTGGGCGCTCGACTGCCGTTTCGTTGGCCATGGCGAGAAACCGGAAAAACCGCCATGTTCGCCATCCCTGCCGCGTCCGGTTGACACGGTTCGCGCTCAGATGGGTAATCGTCCTCGGAGCGAAAAGTTCCGCTTCTGCAACGGGATACGGTCTCCGGCCAAGGACGCTCAGGCTCGGCGGCGAGGCGTCGAGGCAATTGGCTGGAAAAATAACATGACTATTACAGACAAGTTTATTTACGCGTGCTAAGAGACGTCGCGTTCGTTTGGCCATCCGGTCCACCGATCGCGTCGCGGCAGGCAGTGCGAACGACGCTGGACGCCACATCAAAGTTGTTTTGTTCGGATCAGACGCCTTGGTCGACATGGAAACGCGCCATCAGGTCTATTTCGCCAATCGTACCGCTTTGGTCGCCTATGCGACGCGCATCGTCGGGTCGCGTGAGACGGCCGAAGACATCGTGCAGGAGGCGTTCATCCGCTTCGCGCCGGCCAATACCGACAATGGTTCCCAGGGCCTCTCGCCTGCCTATCTCTACAGAATCGTCCGCAATCTGTGCCTCGATCTTCTCAAGCGTCGGAAGATAGAGGCGCGGGAGGAACAGGACGAGCCCCAGTTCTGGTCGATGCCGATCGAGATGCCGACGCCCGAAGACATCGCTGTGGTGACCGACGAGATCCGGCGCATTTCAGGCGTCCTCGACGATCTTCCCACGGACGTTCGTGTTGCCCTTGAGATGCACCGCTTCGGTGGATACACCCTGGAAGAAATCGCCGCCCACCTGAACATCTCGGTCGCAACCGTACATCGCCATGTTCGCACCGCCATGATGCGGGTGGCGACAATTCTGGCGGGCGATGCCTCCTAGAATTTTGAGCCGGCGTGAAAAAAAATCCGCAGTAATTCGTCTTTGTGACAGACCGAATGATTCCGCTTGTGCATGTTTCCTTGAATCGTACCCGATTAAAGGATGAAAACATGCAGCAATTCAAAGTGCTACAGCGACCTTTGCGCGTCTGATAAGACGCGCGGCGCTGTAGTGTCTCGTCGAACACGTAACCAGCAGGCAGAGCTTTGACCAAGGACAACCACATACCGGAGGTGTTGCTCGAAGAGGCCATGGACTGGTTCCTCGAACTGAAGGCGCGTCCGAACTGTCGGGAGACGGAAGCCGCGTTCCGCACTTGGTTGGGCAGGTCGGAACTGCATGTCCGATCCTGGGAGACGGCATTGAAGACCTGGCAGCTGCTGGGAGAAGTGCCGCCGGTTCATGAGCATCTTTGGCGCGGGGCGACACCGTTGGTTTTATCGGCGGCAACCACCCGCCAGCCGAAGCGTTGGGCGGCCAGAACCTTAGCTGCCGGCACCGCAGTGATGGCGCTTGCCGCCTGCCTGGTGCTGTTCGTCGCGCTCCCGTCGCTGCTGGTGTGGTGGCAGGCCGATCATGTGACCGAGACCGCACAGAGCAGGACGATCACGCTGGAGGACGGCACAACTATTCAGATGGGCGGCGGCAGCGCCATCGCCACCGCGATCAACACCGCGGCCCGGCACGTCCGGCTTCTCAAGGGCGAGGCCTATTTCGATGTTGCGCGCGACCCGTCGCGTCCCTTCGTCGTCGATGCCGGCGGCGTGGAGGTTTCGGTTCTCGGCACCTCTTTTGACGTGCAGCTTGCGAGTACGGAGACGACGGTCGAGCTCGCCCACGGCACGGTGGCCGTTTCGTACAGTGGGGAAAATCATAAGCAGAATTTCGAACTCGCGCCGGGAGAAATGGCGACGGTGGCGCATGCGACGGGTGCTGTCACCCGAAGCGCGATCGCGACCGAAGAGATCGGCGCCTGGCGCAGTGGCAAGATGTTCGTCAACAACGTCACCGTTGCGGCTGCCGCCGAGCGGCTGCAACGTTACCATTCCGCCTGGATCTCCATCCCGCAATCCGAACTCGCGGCGCGACGGGTGACGGGCGTCTATGATCTCACGGATCCCGATCACGCTCTTCAGGCATTGGTTCAGCCGTTTGGTGGCAAGGTGCGCGAGGTGACATCCTATGGCCGCGTTCTGACGCAATTTTAATTTGGACTCAAAAATTCAAGAAAAAATCGCGGACCGGTGAAAAAAAATCCGGAGCCCGTCGTCTTTGGTCCGAAGCGCCTGCCGAGAGGCAGCGCGCGGATCATCGAGACGGGGGTAAAATGAGTTCGACGAAATGCCGCAAGGGACATCTTTCTTTCAGCGCAGGATATAGCCATGCAGGACTGCGCCTGCTGACAACGACGGCGATCGTCGGGCTTTCCTCCCTTGCCTTCATGCCCCTTTCCGTCGCCTCCGCCCAAGAGACGACATCGCGTGTCAGCACGGCCCGCACGTTCGACATTCCGTCGCAACCGCTGGCGGGCGCATTGAATGCTTTTGGCCGGCAATCCGGCCTGCAGGTGACCCTGGCTGCAGCGACGTCGAAGGGCATTCGTTCGACCGCTGTCAGCGGCACGCTGGAGCCGCAGCAGGCCCTGGCACAGCTGCTGTCGGGCACCGGCATCTCCTACCGGGTATCGGGCGGAACGGCGCTGATCGGCTCGGCCACGGCGGCCGGCAGCAGCGAGGGCGTGGATGCATCCGGCGCCACGGTTCTCAACCCGATTTCCGCCTTTGGCAGCGGACCGCTCGGCGCCGGCGAGATCGTCATCTCGTCGGAGGACCTGAAGCTGAAGAACCCCGCCAACATTGCCGACGTCTTTTCAGGGGAGCCGGGCATCGCCGTCGGCAGCTCCTTGCCGATGTCGCAGAAGGTCTACGTTCATGGCATCGAGGAAACGAGCCTTGCCGTGACCATGGACGGCGGCCGCCAGAACAACAAGGTCTTCCACCACAATGGCACGAACCTCATCGATCCGGGCCTCCTGAAGGCCGTCAGCGTCGATGCCGGCGTTGCCCCGGCCGATGCCGGCCCGGGGGCGCTCGCCGGTGCGATCGCCTATGAGACGATTGATCCGCGCGATCTGTTGGATGCCGACGCTTTCGGTGGCTTCGTTACATCCAGCTATAATTTCAACAGCGACACGGTGACCACGGGGCTCTCCGCCTATGGCATGCATGAAGGGCTTGAGTTCCTCGGCTACTTCAACTTCGGCAATGGCAACGATTTCACCGCGGGTAACGGTAAGGAGGTTGAAGGCACCAGCACCAATCTGCTGAGCGGCCTCGGCAAGCTCGCCTACGAGTTCGAGAGTGGCGACCGTTTCGAGATCAGCCACGACCGTATCAACGACGATGCGCCACGGCCGTTCCGCGCCAATGTGGGTTCGATTTCGAACCCCAAGCCGTGGGAGCCGCGCATCCGCGACTATACGCTCGACCGGCAGAACACCGTCTTTACCTATACCGACAGCACGCCGGAGGGGTGGTGGGACCCGAAGCTCCTGCTTGCCTACAGCAAGACAGAGGTCGATCTGCCGATCTTCCCGAAGCCGGGACCGGGCGTTCCGAAGACCTATGACGCCATCGGCACGTCGGATAGTTTCAATGGCAAGTTCGAGAACAAGTTCTCTTTCGATATCGGCAATGTGATCGCGGGCATCGACTTCTACAGCGACAAGGCGGAGCTTGAGGATCTCTACGATCCCGGTACCGAGAAGGCGCGCAATGTCGGCATTTACGCGCAGGCGAGGCTTGAGCCTTGGGAGAGGACGCGCCTTTCCTTTGGCGCAAGAGGGGACAACCAGCACTTTACCGGAACAACGGGCGAGAAATGGACCAACTCGGGCTTCAGCGGCAACGTCTCGGGCGAATATGATCTCATCGAGGATCTTCTGACGGCCAAGGCCGGGTATTCGCATGTCTGGGCGGGCATTCCGCTTGCCGAGAACTTCATCATCAATCCCAACTGGGACTATGGCAACGGTCCGAAGCCGGTAACGGCAGACAATTACGTCTTGGGATTGGAGGCCAACTACAACGGCTTCATAGTCGAGGGCAGTGTCTTCCAGACCGATCTCGATGATGCGCGCGCACCGCGCTTCCGGGCAGACCTCGGCATCGCCGCCCATGATGTTCGCTCGCGCGGCTTCGAGATCGGTGGCGGCTACAATTGGGGCGATGGCTATTTCAAGGTGAAATACGCCAATATCGACGTCGAGATCGACGGCAAGCCTGCCGATTCCGACCTCGGCACCTATCTCGCAGCACCCGCAGGCCAGATCATCACGCTGCAGGCGATCCACACGCTGGCCGACTGGGGCGTCACCTTCGGCGCCGACGCCGAGATTGCGCTCGACTACGACGACGTCGCCGCCGGCAGCAAGCCTTTCGAGGGCTACGAGGTCTTCAACGCCTTTGTCGAATATGTACCGCCGCAACGGCCGAACCTGACGCTGCGCGCCGAACTCAAGAACATCTTCGACGAAACCTATTCGGACCGGGCGACCTACGGCCAGGAGTTCGGGAACGTGACGCCGCTCTACGAGCCCGGCCGTTCCTTCATCCTGACCGCAAGAGCGACTTTCTAGGCCGACGGTTCACGATCGCGGCTGCCGTGTCCTCCCCACGGCGGTCGCCCGAGACGCTCAGGCGGTCATCCCGGGCCGACTGGGCAACAAAAAGCCTGATGACAGGAGTTCCAGATGCAAGAAGCGACCACCCACTTTGCAACGGACGACGGCCAGAAATACCTGACGCAGCTCTGCAAGCACTTCGCCCACAAGATCGACGTCGAGCAGACGGGCGATCGCGCCGAACTCCGGTTTTCCTGCGGGACCGGCTATCTCCAGGCCACACCGGATGGCCTGAGCATCCGCGCCCGCTCGCCTGGCGAGGCCGATCTCGACGATACGAAATCGGTCATCGAAAGCCATCTTCTGCGCTTCGCGTTCCGCGAGCAGCCGGGATCGCTCCACTGGCAGGCCGCCGGCTGAGCGCCACGGGCTGACAACGCTCTCAATAAGAAAATTCAATGTGTTGGTCGAAAACGTCCAACGCCATTGCGCGGCTATGCGTCGCGTGCCGAGGATCGACAGGATGCAATCGTCTAGGCAAATCGCAGAAATCGCCACCTTTCAAAGCTTCGCCAACTGCTATCTACGCGAAGTGAACCCGGGTATCCGGGTCATGCATCGAACCGTCGGCGGCGCTTTCGACTGTGTGGAATGGTCGCTCCCGAGGCAGCACATGATCCTGCGCGTCGAGGTGATGTCGCCGTCCCTCTGCGGCCCGCATCATTTCGGCCGGGTCTGGGGCAGGGGCGGTTCCGACGGGACATGGCGCCAGATCGAACTGATATCGGCGCTGCACATCCTCATCCACGAGTGCTACCGCCAGGGCGATGAAAACCAGGCGGATGCCTTGCGCGGCTTCGAACTCGAACTGCTGATGCGGGTCCTCGAAAGCTATCAGCAGACCGCACTCTATATCGACAAGGCGGAGCCCGAGCCGGCAGAGGGCGGCCATTTCATCGAGGCGGAGCAGTCGCTCGTCTTTGGTCACTGGCAGCATCCGACGCCGAAGAGCCGGCAGGGCATGACCTACTGGCAGCAGGAATCTTACGCGCCGGAACTGCGCGGTACGTTCAAGCTGCACTATTTTGCCGCCAAGGCTGAGTGTGTGCGGCAGGCGTCCGCCCGTTCGACGGCGGCCCACGAAATTGTCCGTTCGCTGTTGGGGCCGGATGCGGATGGCGTCACGCTCGGTAACGATGAATGCCTGCTGCCGATGCATCCGCTCCAGGCGGAAGCGCTGCTGCTTGATCCCGACATCCGGTCAATGCTCGAGAAGGGGCAGTTGCGCCACCTGGGCCCCGCCGGCCCTGCCTTTACGGCGACCTCATCGGTACGCACAGTCTATGACGCCGATGCCGACTGGATGCTCAAGTTTTCCCTGCCCGTCCGCATCACCAATTCCGTGCGTCTGAACCGGCGCCAGGAACTCGAGGCGGGCGTCGCCATGGCGAAGCTCCTCGATCGCATCGGGTTTGCCGCGCGGTCCCGCAACTTCCGGATCATCCAGGACCCCGCCTATATAACGCTCGACCTGCCCGGCCGGAGCGAAAGCGGCTTCGAAGTCATCCTGCGGGAGAACCCGTTTTCGGGCGCAAAGGGCAGGGGCGTCGTGACGGTTGCCGCCCTGACGGCCGATCCGCTCCCGGGCGAGGGTTCGCGCCTGGAACGCCTTGTCCGAGCCCTCGCCGCGCGCACGGGCGAAAGCCTGCCGGATGCGGCCCTGCTGTGGTTCCGCCACTATCTCGACTGCGCGGTCGAGCCTTTGATCCGCCTTTATGACGACTATGGCATCGCGCTCGAGGCGCACCAGCAGAACAGTCTGCTGGACATCGCCAACGGTTATCCCTCTGCCAGCTATTATCGCGACAATCAGGGCTTCTATCTCTCCGAACGCTATCGCAGCCTGATCGTCAGCCATGTTCCCGAGACGCAAACGATCGCCTCACTCTATTATGCCGACAGCGAAATCCGCGACCGCTTCGCCTACTACCTGATCGTCAATCAGGTCTTCTCGGTCGTCAGTCGCATGGGCCATGACGGCGTCTGTGACGAGAGCCTGCTCTTGCGCGAACTGCGCCTGCATCTCGAAGGTTATGCCGCCCGCATGACCGGAGCCGGACGCGAATTCGCGCGTCATGTCCTCGACCTGCCGACGATCGCCTCCAAGGCCAATCTGACGACGCGCCTCTATGACGTAGACGAGCTGCAATCCAATCACGCGCCGACGCTGTATCGCCCCGTGCCAAACCCGTTGCGGGCGCCGGCAGTCCTGACAGCGCCGAGGACCGATCATGCCATTGCCTCTTGATCTCAAGGGACGGCCGGACGAACGCGTGCTTCGCCAGCTCGCCGCCGCCCTCCTATACGAAGACATCGTCGATGCCAGTGAGCACGCCCACGGGGATGCGGTCGATTTTTCTTGGTCGCTCGGCGGCCGGGATTTCCGGTGCCGCGGCGCCATTGGCCCCTTTGGACGGCTTCGCTTGATGCCGGGTTCGGTGGAGATGCGCGAAGGCGCGGACAGCTGGGTCGCGCCGCCGCTGGCGCAACTGGTTGCCGCCTTGCCGGGCAGCGGCCCGACGCGCGGAAAGCTGCTCGACGAGCTCACGCAGACGATCGCCTTCTGCCAGTGGAACGAACGTCACCTCCCTGCGCGGTCGCGGCGCACGATGTCCTTAGCCGAACTGGAAGGCGCACTTGATGAAGGGCATCCGTACCATCCCTGCTTCAAGGCGCGCACGGGCTTTTCCTTCGCAGACCATGCGGCCTACGGACCGGAAACGGGCCGGGCATTCCAGCTCGTCTGGCTGCTGGTGGCACGCAAACATCTTCACCAGGCAATGCCCGGCGGCGAGGGTGCCTTCTGGCGCGTGGAACTCGGACATGAGGTGTGGGCCGAGCTGCTCGCGAAGCAGCAGCAACGCGGCGTCTCGCCGGAAGATTTCGGGCTTGTCCCGCTGCACCCCTGGCAGTGGCGCGAACTGCGCGAAACTGAGCTTGCCGGTTGGATCGCATCGGGGGACATCCATTATCTGGGGCCGGCCGGCGACCGCTACACGGCAACACAGTCGGTGCGCTCGCTGCTGAACCAGGACAGGCCTCTTGCGGCAAGCATCAAGCTGCCGCTCAACATCGTCAACACCTCGTCGCGGCGGACGCTTGAGCCGCATTCGGTCTGCACGGCGCCGGTGATCTCGCGCTGGATTGCCGGGATCGTCGAGAGCGATCCGGCCTTTGGCGAATGCTATCCGCTCACGATCCTGCAGGAATATGCCGGGATTATCGCCGGTCGCGACGGACCTTTGGCGGGCCAAGTGGCGGCGATCTGGCGCGAGAGCGCTGAAGCCACCCTTGCAACGGGCGAGGCTGCCATTCCCTTCAATGCCCTGATGATGATCGAGGCGGACGGACGCCCGTTCGCCGACGGCTGGATCCGCCGTTTCGGCCTCATGCCGTGGATCAACCGGTTGACCGAGATCGCCATCCTTCCGGTCTGGCATCTGCTCGTCCATCATGGCCTGGCGGTCGAGGCGCACGGGCAGAATATGCTGCTCGTTCATCGCGACGGCTGGCCGGTCAGGCTCATCCTGCGCGATTTCCACGAGAGCATCGAGTTCTCGCCGGGCTTTTTGCGCGAGCCGGAAAAGGCGCCGGACTTCCTGGCACTGAACCCAGTCTACCGTGATGCCGAGCCGGACCAGTTCTACTGGACGGACAATCTGGATTCGCTGCGCGAATTGGTGATGGACACGCTGTTCGTCTACAATCTCAGCGAGATCTCCCATCTTCTCGACCACTGCTACGATCTGCCGGAAACGCTTTTCTGGCAGCGGGTCCAAACCGTGCTTGCGTCCTATGAGAGCGAGCATGGGGCGACCGAGCGGCTGAGCCAGCTCGGCTGTGGCCAACCCCGCATTCTCACCGAATCCCTGATGACGAGGAAGCTCCTCGCGCTCAAGCCCGAATACCACCACACGGTGCCGAACAGCTTGGCCGCGAAAGCGCTTCAACGAAGGAGAAAGTCATGATCCGCATCGATGACAGGCTCTACGACGAGTCCTATTTCAGCGAAACATCGGCACGATTGGCCGCCGAGATCGGCCTCTCCGACCGTGACACCGGCCGCTACGCCGTCTGCTTTCCGGAAACCGTCGACTGGCTGGCGCTGTTTTTCGCCATCCGCAAGGCGGGTGCAAGCGTGCTGCCGATCCATCCCGGAACGCCCTATCCGGGCGCACGCAAGCTCGCGATCGGCGCCGGTTGCGACCGGCTGCTCTATAACAGCCTGACAGCCGAAGTTCTCCAGAAGCCCGAGCTGGGGTCGCCGCAGGGCACGCTGTTGCAGATGAGTTCCGGGACGACAGGCGCGCCGAAATGCGTGGCGCGAAGCTGGGCGGAAGTCGACGCCGAAATCGAAAGCTATGTTCGCACGTTCCGCCAGCCGGAGGGCATGACGCCGGTCATCGCCTGCCCGACCACCCATTCCTACGGGCTGATCTGCGGCATTCTGGTGGCGCTGAAGCGCGGCCAGACGCCCGTGATCGTCAACACCGGGAACCCGAAATATCTGCTGAAGGTGCTGCGCGAAACGGAGCGGCCGTTGCTCTATTCGTCGCCGGCGATCCTGCACACGCTTGCGCGGCTTCTGCCCCAGGGCGAACAGATCCACGCGACGATGACGTCCGGCACCCTGCTCCCCGATCCGTGGTTTGCCGATATCCGCGCCAAAAGCCGGTTCATGTTCCAGCAATATGGCTGCTCCGAATCCGGCTGCATCGCCATCAATCCGGATGTCGCCGCCGCTGGCGACATGGGCTTCGTGCTGCCGCATCTTTCCCCGGAAACGGGCAGCAGTTTCGAAGACGCCGGAGAGATTGTCGTCAGGAATGGCGATGGCGCGCCGATCCACACGCGTGATCTCGGCTACCGCCGCGCCAACGGCATGCTGGTCTTCGTCTCCCGTCTGGACGACATGATCAATGTTTCCGGCCTCAACGTCTACCCGAAGGACGTGGAGGATGCGGTCATGGCCATGCCCGCGATCACCGATGCGGTCGCCTTCCGCAAGAACGACCGTTTTGCCGGGGAGCGCGTGGCGCTGCTCTTCAGCGCCGATGTACCGGTGGCGCCGCAGGCCGTGCGCGAATGGTGCAGCCGCCAGCTCGCCGGCCACCAGTTGCCGATGGAGATCCTGCAGGTCGATGCGGTTCCGCGTCAGGCGAACGGCAAGATCAGCCGGCGGGACGTGGCGGCGCGCCATCTGGCAGGGGAGTTCAACAGGCCAATGGCGGGAGCTGCATCATGAGCGAGAACGAAATCCTGGCGGCAATCGAGACTGTCCTCACCGAAAAAATGGCACATGGGCACATGGAGGGGTTCGGCCCGGATGCCCGCCTCAACGAAGACCTCTATCTCGATTCCGTCCTGATCCTGGAGATCTTCCTCAATCTCGAACTTGAATACGGGCTATCGGTGCCAGAGGAGGCGATCGCGAAACAGGAGATCGAGACGGTCGGCGATCTCGTCTTGCTCTATCTGCTGAAAACGACGGCTACCGTCGTACCGGCCTTTCCGCTCACGGGCGGGACGACCGACGAGGGCGTTCATGGCGAGGCCTACTACGACATCAAGGTTCATTGCTTCGTCAGCTGCGTTTCCGATGGATTGAAGCGAAACGGGCTGGACCAGCGGCCGTTCTATTTCGGCGTCTGGGACGCGAAGTTTGCTGTCAGCGAACGCTTCGAGCTTCTCTATCACGCACCCGACATTACCCAGGAGTTCTTCCGCGGCTGGTTCGAGCGGCTCTACGGTGTCTCCGTCGTCGAATGGTACGATCCGGCGCGCACCAAGCTCGACAACCTTGCAGTGCTCCTCGGTCTTCTCAAACAGCGCAGCGAAACCGGCTCGGTCATGGTCATGCTCGACATGTTCCATCTGCCGGAGCGCGAGAACAAGTTTAATCAGAACCCGTTTCCGCACTATCTCATGCTGCAGGAGACCGCCGATCCCGAGACCTGGTTCGTGCACGACCCCGACTATCGCTGGGAAGGCGAGATCGCCAAGGAAAAGGTCATTCACGCGATCATGCAGCCGACAGTCGGCGGCGGCTATGTCTTCGATAATGCCGAAGCGCGCGCGCCACACGCGGAAGACCTGAAAGCCTATTTCGAAGCGTGCTTCATTCGTGACCGGAACCCGCTTGTCGATGCCGTCCGCGAAATCGTCACCGCGCACCTCGACGAACGAGACGGGCTCACGCTCTCGAATCTTGGTGCCGCGGTGCGCGAACTGCCCGTCATCACTATCCGCAAATATGCCTATGAGCACGGCTTTGCCTTCTACTGGCGGGCACTGAAGCTACCGGCGGCGGAATTCGAGAAATGGTGCGAGGAAATCGAGGCGCTGGTTCAGGCGCTGAAGACCCTGCACTACGCCTGCATGAAGCTGGCCCAGACGGGAAATCGCGCCCTGGCCGGAGCAGTCTTCGAGCGCCTCGACGAAGCGGACCGGTTGGAGACGAAGCTTAAGGCAAAGCTCGCCGAGGTCTTCGATCTCTGGTCCGCCCTCGTCCTACCCGCAGAAGTTCCCCCATTGAAGAGGGTCGCGCGATGAGAGTTTCGCTCTGCACCATCACCTTCCGGCATCACCTCATCTCGCTCGACGAGATCGCCACCTGGGCCGAGGCGAACGATTTCCAGGGCATCGAACTCTGGGGCGCGCATGCACGCAACCTGGCGCCACGGGTGGACCGCAACGCCGAGTGGCTCGACGGCTACGGCCTGTCCGTGCCGATGATCAGCGACTACTTGCCGCTTGATGGCGATACCGAAGCGTTGCGGCACAAGACGGTGGAGCTTTGCAGGCTTGCCCGCCGTTGGCGCACCCGCAAGATCCGCACCTTCGCCGGAAGCCGCGGCAGTCTGGCCGTCGGGGCGGACGAGCGGCAACGGATCGTCGCTCGGCTGAAGGAGATCTGCGAGATCACCGCCAGCTACGGCATTCAGCTGCTTGTCGAGACGCACCCGAAGACACTGGCCGACACGGCGGCCTCGACCATGCAACTGATCGAAGAGGTCGACCATTCCCATTTCGCAGTTAATTTCGACACGCTGCATGTCTGGGAGGGCGGTGACGATCCGGTTGCGGTCCATCGGGCCATGAAGCCGCACATCCGCCACTACCACCTGAAGAACATCGTTAGCCGGGCGGATCTCACCGTCTTCGAACCGGCCAATGTCTATGCCGCCGCCGGCAACAGGCGCGGCATGACACCCTTGTTCGAGGGAACCGTCGACTACGATCGATTCCTCCGGGAGATTTCCGGCGATCCGCTGGCCGATGCGTCGCTAGAGTGGTTCGGCAATGATTGCCTGGACACCCTAAGGCGCGACCGCAGGCAGGTGCGCCAGGCGATCGAAGGCGGCGAGCGCCCGTTGCTGACGGCAAACGTCTAGGAACGTGTGCAGAAAAGCCTTCGCGGCGGACTCGGCAGTCCGGCACGAAAGTGAGTAGAACACCGCGCTTTAATCGAACAGCGCGGTGTTCGATGGAGAAGGGCGAAAGTCGGCTGTGTCAGCCGTCCTTGTAGTAGTAGCTGTAGCCGTTGAGCGCCGGCGCGCCGCCAAGATGAGCGTAGAGGACGCGGGATCCTTCGGGGAAGAAGCCCTTGCGGGTGAGATCGATCAGCCCCTGCATGGATTTACCCTCATAGACCGGATCGGTGATCATCGCTTCGGTGCGGGCCGCAAGCCGGATCGCCGCGTTCGTTTCCTCGGATGGTACGCCATAGGCGGGGTAGGCGTAATCGGGATTGATGACGATCTCGTTTTCGCGGATCGCCCGGTTGAGCCCGACCAATTCGGCTGTGGAATCGACGATGTTGCGGACCTGGGCGCGGGTTTGCTCGAGCGTGCCCGATGCGTCGATGCCGATCACCCGCTCGGCCCGGTCCTGCGCCGCAAAACCGACGATCATGCCGCCCTGGGTCGAACCGGTGACCACGCAGACGACGATGTAATCGAAGGTGAAGCCGAGTTCCTTCTCCTGTTCCGCGACCTCTTCGGCAAAACCGACATAGCCGAGCGCGCCATATTTGTGCACCGAGGCGCCGGCCGGAATCGGATAGGGTTTGCCGCCCGCATCCTTCACCGACTGGATCGCGTCCTCCCAGCTCTTGCGGATGCCGATGTCGAAGCCGTCATCGACCAGCCGGCTGTCCGCCCCCATCAGCCGCGTCATCAGGATGTTGCCGACACGATCATAAACAGCATCATAGTGCGGCACCCATTTTTCCTGGATCACCACGCATTTCATGCCGATCTTCGCTGCGGTCGCAGCGACCATGCGGGTGTGGTTCGACTGCACGCCGCCGATCGAGACCAGGGTGTCAGCGCCGGAGGCGATCGCATCCGGAACGATGTATTCGAGTTTCCGGAGTTTGTTGCCGCCCATGGCAAGACCGGAATTGCAGTCTTCGCGCTTGGCATAGATCTCGACTTTTCCGCCAAGTGCTGCCGTCAGCCGCGGCAGATGCTCGATCGGCGTCGGGCCGAAGGTGAGCGGGTAGCGTTCGAACTTTTCGAGCAGTGACATTGATCCAGGCCTCCGTGTGGAAATTGTAGGCAAAGGATAGGGGAAGATGCGTGAAAGGTGCTCTCTAATTTCCTGTTCTGGTTTTTTGCAGATGAGATAGAGTTCTCAAACGATTTCGTTGTTCTTCAAGATTGTGGCTCAGAAATGAAAGATTCTTCCAACGAAGATTTCGACAGGATCGACATCAAGATCCTGCGCGCCCTGCAATCAGAGGGCCGGCTGACAAATGCTGACCTGGCCGAGCGGGTGAATGTCAGTCCGGCCACCTGCCACCGGCGGACGCAAAGGCTGTTCGACGAGGGTTACATTACCGGCGTTCGGGCGGAAATCGCACCCGCTGCCGTCGGTCTCGGCGCTTTGGTGATGGTCGGCGTGGTGCTCGACCGTTCGACGCCCGAAAGTTTTGCGGCCTTCGAAGGCGCGGTGATGGAGATGAAGGAAGTGCTCGACTGCAACCTGGTCGCCGGCGATTTCGACTATCTCCTGAAGATCCGCGTCCGCGACATGGCCGATTTCAACAAACTGCACGGCCTGAAGCTGATCGCCTTGCCCGGAGTGCGCCAGACCCGGACGTTCTTCGTGATGAAGGAAGTCAAGGAGAACGCGCGGCTGCCGTTCTGACGGCCGTCATACGGTTGGCCGCCCGCGCAGGAAGGTGCGCGCGGCTCACCTGTCTCGATCGAGAAGGATGCGGCCGGCTTGACGCAGTCCGCCTAGACCTGGACGAAATGGTCCTCGGCGACCTGTTGATAGCGCCGCTCGACCGGAACGTAGTCGGGCGCGCGCAAGGGGCTTTTGAGCTCGTCGCTCGCAACGCCACGGCGCGTGTGGCGGCGGGTCGGGTCGGCGATCGGGACGGCGGCGATCAGCTTCCCGGTATAGGGGTGCTGCGGGTTTTCGAACACCTGTGCGCGTGAACCGATCTCGACGATTTCGCCGAGATGCATGACCGCCACACGGTGGCTGACGCGCTCGACGACCGCCATGTCGTGCGAGATGAACAGGTAGGCGAGGCCGAGGCTCGCCTGCAGGTCGAGCAGCAGGTTGATGACCTGCGCCTTGATCGAGACGTCGAGTGCGGAAACGGATTCGTCGGCGACGATCACCTTCGGGTCGAGCGCCAAGGCGCGCGCGATGCAGACGCGCTGGCGCTGGCCGCCGGAGAATTCATGCGGGTAGCGCGCCGCCATGTCGGGTTGCAGGCCGACGCGTTCGAGCAGGTCGGCAATCCTCTCGCGGGCCTGGCGTGGCGTGCCGAGCTTGTGTTCGAGATAGGGCTCGGCAATGGCCGCCCCCACCGTCATGCGCGGATTGAGGCTCGCGAAGGGATCCTGGAAGATCATCTGCATGGTGCGGCGCATTTCGCGCAAGCTCTTGCGGTCCATCGCCAGCACGTCCTTTCCGTCAAGCATCACCGAGCCGCTTTCCGGTTCGATCAGCCGCATGATCGCGCGGCCGGTCGTCGATTTGCCGCAGCCGGATTCGCCGACGAGCGACAGCGTCTCGCCCGGCTGCAGGCTGAACGAGACGTCTTCGATCGCGTGCACGCGGCCCTTGAGCTTGCCGAGCAGGCCCGCATGGATGTCGAAGCGCTTGACGAGGTTCTTCACCTCAAGGATCGGCTTGCGGTCGGATTGAACCGTGTCGGTCGCTTCAGCCACGGTACCCGGAAGACCGGTTGCCGCATCGATGACCGGAAAGCGCATAGGCTGGGGCTCGCCCTTCATCGCCCCGAGCATCGGCACTGCCGAAAGAAGCGCGCGGGTATAGGGATGTTTCGCCCTGAGGAAGATGTCTTCCGTCTTGCCGGTCTCGACCGCGTCACCGCGGAACATCACCACGGTGCGATCGGCGATCTCGGCGACGACGCCCATGTCGTGGGTGATGAACAGCACCGAGGTGCCTTCCTCCTCCTGCAGCACTTTGATCAGGTCGAGGATCTGGCCCTGGATGGTGACGTCGAGCGCCGTCGTCGGCTCGTCGGCGATCAGGAGCTTCGGACGGCTTGCAAGCGCCATGGCGATCATCACGCGCTGGCGCATGCCGCCGGAGAAGCGATGCGGATACTCGTCGAAGCGCGAGGCGGCCGAAGGGATACGGACCTTTTCCAGAAGGCGAATGGTTTCTGCTCTCGCCTCCGCCTTCGACATCGGGCTGTGGCAAAGCAGGGCTTCGGAGATCTGGTCGCCGATGGTGAACAGCGGATTGAGGCTGGTCATCGGCTCTTGGAAGATCATCGCGACGTCGTTCCCGCGCACATGACGCATCTCGGATTCGGGCAGGTCGAGGATGTTGCGGCCGCCCATCATCACCCGGCCCTCGACGCGGCTCGTTTCCTTCTGCAAGAGCCGCATGATCGAGAGCGAGGTGACGCTCTTGCCCGAACCGGATTCGCCGACAATCGCGACGGTCTCTCCCGGCGCCACCTGGAAGGAGATGTCGCGCACGACGGGCTTCCATGCGCCATCGACCAGGAACGAAGTCGTCAGGTTCTCGACGGAAAGAACAGGCGTCGTCGAGCGGGCCTCTGCGATTGCGGTGTCGGTCATGTCGGCTCCTCCGCCTGTTGCTATGCGTCTTGTCGTTTTCGGTGTCCGGTCAGTCGGGCCAGCGCAGCAGGCCGGCGAAGCGCCGGGCGTTGCGCTCGCTGAGCGAGGTGGCGATGATCTCGTTCGAGGCGCGCGCCTTGTCGAGTTCCTCGGCAAGGCGGCTTGCGACCACCTTCTCCTGGCCGGGGTGCAGGTTGCACGGGTCGAGATAGAAGTAATTGTGCTCGGCCTCGTGGTCCCGCACGATGATCGGCGGTGTGCCGCGGGCGAGCGCGTCGGCGAGATCCCAGGCGGTGATGTGGGCTTCCTGCGGGTCGATGTTGACGCGCAGGCGGTCGAGCGGGTTGTTGGTCGGATCGGCCTCGACCACCGGCTTGATGCCGGGGCGGCCGCTCAGCGTCTCGTGCCAGAGGTTCAGGTAACCGGTTTCACGCTCACGGATGCCGGCGTGGTCGCGCTTTTCCCAGGCTTCGAGTGCCGCCATCACGCCCAGCATGCTTTCCTTGCCGACCTTCATGCCGCGGCCGATGCCGAGGTTCTGCAGGAAGGTGTTGCGCACCAGGTCCTTTTTTCCGGCGACGATGCCCGAAGTCGGGCCACCCAGGAACTTGTGGCCGGAATAGAGCACGATGTCGGCGCCCTCATCGAGGAAGATGCGCAGATCATATTCCGAGGCCGCGTCGACGATGACCGGCACCCCCTTCGAATGGCAGACCTCGGCAAATTCCTTGAGCCCCAGGAGGCCGTATTGCACCACATGGTGCGAGACGACGTAGACGGCGCAGGCCGTACGCTCGTTGATCGCGCCCTCCAGATGGTAGCGATAGGCCGATGTCGCCTGGCCGACCAGCACCGGCTTGGCGCCGGCGATGCGGATTGCCTGGTCGACGGGCGCGCCGTAGCTCACCACATGGCCCATTTGGATGACGACCTCGTTCTTGAGGCCGCTGGTGTCGGGCAGGCGCTCGATCGCGGCAAGGTCGCTGCCGGTCATGGTTCCCGAGACGGCAAGGCTGATGCCGGCGGAGCAGGACGCCGTGACGAAGCCGGCTTCGGCACCCGTCAGCCGCGCGATCACGGGGCTCACCTTGCGCTGCAGGTCGTTGATCTCGACGAATTGCGGCAGTATGCCTGTCATCGCGGCGATCGCTTCCGGGACCACGATCGATGCGCCGAGCCCGGTCATCGTGCCGGAGACGTTGATAACGGGACGAAGTCCGAGAGCTTCGCGAATGTCACGGTCAGGCATAGTGGTCTCCATGTGATTTTTTGGCAGGCGATTTTCTGGCAGGCGAAACGGATAGACTATTCCGTTTTCGCGGAATATCTACCATAGTAATGAAGTATGGGTGAGGCCTTCCGCCATCTGTCGCGGCCGCCATCGAGGGCGCGGCAGCAGCGGGACCCGACACTTTCCCGGCAGTGCGCAATTCGAGCCGCGCAGGAGTTGAGCAGTGGACAAGACGATGACCGGCGTCGAGCCGAACGAGGACATAGAAACGACCGGCAAGCCGCGCCGTTCGCGCGTGAGCGGTATGGACCGCGCCTTGCAGGTGCTCGATTTCCTTTACGAGACGGGTTCCCCGAGCGGCGTCTACGCGATTGCCAAGGCAGTCGGCGCGCCGCTGTCGACGGCCTATGTGATTGTCGACGACATGGTCGAGAAGAACCTGCTCAGCCGCGATGCCGATGGGCTCGTCTGGCTTGGCGACCGGCTCTATCATTATGGCCTCGCCTATGCCCGTTCGCTCGATTTCCTCGGCGTTGCCACCCGCGAGATGCATGACCTTGGTCGGGAAGTGTCCGAAACGATCCAGCTTTGCGGTCGCGACGGCGACTACATGCAGGTGCTCGCCATGGCCGACGGTCCCGGCCATTTCCAGGTGACCTCGCGCGTCGGTACCCGTGTGCCGCTCAACTGGACGGCATCCGGTCGCCTGCTCGTCGGCCATCTGCCGGCCGACGAAAGGCTCGAGCTCTTCCGCCGCTGCGCCCGCACCTCGCCGACCGGCCGCGCCGACATCGATCCGGCGGCACTTTCCGATCAGGCCGGCAGCGCGCTTGCAGCAAGGCTGTCTATCCAGGCCGGCGAATCCGATTACGCGGTCGCCTGCGTCGCCGCTCCCATTCTCGACGACAAGGGCAATTGCGCCGCGACGATCTCCATCGTTCTGCCCGAGCAGAAGATCGTCGACGACCGGGCGTTCTACGCCGATCACGTCAGGGTATCCGCCGAGCGGATCGAGAAGATGATGGGCTGGCGCAGCCATTGATCCAACCTCCCGTCGTTAATCGTGCAGAGCGACGATCGCTTCGATCTCGACGGTGATGTTGCCGGGTAGCGACCCGAAACCCACCGCCGAGCGCGCATGGCTGCCGGCCTCGCCGAAGACATCCATCATCAGGTCCGAGCAGCCGTTGATGACGCGCGGGTGCTCGGCGAAATCCGGAACGGCATTGACCATGCCGAGGATCTTGACGATGCGCTTGACCCGCCCGAGGTCGCCCAGTGCATCGTGCATGACGGCAAGCAGGTTGATGCCGGTCAGCCGGGCGTGATCATAGGCGCTGTCGATATCGACATCGGCGCCCACCTTGCCGGCGTGCAGATGGCCATCGACTTCACGCGGGCCCTGGCCTGAGAGGTAGAGGATATTGCCTTCGCGCACATGCGTCACGAAATTGGCGATCGGCGGCGGCGCCGGCGGCAGGTTGATGCCGAGGGCCTGAAGCCGTTGATAGGGCGAGACGGCGGCAGGGCTGTCTTTTTTCTGATCCAGACTGTTCACGCGATGTCCTGTCATTTCTGTATTCTGTCGTCTCGAGTCAGCGGTAGCCGAAGCCATGGCTGTGATCGGGGCACTCGATATGCGGCGGCTGGTAGCGGTTGGCCGCGACCACCTCAGCGCCCATGACCGCGTAGCGTGGCTCGAAGAGGCGGTTGAGGTGCGCCTCCGCCCCAAGGGAATCGAAGACCCGCAGTTCCGAGTCGACGAGGTCGAAGAGGGTGAACTCGGCGCGGGCGCCGACGCTCAGGAGATTGTCCATCGGCAGGCGGATCACCGAGGCCGGCGCCTGGGTCACGGCCTCGACCACCTTTTCAAAGGGCATGCCGACGCTGAGCAGCTTCGACATGGTGGTGCCGAGATCCCAGACGGACTGGTTCATGCTGCGCAGATGTACGTCGGTGGAGATTGAGAAGGGCAGCAGTCCGCGGGCGATCGCGACTTCCGCGACGCGGAAGGAGAAGGAGGCGCCGCCATGGCCGATGTCGAGGCGGATGCCTTCGCCGGCGCAACGTTCTGCAAGCTCGAACAGGTCCTCGTCCTCGATGATGCTGGAGCCGGCCTTGCCGTTGAAGCAGTGGGTGACGATGTCGCCGGGGCCGAGGATCTCCAGCACCTCGTCATAGAGCGCCGGGGGTTCGCCGACATGCACCATCATGGGGACCTTCAGGATCTTGGCGATCTTCTTACCGAGCTTGACCGGCGTCACGCCCCAGGACCCGGTGATCATATGGCTGGCACGAACCTTCAGCCCGACGATGTGCTCGCGGTTTTCCTGGTAGCAGGCGATGATGCGGTCGATGTCGATCGAGCGGATGTCGGAGAGTTCACTGACGCGGTTGCAGGCGACAAGGCCGATCGAGCCGAGATTGAGAAACGCCTTGATGCGCTCGCGCGACGGCTCGATGATGTATTCGCGAAAGCCGTGGAAATTGGCTTCGCCGGCGGAACCCGCATCGACGATGGTGGTGACGCCGCGCTCCATGCCGCAAAGCTGCGGGCGCACGGAGATGTCGGTGCCGCCATGCCAGACATGGGCGTGCAGGTCGATCCAGCCGGGCGAGATCCAGGCGCCGTGACCCTCGACGCGACGCACGCTGCCGGATGCGTCCAGGTTCGGGCCGAGGGCCGAGATGCGGCCTCTGCCATCGACGAGTATATCGATCGTTTCGGCCGGCGCGTCCACGCCGAAGGCGACGGGTTTCACCTGCCGGATCAGGACCGGACCGGCGTCCTTGGTTGCGTTCGTCATGACTTACAGATCCTTTCTGAGGCGGGGGTCAAGCATGTCGCGCAGGCCGTCTCCGACCATCTGCAGCGACAGCACCGAAAGCACGATGGCGATGCCGGGGAAGAGCGTCACCCAGTCGGCCTGACCGATATATTGGCGACCCGAGGCGATCATGGTGCCCCAGGTGGGAATTTCCGGGCTGACGCCGACGCCGAGGAAGGAGAGGCCGGCCTCGGCCAGCATGGCATGGGCAAAGAGGAAGGTGCCCTGCACCAGCACCGGAGACAGAAGATTGCGCAGCACATGCCGCGTCATGATGTGCGGCGTCGAGATGCCGAGCGCGCGCGCCGCCTCGACGTAAGGAAGCTCGCGGATCACCAGCGTCGAGGCGCGCACCACGCGGGCGAGCCTCGGTGCATAGACGATGCTGAGCGCAATGATGACGGTGGTCAGCGATGGCCCAAGCGCGGCGACAAGCGCAATCGCAAGGAGGATGTCCGGGAAGGCCATCATCGCGTCGATGACGCGGGCGATCGGCGTGTCGAGCTTCGGGAAGAAACCGGCGAGCAACCCGAGCACGACGCCGATCACGGTCGCGAGCGTGACGACGGCAGCACCGACGAGGAGCGACAGCCGGCCGGCATAGATAGTGCGGGAGAAGACGTCGCGGCCGAATTCGTCGGTGCCGAAGAACCATTGCAGGCTCGGCGGCTGCAGCCGGTTGACGATCGACAGCTTGCCGGGCGCATAGGGCGCGATGAGCGGCGCGAAGACGGCGAGCAGCACGAAGACGGTCAGCACGATCAGGCCGAAGGCCACCGTCTTGCGCTTCAGCAGGCGGCGGACGAACTTGCGGCCCTCGCTCTCGGCGGGGACTGATACGGTGACGGTCATCAGTAGCGTACCCTTGGATCAACGAGGAGATAGAGCATGTCGATCGCGAAATTGATCAGCACGTAGAGGGCGGCGATCACCAGCAAGGCCCCCTGGATCACCGGATAGTCGCGGCGAAGCACGGCGGAGACGACGAGGTTGCCGACACCCGGCAGGCCGAAGACCGTCTCGGTGACGACGGCGCCGGAAATCAGCACGGCGGCGGTCAGGCCGATAATGGTGAGGATCGGGATCAACGCGTTCTTGAGAGCATGTTTCATCACCACCTTGCGCTCGCCAAGCCCTTTGGCTCGGGCGGTGCGGATGAAATCGTCGCCGAGCACATCGAGCATCGAAGCGCGGGTGAAGCGCAGGATCAGCGCGGAGGAAACGACGCCGAGCGCGATCGCCGGCAAGGTCAGGTGATACATGCGCTCGGTAAAGGAGGAGCCAGGCCCGCCATAGCCGGAAACCGGGAACCAGCCAAAGCGCACCGCAAACACCTGGATGAGAATCAGGCCGAGCCAGAAGCTCGGTATGCTGGCGGCGAGCATCGCAAGCGTGGTTGCCGCCTGGTCGACGAAGGAGCCGCGCTTATAGGCGGCGTAGATGCCGATCGGCAGCGCGATGGCGCAGGCGATCACGATCGAGAACAGCGTCAGGAAGAAGGTCGGCTCGGCGCGTTCGGCCAGCGCTGAGGTCACCGGCTGATTGAGGAAGATCGACTGCCCGAGGTCGCCCCGCAGCAACTGGCCGATATAATAGACATATTGCAGGCCGAGCGACTGGTCGAGGCCGAGCCGGGTGCGCAGCGCCGCAATGTCCTCCTGGGTCGCTTCCGGACCGAGCATCACGGCGGCCGGATCGCCCGGTGTCACGCGGACGATGACGAAAACGATTGTGACGACGATCGCCATGACGACGATCATGCCCATCAGCCGCTGGAAGATGTAGCGTAACATGGTGGCCTCGAACCTTTCCTGTGCGCCGCAACCGCCGGAGCGGGCAACGGCGCGCCCTTCCGGCGGGCGCCAGGCTTGTAGCCGGGCGCCCGCCGAAGTCCCTGGGAGGGTGGGAGCTTACTTCTTGATCGAAGCGTTCCAGAAATACGGCCATGGCGCCGGGGACACGCCTTCAAGCGTCTTCGACTTTGCCGAGAGCGCGTTGAAGTCGCCGATCTTGATGAAAGGCACTTCTTCGAAGATCACCTTCTGCACGTCGGCCCAGAGTGCTACGCGCTTGGCCGGATCGGATTCGGCGTTGAAGGCATCGACCGCCTTGGCGCGCGCCGGGGTATCCCAGTTGCCGGGCGCCTTGGTTGACATCATGCCGATCAGCGCCGGTTCCGGTAGGAAGGGGCTGTGGGTGATGTAGATGTCCCAGAGCGTTGGGTCGGCGCGGCGCTGCGTCAGTGTCGCCCAATCGACCACCTGCAGATCGACCGTGAAGCCGGCGAGCTTCAGATACTCGGCGGCGACCTGCGCCATCTTGTAGTGGAACTCGTACTGGCGGCTCGTCAGGATGCGCAGCGGTTCACCCTTGTAGCCGGCGGCCTTCAAGAGTTCGCCAGCCTTTTCCGGGTCGGCGATGTTGTAGGCGCCTTCGGTGCCGGCATCCGTCCGCCAGGTGAATTGCGACGGATAAAGTGCTGCATGGAGCGCATAGAAGTCGGTGCTGCCGAAGGCGGCGGCCATCATATCTTCCATGCTGAGCGAGGCGCGGATCGCCTTGCGCAGATCGAGGTTCTTGGTCATGCCGTTGCCGGAGTTCAAGACGAAGACCGGCCAGCCGAACGGCTGGAGCATGACGGGATCGGAGGCGCTCGAACCCTTCACGCGATCGAAGGATTCGACCGGCAGGGAGTCGACATAATCATACTGGCCGGAGACGGCCGCCTCGACGCGGGTGTTCGGGTCCGGAACCGGCACGAAACGGATTTCGTCGGCATACTGGTGGCGGGCGCCGCCATAGCCATTGGCCTCGCCTTCCGGCGACGTGTAGGCATCGTAGCGGGTCAGCTGGATATACTGGTCCGCCTTGCGCTCCTTCAACTGGTAGGGGCCGGTGCCGACGAAATCGGTCATCGGCTCGGCCTGCTTTTCCGAGGGAAGCACGATCGCCGCGGAGTTGTTGAAGGCGAGCAGCGAGACGAGCGGTGCGTAAGGGGTGTTGAGCGAGATCTTGACCGTCAGCGGGTCGACCGCCTCGATGCCGGCAATCGTGGTTGCCGTCTGCTTGCCGCGCGAGGCGACCTTCGTCCAGCGCTCGAGCGAGGCGACGACGTCCTTGCTGTCGAGATCGCTGCCATCATGGAACTTGACGTTCGCGCGCAGCTTGATCGTGTAGGTTTTGCCGTCGGCGCTGATCTCGGGCAGGCTGGCAGCAAGCAACGGCGTTGGCTTCCAGTCCTTGTCGAAGGTGTAGAGCGTCTCGAAGATGTGCTGCGAGATGATGCCGACGAGGTCGGCGGTCGATGCCATCGGGTCGAGCGTCGGGGGCTCCCCGACCGTCGCGACGTTGATGACGCCGCCCTTTTCCTGTGCAAAGGCAAGGGTTGCCGATGCCACGAGCGCGGTTCCGATAAGCAATGCAAGTTTGGTCGATTTCATATTTGTTCCTCCTCATATTCCATAGTTATGCTATGTCGTTCTTTATTTTGGAATATAAAAGTCCACGAAACCGGAAATGTCAACCGATCGTCGTCGTCACGTCACGCAGCTTTGCGGAAAAGTCCGTTGATGGGGGCGGGAAAGGCGCTCGGCGGAGACCGGCGTTGAGCCCCGCAATTGCGTTCTGCGCCGGTCGCTGGAGCTATCGCGATGGCTCGCGATTTGTTAGCTCAGAGTCCGGTTCGAAAATGGAGCGCGCAAAGTGAAGGTCATCGGCCTGATTGGCGGCATGAGCTGGGAGAGCTCGGCCGAGTACTACCGCATCATCAACGAGACGGTTCGCGGCCGCCTGGGTGGCGTGCATTCGGCAAAATCGCTGATGTGGTCGATGGATTTCGGCGAAATCGAACGGCTTCAGCATCATGGCGACTGGCCGGCGCTGACGGAGGAGATGATTGCGGCGGCGCGGCGCCTGGAAGCTGGCGGCGCCGATTTCCTGATGATCTGCACCAACACGATGCACAAGATGGCAGCCGACGTTTCGGCGGCCGTTTCCATTCCGCTGCTCCATATCGCTGACCCGACGGCGCAGAAGATCAAGGCCGCGGGCCTGAGCAAGGTCGGTCTGCTTGGAACCGCCTTCACGATGGAGCAGGATTTCTACAAGGGCAGGCTGAAGGACACCTTCGGTCTCGATGTTCTGGTGCCGGAGGCGGACGACCGCGCCAAGGTGCACGAGATCATCTATCGAGAACTCGTCGCCGGCATCGTCAAGGACAGCTCGCGCGACGCCTATCGCGCCGTCATCGCGCGCCTGGTCGATGCGGGGGCCGAGGCGATCATCATGGGCTGCACCGAGATCATGCTGTTGATTTCGCAGGCCGACAGCCCGGTTCCGGTGTTCGATACGACTGAAATTCATGCGCTGGCTGCGGTCGACCTCGCGCTCGAAGGCGCGTGAGACGCCTAATGGCCCGCTGAGCAGCCGCCGCGGCCGGTCGAGGATAGTCATCATCGACCGGTGCAAAGTGGCAACGGCCGGCTGGTCGCCGGCCGTGGTCGTGAGCTTTAGTGCAAGGTGAACTCTCGGGGCTCGCCCTGAAACAGGCTGATCAACGCGATACCTTGCTGCAACAGAAGTTCGGCCGCCGGCAGATCGCCAACGACCAGGTCGTCAGCACAGCTGATGATGATGTTGGCGAGGCTGATCGAATTCTCTGCAAACCGGTCATCGCCGATCTCGTAGGCCTTCTCGGCCGTTGCTTCGAGTGCGTCTGCGACGAGCGCCATCATGTCCGAGCGCTCGTGGAGCGTCATCTTGTCCAGTGTCTTGGCGTCAAGCGTCTTGGCAGAAGTCTGCATGATTACCTTCCCTATTGTTCAAGCCGGAATTGGCCGCGCCGGCCGGGGGCCGGGGGAAAAGTCTACGACTGGGATGGAGTGCTGAAGGGAGCCGGCGTCGAACGCGGCTTCATCATTAAGATCGTGAATAGCGGCGCGGGATGCAAGGAATGGCTACTATGCGCCCTGCGCATGGGTCGGCGGATCGAAAGTGAAGAGGTGCCTTCGAGACGCTCATATGGGTGGTGTTCGTCGGTTATGCCAGACTCTCGTCGACCGTCAGGCGATCGGCAGCGCATTCCCGGGCGAGAAAGTCGATCAAGGTGCGAACCGACGGCAGAAGCCCGCGCCTTGAGGGATTGCCTTGGCTGTTACGCGCGGCCCACGGCTTGCTGGGCGTCCTGCGCGCTCACGCGAGCGGCCGGCTTCAAACGGCCGGTCAAAAGCAGGCTGACGGCGAGGAAGGGTACGAGCACGCCGAGACCGAAGCGCATGTCGCTGTGCTCGGCGATCAGGCCGATAAGTGGTGGTCCGAGCAGGAAGCCGAGCAGAGCGATGAAGGACAGGATGGCGACGCTGGCTGCGGCCGGTCGGTCCTTCTGGTCGGCGGCCGCCGTGACGGCGAGCGGGAAGCCGACGGAGACCCCGAAGCCCATGGCGGCAAAGCCGAACAGCGCTGCCCAGGCGGCGGGGCTTGCAACGACCAGAAACAACCCGGCAATGCTGGCGATGCCACAGGCGCGCGCAACCGCCACCGGACCGTAACTCGCCTTCAGCCGGTCACCGGCAAAACGGCCGGCTGCCACCATGAAGGCGAAGATCGAATAGCCGAAGCCGGCGCTGGCGCTGGAGAGCCCGAAGACATCGCGCAGGAAAACGGCCGACCAGTCTGCCACAGCGCCCTCGGTCATGGTGATGCCGAAGACGAAGAAGCAGACGCCGAGAAGCGCAAAGCTCGGTAGCCGCCCCCTGGACGGCGCCGCCTCTGCAGCCGCGGCCTCGCCGGTTTGGAGGAGCGGCAGCTTTCTGGCGAAAAAGACGCTGATCGGCAGCATGACCGCGGCCGCCAGCGGCACTGCCCATTCCGGCGCGACGTGGAGCGCGGCGAAGCCGACGCCGATCAGGCTGCCGGTCATGATGCCGAGACTCCAGAAGCCGTGACAGGTGCTCATGATCAACTGTCCGGAGTGCTTCTCGATCGCATCTGCCTCGACGTTGAGGCCGAGCTCGAGGGTTGCCAGCGCCACACCGACGATGGCAAGAGCGACGAAGAGCACTTCGATGCTCGAGGCCCATGTCGGCAGCCAGACCAGCGCCAGGAAAACGACGAAGCCATAGAGGATCGTGGCGCGGCCGCCGATCCAGGCGACGAAACGTCCGGCGAAAGGCAGCGTCAGCAAAATGCCGACGGGCATGCCGAGAAGCGCGATCGCCAGTTCGGCCGGTCCAAGGCCGAGCTTCTGCTGCACATCGGGGATGCGCGGCAGCCAAGCGCCGAAGGCGATCGGCTGAAGGAAGAAGATCGGCATGATGAGCCGTTGATTGGTCATGCGCATTGGTCCCCAACAGGTATCGCATCGCACGATCAACCACGGCAGCGGCGGCCGGGGTGATGTGGTCTATGAAGCAATTCTGATATTCTGAAAATCGTTTTCAGAGCTTGTCGCGCACGACAGGGGCCGTCAAGGCTAGAAAAAGTTGCCAAGCCGGAAAGCTATGTCTTTTCGGTCGAATGGGCGGGAAGTGTTGCGGATGTGTCGCCACCAATTCCGCCATTGGTCTGGTCGCGATGAAAAAAATGTACACGCCGGGCAAGGAGGCGGGGTCTAACGCCTCCCGCGCCGTTGCGGGACTTTCGCTTCATCGCAGCAATTTCAGGGATCCCGTCAGCGATTTGACCCACTTGGTGGCACTGGCCAGTCCAATGCCGTCGATCGTTTCCTCCGAGAGATCACGCTCGGGGAATTGCGTTTCATAGTCCGCATAGCTGTGCAGAGAGCGCGCAAAAGCCGGAAACGGCACGATGATGCGGTCTTCCTCTTTCGGCAGCGCCTTCAGGAGCAACGCGCCGATCGTCCTGCTGTCGGCCTGCAGGATCGGGATGGGTCGGTTGGAACTGATGTCGATCGTATTTTGATTGCTGTCGGTAAGGTGCTGATTGCCGAGAACGGGCATGGCCGCGCCGATGCCGATGGAAATCGCCGCGATGGTGTTGGCGAGATGACCCGGCGGCAGCTCCGGATTGACGATAATGGCGAGGCGGATGTCCTGAAGCACGGTGGTTTATTCCTTCTCTGTTTCTCGACGGGGAGAATAGACCGGGCCTTGAGGTAAGTTCTTTCGGATGTTGCGGAGATTTACGAATATGGGGTAGTTTCTACCTGCATTGACAAAGCGTGAGGTAGGATGTGCCTACAATCTTGACGCCCGCCGATGTGAAGATTTTGACCGCGCTGCAGAATGACGGGCGCCTGAGCAACCAGGCGCTTTCGGAGGAAGTGGGCATGTCGACATCGCCCTGCTGGCGGCGCGTGCGCCAGCTTGAGGATGATGGCGTCATTCAGGGCTATATGGCTGTCCTGAACCGGAAGGAAATCGGCTTGGGAGTGCTCGCCTTCATCCGGGTGAAGATCGACAGCCATACCGAGGCGGAAGCCGATGCTTTCGCCGATGAAGTGATGAAGCTCGACAGCGTTGTCGCCTGCTACAGCATAGCCGGTGATGCGGACTTCCTTCTGCAGGTCGTTTCATCCGACCTCGATTCCTATTCGGATTTCGCCATGAAAGTGGTGCGACGGCTGCCCTGCATCAAGGAAATGCAGACGACCTTCGTGCTGAAGGAGATCAAGGCGTTCAACGGACTCCCGCTGCGCGCAACGATCGGTCAACGCTGAGCGGCGTTCCGCTGTCAGGAGGCGGACGCCATCAACGGATCTTCCTTCACTGCCTCGACAAGAAAATCGAGAACGGTTCGCACACGCAGCGGCATGTTCCGGCGCGACGGATAGACGACGCTGATCGGCAGACGCGCTGGCGGAAAGTCCGGCATCAGGTTCACCAGCCTGCCAGCTTCGATGTCGGGGCAGGCGAGGATGTGCGACAGGATCGCCAGGCCGCTTCCCGCAAGCACCGCACGGTGCACGGCCACCGCATTGTTGGCGACGAGACGCGGTGCAATGCGCACGAAGATGTCGTCGGAACCATCGGAAAAGGTCCAGGAGCGTCCGTCACCGGCACGACTGTAGCAGATGCACTCGTGGCCCCCGATCTCGTCAGGCGTTTTCGGTGTGCTCCTTCCGTCCAAATAGCCGGGTGCTGCAACGAGGAAGGCGGTCGTCCAGCCGATGCGCCGGCACATCAGGCTATTGTCCGTCACAGGCCCGAGGCGCACTTCGAGATCAATGCCTTCGCCGACCAGATCCGACGACTCTTCACGGAAGATCAACTCGACCGACAGGCCGGGATGCCGCTCGAGAAAGCCGGCGAGCCGATCGCTGACATAAAGGCCGAGGGGTGCGGGCAGGGTGAGCCGGACTCGACCGGAGACCGAGGCAGTCTCGGCACACGAGGCTTCGTTCAGGGCGTCGACCGCTTCCACCACCCGGAGCGCCATCGGGATCATGTGCTCGCCCTCGGCGGTAAGCGCCAATGCGCTCGTCGTCCGGTGAAGAAGGCGCGTGTTCAGGTGCTCCTCGAGAGCCGATACCTGCCGCGAGACCGCCGGCTGCGTCAGGTTGAGATCGAGTGCGGCGGCGGAAAACGAGCCCGTCTCCGCCACGCGCAGGAAGGCTCTCAGCGCTGAGACAATATCCATCCGGTCCCTCAAACGTTTCGGCATAAGCCTTATGCGCCGAGTGTATGACCATCGCGCTTTACTGTCCAGTAATTACGGATATCTTGTATCCATAAGGATAGATAATATCCTTAATTACGGAGCGAACCCATGACACAGCGCCTGAACTACGCACAGCATTCCCCCGAGTTCTTCAAGAAGATCTCCGACCTCAGCCTCAGCCTGAGGGACAGCGTCATCGAACAGAAGATCCACGACCTCGTGAACATAAGGGCCTCGCAGATCAATGGCTGCGCCTTCTGCGTTGACATGCATGTGAAGGAGGCAAAGATTCACGGCGAGAGCGAACTGCGTCTCTACCACGTCGCGATCTGGCGTGAATCGAACCTCTTCATCCCGCGCGAACGCGCAGCGCTTGCCTGGGCCGAGGCGGTTACGAAACTGCCCGAAGGCGGCATTCCGGACGAACTTTACGAGCGTGTACGCGGCCAGCTTTCGGAGAAGGAGATCTCCGATCTCACCTTCTCCATCATGGTCATCAATGCCTGGAACCGCGTCAGTGTCGCCTTCAAGGCCGTGCCCGGTTCGGCCGACAAGCTCTATGGCCTCGACAAGGCCGGACTGAACTAAACCCTGTTCCTGAGTGATCGAACAACGCGGCCAGCCGCCGCAACGATTGGAGGATCCCATGAAAATCGTCATTATCGGCGGAACGGGCCTGATCGGCTCCAAGACGGTCGAACGCCTGCGCAAGCAAGGCCATGAGGTGGTTGCCGCCTCTCCGAATACGGGCGTCAACACCATCACCGGCGAAGGTCTCGCCGAGGCGCTTTCCGGTTGCGAGGTGGTCATCGACCTCGCCAACTCGCCCTCCTTCGAGGACAAGGCGGTGCTCGAGTTCTTCGAGACCTCCGGCCGCAACCTGCTTGCGGCGGAAAAGGCTGCCGGCGTCAAACACCATATCGCGCTTTCGGTCGTCGGGACCGAGCGTCTGCAGGAAAGCGGCTATTTCCGCGGCAAGCTCGCCCAGGAAAAACTGATCAAGGCCGGCGGTATCCCCTATACGATCGTGCATTCGACCCAGTTCATGGAGTTTTTGGGCGGCATCGCCCAATCCGGGACTGTCGGCGACACCGTGCACCTCTCGCCGGCCTATGTGCAGCCGATCGCGTCCGATGACGTCGCCGATGCCATGGCCGCGGTCGCGCTTGCCGCCCCGGTCAACGGCACGATCGAGATTGCCGGACCGGAGCGCTCACGCCTCAGCGATCTCGTCGCCCGCTACCTCAAGGCAAGCGGCGACAACCGCAAGGTCGAGGCCGATCGGGAGGCTCGCTACTTCGGCGCGCTGCTGCAAGACGGCTCGCTGGTCTCCGACAACAATCCCCGCCTCGGCCGGATCACCTTCGAAGAATGGTTCGCCACGGCTCCTCGCAAGTGACCACATACGGGTGCGCCGGCGGCGCACCTCCAGCCCCCTGAAAGGACTTCCGACATGATCAAGTCTCTCATCGCCGCCACTGCGGTCGCCACCGCATTGTTCGGCACGGCCGCTGCGGGCGATGCTGCCAAAGTCACCCTGGTCTATGAGCACGAGTTGCCGAACGCGCCGGGCAAGAGCATCAAGGGCGTTCTGGTGGAATATGGGCCCGGCGGCTCTTCGGAGGCGCACACCCATCCGAGCACCGCCTTCATCTATGCGACGGTGCTGGAAGGCTCGATCCGAAGCCAGGTCAACGATGGACCGGTCAAGGTCTACAAGGCCGGCGAGAACTTTTCGGAAATGCCCGGCGACCGTCACGGCGTCAGCGCCAACGGCAGCGAGACAGAGCCCGCCAAGCTGCTCGCGGTCTTCGTCGTCGATACCGCCGAAAAGGAACTGACCTATCCGATGAAGTGATCCCTGCAGGACCGGCCGCACAAGCGCCCGGTCCTGCAATTTGTCTGCAATCGTTGGAGCCCAAGATGTTCGCCGACCAATTACCGTTGCCGCTCGTGCTGATCAATCTTCTTGGCATCACCGGCATCGTTGTCTGGCATGTGCAGGGGCGCCGTCGCCCGCTCGCCAGGCTGATTGTCCAGATCCTCTTCTTCTGCGTGATGACGGCGGTTCTCCTCCTTTCCGGCATCATGCCGCATCGGAGCGACGATCAGCATCTTCAGGGAGCGCTCGCCTTTCTGGCGACGTCGGCACGGGTGCTGTGGTGGACGCACCTCGCCTGGTCGCTTATCGGCTTCGTGCGTCTCTACATCGTCCTTGAAAGGCGGCCGCAGGAGGCCCGCCTGCTGCAGGACCTCATCGTCGCCATTGTCTATCTCGGCGTGGCACTGTCGATACTGGGCTTCGTCTTCCGGGCGCCGATCGGCACGCTGGTTGCGACCTCCGGGGTGGTTGCCATCATCTTCGGTCTCGCGCTTCAAAATACGCTCGGCGACGTGTTCTCGGGTATCGCGCTGACGCTGGGGCGGCCCTTTGCCATCGGCGACTGGATAGTGCTTGGCGACGGCACCGAAGGCCGTGTCATCGAGAACAACTGGCGTTCCACGTTTCTGCTCACCGGAGCGCACAATGTCGTCGTGCTGCCGAACAGCGCGCTCGCCAAGGTCGGGCTCACCAATCTCAGCCGTCCGGACGAGACCCATCAGATCGCTTTGTCGATCCGTCTTGCCGCGGATCATCCGCCACGCCGGATCGAAGAAACGATGCAGAGAGCTCTGCAAGGGTGCGGCCTGATCGTGCGCGAGCCGCCGCCGGTCGTCGCCCTCAAGGCGATCGACGCCGTGGCCGTCGAGGTCGAACTGCAGTTTCGCGTCAAGAACCCGGCTGAGCGGACGCCGGCACGCAACGAGGTGATCGACCGCGTTCATGAACAATGCCGTCTAGAGGGTCTCTCGCTTGCGCCGCCGCCTCAGGCCTATTTCTACGTGCCGCCTGCCGGCACAGACGCCGGTTTTCGCTCAGCCGGCGCGCTCTAGAACCCACGCGAAACTCCGTTTCAAGAGATCCGAGGGAATTTCCTGCGAGAGGATCTCGATCAGGTCGGATAGGCGCACGCTGCGCAGCTTGTCGCGCCAGGCTTCGTCGGCCTCCCACATGATGCGCGCCACCGCGCACGGCGTCTCTTCGCAGTAGCCGGGTGCGCGACAGGGATTGTTGGCCCTGATATTGGTGCAGACGAAGGTTCTCGATCTGCCTTCGACCGCCTCGACGATTTCGAGAAAGGTCAGCTCGGCCGGCGCTTTTGCCAGCCGGTATCCGCCCGATGGACCGAGGGTCGTGTGGACGAGACCGGCCTGCGAAAGGCTCTGCAGCGCCTTCGACAGATACTCCTTGGGCAGCCCGTGAAATTCCGCCAGCGCCTTGGTTGAGAGGTAGCGGCCTTCAGGCAGGCCGGCGAGAATGGCACAACAGTGCAACGCCCATTCGACTTGGCTTTTGAGGATCATGTCTTCGTCCGGCGGATGCCAAGGTGCATATTAAGGATAACAAATATCCCTATTTTTCTGCTGTGTAAACAGTGTCAAACCGATGCGGCCGGTCCCGTCTTCATGGTGCGGCACGCACGACGCGGAAAATCAGGAGAGGTTCGGCGATCTCGGCGCTGAGCCGCCCCTTGAGGATTTCAGCGAAAACAGCGCCGCCGCTGGAGTGCCGCCGGTGGCAGGCCCGGCGGACGAAAGCGCGCAGGCCGAGCCAGATCATCGCGAGCGCCAGTACCGCAAGCGCATTACCGAGCGAAATGGTGACAAAGTTGTAGCCATCACCGCGCAGCGTCAGCAGGACGAAGCCGACCGCGCCGATGGAGAAGGCCGAGGACCACAGAAGCAGTTCGAGGCTCTTGCGCTCCTGTCGCCAGGCAAGGCCGAAGAAAACGGCGAAGACCACCAGCGTCGCGAACGAACTGAGCATGATCGTCGGGGTATGCAGGATGTCCACCGTCGTCTCCTGATGTTGGTGCGGAACCTTGCCCGACAACCGTAAAGCTTTCGCAAATGGCTGCGCTTTCGACCTGCGCTTGATGTCGAGCAGCCCGTAAGCGGCGGCCACCGAGGCAGGAAACGGGTTGAATTCGTCGCCCTCCGGCACGATTTTGATAGTAGAGACACAGGGAGGCTATACGGATGGGGCAGGCAGGACATCGCTATTTCATCTTCGAGACTGCGGCCGGCTTCTGCGGCATCGCCTGGAACGATGTGGGCATCACGCGATTCCAACTGCCGACCCGGGCGGCAGAGGCAACCCAGCGGCTGCTGTTGCGGCGTCTGTCGGCCGCCGAGGCTTCCCAGCCGACACCCGAAATCCGGGAGGCAGTGGAGGCCGTCCAACGCTACTTTGATGGCAAGGAGGTCGATTTCTCCGGCTTTGCGGTCGATCTGGAAGGGCAGGATGAGCTTTTCCAGCGCATCTATGCTGCGACCCGCCAGCTGCGCTGGGGGCAGACGACCACGTATGGCGCGCTGGCAAAGGAACTGGGCGCAGGCCCGGAAGCCGCGCGCGACGTTGGTCAGGCGATGGCCAAGAACCCGGTGTCCCTGATCATCCCCTGTCACCGGGTACTTGCCGCCGGCGGCAAGATCGGTGGGTTCTCGGCGCCTGGCGGTTCCACCACCAAGACCCGCATGCTGGAGCTGGAAGGCATACATCTGGGGCAAGCGCCCGAACCGACGCAACAGTCCTTCGGTTTTTAAAGATATCGACAATCGTCAGGCCGACCGGACACTCAAAGCGCTTTTGCTCAAACAATTGTGCGCGGCCCGCGTGCGCAAGCGCGTGAATATTGACTGAGGGTTGCGCGTTGCTACCTTCTTTCCGAGAGGTTCTCAGGCTCGCTGCTCAATATATGTTACAAGCTTTATCGGCGCTTCGAGAAATATATAGTATTTTCAATCTGTTGCTGATGCAGCCCGATCGGATTAATTCTGATTTTCTCATGACAGACTATCAGAACGGAAATATTTTAGGCACCGCAACTTGTCGCGAACGAATCCTGGGGGTGACGCATGTCCATCAGTTCAGGAACGCCGTGCCGCAAGGACCGTACGCCGACCGGGATTGTGATAGAACACCAGACGCTCGTGCGCAGCGTCATCGTTGCCGTTCTCGAATACGAACTCTCCGGTTGGAATTTTATCGATATGGTCTCGACCGACAGCCTGGACCAGGCGCTCGGGTACGATGTGCGTTTAATCGTGCTGGACCTGAGCGCTCGAAACGACGGCGGGTGCAACTTGCATGATGAGCTTGCGGAAATCCGCAAGCGCTTTCCGGACGTGCCGGTTGCGGTGCTCTCGGACACGGACGACAGGACGACCGCTGCCGATGTCCTCAAGCTTGGAGTTCGCGGCTTCTTCACGACGTCCTTGCGGATCGAGCTTGCGCTTGCCGGCTTGCGGCTGGTCCTTGCCGGCGGCATCTTCTGTCCAGACCCGCTTGCCGCGCTCACCGAATGCGCGGCTGCCGCTCGTCATATCGAAAGGGTGCCGATCAGCGCTTATCGAAGCGAGTTTGCGCTCGCCGACTTCACGCCGCGCGAGGCGGACGTGCTCGCGGAATTGCGATGCGGCTCTTCGAACAAAGTGATCGCTGGAAAGCTCAATCTTTCCGACCATACGGTGAAAATGCATCTGCAGCACATCATGCGCAAATTGCAGGTGCAGAACCGCACCGAGGTCGTCGCCTTGCTTGCAGACCGGGGAACCGCCGGCAACGGTCATGGCGTCGCCACCAACGGCAGCAGCATCGTCAACGTGATGTCTTTTCGAGCATCTCGCTGAGCGTTGCGGCCGTCAGCATGGCTTCGGCCAATAGCCTCTTGAGCTTCTGATTTTCCAGTTCGAGCGCCTTTACGCGCTCCGCATCGAAATTGGGGCCCCTGCTTTGCAGCGATTGCCAGCGATAGAAAGTCGGCTGGCTGATGCCATGCCGGTGGCAGACATCGGCTACGGTCGCACCGTACTGATGCTCCTTGAGGATCTCCAGGACTTCGTCGTCATTGAACTTACGTTTGCCCATCGCAGCTGTCCTTCCGGGAACCGACTGGCACATATGATCGCGGGGCCGGATAACAGAGCCCATGTGGTACGCCCACGGCGTTCCGCGCGGCACGCCTCAGTTCTCGCGAAATGCGGTGTTGAAACTGTCAAGCAACGGACGCAGCGCGTAAAGCGCCACGCTGCTCGTACCGGTCTCTATCATGGCCCGCACCGGCATGCCCGGTACCATCTCCACGCCCGGCATATGGCCTAGCCGCTCATCGGTAACGCGGATTGTTGCCGCGTAGTAGGTGTGGCCGGTTTGCCGGTCGACCAGATGGTCGGCGGACACATAGGCGACCGTGCCCTTCAGCAGCGGTACCCGCCGCTGGTTGTAAGGAATGAGATGAACCTGTGCCTCGAGCCCGGCATGGACCTGGGCGATATCTTCCGGCTTCACCCGCGCCGCGACGACCAGTGCGCCGGCGTCCGGCACGAGGTCGGCCAACGGCTCTCCAGCGCCGATGACGCCGCCTGTCGTGTGGACACGTAGATCCATGATCACTCCGTCGTCGGGCGCTCTGATCTCGGTTCTCGCCAATTGATCATCGATGGCGTTCAAACGCTCACGCAGCTGCGCCAGCTGGTTTTCCGTATCGCGCAGTGTGAGCGCGACTTCATTCAGCCGGTCGCTGCGCAGCTTGACGATATAGGACTGTGACTCGCTGATAACCTGGTGGGCGCGGGATATGCGCGCGGAGACTTCGCCGATCTGACCGCCGATGTCGGCCCTTTCCCGCGCCAGGATGAGAACCCGGCTCTTTCGTTCGAGACCCTTCGCGGTGAGCGCCGAAACCGTCTCAAGCTCCTGGCGCGAAATGGCACTCCTCTCCATCAGGGACGCCTTCTGGGCGCTCAGTCCGGCGACTTCCTCCAGCACTTCCTTGATCTTCTGCTGCGTGATCACGATGTCGGACTGCATCACCTGGCGACGGGCATCGAATATATTCTGCTGACCGTCGAGAATGTCGTGGATCACCCGGTAGTTGCCGGCTTGCTCCACGAGATCGGGGGGAAAGGCGACCTGATCCCAGCCGTTCTGCTCAGCGGTGAGCCGCGCCTGTCGCGCCTCCGCATCCCAAAGTTGGCCGCGAAGGCTGTCCCGTTCCGAACGCGGCTTCGTATCGTCGAGCTTGATCAGCACCTGGCCGGCGGACACGGCATCGCCGTTGCGCACAAGGATCCGCCTGACGATTCCGCCTTCGAGATGCTGGATGGTCTTGCGGTTCGCCTCGGTTTCAACGACGCCGGACGCGATCGCGGCGCTGCTGAGCGGTGCGAGAACCGACCAGATGCCCAGGCCGAAAACAAAGACGCCGATCAGCAGGTTTCCCGTCCAGGCGACATGCCGCAGCCGCGACATCGGTGAGGCTTCGGCAAGCGTCACCGGAAGGCGGGTGGAGACCGCTGTGGAGGGCTGGGGCCCGGCTATCCCATTGGCGTCGCAGGCATAGCCTACAATTTCAGGGCCGCGTCGGGTCAGGTCGGATTTGATGAGCTCCATCGTTCTCGCGCCTCCCTTCTCACGTGCCCGCTCGGGCCGGTGGCTGCAGATAGGTATCGAAGACCCAGTCGCTGTCGCCGAAGGCTTCGATCGTGCCATTGCGCATGATCGCGATCTTGTTGGTCACCGGGAGAATGCCCATGCGGTGCGTGATGATGATGATCATCATCCCCATGGCGCGCATGCGGGCGATTGCTGCAAACAATCGGCGTTCGCCGTCGTAATCCAGACTGGAATTGGGATCGTCGAGGACGACGAGGGCGGGATTGCCGTAAACCGCGCGCGCCAGTCCCAGCTGCTGGCGTTGGGCCCGAAGCAGGGTCGCGCCGCCATCGCCGACATCCGTCTCGTAGCCCTGAGGCAGTTGCATGATCGCATCGTGCAGCCCGACAAGCTTTGCCGCTTCGATGACCTTGCCGACGTCGGTTCCGTCGAGCCGGCCGACGACGTCCTTCACCGCGCCGCCGAAGAGTTCGATGTCCTGCGGCAGGTAGCCGACATGACGCATGCCGCCGCCGAGCCGGAGGGTGGCAATATCGACGCCGCCGAGCAGGGCGCTGCCGCAGGTCGTCGGCTGAACGCCCGCTATGATGCGGCCAAGCGTCGACTTTCCGGAACCGGATGGACCGATCAGCGCAAGACAATCGCCCGGCGCCAGCCGCAAAGTAACGGCATTCAGTATCTGACGGTTGCCCGAAGGAAGCATGTAACCGACGCGGTCGAGCACGAGCCCGCCCGCTTCGGGCATCGGTATCGTGCGTGCGCTCTCCTGCGACGCGATCGATATCAACATCGCGTTGATGCGATTGAATGCGGCATGGGCGAAGGCCACGGCGCGCCACCCGCCGATCGCGCCCTCGATCGGGGCAAGCCCGCGACCGAGAAGCAGGCTGGAGACGAAGATGATGCCGGGGTTTCCGCTTTCCTCCAGGACGAGCCAGGCTGCGGATCCCATCATCAGGATCTGCGCCAGCATGCGCACCGATTTCGAGAGCCCGAGAATGGTTTCGGTGCGCTTCATCGCATCGTCTTGCGCCTGTCGTGCGGTCTCGGCGTCGCGATAGACGAGTTGGGCGGCGCCATTCTGCATGTTCATCGCGCGGATGACCTGGATATACCGCAACGCCGTCGCGAAACGCATGTGGCTGCGGGAGAGCGCCAGGTTCGCTTTCATTAACGGCTGCCGGGTCGCGAATTCCGTCGCGATGGCGAGCAGCAGCAAGGTGAGCGCGGTGAATAGCCCGATGGTTCCGAGCAACGGATGGACTAGGAACAGAAGCAGCAGGAAGATCGGCGCCCAGGGAACGTCGAAAAGCAGCGAGCTGGCCGGGGCGTCGAGGAACTGGCGCAGGATCGATAGGTCGCGGTAGCAATCGTTGGCGAGGTTCGTTTCGGTGCGGGCGCCATATTCGAAGCAGGCCGTCAGCACGACGGGCCGCAAGCGGTGATCGAGCCAGCTGCCGATCCGCGACAGCGCGGCGCGGCGAACGATATCCAGGATCGAGCCGACCAACACCGCTGCCGCGATGATGAGCGTCAGCATCAACAGCGTGTCGGCGCTGCGGCTCGACAGGACGCGATCGTAGATCTGCAACAGGTAGATGGAAGGCGCCAGCAGGAACAGGTTGTAGGCGCAGCTATAGAGGAAGACCAGCAGGAACGCTCCCGTGCAGGCCTTGAGAGCCAGGACCAGATGGGTTGGAGAGTGCTGCGCCCCTGTCGGATTCGTCGTCATTATCGGATCTCGATCGGATCGGCATGATCGATGCTGATGCGGTCGGCTTGGCTGCTTCAGGCTTCTTTTGCTCGGGCTCGATCCGTGGCCAAATGCAACTCAAAGGTCCCGTAGCGTTCTTGCACGCCGCGACACAGGTGAAAGGAGGATCGCCGGCCATGGCCGGCGATCCTTGTCGAGCGACTCAGATACCGATGTCGCTGATGTTGCCTAATGTGTTGTCGAAATTGTCGAGAACGTTCGAGACCGCCGTGGTGGTAGTCGTCGTGGTGGTTTCCGAGATCGGGTTCGAATGAACCAGAGCGGCGGAAATATCGCCACCGAGCGCCGTTGCGCCGCTGCCGCCAGCCCCGCCCATGCCCGAGATGATCGTCGCACCTTGGTCGGCGAGCAGGGTCGTGGTTTGCGTAGCGGTGGTGTTAGCACCTACCGTTGCCGTGTTGCCGCCGCTGGTGTTGCTCTGGTCGCCACTCGAGGTCGGATTGCCGCCTGCGCCGCCTGCACCGCTGTTGGTAAGCGAAGCAAGGACGGCGATCGGTACCTGGATGAAGCCACCGCCATCAGCGCTGCCGGTGCCCCAGGCCGCAGCCTGGCCGACGTCATCGCCGTTGTCGACGGTGGGGACTGAGCCGACGACGGTCTGCGTCGGGGCAACCGTGACAACTGGGGTGTAGTTGATATCGCCGTTGTTGGTGCCGTCGCCGCCGTTGCCGGCGCTCGCGTCGCCCGCGACGGGATTGGTGAAGTTGATCGTGTCGGTGGTTAGTTGCGAGATAGGCATAGCGTCGCTCCTCTACTTGTTGCCCCGTAGTCTTGGACGGTTCGATGCCACAGCACACCGCCGCAGCGGGGGACAGCGCGAAGATATGGTGCGCGTGATCATCGGGGGGAACCAGCCGGACATTCGGGGACGTTCCTTTGGGTAGGGTCCGCCCGCGCTTCAGGCTTCGGCCGGCGTCAAGCGCTCCGGCGGCGCGCGGTTTCAAGTATATTGGCCGTGGGTGATGGTGGCAGAACGCCATGTCTCCGTGGCGCCAGAGCCGCTTGTTGGGCTTGATCTGGAATGCGGCGGGTCAGCCGTGCAGGACGTCGTCGATCAGCGCGGCATTGGTCTCGGCGATGTTGCCTTCGCCGCCCGCTCCCCCGATGCCGCCGATCTGCAGTGTATGCTGGTCGACGAGCAGGTGGTTGAGCTGGTCCGCCTCGGCGGTGCCGCCGGCGGGCACGGCGATGTTGAGCGGGTGGAAGTAGCCGATGTTGACGTCGACTGCGCTGCCGTTCGAATAGCCGTCACCGCCGCCGCCGGCGACCCCGCTTCCGGTGAAGATCGTGTCCGATGAGAGGTTGAAACCACCGCCCTTGCCGCCGATGCCGGCGATCTGCACGCCGCCCTGGTCGAAGATCACGTTGTTCGACTGCGTGGCGTGGGCATCGCCGCCGGCCGCGCCGACAGCAATGTTGATGGGCGAGAACACAGCGACGTTCACGTCGACCATGCTGCCGATGAAAGTGCCGTCACCACCATGGCCCGCGTAGGCGTCGCCATTGAAAATGAACGTCGCGCCCTGCGGCTGGGCCGGCGCGGTATTGCCGGCAACGTTATGATCCCCGCCGGAGCCGCCAACACCGCCGATCTGGGTGGCGCCTTGAAGGAAGGCGGCATTGTTTGTTTGTCCGGCCGTGGAGGTCGAACCCTGACCGGCCGCGACAGCCAGGTTCAAAGGCGCAAACACCGCGGTGTCGGTGCTGACGAGGCCGCCAAAAAAGCTGCCGTCGCCGCCACCGCCGGCCACGCTGCCGCCGCCGTGGCCGCCGGCAACATTACCATTCCCGCCTTCACCGCCGATGCCCGCCATCTCGGTGACGTGCTGATTCATCAGTGCGGTATTGCCTTGGTGCGCATCGGCGTCCGTGTGCGAGCCGGCGATTGCCGCGTTCGACGGTGTGAACATTGCCAGCGTGTTGCTGCCGATCGTACCCAGGCTTGTGCCGTCGCCGCCGCTTCCGGCGGAGTTCTGCGCCGGCGCTATGTCGAGTGGAAGCCACGTCGGGACCAGTGCGAGATGTCCGCCGGCAACTGTGCTCTGATTGGAGTTCGCGTTCGGTGCCTCTTCCGACAAAAGACGAGTTTCCGCCATCGCCATCACTCCCATAGACTTCATCCCTCGCAGCACGATCATGCGACGTGTACGAGCGCGCATCGCGAGCTATTTTGAAGGCGGTTGCGGCAAAAGGTGAGCCTGCAATTCGGCTACGTCCGTTCGGGGAGGTCATTAGCCAATCGGCTATCGTGGCCAGGCACCCCGAGTGGTAATGCAAGGCTCACTTCGGCAGTGTCGCGCGCATTTGGCGCGGCGACTGGCCGAAGGTCTTGGCAAATGTCCTGGAGAAATGCCCCGCGCTTTCGAAGCCGACTTCGAGGGCGATCTCGATGAGCGAGGCATCGGTCTGGGCGAGAAGGTGCTTGGCGCGTTCCAGCCGGAATTTCCTGTAGACGTGCGCGGGCGACATCTTGGCTTTTTCCATGAACAGGCGCTCGAGTTGCCTGCGTGACAGACCGACGGAGGCCGCCAGCTCAGGGATCGAGAGCGTGTTCTCGGTATTCTGCTCCATGATGATAAGCGCAGCGTTGAGGCGGGGGTCGTTGCTCTCGATCGCGAGCGGCTTCCTCGGCTGGACATGAAGATGCGAGCGGGCCTTGTCGATCTGCAGGACCTCCAGCGCATTGCGCTCCGCCTCCCTGCTGATGTGGAGGCGCACGATGTGGGCGGCCATGTCGGCCGCGCTGCTGCCGCCGGCGCAAGAGCCGCGGGTGCGGTCGAGATTGAAGAGGCGGTCCGAGCGCACCTTCAAGTCCGGGAAGCGTTCGCGGAACGCCTGATAGTGGAGCCAGCTGACGCAAACGACGTGCCCCGCCATGAGCCCGGCTTCCGCCAGGATGAAGGTGCCGGTGCACAGGCCGATCAACGGCACTTTCTTCGCGGCTGCCTTCTTCAGGAAAGCGATCGTCTCGTTGTCGATCGGGTGCTCGTTCTTGAGCAGGCCGCCGACCATCACGATGTAGTCGAACTGGCCGGGATCGACGAGGTCAGACGTGGGCGCCACCTGTACCCCGCAACTGGATGCGATCAGATGGCGGGTGTTGCCAAGCACCTGCCAATCGGCACGCACGCGGCCCGATTTATCGAGCTCGTCGCTCGCCAGCCGAAGCGTGTCGATGAAGAGAGCGAAGGCCGAGAGTGTGAACGACCGGGCGAGCACGAAACCTATCTTGAGGCGATTGGCTGCAGCATCGTTGGATTTCGTGTTCATCGTCATTGCGAACCCACTTTAAACTCGTCATGCCCATTGGTTGGCGCGCAGGTCACTTGTCGCGGCCCGACGGTCGTCGCGCGACTTTGCAAGCGCCGATAACAGGAACCGCAAGCTTCCGGTTCCGCCGACCCTGGTCCCGATCCGTTATCCTATCTGAAATCTGCGTGCTAGGGGATCACAATCATCCACGAAGATCAGCCGGCGCCCGATGCGCTCTACTCTTTCAGTTCCCTGCTGGCCGTTGCTCATCGCGGGATGAAGCAGACCTGCAACGGGCACCATGTCGCATGACGACAGCCTGCGATCAGAATGGTCTAGAGTTGTAATATTAGAACAAAAAAAGTTTGACATTTCAATCGAAAGAATAGTTATAAAGATAACAACAAATCGTTTGGATCTATCAGATGCTCGCCATTGTCGCTGATGACCTGACCGGCGCACTGGATGCCGCGGCGCCGTTTGCTGCGAGGGGCTTCCATGTCGAAGTCGCATTGGCGATCGAAGCGATCGGCGATGCTCTGGGGGCAGGTCCGGACGTGCTCTCGATCAATCTCGGCTCGCGCGAACTGAGCGCCGAAAGTGCCAGGCAACGTGCCGCAGCCGCTCTCGGCGCGCTCCCTTCCAGTTGGCGGATCTTCAAGAAGATCGACTCTCGTCTGAAAGGCAACATTGCCGCCGAACTCGATGCGATGTTCTTCCATTCTGCCTTAGTGGCGCCGGCCATTCCTGCCTTTGGCCGGGTGGTGACATCCGGCCGCGTTCAAGGCTTTGGGGTGGATGCGCCCATTTCCGTTGCCGAGAGGCTCGGCCGGCATGCGGCAAGAGCCTTGATCCCGGATGCATCCACCGAGGCCGAAATGCGCGCTCTGCTCGAAGAGGCGGAGCGAAGCGGCACCGATCTGCTGATCGGAGCGCGTGGCCTGGCCGAAGCGCTTGCCGAGCGGATGAGTGACGGAGAGGAAGCAAGCGCTGCCGAAATGTCGGGTGGCCCGGCCTTGTTCGTTATCGGGTCCCGCGACCCGATTACCCTTGCCCAGATCGACGCGCTTCGCAGTGTCCTTGCTCTTTCCTACCTGCCGGCGCCGAATGGGCGGCTTGTCGGGTCAAGCGACGCTGGCGGCGCGATCACCCTCGTTCAGGCGGTGCCGGGCGAAGGGGAGGTGACGCCGGAGGCGGTTTCCGAGGCGCTTGCTGAAAGCGTTTGTCAGGGCCTTGTCGAAGCGGCAGGAACGCTGCTTCTGTCCGGTGGCGCCACCGCAGAGGCGGTTCTGAAGAAAATGGGCGTTCAGCGCTTTCGCCTGCTTGGTGAGTGCCTGCCGGGCCTGGGCTTGGCTGAGGTCGATGGACGTTGCATCATCGCCAAGTCCGGCGGATTCGGCGTGCCGGACACGCTGAAGGAAATCGCGGAGGCTGTCCTCCGCAAGATGGGATGACGGATGGGACTGGAGAACGGAACAGCACGCAAGAGCCTCGGCGATCTCGTCTTTGAGCGCATGCACCGAGCGATCAAATCCGGCGCCTACAAGCCGGACGAGCGCTTGCCGACTGAGCACGATCTGGCAAGCGAGTTCGAGGTTTCCCGCCCGATCATTCGCGAAGCGCTGCGCCGGCTGCGCGAGCAGGGTTTCATCTATTCGCGGCGCGGCGCTGGCAGCTTCGTTCGCGCTGTCGGCATGCGTGAGCCGCTTGGCTTCGGGCAGTTGGAGAACGTCGCCGATCTTCTGAACTGCTACGAGTTCCGCCTGACGGTCGAGCCGGCTGCAGCTGCAGCTGCGGCCGAGCGGCACGACGCTGCCACCTTGGCCGCCATCCGTCAGGCACTGGAACTGATGCGGGACGCCACCAACCGGCAATCGCACCGGGAGGATGCGGACTTCCAGTTTCATCTCGCGATCGCGCGCGCCGCCCAGAACAGTTATTTCTTCACGGCGATGGAAGCGCTGAAGGACCATATCGCCGTCGGCATGCGGTTTCACGGTGCTTCGGTCAAGCGGGAGACCACCGGGCTGACGCGCGTCTTCGCGGAGCACGAGGCGATTGCCGAAGCCATTGCCGCGCGCGAAGCCGCAAAGGCGAGACAACTCATGCAAGACCACCTCGCCGGGTCCCGCGAGCGCCTGTTCCAGGCGACCAAATAGTGATCTCGAATGCGAAAACCCCGGCTGCTGCCGGGGTTTGATTTTTGCAGTGGCCGGTGGGTCAGAAGGCTGCCCTGTAGACGGCGAGCACGTCTTCGACGCTCATATCGACGGGATTGTTGTCCATCAGCCGGCGGTTGGCATGGGCCTCGCTGGCATAAAGCGGCAAGTCGTCGGCATTTGCGCCGTGGGCGGCAAGCGACATTTCGATGCCGAGATCGCGGCAGAAGCCGCATGCTGCATCCAGGAGTTCCCGGGGGGACAGATTTTCGCCAAGACCTAAGGCCTGGGCGACTTCCGCCGTCTTGCTCACGGCTACCGGCTGGTTGAAGGCGAGCACGTGCGGAAAGATGATGGCATTTGCCAGGCCATGGGGCAGGCGAAGCCTCGTGCCGAGCGGATAGGCGATGGCATGTCCGGCAGCGGTGTTGACCGGGCCAAGGCAGATGCCGCCGTAGTAGGAGGCAAGCATCATCCCTTCACGTGCCTCGGTATCGGCACCATCCCTGACTGCGCGCGCGAGATACTTGCCGACGAGCTTGAAGCCCATACGGGCAAAGCCGTCGATCATCGGATGGGCGCGCCGATTGGTGAAGGCTTCCACGCAATGGGCCATGGCGTCGACGCCGGTGGCCGCGGTTACCGCCGACGGCACCGAATAGGTGAGTTCCGGATCGAGAACGGCGAAGTCAGCGATCATGTGTGGGCTTTCGACCGCGATCTTGTTCCCCTTGGCGGGATCAGTGATCAGCGAGCGGATACCGGCCTCCGAGCCGGTGCCGGCGGTCGTGGCGACCTGGGCAAGGCGCGTTTTGCGGCCAAGAACCCGGTTTGGCCCGGCGACATCGGCAAGCGTCTGCTCCGAGTCCCAAAGCACGGCAACCAGCTTGGCGACGTCGAGTACCGATCCGCCGCCAAGGCCGACGATGAGGTCCGGCTTGCTTTGACGCGCAGCGTCGAGCGCGGCGTTGAGCGTATCGACATCGGGTTCGCCCGGGATGGCGTCAAACACCGTGACGCGGCCCGAAAGCGTCAGGCGATCGACGAAGCCGGCGGTGATCGGCGTTGCGATGACGAGCACCGAACCGGCGTCGGCCGCCCAGGTGCCGACGTCTGCGATCGTGCCGGCGCCGACGGCGAGGCGACGCGGCTGGTGAAGGGTAAGGGGAGCGATGGTCATCGTGTCATCCTCGCTTGGCGTCACCCGCGACGAGCTTGCGGGCATAGGCGATGGCGGAATTCATGTTGCCGTGGTTGGCGATGCCCTGGCCGGCGATGTCGAAAGCGGTGCCGTGATCGACCGAGGTTCGGTCGATCGGCAGGTCAACCGACACGTTCACGGCGGTATCGAAGGCGACGAGTTTCACCGGGATGTGCCCCTGGTCGTGATACTGCGCGACCACGAGGTCGAAGGCGCCGGAATAGGCGCGGTGGAACACCGTGTCGGCGGAGATCGGGCCATAGGCATCGATCCCTTCTGCCCGCGCCGCCGTGACGGCCGGCGCGATCTGGTCGTCATCCTCGGTGCCGAAAAGGCCGTTCTCGCCGCAATGGGGATTGATGCCGGCGACTGCGATTTTGGGTGCCGCGTAGCCGATGCGTTTCAGATGGGCGTCGCCGGCGCGGATGGTGGCGAGAACCCGTTCGGTCGTCGAGCGCCGGATTGCTTCCTGCAGCGCCACATGGGTCGAAACGTGGATGACCTTGAGGCGCTCGGAGGCAAGCAGCATGTAGGCAGCCTTCGATCCCGTGAGGCTGCGCAACATGCCGGTGTGGCCGTCATAGTGATGACCGGCAAGGTTGAGGGCTTCCTTGTTGATCGGCGCCGTCACGATGCAGCCGATGACGCCGGCTTCGGCGTCGCGCACCGCCATTTCGATGAAGCGGAAGGCGGCGTCGCCGGCGACCGGGCTCAACTGTCCCCAGGGAAGCGGCGCGCCCTCGATCGGCAGATCCACGACATGTGCGGTGAGATCAATCTCGAGGCCAAGGGCCGCACGGGCCGCCTCGAGCGTGGCGAGATTGCCGTAGATCCGGATCGTGTCGCGCTCTTGCTGCGACATGTCGGCGAGGGCACGCACCGAAATCTCGGGGCCGACGCCGCACGGGTCGCCCATGGTTATGCCGATGATGTTGCTCATGAAGGTCTCCGTTGGTCGGCGTGGTCCCAGCCAGGGGCCAGGCGAACATATTTGATGGCGCGCCGGTGGTAGGTGTAGGCGAGATGCACGGCCCCGTCCGGTCCCTCAAGCAGCCAGGGATAGGACATCTCCTTGTTGCGGCCGTCGGTCGAGTCGTTGGAAAGGCACGTGCCGGGGCCGTCTTCGATCAGCAGCCGGACGGGAAAGGTCTTGCCGCCATCCTCGGAGAGGCAGAGGGCGACCGGCGCGCGCCGGACACCCCAGATTGGAACGCAGCCGCCCGTGGGGTCTGCGTCGGGGCGGCTGTCGTTCTCGCCGATTTCGTCGTAAAGCGAGGTGCGCCGCTCGGCGGTGTCGGCCGCGCTGACGGGATTGCAGATCATCGCGATCCGACCATCGGCAAGGCGCAGGGCGGCGATCGAGGAATTGTTGTTCGGGACGTCGCTTGCCTCGGGCGCGGACCAGGTTCGGCCCTCGTCGAGGCTCTCGGTCCTATAGACCCAGTCGGCCTGCCGCCGGCGGAAGAGGGCGGTAAGGCGGCCATCGCCGAGTGATACCGGCGACATGTGCACGCAGCCAATGGAACGCTCCAGTTCTTCGAGCTGCCATGTTTCCCCTTGGTCGAGCGAGATGCCGATGGCCGCGGTATCGTGGCTTCCGTTCCACTTCTGACCGGGGCGCTGAACGCAGCGGAAGATCGGCAGCATCCATGCGCCGTCGCCGCGGACCACGAGGGGCGCGCGGATGAAGCATCCACGCGGGAGGTCGAGATAGCGGCCCTCGGTCGTCGTCAGTGCCAGCGGGTCGGATGCATCGCGGCGGATCTCTGCCATCCGGATCCGGCACTCATCCTGATTGCCGGAGGGTTGGGACGTGTGGAAGAGCCACAGCCTGCCGTCGGGTGCGGTGAAGAGCACCGGGTTCTGCTCCGAATGCGCAGGGTCAAAGCTCAGGCGCTGTGGCGGACCCCATTGCGTAGCGTCCTTTGGCAGGACGGAAGCAAAGATCGAGATATCCGACTTGCCCTCGAGCGTACCGCCGAACCAGGCGCAGGCGAGCGCGCCATCTGAAAGCAGATGCAGAAAGGCAGCATGGTTCTGGATCATCGGCGAAGGCAAGAGCGCTTCCATGCGCCCGGGGGAGGCGGATTGAAGCAGGCCATTCATGCCGCGGGCGATTTCTTCAGGGTTCATGGGCTCCTCCTGTGTGCTTCGAAAATCGCTGAATTTTCAAAGTTGTCAAGTTTGATAAAGTTACAAATTGACCTGTGTTTGCTCGTTTATGTCATTAATATATTGAATTTACGTAATTATTTATTGTGAGAATTCTAGAATGAATTTTACATCGCAAATTAATTTGACAAACTTGAGCGAAAAGTGGATTGTCTGGACAAGCCGGCGAGAGGATGCCGGGGAGGAGGATCTCATGCCGGAAGCCAGCCCCCAGGGGGCCAAGATTGCTGTCACCTTCGCGGTCGGTGCCGCGATTCTGGCGGCAGTCGACGCGGTGATCGTGCGGGTGCTGAACGGTGCCGTGCATCCCTTCGTCATTGGCTTCTTCCGTGCCTTTTTCGGTGCGGTCATCCTTTTGCCCTTTGTTGTCCTGCGCCCATCCGTGCTCAAGTCGAGCCACCCCTTGCGTCAGCATGCGGTGCGTGCCGGCTTCAAGCTGCTCGCCATGGTCGCCTTCTTCGCCGCCTTCAGCTGGGGTCCGCTTGCCGACGTGACGGCCATCGCCTTCACCTCGCCGATCTTCCTGTTGCTCGGCGCCGCGCTGGCGCTGGGCGAAAAGCCCGGCGCGGCGATGATCGGTGCGGTGGCGCTTGGTTTCGTGGGTGCGATGCTGATCATTGGCCCCTCGGGCGCCGGCTTCAGCTTTGCCATCCTTCTTGGGCTTACGGGCGCGGTGCTCCAGTCGACCATTCAGTTGATCCTGAAGTCGATGTCGAAGGGCGACTCGACATCGACGCTTGTCGTCTGGAACCTCCTCTTGACCGTTCCGATCGCGCTTTTTTTCGCTCTACCGTTCTGGGTTATGCCGGGGGCGAGGGAGATGACGCTTCTGGCGCTGCAAGGCGTCGTCGGAACTGCCTGCATGGGGATGATGACTCACGCCTTTTCGCTCGCACCCGCCACGATCGTCGCGCCGGTCGATTTCCTGCGCCTGCCGCTCGTGGCGCTCGGCGGCTTCGCGCTGTTTGGGGAACACATTGCCCTCACCACCCTTTGCGGTGGCGGGCTCATCGGTTGTGCGGCGCTGATCGCTGCGCGATCCGGAAAAGCAACATCCGGCTGAACGAATTTCACCAGGGAGGAAATGCCGTGAAGAAACTGTTTGTCTTGAGTGCGCTCATGCTGAGCTCCGCTCTTTCGCCCGCCTTTGCCGGGTCCGGCCCGATCAAGATCGTGCTGGCCGAGGAAGCGGACCTGCTCGAGCCCTGCATGGCGACGCGTTCGAACATCGGTCGCGTCATCATGCAGAACGTCAGCGAAACACTGACCGAACTCGATGTTCGCGGCGACAAGGGCGTCATGCCGCGGCTTGCCGAAAAATGGGAACAGAATGAAGACGGCAGCTGGCGCTTTCACCTGCGTCAGGGCGTCAAGTTCTCGGATGGCACGACCTTCGACGCCAAGGATGTCAAGCACAGCTTTGACCGTATCATGAGCGACAAGAACACCTGCGAGTCGCGTCGCTATTTCGGCGGCATTACGGTGACCCCCACTGTGGTCGACGATTACACGATCGACTTCAGCGCCGATCCGGTCCAGCCGATCCTGCCGCTCTTGATGTCTCTCGTCACGATCGTGCCCGAAGAAACGCCGCTTGAGTTCATCCGCGAGCCGGTCGGTACCGGTCCCTACAAGCTCACCAACTGGACGCCGGGGCAGCAGATCGTGCTGACGAGCCGCGACGACTATTGGGGCACGAAACCCGAGGTCACGGAAGCCACATATCTGTTCCGCGCCGACCCATCGGTGCGCGCCGCCATGGTGCAGACCGGCGAGGCCGATCTCTCGCCGTCGATCTCGCAACTCGACGCCACCAATCCGGCCACGGACTTCTCCTACCTCGACAGTGAAACCGTCTACCTGCGCATCGATCACAACATCGAGCCATTGAACGACGTTCGCGTTCGCCGCGCGCTCAACATCGCCATCGACCGCCAGGCCTTCCTCGGCACCCTGGTTCCCGAAAGCGCACTGCTCGCGACCGCAATCGTGCCGCCGCCGACGCTTGGCTGGAACCCTGACGTAAAGGTCTTCCCCTATGACCCGGAAGGCGCGAAGAAGCTGCTCGAGGAAGCCAAGGCCGATGGCGTGAAGGTCGATACGCCTATCACCATCATCGCCCGTTCAGCAAACTTCCCGAACGTGACCGAGATCATGGAAGCCATTCAGGCACAGCTTCAGGAAGCGGGCTTCAAGGTCGAGCTGAAATTCGTCGAGGTTGCCGAGCACGAACAGTACTATTCGAAGCCCTTCAAGGAAGGCCGCGGTCCGCAGATCGTCGCTGCCATGCACGACAATTCCAAGGGCGATCCGTCATTCTCGATGTTCTTCAAGTATGCGACCGACGGTACGCAGTCCGGCTTTTCCGATCCGAAGGTTGACGACTTGATAAAGCGTGCATCGGCTGCCGTCGGCGAGGAACGTGCCAAGCTCTGGTCCGAACTGATCGCCTATGTGCATGACGATGTCGTCGCCGACGTCCTGCTCTTCCACATGGTCGGTTTCTCGCGCGTTTCCGAGCGGCTTGATTTCAAGCCGACTATGGCGACCAACGGGACGCTGCAACTCTCGGAGATCAAGATCAAGTAATCTGCCCTGGCGGACGATCGGTTCGCCAGTCACAACAGAAATCAAGGCGGTGGGATGATCCCGCCGCCGGATTCCTTCGAGGGCGCCATGCTGAAATTCGTTCGAAAACGCGCCGTGGCCAGTCTGATCTCGCTCGTCGGGCTGCTCGTCATGGTCTTCTTCCTGTCGCGGTTGACGGGTGATCCGGCCGCCTTGTTCCTGCCGGTCGAAGCCTCCGCGGAGATGAAGGCGCAGTTCCGCGAACTGCATGGCCTGAACGATCCCATGCTGATGCAATTCGCGCGTTACGTCGGCGACGTCGTGACCGGCGATTTTGGCGAATCCCTGCGCAAGGCCCGCCCCGCTCTGGAGGTCGTGCTCGAGGCCTTCACATGGACGCTCTGGCTTGCCGTCATCACCATGACGCTCGTCGCCGGTGCTGCGATCGTCGTCGGCTCGCTTGCCGCCTTCCGCGCCGGCGGTTTTTTCGACCGGCTATCTTCGCTGATCTCGCTGGTCGGCGCTTCCGTTCCCGATTTCTGGATCGCCATCGTCGCGATCGTCGTGTTTTCGGTAAACCTCGCCTGGCTGCCGACTTCGGGCACGGGGTCTCTGCTTCATTGGATCCTGCCGATCTCGGTTCTGTTCATCCGGCCTTTCGGCATCATCGTGCAGGTAGTGCGCGGCTCTATGATCGGGGCACTGTCCTCGGCCTATGTGAAGACGGCGCGCGCCAAGGGCGTCAAATCCGGGCCGATCATCTTTGTGCATGCACTGCGCAATGCCATGCTGCCGGTCATCACCGTCATCGGCGACCAGGCGGCGAGCCTTCTGAATGGCGCAGTGATCGTCGAGACCATCTTCGGATTTCCGGGGGTCGGCAAGTTGATGATCGATTCCATTTTGCAGCGCGATTTCAACGTCGTGCTTGCCGCCATCCTCGTCACGGCTCTGGCGATCTTCCTCATGAACCTGCTCATCGACCTCGCCTATGCGCTGCTCGATCCGCGAATTCGACACTGAGGAGGCGACCATGACCCTCCAGACTGCCGATACCGTCATTGCCGAAGAACCGCGCTTCGCGATGCGCATGTTCCGCATGCTGCTTGCCGACAAGTTCGCGCTATGCGCTGCGATCTTCCTGATTTTCGTGCTGATCCTGGCGATCGTGGGGCCGAGCTGGCTCGGCGATCTCGCGACCAAGCAGAACCTCAGAGGGCGCAACGCCGTGCCTTTCGACTGGGAGCGCGGATGGGTCTGGTGGATGGGGGCCGATGCTCTCGGGCGACCGTTGCTTGCCCGCATGATCGTTGCCACCCAGAACACGCTGATGGTGGCCGCAGGTGCCGTCGCGCTTTCGGCAACCGTCGGCACCTTCCTCGGCCTTGTCGCCGGCTTTGCCTCGCCGCGCGTCAATCAGGTCATCATGCGGCTCGCGGACGTCATCATGTCCTTCCCGTCGCTGCTGATCGCCGTCATCGTGCTCTATATTCTCGGCTCGTCGATCCTCAACCTGATGCTGGTGCTGGCGATCACGCGCATCCCGGTCTACTTGAGGACGACGCGCGCCGAAGTGCTGGAAATCCGCGAGCGCATGTTCGTGCAGGCGGCGCGCGTGATGGGCGCATCCAGCAAGCGCATCCTCTTCCGCCACATCCTGCCGGTGGTGCTGCCGACACTGACGACGCTTGCCACGCTGGATTTCGCCTATGTGATGCTGGCGGAAAGTGCGCTCTCATTCCTCGGTATCGGCATCCAGCCGCCGGAAATCACCTGGGGGCTGATGATCTCTCAGGGCCGCCAATACCTCACCAACGCTTGGTGGCTTTCCTTCTGGCCCGGGCTTGCGATCATCCTCACCACCATGTCGCTGAACCTCCTGTCGAACTGGCTGCGCATCGCGCTCGATCCGGTGCAGCGCTGGCGCCTCGAAATGAAAGGTCGCAAGAATGGCTGACCATCTCCTGGAAGTCCGCGACCTTTCGGTCGAGTTCCACACCGCAGTCGGCGTGGTGAAGGCGGTCCGCAACATTTCCTACCACCTCGACCGTGGCGAGACCCTAGCGATCCTCGGTGAGAGCGGGTCCGGAAAGTCGGTCTCCTCCTCGGCGATCATGAACCTGATCGACATGCCGCCGGGACGCATCAGCTCCGGAGAAATCCTGCTCGACGGTGCCGACCTGCTGACGATGCCGGCGCATGAAAGGCGCAAGGTCAACGGGCGTCGAATCGCCATGATCTTCCAAGATCCGCTGAGCCACCTCAATCCGGTCTATACGGTCGGCTGGCAGATCCGCGAGGCGCTCACCACCCACGGAACCGATGCTGCCAAGGCTGCGTCTGAGGCGTTGCGACTTCTGACGCGAGTCGGCATCCCCGACCCCGAGCGCTCACTGGACAAGTATCCGCACGAATTCTCGGGCGGCCAGCGTCAGCGCGTCATGATCGCCATGGCGCTAGCGCTCCGCCCGGACCTCCTGATTGCCGATGAGCCCACGACGGCGCTCGACGTCACGGTGCAGGCCGAGGTGCTCGCTTTGCTCGAGGAATTGCAGCAGGAGACCGGAATGGCGGTTCTCATCATCACCCATGATCTCGGTGTCGTCGCCGAGATCGCCGACCGCGTCGTCGTGATGGAGAAAGGCGTCCTGGTCGAGGCCGGCACGGTGAGCGAGGTTTACAAGAACCCGCAGCATCCCTATACGAAAAAGCTCATTGCCGCCGCCCCCGGCAAGGGCGAGATGCACGCACCTGCGGCTCGCGCCGAGCCTGTTCTCTCGGTCCGTGACGTGCGCAAGCGCTACGGCTCCTTCGAGGCGTTGAAGGGCTTGTCCTTCGATCTCATGCCCGGCGAGACCATGGCCGTCGTCGGCGAGAGCGGCTCGGGCAAGTCGACGCTGGCGCGTATCCTGCTGCGCCTCGACGAACCGGATAGCGGTAGTGCCTTGTGGAAGGGCCGCGACCTATTCACCATGTCGCCCGCCGAACTCTATAAGCTGCGCCGCGACCTGCAGATGGTGTTCCAGGACCCTACGCAATCGCTCAATCCGCGCATGACGGTCTATCAGCTCATCTCCGAGGCCTGGGTCATCCATCCGGATATCCTGCCCAAGGCGAAATGGCGCGAGCGCGTGGCTGAACTTCTGGTGCAGGTCGGTCTCGGTCCGGAACACATGGGTCGCTACCCGCATCAGTTCTCCGGCGGCCAGCGCCAACGCATCGCAATCGCCCGCGCACTTGCGCTCGAGCCGCAGCTCATCATCTGCGACGAGGCGGTCTCGGCACTCGACGTCTCGGTTCAGGCCCAGGTGATCGCGTTGCTCGACAGGCTGCGCAAGGAAATGGGCATCGCCTTCATCTTCATCGCCCATGACCTGCCAGTCGTGCGCGACTTTGCCGACCACGTCATGGTCATGCAGAAAGGCAACATCGTCGAGCTCGGCACGGTGCGCGAGGTGTTTGATACGCCGCGGCAAGACTATACGCGCGCGCTACTCGCCGCAGGCCTCGACCCCGATCCCGACGTCCAGGCCGCTCATCGCGCCGCCCGTCTTCAGCGCGCGTCTTGAGACGCGCCCATTCAAAGGAATGCCCGCATGACCAAGCAAGCCTTCGTCGCCCTCGTGACCTGCTTCAACGAGGACGAGACCATCAACTACCAGGCCACGCGCGCCCAGGTCCGCCGCCAGGTGGCGGCGGGCAACAACATCATGTGCGCCGGTACCAATGGGGACTTCACCGCGCTGACCTTCGAGGAGAAGGTGCGCCTGACGGAAGAGGTGGTCGATGAGGTCGGCGGCCGGGTCAAGGTGATTGTCAATGCCGGCATGCCGGCGACCTTCGAGACGGTGAAGCTTGCCCGCGAATTCGACCGTATCGGCGTCGATGGGATCGCTGTCATCACACCGTTCTTCATCGCCTGTACGCAGGATGGCCTTGTCCGCCACTTCTCGACCGTTGCCGACGCCGTGAAGACACCCGTCTACCTCTACGACATCCCGGCCCGCACGCAGAACCACATCGAACCCGACACCGCGCGCACGCTTGCCGGCCACGGCAACATTGCCGGCATCAAGGATTCCGGCGGCGCAAAGGAGACGCTGGAGGCCTATCTGCAGGTTGCTAGGGAGGTCGAAAGTTTCGAGGTCTATTCCGGCCCAGACCACCTCGTGCTTTGGGCACTGCTGAACGGTGCGGCCGGCTGCATTTCGGGCCTCGGCAACGCCATGCCGCATGTGCTTGCCGGCATCCTGAAGGCGTTCAATGCAGGCGAGATCGGCGAAGCCGAAAAGCAGCAGGCGATCTTTACCGCTTTTCGCACCGACCTCTACGCGCTGGGTTTCGCCCCGGCCATGGTCAAGCGCGCGCTCTTCCTGCAGGACGCCTCCGTCGGCGCCAGCCGCCAGCCGGCCCTGCTTCCGAACGCAGAGCAGGACGACCAGATCGCGGAAATCCTCCGCAGATACGAACTTCTGGGGTGATGCCGCCAGTGCCGGCGACCACACGGCAGCCGGATCGGCGATGGAAGGCTATTCACGCGCCGGCTTCTGCAGAAGCTGGTTGAACAGTTTTCCCAGGGTGCCGCTTTCCTCCGCAGGCTGCTCCGTTTCAGCAGCCGGTTGCTGGTCGGGCTGCTGCCCCTCCGGTGCCGGTTGCTCGGTGGCAACGTCCGGCGTCACGGGTTGTTCTTCAGCCGGTGGAGCGGGTGGCGTCTCGCTGCCTTCTGTCGCCTTGCCACCGATGATCTCTTCGATGGAGAGTTGATCGCCTCCGTCTTTCGCTGGCTTGCCGATAGCGCCACCAATGATGTCGCGGATCGATCCGGCCTTTCCTTCGCCGGAGAGCAGCTCGTCGAGCTTCAGCTTCCCGGTCGGCAAGCCCAGCTTCTGCAGCGCCGAGAGTGCGGCGTCCGGGTTCTTCAGCAGGCCTGAGAGATCGGGATAGATGCGCGGGGCAGCAAAGGAACCCTCGATCATCACAGGCACGCCGATGCCTTCGGTCGCGATAGCGGCGCCCTGGCCTTCGAGTGAGGCGACGACGCGTGGATCCAGGCGGAAGTTCAGCTGGTCGTTTGGAAGGTTTGCCTCACCGCTGCCGCTCATACGCACCAGCGGGCCGATGAGTTTGATATCTTCGGTGCGCGCGACGCCGTTTTCGATGGCAAAGGATGCCCCAAGCTCGGTGAAGCCGGTCGCCTTGTTTTCGTTCTGCTTGAAGCCCGACGACATCAGGCCGACAAGGTTGTTGTAGACATCGGCGACGTCGATGCCGCGGATGGCGCCGTCGAAAAAGCGGACATTCGCCGACCCCTGAAGCGCGCGCTTGAGCGCGCCGGCCGTAGCGCCTGCGCCGGTGATGTCGAACTGGGCTTGCAATGCGCCTTCGAGATACTTGAAATTTGCAAGGTCGATCAGCAGCGGGGCGGCCGAAGCGCCGGCGATCGAGGCCTTCAGGGCGATCGAAGCGTCCTCTCCCGTGCCGTCAGCTCTAAGGTTTGCGGCCATCCGCCCGCCATAGAACGGGCTTTCGGGAAGGTCGAGGCTGGCCACACCCTGGGAGATCACCAGGGTGGTTGCTACCGGTCCGGCAAAGACGCGGCCATAGCCGAGCTTCTCCGCGTCGACCTTGATGGATGCATCGATCGTTCGAAGCGACGACAGGTCCAGCGGCGCGTCGGGGGTGGGGCTGCCTGCTTTGCCCTTCGCTTGCGACGGTGCGGGGCGTGCACCGGCAAGCCGCGCGAGGTCGAGTTCGGCGAAATGGAGCGCGCTGGATATCTTGAGGGGCGTGCCCAGCTCTACGGAACCGTTGCCGGTTCCTTCGACCCCGTTGACGGACAAGGTGGCTTTTTGAAACGCAACGCCGGTGGGGCTTGCGTTGACATCGCCCTTGAAGGCGAATTGCTCGACGCTGTCGCCGCCGCCCTGGCCGAACCAGGCAAGAAGCGCGCGCAGATCCGTGGCCGCGAAGTTCACCTTGCCGGCATAGCTGCCCGCGAGCGCCGCCTTGCCGTCAAGGGAGAGTGTCGCTTCTGGCATGCGCAGATCGAGTGTCAGGGGCAGCTCACTCGAACCCGAGAGCAGTTCGCGGACCGGCAGTCGCAAATCGATATCGGCTGCTTTCCCGCGCCAGACCAGGTTGCCGGATAGGAGCACGGGCTTGGTAAGATCGTCGATCTGGACCGCCAGCTTCTTGATCGTCACTTCGCCCATCGATGGGTCGGTGACACCGGGTGCTACGAAGGTGGCGTCGCGCAGGCTCGCAGTGCCGCTCAGGTTGACGGTCTTTCGGAACGCATCTCCGCCGAGCCCGCGGAACGCAAACCCGGTATCCATCGCAAGCGTTCCCGACAGTGAAACCGATTGGCCGGCGAGGCTCGCGAGCTTGGAGATGTCGAGCCCTTTGCTTGCGACGCGTCCCTTGAACGTCGGCTCGCTCTTGCGGACGTCGGCGGTGATTTCGGCCGAAATGCCGCCGGCGTCTATGCCGAGATGTTCAAGCCGGGTCCTGAGCAGCCCATCCTTCAGCGTTGCCGTCAATGCCGCATCGGAGGCGGAAATATCGTTGACGGTAATGGCGCCCACAGTGACGCTGACATCGGCATCGAAGCCGGCGAGTGCCTGCAAGCCGGCCGAGGCCGACTGCCTTTCCGATTGCCCTGCCGGTTGTGACGACCCCGAGGCGCTGGTTCCGACAAACGCGCTGAAATCCAGCTGATCGGCACTGAGGTCGGCCAGGAACCGCGGCCGGTCACCGGGAATGAACAGCGCATCGAGGCTGAGCTCTTCGTCCCCCGCTAGCAGCTTGCCGCCGCGGATCTGGTAGCTGCCGTTGCTGTTGAGCGCCACCTGCCCGCTGGCCTTGAGCTCGGTCAGGCCCGGCGCAAGCAGGGGGTCGGCTTCCACCGAGAGGCTGAGGTCAGCGGGCTTGCGCTCAAGGAGAGGGCGAAGCGGGGAGACGGAGAGAGCGACCTGGTAGCGCCGGTCTTCAAGCCGAGCACCGGCCGAAAGCGAAAGCTCGCCGTCGATGTCAGGGGCCTGGAGTGTAAGGTCGAGATCGCTGACAACGTCAGCTGTCCCGGCGGCGTTCTCTTGTCTCAGCGTGCCCCCGGTGATCGAAATCGTATCGATGGCGCTTCGTTCGAGGAAGGCGACCAGGGCTGCGAGCGGGTCGTTCTGCTTGGCCTCGCCATTGCCGCCCCCGCCGTCTTCCACCGTCGATGCGTTCTCCGGTTTCTGCCGTATCACCACGACCGGCCGGGTGAGCCTGACCTCCTTGACGTGCAGGCGGTTCGACCACAGCGAGGAGAGCGTCACGGAGCCTGCGACTTCGCCAATCTCTGCCGTCACGCCATCGCTTTGCGCATCGAGCGAAACATCCTCGGCCACAACAGCCAGATGGGGGATGACGGAGAGCCGGACGGGACCCTTCAGCGCGATCGAACTGCCCGTCGCGCTCGAGAGCTGACGGCTGAGCTCGGCGCGCATCCAGTCGCTGGAAACAAAGCTCGGCAGGACAATGAGAGAGACGACTGCGAGAACCCCGAGCGCCAGCAGGCCGAGAAAGAAACGCCGCATGTGTCTCTCCGTTGCGATAGCAATTGATTCGGTATCGTTTTCCACGGAGGCGTGTTTTGCAACTCTTGCGGTGTGTTCACCTGGACGCCGCGGGACTTCCCGCATCTGCAGTGATGTCCGTCGTCGTCTGTGCTTCGATGTTCGTAGTCGATACGTTTCCGGCTGCCGGCGCGTAGTTTCGCGGGCGATGGACGAGCGTGACCAGCACGAAAGACAGGATCATCAGCAGGTACCAGGCGCCGAGCTTCTGGAGCGAGACCGGGGTCCAGCCGTTGTGCTGCGAGGGATAGATCCAGGCGCGTGACCAGGTGCCGATGTTCTCGGCAAACCAAATGAACAGGGCGACGAGTAGAAAGCCGAGAAGCAACGGCATGCGGTGCCGAAACCGGAAGACGCGATAGTGCACTGTCGTGCGCAGAAACAGGACCGCCGTGATCGCAAACAGCGCGTAGCGCAGGTCGATGACGAAGTGGTGCGTAAAGAAATTGGCATAGATCGCCAAGGCGAGCAGCATCGTCGCCCAAAGCGGCGGATAGTTGCTGTAGCGCATGTCGAGGATACGGGTCACGCGGGCGAGATAGGAGCCGACGGCGGCATACATGAAGCCCGAGAATAGCGGAACGCCGCCGATGCGGAAGATGCTTGGCTCCGGGTAGATCCAGGACCCGACCGACGTCTTGAAGATCTCCATCACCGTGCCGACGATGTGGAAGATCAGAATGACCTTGGCTTCGGCGACGGTCTCAAGCTTGAAGACGAGCAACGAAATCTGGATGACAAGGGCCGCGACGAAAAGGAAATCATAGCGGGCAAAGCCCATGTCCTCCGGCCAGAACAATTTTGTCGCGAGCATCAGGGCGAGCATGGCGCCGCCGAAAAGGCAGGCGAAGGCCTGCTTGATGCCGAATACCAGGAACTCCGTCAGGCCGCCGAGGAGGCCGGCCGCCGGCAGCCGATCGAGCAGGCGGTGCGCCGCAGCGTCGATACGCGCTTCCCGGCTCGTGAAACGCCTATCGTCCGCCATTCGAGCCATCAGTACCGCCTCCGCTTCGCCGTTGGGGACGCGATGCCGGGACAATGCGGTTGAATTAAGGGTGGACAACAACTGCCGGGTGGGCGGACAGGCAGCCGCCCCTGCGGGTTGCCCGCCTCACCGGGGGAAGGAATAGCGCTCGACGATCGACCAGATTTCCCTGTTGACCACCTGCAACTGCTCGATGACTTCGTTGATCCGCGAAATCTCCGCATCGTTGATCTGCTCGATCTTGCCGTATTTGATCGTGTCCTTGCTGTCGAAGATCGCCATCAGCTGGGTGCTTGCCTGGTCTCCGGTCTCGTCGAAGGAATAGATGCAGTGGCTGTATTTGTTGCGAAGCTTCGCTTGCCGGCCCAGCTGCTGGGTCAGCGCGAGGATTTCCTGCCGTTGGTTCAGAGGTGTCTTGTTTGTTTTGGCCAATCGCTCGACCAGCTCGATCCGAGCCCGCGTCGTGTTCAGCGTCAGGAAGATGATGATCGCGGTTTCCTTGTCCACGCGCGCAAGACCGGCGATCAGATAGATGAGCAGGCTTTCCGTGTTGGTCCAAGTGTAGTTTAGCTGTCCGATCAGGAGAAGGATGTCGTGAAATCTCGCCATGGGCACCTGCCGAGCTTCTGTTCAAGAACAATAGTGTTTCAGAATAGCGCATTCCCGTCGTCAGTACATTCTCCCAATACGGCTATGCGGCGCACGCATTCGGTGCCGTTGAGCTTTGTGCAAGGAATCCGTTTAAAAGCAATTTCTAATAGGTACTACATTGGGCGGACCGGCGGCTAAGTCAATGCTACCCCGGCAAGGCTAGCCCGAAGTGGCAGCTTACAACGCATGTCTGTTTGCGACAGACTTGCCTCCGTAATCGGCGAGCAGGACGTGTTCAGGCCTTTGAGGGCTAGTACTGCAGCGAATTGGAGAATGCCCTTTTCATACCTGAAACCGCTGCTCTCCACCAAGTAAAGGGAGAGGCAGCCCAATATTAAATTGATTGCATATTAGAGCATATAGGCGCGCAAGCGCCTCGGAGGATCCAAACTTTCATCAAATCCAACCGCAGCCCGCCAATGGCCCAAATCCGCGTAAGAGAAGAATGCGGTTCGGCTATGGCGGCCTCAACTTGAGGTGATCGTCATGAGCAAGGACAAGAATATTCTGTTCCCATGGGACCCGAGCCAGGATCAAAGCCAGGACCAGGACCAGGGTCAAGGCCAGGGTCAAGGGCAACTGCAAGCTGAGCTCCAGGCCCAGCTCCAAGGCCAGGGACAAGGTCAGGGCCAGGGACAAGGCCAGGATCAGGGTCAAGACCAGGGCCAAGGCCAGGGTCAGGATCAGTCGCAATACAGCGAATCCTACAATGGCAACCTGAACGGTAACGGCAACCTGAACGGCAACGGCAACGGCAACCTGAACGGCAACGGCAACCTGAACGGTAACGGCAACGCCAACCTGAACGGTAACGGCAACCTGAACGCCAACGGCAACCTGAACGCCAACTTCAACGAAAACAAGACCGACGTTGACGTCGACGTCGACAGTAAGACCAAAGTCGACGTGGATGTGGACATCGACCTCGACGGCTACAAGCCGTCGGACGACGACTTCAACGACATCGACCATTCCAAGATCGACGGTATGGCCAGCACGAGCTTCAAGGACATCTTGAATGACTCGCTCAACGGCAACAACAACGTTGCCAATGTCTTCAGCCAAAACGCCATCATGTCGGACGACGACAAGGCTGAAAACATCCACAACAGCGGAACGCTGAACCAGAACGGCAGCGCCTGGGGTGGTATCGCCAAGTCGGGTGACGGCATCCAGTCCGGAGCAGACGGTGGCGAGGGCGGAAGCAAAGCTTATGCCGATGGTGGCGCCGGTGGTGACGGCGGTCACACGGTCGGCGGCTTTGCCGCCGGCGGTAAGGGTGAGGGCGGCGATTCCGACAACGACGGCGACGCAACTGGCGGGCACGGCCTTGGTGGTATTGCAGCCAGCGTTGGCGTCGGCGCCGATGGCACAAGCGGTGACGCGAACGGTGGTGCCGCCACAGGTGGTGCCGGTGGTCAGGGTGCTGCTGGTCTCGGCGTAGGTCTTGGCCTCGGTCTTGGCCTCGGTGTCGGCGCAGCAGGCGGCGGTGATGGTGGCGACAACACAGCCGGCGCCGGCGGTCAGTCTGGCAACGTCCAAAGTGGGGATGGTGACGGCGGTGACGGCGGTGATGCTGGTGACGGCGGCGACGCTGGCGGCTTCATCCTGCCGATTCTGAACTTCGCTGGAGACGGCGGCGACGGCGGCGACGGCGGCGATGGCAACAGTGTTGCACTCGGCAGGACCGGCAGCGCTGACGGTGGCGAATCGGGCGATGCCGGCGACGGCGGCAATGCTTTCGGCGCAGGCCTCGGGGCTGGTGGCGGCTACGGCGCAGGCGTTGGCTACGGCGGTGACGGCGGTGCCGGCGGCGGTGCCAGCGCCAACGGTGGAGCCACGGGTGATGCCTATGGCGGTGACGGAACCGGTGGCGCGGCGGCCGGTGGCCATGGCCTCGGCGGTCTTGCTCTCACGGGCTCGTGGGCCAGTGGCGGTGAAGGCGGTGCTGCCTATGGCGGCGACGCCTGGGGCGGAGACGGTGGTGCCGGCGGCAACGGCGGCTTTGCCACGAATGGCGACGGTGGTGCAGGTGGCAATGCCGGCACTTGGGGCTCCTTCAATGGCGGCGACTCTGTGGTCGAGGGGCTCTCCCAGGCGACGGCAGATGCCGTGATCGACACCAACGCCTTCAACCAGCAGATCGTGCTCGGCGCGAACCTGCAGGGCAACACGATCGACATGACAGTCGTCGGTGGCGACTACCATGCCGACGTAATCGGTCACGACGACAACGCTTGATTGTAAGCGACGCGGCCGGTTGCGATCATTCGCAATCGGCTTCGAACCGGGCTGCGCGGGTCTCCCGCGCAGCCCGTCATGACCCGATGCGCTTAGGGGCACTACCGGCGACAAAAAAGAGGCCCTGACCATGTACTCCGCAAAAATCACCGAAACGATTGCCCATTTTATCGGTCTCTTCCAACTCTCGATCGAAGACGCCCGCATGCGCGAAGCGCACGAGAAGTTCGACCCCAACCGAGAGATTCACAAGGACCCGAAGGACCTTGAAACCGCCCCGGTCAAAGTGCAGGCGCCGTACGATCTCGACGACTTCAATCCCGACGTTCCCTACCGGCCGCTCGATACGGACATTTATACGCCCGTTCCATACGGCTATGCCGGCTTGCCTTTCCCGCAGTACCCACACTCTGAAGGGACGTACGGTCGTCCGGAAACCGATGGCGCCGTGCAGAACACGTCGTTCAAGTCGACCTATTTCAGCACCCCGCACATCAATCCCCCGGGTTCGGTCGTGGTCTACAGTCAGCAGACCGCCGAGCTCTCGGACAACGACTATGTCAACATGGGCGGACACGGCCTGAAATCCGTCCTGCACATCGATAGCAGTGCGGTCATGGCGGAACTCATCGAAGGCTCGCTGCAGATTTCGCCGCTAGGCCTCGAGGATCCCGCAGGCTCTGCCGAAACCGTCGCCAGCCTGGTGACGACCACCGCCGCGACGCTCGATGCCTACTCTGCCGGCGATGAAAGCCAGGTGGGCGGGCTGGCCGCCAGCACATTCGTCGCGAAGGCAGCAACGCTTGAAGGCGTTTATGTCAACGGCGATCTGGTGGAGACCGCGCCCGTTCTCAAGGACCATCTGCCGAACCAGGACGAAACCGAGGAAACGCCGGAACCTGAACTGACGGAGGGCCCGAAGGAGGCGAGTGGTGCCGTTGCGCATGGCGAAGGGGAGGTTGCGATCTCGGCCTCGGTAGAGCTGGAGGCCGGCAGCAATACGCTGGTGAACGAGGTTGTCATCACAAACAATTGGCTGCAGTCGAACGTCCTCGCCGTTGCCGGCGACCATGTTCAGCTCAACGCCATCGTCCAGACCAATGCCTACTACGACAGCGATCTGGTAAGCTCCGCGCTTTGCGGCGGCAGTCTGGCGGCGGACAAGGCGACCGAAGCGCTCAACATCGCGTCATTCAAGCACGTCGCTTCCACGGAAACGACACATAACGAGTCGGGTGTTTTCCCAAAGGCATGGGCGATCACCGAGGTCAAGGGCGACCTGATGATGGTGAACTGGCTCCAGCAGTTCACGTTCATGTCCGACAACGACACCGCTATCCTGGCGGCCTCCGGCTCCAAGCTTTCGATCATCGCCGGCGACAACACCTCCGCCAATCAGGTGTCGCTGCTTGAACTGGGGTTCCGCTACGACCTGATATTCGTCGGCGGAAACGTCTTCGACGCCAACATCATCCACCAGACGAACATCCTGCTCGACAACGATTTTATCGGCGCCGTCGGCGGATTCCAGATGAGTGGAAACGGATCCGTTTCGACCGGCGGAAACCTGTTGTGGAACTATGCCAATATCGTCGAGGCCGGTGGCGCCAGCGCCGTGAACCCGATGTCGGAAGGATATCTCTCGGCCTTGCAAGACCTTGCGGAAGGCAAGGACCCTTCGTCGAAGGACTTCATGCACGACGCCGCATTTGCCGGACTGCTGGGCCTGCGTGTGCTCTATATTTCCGGCGATCTGCTCAGTCTCAACTACATTTCGCAGACCAACATCCTCGGCGACAGCGACCAGGTGACGCTGGCAATGAACGCGCTGACGGCACTTCCGGATGCGGATTGGACCATTTCAACCGGCTCGAACGCCCTCTTGAACTATGCCGGGATCGTCGATGTCGATACCGGCAAGACAATCTATGCGGGCGGTGAGGTCTATTCGGATGAAGTTCTCATCCAGGCTGAGCTGGTGAAGAACGACCCCTTCCTCGGCGGGCAGGATCCGAATGCGCTCGCGAGCGAAGCGGTGGTCTTCCTCGGCGACGGCATGCTCTCCTCGGACACCGGTGATCAGACGCAGGACGATGCATCGCCGAACCCGACATCACACACGATAGAGACGGCGAGCTGCGATCCCATGCATAGCATGGTCGCTTGATCGGGGCGCGGGGATACTCATGACCGACCGCATCAATCCCGTCCGGCTGGTACGAACTGACGCCGACGACACATTTTCTCCGAATGGCGACGACGCGGGCCGGAAGGCGGACAAGCCGGATGCAGACGCTGCGCGGCAGCAGTTCCTCCGCAGACTTGACCAACAGGAATACATTCTGGATCGCGCTGTAAAGGAGATCGACGGGGTGGCGGACCAACTTCGAAGAGCGGCGGCAAACGGCGCCAACGAAAACGAGAACTGGGCCAATAAGGCAGCAGTCCCGCTTCCAGGACCGGGCGCCAGAGTCGCGAGCGTCACGCTGGCTGCCATCGATGCGACCCCGACGCCGACAAACATCGCACCCGCGACAGTGAAATCCCCGCCTGCATCAACAGCAACTGAGGCAGCCAGCGTCACACCGCGGGCCTGGCCTCCAAGAGCCGAGCCCAATTCCCGGGTCGAGACGCCTCCGAAGAACGAGACACCGGCCAAGACGGAACCCCTGTTTGCACTGCGCGATCGGATATCGGTGGAACGGCAACCGTCTCAGGGCGAGCAAAAGCCGGAGCCACGCGCCGAGCGGCCGGTTATCTGGCCGACGGCCGAGATGAAGGAGAAGAGCTCGCCGCCCGGCATGGTCGTGATCGATGGCGATCGCGGTCCCATCAAGGCCGACGAGCGGTCCCCCGGCAATGGCGGCGGCTCGTCGAGCGGCAATGGCGGCGGCGGAGGCGGAGGGGGCGTCTTCCACAAACGCCTCGGACCGGTCGATTTTTCCGCAAGCCTCAGGGCCGGCGTCAAGGCGATCCGGCAGAACCTTATGATCGTGATGATCTTCACGATCGTAACCAACATCCTCGTACTCGCCATCCCGGTGTATCTGTTCCAGATTTCGGACAGGGTGCTCACCAGCCGCTCGCTCGACACGCTGGTGATGCTGACCGCCCTGATCGTCGGTGCGGTGTTGCTGCAGGCGATTTTCGACGGCATTCGCCGCATGATCCTGATGCGGACCGCGGTTGAGGTCGCTGCCCAGCTCGGGGCTCCGATCCTCAGCGCGGCAGCCAGGGCAGCACTCCACAGCAATGGGCGGGAGTATCAGACGCTGGGCGATCTGCAGCAGCTCCGCTCCTTCCTGGTGTCGGGCACGCTGCTTTCCTTTCTCGATGCCCCGATGGCGCCGCTCTTTGTCGTTGCGGTGTTTCTGATTCACCCGCATCTCGGCGCCATCGTCATCACATCGGCATTTCTGCTTTTGATCGTCACGCTGTTGAACCAGAGAGCGACGGCCGCCGCCTTCGGCGAAGCCACCACTTTCCAGACGAAGGCGAACCTTCATCTTGATTCGATGTCCCGCAACTCGCAGATCATCAATGCGCTGGCAATGATCCCGGAAGCCGTCCACCTCTGGGGTAAGGACATGGCCGGCTCGCTGAAAGCGCAGGTTCTGGCGCAAGACCGCAACATCGCCTTTGCGTCACTCTCCAAGGCCGTGCGACTGCTCACCCAGGTGACGATGCTCGGTTGGGGCGCCAATCTTGCTCTCCACGGTCAACTGACGGGTGGCATGGTAATCTGCGCCTCGATCATTGCCGGCCGGGCGCTCGGCCCGATTGAAGGCGCGATCGAGGGGTGGAGCCAGGTTATCCAGTCGCGCGCCGCCTACGGGCGCATTGCCTCGCTCCTGCAGACGTCGCCGCTCAACTTCGAGCGGTTGAAACTGCCGCGTCCGGAAGGGCGCCTCGACGTCGAGCGGTTGCTCTTCGTCCCACAGGGCACCAAACGTGTGGTTCTCAACGGCATCACCTTTGCGCTCGAACCCGGTGACTCTCTTGCCGTGATAGGCAGTTCCGGTGCTGGTAAGACGACGCTTGGCAAGATGCTCGTTGGCTCCATTCTGCCGACCTCTGGCAACGTCCGGCTCGACCTCATGGACCTGAGGAACTGGGACCAGCGTCAGTTCGGCGAGAGCATCGGCTATCTGCCGCAGGATGTGCAGCTTTTCCCCGGAACGATCAAGGCCAACATCGCCCGCATGCGCGAGGATGCAACGGACGCGGAGATCTATGCCGCTGCCAAGCTCGCCGACGTGCACGACATGATCGCCATGCTGCCGCATGGATATGAGACGGTCGTTGCCGCTGACGGCTCGCCCCTGTCGGGTGGACAAAAGCAGCGCGTGGCGCTTGCCCGTGCCTTCTTCGGCAATCCGCGCATGGTGGTGCTGGATGAGCCGAATTCCAATCTGGACACGTCGGGCGAAGCGGCGCTGACCCGGGCGCTCGCGCATGCCAAACGCGAGAAGATCACGGTCATCACCATTACCCAGCGGCCCGCTCTTCTCAACAGCGTCGACAAGGTCCTGCTCCTGGTGAACGGCACGGTTGCCCTGTTCGGCCACCGACAGGACGTTCTCAAGGCGCTTGCTGCCCGCGGCGTGAATACTGAAGGCAACCCGATCGACCAACCCCAGCTTCCGTAGGCGATGATGACGGACATAGCCAAAGTACATGACCTGACTTGGTACGCAGAGGTGCCGCGCTCGATCTGGAGGCACACCATGATCGGCATGGTGTTGATGGTGGCTACGGTCGGCGGCTTCGGCCTGTGGGCCTTCACCGCCCCGCTGGCCGCAGCCATCATCGCGCAAGGCAGCTTCGTCGCCACCGGCCAGAACAAGGTGATCCAGCATTTCGAAGGCGGGATCATCAAGGACATCCTGGTCAGCGAGGGCGATCATGTGACTGTCGACCAACCGTTGGTGCTGCTGGACGAGACGGCGGCGCTCGCCAATGAGCGTCAGTTCTTTCTGCGGCGGGCACGGCTGGAGGCGATCGTCGCCCGCCTCAACGCGCAGACGCACGGTCTGAAAGCGATCGTTTTGCCCGAGATCCTGACCCCGCACCTGAAAAATGACCCGGAGATCGGCCCGATCGTGCTAAGCCAGCAACTCAGCTTCCAGACCTGGAGGAGCAAGCTGGAGAGCGATCTCGGCTTGCTGAGACGCAACATCGAGAGCCTGGAATTCCGGTCGCAAGGCTTCCAAGAGCAGCTGAAGTCGGTTCGGGAGCAGCGCCGGCTGCTGCAGGAGGAATATGAAGGCAAGAAGACGCTGCTTGCGAAGGACCTGATCCGCAAGACGGAGATCAAGACCATCCAGCGGGCAATCGCCGACGCTGAAGGTCAGATCGGCAGGCTGATGTCCGAAGTCTCCGAAACGGGCTCCCAGATCCTCAAGCAGGAACAGCAGGTCAACCAGACCGAACAGAGTTACCGCGAGGCGGCGCAGGACGACTTGCAGAAGGCAGAGGCTGAACTGGACACGGTGCGTGAACAGTTGCGCGGGGCCACCAATGTTCTTCGCCGTGCCACGATCAACGCACCGGTGACCGGTACCGTGATCAGGATGCATTACCACACGTCCGGCGGCGTTATCGAAAGCGGCAAACCGATCATGGAGATCCTGCCAGCTGACGTGCCGCTGATCATAGAGGCCCAGGTGCTGCGCACCGAGATCGACAACATCAAGGTCGGCGAGAAGGCAACCGTACGGTTGACGGCTCTCAACCAGCGCACGACACCAGTGCTGAACGGCCAGGTCTTCTATGTATCGGCCGATGCCCTGCCGGTGCAGACTCAGGAGGGGACGCGCGAGGTTTACGTCGCCCGCATCAGCCTACCGACAAGCGAGCTCGCAAGGGTGCATAACTTTGCCGTGACGCCGGGTATGCCGGCCGAAATCCTAATCCAGACCGCTGAACGGACCTTCTTCGACTATCTTACCAAGCCGATCCGCGACAGCATGGCCCGCGCCTTCATGGAAAACTGACCGAGGCCTTCGCGTTCTGCCTTGCCGACTGCCCGAGATCTGAAATGATCTGGGAGGGAAGGTTACATTGGTTCTCCCGCAAGGCTTCAGTTCGCGGCGAAGCAATAGAAGAGGCCTTCGCCGCCCGTACCCTTGAAGGCTTCGATGGTGCAGCCTCCCCGCGTCGTGTGCGACGAGTTCCAGGATTTGGCTTCGGCGGAATCGTTCGGGCCCGTGCGGTCGCTGTGGCCGACGATCGCCGCGCCGTCGGCGCCGCCCATCGTCCAGTTGCCGCAGGTATCGGGTGCCGCAGTGCCATCCGCCTTCGAGCCGGTCAGGATGTCATGACGGTTGGGTGTGTCGCCACGCCCGTTGATGACCTCGCCTTTTTCATTGAGCGCGGTCTGTTTGGTGAGGTTGTTCTTGTCGCTATGGAGCGAGGCCACGTCGTCGGCGATCTTCTCGCCCTTGGCGTTGTACCATGGCCCCTTGCCGATCCGGTCCTTGGCATTTTCGGCGTCGGTGGACAGATAGGCTTTCCACGTCTTGCCGGTCGAGCCGGCCGCCTTTGCCAGGGTGTCGCAATAGGCGTCTGCGCCCGTAAGCCCGCCAAGATCGCCGCCCTTTCCTGGGTTCACGCTGGTGACGAAGAAACTCATGCTGGTGTCCTGGGCATGGGCCGCTCCGGAGCAGGCCAGGACGAATGCGAGAGCTGCAAGTCCGCTTTTCATTGGTCTCTCTCCCATCAGGTTTCGGGGAAGCCTAATGGTCGCGCTTGGCGGAGTAAAATCGAAATGGCGTGATGAACGAGGGGAAGTGTCCCTCTGAGGCGCGGGGGCCAGGCATCGTGTTGCGCGCCGGACGCATGGCTGGCTTGCGAAATCCCATCTACGATTTCGGCGCGATCGCTGTATATTCAGATCATCGAAGCGATGCACCTCCTCCCGCAAAGCTTCGACAGGTAAACGACCTTCTCCTCCTCCCAAAGGTCGTTTGCGAGATCAGCGCCACTCCTCCTCCCAAGGTTGCTGATCGGTTTTCTAAGAGCCTGCCGCTCCTCCCGCGGCGGGCTCTTTTGTTTTCACCGGATGGGACGCCAGCTTGCGCAGCATGGACCTGACGCGACGGCGGATGATGACACGCCCCAACTCTGCGGAACAAAGTGCCGGCTAGATAGTTGAACCTCCGGGAGGTTCCAATGTCGATCCGGCACTTGAAATCCAATGTGGAGCAGAAATCGCCGCGGTGGGCGTTCCACCATGGCGCGGGACGTCTCCGCCGGGCGGAAAGTGACGATACAGGCAGCCGACTGGTCGCTGAAGTGCAGCGTGAGCAGATCGTCGACGCGGGCGACGGCGGCCTGGTAGCGCCGGACCTTGCAGCCACCCCTGTACCCGATCGCAGCCGCCAACCGCCTCCACACGACTACAGCCGTCCCGCGACGAAGATCGGCAAGCTGCTTTCCGCCCAGGCCATGCGCGACGAAGATGGCGCCGGCGGGCCGGTCTGGTTGGCCGTGCTCGGCGATAATACCAGCGAAGCCATGCGACAGTTCATGGGGCTGGTGTTTGCCTTTATCTTCCTGTCGGCAGTCTTCTTCTGGTTTCTTACGTAGCGCGGCAACGAGTGTTGTGTGACTGGAAGTCACCCTATCTCTGCAACGCCGCCACGGTTGACGACCAAAGGCCGAACCCTAGATTACCGGCGACATCCCGCCTCATTCCAACGCCAGCGAGATCATCATGCACTACAGAACCTTCGGCCGTAGCGGCCTTCGCGTATCCGAAATCGGTTATGGTGCCTGGGGCATCGGCAAGAGCCATTGGCGGGGAGCGACCGATGACGAGTCCGCCCGCGCCCTCAATCGCGCCGTCGATCTCGGCCTCAACTTCATCGATACCGCGCTTGGCTACGGCCAGGGCCACAGCGAGAAGCTGATCGGGGCTTTGCTGCGCGAGCGGTCGGAGACGATCCATGTCGCCACCAAGATCCCGCCGAAGAACATGCAATGGCCTGCCCACGCCGGCACGCCGGCCGAGCAGACCTTTCCGGCCGATCATGTGATCGCCTGTACCGAGACGAGCCTGCGCAATCTCGGCGTCGAGACGATCGACGTGCAGCAGTTCCATGTCTGGTCGGATGAGTGGGTCGGTCGCGGCGACTGGCTGGAGGCGGTCGAGCGACTGAAGCGCGACGGCAAGATCCGTTTCTTCGGCGTCTCGATCAACGACTACGAACCGGACAACGCACTGAGGCTGATCGAAAGCGGCGTGGTCGACAGCGTGCAGGTGATCTACAATATCTTCGAACAGGCGCCAGAGGAAAAGCTGCTGCCTGCCTGCCTCGAGCACAATGTCGGCGTCATCGTCCGCGTGGCCCTGGACGAAGGCGGCCTGACCGGCCAGATTCGCGCTGACACCGTCTTCCCCGAGGGCGATTTTCGCGAGACCTATTTCCGCGGCGAGCGCAAGCGCGAGGTCGAGGAACGCACGCAGAAGATCGTCGAAGACCTGGAGATCGCGCCCGACGCGCTTGCCGAAACGGCACTGCGCTTCGTTCTTAGCCACCCAGCCGTATCGACCGTCATTCCCGGCATGCGCTCGGTCCGCAACGTCGAGCGCAACTGCGCTATCGGCGACGGCCTCGGCTTGCCGGACGCTCAACGTGCAAAGCTGAGCGCCCACCACTGGCGGCGCAACTTCTACCGGGATTGAGCGGCCCGGCGGCCTGGCGGTTAAGACACTCCCCCAAGGGATCATTGCCGTCGGGCGACTGCTCTATCGGTGCCCCGGGCGCCCGGATGTGCTATCCATATGGTTGCAGGAGCCCGGGGGGCGCCGATGGAACAAAAGCTATCCGTCATCATGGCCGCGGACGTGGCCGGCTATAGCCGGCTGATGGAGCTCGACGAGAAGGGTACGCTTGCGGCCCTGATGGCTCATCGACGGGAGCTTTGGGACGTCGAGGTCGCCGCGCATCATGGGCGCATCGTCAAGCTCATCGGCGACGGTATGCTGGTGGAGTTCCGTGCTGTGGAAGACGCAGTTCTCTGCGCGGTCGAGATCCAGCGGGGAATGCGGAGCAGAAACGCCGGCATACGCCCGGATCGCCGGATGGAATTTCGCATCGGGATCAATATCGGTGACATGCTGTTTGAAGATGGCGACGTCTATGGCGACGGCGTCAATGTGGCGGCGCGCATCGAGGGCCTCGCCAAACCGGGTGGGGTATCCGTCTCCTCCTCGGTCTACGACACCTTGGGCGGTCGCCTGGGCATCCGCTTCGAAGATACGGGCGCGCAGGCATTGAAGAACATCGGCCGCCCCGTCCACATCTACAATGTCTTCATCGACGACGCCGGGTCCGGGCCCGCCGTGCTGATGGCGCCGCCATCACAAGAGGTTCGAGAAAATCCCCCGGTCAAATCGGGCCGGACTCTTCTCCATGTGTCGCGCTTTGCGAATCTGAGCGGCAATCCCGACCGGGAGTATTTCGCTGCCGGCATAACGCAGGTGTCGTCGCGGCATTGTCGCGCTTCTCCGGCTTGAACGTGATTGTTCGGGCGCCACGTGTCGAACCGCAACACCATGCAGCCGCCTGCTACTCGCTTGAAGGCAGCGTCAGGCGCGTTGGCGACCGCGTCAGGGTCAATGCCAACCTGACGAACGCCACTGGCGAACACATCTGGGCGGAGAAATACGATTTCGACCTGATCGACATGTTCGACGTCCAGGACGAACTGTCCCGTTCCATTCCGGCGGCCCTGAACGTCAAGATCGAAGAAGCCGAACGATACAGGGTTCTCGCCGAACCGCTCAAAGGTTCGAGCGCTTACGATTTCTATCTGCGCGGCCGGCACATTGAAAAGAGCCTGAAACCGGATGAGATCAGGTTGGCGAAGGAGATGTTCCTGGCAGCGATTGACGCCGATCCGGCTTATGCGCGCGGATATCTCGGGCTCGCCTGGCTGGAGATACGCAAGCTGAAGTGGAACGAGCGCGTTGATATGGAGGCGACGCTCGCCAGCGCTTTCGCCTCGGCAAGCAAGGCTCTGGAGCTCAGCCCCTATGACGCCGACATTCACTGGGCGCTTGGCGTCGTCCATCTGTGGAGGGGAGAGGCCGATCGGGCAATCGGTTGTTATGAACGCGGCCGCGAATTGGCACCCAACAACTGCGATCTCCTCGCAGAATATTGCGATGCCCTCGGCTATCTCGGTCTTCTTGAAGACGCGATCAGGATCGGCGAACTGGCATTGCGGCTGAACCCCAGTCGCCCGGACTGGTATTTCTGGAATATCGCGGCCAGCAAATACCTCTCCGGGCAATATAGCGAAGCGCTGGCGCTGCTGGAAAAGATGGCCGAGCTTGGATCGGCCTACCGATTGCTCGCGGCGACCTACGCGCAACTCGGCCGTTTGGAGGAAGCGCGCCGCGCCGCGGCCGAACTCTTAAAACTCAATCCGGAATTCTCGATCGAGCGATACAGTTCTCGCACTCCCTATCGGGACAAGGCGCTGCTCGCGCGATACGTTGAAGGGCTGCGGCTGGCGGAACTGCCGGAATGAGGTCTGGTTGTCGCGAGGGCGCCGCCTCGGCCGTGTTCAGTTGGAGGATACGCAATGTCGGAAACAGTCAACGTCCGCTACATGGTCGACGACGTCGAGGCGGCGATCGCCTGGTACACCACCCATCTCGGCTTTTCGGTTCTGTCGAACTATGCGCCGGCCTTCGCGGATGTCCAGCGCGGAGCGTTGCGGCTCCTGCTCAGCGGGCCGACGAGCTCGGCGGGCAGGCCGATGCCGGATGGCGAGACGCCGGGGCCTGGCGGCTGGAACCGCATCCATCTCATCGTCGATGACCTCAACGCCGAGGTAGAGCGGCTGCGCGGCGCCGGCGTCAGGTTTCGCAACGACATCGTCACCGGTCCCGGAGGGGCGCAGATCCTTTTGATCGACCCCTCCGGAAATGTCGTCGAACTGTTTCAGCCGGCGCGCCGATAACGATCGCGCCCTGAGCACGTTCGTTGACGCCGCGCGCACCGTTGGAGATGCGAGAGGCGGATCTGGTCTCAGCCGGCGCTGGTGTCGACCACTTCGAAATCATGCGTGATCGTCGCGGTCTTGGCGAGCATGGCCGAGGCCGAGCAGTATTTTTCGATCGAGAGCGAGATGGCGCGTTCGACTTTGTTGACCGCCAGTCCGCGTCCCTTGACGATGAAATGCATGTGGATGCGGGTAAAGACGCGCGGTTCCGTCTCGGCGCGGTCCGCATCGAGTTCGACGACGCAATCCTCGACCGGCTCGCGACCCTTTTCCAGGATGTGCACGACATCAAAGGCCGAGCAGCCGCCGGTGCCGATCAGCACCAATTCCATCGGGCTCGGACCCGGCGTGCGGCCTTCCTCACCGAAGGCGGTTCCCAAAACGACCTTGTGGCCGCTTCCGGACTCTCCGACGAAGGTCCGGTCTTCCACCCATTTGACGCGTGCTTTCATGTGTTTCGTCCTGTTACAGCAATGTCCGGATCATAGACCCGCGCGGCCGATGACCTCCAGTTCACATACCGTTTCGAACGATTTTCGCAAATGCCTCGCTTCCGGTAAAATGCCAAGCCCGCGCCATGTGCGCGCGAAACAGGCAAGGATTGATCGGATGAACGAGACGACCGGAAATGCGCCTGACAGCTCCGGCGCGGTGGTGCACCCGCCGATCGCGTGGGTGCTGGCCGTCGGTGGCGGCCTCGTGCTCGACCGGCTTTACCCGTTGCCGTTCGTGCCGGAGATGGTGCCTGACGCGTTGGTTGGCGGCCTCGTGTTTCTGGCCGGCCTCGCGCTGCTCGTCTGGGCAGCGATGACCTTCGGCCGTGCAGGAACCGACATACCGGTCAACCGCCCGACGTCAACGATCGTCGAAGCGGGTCCCTACCGCTTCACCCGCAATCCCATCTATACCGGGATGTTCCTCGGCCTGATCGGCTTTTCCATCGCCTTCGACAGCCTGTGGCTGCTGATCCTGCTGGTCCCCTTCTACCTCGTCATCCGCTATGGCGTGGTGGCGCGTGAGGAGGCCTATCTCGAGCGCAAGTTCGGTGACGTCTATCGGGCCTACAAGACGCGCGTCAGGCGCTGGCTTTAGCGGCGCGGACGAAGGACGGAGAGCTTGAAACTGCCCGGAGCGCATCGGCCAGGCGCTCGACGTCGCGCGGCAGTAGACCGGCGATGTTGATGCGTCCGTTCGCCGTTCCGTAGACGCCGAAGTCCTCGCGGAGCCGGTTCATCTGGCGCTGGTCGAGCGGTAGCAGCGAGAACATGCCTTTTTGCCGGCGCAACACCTGGAATTTCTCCGGGGCGCCGCATCCTGCGAGCGCATCGGCGAGGCCGCTGCGGATCTCGGCTACGCGGCGGCGGCTCGCCTCCAGTTCGGCAAGCCACATCCCGGGGTTTTCGAAGAGGCGCGCGGCAATCGCGGCGCCGTGCTCCGGCGGCATGGAGTAGTTGGCCCGGGTGATCCGCTCCAGCGTGGCGCGAATGTTGGCGAGCAGGTCCCGGTCAGGCGCGATCACCATCGCCGCGCCGGTACGTTCGCAATAGAGACCCATGTTCTTGGAGCAGCTTGCCGCGACGAGCACCGTGTCGAGTTCTTGAGCGAAATGCCGCAGGCCCACGGCGTCCTCTTCGATCCCGTCGCCGAAGCCCTGGTAGGCCATGTCGATCAGCGGTATCAGCCCCTTGTCTTTGCAGAGTTTGGCAAGCAGCCGCCACCGCTCCGGCGTCGGATCGATGCCGGTCGGATTGTGGCAGCAGCCGTGGAGGAGAACGACGTCTCCCTGGCGGGCCTCCCCAAGATCCGCGACGACGGCGTCGAGATCGAGGCCAGCCTCGTTCTCCTGCCAGCGGAAAGCCCGTACGGCGAGGCCCGCGGCCGTCATGATCGGGCGGTGGTTCACATAGCCGGGATTGGTGTTCCAGATCGTCGCGTGCGGCGAGACGAGCGCGATGAAATCCGCGAGGATCCGGAGCGCGCCAGTGCCGCCAACCGTCTGGATCGTACACTGGCGGTTGAGCGCCTCGGCGCCTTCACCGAGAAGGAGCCTGGACATCCCGTCGTTGAATGCCGGGTTCCCGGAGAGTGCCCTGTAGGACTTGGACGCGGCTGCGGAGGCGAGACGCGCCTCTGCGTCCTGGACCGCCCGCATGACAGGTGTTTGACCCGAAGCATCGCGATAGACGCCGACGACGAGATCGATCTTGTCGGTGCGACGATCCTGCCGGAACGAGCTGATGAGAGCCCACAACGGATCGGGTTCGGCGATTGGTAGAGCGGCGAGCATACTGGGTTCCCTATCGTTCTTGAAACTAGTGGCGGTTTGCCAAGATCACGCCCGTCGTGATGACGAGGATACCGATGGCGGTCGCTAACGCGAGCGCCTCGCCAAGGATCGGAATGGCCATCAGGCTTGCGAGCGCCGGCGCGAGCGAGCCGATCGTCGCGCTTCTGGCAGTGCCGAGCCGCGAGATCGCGAAGGCGTAGCCGACGGTCGAAACGAGGCCGACACCGAGCCCCTGCACCAGAATGAAGGGCAGGGCCTGATGCCAGGAAAATTGCCCGATATGCGAGGCGACGGCGCCGGTCAGGAGCAGGGGGAGGAGGATGACGAGCGAGCCGATAGAGAGCAGCAGTCCGTTGCTGATCGCATCCACTCCGGTGCGGCGCAGCCCGATCGTATAGGCGCCCCAGATGAGGCTCGCGACAAGCAGCAGGCCGACGCCGCGGAGGGTTTCGGTCGTCACCGCATACTGCTGTCCGGCAACGATGCCGATGACGCCGGCAAGGATCAGGGCGAGCGGCAGCCAGCGCTTCCTCGGCACGCCCTTTCGCTCAAGCAGAAGGACGAGCAAGGCAACGGATAGCGGCGTCGTTCCGGCAACGAGTGCGCCAACATAGGCCGCGGAGGTTGCTTTGGCACCTTCCGAGACGATGAAGAAGAACGGTACGCCGCCGAGCAAGACGAGGGCCGCATCCATTGGCCTGACCTTGCGAAGTGCGGAAAGGCGCTGGGGGATGGCCGGCAGCAGGGCGAGGATCGGGATCGCGAAGCGAATGAGGGCGACGTCGACGGTGGCAAGCGGCGAGGCCCCGATCGCCCGCATGGTCAGCGCGAAGCCCGCCCAGACCAGCACGACGATGGACAGCACGATGTAGCCGACTGTCGTCGGTGTCAGCCATCCGCTTCTCGATTGCTGAAAATCTGACGTCACGTCGGTCATGCGGGGCCTCATCGCTAGGATTGCTCACATGATATGCTTCTCGCGCAGTCGATATCTTGCTATTTCACTCGCCGTTTGCATAGAGTTTGGCAGAATCTGCCATCGGGGAGGGGCGAATGGACGAAAAGGACATGCAGATCATCTGGGCGCTGCAGAAGGACGGCCGCCTTTCCAATCAGGATCTCTCCGAGAAGGTCGCGCTGTCTCCGTCTCCGTGCCTCAGACGGCTGCGCCTGCTTGAGGAGGCGAAGATCATCAAGGGCTATACGGCGATCGTCGACGAGGAGGCCTATGGTCTGCCGATCACGGCTTTCGTCCGCATCCGGCTCGAGCGCCATTCCGAGGCTTCCGTCGCCGCCTTCGAGCGCAAGGTGAGAACGATCGACAACATCCAGGATTGTTACGTCATGACCGGCGAAGCCGACTACCTGCTGCGGGTCCTGGTGACGAGCCTCAAGGATTACGAGCAGTTCGTCCGCACCCAACTGCACAATATCGAGGGCATTGCCGCGATCGATACCAGCTTTGCCTATGGCACGGTCAAGCGCGCAACCGTCTTTCCGCGTCTGTGAGCGGCCAGCGAATGCCGCGCCTCGTCACTCCGCCCAACGCCGGAAGACAACGCTGGCATTGACGCCACCGAACCCGAAGCCGTTGGAGATGGCATAGTCGAGCGACAGCTTCCGTGCCGCGCCCGAGACAAAGTCGATACCGTCCGCAGCCGGATCCGGCGTTTCGAGATTGAGCGTCGGCGGCGCGATCTGGTCGCGCAGGGCGAGCACGGTAAAGATCGCCTCCAGACCGCCCGCTGCACCCAGCAAATGCCCGGTTGCGGATTTCGTCGCGCTGACGGCGATTTCGCCGTTGCGGCCAAAGACCGACTTGATCGCCTCGATTTCGCCCTTGTCGCCGACCGGCGTTGAGGTCGCATGAGCATTGAGATGGCGAATATCGCTTGGCCGAATGTCGGCCTGGGCGATGGCGATTTCCATCGCCCGCCGGGCGCCTGCACCATCCTCCGGGCCTGAGGTGATGTGGTGGGCATCGGCCGTGGTGCCATATCCGACGAGTTCGGCGATCGGTGTGGCGCCGCGCGCCAATGCATGCTCGAGCGCCTCGATCACGACGATGCCTGCGCCCTCCCCCATGACGAAGCCGTCACGATCGACATCGAAGGGCCGTGAAGCGCGATCGGGCGTCTCGTTGAAACCCGTCGACAGGGAACGGGCAGCGGCAAAACCGCCGAGGCTGATGGTGTTGATGCAGGCTTCCGCCCCGCCGCAGATCGCAATATCCGCCTCTTGCGCGCGGATCAGCCGGGCCGCGTCGCCGATCGCCTGGACGCCTGCGGCGCAAGCGGTCACCGGCGCGCCGATCGGCCCCTTGAAACCGTGACGGATCGAAACCTGGCCGGCGGCGAGGTTCACGAGAAAGGATGGCACCGTGAAGGGCGAGAGCCGCCGTACGCCGCGCTGATCGACCGTGCGGACCGCCTCCGAGATTGCCGGGAAGCCGCCAATGCCGGACGCGATCACCGTGGCCGTGCGCTGCTGTTCGATCGCGGTCGCGGGATTCCAACCCGCTTGCTCAATTGCCTCTTCCGCCGCGGCCAACGCCAACAGGATGAAGCGATCCATCTTGCGCTGGTCCTTCGGCGGGATGATCCGGTCGGGATCGAAGCCAGCCGTTGCGTCGTCCGCAGAGGTGGGCACCGTCCCGCCGATCTTGCTGCCGAGTTCGGCGACGACCTCTTCCGGCAGACGGCGAAGCCCCGAGTTTCCGGCAAGAAGCCGCGACCAGCTTGCCTCTACGCCCGCTGCCAAAGGGCTGATCGCCCCCATTCCCGTTACGACGATGCGACGCATCGGTTCTCCTGACCTGGGTTACGCAATCCGAACGGAAAGCCGCTCGTGTTGTTCCTGCCATTGCTCGCGGATCCGAGCCGCAAGGCGCGAACTGCCGCAGCACGGATGACCTCTCTCCTGTGCATGGTCCTCAGCGAGGACGCTCGATGGCGATCGCGGTGGCTTCGCCGCCGCCGATGCACAGGGCAGCGACGCCGCGCGAAAGACCCCGCCGCGCCAAGGCGTGAAGCAGGGTCACGATCAGCCGCGCGCCGGTCGCACCGATCGGATGGCCGAGCGCGCAGGCGCCGCCGTTGACGTTCAGCCGGTCGCGGGCGATGCTGAGATCCTTGGCGGCGGCCATAGCCACCACGGCGAAGGCTTCGTTGATTTCGAAGAGATCAACGTCATCGACACTCCAGCCGGTCTTTTCCAGCAGCTTGCGGATCGCAGGAATAGGTGCCGTCGTGTACCAAGCGGGTTGCTGACTGTGCGTCGCATGCGCCTTGATTTCGGCGAGGATCGGCATGCCTTCGCGCTCGGCGATCGAGCGGCGGGTCAGGACGAGCGCCGCCGCACCATCGGCATTGGCCGACGCGCTGGCGGCCGTGATCGTGCCATTGGCGCGAAAGGCGGGCTTCAGGTTCGGGATCTTTTCGGGCGACACCTTCCGCGGGTGCTCGTCGGTATCGATGACCGTGTCTCCGCCCTTGGCAATGACGATGATCGGCGCGATCTCGTCGGCAAAGGCCCCGGTTTCGATCGCGGTGCGGGCGCGTGTCAGCGTCTCCACCGCATAGGCATCCTGGTCGGCACGGGTGAACCCGTAGGCCTCGGCCGCCGCCTCGCCGAAATCGCCCATCGGCCGGCCGGGCTCATAGGCATCTTCCAACCCGTCGAGCATCATGTGGTCGAAGATCCGGTCATGCCCGGCGCGATAGCCGGCTCGTGCCTTGGGGAGCAGATAGGGCGCGTTCGACATCGACTCCATGCCGCCGGCGACCGCGACATCGATCGACCCGGCAAGAATGAGATCATGCGCCAGCATGGTAGCCTTCATGCCGGAACCGCAGACCTTGTTGATCGTGGTGGCGCCGACGGCATCGGGCAGACCCGCGCCGCGGGCTGCCTGCCGGGCCGGGGCCTGTCCCTGGCTAGCGGGAAGCACGCAGCCCATCAGCACCTCGTCCGGGCGATCGGGCGAGAGCTGCGCCCGTTCAAGTGCGGCACCGATGACGTGGGCGCCGAGCGCGCTCGCCTGGGCCGGCGCAAGATCGCCGAGGAAGCGGCCAAGCGGCGTGCGCACCGCCGATACGATGACGATGGGGTCGGATGTGCTGTACATGGTCCGGTCCTTTCCGGCTGGAGGGAACCCCTGAACGTTTCGTGGGGGATCTTTGCCTGCTACTGCAGTGGCGACGCCTGCGACGCCCCTTCGTCGGCAAGCAATCTCTCGGCCGCCGCCTTCAGGAACCGGTTCGAGAGGTGCTCGTCGTCGACGGCCCGAGAAAGCACCAGCGCACCGACCATGGTCGAGAGCGCGACGAATGATTGGTCACGCACTTCCTTGCCTGGTTCGGGTGGAACCACCCCATCGAGAATGTCGAGATGACTGTTGATGCCGGCCTCGAAAGCCTGGCGCAAAGCTGGGCTGCGGCGGGCGGCTTCCGGTGCGAGCGCGGCCAGCGCGCATCCATCCGCCTTTTCACCGCGATGCAGATCCGACAGGTAAAAGCGGAGCAGGGCGCGAAGCGGCTTACCGGCCGCATTAGAGACGACCCTAGCCCAGTTCGCCACGCCGCTCTCCAGCGCCTTGGAAGAGGCCTGAACGATGAGGTCGTCCTTGGATTCGAATTGCTTGTAGAAACCGCCTTGGGTCAGGCCGGCGCCCTTCATCAGGTCGTTCAGACCGATGCCGTCGAAGCCTCTCTCGCGAAAGAGGCGACTTGCGACCTCGATGACCGTTCGGCGGTTTTCCTCCGCCTGTGCCCGGCTTACTCTCATTGTCTGCTCCCATCAGGCAAATGCGACAAAGAGAATATATGTCGATCATCATCTATCCGTCAAGTATAGATGGTGACCGAAATCTTAATGGAGGCTTGAGCGGCTGCGACGAGGAGGCTCAGGCGCCTAGCCGAACGCCGGTCATCTCCTCACCGACGGCCCAAAGCCGCTCGGCGGCCTCCCGGTCGACGGCATAGGCCTCGACGCCGGCAATGCGGGCGGACGACGTATTGCGTGCGATCGACCAGGGCGTGTCGCTGGGAAGCAGTGGGGCAATTTCGCAGTCCATGCAGAACACGCCGCCCTTGCCGTCGAGCTGTGGGCTGGTGGCGCACCAGACCTGGGTGGCCGCCCCTTGCTCCGGGGTTTTCAGGTCACGCGACGGGTCGAGGATCGGTTCGCCCTTATCGTCCAGCGCGCCGTGCGCCTGCAGCGTCTCGACCGACATGTGGCGGGTGAGCCCGGTTCCGACGATGCCGCCCGGGTGCACGGAGAGGGCACGGATGCCATCCTCCTTGCCGCGCGCGTCGAGCGCGGTGGCAAAGAGCATATTCGCCGTCTTCGACTGGCCATAGGCCAGCCACGGATCGTAGGCGCGGCGCTCGAAATTGATGTCGTCGAACACCACGGGCGAGAAGCGGTGCCCGGCCGACGAGACGGAAACGACGCGGGCGCCCTGCGCGCGCTTCAGCGCCGGCCAGAGCCGCGCAACCAGCCGGAAATGGCCGAGATGGTTGGTGGAGAACTGCAGCTCGTTGCCGCGAGCGTCGCGTTTCAATTCTTCGACGGCCATGATGCCGGCGCTGTTGACGAGGATATGGAGCGGCAGCCCGGAGGCCAGGAAATCATCGGCGAAGGCGTCGATCGAGGCGGGGTCGACAAGGTTCATTGGCCGGACTTCGACGCCCGCGGCCACCGCGCCGATGGCCTTGCGGGCGCGGTCGACGTCGCGGGCCGGCACGATCACCTTGGCGCCTGCCTGCGCAAATGTGCGTACCGTTTCAAGGCCGAGGCCGGAATAGCCGCCGGTGACGATGGCGATCTTGTCCTTGAGGTCGATGCCGCGGACGACATCCGCTGTGGTCGAGGCAGCGGTGAAGCCGGAGTTGATGGGCTGTTGCAAAGTGGACATGGTGGGGTCTCCAGTTGATGCCCCCTGGAGATATCCATCATCAACTGAATTATGAATGCTTGATAATCCGTAGTCCTTTCGCCATAGTTCAGAAATGGACCAAGATCCGCTTTCCTCCATCCTGTCGCTGATCGAAGCCCGCGCGGTTTATGCCGGCGGCTTCAGTGCCGGCGGCGATTGGGCAATCCGCTTTCCGCCGCCGGAGAAGATCAAGTTCTTCGCCATTGCCCGCGGCGCCTGCCTGCTTGCTGTCGATGGCCTCGGCGATCCGCTTCAGCTTGATTGTGGCGATGTCGTGCTGCTGTCGGCGCCGGCTCCGTTCACGATCGCCAGCGCAGATGGAATTTCTCCCGTTGATGCCTATGAGCTCTATACCGAAGGCAAGCGCATGGCGTCCCTCGGGCAGGGGGACGACTTCCTGTTCATGGGTGGCCATATCGACCTCGGCACCGCAAGCAGCCGCCTGCTCATCGACAATCTGCCGCCGGTCATTCACCTGCGCCGCGATGATGCCGGGGTGGATCAGTTGCAATGGCTCATCCGCGAGCTGGTGCAGGAAACCATGGCCGCAGCGCCCGGTGCAGATGCCGCGTGCTCGGGCCTTGCCCATCTGATGTTCCTGCAGATCCTCAGGGGCTATCTGTCACGGGAGCGTGGCGTCGATGTCGGCTGGCTGCGCGCCGCATGCGATCCGAAGCTGGCGCCGGCGCTCTCACTGATGCATGGCGACCCGACACGCAACTGGCATCTGCCGGAACTGGCCCGCGCTGCGGCCATGTCGCGCACTGCCTTTGCCACCTATTTCAAGGCCGTCGCGGGCATTGCTCCGCTCAGCTATCTCGCCGAATGGCGCATGCGGCTGGCGGAGCGAAAGCTACAGGATGGTGGCCAGTCTGTGGCGACGGTCGCGCAATCCGTCGGCTACGCCTCCGAAGCCGCCTTCAGCACCGCGTTCAAGCGCATCATGGGCCGCTCGCCACGGCAGCGCGCCAAGACTGGACGTCAGGTCTCGCCGGGTCAGCTGTTGCCGGTCACGCTCTGACCTTTGGCCGGAGTGCCCTCAGGCATCCGGCAGGGTGAAGACGGTGCAGGGCGCTGCGATCCCACGCAATTTATGATCGCCGAGGGGTAGGAGCGGCGTCGTCGTGACGTTGGCGACGGCGCCTGAGATCAATACGGACCGGCCAAGCGGCCGACACAGGCCTTCCAGGCGGCCGACGAGGTTCACCGCCGCGCCGATGGCGGTGAAATCGAGCCGGTCGGCTGCGCCGATATTGCCCCAGAGAATGTCGCCGAGATGCAGCGCCACGCCGAAGGAGAGCGGCGGCAGACCCTCGGCCTGCCTTGCAGCATCGAGATGCGCCATGCCGGCGCGGGCGGCGGTCACCGCGCGCAAGGCCGCGTCACACGCCTCGGTCGGCGAACCACTGACCGGAAAGATCGCCAGGACGCCGTCGCCGATGAATTTCAGCACCTCGCCGCCGAAGGCGTGGATCGCGCCGGCCACCCGATCGAACCAGGCGTCGAGGGCCGCAATCACCAAAGCGGGCTCCGTTGTTTCGGACAAACCCGTGAAATTGCGAAGATCGGCGTAGAACAATGCGGCGCGAATGGTCTCGCCGGTGCCGCGGGTCAGCTCCCCGGCTCGGACGCGGGCGGCACTGCGACGGCCGAGATAGGCTTCGAGCAGGGCGGCGAGCGCTGCCCGCTCGGCGAGTGCCACCAAGGGAGCGACGGCGAAGCGTGCGACCTGACGAAGCCTAGCGGTTTCTGCCGGGTCGAAAGGCCGGGTTCCGGCCCAGCCGAGCCTCGCCCGGTCCGTCCCCGAACTGGTCGATTGTTCAAGCACCGGCCCGAGACCGGCCAGCCAGTCATGTCCTGCCCGATCGGATACCGCGCCCGCGAAGCCCAGGCTCTCGATCACGACGCCAGTCTCGGCCCGCCATAGCCAGGTGCGGCGGGCGATGATCGGATGCGGCACGGCCAGAGTGAGCGCACCGCCGGCAAGCGGCAGGTCGTCGGCGACAAGCAGGCGTCCAAGCCCGGACAGGAACCGGTCCGGATCGGGCGAGGCGCTCGCTTCATCCACGAGCCAGGCGAGGGGTGCGGACAAATCCATGGCGAAGAGGATAGAGCCGGGGCTCGTTCCGGCAAGGGGCTGGCCTGCAAGGTGGCGCCAAACGGCACGCGGGTCTATGATCGCGGCAGCCCGGGTTCCGTGCTTCACCTCTCCTGAACCGGCGGGCAGGCCAAACAGCAAAGGGAAGACCGATGCAAGAAGCCCTCGTCGTCCGCCGCGAAACGCGTATTCAGGCGCCGCCCGCCGCGGTGTTCGCTCTCCTGACCGATCCGGAAAAGATCCTCCGCTGGATGGGAACGGAGGCCGACACCAAGGCGGAGCCCGGCGGTCTCTATCTCGTCAACGTAACCGGAGCGCGTTTCGCCCGTGGGTCTTTTCGTGAGGTGGTGCCGGTGCATCGGCTCGCCTACAGCTTCGGCTGGGAGGGCAGTGACATCGTCCCGCCCGGCTCCAGCCTGATCGAGATCGACCTGATCGAACAGCCGGATGGAACCTTGCTGCGTCTCACCCACACGGGATTGCCCAATTCCGAGCAATGCGCCGGCCATGCGGAAGGCTGGGCGCATTATCTGGAACGGTTGGGGCAAGTCGCGTCCGGGCGCGATCCCGGGCCCGATCCCTGGCTCGGCCGTGACGGCAGCAGCAGCTGACGACCTCTCCTGATTGCTTAGATCGGCAGGAGCGCATCCGGCTTCACGTCCCCGACCGACGCGTAGGTGTGCGTCTCTCTGACGCCGGGAAGCGGCAATATCACCCGTTCGAGAAAGTCCTGGAATAGCGACATGTCGCCAATCCGCGCCTTTACGAGATAGTCGAAGCCGCCGATCACCATGTGGCATTCGAGAACCTCCGGTGCCTTTGCGATGGCCTCGGAGAACCGCTCGAAGATATGCGGCGCCGTGTGGTCGAGGCGCACCTGAATGAAGACGACGGTTCCCCGGCCGATCTTCTTCGGATCGAGGATTGCTCGCACCGCTTTCACATAACCCTCGCGGAAGAGGCGCTTGACGCGCTGGCTGGTGCCGGTCGGCGAGAGCCCCACCCGGTTCGCCAGTTCAAGCGTCGTGCGCCGGCCGTCTTCCTGGAGCAGCCTCAGCAGGTTGCGATCGATGGTGTCGAGACCTGCAATTTCCTGATTCACGCAAACTGATCCTCGATAGAGTGCATTTCACTCAGATTCTGCGAAATTAATATATTTAGACACGCTCATTCGAGCAATAGCATGCCGCTTCCGCAGTCCGATAACCGTTTCTGGCCGGACCGATCTCGTCGTCATGGAGGCAAGCGTGCGTGTTCTGTTGGTCGAGCAAGAGGCCGGAAGCAAGAGGTTGGCGATCCTGGCGGGCGTGGTCTTCGTTGCGATCACCACTATCCAGTTCGTTGCCGCCCGCTTCAGCCTGCGCGAACATCTGACCGCCGCCGATATCGTCAGTTTGCGGTTTGCGGGCGCTGCTTTCGCCTTCCTGCCGGTGGTTTGGAAGACCGGGGCTGCGAGGCTGAGGGCACTCGGCTGGCGGAAGGCTGGTTTGCTGGCCCTGCTGACGGGGCTACCCTATCCACTGATCATCAATCAGGGGCTCACCCAGGCGCCGGCCGCCCATGCCGCGGCCCTCTCTCCCGCCTTTATCGTCTTCTTTTCGTTCCTGTTCTCGCGCATCGCGTTCAGGGACAGGGTTTCCGGCCAACGGGTGATCGGCATTGCCGTGATCATGGCGGGGCTCGCGCTGTTCGTCTTTCACGCAGGCATCGGTTCCGGCGACACCTTGCGCGGCGATCTTCTTTTTGCAGGTTCGGGCATCATGTTCGCGGTTTATGCGGTGCTAGTGAGGCTCTGGTCGGTCGATGCGGTCACGGCGACCATCGCCGTGGTCTTCTTTTCCTGTCTGCCTCTGCCGCTGCTGCACATCCTGGCGCCGAGCGGGCTCGGGGCCACGTCGCTGGCGGAAATCGCAACGCAGCTGGTGATCCAGGGGTTCCTTGCCGGTGCCGCTGCCGTCGTCCTCTACACCTTCGTGGTGCGCCAGCTTGGGCCGCAGCCGGCTTCGCTGTTCATGCCGTTCATTCCGGTGACCACCGCCTTGGTCGGCATGGTGGCGCTCGGCGAAATACCGGCGCCTCTGCAATTTGCGGCAATCGCGGTCATCGCGTTTGGAATGATCTTCCCGATCCTGATGCGAGCGTAGCGATCTTTTTGGAAGGATGCTCCGGGGTTGCCAGAGAACGCCTACTTCTGTGCCTGCTCGGCGGGCATCGGCTTGACCGGCGCGCCGGGGAAAATCTTCTGCAGGTTTCCCGCGATCACCTGATCGCCCTCCGCAACGCCTGACGTCAGGCCGATGAGGTCGCCGCTTGTCGGGCCGAGGGTGACCAGCCGCTGCTCGACCGTGTCGCCCTTGCCGACGACATAGATGTATTTGCCGAGCTGGCTCGAGCCGAGTGCCGTTTCCGGCACCATCAGCACATTTGGTTCGTCGCGGACTTTCAGCCGCACGCGGACATATTGGCCAGGTAGCAGGGTCAGATCGGTATTGTCGATCGTCACGCGCGCGATGACCGTTCCGGTATTGCCCTCGACCGTATTGTTGATGAAGCTGAGGTCGCCCCGATAGCGCGGCTCCTCGTCGCCGGGAAGAAGCACTTCGGCCTCCACCTTGCCCTTTGCCCGAGCCTTTTGGATGTCGGCGAGTTCCGTTTCGCTCGGGTTGAACGAGACATAGATCGGCGAAAGCTGCACGAGGTTATTGAGGGGCGTTCCGGTGGTATTGCTGACGAGCGTTCCCTCAGAAGCCTGGTTGCGGCCAAGCCGGCCGGCGAAGGGCGCTCGTATTTCGGTGTAGTCGAAGTTGATCTCGGCCGTGCGCACCGCCGCTCGCGACATCGCCAGCGCCGCTTCCGCCTGATGCACGGCGCTCTGGCGCTGGTCGAAACTGTCCTTGTCCAGATAGCCCGTGGTCGCGAGCTCGTTGCCGCGCGTGAGGTTGGACTGAAGATAGGCAAGCGATGCCTGGTCGCGCTCGACCTGGGCCTTCGCCTGATCGAGTTCTGCGCGATAGTCGCGGGCGTCGATCCGGTAGAGAAGGTCGCCTTCCTTCACATCCGAACCGTCGGGAGCCGCCTGCGATTCGATGTAGCCGGTGATCTTGGCGCGAAGCGTGACGTTGCGGATCGCCTCGGTGCGCGCCGAATAGTCGAGATAGATCGGGATCGTCTTCTTGACCACCGCCGCGACCGGAACGGGCATCGCCTGCTGCGGCGGACCCACCGCCGCGCCGGCGTCTCCGCCTTTCAGCTCAAAGCCGCCGTTCTTGTAGTGATAGGCTGCAGCGAGGGCGGCGATCGCGACCGCTGCGGCAAGGACCAGTCTCGAACCACGCATGTCAGGCTCCAATTCCTATTCCGCCGCCTCCGGCTCGCGGCTCTGGCCGAACGGCTTCGAGGACGTACGCTCGCGCCATTGCTCGATGACCGCGTAGAACACCGGGACGAAGATGAGTGTGAGAATGGTCGCTGCCAACATGCCGCCGAAGACGGTGGTGCCGATCGACTGGCGGCTCGCCGCACCCGCGCCTCTGGCATACATCAGCGGCAGCACACCGAGGATGAAGGCAAAGGCCGTCATCAGGATCGGCCGCAGGCGCAGGCGCGCCGCTTCCGCTGCGGCCGCGACCACGTCGAGACCCTCCTCGCGTCGTCGTCTTGCGAACTCGACGATCAGGATGGCGTTCTTGGCGGCAAGTCCTACCAGCATCACGAAACCGATCTGCGAATAGACGTCGATCTGCAGTCCGCGCAGCCATAGCGCCGAAAGCGCCCCCAAAAGCGCGAGCGGCACCGAAAGCAGCACCATAAACGGCATCGACCAGCTTTCGTACTGGGCGGCCAGGATCAGGAAGCAGAAAACGAGCGCGAGCGCAAAGACGAGCGCGGCGATCGAGCCTGCGCGGATCTCCTGATAGGTAATGCCGGTCCACTCGAATGTGTAGTCCCGCGGCAGCGTCGTGCGGGCGACGCGCTCCATCGCCGCCACCGCCTGGCTCGAGCTGAAGCCGGGCGCTGCCGCGCCGTTGATCAGCGCCGAGGGGTAATTGTTGTAGTGCGTGATGGTCTCGGGGCCGACCGTCGGCTTGAAGGTTCCGAGCGTGTTGAGCGGCACCATTTCGCCTTCGGTGTTGCGCACATAGAGGCGGGAAAGATCCGTCGCCGAGGCCCGCGCACCCTGGTCGGCCTGCAGCGTCACGCGGAAGGTGCGGCCGAAGATGTTGAAGTCGTTGACATAGAGCGAGCCGAAATAGATCTGCAGCGTGCTGAAGATGTCCGGCAGGCTCAGGCCCAGCAGCTTCGCCTTGTCGCGGTCGAGGTCATAGTCGAATTGCGGGCTCGAGGTGCTGAAGGTGGTGAAGAGCTGGTAGGGATTGATCTCCGGCTGCTTGCGCGCCTCGGCAATCAGTGCCTGGGTCGCGTCGCTCAGCGCCTGCGCACTGCGCCCGCCGAGATCCTCGACCTGGAATTCGAAGCCGCCTGTCGCGCCGAGCCCCTGGATCGACGGCGGATCGAAGGCAAGCACCAGCGCATCCGGGATCTGCAGCAGTTGCGGCATTACGGCCTCGCGTAGCGCCGAGGCGCCCTGTTCGGGGGGACGTTCGTCCCATGGCTTCAAGACGGCGAACTGCACCGCGGAATTCGACTGGGCGGCAAAGGACAGGAAATTGAAGCCGACGACGGAGCCGACGAAATCGACGCCGGCGGTGCCGCGCAGGATCTCCTCCGATCGCCGCGCAACGGCCTCGGTTCTTTCAAGCGAGGCGCCGTCCGGCAGCTGGATGACGACGAAGAAATAGCCCTGGTCCTCGACCGGCAGGAAGGTCGACGGAATGCGCTGCCACAAGGCATAGGTGGACCCGATCGCGACGAGGAAAAGGGCAAACAGCGCCCAGCGCCAGCGCACGAGCCCCGCGACGCTGCGCGCATAACCGTGCGACAACGCATGGAAGCCCGAATTGAACCAGCGGAAGAGGGCGAAGCGCGGCTCGCCGCGATAGCGAAGGAACGCGGCGCTCAAGGCCGGGCTGAGCGTCAGCGAATTGAAGGCGGAGAACGCGACGGAGATCGCAACCGTCAGAGCGAACTGGTTATAAAGGCTGCCGGCGACGCCCGGAATGAAGGCGACCGGGATGAACACGGCGAGCAGCACGGCTGTCGTGGCAATGATCGGGCCGGTCACCTCCTGCATGGCCTTTTTGGTGGCGGCAAGCGGCGGCAAGCCGGCCTCCAGCTGGCGTTCGACGTTCTCGACGACAACGATCGCGTCGTCGACCACCAGCCCGATGGCAAGCACCATGCCAAGCAGGCTCAGCATGTTGAGCGAGAAGCCGAAGAGATACATGACGACGAGCGTCGCGATCAGCGAGACCGGAATGGCGATCGTCGGAATGATGGTCGTACGCAGGTTCTGCAGGAAGATGAAGACGACGAAAACGACGAGGGCAAGCGCCTCGAGCAGGGTGAAGACCACATCCTTCATCGCCGCCGAGACGAAGCGCGTGGTGTCGTAGAACATGTGATAGGCGATGCCGGCGGGGAAGCGCTGCGACAGCTCGTCCATTTTCGCCTGCACGCGGCTCTGCAGGTCGAGCGCGTTGGAGCCCGGCGCCTGGAAGACGGCAAGCACGACGCTCTCCTTGCCGTTGAAGGTGACCGATGACGAGTAGAGAAGGGCGCCGAGTTCGATGCGTGCGATGTCGCGCAATCTGGTTGTCGCGCCGGTCGTCTGGTCGGCCCGAAGCACGATGTCACCGAACTGCGAGGGATCGCTCAAGCGCCCGAGCGCGTTGATCTGCATCTCGAAGGGCGTGCCTGCTGGCGCCGGCGACTGCCCGATCTTGCCGCCTGCGACCTGGATATTCTGCTCGGCGATGACGTTCTGGACGTCGACGGCGGTGATGCCGAGATTGGCCATGCGATCCGGATCGAGCCAGACGCGCATCGAATAGCGGCGCTCACCGAAAAGCTGCACGTCCCCGACGCCCGGCAGGCGCTTCAGCGGATCGAGAATCTGCAGGTAGGCGTAATTGCTGACCGAGGCGAAATCGACCGAATTGTCCGGCGAATCCAGGCTGACGAGCACGGTGAAATTGGGGATCTGCTTGGCGATGGTGACGCCGGTCTGGTTGACGAGCGCGGGAAGCGACGAGGCCGCCTGGGAGACGCGGTTCTGGACGTCGAGTGCCGCGACGTCGATCGGATAACCCACTTCGAAGGAAATGATGATGCGCGACGAGCCGTCGTTCGAACTCGTCGAGGTCATGTAGAGCATGCCCGGCACGCCGTTGATCTGCTGTTCGAGCGGCGTCGTCACCGTGTCGGCGACCACCTGCGCGCTGGCACCCGGATAATTGGCGGCAACCACGATCTGCGGCGGCGTTACATCGGGAAACTGCGAGATCGGCAGCAGGAAATAGCAGATGCCGCCGGCAAGCGTCATGATGATCGCGATCGCCGATGCGAAGATCGGCCGGTGAATGAAGAAGTCGATCATGGCGGGAACGATCCATCGCAGGCGCCGCTTTCGGGGCGGGCGGCATAGCGGAGCATTTCGAACCTGTGCATGCGCACGCCCGCCGCGCGGACCTTCCGGTCCGCGACGTTCTCCTCAGCTTTCGGCCCATCCAGCATGCGCATCGTAAGGCTCCGGCACGAGATCATGATGGGCCGGATCGACCCAAATCATGAGCGTTATCGAATTTTAAAAGTCTCTGCGGTGTGCGCTCTGGCTAAAAGACGCCTGACGACCGCGCTCACCGACACTGCGCTAGAAAGTTTTCTGCGGTTACCGCCGTCTCCGGAAGGCCTTCGCGGCAAGCGGCGACTCCTCTGTGCCGCGTTGGCGAAAATGTTACTGGTCGGTAACAGCGTTGCATGTTATCGACCAATGACAGGGCGTCAAGGGCAAGATTTTTCACGCCGACCACGCCGGGCCAATGCGATGACAACGGATTTCTGCAAGCCATCCCGTCGTTCGCCGCGCGATCGCATCGTCGAGGCCGCGCGAGACCTCTTTCGCCGGCACGGCATTCGCGGAACCGGCGTCGATGCGATCGCCGATGCCGCCGACAGCAACAAGATGACGCTCTATCGCCATTTCAATTCGAAGGATGAGCTGATCGTCGAATGCCTGCGCCATGCGGGAATGGAGATGGACGACTTCTGGCGAGAGCTGGAAGACGCGTATCCGGGCGACGGGCTAGGGCAGCTCAGGGCCTGGGTTCGGCGGATCGCCGACCATCTCGGTGACGACAAGTGCCAATGCGAAATGATGAGCGCCGCCGTGCAACTGACCGACGAGGATCATCCCGGGCGCTCGGTGATCCGCATGTTCAAGGATGCGCAACGCGACCGCGTCGTGGAACTCTGCCGCAGGGCCGGCGTCGCGGATGCGGAACTGCTTTGCGACACGCTGCTGCTGTTGATCGAGGGCGCGCGCGCCGCTCAGCAAAGCAGCGGTGCCGAAGGGCCGAGCGCCCGTTTTGCGGAGATCGCCGACGCGGCGATCCTGTCCTTTGCCGGCAGCGGTGACGCTTTCAAGTAGCGACCGTTTGCCTATCGCTCGGCCGGCCAGTCTGGGTGATGGCTGTCGATCACAAACACATGGGTGTGTCGGTGACCGCCGCCGACGCGCGTGGCACCTGCGAGATGAGGGTGACCGTCGGCAAGCTCGTGATGGACGTGCTCGATTTCGTCCGGATCTTGCGCCGGCCAGAGCCGGGCCGCCGCGACGATGGCGCCTACAGCGATGAGGCCAAGCGCTGCGAAGGTCGGCGTCAGCCCGGCCGTCGCGCCGAGCCAGCCGGCAAGCGGATAGGTGATCAGCCAGCAGGCATGCGAAAGGGCGAACTGCGCGGCAAAGAGCGCGGGCCTGTCTTCCGGCTGCGCCGAGCGGCGCAGCAGCCGGCCGGATGGTGTCTGTGCCAGCGAATAGCCGAGACCGATGGCGAGCCACAGCGGCAGCAGCGAAACGAAACTTGGGACAAGAGCGCCGATGAACAGGCCGGTGGTGAGGACCGCTGCACCCGAAAACATGGCGACGCGATCGGGTGTCCTGTCGAGCAGGCGGGGCAACAGCAGCGCGGCGATCATCGAGCCGCCGCCAAAGGCGGCGAGTGCGATGGCTGTGTCGGTCTGGGTGAGCCCGAATTTGGCCTGGACCAACACCACGGTGTTGACGATGACCATCGATCCGGCAGCCGAAACCGCGAGGTTGAGCGCGAGCAGTCCCCTGAGCCGCGGCGTTGCCAGGTAGATGCGCAAGCCCCGCGTCGTCCGGTCGTAGATGCCGCGCCGTTCCGTCGCCTTCGGGCTTGGAAGCGCGACTGAGACGACGAGTGCGGCGGAGGCGAGGAAGCCAACAACCGTGCCGGCAAACAGGTTGTGGAAATTGACGACGGTGAGCAGCGCTGCGGCCAGCATCGGGCTTGCGACGCTCTCGAGGTCATAGGCAAGCCGCGAGAGCGACAGGGCGCGTGTGTATTCCCTTTCATCCGGCAGCACATCCGGAATGGTTGCCTGGAACGTGGGGGTAAAGGCGGCCGACGCCGACTGCAGCACGAAGATCAGCACATAAACCTGCCAGATTTCTGTCACGAACGGCAGGAAGAGCGCAACGGCGGCGCGCACCAGATCGAGGCAGACGAGCATCGCGCGACGCGGAAGCCGCTCCGCAAAGGCGGCGGCGATCGGCGCCACGCCGACATAGGCAATCATCTTGATCGCGAATGCCGTGCCCAGGACGGCGCCCGCTTCGGCGCCGGCCAGGTCATAGGCGAGAAGCCCGAGCGCAACGGTCGCAAGACCGGTTCCGACCAGCGCGATCATCTGCGCCAGAAACAGATGGCGGTACGTCCGGTTTGCGAGGATCTGCAGCATGAGGTTTGGGCTCGCTCGGTGGCGGTTGATGTGACGGCGGGTTCGGCCGCTCAGAGATATTTTGTGATCGCCTTGAACTCGTCGATGGAGTGGCGCTGGTCACGCGGAAGCGCACCGATCGTGTCTTCGAGGCAATGATCCAGATGGTCCTGGATCAGGGTTCGCTTCGCCTGGCTGATCGCCTTCTCCACCGCGTGGAGTTGCTGGGCGATGTCGAGGCAGGGGCGGCCGCCCTCGATCATGGCAATGACGCTCTTCAGGTGCCCTTCGGCGCGCTTTAGCCGCTTGACGATCTCGGGATGGGTATCGTGTCTGTGTTCGCTCATGCTCGTAACCTATCCCCCTGGAGGGGATATATCAAGGGATGCTTGCGGAGATAGCGCTGCCCTCAGGCGCGCGTAACGCCTTGGAAGCGCGGGTATCGCCTTGGCGCTATTCAACTCGCGCGAACGTAACGACAAGTGACGTGACTTTCTTCATATTGCATACAATTTGAATTCGGCAATCCTCGGAGATTGAAGCCGAAGAACGCCGATCTGGCTGATAAAGTCCCGCCACTGCATCCACTTTTTCATCAAATGAGCCGTGATGCGGGAGGTTTCTCGCCGATTTTGATGCGCCAGACCCGGTGTCTTTTCACTCAAAGTTCAAAATGCCTACAATCTAAAATACGATATTGACGCAAGATTGCATACATGAGACAGTTATTTTGTCTATACAAAACGGCGTGGAGGCCGGATGTCTAGGCGGGCGCAGGGAGCGCCAAAACGGAGGAGAAAATTCATGTCAGTGAAGAGACGTACGTTCCTGCAAGGGGCGGCCGGCGCTATCGGCTTGGCCATCGCACAGGGTGCCTTGTCGAAGATCGCCTATGCGCAGGGTGCAGCCGGCACGCTCCGGGTCGCCATCGCCAAGCCTGCCGGCAATCTCGATCCGCAGAGCCACTATGCGATCTGGGCGATCCAGGATCTGATGTTCGAACCGCTCGTGAAATACGGCAAGGGCGGCCAGATCGAACCGTGCCTGGCGACCGACTGGAAGATCGAGGACGGTGGAAAAACGCTGTATCTGACGTTGCGCCAGGGCGTCACGTTTCAGGACGGCACCAAGTTCGATGCTGCCTCGTGCAAATGGAATCTCGAGCGCTGGATGGGGCTCGACCAGTTCAGCTGGATGAATTGCTCAAAACACTTCCAGTCGCTTGAGGTGGTCGACGACTACCACGTCACCCTGCATTTCAAGGAGCCGGTTCTCGCGCTGATGCAGGAGCTTTCCTACACCCGGCCGACGCGCTTTCTTTCGCCCAAATCGGTTGGCGCTGATGGCAAGTTCAAGGAGCCTGTGGGCACCGGGCCGTGGCGTCAGATCAGCGCCGACGATACGCAGAGCGTCTTCGAGCATCACGAAGGTTACTGGGGCGAGTTGCCATCCTATGAACGCCTTGAAGCCAAGGTCGTCCCCGATGCACGGTCGCGGGTTGCAGCGCTGCGTGCCGGCGAGCTTGACCTGATCGGCGGCTTCTGGATCGCGCCGCTCACCCCGGAAGAAGGCAAGCAGCTCGAGGCGGCCGGCTTCAATGTCGTCGTCGATCCGGGCAATGTCACGCTGGTGATGGCCTATAATCCGGACCGCGCCGAGGCGCTCAAGGATCCGGCGGTGCGAAGGGCCGTCAGCATCGGCATCGATCGCGCGGCGATCTCCAAGGTGCTCTACCACGGCTACGCCAAGCCCGCCGGCAACATGTTCTCCAGCGCTTTGCCCTATGCTGGAACGCAGAGTGATGCACCGGTTCGCGATGCGGCGGCCGCCTCGGCCCTGCTCGAAAAGGCCGGCTGGACGGGAAGCCCCATAAGGTCCAAGGACGGCAAGCCGCTGACGCTCGAACTGGTCGTCAGCCCGGACGCCGTGCCGGGATCGCGCGTCATTGCCGAAGTCATCCAGTCCGAGATGAAGGAGATCGGCATCGACCTGGTGATCCGTTCGGTCGACCATGCCTCCAAGCACACCGACATGCTGGAGCAGAAGTATGACCTCGGCTTCTTCCTGACCTACGGCGCGCCATACGATCCATTCGGCTCGATCGTGGGGCTGTGCCTGTCGACCTTCCACAATGACGTCGAGGGCAAGCTGGTCACCGATCCGGTTAATCTGGATCCATTGATCAACGCGGCGATGGCGGCAACGGGGGACCAGATTCAGCCGACTATCCAGAAGGTCTACGACTGGCTCAGGGACAACGACGCGATTGCGCCGCTGGTCTACGTGCCGAGCATCTGGGCGCATTCCAAGCGGGTCCACGGCTTTTCGAGCCCGGTCACCGAATACGACATGCCCTACGAAAACGTTCTGCTGGCCGAGTAAGAGGAGGGTACCTTGATCCACTTCATCAGCAAGCGGCTGAAGCATTCCCTGGTCCTTTTGTTCATGGCGTCCCTTGTTTGCTTCACCCTCGTGGTTTCGGCACCCGGTAATGTTGCAGTCTTGATTGCCGAGCTTCGCGGGGCGGTCGCAACACCGGGTTACGTCGAACAGGTTGCCGAAGAGATAGGACTGCATAAGCCATTGCTGATGCGCTACGTGGATTGGCTGGGCGATGCGGTTCGCGGAGATTTCGGCATCTCCTACAGAACGGGAACGAACGTCAGCGCGGACCTCGCGAACCGTATGTTCGTGACGGGAACGCTGATTGCGGGCTCGGCCGTGATCGCCACCCTCATCAGCCTGGCCTTGGGGTTCCTCGGTGCCTTCTGGCCCTACAAATTGCCGGATCGCGTTTCGCGCGGTCTGGCGCTCCTCGGCGCATCGACCCCGACGTTCTTCGTCGGCGCGCTGATGATCTACGCCTTCTCCGTCACCTTCCAGCTCCTGCCATCGTTCGGTTTCAATGGTCCGAAAAGCTGGATCCTGCCATGGCTCACCGTCGCCGTTCTGCCGGCTGCCGTTCTCAGTCGTGTCGTGCGGGTGGGTCTGGAAGAGGCGATGACGAGTCCCTTCGTTCTGACCGCGAAAAGCAAGGGCCTCGGCCGCACCGCCATCTTGTTCCGTGAGGCGTTGCCCAACATCACACCCCTCTTCATCAACGCGCTCGGCACCCAGGTCGGTTTGATGACCGCGACCGCCATCATCGTCGAACCGCTGTTCGCCTGGCAGGGCCTGGGAGATTATTTCCTCGCCGGCGTGCGCTTCCGCGATTTCATGGTGGTGCAGGCGTGCCTGCTCATCTTCCTCACTTTCTTCATCGTGGTGAACCTGATCGTCGATCTGGCCGTCCTGCTGACCGATCCGCGCATTCGTCGCCAATGGAGCTGACCATGAACATGCTCAATCCCATTTTTGCCCGATTGAACAAGATGCCGCGCGCGGCACTGATCACCATCGGCCTATTCGTTGCTCTCGGCACCTTCGCGCCCTGGCTTGCACCCCAGGATCCGAGCACCCAGAGCCTGCTCGATGCCGGACTTGGTCCGTCCGCCGCTCACTGGCTCGGAACCGACCACCTCGGACGCGATACCTTCAGCCGGTTGATCATCGCCGCAAACACTTCGCTCGTCAGCGTGGGCTCGGTTCTCGGCGTCGCCATGACCATCGGCATCCTGCTCGGAACGATCGCCGGCTATCATCGCGGCTGGGTCGATGACCTCTTGATGCGCGTCGTCGATGTCGGTCTCTCCATTCCGAGCCTGATCATCTCGCTCGCCGTCATCGGCATCGTCGGCCCCGGATACTGGACCATGGTGCTGGCACTGGCGCTTGCCTGGTGGCCCATGAGCGGCCGCATCAGCCGGGCCGTCGCCGTCAGCATCATGAGCAAGCCGCATATCGAGGCCTTGCGGGTGCTGGGCGCCAGCCCCTGGCGCATCTACTTCGGTCACCTTCTGCCAGGGACGATCGGTGCGGTGATGGTCTATGCGACGGCAGACGCCGGCACGGCTGCGCTCGCGGTCGCGACGCTGAGCTTCCTCGGCCTCGGCATCCAGCCGCCGACGCCGGAATGGGGGCAGATGCTCGTGGATGCGCTGCCCTATCTCGAATCCGACCCGCGCCAGGTGCTGCTGCCGGGCCTCGCCCTCACAGCCGCCGTCATCGGCTTCAACACGCTCGGGGAATCCATCGCGCTCAACCGCATTCCGAAACCGCTGACACGGCGCATGCTCGCAATCCGTCGGGCCGAGGTCGCAAGCTGGGGCAAGGAGAATTCCGATGCATGACGAACCGCTCCTTGAGGTCAGGAACCTGACGGTCAACCTGCTGACCGCGAAATCGGCAGTACGCCCGGTCGACGGCGTCAGCTATTCGGTCCGGCAAGGCGAATGTCTTGCCATCGTCGGCGAAAGCGGTAGCGGCAAGACGGTGATGAATTTCGCGCCGCTCGGGCTGATGCCAACAGGCGTGACGACGATGCTCTCCGGCTCCGTCAAGCTCGAGGGTCGCGAGCTGATCGGCCTGCCCGAGGCTGAGATCCAGAAACTGCGCGGCAAGTCCGTCGGTTTCATCTTTCAGGACCCGATGAGCGCGCTCAATCCGGTACGCCGGATCGGGCGGCAGATCGCCGAGATGGCCGAACTGCATCTCGACGTGACGCCGAGGGCCGCGGAAGCGCATGCGTTGGAACTTGTAAAACTCGTCGGCATCTCCGACCCGGTGGCACGGCTTCGGCAGTATCCGCACGAGCTCTCCGGCGGCTTGCGGCAACGCATCGTCATTGCCATTGCGCTTGCCGGCGAGCCGAAGCTCCTGATTGCCGACGAGCCGACGACCGCACTCGACGTGACGGTTCAGGCGCAGATCCTGCGGCTGCTCAAGGACGTGCAGCGTCGGCTGAACATGGCGATGGTGCTGATTACCCACGACATGGGCGTGGTCGCGAGTGCAGCCGACAACATCGTCGTCATGTATGCGGCGCGCGCTGCCGAATGCGGTCCGGTGGACAAGGTGCTGGTGAGTCCGCGTCACCCCTACACGCAGGGCCTGATCAACGCGATACCGCGGCGAGAGGACCCAATCGGATCGGAGTTCCGGGGGCTTCCCGGCATTCCGCCGACGCTCGGTGCACCGATCAAAGGCTGCGCTCTTGCGCCGCGCTGCGAACTCGCCGTCCCTGCATGCAGCAACAGCCGCCCTCCGTTGGTCCGGTCGGACGACAGCGCGGTTCTCGTGGCTTGCCCTGTCGTCAATCAAGGAAAGGCTGCCGCATGACACAAGCACCTGTTCTTAAAGTTGAAAACCTGCAGACGCGCTTCAAGAGCGTTCAGCGGGGCAAATTTGTCCATGCCGTCGACGATGTCTCGATCGAACTCTATCCGGGCGAGATCGTCGGGTTGGTCGGCGAATCCGGCTGCGGCAAGTCGACCCTCGGGCGCACCATCGTCGGGCTCGAGAAGGCAAGCAGCGGCCGCGTGCTTCTCGACGGCGTCGATCTCAGCGCTCTCTCCGGGGCCGCCCTGCGCGACAGCCGCCGGGCGCTGCAATACGTCTTCCAGGATCCCTATTCGTCTCTGAACGATCGACAGACCGTGGGCGAGGCGATCGACGAAGCGCTGGTGATCGCCGGTACCCGATCGCCGGAGGAGCGGGATCGCCGCACCAAGGAGCTCCTGGATCAGGTGGGCCTCGCATCCGCGGTCAGGGACCGTCACACGCGCGAGCTCTCGGGCGGTCAGCGCCAGCGCGTGGCGATTGCCAGATCGCTTGCCGTGAACCCGCGCGTGTTGATCTGCGATGAACCGGTGAGCGCGCTCGATCTCTCGATCCGTGCACAGGTGATGAACCTCTTCCTGCGGCTGCAGAAGGATCTGGGCGTGGCATGCCTGTTCATTGCCCATGATCTTGCGCTGGTGCGGCAGGCGGCGTCGCGTGTCTACGTCATGTATCTCGGCAGGATCGTCGAGCATGGCTCGTCAAAGGAGCTTTATGACCGTCCGAGCCACCCCTATTCGCAGATGCTGCTGGCATCGGCGCCCGAGGTGGATCCGCGGATCGAGAAGCACCGCAGGGGACCGTTGATGATCGGCGAAGTTCCCAGTCCGACAAACCCGCCGTCGGGCTGCCGGTTCCGAACCCGTTGCCCTCTTGCCGTCGACGATTGCGCTAAGGCGCTGCCGCCATCCCGGGTGCTTTCGCCGGGGCATACGGCGGCCTGCACTTTCGCCGCGGATCTCCACCGCGGCAATCGAACGGCTCTCGTTCAACAGGAGATGTCGGCGCCATAGAGCCGGGAGCGGCTCGCCTCAGCGGTCCGGACGTTGCCTGCTTCGAATCCCAAGTTCCCTCGCATCCTTTAAGCTGGGGATGCGCGCCTGCCCCGCCATCGAGCGGGGCCTTTTTTTGTTCGGATAGACGTGTGGACCGCACCGCGGTGTCGCGGACGCGATCAACATGGACGCACTAGCACTTTGATTCTAGAGGATCTTATCCGCGTTCTGTGCTTCCACTTGAAGGCGGGATGCTCTAGAGGCGGACAAGCATCTTGTCGGTGTAGCAGCGTCATGACCAAGGTTTTGCCACCGAACCGATTTTGACAATGAGCGCGGCAAGCGTCGCAACGAACAGCACGTAGGCGAGCGCCGCCTGCCAGGCCCCTGCGGGCAGACCAATCAGCAGCAGCGTGTCGTTCCCACCGGGAATGAGTAGTGCACCCAGTCCCATAAGGATGCCCGCAAGCGTTCTCTTGACTATGGTCTTCACTGTCGGCCGCTTCAGCATGAATCCATGCTTCCGAAGTCTTGCGGAAACGAGGCTGCCGCCGAACATGCAGACCGAAATCACGGCTCCCGCGACAGGTATCGAAGCGATCGCTCCGACCGATGCGGTGATTGAGAACCCGGGCGCAAGAAGCGTCAGGACCGTAGAGGTGATGCCGATCGCTCCCATCGCTATCGTCAGCCGCCGGAAGTTTGACTCGGATCTGCGTGAAACGCCGAGCCTCAGAGCCATGATCGCCAACAATGCAAGCGCGAGAAGCGCCGCCTCCAGCGGCGGGGGAGCACTTATCGGCGGCTGATCCGAAAGCAGATCAAACAAGGATTCAATGTAGAGGACCGCATAGATCCCGAGAAACGTGAATGCGAATCCGATTTCGCCATTTCCGATATGCCCAACGGACCCGAACACACAAGCGCCGTTCACATAGCTGCCGATCCCAAGCAAAATGGCTGCGGGAACGAGGTAGCCGAGTGGCGACCAGCCCTCCTGCATCATCGGTGCCGTTTCGAGGATTGCGTAGACGAGGGCCGCCCAGACGGCGCATTCGACCAGAGCGATGAAACGTGCCGGCCTCTTGTCCGATACCAACTCCTTCGTGGCGATGACGGTGCAGATCGATCCACGATTCATGGCGAAGCCGAGAACAAATCCGAGCGCCCCGATCAAGGCCATACTTACCCAGATCTCTAAGCTAGTGGCGACAGGGCCCGTGCCTGATATGTTAAGGAGAAATTCACTCATTCGGCAAACGGACTCGCGTCCTGCTCCAGTTTCGGACACATCCAGCGATTCATATTGATCGCCGTCGCTGACATTTCAGCGACCCCAGCAGTGAGGTTCTCCCGCTCCGGCGGGCGCGCAATTGTGCCTCAAATCTTTTTGGGCGGACAGCACTTCGGTGGTTTCGATGCGAACGATCGCTTCGGAAGAGCGGGCGATCCCCCCGGGCGACTTCAAGCCAGACCATTGCCGTTTAGCCAGGTGCCTCCGCCCCGACCTTGGCGTCGCCCGGGCGGGCTGTGCTCTTCCTGTCTTTGGGAAAAGGTGTGCTCAAAATAGCGTTTAGACGCGGGCGAGGCGACGCACGAGACCGCGCCGGCCACGCTCCATGACCACCCCATGGTTCCAACGGAAGATGGGCTTCAGGATGAATGAGAGCGTGATCATCCAGGGCTTGGTGACCTGGACGATCCAGTCGTAGCGCACCCGGCAGCGGGGGCCTTCGCGCTCAAGCGTCCATCGGCCGATGCCGTCAAGCTCCCCTGAGGCCCTGCCTTCGATGAGCGACAGCGGCTCGACCCGCACCGTCTCCACGTTGAAGATCAGTTCATAGGGCAGGGCCGTCACCCATTCCAGCCGGCGAACCGCGCCCACGCCGTGTTCGTCTCCCTCGCGCAGCAGGGAAACCCGCTTGACCGATGGCCACCATTCCGGCCAGGCCTCCGGGGTGCTCAGCTCCCGCCACACGTCTTCGACCGGAGCATCGATGGTCCATTGGGTGATGAGATGAAACTCGGTGAGAGACATCGCCGGTCCTCTTCATAGCCAGAGGACGCAGCACGCCGGCGGCGATGCCTGAGCAAAGCGCAGGGCCCGCCAGCGTACGCGATCCGGCCAAGCACTCAATAAGTCTCGATAGAAGAGACACTGCTCGGCTCGCTTGTGCAAGCTCTGCTTGATCGGCGAAAGGGGGATTTTGCGGCCCGCTGCAAATAGGTGTCTCGCAGGTCGGGTACGTTTGAGTTGATGGTAGTTGCGCACCTTGCCGAGCGGGCACATGCGGGCCGTCGTAGCCCGCATGGTCAATTTTTGGAGCGCTAGGCCGCGCGTGCCGCAGCCACGAGCGGCTCAAGGTCATCGACGACCTTGTCGCCGTTGTAGACGGTCTCGTCGAGAATGCCCTCGCGCTTGGAGACGATCGTCGGCACCAGTGCCTGGCCGGCGACGTTGACCGCCGTGCGGCCCATGTCGAGGATCGGGTCGATGGCGAGCAGCAGGCCGACGCCTTCGAGCGGCAGACCGAGCGTCGAGAGCGTCAGCGTCAGCATGACGGTCGCGCCGGTGAGGCCGGCGGTGGCGGCGGAGCCGAGTACAGAGACGAAGACGATCAGCACATATTCCTGGATGCCGAGTGGCAGCCCGAAGAACTGCGCGATGAAGATCGCCGAGATGGCCGGGTAGATCGCGGCGCAGCCGTCCATTTTGGTGGTCGCGCCGAGCGGTACGGCGAAGGCGGCGTATTCGCGGGGAACGCCGAGGCTCTTTTCGGTCACCGTTTCGGTGACGGGCAGGGTGCCTACGGAAGAACGGGAGACGAAGGCGAGCTGGATCGCCGGCCAGGCGCCGGCAAAGAAGCGCGACGGCTTCAGGCCGTGGCCGATGAGCAGCGCCGGGTAGACGACGAAGAGCACGATCGCAAGGCCGATATAGACAGCCGCGGCATACCAGCCGAGTTGCGCCAGCGTTTCCCAGCCATATTGGGCGACGGCGCGGCCGAGCAGGCCGATCGTGCCGATCGGAGTCAGGCGGATGACCCACCAGAGGATCTTGCGGACGATGGCGAGCAGCGACTGGTTGAAGGCGAGGAACGGCTTGGCGGCATCACCGACCTTCAGCGCAGCGGCACCGACGGCGATCGAAACGACGAGGATCTGCAAGACGTTGAAATTGAGCGAGGTGGTAGCACCCGTGTCGGTGACCTTGGTGCTGGCTTCGAGGCCGAGCACGTTGGCGGGCACCAGGCCCTTCAGGAAATCAAGCCACGAGCCGGAGTAGGAGGGCGCCTTGGCGGCTTCCTGCGAAACGGCAGAGCCGACGCCCGGCTGAAGGATCAGTCCGAGGGCGATGCCGATGACGACGGCAATCAGCGATGTGATCGCGAACCAGAGCAGCGTCTGCCAGACGAGTTTCGCGGCATTCTGCAGCGTCGCCAGATTGGCGATCGAGGCGACGATGGCGGTGAAGACGAGCGGCGGCACGAGGGCGCGCAAAAGCTGGACGAAGATCGAACCGATCGTCTGCAGGGTTACCGTCAGCCAGTTGGCGTTGCCGCTGGCATCGACGCCCATGTTGCGGGCGACGAGGCCGAGCAGCAGGCCGATCACCATGGCCGCGAGGACTTGAAAGCCGAAGGAGGCGTAAATCGGTTTCGGGGGAGATTTGATGGTTGCTTGGGACACGTCTTCTACTCTCATTGGATGGCGGTGGCCGCATTTTTGGCAAAGGCCGCCGCAAGTGCCCAAAAAATAGTCGAGTGCCCGATTCAGGATAAGAAACCCTTTGGCTCGAAAACCACTCAGAGTAGAATAATTTCCCCGGTGCGATTGGCTGATTGTCCAGGCACCGCCCGGGTCTCGCGGAGCGACGGTATTTCGGCCGAAGCGGTATGCGCTGCGGCGATATCGCGCGTTCCAGGCTGTGGCCACAGCCGTGGAGAGTCCTCAGGATTGCTCGGCTCACCGCGCTCGCCTCGCAACAAGTCACGGCGCAACCAGCCTTTCTCTCCCAAGCTCTCAGTCCCCCGGTACACGGCGATTGATCTCGCTTTCTGCGCCTGCGTCGAAAATCTTTTCACTTGCCTCGGGCGCACGGGAAATACTCTTTCTCTATAAACATTATGGATAATGTAGCCTGTCTTTCTGGCAGCCAAGGTCGTGGGTCTGGTCGCAGACAGCCCTTCATCCGTGACTTGACGCCCAAGAATTTGCAGCGAGAAGAGGAGAGGATTGAGATGACACGCAGGATCAGGCTTGGAGCATTTCTTCCCGGTGGCGGACAGCATATCGCCGCCTGGCGCCACCCCGACCAGCCGGCCGACGGGGCGACCAGTTTCGAATTTCACAAGCAACTGGCGCTGACGGCGGAACGCGGTCTGTTCGACGCCTATTTCCTGGCAGATGGGCTGGCGATCGGCTTCGGCGGGGCGCGCGAGGGCGGAAACGCCCGGGTGGCGGGCTTCGAGCCGGTGACCCTGTTTTCGGCGCTGGCGCCGCTCACCACCCATCTCGGCTTCATCGCGACCTCGTCGACGACCTATGAAGAGCCCTACACCACGGCACGCAAATTCGCTTCGCTCGATCTCATTTCCGGCGGCCGCGCCGGATGGAATGTGGTGACGACAACGGGCGATGCGACGGCGCAGAACTTCAACCGCGAGACGCAGCTTCCGCATGCCGAACGCTATCGGCGCGCGGCCGAGCATGTCGACGTGGTCACGAAGCTCTGGGACAGCTTCGAGGACGATGCGTTCATTCGCGACAAGCAAACGGGCATCTTCTACGACCCGGCGAAGCTGCACGATACCGACCATCGCGGCGAACATTTCAAGGTGCGCGGCCCGCTCAACATCTCGCGCTCTCCGCAAGGGCATCCTGTCATCGTCCAGGCGGGCCAGTCCGACGACGGTCGCGGGCTGGCGGCCGCGACGGCTGAGGTGATCTTCACTGCGCACCAGCACATTGAGACGGCGCAGGAATTTTATCGCGACATCAAGGCACGTGCGCGCGGTCTCGGCCGCAACCCGGACCACATTCTGGTCATGCCCGGGGTCTCCCCCTTCGTCGGCAGAACGGAGGCCGAAGCGCGCGAAAAGTACGATCGCCTGACCTCGCTCATCGTCGAGGAGGATGGCATCGGCCTGCTCAATGGCCTGACCGGCGGCACGCTCGATCTCCATGGCTACGATCTCGATGGGCCGCTGCCGCCGGCACCGCCAACCGAGGGCATGAAGAGCCGGCAGGCGCTGATCCGCCAGATCGCCGACGAAAACAACTTCAGCATTCGCCAGCTCTATCAATGGATTGCGTCAGCGCGCGGCCACTACACGATCGTCGGAACGGCAGAACAGATCGCCGACACCCTGCAGGAGTGGTTCGAAAACGAAGCGGCCGATGGCTTCAACATCCTGCCGCCCTGGTTTCCGACGGCGCTTGACGACTTTGTCGAGCTGGTGGTCCCGGAACTGCAGCGTCGCGGCCTTTTCCGCACGGCCTATGAGGGTCGGACGCTCCGGGAAAATCTCGGTCTGCCCATTCCCGTCAACCGCTGGGCCGACGTGCGATCGGCCGTTCAGGCAGCAGAGTGAGGTGCGATCATGTCCTACGAACACGTCAACACGTCGCTTGCAGCGAGCTTTGGTCTCGGCCGCGCTGACGGTCAGGTCTCTACAGCCGTCCCGGCCATCGTTTCCCGCTGGCGCGCCCTGCTTGGCTCGATCGTCGCACGCTATGGTGTCGTACTCGGGTTTCTCGCCTTCTGGCAACTTTCCAGCACGCTTGGCTGGGTCAATCCAGCGGTCTTTCCGCCTCTCGATGTGATCCTGTCCACGCTGTGGGGCGGTCTTGCCAGCGGCGCGCTACTGGACGATATCGCCATCAGCCTGCAGCGATCGGGCATCGCCTTTGCGGCCGCTGTCGTAGTCGGCATCCCGCTCGGCCTGTTCATGGGCCAGGTACGGCTTGTCGAACAGGCGCTCGACCCGATCCTGCAGCTCTTTCGCCAGACCTCGGCCCTGGCGCTCTATCCGGTCTTCATCCTGCTGCTCGGCCTCGGCGAGACCTCAAAGGTTTTCGTGATCTTCTGGGCGACGCTGTTTCCGGTCCTGCTTTCGACGATCGGCGGCGTCAAAGAGGTCGACAAGAAGCTGATCGAGATGGCCCGAACCTACGGTGCCGGACCGCTCACCGTGTTCCGCCGCGTGGTGCTGCCTGCCTCGGTGCCGGCGATTTTCGTAGGCCTGCGCCTCTCGGCCACCACGGCGCTTCTGCTGTTGATCGCCGCCGAGATGATCGGCGCCAACAAGGGCATCGGCTTCCAGGTCATGAACGCCCAATACAACTTCCAGATCCCGCTGATGTTCGCGGCGATCCTGTTGCTCGCCCTGCTCGGGCTCGCCGCCAACGCGCTGCTCGTTCTGCTCCAGCGCAACCTCTGCCGCTGGTCGCAACCCAACGCCTGATCGTTTCTTTGCCAGATTTCTCCTTCGAAAGGATATCGATATGACCTTCCATGCCCGCAACCTTCTTCTGTCTGCTGCAATCACCCTCGGCCTTGTCGCACCGGCGGCCGCGGCCGATGACGTGAAGCTGCGCTATCTCGCGAGCCAGGGTGGCCTGTCGGCGCACGAGCTTGCCCAGGAACTCGGATACTTCGAGGGCACCGGCATCACGATCGAGAGCGTCGGCTACGCCACGGGCGGCCCGGCCTCGCTGATCGCGCTGGCCTCGGGCGACGTCGAGATCGGCGGTGCCGCGACGTCCGCCGTCCTGAATTCGATCATCAGCGGCAACGACTTCGTCGCCGCCTATCCCTCGAACGGCATCAATGACGAGGTGCAGTCGATCTTCTACGTGCTCGAAGACAGCCCCATCAAGAGCATCAAGGACATCGCCGGCAAGAGCATTGCCGTCAACACGCTGGGCGCCCATCTCGACTATACGATCCGCGAAGCCCTGCATTCGGTCGGGTTGCCGACAGACGCCGCCAACCAGGTTGTCGTCCCCGGTCCGCAGCTGGAGCAGGTTCTGCGCTCCGGCCAGGTGGATATTTCCGCTTTCGGCTACTGGCAGACGACCTTCGAAGGGGCAGCCCGCAAGAAGGGTGGCCTGCGTGCGATCTTCGACGACACCGATGTGCTCGGCGAGATTGCCGGAGGCTTCGTCGTGCTGCGCCGGGATTTCATCAAGGAACATCCGGAAGCCGCCAAGACCTTCGTCCTGCAGTCGGCCCGTGCGCTGGACTACGCGCGTGAGCATCCCGAGGAAACCAAGGAAATCCTCGCAAAGGCATTGCAGGCGCGTGGCGAAAATCCTGACGTCGCCCAGTATTTCCGTGGCTACGGCGTGCGTGCGGGCGGCCTGCCCGTCGAGCGTGACCTTCAGTTCTGGATCGACGTTCTGGTGCGTGAAGGCAAGCTCAAGGAAGGCCAGCTGACGCCAAAGGACGTGCTCTTCGCCGTCGACGGCGCATCGGCCAGCAACTGAGGACCGGCCATGAGCGTTGCCCAGAACCTTCGTCGTGGAGAGGTGGCGATCCGCCATCTCTCCAAGTCCTACCGCCTGAACGGCGCGCCATTGCCCGTCCTCAGGGATATCAACCTCAACATCCGCTCAGGTGAGACGCTCGCGATCGTCGGCGCCAGCGGTTCCGGCAAGACGACCTTGCTGCGGGTTCTGGCAGGGCTCGAGGATCCGGATGCCGGAGAAGTGCTGATCGACGGCAAGCTGACGAAAGGCGTCGGCACCGACCGCGCGGTGATCTTCCAGGAGCCGAGGTTGCTGCCTTGGCTGACGGTGCTCGACAATGTCGGCTTCGGGCTGGAGACGCAGGGGCTCTCGCGCGGCGAGGCGAGGCACCGGGCACGACGCTATGTCCAGCTCGTCGGCCTGCAGCAGTTTGAAAGCGCCTATCCCCGGCAACTCTCCGGCGGCATGGCGCAGCGCGTCGGCATTGCTCGTGCGCTGGCGGTCCAGCCCGAAATCCTGCTGCTCGACGAGCCGCTCGGCGCGCTCGACGCCATGACAAAGATCAGCATGCAGCAGGAACTGGCACGGATCTGGCGGGATGAGGATGTGACGACCGTTCTCGTCACCCATGATCTCGAGGAGGCGATCTACCTCGCCGACCGTATCCTGATCCTGCCACGCGAGAAGGGTGGCGAACCAAGGCTGATCGAGATCGATCTGCCGCGACCCCGCGATCGCAGCGCGCCCGAATTTGTCCGCCACCGCGAAGAACTGCTCAATCTCTTCGGTCTGCATTGAGGCTGCGGCGGAACGGTTGCAGCGATCAGGCGTTTATCTCTCGGGCAGCATCCGACAGGAGGCGCAGCCTGCTGGGCCTCCTGCGCGGGGCCGGATGCGAAGCCGAGACAGGAGCAACGCTATGAGAGTTTCCAAGAGGATGTCATTCGCCGCAATCGTCTTTGCCTTGAGTGGGGCAGCTGGTCCGGTGCTGGCCAACGGCTTTTATACTGGTATCGATCCGCACAATCCGCCAGGCACCCAGAATAGGTTGATGTCGACGGGTCCGTATTATCTCGAGCCCGCACCTGGGCCTGTCTATGTGGAGCCGGCGCCAGGGCCGGTCTATGTCGATCCGATGCCAACAGGCAGTATCTATATGGATCCAGCGCCAGGCTACGTCTATCGCCCGCCGGCACGCACATTGGGCGACGCCCGCCAGCGCTACACGGGTGAGTATCAGAGCGGCGGCGAGGGCGACTACTATCTCGGTGTCGCGCATCCGCCACAGGTTCCTTAAGCCCGCTGCCGCGGATCCAACCGACAATGCTTAGAGGCGACGCGTGGTATAGCGATCTCACGCGTCTGTCGGTTGGCGCGTCTCCCGAATGGGGCCGCCTATTCGGGCAGGTCCAGCAGGCGGTAGCCTTCCACGAAGTGCTGCCGCATCGTCTCGTCCCGGAACGGTTGCGATGCGGCCCATTGGCCGATCGTGAAGTTCGGATTGTTCATCAAAAACAATTGCGCTTCGGTCCGTGCCTCGTCCAGGCGACCGAGCCGCGCCAGACTGGCAGCAAGCAGGCGGCGCGATGTCGCCCGGTAGGTTTCCGGGTGGCGCAAGGTCTGGACCGCGGCCTCGTAGTCGCGAATGGCGTATTGCGCTTGCCCAAGCATCCAGTAGTACCAGCCCGGCGGATGCGGGTTGAGTCGGAGCGCTTTGTGAACGTGTTCGATCGCTTGTGCCGGTCGACCACAAAGGACGATAAGGTCGGAGCGCATCGCCCAGGCGTCGGCATGGTTCGGATCAAGCGTCAGCGCCAGGTCGAATTCGGCGTCGGATTCCTCCCAGCGGCACTCGTGACCGAGAATGATGCCCAGGACCCAGCGGTTCCCGGCGTCGTTGGGGTCGAGCGCTACCGCATTCTGCGCCTCGCTGACGGCGCGTTGCCGATAGGGAACGATCGGCTGGTCCCAGAATTCCCAGCTCAGCCAGAGGTTCAGTGCCAGGAGCCGGTGCGCCTCAGCATAGTCCTGATCGAATGCGAGCGCCCGCTCGAGAAGAAAGATCGCCTCTCTGGCTGCCCCTGCGGTCTGCAGACCGAGCGTGCGCGCCCGGACGCAATAGTCATAGGCTTTCAGGTTCGATGGGCGGTTCCGGGCCGGTGCGTCAGTTAGGCGCCCGACCAGGGCCTCGACGATCCTGCTCGTCACTTCGTCCTGAACGGCGAACATATCTTCCAGGCTGCGATCAAACCTCTCCGCCCACAGGTGATCGCCCTGCAAGGCGTCGATCAGTTGGGCGTTGATGCGAACACGCCCGGCCGCCCGTCGGGCACTGCCTTCCAGCACGTAGCGAACGCCGAGTTCGCGCGCGATGCGGCGCACATCCTCATGCCGGCCCTTGTAGGCGAAAACCGAATTGCTGGCGATGACGAACAGCCCGCCGGCCCTGGAGAGGTCGGTGATCAGGTCTTCGGTCAAGCCGTCGACGAAGACCTCCTGCTCCGGCTCGTTGCTCATATTGGTGAAGGGAAGGACGGCGATGGAGGGCTTGATGGGCAACGGCAAGGAGGCCCTGGCGCCGCTGCCTTGGCTCAAGGTCGCCGTGCTGATGCGATAAAGAGAAACCGGCTCGACTATGTTCTTGATCGCGTGGGGGCCAAGCGCGTCGAAATCGCAAAAGAGGCGCCGCCGCACCTGGTCGTAAATGTTGCCGGAGACGTAGATTTCGCCGGGACCAGCCATGGTCTGAAGCCGCGCGGCGACAATGACGCCGTCGCCGTAGAGATCGCCGCTTTCGACGACGACATCGCCGAGATTGATGCCGACGCGCAGAAGAATTCGGCGGTCGTCGGCAAGGCCCTGATTGGCTGTTGCCATGCCCTTCTGAATGTCGATCGCACAGCTGACTGCATTCACGGCACTGGCAAACTCCACCAGCACACCATCGCCCATCGTCTTGACGATGCGGCCGTTGTGCTCGCGGACAAGGGGATCGAGAATCTGCTTACGGCGTTCTTTCAACGCCGCAAGTGTACCGCCTTCGTCCAGTTCGACGAGGCGGCTGTAACCGACGACATCGGCAGCCACGATAGCGGCGAGACGCCGTTGAGCGCGTTCTTCAGCCATATCGCGCCCTTCCGCAGAATGGGGTGCACGGAATTGTAGGACGTCCGCCGGAAATGTCTATGAGGGAATGCTTATGGGCTCGATCGTCGGCAATCGGAGCTCCAATCGCGACAATCCTGCCTGCTTCCGCCGAGGCGGGCTGCCGGCCCTAGCGCCAGCCGAGAGCGGGTGCGACGTGCTTCAGGATCGCCTCGATCACATGGGCGTTGTAGTCGACGCCGAGCTGGTTCGGAACGGTCAACAGCAGCGTGTCGGCTTCCGCTATCGCTTCGTCCTTGGCCAATTGCTCTATGAGAACATGCGGTTCGGCGGCGTAGCTGCGCCCGAAGATCGCCCGCGTCTTGTCGTCGATGAAACCGATCTTGTCCTCGTGCTGGTTTCCGCCGCCGAAGTAGACGCGGTCGCGATCATCCACTAGCGCGAAGATGCTGCGGCTGACCGAAACGCGCGGCTCGCGCGTGTGACCAGCCGCCTTCCACGCTTCCCGGTAGGCGCGAATCTGGTCCGCCTGCTGGACATGGAACGGCAGGCCGGTCTCATCGTCCTTCAGCGTCGAGCTCTGCAGGTTCATGCCGAGTTTCGCAGCCCAGACAGCGGTGGCGTTTGAGCTGGCGCCCCACCAGATGCGCTCCCTAAGCCCTGCGGAGTGTGGTTCGACGCGCAGCAGGCCGGGAGGATTGGGGAACATCGGCCGCGGGTTGGGCGCAGCGAAACCTTCGCCGCGCAGGACGTCGAGCAGAACCTCTGCATGCCGTCTTGCCATGTCGCTTTCTGTTTCGCCTTCGGCCGGCTGGTAGCCGAAGTGGCGCCAGCCGTCGATTATCTGTTCCGGCGAGCCGCGGCTGATGCCAAGCTGCAGGCGTCCGCCGGCGATGAGGTCGGCGGCACCCGCATCCTCGGCCATGTAGAGCGGGTTTTCGTAGCGCATGTCGATGACGGCGGTGCCGATCTCGATCCGGCTGGTCTTGGCGCCGACCGCCGCCAGCAGCGGGAACGGCGAGGCGAGTTGGCGGGCGAAGTGATGGACGCGGAAATAGGCGCCGTCAGCGCCCAGTTCCTCGGCCGCGACGGCGAGATCGATCGACTGCAGCAATGCGTCGGCCGCGGATCGCGTCTGCGACTGGGGCGAAGGTGTCCAGTGTCCGAAGGAAAGAAAACCGATCTTCTTCATGCTCGTGCCGCCTGTCGAATGAAACCGACGGCTTCATCGCATGATTCCGGCTTTGGATACAGACGGCGTTCGGTGACTTCACCGTGAACGGCGACGCGCTCTGATGATGTTGCGCCGCCGTCGTGGTCGGGAGTGGGGGCCCCTCATCCCAACCGTAAAAGAGCGGTCTTCCGCTTTCACCGCACTTGCAGGCGCGCCTTCATGTTCGGGTGAAAGCGGCAGTAATAGTCGAAAGTGCCGGCCCTGGTGACGGTGAGCGTCGCCGTTTTTCCGGGTGGGATCACCACGTCGAAACCGTCCTTGGCCGTTGCCGTGTGCGCCATGACGTCCTTGTTCTGCCATTCGATCACGTCGCCGACGACAGCGCTGATCTCGGCGGGCGAAAAGACGAGCTTTTCGACCGTGACCCGGATGGTTTCGGCCCGCACCGGCGGTCCGGCCAGAATCAGGACCAGACCGCAAAGAGCACCAAGGCTCAGTTTCGAGATCACGGCGCAACCTACTTCATCATGGCAGCGACATGCTCGGCATGTTGCTGGTGGCCCTGAAACAGCTTGAGGCCGGTCTCCAGCAGATCCTTGAGTTCGGCGTTCTTCGCTGACGGGATCAGCAGGGTTTCGAGCGCGCCGTTGACCTGCTTGTGGTAGGCAACCTCGTTGGCAACATAGGCCTTGTCGAAGTCGGTGCCGCTCAGTTTCGCCAGCTTTTCGCGCTCTTGCGTGGCGGCCTTCGTCAGCGCGCGGCTGGTGTCGTTGTCCTCGGGCTTCACGTTGAGCTTCTTGACGAGATCGAGGGCCTGTTTGTTCACAGCCTCGTGGTCACGCAGCATGTCGTTGGCGAAGGCGATGACGTCCTTGTCCTTGGAAATCTTGAGAGCCTGCTTGGCCGCCTCGATGTCGATGACGCCGGCGGTGTAGGCAATATGGGCGATCTGGGGATCGGTGATCCCGCTGCCCGCCGCAAGGCTGGCGCCACTGATGAGGCAGGCGAGGGCGAGGGCGGAGGTCAGACGGGCATACATCGGGAACTCCTCTCCGGCGGAGCGTTGCCGCCGGTCTCTGTGGATGACACCCATTGGATGCGCGCCACGGACGAAGGTTCCCGAAAATTTCACCCGACGAACCCGAGCCGGCTCATGACGGCCGCCGTCAGCCGTTCGCAGCGGCGACCGGCAAAGGGGAACGCATTCATCAGAACGGGTCCGATCTTGCGGTCGATATGCTGGCGCAGGAGCTGGCGGGCGCGGTGCAGGCGGCTTCTGACCGTCTCCGGCTTGATGCCAAGCAGGGCGGCGGTTTCCTCGACGCTCATGGCTTCAATGACGCGCGCGGTGAAGACCAGGCGAAACGCTTCCGGCAAAGCGTCCGTCGCCTCTTCCACCAGGCGCAGAATCTGCCGTTGGGCAAGGGCTCGCTCCGGATCCTCCGAGCTTGCCGCATTGGGAAAAGGCACGATGTCGGCGCTCGCCTGCTCGGTTGCCAGCGGAACTTCTCGTCGGGTGGACGACTTTCGCAGACGTCCGAGCGCCTCATTGAGCACCACGCGATGAAGCCAGGTGGCGAGGCTGGCGTCGCCGCGAAACGTTTCCAAGTGTTCGAAGGCGCGAAGATAGGCCTCCTGCACCACATCCTCGGCGACGCTGTCGTTGCGCACCACGGCGCGTGCGATGCGGAAGAGCCGCTGATTATACCGGCGCATGATGGTGCGGAACGCTTCGGGATCATTGGCGAGCGCACCCTGGGCGAGATCGTGGTCCGTCAAATGATCGGGGTCGAGCGCGAGCGGTGTTGTTTGCAAGAGAACATCCTTCATCATCCACCTCCAAACCACCGTTTGATGCGGATCCGGCAAAATCGTTCCCGATCGGTTGAAGGAAAGAATACCCGCTGCTGAGGGGGACGGATATTGAAAACGAGCGCCCGCTGTTTTCGGCACCTGCCGCGCGTAGTTTCGCCGGGTGAGGGCGAAGAATTCGGGCGCTTTTGCCAGCGAAAGTTGGGGGCAAAGCCGCGCTTCGCGCGGAGGTACGCGTCGACGATATTTTTTTTATTGGCAAGGGAACTGTGGTTCCCGCTGGCGAGTTGGTGAAGCGGCGACCTGCGTGTGGAGGGGCGCACACCGAGGTCGCATCTTCGGACCAGGAGAGACGACTATGAAGCATCAATCGATTGAACAATTGCAAGCGCTCGCCGAAATCCGTCCCGCTCCCGTCATGACGAGAACGGAACGGCTCCAACGTTGGGCCGAACTCTTGGAAAGCAATCCCGATCGCCGGCTGGGCACGCTTTCCGGTACCGAACGTGCGACCGCTGCCGTTCGGCAAGCCATGCAGGTCAACGGTTCCCCCATGACCGTCGCATTCGAGGATCCGCAATTGCGGCTCGTGGGCCTTGCCGATGACAGCTACGGCGAAGCAAAACGGTTCTTTGAAATATCGGACCACCAACTGCACGACATCGTCTGCGATTGCAATTTCGGCAGCTCGGTACGTGCTGCCTATGCCGCCCGGCGGGTTCGCTCGGCCATCGGCCTCTGGCCGCGACTGAAGGCGCTCTTTAGCTGAGCTAGATCGGCCTCACCCAGGGAAGCCAGGGCGCCAGCCGGAAGCTTCCCTCACCTCCCGTCTTTAATGCCGGCGACAGGACATGATCGTCGGAGGGGGTCGGTTGCGGTGAAATCGGGCAGCCAGTTATGGCGACCTTCGACCACCGGATTTGGCGCGAAACCGATCGAGTTGTCGATTGAATATGACAAAATGCTACCATAAGCTGTCCCTGTCCAATGACGGGGGCGCTCATGCGATATCTTGATGATGACGTCGTAAATCTCCGCCGTGCCGATGGCAGTCAAGGGCAGTATTACTGGGGCGACCGCTGCAACGTGCTCTCGACCGAAGGCAGTCGTATGCGTGTCGAAATCCTCGGCGCACGCGGAAAAATCGACGAAGGCTTCATCCGGGCCGAGACCAGGCTGCGCGACACGGGCTTGCTGCGGCTGTCGATGGTGGACGTGCAACAGGGCGATGGTCTCATTCTGGAGACCCCTGAAGGCAAGGTGATTTTCATCGATGGCGGTGACAACCAGCTCTTTGCCCGTCACGCCAACGCCCGCTTCCCGAATACGAGCGACACCGATCCACTGGTGGTCGATCTGATCCTGATCACCCATGGGGATGCCGACCATTTCGAGGGGTTGGTGGAACTGCGTAAGTCGGAGGCCGACAGCCGCCCGAGCAAGCGGATCTTCATCGCGCCGAGGCGGGTTTATCACAACGGTATCGTCAAACGGCCGAGCGAAGACGGCAATCAGAAACGGCGCAAGGATACTGAGCTGCTCGGGCAGACCGTAGCGGTGGACGAGCGTGTATTCATCGTCGGCCTCGTCGACGACCAGGCGGCCGTGCCGCGCGAAGAGAGGAATCGTCCCTTCAACAAATGGGTCGACACGCTTGCCGCCTGGGAGGGGCGGGTTCAGACGGTTACCGGCAACGGCATCGAGCGTCGACGGATCGACCACCTTTCCGCCGGCGCCTTCGACTTTCTTCAGGATGAGTCGATCGCCGTCGATATTCTCGGGCCAATCGTCGAGACTGTCGGCGGCCAGCCTGCGTTGCGCTTTCTGCGGTCGCCGCCCGACGACGCCAACTTGATGCTCGGCACTGTGGCGGCGAGCGGCCAGGGCGCCTATTCTGCGTCGCACACGATCAACGGCCACTCCATCAATTTTCGGCTGCGGTTCGGCAATGTGCGGTTCATGTTCACCGGGGACATGAACCAGGAAGCAAGCCAGCGCTTGCGCGAGGCCTTGCCGTCGGCCGCCCTGCGATCGGAAATCCTCAAGGCGCCTCATCATGGCTCTGCCGATTTCGACATGGAATTTCTCAAGGAAATCGGCGCCGTCGTTTCGCTGATTTCATCGGGAGATGAGAGTGAAGCCAAGGAATACATCCACCCTCGCGCAACGCTGATGGCGGCGCTTGGGAAAGCTGCGCGCACCACGCCGGCGATCATTTTCTGCACGGAGCTGGCCGCATTCTTCAAAACGCTGGGTTACGTGCAGGATCCGACTGACGCCAGCAAGAAAGTCTTCGCGTTCGAGCGCACGAATTTCGGGATTTCGCATGTGCGGACCGACGGCGAGCGGGTTCTCGCCTTTACCCATTCCGGCAAGAGGTTCATGAACGAGGCCTATCGCTTCAACGTATCGCCCACGGGCGATGTCGTTTTCGAAAAGAGCGTGGTCAAACGATCGGCGCCTGCAGCGCCGTAGGAGCGATCGTGTGCCTCTTCGCAAGGTGCGCTCGGAGTGGGTGACTCACGTCAGGTGCGACCCGGCGCGCAACGGACTATGTTATGATGCCTGCGCATCCGCTTTGATGGAGGTATCCATGAGCGTGACCTTTCCGAACGAAAGCCCCAGCTACCGCGATGCGCGCAACAGGTTGTTGCAACGGGAGGCAGCACTCAGGCGCGAAATGGAAAGCGTCGCCGCGGAAATCCGTGCACTCCCGCCGGGCGGGCATGTCCTTGAGGATTATGAATTCGACCATATTGATGAGACGGGCTCTGCGGCCAAGGTTCGGCTCTCCGAGCTGTTTCGACCGGGCACCAACACCCTGATCCTCTATCACTACATGTTTCCGCGCCATCGCTCCGATAGGCGCGCCGGACCGCGGAGCGGCCCGATCGCAGGTTGTGCTCTGGAGGATGGGCCGTGCCCCTCCTGTACCGCCCTGCTCGACAATTGGGAGGGCGCTGTGCGGCATGTCGAAGGCTTCGGCGTCAACATCGCCGCCGTCGCGAAGGCGCCGATCGAAAGGGTTTCCGCCTTCGCTGCCGACCGCGGCTGGCGGGATTTGAAGCTGCTTTCGGCCGCCAACAACAGCTTCAAGCGCGACTATCACGGTGAGAGCGAGGATGGGCAGCAGGTGCCGATCCTGACCATATTCCACAAGGATGACGACGGGCTGATCAGTCTGAGTTGGGCTTCCGAACTGTTGTTCGAGCCAGCCGATCCCGGGCAGGATCCGCGGCATCTCGGCACTGTCGAACCGATGTGGACCCTGCTCGACCTGACACCAGGCGGTCGGCCCGACGTCAACGAACAATTCGATGCCGAAACCTATCGGGCGGAGATGGACGAACGGCAAACCTAGCCCGAGGGAGTATATCGCTGCCTTCCCGACTTGCAGCATCATCCATTCAACGCCGGTGTCGCGCGGCTCGCCGGGGGTGGAGGGATGCAGTCGCGGGAGGAGAATTTCATGACATTGGCAGCAGTAACCCGGGCGCTGAGCGCGACCTCGGTCCTGGCGATCATGGTTTGCGCAGCGCAGCCGGTTTGGGCGGCGCCGGATCTGATCGTGCTGAACGGCGACGTGCGCACGGTCGATCAGAGTACGCCCAAGGCTCAGGCCTTCGCGGTCGAGAACGGCAAGTTCACTGCGATCGGCAGCAATGACGAGATCAAGGGGCTGGCCGACGCCGAAACAAAGGTGATTGACGCCGGCGGCAAGACCGTCACCCCGGGCTTCATCGACGGCCATACGCATCTCACGTCCGGCATGGACATGGTGACCGGTGTCGATCTCTCCTACATTCCGGACAAGAAGACCTGGCTCGAAAAGATCAAGGAAGCCGATGCGCGCCTGCCCAAGGGCGTCTGGCTGATGGGCGGCGGTTGGGATTACACGCTCGGCGAAGGCAAGCTACCGACCAAGGAGGATCTCGATGCCGTGGTGCCGGATCGCGTCGTCATCCTGCGCGACATCGATTTCCATTCCTACTGGGTCAATTCCAAGGCGCTCGAAGTGGGCGGCGTGACCGCGACGTCCAAGGTCGAGGAGGGCGGCGAAGTCGTGCTCAACGACAAGGGCGAGCCGAGCGGCATTCTGCTCGAGAGCGCTGGCGACCTCGTCGAGAAACATCGGCCGGCGGTCGCCGATGCGGAACGGCGCGGGGCCCTGCTGCAGACGATGAAATTTGCCAACAGCCTCGGCATCACCGGCGTCAACGACATGTCCGATCTCGCCGCCGTGCACGACTATGCCGCGATCCTCGCCGAAAAGAAGATGCCGCTTCGCGTCTGGTACGGCTTCTTCGAGGGTGACCCGAAGAAGATCGCCGCCGCCGTGAAGGATCGCGACGAGGTCGACAAGGTCGCCGCGGATTCCGGCGAGCAGGAGAAGAAGGGGCCGATGCTCAAGCTCGGTTACACCAAGTCGGTGATCGACGGCGTGCTCTCGACGCGTACCGCCTACATGCATGAGGACTATTCCGACCAGCACGGCTGGAAGGGCAAGCCGTTCGAAACCAAGGAGCAGCTTGCAGCCGCGATCAAGGCCTCCAACGAAAACGGCTTCCCGACGGCGGTGCATGCGATCGGCGACGGTGGCGTCAGCCTCGTGCTCGATGCCTTTGCCGAAGCCTCCGTGCCGCGACCGCAGCCGAACCGCATCGAACATATCGAGGTCGTCGAGACCAAGGACATCCAGCGCTTCAAGGAGCTGGGCGTCGTTGCCTCGATGCAGCCGAACCATGCGACCGGCACGATCGGCAAATACATCACCGAGCGCATCGGTACCGAACGCGAGCCGCGGGCCTATGTCTGGCATTCGATGCTCGACGCCGGTGTGCCGCTGGTGTTCGGCTCGGACTGGCCGACCTCGCCCTTGAGCCCTCTGACCCAGATCAACGACGCCGTCTTCCGCGAGAGCCCGTTCGGGCTCGGTGATGGTCCGTGGCACCCGGAACAGGCTGTCAGCTTCGACCAGGCGCTGCACGGCCTCACGCAAGCCGGTGCCGACATGACGCCCTGGGGCGCTCAGATCGGCTCGATCAGTGTCGGCAAATGGGCGGATTTCGTGGTGATCGACGGCACGCTACCGGATCCGCTCGATCGTTCCATCCGGGAGCGCAAGGTTGAGGCGACCTATCTCGCCGGAAGCGAGGTCTATCGCCAGCCGTAAGTCTCGAGCGGAGGAACCCATTGCCATTGTCGATCGCCTACGGGAAGCGACAACTGCCTGTCTTCCGGTAATCTAGATCACTATCGGCCGGTGCCTGTGGCGCCGGCCGATTTGGCATGAACGGTGCCGGTCCATGCCGTGTTTTGAGGGAGCCTGCCCTTCCTTCCGGCCACGCCGCCTCCCTTTTCTGATCCGATTACCGGCTCCCACGAAAACGAGTTTTCGGGGCCTTTCGGTGTCGATTACGGATCTTTTCACGCAGTCGCGTGCTTATGGCGTGTTGCTCCATAATATTGATTTTAAATCATAAATCGTCTCTTGTTTCGCTTCGCAACCAAAATTCAGCACTCGCAAATATAATTCCTATTGCGTGATCTGAGATCACACTATACGTTCCAAAAAAATGTCGGAGGACGGACGTGGTTGCGGCATCGCCATGCTGCGGCGAGCGCTCGACTTCGTCGGGAGGAAACATGAAAAACACCACGATATCCGATGACTGTGCGGTCGATATCCGCGCCGTACGCAAAGCCTACGGGGCGGGGGAGAGCGCCTTCGTCGCGCTCGACAACGCAACCGTCTCGGTTCGGGAAAACGAGTTCTTCACGCTTCTCGGTCCATCCGGCTGCGGCAAGACGACGCTGCTGCGCATGATCGCCGGTTTCGACTATCCGACGAGCGGCGAAATCCTGCTCAATGGTTCGGATATCACCAGCCTGCCGCCATTCCAGCGGCCGGTAAACACCGTCTTCCAGAACTATGCGCTGTTTCCGCATATGACGGTGGCCGAGAACGTGGCTTTCGGCCTGGAAGCGCTCGGCAAGCCCCGCACCGAGGTCAAGGCGCGGGTGGCGGAAATGCTGCGGCTCGTGCAACTGGAGCATCTGGCCGGGCGCCGCACAAACCAGATGTCGGGCGGCCAGCAGCAGCGTGTCGCGCTGGCAAGGGCGCTGGCGCCGCAGCCGAAGGTGCTGCTGCTCGACGAGCCGCTATCGGCGCTGGACTACAAGCTGCGCAAGGAGATGCAGTCCGAGTTGAAGCGGTTGCAGTACGAGACCGGCATCACCTTCATCTTTGTCACCCACGACCAGGAGGAGGCGCTGACCATGTCCGATCGCATCGCGGTGATGTCGGCCGGTCGCATCCTGCAGATCGGCACCCCGCGCGAGATCTACAACAGGCCGGCGGATCGCTTCGTCGCAAGCTTCATCGGCGAGACGAACTTCCTCACCGGAGCGCTTCACGGTGTCGCCAACGGTAAGGCAAAGGTTACGTTGAAATCCGGCCAATCGGTCGTCGTCAACGCTGCGTCGGACGCGCCGGCATCCGGCGACGTGACCTTCATCGTCCGGCCCGAGCACGCCAGCGTCGTCGAAGGCTCAGGTGATCTTAGGGGCATAGTCGAGAAGGTCGTTTATTTCGGCACCGATACGCATCTCCATCTGCGCCTGAGTGGTGGAGAAGCCTTTACGGTGCGGCAACAGAACGGTTCCGTTTCAGGCAGCGCTGTCGAGGCGGGCCAAGCGGTGGCCGTGGCGATTGCCGAGGGAGCAGCACAGGTCGTGAGGGCTTGAGACCCATGACCAGCGCCAACGATCTCACGACGAAACTGGAAGCCGTCGACGCGCGCAGACGCTGGCTTCTTGCCTCGCCCGCATTGCTGACGATCTTTCTCGCGGCCATCGGCCCGCTGTTCATCGTGCTCGCCTATTCGTTCCTGACGCCGGGCGATTACGGCGACGTCAAATGGCAGTTCTCACCCGACGCCTGGATCGGCGTGTTCTTCGAGCGCGACATCTTCGATGACACGTTGTCGCTCGCGACCGCCCATGTCGATATCTTCTGGCGCTCGGTGAAGCTCGCCTTGATCACGACGGTGGCAACGCTCTTCTTCGGCTTTCCGACCGCCTATTTCATGGCGACGCGCAACGAGCGAAGCCGCGATCTCTGGCAGTTCCTGATCACCATTCCGTTCTGGACCAACCTTCTGATCCGGACGCTCGCGATCCTGCAGATCATCCGCAACGAAGGCATCCTGAATACGGCTCTGATCAAGCTCGGCATGATCCAGGAACCCATCCAGATCCTCTTCACCGACACGGCCATCCTGATCGGCATGGTCTATGTCTACCTGCCGCTGATGGTGCTGCCGATCTATGCCAGCCTCGAGCGGCTCGATTTCCGCCTGGTCGAAGCGGGCTACGATCTCTACGCCACACGCTGGCGCGTGTTGCGCAAGATCATCCTGCCGCTCGCCAAGCCGGGCATCATCGCCGGCTCGATCCTCGTCTTCATCCCGGCGATCGGCGCCTTCGTTTCGCCGAGCGTTCTCGGCGGCGGCAAGAACATGATGTTCTCCAACCTGATCGAACTGCAGTTCGGCCAGGGGCGGAACTGGCCGCTCGGCTCGGCGCTTTCGATTACCGTGATGATCATCGTGATGGCGGCGCTGCTCGTCTACGTGCGCAATAACTCGGCGAAGGATGAACGCCATGCGTAAGGGCTTTTCCGTCCGCCATCAGCCCGGCTTCACGGCCATTGCAATCGCCTGCTTTGCGCTGCTCTACCTGCCGGTCGTCACCTTGGTGGTCTACGCCTTCAACAGCGCGCCTTCGGTGGCGGCCTGGGGTGGCTTCTCGCTGCACTGGTTTGAGGTCGCCCTGACGAACAGCGACGTCATCGACGCGTCGGTCCGCTCCTTCCAGATCGCGACTGTCGCGGCGACTTTGGCCACCGTCTTCGCCACCATGGCGGCGCTGGCGACGACGCGGACGCGGCGCTACCGGGGTCAGACCTTCATCTATGCCTTCATCAACCAGCCTCTGATGGTTCCGGAAATCGTCACGGCGGTTGCGTTGCTCATCATCGTCGCGCAACTGAAGGCCGTCACCGGCTATTCCGGGCTCGGCTACCTGATCGCCGCACATACGGCGTTCTGCATCCCCTTTGCCTATCTGCCGATCCGTGCCCGGCTCGAGAACATGGATCTGAGCCTCGAGCGGGCGGCGGCCGATCTCTACGCCAAGCCGCTCTACACGTTCCGCCGGGTGACGCTGCCCCTGCTCTGGCCGGGCATCCTCGGCGCCTTCATGCTCGCCTTCGTGCTCTCGCTCGACGACGTCGTCATCACCGAATTCGTGAAGTCCGGCGGCCAGGACACGCTGCCCACCTACATGCTCGGCCAGATCCGCCGCGGCATCACGCCTGAAATGAATGCGATTTCGACGGCCTTCCTGCTGCTGTCGGTCGTCATCGTCACGCTGTTTTTCGTCGTCAGCCGAAAACGCACCTGATCAAAATGGGAGGAACCAAATGATACGTGCAAACCGCATGACCCTTCTGCTTGCCGCACTCATCGCCTCGACGGGCATTGCGCATGCCGAAGGCGAACTGAACATCTACAACTGGGGCAACTACACCAGCCCGGAGATGGTCAAGAAGTTCGAGCAGGCGTTCGACGTCAAGGTCACCGTCACCGACTATGACTCGAGTGACACCGCGCTTGCCAAGGCAAGGCAGGGCGGCTCCGGCTATGACGTCGTCGTCGTCAACCAGGTCTATGTGCCGATCTGGGTGAAGGAAGGGCTCTTGATGGAGCTCGACCCAGGCCAGATGGAGAACTTCAAGAACGTTGCGCCCGAATGGGTGAATGCCGACTTCGACCCCGGCCGTAAATATACGGTTCCGTGGGCCGTCGGCACCACCGGCGTCGTGGTCAATGGTGACGCCTACAAGGGCGATGCCGACAGCTGGAGCATCGTCTTCAATCCGCCGGAAGAACTGAAGGGCAAGGTCAATGTCGTGCCGGAGCTGAACGACGTGATGGCTGCCGCCATCCAGTATGTCGGCGGCGAACAGTGCACGGCCGACAAGGCGGTGCTGAAGAAGGTCCGCGATGTGCTTGTCAATGCCAAGGCGGACTGGATCGCCATGGAATACAACACCATCGAGAAAATGGCGGCCGGCGACTTCAAGGCCACCCTTGCCTGGAACGGCGCCGGCTTCCGCGCGCGGATGAAAAACCCGGCGATCAGCTTCCACTACCCCAGGGAAGGCTACGGTGTCTGGAGTGACAACGCGGCGGTGCTGAAGGACGCCAAAAACGTCGACAACGCCAAGCTGTTCATCAACTTCGTCATGGATCCCGAGAACGCCGCGATGAACTCGGCCTTCCATGGCTATGCCAACGGCATCGCAGGCTCCGAAAAGTTCATGCCCGACACCATGAAGAACGCGCCGGAAATCGTGATCCCGGCGGAGCGCCGGGAAGGTGGGCAATTGCAGCGCCTCTGCTCGCCGGAGGCGCAAGACCTCTACAAGCGGATCTGGACCGATCTTCGCAAGTAGGCGCGCTTCAGCCTCTGATTTCAGTGCCGGCGGCCCTGTCGCCGGCGCTGCTCGCCAGCGCCGCCATCGCTCCCGCCTGACGGTTCGTCCGGTGCAGGTGCCGTGCGCTGCGTCGATCCATTCAAGAAAGGACATATCCATGACCGGCAAGACCGCGTTCAGCGAAAGATACGGCTTCCGCCGCGACCAGGTAACGCTCGCCAATTGGCGCACGGCGCCCTTCAGCCGTTGGGCGTTCCAGAACGTCGGCGAGCTGGTGCCGAGCGCCCCGGTCGTGGCCGCCTCTACCGCTCCCACGGAAGAGCTGCGTGATTTGTCGTGGCTGCTTTCGGAGACGGTGTCGCTGCCAAGTGGCGAGAAGCGGATCGGCGACTTTCTTGACGGCTCCTATGCGGACGCGCTGACGATCATGAAGCGCGGCAAATTCATCGGCGACTGGGTGGCGCCGACCATGAACTTCGGCGAGAAGCACATCGCCTTTTCCATCAGCAAGTCGATGGTCGCGATCGTCGCCGGCATCCTTGAGGACGAGGGCCTGCTGGACCCGAACGCACCCATTATCGACTACCTTCCGGAAACCGCGGGCTCGGCCTATGCGGATGCCACCGTCCGGCATGTGCTCGACATGACGGTCAGTCTCGACATCGAGGAAGCCTATCTCGATCCGGAAAGCGCTTTCGGCCGCTACAGGCGCGCGATGCTCTGGAACCCTGGTGGCGGCGACGAGGGGCTGTTCGAATTCCTCTGCACGCTGAAGCGGCTGCCGACGCCGCACGGCGAGGTTTTCCGCTATCGCTCGCCCAACACCGACCTGCTCGGCATCCTGCTCGAGCGCGTGTCCGGCAGGCGCATCGCCGATCTGATGCGGGAAAAGCTTTGGACGCCGCTTGGCACCACCGGCGAAATCGCGATCACGGTCGATCGCGAGGGAACCAGTCGCGCTTCGGCTGGAATATCCCTGACGCCACGGGATCTTGCGCGCGTCGGCGAGATGATGCGCAACGGCGGCATGGCGCGCGGTCGGCGCGTCGTTTCGGAAAGCTGGGTCGAAGACACGCTCACCAAGGGCAGCCATGAGGCGTGGCAACGCAGCGATTTTGCGCCGCTGTTCCCGAAGGGGCGCTACCGCAACAAATGGTATCAGACCGGCGAGGGCAGCTTCTGCGGCATCGGCATCCATGGCCAATGGCTCTTCGTTGATCCCAAAAACGAACTGGTCGTTGTCAGAATGTCGTGCCAGCCGGATCCGGTGATGGAGGCATTTGACTACGACAACATCGCGTTCATGAAGGCTTTGGGAAAGCTGCTCTGACGCGCCTCGAGCATCCGGAAGGTCTTGCGCTGATGTCGCGGAATCTCCTACCAAGATAAACTCTCTCTTTTAGCGCTGCGCTCCCAATGCAGCCCCAGGTTTCGAGCATGGCGACGAAGAAGACACCAAAAATCACCAGCATCGAAACACCGGTTCCGATGTATGAGCAGGTCTATCAGCAGATCGTGCAGGCGTTGATGGCCGGGCATTTCGAACCGGGCCAGAAGCTCACCTATCGCAAGGTTGCCGAGCAGTTCGGGACGAGCCCGATGCCGGTGCGCACCGCCTTTCAGCGGCTGCAGGCATTGAAGGGCCTCGAACTTCTGCCGAACGGCAGCGTCGAGGTGCCGCTCTTGACCGTCAAATCCTTCGTCAGCCTGACGGAGGCGCGCATCGCCATCGAAGGCACGGCAACGGAACTCGCGGCGAGCCGCCTCAACGGCAACAACCTGCGCACCGTGCGCCACCACTGCAATCAGCGTACTGCAGCGGCGAAGGCGGGTGACATCGACCGCTATCTGCAGGCGAACTTCGACTTCAAGTTCTCGATCTACCGCCACTGCGGCAACGAGCACCTGATCTACATCATCGAAATGCTCTGGCTCCAGGCGGGACCGTTTTTGCGCAAGCTCGTCGAGGGAACGCCGTTTACCGCGACCGAAGTGCTGGACGTCGATTTTCACGACAAGATCGTAGCGGCTCTCGAGGCGAAAGACCCGCAGCGGGCACGCGAGGCCGTTGCCCACGATATCCGCGATGCCGCAGACTACATGCTCAAATACGCGAGGTTCCTCTCGGACGAGGACGTACGGCCGGCCACATAAACGGACTGGATTTCGTTCACGCCTGCCCTAGCTTAGTGCATGAAAATGCATAATAATCGCGCTTCACTTGGATCTTTATCAAGGTAAGGGCGGACCTTGCATGGCTTTGGACTCGTTGGATGTGAGGCTGCTGCGCATCTACGTCACGATCGTGGAGGCGGGCGGTTTTGCGGCTGCGCAGGGAGAGCTCAATCTCTCGCTCTCGACGATTTCCAACCATATCTCCGCGCTGGAGAGCCGGCTCGGCCTAACGCTCTGCCAGCGCGGCCGGTCCGGCTTTCGCCTCACGGAAGAAGGGCGCGCCGTCTACGAGGAGGCCAAGCGCCTCTTCGGCTCGATCGACCAGTTCGACATCCGCATGAAGGGGTTGCAGCATCAGTTGAACGGTACGCTCTCCGTCGGCCTCATCGACAACACGCTGTCTGACCCGTCTTCCCGTCTCAACCGCGTCTTTGCCCGGATGACGGACGAGGCACCGGAAGTGGCGCTTTCGATCGTCACGCGGCCGCCGCATGAACTGCTGCGCGATGTGATAACAGGAGAGCTCCACATCGCGATCGCCAGTTTTCCGCGCACGACGCTGGGGCTGGAATATGTCGATCTCTACGAGGAGACGCAACGCTTCTATTGCGGCGCGGAGCACCCGTTGTTTTCCCGTGACGACAGCGAGATCGAGATCGACGATATCCGGTCCTACAATCTGATCGGCCGCTCCTACTGGAACGCCCGTGACCTCAAGATTTTCTCGATCGCCAATCCGCGCGCGACGGTCAGCGACATGGAAGCAGAGGCGCGGCTGATCCTCTCCGGTCGCTACCTCGGCTATCTGCCCGACCATTTCGCCAGCCGTTATGTGAACGAGGGTTTGCTGCGGCCGATCCGCCCGGATCTCTTCAGCTACAAGGCGCCGTTCCAGGCGGCCTTCGACAAGACGCGTGCAAAGTCGGGTCTGATCCCGTTTTTCGTGAAGCTGCTCGTTAGTGAATTCGGCGTTTCGCAGACCGGACGAGGCGCGTCTCGTTTGCGTGCAGGTCGATAAGCCCTTCAATCCTGACCGGCCCAGTGCCAGCTCGCGAAAACAAAGGCAGGGCCGGTATCTCGGCTCTGCCTTTGTCAAACGATAGGTGCCTTTTGGCGAGAGGCGTCAGCTTAGAGGGAAACCCATCGCCGAAACCATTTTCAGCCAGGGCTTGCGCCAGCCGCCGGACTTGTCCGCCGTATCGAGCGCATACATGGTGACCTGCGCACCGAGCCAGCGGAACGGTTCCGGCGGAATAGCGTTCGGCAGGCTGGTGGCGAAATCCAGCCGGCTCTCCGGCGTCTTCGAACCGTCGAGAATGTCGAGCGCGATACGCGCGCCGAAGCGGGAGGCCGAAACGCCGAAACCGGAATAGCCGCCTGCATAGACGACCTTCTCGCCGTAGTAGCGCTGGAAGTGCACCGCCATGCGGGTACTGAGATCGATCGGCCCGCTCCAGGCATGGGTGAAGCGCAGGCCTTCGAGCTGCGGGAACGTGTCGAAGAAGGCGGATGCCAGGGGCTTGTAGGTTTCGAGTTCCTTGTCGACCGAAGGGAAGGGGTTGCCGGCAAAGGCGTAAGCCAGACGACCGCCGAAGATGATCCGGTTGTCCTTGGTGAGCCGCATGTAGTTCATCTGCGTGCGGGTGTCGTAGACGCCCTGACGGTGGCTCCAGCCGATCGACGCCATACGCTCTGCTGACAGGGGCTCCGTTGCCAGCACCCGGTCGCGAACGGCGACGACCCGGTGCTTGATCTTTTTGTGGCCCGAGGCAAAGGCATTGGTGGCGAGAAGAACCTTGGGCGCGGTGACGCTGCCCGAAGGCGTCGTAGCCTTCATCCGGTCGCCAAGATCTTCAAGGCCGGTCAGTTCGGTGTTCTCGAAGATCTCAACGCCGAGGGTGAGCGCAACCCGCTTCAGCCCGAAGGCAAGCAGCGCCGGATGCACCGTGCCGCAGATGTGCTTCGACCAGACACCGGCCTTGTAGCGTGGCGAATTGATTTCGCTGCGGACGGCGCCCTGGTCGAGGAAGACGGCCTGGTGGCCATATTTGAGATGGAGTTCGTGCTCTTCGTGCAGCGCTTCGATATGGGCATCGTCGACGGCTACTGTCAGCTCTCCACCCCATTCGGCGTGACAGTCGACGGCGTGTTCCTCGAGGGTCTGCAGGAAGCCGTGCATGTTTTCCTGGCCAAGCCGCTCGAGCGCGGCGATGTCCTTGGGGAAGATGCGCACGGCATTCGAAAGTCCGTGCATGACCGACGTCGAGACGACGCCGCCCGGCCGGCCCGAAGCGCCGTTGGCGACCGAACCCTTTTCGATCAGCACGACGTCGATTTCGGGCTGGCGCTGTTTCGCCTGGATGGCTCCCCACAACCCGGTAAAGCCGCCGCCGACGACGAGCAGGTCAGCCTTCAGATGGCGCGTCAGTCGCTCTCGCGGCTCGGGCGCGTCCGGCCGGTCGAGCCAGAAGGGCGTCATCGTCACATCTGCAAGGGCTTTGCTTCTTACCTTGGTCATGGAGACGCCTCACATCACTTCGCGGCTGGTGCGGTGTAGAGGACGTAGACCTTGCGCATCGTCTCGAGCACTTCGAAACGCACCTCGACGCCGGCAGGCAGGACATAGCTTTCGCCGGCCTCGAAGGTCTCGATGGAACCGTCCGGGTTGGTGATTGCGACCTTGCCCGAGAGGATCACACTGTATTCGCTGCCATCGGGGTAGGAGAGCATTTCCGCGTAGGGCGTCGACTGCCAGGTGCCGATCACGACGGCTTTGTCGGGGCTTTCGAAATGAACATCGCCGAGTTCGTCTGCAAAACCGGACAGGATCGCCTCCGGCGGGACGACGCTGCATTTTTCAAGCTCGCGCAGGCCGACACCGTTGCGCCCGAGTTTGATGACCTTCGACATGTTCACTCCAGTTCAGAAAGACGAGCGGCAAGTACATCGGCCGCCCTTCAAGGTTTCGTTGCTTTATTTTCGCGCAAAGCAGCCTGGTGCCTGAGACCAATGTGTCGTCTCGACAGTCACATGCCGTCTTGCGTGCCGCCGATCTACTATGGGGCTTGCCCCATTTTTCTAGGCGCCCGGGTCAATGTCCGGAATACGCCTTAGGGCTAGGTTTGGAGGACGAGAGCCCGGCTCAGGGGCGGCGTCAGCCCTTGCGGAGCCTGGCTTTCGCTGCCGATGTCGTTGTTTTGGTTGCTCAAATGATAGTTTTGGATTTCCCGTAGTGAAAATCCGTTACTTGCGACGCACTAAACCTTCGCCTAATCTGCGCCTGGAGGAGAACAACATGAACAACGATACGATCGTCAAAGTCTGCGCGGCGACGCAGCGGGTGCCCGGTGTGGGTGATCTGGCGCTATCTCTGATGGAGGGGGTCGGCCGTTCGGATTTCCAGGATCGTCTGGCGCAGTCGCTCAAGCGACACATCGCAATCGATGCCGGTCTGATGCTCCTGTATCGGCGAAACGCAGCGCCGAAGATCCTGTTCAACGACTGGCGTACGGACAGGGGCCTGTCCGATATTCGAGCCTACCTGCAGGGCCCGTATCGGCTCGACCCGTTCTACCGGCTGGCGCTCGACAACGGCGACGATGGTCTTTATCGCCTGAGGCAGATCGATCCGTCCTTCGACCGGTCGCAATATTACCGCGACTACTACCGCCACTCGGGCCTGCACGACGAATTCAACGTCTTCATCGGAATCGATGCCGACACGAAGATCGCGATCTCGCTGGCGCGACGCCACTCCCACGCGGCCTTCAGCGGAGAAGACCAGGATTTCCTGCAGAGCGCGGCGCCGCTGCTCAGCATGGCCGTGCTCCGGCATTATCGCGACCTCAGGCCCGAGAGCCTCGGCGATGACGGCTCGCCGCTCCAGAGCGCATTGGCGCAGGCAATCCGGAACTTTGGCCGCAGCCTGCTCACCGATCGCGAATGCCAGGTCGCGCAGATGATCCTGCGCGGATATTCGGTCAAGGGGGCCGCTGAAAAGCTCGGCATCTCACCGGCGACCGTCAAGCTGCACCGCCGCAACCTCTATGCCAAGCTCGACATCAGCTCGCAAACCGCGCTGTTCTCGCTATTCATCGATGCGGTATCGTCGGCGAGCAATGCCTTCGAAGATCCGCTGGCGACCTATCTCGCGCCGGGTGGCGCGCTTCTGCCACACTGATCCAAGGCGTTGAAACGGCGCAATTCCAGGAGAGACGTTTCCTGGAATTGCCCTTTCTGGTCAGGCTGTGGTGGCTCGCTGTTCCGAGCGTCGCGAGACCAGTTGTGCGGCCACCAGTCCCAAAACCACGATGCCGAGAATGATCGTCGAGATCGCATTGATTTCCGGCGTCACGCCGAACTTGATTTGCGAATAGATCTTCATCGGCAGGGTCGATGCGCCCGGGCCGGTCGTGAAGCTTGAGATGACCAGATCATCCAGCGACAGGGTGAAGGACAGTAGCCAGGCGGAGACGATTGCCGGGACCATGTTCGGTAAGGCAACGCTGACGAATGCTTTGGCCGGCGGGCAGCCGAGATCGCGGGCCGCTTCTTCCAGCGACGGGTCGAGCTCGACCAGCCGCGATTGCAGCACGACGGTCGCAAAGCAGAGCGTGAAGGTCGTGTGCGCCAGCGTGATGGTGAGCGGCCCGCGATCAATCCCGAGCGTTACGAACATCAAGAGCATCGAGACGGCCATCACCACTTCCGGCATGACCATGGGCGCAAGCAGCATGCCGTTGAACAGTGCCCGGCCGCGGAAACGACGCAGCCGCACCATCACAACGGCCGCGAGCGTCCCGAGAATGGTTGCTGCCGTTGCCGAGACCGCAGCGACCAGGAAGCTGACTTTCGCACCTTCAATGATCGAGGGGTTGTTGAGAACGGTTGCATACCATTGAGTCGAGAAGCCGCCCCAGACCGTCACGAGCTTCGAGCCGTTGAAGCTGTAGATGACGAGAACGACGATCGGCAGATAGAGGAAGGCGAGGCCGAACAGGATCGAGAGCCGATTGAACCAGCTTGGTTTTGTCATGGCCAGCTCCTCAGGTTCGTTCGCGCGACTGGCGCGATTGGAAATAGACGATCGGCACGACCAGCAACGCGAGGAGCACGATCGTCACGGCGGCGGCCATCGGCCAGTCGCGATTGTTGAAGAATTCGAGCCAGATGGCGCGGCCGATCATCTGGGTATCGGCGCCACCTAAGAGATCCGGGATGACGAACTCGCCGACGACGGGGATGAAGACCAGCGCGCAGCCGGCCAAGACACCGGGCAGGCTCAAGGGGAAGGTGACCCGCCAGAAGGCCGAGATGCGGGAGCAGCCGAGATCGCGCGCCGCCTCGATCAGGGTGCGGTCCGCGCTGCTCAAAGTTGAGTAGATCGGAAGCACCATGAAGGGCAGGTAGGTGTAGATGATGCCGATATAGATCGCCGTCTCGGTGTTGAGGATGCGCAGCGGTTCGCTGATCAGGCCGACCTTCAAAAGCAACGCGTTCAGGAGACCGTCGTTCCTGAGGATGCTCATCCAGGAATAGACTCGGATCAGCATCGAGCTCCAGAACGGAACGATCACCAGGAAGACCAGGAGAGAGCGGGAGGATGGCGAACAGGACGCAATGCCATAGGCGAGCGGATAGGCGATGAAGAGCATGGCGGCGGTCGAAATCGCCGCAACCTTGAGGCTCGTCAGATAGGCCAGAAGATAGGTGTCGTCGGTGAGAACATAGAGGAAGTTCTCGAAGTTGAGGCGGAGGTTCAGGATCGAGCCGTCCCATGCCGTCAGCGGCTCGAAGGGCGGCATGCCGAGCCGCACGGTCGAGAGGCTGATGCCCGCAACCAGCGCGAAGGGTGCCAGGAAGAGCACCAGAAGCCAGGCATAGGGGATGGCGATCAGAAGACGCTTGCCCCAGTTCGTCTTTGTGGAAGGTGTCGCTGCCGTGAGCATGGGAACCTCCTATTCGGCCAAGAGCCGGCTTGCCTGCGGCGACCAGCTCGCAAACACCCGATCGCCGACGCCGAGATCGCTCTCGGCTCCGAGATTGACCCGGCGTGCGTCGAGCGTCGCACCAGACTTCAGCCGGACGCGGTAGTGCCGCTCGACACCGGTATAGGTGAGCTGTTCAACCGTGCCTTCGAGACCACTGCCCGAAGTCGCGAGTTCCACCCGCTCGGGGCGGACCGAGACCCAGAACGGCGCATCGAGCGCGACGCGGTCGGTAAAGGCCGCATGCAGTCGGCCGCCGGCTTCGTCGCTGTCGATCTGCAGCTCGCTGCCACTGCGATCCGCTCGGCTACCGGCAAACACGTTCGTTTCGCCAAGGAACTTGGCGACATAGCGGGACTGCGGCGTTTCGTAGACTTCCGAAGGCGAGCCGACCTGCAGCACCTGCCCCTGCTTCATGATGGCGATGCGGGTGGAGACCGTCATCGCCTCGTGCTGATCGTGGGTGACGATGATGAAGGTGAGGCCGAGCTCCCGTTGCAGGCGAACGAGTTCGAGTTGCGTTTCGGTGCGCAGGTTTTTGTCGAGCGCCCCGAGCGGCTCGTCGAGCAGCAGAACCTTCGGCCGTTTGACCAGCGCACGGGCGAGCGCCACGCGCTGACGCTGGCCGCCGGAAAGCTGCGCCGGCTTGCGGTCGAGCAGCGCCGTCAGCTGCAGCTTCTCCGCCACCTCGTCGATACGCTTCCTGATCTCGCTCTTGGCAAGACCATCCTGCTGCAATCCGAAGGCGATGTTTTTGCCGACCGTCAGATGCGGGAACAGCGCATAGGACTGGAACATCATGTTGGTCGGGCGTTTATGCGCCGGCACGTCGGTGACATCGGCCCCTTCCAGTTTGATGGCGCCGGATGTCGGCGTCTCGAAGCCGGCGATCATCCGGAGCAGCGTCGACTTTCCGCAGCCCGAGGGGCCAAGAAGCGAGAAGAACTCGCCCTTCTCGATGCCCAGGCTGATGTTGTTGACGGCCGTGACGACGCCATAGGACTTCGCCAGGTTCTCGATCGAAATATAGGATTGCACGGGGTCTGGTCCTGCTGTTGACGGTGCGCGCTATTGGCCGGCCCTGAAAGCCGACCAGACGCGGGTGCGCTCGCGCGTCTGGCGCGGTGGCAGCGACTTGTCGACGAAGAGCTTGGAGCGGACTTCGGCAGGAGGATAGATGTTCGGGTTGTCGCGGATCCCGGCATCGACCTCGGCGGTCGCCGCGGCATTGGCGTTAGCGTAGAAGACGTGGTTGCTGATCGCAGCAACCGTCTTCGGCTCGAGGATATAGTCGATGAAGGAGAGCGCCTGCTCCGGATCCGGCGCATCGGCCGGGATCGCCATCGTGTCGAAAGAGATGATCGTTCCTTCCTTCGGGATCGAATAGTCGACCTTGACGCCGGTCTCGGCTTCCTCGGCGCGGGCCGCGGCAATGCCGGCGTCGCCGCTCCACATCAGCGCCAGGCAGAGCTGGCCCGACGCCATGTCGGCCACAAGCTGGCCGCTCTGCATATGGCGAATGAATGGACGCAGCTTCAGCAGCAGCTCCTTCGCCTTGTCGAGGTCGTCCTGTTTGGTGGAGTATGGGTCGAGGCCGAGATAGTTGAGCGCGATCGGGATCACTTCGTTCGGCGCATCGACGATGCCGATGCCGCAATCCTGGAATTTCTGGGCGACCTCGGGTTTGAAGAACATGTCGAGGCTGTTCGTCGGCGCATCGGGAAGGCGCTCGCCGACGAGCTTGGCGTTGTAGGCGACGCCCGTCGTCAGCCACATGTAAGGAACCAGATACTTGTTCTCCGGGTCATGCTCGGTGACGAGCTTCAGCAGGTCCTTGTCGAGATTGCCGTAGTTCTTGAGCGCCGTGACGTCGATCGGCTTCAGCGCGCCGGATTGAATGAGGCGTTCACCGACCGTGGCGCTTGGAAAGGCGACGTCGAAGCCGCTGCCGCCGGCGAGCAGCCGGGTTTCGAGCACTTCGAGCGAATCGTAGAAGTCGACCCGCGTTTCGACACCGGTGCGGGCCTGGAAGTTCGAGACCGTGTCTTCGGCGAAGTAGTCGGAGAAGTTGTAGATGAACAGCTTGTCCTGCGCCTGGGCGGTCGTTGAGACCGCGATAGCGGCGAGCGATGCCGCAAACATGGAGCGCAGTGCGGTGCGGGTCAAGTTTTGCATGGTTCCTCCCAAGGACATCGTATTTTTGTTTTCACCAAAGTGATTGGCGGGTCCTAAGAGGGCAACACTCCCTTTGGCTAGGTGCGGGAGGCGGGGCACCGTCGTACATGGCAGTCGACGCCTGGATTTGCTCTGTCAGACATGTTGGTTTGATCGCGATCGAAGTAACATTCGATCAATCCCGCATTTCTCGGCCAGCAGCGCCTGATAGGTTCCGGCGACATCAAAAGGGAGAGCTTCCATGGAAGAGAAATTCAACCAGCCGCTCGGCGGCAACGACATGCCCCGCTTCGGCGGTCCGGGTACGATGATGCGCCTGCCGGCGGCAGCGTCGGCCGCGGGCCTCGACGCCTGTTTCGTCGGCATTCCCATGGATATCGGCGCATCCAACCGTTCCGGAACGCGCTACGGGCCGCGGCAGATCCGCGCTGAATCCGTGATGATCCGCCCCTACAACATGGCGACCGGTGCAGCGCCGTTTGAAAGCCTGCAGGTGGCGGACATCGGCGACATCGCCATCAACACCTTCAACCTGCCGGCCAACATGGAGATCATCACCCGCAACATCGGCGAGATCCTCAAGCACGACTGCATTCCGCTGACGCTCGGCGGCGATCACACGATCAGCTATCCGATCCTGAAGGCGATTGCCGAGAAGCACGGTCCGGTCGCTCTCATCCATGTCGACGCGCACGCGGATATCAACGACACGATGTTCGGCGAAAAGATCGCGCATGGCACGCCGTTCCGGCGCGCTTTCGAGGATGGCTGCCTCAATCCCAATCTCGTGTTCCAGATCGGTCTGCGCGGCACCGGCTATGCGTCCGATGACTTCGACTGGTCGCGCGACAAGGGCTTCACCGTCGTGCCGGCCGAGGAATGCTGGCACAAGTCGCTCGTGCCGCTGATCGAAGGCATTCGCGCCAAGATCGGCAACCACAAGACCTACCTGACCTTCGATATCGACAGCCTCGACCCGGCCTATGCGCCGGGCACCGGCACGCCCGAGATCGGCGGCCTGACGGTCATTCAGGCGATCGAAATCATCCGCGGCTGTCGCGGTCTCAATCTCGTCGGCGCCGATCTCGTCGAGGTCAGCCCGCCTTTCGATACGACCGGCACCACGGCGATCGCCGCGGCGAATCTGCTTTACGAAATGCTCTGCGTGCTGCCGGGCGTGAAGTACAAGCGGTAGGCCGCCGAAGAGATCGGAAATCAATTATCAGGAGGCCGCGGGCGGCCTCCTTCCCGATCCATGTTTGCGAAAGTATCTAGCTCTTTGCCGGCCGCAGGCGGCTCCAGATCGGCGCGACGACGTTGCCCATGACGACGATGGTTGCGGCGCCGACGGCGATGGCAAGCAGGGCCTGGAGCGCCGAGGTCGTGAACCAGCCGACGACCGCCGGGGCGACCGTCAGCGTGTGGGCAACGCTTTCGGAGACATCGTGGATGAAGTGTTCCGGCCCGGCCTGGCCCAGTTGCGCCATGCCATGCACGAGGATGCTGCCGCCGACCCAGAGCATGGCCGCAGTGCCGATCGCAGCAAGAACTTTCAGGAATGCGGGCATGCCGAGAACGAGGCCGCGGCCGAAAACGCGTACGGCGGACAGCGGGTTCTTCGCCAGCGCGACGCCGGCATCGTCGGCTTTGACGATGAGCGCGACGACCCCATAGACGGCGAGCGTAATCAGGATGCCGACGCCGGCGAGTACAGCGCCCTGCATGTAGATCTCGGCATCGGCGACGGTCGACAGGGTCAGCGCCATGATCTCGGCCGAGAGAATGAAGTCGGTACGGATGGCGCCGGCAACCCTCTCGTTTTCAAGCGCCAGCGGATCGCTCTTTTCCCCGAGAACCGCTTCCTCGTGCGCGTGGGCCGCATGCGGAAAGATTGCGCCGTAAAGCTTCTCGGCCCCCTCGTAGCAGAGATAGATGCCGCCGAGCATCAGCAGCGGCGTGATCGCCCAGGGCGCGAAATAGCCGAGCAGCAGTGCGCCGGGCAAAAGGAAGAGCAACTTGTTCTTCAGTGAACCAAGGGCGATCCGCGCAATGATCGGCAGTTCCCGTTCAGGCGTCAGCCCCACCACGTAGCGCGGCGTCACCGCAGCGTCGTCGATCACGACGCCGGCTGCCTTGGCGCTGGCCTTCGCGGTCTGGGCCGCGACGTCGTCCAGCGAAGCGGCCGCCATCTTGGCAATGGCCGCGATGTCGTCGAGGAGGGCGATGAGACCTGTGGCCATAAGTTGCTAACCCCTTGAGAAGAATCCGAGAAACGCGGCTCCAGAAGCGCCAGTAACCACCATAGCGTGTCGAGTCAACGACAGCCGGGTGACATTGGGAGGCGTTCGGCCGCGCGCGGCGAGCTCAATGTTGGTTATCAAATCGTGAACGTGCGAGCGTATTCTTTCATTGACGAGTGTCTCATTTCGATTTACGACTGACGAAATACAAAATTCGTCAGTCGTAAATCGAAAGGCAAGCGATGCAGGTGAGCAGCGATAACGTCGTGGATCAGACGCGTCAGGACAACATCACGCGGATCCTCGACGCAGCGGAGCGGTTGTTCCGGCATTTCGGCTACAGCAAGACCAATGTCGCCGACATTGCCAAGGAACTCGGCATGTCGCCGGCGAACATCTACCGCTTCTTCGCCTCGAAGACGGAGATCCATCAGGCGATCTGCGGCCGCATGCTGGCGGCCAGCTACCAGATGGCCCAGGAGATCTGCGCCTTGCCATTGAGTGCGAGCGAGCGGCTGCGGCGTTACGTCCACGCGCAGCATCAGATGACCGTTGAGCTCATGCTCGACGATACGAAGGTGCATGAAATGGTGGTCGTTGCCATCGAACGCGAGTGGCACGTCATCGACAAGCATATCGACAGGCTCGACGCGCTTCTCGCCGACGTAATTCGCGAAGGCATCGCCGCCGGCGAGTTCCCGGAACAGGACGCCGATGCGGCGTCGCGCTGTTTCGGTGCGGCGACCGTCACGCTCTGTCATCCGCAAATGGTTGCGCAGTGTCTCAGCAAGACAAACCGCGCGGCACCGGAAGAGCTGGTCGAATTCGCGATCAAGGGACTGAAGGTTTAGCCGGACTGCTTCCGGCGCCAATGCGGCGTCGGCCTATTTTTCAGGAGTGCGACTATGTTTATGCCGATTGAATTTCGCCGCCGTATTTCATTCATTGCCACCGTTGCGCTGATTTCGACCCTCTCGGCGGCGCTTGCCGGCTGCTCGGAAGAAAAGTCCGAAACCGCTGAAGTCGTGCGCCCGGTCAAGGTCGTCGAGATCGCCCAGGCCGACAATGTACGCCAGCTCAGCTATTCCGGCGCCGTGCGGGCACGGACCGAGATGAATCTCGGCTTCCGCGTCAGTGGCAAGATCGTCGAGCGCGTCGTCAATGTCGGTGACCGCGTCAAGGTTGGCGATCTTCTCGCCCGCATCGACCCGACCGACTACGAGCTCGCGGTGCGCAGCGCGTCCGCCAATCTGGATGCGGCCGAGCGTCAGGTCGAAACGGTCGAGCTGGTGCGCGACCGCGCCAAGCAGCTGCTTGCCAGGAAATTCGCCTCGCAGGCCCAGTTCGACCAGGCGGTGCTGAGTTACAACCAGGCCGTCGCCACGCGCGATGCAGCAAAGTCGGCACTGTCACAGGCGAAGAACCAGGTGGTCTATACCAGCCTCGTCGCCGACCGGCCGGGCATCGTGACCTCGATCAACGCCGATGTCGGCCAGGTCGTCGGTTCTGGCACGCCGGTCGCCACCGTTGCAGTCGAAGGCGAAAAGGAAGTCCAGGTCGCAGTACCCGAAACGGAAATCAGCAATTTCAAGGTTGGCTTGCCGGTCAAGGTCGGGATCTGGTCCGATGCGGGCCTGTCGCTCGATGGCACCGTGCGCGAGGTTGCCGGCAGCGCCGACCAGCAATCGCGCACCTTCTCGGTGCGTGTCAGCCTGCCGAACGACCAACGCGTCCTTCTCGGCATGACCGCGACCATCGAAGCTTCTGCCGGCAATGGCGTGTCGTTCGTCTCGGTACCCTTGAGCGCGCTGGCTGAGAAGGATGGCTATCCGATCGTCTGGGTCGTCGACCGCGGTACGGAAACCGTCCGCAGCCGCCCGGTCACGCTTGCAGACTTCACCACCAATGGTGTGCGGGTCACCGAAGGCCTCAAAGTCGGCGATCTCGTTGTTGCCGCCGGAACGCAGTTCATGACGGACGATCTCAAGGTGACGATCTCCAACGATACGACGCACCAGGCTGCTGCCGCAGCCGAAACCGTTGTGCGCTGACGTCACCAGGATAGCGGAACCGAGCCGATGATGACCTCCTCTTCCGAAGAAAAGCGGCCTTTCAACCTTTCGCGCTGGGCGATCGCGCATCCGAGCATGGCGCGGTTCCTGTTCGGCCTCATCATTCTCGCCGGTGCCTTCGGCCTGATGCGCATGGGGCAGAAGGAGGATCCGGACTTCACCTTCCGCGTCATGGTGGTGCAAGCCTTCTGGCCAGGCGCCTCGATCGAGGAAATGCAGGACCAGGTCGTCAACAAGATCGAGCGGAAGTTGCAGGAAACGCCGCACCTCGATTTCGTGCGCTCCTATACCCGCGCCGGCAGTGCGATCATCACGCTGCAGGTTGAAGGCGATACCAATGCCGAGCAAGTGGCGGACGCATTCTACCAGGTGCGCAAGAAGGTCGGCGACATCTCCAACGAACTGCCCGAAAGCTTGCTCGGCCCCTATTTCAACGATGAGTTCGGCGACACCTTCATCACGCTCAATTCACTAAGCGGCGAGGGCTACAGCTATCCGGAGCTGAAGAAATTCGCGATCCAGGCGCGCGATATGCTGCTGACGACGCCGGGCGTCGAGAAGGCTGTGATCATCGGCGACCAGCCGGAGAAGATCTATATCGACGTTTCCTCCAAGGTGCTCGCCGAACGCGGCCTGACGCTCAACGACCTACGCAGCACGATTGCCGGTCAGAACAATATCGACCCGGCCGGCTCCGTCGATACCGGTTCCCTCTCGGTGCGCATCTCGGTCGAAGGCAGCCTCGACAAGGTCGAGGACCTGAAGAACCTCAGGCTTCGCGCCGGCGGCCAGGTCACGCGCCTTGGCGATATCGCCACGGTAAGCTCCGGGCTCGAGGATCCCTATTCGCGCAAATTCCGCTTCAACGGCCAGGACAGCGTCCAGATCGGCGTCGTCATGGCCAAGGGCTTCAAGGTGACGGATGTCGGCAAGGCGGTCGAAGAGACCTATCAGCGCTTCGAGACGTCGCTGCCCTATGGGGTCAGTGTCGACCAGGTCTCCAACCAGCCTGAGGTCGTCAAGGAAGCAGTCGGCGAGTTCATGAAGGCGCTCGGCGAAGCGCTGGCGATCGTGCTCATCGTATCGTTCCTGTCGATCGGCTGGCGCTCGGGCCTGGTGATCGCGATCACCATCCCGCTGGTGCTCGCCGCGACCTTCGCCATCATGTACGAGCTTGGCATCGATCTGCAGCGCATCTCGCTCGGCGCCCTCATCATTGCGCTCGGCCTCCTGGTCGACGACGCCATGATCGTCGTCGAGATGATGGAAAGAAAACTGGAGGAGGGACTGGTCAAGGTCGAAGCCGCGAGCTTCGCCTATACCTCCACCGCCTTCCCGATGCTGACCGGCACGCTGATCACCACCGCCGGCTTCATTCCTGTTGGCTTTGCCGCCTCGACCGCCGGCGAATATGTACGTTCGCTGTTTTATGTGGTCGGCATCGCGCTGGTCGTCTCCTGGTTCGTTGCGGTCTATTTCACGCCCTGGCTCGGCAACATGCTCTTGAAGCAGCGCAGCCACGCCGGAAACCATCACGACGTCTTCGACACGCGCTTTTATCGTCATCTGCGTTCGACGGTTGCCTGGGCGGTGCGCCATCGCATCATCGTGCTTTCGACCACGCTCGCCATCTTCTTCGTCAGCCTCTGGGCCTTCCAGTTCATTCCGAAGAACTTCTTCCCGCAGTCGTCGCGGCCGGAAATCCTGGTCGATCTGTGGCTGCCCGAGGGCACGAGCATTAAGGAGGTCGAAAAGCAGGCCAAGGCGCTTGAAGCCCGGATGATGGATGATGAGGACAAGCGCTTCATCGCCACCTATATCGGCGAGGGAGCCCCGCGCTTCTTCCTGCCGCTCGACCAGCAACTGCGTAATCCGAACTTCGCCCAGCTTCTTGTCATGGCCAAGGACGAACCGGCGCGCGAGCGGCTGATTGCCAAGATGCGTGCGATCCTTGCCGCCGACTTCCCGTCGATCCGTTCCAAGGTCGACCGCCTGTTCCTGGGGCCGCCGACCGGCTGGCCGGTACAGATGCGCGTCATGGGTCCGGACCGCGAAGAGGTCAGGCGCATTGCCGACCGGGTAACGGCGAAGTTCCACGAGAACCCACTTCTGGGCGCCGTTCACGACGATTGGCTGGAGCCGGTAGCGGGCATGAAGCTGGTCATCGACCAGGATCGCGCCCGCGCGCTTGGCGTCACATCCCAGCGCATCCGCCAGATGCTGCAGGCGAGCGTCACCGGCGCGCCGCTCGACAACTTCCGCGACGGCGAGGAGACGGTGGCGATCGTCGCCCGCGAGCCGGCCGAAAGCCGCAAATTGCTGAGCTCGGTCGATTCCATCTACATCCCGACCGATTTCGGCGGCTTCGTGCCGCTCTCGCAGGTCGCCAAGGTCGTACCGGTACTCGAGCAGGGCATCGAATGGCGCCGTGACCGCCTGCCGACGATCACCGTGCGAGGAACCTTGCCGGACGGCGTGCAGCCGAACGACGTGGCGATGAAGATGTTCGGTGAGATGCAACCGCTGCGCGACAGCCTGCCTGCCGGCTATTCGATCGCCATTCAGGGTGGGGCCGAAGATTCAGCCGAAAGCCAGGCCTCGATCGCCGCCAAGGCGCCAATCATGCTCGGCGTCATCGTCGTGCTGTTGATGATCCAGCTCCAGCATTTCGGCAAGGCGATGCTGGTTCTCGCCACCGGACCGCTCGGCATCATCGGTGCGGCGGCGGCCCTGCTCATCAGCGGTGCCCCTTTCGGCTTCGTCGCGATCCTCGGCGTCATCGCGCTGCTCGGCATCATCATGCGCAACTCGATCATCCTGGTCGACCAGATCGACCAGGACATTGCCGCCGGCATGGACCGCGCCGAGGCGATCATCGGATCGGCCGTGCGACGCTTCCGCCCGATCACGCTGACGGCGCTAACTGCGGTGCTGGCCCTGATCCCGATCTCCCGCGGGGTCTTCTGGGGACCGCTCGCCTACGCCATGATGGGCGGCATCCTGGTCGCGACGGTGTTGACCATTCTGGTATTGCCCGCCGGCTACGCGCTCTTCTTCGGGCGCGAGCCCAAGAAGGACACGGTCGAGCCGGATAAGGCGGAAGAGGTCCATGCGGATGCCGAACTTAATGAGCCGCTTGCTTATCCGCCGGCCGTGGCGGCGGAATAACGCCACGGCCCTTTCAAAGCCAATTCGGGCTAGAACTGTCTGGGGTCAGGCCGTGACATACATGGCCTGGCCCTGAGCCAGATATTGGAACAGCTCATAGCTCATCCAGATGTAGCCGCGACGTCCGTTCCACTCGCAGCCCCAGTCCTGTCCGAAGCTGTTTTGGATGAGGATCGCCTGCTGATCGTCGTCGTAGCCGATAATTAGCATGCAATGGCCGACATTCGGGACCTTGTTGAGGGGGCCCGTCATCGGGCCGGGGCCTTCGTATTTCATGAAGCCTTCGTTGAGCGACGTGCCATAACAAAGCGCACCGCCGGCGGCGATGACCGCCTTGATCGCGTCGAGATCGCTGGTTTCGACGATGGCCCAGCCGGGAATCTGGAAGCTGCCATCGGCGGCGGCGTTGGGGTCGTAGCTCGACCAGAGCTCGGGGCAGTTCGGATAATAGGGGGCGGTCTGCCAATTCGGCGTTCCGCTCTGCTTGAGCAGGTTGAGGTAGGATGCAAGCCGCGATCCTGCACAGCCCTTTTGCCCATAGCTCTTCATGACCTCGATATAGATATGGGCTGGGCTTGCCTGCAGCGCGGTGCTCGATGGGGACTGGCTCGCCGCTGCGGCCGCCGTGTAGGTGGCGAGCCCATAGGTCGAAGCCCAGGCGGCGCAACTCCCGGGACTGCCGACATGGCGTGGCGTTCCCTGCGCCTTCGGAGGCGGGAGATATTGTGGGTCGACAGTGGCCGAGGTCGGCAGCGCCGCAGGCACCGGCGGCCGGACGAGCGGGCCATCCTCTCTGATGGTGGGATCATAGCCGAGATCGAGAATTGCTTCATGCACGGACATGTAGGCCTCCTGTCAGCAGCTCCAGCTGCGTAGGTTGAAGGAATGATGTCACTGGGCAGGTTCCGGCAGTCCGCCGGTATTTCGAGGCGTGCTCAGGCTAAACCACGCTCCGGCCAAGGATCGCAGTTCGCTATGTTTCGAATTGATACACGCAATGGTAGAGTTTATCATGATCTTGCACGTTAGATATCCTGAGTTTTAACGGGGCAACTCCGGAAGTTCTCCAGTTTCGCGGGCAGCAGATGATCTCGGCGGCGAGGGCGTCGGTCATCATGTGCTGCGAACCGGTCTGGGTGCTGCCTTTCACGGTGGCATTTCTCGGGACGCCATTGAGCCTTTCGCAGATCCTGGGCTGCGCCGTGATTCTCTTTGCGATGCTGAGACAGGTTGTTCTGCGATCAAAATCGGGCGGCTGAACCTATCCCCGAGGCTCGATTTCCGCAATTGGTATTGCAATGAGAAATACCACTCACCCTCTTTTCCCGAAACTTTAGGCGGGGCGAATTAGCCCGATTGACAGCGCCTCTTTGGCAGACTTATCGTTAAGTCAAATTACTTGACTTAATAGATCGATCAACGAAACCTGAGGGGGAATTCGTCATGACGGCAGTCGAGGAAATGCGGCTTTTGGGTAACGCTCCGGAGGCCAGGAGGAAGAGGGTGACAGCGGCGCGATGGCGTCTTGGACCGGTCGCCGCAGCGCTGATGATGGTCGCGGCCGCCGAGGCCCGGGCCGAAGCGGTGCTCACCATGCACATCGAGGAACAAACGAGCTGGGTGCAGAACTTCAACCCGTTCGACCTCGGCGGCCGGCGACAGAGCACCATGGATTTCGTCTACGAACCGCTGGTGATCTTCAACGACTATGACAGCGGCAAGCCGGTCTGGCGGCTGGCGACAGGTTACAAGTTCGCCGACGATCTGAAGTCGATCACCTATACCCTGCGTGACGGTGTGAAATGGTCGGACGGCAAGCCGCTGACCTCGGCCGACATGAAGTTTACCCTCGAGATGATGTTGAAGAACCCGGCCGTCGATACCGTCGGTGTCGGCGAAACGGTCGCCTCGGTGGAGGCGCCATCACCGACCGAAGTGAAGATCAATCTCAAGGGCGTCGACACGCATTTCCCGGAATCGCTCGCCGACTTTCCCGTGGTGCCCGAGCACATCTGGAAGGACGTGAAGGATCCGCTGGCCTTCAAGAACGAAACGCCTGTCGGCTCCGGCCCGATGACCGAGATCCGCCGCTTCACGCCGCAGGTCTACGAACAATGCCGCAACCCCAACTATTGGGACGCCGCCTCGCTCAAGGTCGATTGCCTGAAGTTGCCGCAGATCTCCGGCAACGACCAGATGCTGGCGCTTTTGCCGGAAGGCGCGATCGACTGGTTTGGGTCGTTCCTGCCGCAGATCGACAAGACCTATGTCGGCCTTGACGCCGAGCACAATGGTTACTGGCAGCCACCGGCGGAAACCGTTGCCTTCCAGATGAACTTCAAGTCGTCGAATCCCGGCAATGCCGAGGCCTTCAACGACATGACCTTCCGGCGCGCCTTCAGCCTCGCGATGGATCGCACCGCGATGGTCGATATTGCCGGCTTTGGCTATCCCGTCGTCAACACCCTTGCGAGCGGCCTGCCGCCGCGCTTCGACAGTTGGCGCAACAAGGCAGCCGAGGGTGCGCAGGACGAGTGGCTGGCCTATGACATCGACAAGGCCAACAAGCTGCTCGACGACGCCGGTTACAAGAAGGACGGCGACGGCTTCCGCACCACGCCGAGCGGCAAGCCGATCGCTTTCCCAATCATCGTTCCGAACGGCTGGACCGACTGGATCGACGCGGTGCAGATCGCAACTGAAGGCCTGCGCAAGATCGGCGTCAATGCGTCGGTTGCCACGCCCGAATACGAGCAGTGGCAGAAGCAGATCCTCGACGGCAGCTTCGAGGCGGTGATGAATTCCCGCGCCGATGGCCCGACGCCTTTCCGCGGCTACTTCCAGTCGCTGTCGACCGGCTTCGGCGGGCGCATCACCAGCGCGCCGTCGCGCTATTCCAACCCCGAGCTCGACAAGGTCTTCGATGAATACCGCCGCGCCGCGACGGACGAGGAGCGCAAGACGCTGTTCGACCAGGTGCAGGTGATCGTTGCCGACAACCTGCCTGTCGTTCCCGTCTTCAACGGCCCGACCTGGTACCAATTCTCGACCAAACGCTTTACCGGCTGGGTCACCAAGGACGAACCTGTCATGAACCCGGAGGACCACGACAACAACCGGATGCGGCTGGTGCACCTGCTCCGCCTCAAGCCCGTGCAATAAGCGACAACAGGCCCCAACGATGCGACTTTCCCGTCGACGGCTTGCCGTCTATTGCGTGGCGTTCCTATTCGCGATCGTCATGAACTTCGCGGTTCCCCGGCTGATGCCGGGGAGCCCCGTCGACAGCATGATCGCCCAGCTCGGACCGCGGGCGACGCCCGCGGCCATCGAGGCGATCAAGGCGCGCTTCGGCGCGATCGAGCAGCCGATCTGGCGGCAGTTCGTCGACTACGTCGTCGGGTTGGCCCATTTCGATCTCGGTGTTTCGGTCAAGTATTACCCGCAGACCGTCGTCGAGGTTCTCGGCCGCTCGGCCGGCTGGACCGCGTTCCTGGTCGTCACGGCGATTGCCTTTTCGCTCTCAATCGGCGTGCTCTTAGGCGCCATTGCCGCCTGGCGTCGTGGTGGCCGTTTCGACAGCTTCGTCTCGCCCTTCTCGGTCGTGCTGATCGCCGTGCCGCCGGTCATCATCGCGCTCGCGACGTTGTTCACCTTTGGCGTTACGCTGCGGCTGCTGCCGGTCGGCTACGCCTATGATCCGAGCCTTGATCCCGGGCTGAACTTTACCTTCTTCGGCAGCGTCTTCCTGCATGCGATCATGCCGGTGCTGACGCTTTCGCCCTATCTCATCGGCGAGTTCCAGACAACGATGCGCTCCAGCATGATTTCGGTGCTTGGCGAAGATTTTGTCACCATGGGACGCGCCAAGGGCCTGTCCGAAGCGGCCGTGATGTTCGGCTATGCGGCGCGCAATGCCATGCTGCCGGTTTTGACCAACCTGGCGCTGATGCTGGGGGCGGTCTTCGGCGGTTCGATCGTCACCGAGATCGTCTTCAACTATCCCGGCCTCGGCCTGACGCTTTATACCGCGAGTGTCGCCCGCGATTATCCGGTCATCCAGGGACAGCTGCTCTTGATGACGATCGCGACGCTCGGGGCCAATCTCCTGGTCGATATCATCTATGGCGTGGTCGATCCGCGCATAAGGGAGGGCAGGGCATGAATGCGGGCGTCTCCTTGTTCTGGCGGCAGAAAAAAGCCGTCGCCGGCCTTATCATCATTCTCACGCTCTGTCTGATGGCGCTGTTCGCACCGGTTCTGGCGCCCGGCGATCCGAGCGAGCGCGTCGGCCGCTCGCACCAGCCACCGACGGTCGAGCATTATTTCGGCACGACGAAGATGGGCCGCGACGTCTTTTCGCAATTCGTCTGGGGCGCGCGGCCATCGCTTGCCGTCGGCTTTGCCACCGGCCTTGCCATTACCGCGCTCGGCACCATCGTCGGCCTCGTCGCCGGCTATTTCGGCGGGCGCACTGACGCGACACTCGACCTCGCGACTAATGCCGTGCTGGTGATCCCCAACATTCCGCTATTGATCCTGCTCGCCTCCTTTGCCGGCACCGTTGGGCCGCTGGCGATCATGGCGATCATCGCTCTCACCTCCTGGCCCTGGGGCGCGCGCATGACCCGGTCGCAGACCATGGCGCTCAGGCAACGCGAATTCGTGGTGGCGGCGCGTATGGTCGGCGAGCCGCATTGGCGGGTGATCTTCGTGGAAATCCTGCCCAATCTGGTGCCGCTGATCGGCATCAACGTCGTCGGCAGCATCATCTACGCGATCGTCGCGCAGACGACGCTCGAATATCTCGGCTTCGGCGATCCGCTGCGGGTGACCTGGGGCACCATGCTCTACAATGCGCAGAACTCCTCGGCGATCATCGTCGGCGCCTGGTGGGACATCGCCGTACCGGCCGCAGGCATTGCCCTCGTCGGTCTTGGCCTGGCGCTCATCAATTTCACCTTCGACGAGATCGCCAATCCGCAGCTTCGCTCCGGTCCGGCGTTGAGCCGCTGGCTCCGTCTCACGCGGCTGCGCCGCCGCCAACTGGAGGCAGCCCGATGAGCGATGCGCTGCTTCAGATCCGCAATCTCAATGTCGACTACTTGCTCGACGACGGCGCCTTTCGCGCGGTCAACGACGTCTCTTTCGAGGTTCGGCGCGGTGAGCTATTCGGCCTTGCCGGTGAATCCGGCTGCGGCAAGAGCACGATTGCCTATGCGATCACCCGGCTTTCCAAGGCGCCGGCCTGGGTGGCTGGCGGCGAGATCCTGCTCGATGGGCAAGACCTTCTCAAGATGCCTGAATCCGCCTTGCAGAATGTCCGTTGGCGGCGGATCGGCATGGTGTTCCAGAGCGCCATGAACTCGCTCAACCCGCTGATGCGGGTCGAGGCGCAGTTCTTCGACGTGCTGCGCAAACACACCGGCGCGACGCGGCCCCAGGCCCGGGCGCGGGCCGAAGAAATGTTCCGGCTCGTCGGCATCCCGATCAATCGCCTCGACGACTATCCGCACCAGTTCAGTGGCGGCATGCGGCAGCGCATCGTCATTGCGATCTGCCTGGCGCTGAAGCCGGAACTGATCATCATGGACGAGCCGACGACGGCGCTCGATGTCGTGGTGCAGCGGGAAATCCTGGAGCAGCTTGTCGATCTGCAGCGCAGCCTCGGCTTCTCGGTGCTGTTTATCACCCATGATCTGCACCTGATGGCGCAGCTCTGCCATCGCATCGGTGTTATGCTGAAGGGGCAATTGGTCGAGGTCGGCGACACCCAACAGATCAGCAGTGCACCGCAACACGATTACACGCGCAAACTCTGGGGCGCGATCCCGCAACTGCCACCCACCGTCCGCAGCCTGGGGGTCGTCGAATGAATGTGATGCCGGTAGCGACGACAATACCGCAGCAGCAGAACGCGATCGTCCGGCTGAAGGACATCAGACGCAGCTTCGGCGCCGTCGAGGCGCTGCGAGGAATATCCCTGTCTTTGAAGCCTGGCCGGGCTCTGGCCCTCGTCGGCGAATCCGGTTGCGGCAAGACGACCTGCGCACGCATCGTCGCGCGGCTCGATACGCCGAGTGCCGGAACGATGCAGTTTCGCGGCGCCGATGTTACCGAGGCGGGTGACCGCGCCGCCGAGAAGCTGCGCCGCCGCGCGATCCAGATGGTTTTTCAGGACCCCTTCGCGTCACTCAACCCGGTGTTCTCCGTCTACCATCACCTCGCGCGGCCGCTGCTTTTGCATGGCCATGCAAAGAACGTCGGCGAAGCGAAGGCCGCGGTCGCGCGGCTGCTAGCCGATGTCGGCCTTGATCCAAACATCACGGCGCGGAAGTTTCCGCATGAGCTCTCCGGTGGCCAGCGCCAGCGCGTCAACATCGCCCGGGCGCTTGCTGTTGCGCCGGACGTGCTCGTCGCCGACGAGCCGACGTCGATGCTCGACGTTTCGATCAGGCTCGATATCCTGGAGCTTCTCGCGCGCATCAAACGCGAACGGAATCTCGCAATGCTCTACATCACCCATGATATCGCCACGGCCGCCCACATCGCCGAGGAGGTTGTGGTGATGTTTGCCGGCCAGATGGTCGAATGGGGAGAGACGGCCGACGTCATCGGCAACCCTCGCCATCCCTATACCCAGCTTCTTCTTTCGGCCGTGCCCGATCCGGATCGCCCGTTCGTGCCGGGGCAGAGTGCCCGCTTCCTTGCCCATGCCGAAGAGGTGCGGCGCCTCAGCCGGCCGGCATCGGACGTGATGGAGGAGGTCGCCGAAAACCATTTCGTCCGCGCCCTTGGCCAAGCCCCGACGTGAGCTATGTGAACCCAGGTCAAGCCCCCGAGTACTCCGCCGGCCTTCGGCCGGCTGCAGAAACTAACATTCATGGAGCCGTTTGATGACGTTTGCCGCTAAATCTGAATTCCTGCTGGAAACCCTCTGGGTGCCGGTCGGCACAGCTGACAGGTCGGTCTATGCACTGACCTTGACCAACAACTCGGATCGAGTGCTCAAGGGTTTTCGCCTCGGCGTTTCCGGCCCGGCTCGTATCGACCCAGCTGCCGAGATTGAAGGTGGCCGGCTCCTGATCCGCCTCTCCAACTATGCGGAGTTCGCACCGCCGGAAGGCCTCGAAGTGCCGCCGGGCGCCACCTGGACGCTGAAGGCACACGGGATGAGCTATGAGCCGCGCCATTGGACCGATGGCGCCAACGCTGCCTTCCTGGTGCTTTCCGATGGCGCAATGGCGCCGGTCGCGGTGCTTGCTTCGCGGGCGCACGGTGACAATTCCGAACTGAAGCGTGGTGCTGCCGTCTATCCGGTGCCGAAGGTGGCGCCGGTCCCGGTCTCGATTGTGCCGTGGCCGCAGGCCGTTTCCGTTTCCGGGCAACTGGTGGCGCCTCCGGGGCTCGACCTCAAACCCGAGGGCGAGGAAGCTCAGAGCGCTGCAAAGGCGTTTGCCGATCTCACCGCAAGTCTGTTCCCGGTCGAGGGTATCGTCCGCCCGGCATCGGAAGGCGGCTTTCCGGTTTCGCTGTCGCAGGCCGGCGACCTCGGCCCGGAAGCCTATGTCATCCGCTTCTCTCCCGCCGGCGTCGCCGTTTCCGGCAGCACGCAGACCGGCCTCCTCTATGGCCTGATCACGCTCGGGCAGATCCTGCGCGGCGCGCGGCTGCATCCGGGCACCTTCGTGTTTCCGACCGGCGGCGAGATCGGGGACGAGCCGGCGCTCGGATGGCGCGGCACCCATCTCGACGTCGCGCGACAGTTCTACAGCACCGCCGAAGTCGAGCGTTTCCTGCGGCTGATGGCCTGGAACAAGCTCAATCGCTTCCACTGGCACCTGACCGACGACGAGGCCTGGCGCGTCGAGATCGATGCCTATCCGGCCTTGACGGAAATCGGCGCCTGGCGTGGCCATGGCCGCAAGATCCCGCCGCTGCTCGGCTCCGGTCCGCAGCCGACCGGCGGCTACTACACGAAGGCCGCGATCCGGCAGATCGTGACACTTGCCGCAAGCCTTGGTGTCGAGGTGATGCCGGAAATCGACATTCCCGGGCATTCCTTCGCGATGCTGCAGGCAATCCCCGAACTGCGCGATCCCGAGGAACAAGGCAGCTACTTTTCGGTTCAGGGCTTCCCCAACAATTGCCTCAACCCGGCGCGCGAAGAGACCTACCGCGTCTTGGAGATCATCTTCGACGAACTGATCGAACTCTTCCCGATGCGGGCCATCCACGTCGGCGCCGATGAAGTGCCACTCGGCGCCTGGTCGGGCTCGCCTGAGGCGCTCGCACGGCTTCGGGCGCTTGCCGGAGACGAGGTTGCCGGAACCCATGCCAAGCGCCTGAACGTCGTCACCAACACCCACGGCGCCGACGAAATCGATGGATCGGGTGCTGCGGTACTGCAGGGTGAATTCCTGGCGCGCGTGCAGGCGTTCCTCGCCAGCCGCAACTGCGTGACCGGCGGCTGGCAGGAGGCCGCGCATGGCAACGTCATCGACAAGGCGAAGTCGCTACTTTTTGGCTGGCGCACGGTCGAGGCGTCGGCAGCCCTTGCCGAGGAGGGCTACGACATCGTCGTCTGCCCCGGTCAGGTCTACTATCTCGACATGGCCAACAGCCCGGCCTGGTCGGAGCCTGGCGCCAGCTGGGCCGGTTGGTCGGATCCGGAAAGGCTCTACACATTCGATCCGGTTGAGGGCTGGACCGACGCGCAGAAGAAACACCTGCTCGGCGTGCAATGCTGCATATGGTCGGAGCCGATGACCGACCGGGCTGTCTTCGATCGGCTGGTGTTCCCGCGGCTTTCCGCGCTCGCCGAAACCGGCTGGACGCGGCCGGAGCGCAAGTCCTTCAAGCGTTTTGAAGCGCTGGTCGGGCTGATGCCGGTGCTCTACGGCTTTTATGCTGCGGAGTAGGAGCGAGTGAGTTTCCAGTTTTCGTCTGGGCTTGGCCAGGCGATTGATTGGATAGGCAAGCGGCGGCGTAAGCCGCCGTTTGTCGTTCGGAGATAGCCGGGCGCGTGCTTGCGGTCAGCCTGGAGCGATTTGGATTTTCGTGCTTGTACGCTGGAGCGTGGCACGCAAAAGTGCGCATCGATCCCGCGACGACAGTCGCGGAGATGTGTGTGCAAAGCTTTCTGAGGCCAAAATATCGATGCGAAGACTTCCTGGATTGTCGGCGATGAAAGTCTTCGAGGTGGTCGGGCAGACCCGCAGTTTCACGCGGGCGGCCGAGCGGCTCAACCTGACGCAGAGTGCCGTCAGCCGGCAGGTCCGCAACCTCGAGGACGCGCTCGGCGAAGACCTTCTCATCCGCCGCCACCATCACCTTGAACTGACGCCCGCCGGCGCGGAACTGCTGGCGACGATCCAGGAGGCGTTTCACAGCATCGAGGTTTCGCTGCGCAGCATCACCGAGAAGAGCAACCAGAACCGGCTCAGGATCAACGTGCCGCCGACCTTTGCCAAGCGCTGGCTACTGCCGCGTCTTGCCCGGTTGCGCGAGGCTCTGCCCGACGTCGATATCAGCCTCAGCACGGAAGCCACGGATACGCTTGCCGAGCGCGGGCTTCTGGACTGCGCGATCCGCTTCGGCGACGGCGAGTGGCCGATGCTCGATGCCAGCATTCTCATGACGGAGCGACATGTCGTCGTCTGCGCGCCGTCCTTGCTTGAGGGGGCGAAAGTCGAAGGTCCGTCCGACCTGCAGCGCTTCACTTTCCTGCATGTGCTTGCCTCGCCCGACCGGCGTTATCTGACCTGGCGGCACTGGCTGGATGCGGCGGGTTTTCAGGACGTCGATACCCGCGGCGGACTGGAATTCGACCTGCTCGATCTGGCGATCGAGGCAGCCTGCGCCGGGCTCGGTGTCACCGTTGCCGACCGCTCGATGGTCCGCAACCAATTGCAGTCGGGTCAGTTGGTGCAGCTCTTCGACGTTGCAGTCGAGGGCCATGAATCCTACTGGTTCGTGACACGGCCGCAATCGGCAGGCAACCGCAAGGTCGATGCCTTCCGCGCCTGGTTGCTGGCGGAGGCCGCCGCCGACCGGGCCGAGTGAGCAAGCATTCCTTTTTGGAATGCTCTCACCGAAAATTACTCGCTTGTGCCCTTTTCCGCATCGTCGCATCAATTTTCCTGACGGTTGCGGTCAGGGAGAGAGGCCGGATCATCGCTCGTGAAGCTCTCTCCCGGCTAGTCCGCCTCCCGCACCGCCATCGGCGTGCGGATCGCGGCGAACAATTCCGAGATGCCATGAGCCCCTATCGCAACTTCTCCGGCGGCCGCTTCATCGAAAGCTCCTCTACGACTGTGATCGACGTGCGCAATCCGGCGACCGGCCAGGTGTTCACCTCCGTGCCGGCGGCAACGGATGACGAGGCGAAGGCAGCGGTCGATGCCGCGGTGAAGGCGCAGCGCGTCTGGGGTGCCTTGCCGGCAATCCAGCGCGGTGACGCGCTGCGCCGGCTGGCGGCGGTGTTGGAGAGCCGGGCCGAACGCATCGGTGCCGCGCTGGCGAAGGAGTCGGGCAAGAGCCTTGCCGATGCGACCGCCGAAGTGATCTACGGCGCCGAGCTGATGCGCTACCACGCTGAATGGGCCCGCCGCATCGAGGGCGAGGTGATCGAGAGCGACAATCCGGGCGAAACGCTGATCCTGAAGCGCGTGCCGATCGGCGTCGCCGCCTGCCTGATCCCGTTCAACTATCCGATCTACACGCTAGTGCGGAAGATCGCCCCGGCGTTGATTGCTGGCAACGCCGTCGTCGTCCGGCCGAGCAACAACACGCCGACCTCCGCGTTTGCCGTCGCCGAGGCAATCGTCGAAGCGGGTCTGCCCGACGGCCTCGTCAACATCCTCACCATGTCGCACGATGTCGCGAAGACGCTCTGCACCCATCCGGGCATCGGTATGATCACGCTGACAGGCAGCGTTTCGGCCGGCCGCGTCGTGCTCGAATATTGCAAGGAAAACATCGCCAAGCCGTCGCTCGAACTCGGTGGCAAGACGCCCGTCATCGTCGAACCGGACGCGGATCTCGATGCCGTGGCGCAGATGATCATCGCCGCCAAGACCACCCATTGCGGCCAGGTCTGTACCAGCGCCGAGCGGCTCTACGTTCATGAAAGCGTCCATGATCGGCTGTTTGCCAAGCTGCGCGAAGGCTTTACCGCCCGCGCATTCGGCGACCGCGCCGAGGATGCTGGTCGTATGGGGCCGCTCGCCAATGTCGCCGCCCAAAAGCGCGTGCACGAGATGGTCGAGCGGGCGAAGGCCGAAGGCGCCGTCGTTGAGACCGGCGGCTATCTGCCTGAGGGAGACGGCTATTTCTACCCGCCGACGCTGATTTCCGGCTGCCGGCAGGACATGGAGATCGTTCGCGAGGAAGTGTTCGGCCCGGTGCTCGCCGTTCTCCGCTACTCCACCTTCGAGGAAGCGTTGGCAAAGGCGAGCGACCATCAGTTCGGCCTGAGCTCGGTGCTCTTCACCGAGAATTACCGCACGGTGATGCGTGCCAGCGATGCGATCGAGGCCGGCGAACTCTACGTCAACCGCTTCCCGGCCGATCCCTATCAAGGCTTCCATGCCGGCTGGAAACGTTCGGGCCTCGGCGGCGACGACGGCAAGCACGGCATGCTGGAATTCACCCAGACGCGCCTCGTCGTCCTGAAACACTAGACCCTTTGAGATTCAGCAATTCCGGACCGAAGCCGGAATTGCTCTGACACCAACATCAATACCGGGCCGGTGGCAATGCTCTCGCTGTCGGCCAGGGAGGAGACTGCCCGTGAGCTCAATTGCCGAAACCGAAGTCGCGGCACCATCCGTGTCGGCCCGCAGCCGCTACCTTCAGCTGGCGCTGATCGTGATCGCCGCCGGCGCGATCTATCCGATCCTCTATCTTCGTCAGTCCTACCAGACGACGATGCTGGAGGTGCTGAAGCTGAGCAACACCGAGCTTGGCGTCCTCTATTCCATCCTCGGCACCAGCTTCCTCGTCGGCTACCTGCCGAGCGGGTGGCTTGCCGACCGCGTCCAACCGCGCATCCTGATCCTGCTGTCGATGGTGGGCACTGGCCTCCTTGGTCTCTGGTACGCGACGCTGCCCGGTTATTCGTCGCTCCTCGTCATCTATTGCGGCTTCGGCGTCACCACGGGTCTCACCTTCTGGGCAGCGACGCTCAAGCAGGTAAACCTGATCGCCGGTGCCAATGAGCAGGGACGCTTCTTCGGGATCCTCGACGGCGGACGTGGCCTGGTGGAAGCACTGCTCGCAAGCGTCGCCATCGCGCTCTTCGTCTTCACGACGGAAACGCGCGGCGCCGGACTTGCCACCGGCTTCCGCGACGTCGTGCTGCTCTACGCCATTTTCTGCATCGTCGTCGGCATCGCCTATTTCGCGGTGTCGCAACCGGTTGCCGCGGACAGGACCGCGCGCAAGCGCGAGGGCAGCCTTCTCGCCGACATCAGGACGCTGCTCAGCATTCCCGAGGTCTGGCTGGTCGCGGCCATCATCTTCTGCGGCTACCACGTCTTTCTCGCCACCTACAGCTTCTCGGCCTATCTGCAGGAGGGCGGCTTCGGCATTTCCGCCGCCATGGCCGGCCTGATCGTCACGGTCAAGCTGTGGCTGCGCCCGGTCGGCGGTATCGGCGGTGGCTTGCTCGGCGACCGCTACGGCAAGACCGGCATCCTGCTCCTGAGCTTCATAGTCGCGGCCGCCAGTCTCGTGGTAATGATCGCCCTGCCTGGCATCGGCTCGACCGTCCTCTTCGTCGGGCTGGTGCTGCTCGTTGGCCTCATCACCTATACGATCCGCGGGCTCTACTGGGCGATCCTCGACGATTGCCATGTGCCGGCGAACATCACCGGTCTCGCCATCGGCATCATTTCGCTGGTCGGCTACGCGCCCGACACCTACCTGCCGCTGGTCAACGGATACCTCTCGGACCGCTATCCGGGCATCACCGGCTACCAGCTCTATTTCGGCTATATCGCCGCCGTCTGCGTCCTCGGCGCCATCGCCACCCTGGCCCTGATGGCCCGCCTCAAGAAAAAGGGATGACACCCATGAAGATCGCGTCTCTCAAGACCTATGCCGTCGCCGTCCCGCCACCGCATGTTGGCGGCATGTACTGGATCTTCGTGCGTCTCACGACCGCCTGCGGCATCGAAGGCATCGGCGAGATCTATGCGACCTCGTTCCATCCGAGCGCCATGACGCCGCTGATCGAGGACGTGTTCGAGCGGCACCTGCTCGGCCATGATCCGCACCAGATCGAGCGCTTCTGGCGCTCGGCCTATTCGAGCGGCTTCACCCAGCGCCCCGATCCGACGATGATGGGCATCGTCTCGGGTCTCGAGATCGCCTGCTGGGACATCATCGGCAAGGCCGCCGGCCGGCCGGTCTCGGATCTCCTCGGCGGAACGGTGCACGAGAAGCTCCGCGCCTATACCTACCTCTACCCGAAGAACGCCGCCGGCGAGTTCGATTTCAACGATCCGGATCTCGCCGCCGAATGCGCGGTCGAGATGGTCGAGATGGGCTTCACCGCGGTCAAGTTCGATCCGGCCGGGCCCTACACCAACTATTCCGGCCACCAGCTTTCGCTCGGCGTCATGGACCGCTGCGAGGAATTCTGCCGCAAGATCCGCGACGCGGTCGGAAGCAGTGCGGATCTGCTCTTCGGCACCCACGGCCAGATGGTTCCGTCCTCGGCCATCCGCCTTGCCAAGCGCCTGGAAAAATACGATCCGCTCTGGTTCGAAGAGCCGGTGCCGCCGGGACAGGAAGCGGCGATGGCCGAGGTGGCGCGCGCAACCTCCATTCCGGTTTCGACCGGAGAGCGCCTGACGACCAAATACGAGTTCCAGCGCGTGCTCGAACTCAAGGCCGCGTCGATCCTGCAAATGAACGTGGCGCGCGTCGGCGGCTTGCTCGAGGCGAAGAAGATCGCCGGCATGGCCGAGGCCTATTACGCCCAGATCGCGCCGCATCTCTACAACGGTCCGGTGGGGGCTGCGGCCAGTATCCAGCTTTCGGCTGCCACGCCGAACTTCCTCATCCACGAGGCGATCCTCGATTTCTCCGGGTTCCACGCCGACGTACTGAAGACCAAGCTTACCGTCGAGGACGGCTACCTCATCCCCTCGCGCGAGCCCGGCCTCGGCATCGAGCTCAACATGGACGTCGTCGAAAAGCACACGCCCTACACCGGCGAGCGTCTGCACCTCCAGATGGACAGCCGGCCGGCGGACGTGAAGGCCTTTGCCCCCGCGCGCGGGTGAATTCGGATATCAGGGACACGAGATGATCTACGATTACATCATCGTCGGCGCCGGGTCGGCGGGTTGCATCCTTGCGAGCCGGCTCAGCGAGAACGGTCACCACAAGGTGCTCTTGATCGAGGCCGGCGGCAACGACAATTCCTTCTGGTTCAAGATCCCGGTCGGTTACGCCCGCAGCTACTATAACCCTCAGGTGAACTGGATGTATTCGAGCGAGCCGGAAGCCGAGCTTCAGGATCGCAGCATCTACGTGCCGCGCGGCAAGGTCCAGGGCGGCTCCGGATCGATCAACGCGATGATCTACGTGCGCGGCGCGCGCGACGATTTTGACGACTGGAAAGCCGCCGGCAATGCGGGCTGGGGCTATGACGACGTGCTTCCCTATTTCCGCCGGCTCGAAACCCATGCGCGCGGATCGTCGCAATGGCATGGCGGCGAAGGCCCGATCCACATCACCCCGATGCGCGGCATGACGCATCCGATCACCGACGCCTTTCTTGAAAGCTGCGGATCGCTGCAACTGCCGTTGAACGAGGATTTCAATGGAGCCTCGCTCGAAGGCGCTGGCGTCTACGACGTCAACACCAACAACGGCCGCCGCTCGCATTCGAGCGCCGAGTATTTGCGCCCTGCGCTCAAACGGCCCAACCTGACGATCGAGCGCTACGCCCAGGCCGAGCGGCTGGTCTTTGCGGATGACGGGCGCGTGACCGGCGTCGATGTCGTCCAGAACGGTGCCCGCCGGCGCTTTACCGCCGGCCGCGAAGTCATCCTTGCCGCCGGGGCCGTCGGCAGCCCGCAGCTGCTGCAGGTCTCGGGCATCGGCGACGGCAAGACGCTGTCTTCGCTCGGGGTTAAGACACAGCGGCATTTGCCGGCGGTTGGCCAGAACCTGCAGGATCACCTCTGCGCCAGCTTCTACTATCGTGCCACCATCCCGACGCTCAACGACGAGTTCGGCAGCCTGTTCGGCCAGATGCGGCTCGGCCTGCAATATCTGCTCACCGGCAAGGGTCCGTTCTCGATGAGCGTCAATCAGGCCGGTGGCTTCTTCCGCGGCAAACCTGACGAAGAGCGGCCGAACATCCAGCTTTACTTCAATCCCCTGTCTTATCGGATCCCGAATGATCCGAAGGCCGGGCTGAAACCGGAGCCCTATCCGGGCTACCTGATCTGCTTCAACTCCTGCCGGCCGACCAGCCGCGGCAGCATCCAGATCGCATCCGGCGACCCCGCGCAAAAGCCCCTGATCCGGCCGAACTACCTGACGACCGACCGCGACATCGACGAAGTGCTGCAGGGAAGCCGGCTGGTGCGGCGGATCGCGTCGGCCACGGCGCTCTCCTCACTGACCGCGGAAGAAATCTCGCCCGCGCCGCGCGTTCAGAGCGACGACGCGCTGATGGATTATTTTCGCGAAAACTCAGGCTCGATCTACCATCTCTGCGGCACCTGCGCGATGGGGCCGGACCAGGCGAGCTCCGTCGTCGACAGCAGCCTGCGGGTTCATGGCGTTCCGGGTCTGCGCGTCGTCGACGCCTCCATCTTCCCGAACATTACGGCTGGCAACATCAACGCTCCGACGATGATGGTTGCGGAAAAGGGCGCGGCTCTCATCCTGGCGGATGCCGCCTGAAGAGAGCCGTATGGTTCCCCACGTTGCCTGCGGGGGGAGCCCGCCCCAAGACAGCCCCTCGCGTTCAAACGCTGCCATCGGTCAGGTGTGAATTGCCATCGCCGACCGGGCGTGGCTATACTCCGCTGACTTCATAGCTGCCCACAATCAGTGCTTGCCTGGCCAAAAGATTGTTGCCGCCGCGTTGAACGCGGTGGCGGGCGTCCGCGTCGCGGCCGCCGGCAAGGCACTGCGAGCAACGCCTGCGAGGGAGAGACGCATGCTGAGTTTTCGCTTGAAGAGCCTGCCCGTCACCTTGTTTCTTGCGCTGAGCCTGGCTCCGCCGGAGGGCCGAGCCGCCTCGCCGGAACCGGTTAAGGCCGAGCATGGCATGGTGGTGACTGCCCAGCACCTGGCCTCGGATGTAGGTGTCGCGGTCCTGAAGAGCGGCGGCAACGCGGTGGATGCGGCGGTTGCAGTCGGCTATGCGCTCGCCGTCACCTATCCGACTGCCGGCAATATCGGCGGTGGCGGGTTCATGACCATCCGCTTCAAGGACGGCAGGACGACCTTCCTCGATTTCCGCGAGCGGGCGCCGCAGGCGGCAACCAAGACCATGTATCTCGACGGGAAGGGAGATGTCATCAAAGGGTTGAGCACCGATGGTTATCTCGCCGTCGGCGTGCCGGGGCCGGTCATGGGTTTCGAGGTTGCGCGGAGCCGCTATGGCACGAAGCCGCTTGCCGAACTGATCGCGCCGGCGATCGCGCTAGCCAAGGATGGCTTCGTGCTGGAGGAGGGCGATGTCAGTACCTTCGAGGGCAGGGCCGAAAGGCTGGCGAAAGATCCGGCCGCGGCCGCGATCTTCCTGAAGCCCGACGGCAAGGCCTTTGCGGCCGGCGAAAAACTCGTCCAGACGGACCTTGCCGCATCGCTTTCGAGCATTGCCGAAAAAGGCCCGGACGCCTTCTACAAGGGCGCGATCGCCGATCAGATCGTCAAGGCGAGCTCGGAGAAGGGCGGCGTGCTCGCCAAGGCGGACTTCGAGCGCTATGCGGTGCGCGAACTGGAGCCGGTCAAGTGCAATTATCGCGGCTATGACATCGTCTCCTCGCCGCCGCCGTCCTCCGGTGGCGTGATCATCTGTGAAATCCTCAACGTGCTCGAAGGCTATCCGCTTTCCTACATGGGCTATGGCGCCGCGGACACGGTTCACGCGATGATCGAGGCGATGCGCCATGCCTATGTCGACCGTAACACGTCGCTCGGCGATCCCGATTTCGTCGAAAACCCAGTCGCCAAGCTCACCGACAAGGCCTATGCGAAGGAAATCCGTGCCAAGATCGATCCCTTCCGCGCCGGTGTCTCCGCGACGCTGATCCCGAAGGGCTTCGGCGAAAGCAAGGAGACGACCCACTATTCGATCATCGACGACGAGGGCAACGCGGTCGCCGTCACCTATACGCTGAACGGCTCCTTCGGCGCCGGCGTGGTGGCGCCGGGAACCGGTATCCTGCTCAACAACGAGATGGACGATTTCACCTCGAAGCCGGGCGTTCCCAATCTCTATGGGCTGATCCAGGGCGAGGCCAATGCGATCGCGCCCGGCAAGACGCCGCTGTCGTCGATGAGCCCGACGATCATCTCCAAGGACGGCAAGCCGTTCATGGTGATCGGCAGCCCCGGTGGCGCACGCATCATTACGATTACGCTCGAGGCGATCCTCAACGTCATCGATCACGGCATGAACATCCAGGAAGCCGTCGATGCGCCGCGCATCCATCACCAGTGGCTGCCCGACAAGGTGTTCATGGAGCCCTATGCGCTCTCGCCCGACACCCGCAAGCTGCTGTCGGCGATGGGCCATAACGTTCAGATCGACGAAAGCTGGACGATCTGGGGGCAGGCGACCGGCATCCTCGTCGGCGGCGAGAGCCTCTCCGACATCGAGGCCGGCGGCGGCGCCCGCTACAATGGCGCCGTCGACAGCCGCATCGGCGCAGGTGCTGGGCGCGGTTACTAGAGCAATTCCAGGAAAAGTGCGAAACGGTTTTCCGTCCGGAATTGCGTAATTTCAAAGACTTAGATCACTTCAGTGTTTCGATGAAACAATGGAATGATCTAGAGCCCGAGATAACAGGTGGCCAGTCGGTGCTTTGACACCCTTTGAAAGCAGCGGATCGCCGGTTCGCTGCGCGCTTTCGCATGTGCGATCACCGGGTGCTCGCGCGAAAAAGATTTGAAAGCGTTTTCGATTGAATTTATTATGATTTCCAGAGCGTGCGCCGCACGCGGTCGTACGCTTTGGTCAAACTTCATTCGTGGAGGTTGTCATGGCACTGATGGAAGGAAAGAAAGCGCAGGACTGGATCAATCTGGTTCTCGCCGTCTGCCTGTTCATCTCCCCGTGGATCATGGGCTTCGTTGTCGAGAGCGTTCCGGCTTGGAACGCTTGGGCCGCCGCCGTCGTGCTCGGCGTTCTGGCGATCGCAACACTTGCCATGTTTGCGGAATGGGAGGAATGGGCAAGCCTCGTCGTCGGGCTCTGGCTGATCGCTTCCCCCTGGCTGCTCGGCTTCTCGACCAGCGCCAGCCCCATGTGGACGCATGTCGTCCTCGGGGCACTGGTGACTGCGCTCGCGATCTGGTCGGTCTGGGACGAACGGCAGCACCCGCATGCGCATGCATGATGACGAGCAGTGAAGGTCGCGGCCCGGCGCCGCAGCTCCGGGCCGCGAACAGCTGGCGTAATGTCGATGCAATCTCGAGTTTGCAGCTTCACCCGGATTGAGAGCAAATCCTGAAACCGTGTAGAACGATCTTCTTTCAGATTTGCGTGATTTCAAAAAGTTAGCTCCCTTCGAACGCGTCCGAGCGAGGCCCGACGATGCACCGCGCATTCAATCCTGCCCTATGGTGCCGCCGGTGAGGAAACTGTGGCCCCGATCTCTCAAACAGCGGCTGATCGCCCAGCTACTCGTTCTCCAGTTGGCGATACTGCTGGCTTTCGGACTTTCGTTTGTAAGCCTCCTGGTCCTTGCCGACGAAGGCGGTGTGCTGGTCAGCCCAGCGCCGGTGGAGAAGGCCTTCGACGCGATCCGGAGAGGTCCGGAGGGCAAACTCGTGCTGGCAAAAACCGAGGAAATGGGGCGCGTCCATGCCAGGCATCCAGACTTTTGGTTCATCGCGCGCAACGACCACGGAGAGATCGTGCGGGTCGGCAACATCCCCGCGATCTACCGGGGCATGAGCGAGAATCTCGGCAGGATGACCTATTCGGACATTCGCGACGCAGGTGAACCATCACCCTATCTTGCCGTTCTCCGGCGACGGTCGAATGCGAAAGGCGATTTCACGGTATTCGGGCAAGGCGAGTTGATGAGCCAGTCGGCTCTCATCCTGCAGTTTTCGCGCTTTTCCCTCGCGCCGATGCTGGTCTTGCTGGCCCTGGTGACGGTCGCCGGCGTGCCATGGATCGTCAACCGGGCGAGCCGGGACATTTCACCGCTGGCGATCGATGAAGGCTACGAGTTTTCATATGAGCCGGCGGTGCAGCGCTCGCTCGTTCAGGCGGGCTCGCCTTCTCTCAGGCGTACCATCATCAACCTGGCAAAAAATGCGATCGAGCATGCCGGAAACCGGGGAGCGATTGTCGTTCGGGTCGAGCGTAACGGCGTGATCGAGATCTGCGACGATGGTCCCGGCGTTCCCGAGGCAGAGCGCGAGCGAATATTCGAGCCATTTTACCGGCTGAAGCCGCGGCATCGAGGCGCGGGCCACGGTCTCAATCTCGTGCTGCAGATTACGCGAAGGCATGGTGCGCAAATGACCGTTCTGAATTCGCCAGGCGGCGGCGCATGCTTCCGCATGGACTTCGGTAGCGAGGCCGCCGAATAGGCTTTGCCTTCCCATAAGCCGCAGAACTCCCCGCAGGCAAAAGCTGATTGCCCATGACATTGGCGTTCACGGAACGACCGCGCACCGCCCGGTGCGCGCGTGCCGGTGCACAATTGGATAATACCAATATCATACCAACTAGCAACTGTCTCTGAATGCTGACGCAACTTGTGTGCGCTATCTGTAAGAAATGTAATATGAATTATTCCGAATCTGGTCGCAGTCGCGGTCCGTTTTGACATCGCGCACTAGACAGGTGGTCATGTTTTGGTATTGCTAATGCTGGCCGCATATAGATTGGGCCAGATCGGAAGTGATTACGGAACGCTTATCGGCCCGAGGGCGAGCAAGCCTGTGGGCAACCGGAAAACTGGGAGATATCAAATGAAGCCGAGTTCCATTCTTGCCCTTTTGACGGGCTCGATCGTGTTTGCGTCGGATGTTCCGCATCGGACGAAGGCGGGCGGCGCGAGACGCCGACTCCTGGCAGTGTTGACAGCAACAGCGTGTCTTATCTCGGTCGCTCCAGCCGTGGCCTTCGATCAGACCAACGCTGGCCGTATCAAGCAGCTGGTGGACACTGGCATGCAATATTACTGGTCGGGAGGCGACGTCAAAAAAGCGGAAGCCGAAGTCTTCAAGGGCATTACCTTGCACGGCAAGTACGATGTCGTGGAAGCGGCCTTCAAGGAAGCGTCGACGTTAGCACCAGAGCGGCTGGATTTTCAGTATGCCGTCGCCTCAACGCAGATCATCCAGAAGAAGCTCGACGAGGCGCAGACGACGTTCCAGGGTATCCTTGACAAGGAGCCGACCGCATTTGACGCTCAAAGCTGGTTGGAAGCGATTGCCCGCATCCGTGGCGATGAGACCGGCGCGGCACTCGCCCATCAAGCACTCGCAGGGCTCGATCGCGAGCGCGCGGAGGCGTATCGCAAGCGCTTTGTTCGCGCAGAACAGATCATGGCCGAAAAGCCCAACTTCGATGTCCCAACGGTGCCCGGCAAGGTCGTGGTCGTCGCCTTGGGCTACGCGCTGGCGGATGACGGCACGGCGCAGCAGACTTTGCTCGACCGCCTCGACGTGACGTTGAAGGCTGCAGAGGCGAACCCGACAGCACTGGTGATGGTGAGTGGCGGCGTGCCGAAGCATGGCGTTACTGAAGGCGACGTGATGTCCAAGTGGCTGGTCGACAAGGGTGTCAGCCGCGACCGCATCATCATTGAAGACAAGTCGAAAGACACGATCGGCAATGTGATCAATGCTGCCAATCTGTTGGTGCGGCATCAGGCCGACACTGTGATCCTGGTGACCAGCTCAAGCCACATGCGCCGAGCTCGCACAGTAATGGAAGACGCATTGAAACAGCGCGACCTGCTGACGGCAGTGGTGCCGCTGAATGCGCTGGACGCACCATCCCAAGATGAGGCGGCAAAGGTCGGGTCTGACGAGAGGTTGGTAATTTACCGCGATCTGATGCGTGTTTCGGGCGTATGGGCGTATCCGGGGCTTCAGCAGTAGCCACTGACGCATCTCAAGAATCATCGAAACCCCCGCGCCCAGTTCCGCCATTATGGGCGCGCGAGCTATTGACCAATGCATCGGCGACCTTCACGCCGCAACGCTTGCAGACGCTTCCCGTTCCCCTTGGTGATCGAAAATTTCTCTATGGCCTTGTGCCACAGCGCCGATGTTCGGTCGTCGAAACAGTATTTGTTCGCCACAATCTCCGACATTAAGCTTCCCATCGCCCCTGCTTTGTCCTAGAAGGCACCCCGTAATCCGGTCGCAGCCTACCCGGTCAAAACAAGGACACCTATCATGAAGACGATTGTCATCTGCTCCGGCGGATTGGACTCGGTATCGCTTGCCCACAAGGTCGCAGCCGAGCAGGAGCTTATAGGCCTGCTCTCCTTCGACTATGGACAACGACACCGCAAGGAACTGGACTTTGCCGCCGCCTGTGCGAGGCGGCTTGGCGTACCACATCAGATCATCGACATTCGCGCCATCGGCGCCCACCTCACCGGATCGGCGCTGACGGACGATGTCGACGTGCCCGACGGGCACTATGCCGAGGAAACCATGAAGGCGACGGTGGTTCCGAACCGCAACGCCATCATGCTCGCGATTGCCTTCGGGCTTGCGGCGGCGCAGAAGGCGGACGCGGTTGCGGTCGCCGTGCATGGCGGCGATCATTTCATCTATCCCGATTGCCGTCCCGGTTTCATCGATGCGTTTCAGGCGATGCAGAACCAGGCGCTCGACGGCTATGCCAACGTTGCACTCTACGCGCCCTACGTGACCGTATCGAAGGCGGATATCGTCACCGACGGCGCAAGCCATGCGACACCCTTCGAAGAGACCTGGTCCTGCTACAAGGGTGGCGCACGCCATTGCGGCCGCTGCGGCACCTGCGTCGAGCGGCGCGAGGCCTTTCATCTTGCCGGTGTTGCGGACCCGACCGATTATGAGGATCCGGATTTCTGGGTGGCGGCGACGTCTGCTTTTTCAGCCGAGGAGGTGAAGTGATGTTCCGGATCACCAAGGAGTTCCATTTCTCCGCCTCGCACCAGCTGAAGAGCCTGCCGGCGGACCACCAGTGCGCCCGGCTGCACGGGCATAACTACGTCGTTGAAGTCGAGCTTGCCGGTGCGGAACTCAACGAACACGGCTTCGTGCGCGACTATCACGAGCTGGCGCCACTGAAGCGCTACATCGACGAGAGCTTCGACCATCGTCACCTCAATGACGTCCTCGGCCATGACCAGGTGACGGCCGAATGTCTGGCAAAGCATTTCTACGATTGGTGCAAGGTGAGGCTCCCTGAAACCTCGGCGGTGCGCGTCAGCGAAACACCGAAGACCTGGGCGGAATACCGGCCATGACCGGGCCTGGCGAAACGCGCATCCGGATCAGCGAAATCTTCGGGCCGACGATCCAGGGCGAGGGCATCCTGATCGGCCTGCCGACCGTGTTCGTGCGCACGGGCGGCTGCGATTATCGCTGCAGCTGGTGTGACACGCTGCATGCGGTCGACAGCGAATATCGCGACCAATGGCTGCCGATGACGGTGGAGGAGATCTGGAGCGAAGTCAGCCGGCTATCCGGCAGCAAGCCGCTCACGGTCTCGCTATCCGGTGGCAATCCGGCGATCCAGCCGCTTGGACCTCTGATCGCGCGTGGGCGAGAGGAAGGCTACCGGTTTGCCCTGGAGACGCAGGGCAGCATCGCCAAGGACTGGTTTGCCGATCTCGACGTGCTGGTCTTGAGCCCGAAGCCGCAGTCGAGCGGCATGAAGACCGACTGGAACGCCTTCGACGACTGTCTTCGCATGGCGGCAGGCCGGCCCGAGGTGGCGCTGAAGATCGTCGTCTTCGACGAGCGCGATTATGCCTATGCCCGCGATGCGGCGGCCCGTTATCCGCATCTGCCGCTCTACCTGCAGCCCGGCAACCACACGCCGCCGCCCCCTGATGACGACGATGCCACCGTCGATATCGACGGCATCATCGACCGCATGCTCTGGCTGGTCGGCAAGGTGACGGAAGATCGCTGGTTCGAGGCTCGGGTGCTGCCGCAACTGCATGTTCTGCTCTGGGGCAACAGACGCGGGGTATAGCGGGCGCGCCCTTGTTGTCTGCCTGCAAATCCTCCGGGCTTGGTCGGACAGCGGCGGGCGGCTATGGTCCAAGCAACGAGACCGTGTGAGGGGCGTTCATGCATCTGAAGACGAAACGTGTCTATGAGCCGAAGGCGGATGGGGACGGCATGCGCGTCCTGGTCGATCGCCTGTGGCCGCGTGGACTGACCAAGGCGGAAGCGGCGGTCGACCTGTGGCTCAAGGAGATCGCGCCGACAACGGAACTGCGTCGCTGGTTTCACGGGGCTCAAGGCACCTGGGACGAGTTCAGCAAGCGCTACCTTGCCGAGCTCGACAACAATCCGGCGGCAGTTGACGTGTTGCGGCAGCACATTGGTGAGGCCCCCGTGACCTTGCTCTACAGCGTGAAGGATGAGGCTCGAACCCATGCAGAGATCCTCAAGGACTACATCCTGACACACCGATAGACGGGGGCGTCGGGCTCACGTCATGTCGTTGCGGTGGATACTTCGAACGTGCTGCCGATGCGCGCAGTGATCCGGCGCCAATCGTCCTGGAAGGGTAGGCCGAAGACGCCTGTCAGGGCAGTTTCTATTGCAGGCGCATCGAGATCACGGCGTGTGACGGTGCCGTTCCTGTCACGGATCGTCAGCCGGTTTCCGAACAGGATCTTGCGTGCCTCCTCGGTGGTCAACGCCACCAACAGGTTCCGCCGGAAAAGCGACTGCGGATGGGTCGATGTGACGATATTCGCGATCCGATACGCTTCCTCCCCGCAAATCGTTGGCGACACTTCGTAGACCGGTACCCAATCGCGACCGAGTTGGGCTTCGAGCAAGAAGCCCTCGATCGTCCGGCTGAGGCGGAATGGCTCATGTGGCGTCGGCTGTGGCGTGGTCCGGTCGAAACGCAGAGGCGCGGTCGGCACGCAACTGCCAAAACCGGTATCGACGAGATAGCCGACACCGTTCACGAAGACGCGAAGCGCCATATGCGACCATGCGGGCGGCGGCGCATCGGGTTCGCGAATCCACAGGACGCGGGCCATCAAGGGCTCTACCCGATAACCGAGCGCGCTGAGTACACGCTGCAAAAGGCTGTTCTGTTCGAAGCAGTAGCCGCCGCGTTTGCGGTCGATGAGCTTGCTGTCGATTGCCGCCGGCGACAACTCGACCGGATGGGCAAGCAGCACATCGATGGCCTCGAAGGGGATCGACGCCGCATGGCGAGCAATGATGCCGCCGAGCGTTGCCAGATCGGGCGATTGCGGCCCGGAGTAACCGATGCGGGCGAAGTAACGGCCGAGGTCGACGGGAAACGAGGCGTTCCGCATGGTTAGAGGCTCCGATAGATGGCGTCGCGGAGATCGACCGGGAAGCGTCCGTTCATGCCTTCAAAGGCGGTGTTGGTGAGCGCAACGACGGTCAGGCCGCGGGCCGGGTCGATGAACCACTTGTGCCCGTAGGCGCCGTCCCATTGCAGCGTGCCGCGCGACTGCGGTGTTCCCGCCATCTCGGGTTCGACAAGCACGGCGCCGCCGAAACCGAACTCCCACCCGGCGCCGGCGGCCAATCCGCCCGTCCTTGCCTGAATGTCGAACATCGAGCGGGTGCTGGCGGCGTCGAGCACCGGCGAGTGTCCGGTCCTGAGGCTTTCGAGAAGGCGGATCACGTCGCCGGCCGTGCCTGCCATGCCGGCGCCGCCGGAGGGAAAGGCCCGCGGGTTCAGGATCCGGCCGGGCGAGAGGCGCACGGGATTGCCAAAGAAGGGGACCGCGTCGTCGCCAACGAGCCGCCGTGGCCGCGGCGAGGCATCGCCATAGTGGACCACGAGCCTGCGTTTATCGGTCACGGAAAAGGCGGTGTTGTTCATCCCCATCGGGCGTGTGACGAGCGCAGCAATCGCCTCCGGCAGCTTTGATCCCGTCGCCTCTTCGATAACGGCGCCAAGGACGTCGAGGCTCATCGAATAGCCCCAGCCGTGTCCGGGCGGATAGGATAACGGAATGGCGGTGAGCTTGCCGATGAGGGCGGTGAGGTCATCGTCGGTGTCGTCGAGGCCGCTGCTGATGGCGTGCCGGCGATAAGGGCCGTCGCCTCGCTCCATGAACACGTAGCTCAAACCGGCACTGTGCGTCAGGAGTTGGCGGATGGTTATCCGAGGCTCGCTGCCGTCCGGCAGCTGCGGCCTGAACGCGGGCAGCCATTCCGACACGATATCGTCGAGACCGATGGTGCCCCTTTGCACCAAGTTGAGAGCGGCGACCGTGACGATCGGCTTTGCGACCGAGGAGAGCAGGAAGATGCTGTCCTCGGTCATCGGCTGGTCGGCCTCGCGGTCCCCAAGCCCGGCGGCATGTCGGTAGCCGGGCTCGCCGTCGATAAGGATCTCGACGACTGTGCCGACGATGCGCTGTTCATCCAGGGCTTCCGCAATCACTCGGTCGAGTTCGGCCTTCAGCCGCTCTCTGCGCTGCGATCTTCCTTGTCTTGTCGCATCCATGATCGTCTCCTGTGCTTCTCGAAACTGCGGCCCGGTCGACGCTTCAGGGCGAAATTCGGGCTCCCGGACAAAGGCAAAGCCCGTTCGCAGCGAAAGTCGATCGTCTGTTCCCGTATGGGAGGCATACGCGCCTGCACGAGGCAGCCGTCGTCGTCCGGCGCTAGAAACGGTGCGACAACGTCAGATGGAGTCGGGTTGATGAACACAAACAATCTGGGATTTGCAGGCAAAGTCGCCTTAGTCGCGGGCGCCAGCAAGGGTATCGGCGCGGCCACCGCCCGCGCCTTTGCGCAGGCCGGCGCATCCGTTGTCCTTCTTTCCCGCTCGCAGCCGGCGGTCGAGGCGTTGGCGGTTTCCATCCGCCAGGCGGGCGGCGACGCACTGGCGATCGCGGCCGATGTCGGCGACAAGAGTGCCATGAAGCAGGCGCTTGCAAGCGTGATGCAGCACTATGGCCGGCTCGACGCCGCCTTCAACAATGCGACGGATGGAACCATGCCGGCCCCGCTTGCCGATCTCGACATCGACGGGTTCGATCGCGGCATCCGCACCAACATTCGCGGCACCTTTCTCGGCATGCGTTACCAGATCGAGGCGATGGCGAGGGCTGGTGGCGGTGCGATCGTCAACATGGCGTCGGTTGCCGGCATCAACGGCACCTCCGGGCTTGCCGGCTATGTCAGTGCGAAGGCCGGGATCATCGGGCTGACCAAGGCCGCGGCGCTGGACTATGCCGACCAGGGCATCCGGATCAATGTCGTTGCGCCCGGGCCGATCCTCACCCACCATCTCGAGGCCGCCGGCGCGGAAATCCAGCGGCACGCAGCACTTTCGACGCCGATGCGCCGGCTTGGCCGGATGGAGGAGGTGGCCGCAAGTGTCCTCTGGCTCTGTTCCGATGCGGCGAGTTACATCACCGGCGTAGTGCTGCCGATCGACGGGGGCATGACGGCGGGCACGAAAGTGCCTATGAATTACCGTCGAGGCGAGCCGCCTCGGCCGGCTGAACCCTGAGGTGCTTGTGGACTGGGAAGAACTCCATCTTGTTCAGCACTTGGTCCGCCACGGCTCGCTGAGTGCAGCGGCCCGTGCGATGGGCACCAAGCAACCGACGCTCAGCCGTCGCCTCGAGGCGTTCGAGCAGAAGACGCAGCAGAAGCTGTTCGAGCGGCAAACAAGCGGCCTTGTGCCGACTGCGGCGTGCCTGTCCATTCTGTCGGCGCTCGAGCAGATGGAGGCGAATGCGCTTGCGGTCGAGCGACGCCTGGCGGCGCAGGACGATGCGCTGGCGGGTACCATCACCGTCACCAGCCTCGACTGGCTCGGAGATTATCTGCTGGCGCCGATCCTGACGAGATTTGCCGCTGCCCATCCCGGCGTCACCATTCACCTGTTGAACGACGCCCGGCGCTTCAATCTGTCCCGGCGGGACGCCGATATCGCCTTCCGCTTCGGCAGCTTCGATCAGAGCGACATCGTCGAGCGCAAGGTTGCCGATATCCGCTATGGCCTGTTTGCGATGCAGGCCTACCTCGATCGCTTCGGCCATCCAAACGCCACCGGTGACGGTCACGCCATTGTCGAACTGGCCGAGGTACCGGTGCGGGTGTCACTCTCGACTTGGCTGAAGGACCTCTTGCCGGATGCGAGGGTAATGTTGCGCGCGAACTCGATCCGCTCGCAACTGAGTGCTGTCGAAACCGGCGCGGCGCTCGCGACGCTTCCGCATTTCCTTGCGGCCGGCCGGGACGGCCTTGTATCTGTGGACCTCGGCGTTGCCGCACCAGTCCTGTCGTTGAAGCTCGGCGTGCACCAGGAGACGCGCAATCTCCCGCGGGTGCGAAAACTCATAGACTTCGCCGTCTCGCAGTTCGCGGGCCTGCGGCCGAAACTCAATCCGTCGAGCTGAACGCCGGTCGCGACGACTGCTGCGCGAGACCCTTTCGGCGCGCCGCAATGCAGGCCGAAATTTTCTTGATTGTCGACGTCGGGATGGGAAAGCGCCGCGCGTCTTAAGCTCGACGGCGGTTTTGGACCGCGCTGACAACAAGGAGAATATGCATGTTCCGCACCGCTTTCATTGCTGGCGCTCTGCTGATCTCCGGCACCACATTTGCCGACGCCGAGCCGGTGGGCAATCGCGTCGATGTCAACGGCATGAAGATGTATTACGAGGTCTTGGGCGAGGGCGAACCGCTGGTCGTGCTGCACGGCGCCTACATGAACATTCCGTCGATGGGCGCGATCATCCCGAAGCTTGCCGAGACCCATAAGGTCTACGCCGTCGAACTGCAGGGCCATGGCCGCACCAATGATATCGACCGGCCGATCACTTATCCGAACCTCGCCGATGACGTCGCTGCCTTCATGGATGCGGTTGATCTCAAGAAGGCTGACGTCCTTGGTTACTCCATGGGTGCGGCCGCCGGTCTGCAACTGGCGATTCGCCACCCGGAAAAGGTGAACAAGCTCGCTGCCGCATCCGTCGCCTATGACGCTGACGGCTGGCAGCCGGAGTTCAAGGCGGTCATCCCGCAGATGACCGTCGAGATGATTGTCGGCCTGCCGTTTGCCGAGGACTATCGCAAGCTTGCCGCGAACCCTGACGGCTTTCCGGAGCTGGCGAAGAAGCTCATTCAGCTCGAAAAGGAGCCGATGGCCTGGGAGGCTGACGTCAAGACGCTGAAGGCACCGGTCCTGATCATTGCCGGCGATGCGGACGTGGCGACGCTCGAACACAATGTCGCGCTCTTCCGTCTGCTTGGCGGCGGAGCGATGGGCGACATGGGCAAGCCCCTGGCTGTCTCGCGGCTCGCCATCCTGCCGGCGACGTCGCACACCGCAGTCATCAACCAGACGGACCTGCTCTACGCCTTCATCGAACCCTTCCTGAATGGCGAGACGCCGAAGGGCATGTTCCAGTAAGATTCGACTGGCGCCATCTCCAGAGAGATGGCGCCAGCGCGACAACACGCGCGAGCCGCCTAGACTAACGCAGACGCCTTCCGTCTGCGTCGAACACCAAAACGGCGGCCGGATCGAAGCGCGCCGCAATGCTGTCGCCGGATTTGAGGCCGCGGCCGTTCTTGGTCTCGATGATGATCAATTCGCCGTCGCCATGGCGGGCATAGGCGAAGGTCTCGCCGCCGAGGTGTTCCAGCATGTCGATCGTCAGATCGAGGCTTGCCGAGCCGCTGTCGCCGAAATGTTCGGGCCGGATGCCGATGGTCACGGAGCTCCCCGGCGTAGCCTCCTTGATGGCCACTGGAATAGTCGCGTTGCCGAAGTCGGGCAGACGTACCTGCGTTCCGCCAGCGTCGACGATCCCCTTCAAGAAGTTCATTTTCGGTGAGCCGATGAAACCGGCGACGAAGAGATTGGCCGGATCGTCGTAAAGGTCGAGCGGCGAGCCGACCTGTTCGACCACGCCACCGCGCATGACGACGATCTTGTCGGCAAGCGTCATCGCCTCGACCTGGTCATGGGTGACATAGACGATTGTGGTCGCGAGCTTCTTGTGCAGCCGGGCGATCTCGATGCGCATGTGCACGCGTAGTTCCGCATCGAGGTTGGACAGCGGCTCGTCGAAGAGAAAGATTTTCGGATGCCGTACGATCGCCCGGCCGATCGCAACACGCTGGCGCTGGCCGCCGGAAAGCTGTTTTGGCTTACGGTCGAGCAGCGGGCCGAGCTCGAGAATGTTCGCAGCCTCGCCGACCCGTTGTTCGATCTCGGCCTTCGGCACGCCGGCAAAGCGCAGGGCGAAGCCCATGTTCTCCCGCACAGTCATATGCGGATAGAGCGCATAGGACTGGAACACCATGGCGATGCCGCGTTTCGACGGATCGACATCGTTCATCCGCTCGCCGTCGATCGTGAGATCACCGGATGTGATCTCCTCGAGACCGGCGATCATCCGAAGCAGGGTCGACTTGCCGCAGCCGGATGGTCCAACGAAGACGACGAACTCACCGGTTTTGATGTCGAGGTCGACCCCCTTGATGACCTCGAAGTTGCCATAGGACTTTCTGACGTCGCTGAGTTGGAGTTCGCTCATGCAGCCGCTGCCTCGCTTGCCACTGCCGAAAGTTCCAGTCTTACGGATCCAAGCCGTGTCGAGGTTACCGCGACGGCGATGCCGCCGGCAGCACCCGTCGTCTCCAGCCAGAAGCCCGTCGAACCACCCTGGAAGACCAGGCGCTCGGGCCCAAGCAGTCGGGCAGGGCCGGTCACGGTGACGTCGACCGCATCGTTGAGGAACGGCAGGACGTTGCCGGCCTGGTCGAGCGCGCGCACGATCACGCGAACACTGTCACGCCCTTCGGCCCGTAGTGTGGTGTTGTCTGCCACGACCTCGAGCGTCGTCGGCACCGGGTCGGCGACCATGCGCAGGCTGGCGACGGCCTTGCCGTCGATGAAGCCAGTGAAGGCGGCGTCTTCCCATTTCATGCCCCAGACGCCGAGTTCGTCCTTGGTGAAGTGGCGGTGGTCGATGACCACAGGCGGATGCGGCAGATGCGGGAAGTTCTCGCGGTCCGGACCGACGCGCTTCACCAGCGAGCCGTATTTCAGCTCGACCTCGTCGCAATTGGTGAGCACGATCAAAGGCAGCACGCCGCCGATATTGCGCTCACCGCGCGCCCAGAAAGTGACCGGCTTCATCACCACGTCCTCCGACGGCTCGCATTGGCTGGCGTAGACATAGGCTGCAAACTTCGGCTGGCGGAACATGTCCATGACGCCGTGATAGCAGATCCGGTCGCCGGAGCCGAAATCCTTGTGGGTGTTGTAGTCGAACATGCACCAGCCGACCGCGCCGGAAATATTCGGGTCGCCATAGGCCGCGTTCAGCACTTCCAGATGCCGGCGCACATGCTCGGCCTGCCGCTGCTCCTGGTCGTAGATCTTCGTCGGATACATGTGACCGCCGAATTCGGTGATCATGTAGGGCACCTTGCGATTGAGCCCGGTGCACTCCTGTTGCGGCCGCAGCGCCGTGCGCGGGCGGTTTGCGCCCGGCAGTTCCTCGTTGCCGAGGATGAAGTCGTTCATGGTGTAGACGTCTTCGAGAAACTCGCTGTCGGTGATGTAGCGCACGCCGCCGGTCTGGCGGGTCGAGTCGAGCTCGTGCGCCAGGCGGTTGGTTTCGACGTAGAAGTCGTGGGAATCCTGCGACTCGTTGATGCGCACGCCCCAGATGATGATCGACGGGTGGTTCCAGTCGCGCTCGATCATGCGCCGGACGTTTTGGATCGCCTCCTGCTTCCAGGCCTCACCGCCGATATGCTGCCAGCCGGGGATTTCCTCGAAGACGAGCAGGCCGATGCGGTCGCAATGGTCGAGAAACCATTTGGATTGCGGATAGTGCGAGGTGCGGACAAGGTTGCAATGTAGCGTGTTCTTCAGGATCTCGGCATCGCGCTCCTGGGCCGACCGGCCCATGGCATAGCCGACATAGGGGAAGGCCTGGTGGCGGTTGAGACCACGGATATTCAGCGGCCGGCCGTTGAGCTTGAAACCTTCCGTGGTGAACTCTGCTGTACGGAAGCCAAAGCGCGACGAGAGCCGGTCGCTGCCGCGATCGCTGCGCAGTTGCACCTCCGCCTCGTAGAGGACGGGACTGTCGATATCCCAGAGCGAAAGCCCCTTGAGACCGGTAATCTCCAATGTGACGCTCTCACCGCGGGTCTCGCCGATGGCTTCCGCCAGCACCTTGCCGTTCGTGTCCTTGAGCAGTGCCGTGACAGTTCCGGCGAACGTCAAGCTTTGCGGATTGGCGAGATCGCAACGGACCGTGACGGACTTGGCGTCGCTGAGGACATCGCGGGTCTCGATCTTGATGTTGGCGATCGAAACCGCGTCGGTGACCTTCAGCCAGACGTCGCGATAGATGCCGGCATAGGTCAGATAATCGATGCGGCCGCCGAAGGGTGGGATCTCCGGGTTTTCGCTGCCGTCGATCTTGACAGTGATCAGGTTATCGCCCTCCCGCAGCCTGTCGGTCAGGCGCGCTTCGAAGGGCGTATAGCCGTCCTTGTGGGCAACGATCTCTTCGCCGTTGAGATAGACGACGGCATCGGCCATCGCAGCGTCGAAGACGAGCGAGACCTCGCGGCCATGGAACTCCCGACGCCAGGCGAGCGGCTTTTGATAGGTGAAAGCGCGCTGATAGGAGGCCTCGTCGAAGTAATTGAACGGCAGTTCCACCGCATTGTGCGGCAGGCTCACGGGCCTGCCCGCCTGCAGGCGGCCGGCTTCAGTGGCGGCGAAGCCTTCGGAGAAGACCCAGGAATCGTTGAAAGAGGTAACAGAACGCATCATCATTCCTATTTGACTGAGCCCAGCATTCCCTGGACGAATTGGCGTTGCATGAAGAAAAAGACCGCGAGGGTGGGAAGCGTTGCGAGAATGGTGCCGACCATGACGACGCCGTAATCGGGGTAGTAGGCGGAGGCGAGCGAGGAGACGACGAGTGTGATTGTCTTCGTCTCGTTCGACTGCAGCACGATCAGCGGCCAGAGATAGTTGTTCCACGCCGTCATGAAGACGATGATGAAGGCCGCCGCGTAGGTCGAACGCATCACCGGCACGTAGATGTAGAGAAAAATCTGCCATTCCTTCAGCCCGTCGACCTTGGCTGCGTCGCGCAGCTCCGAAGGGAACGCCTTGGTGCACTGGCGGAAGTAGAAGACGATGAAGGCCGAGCCGATTGACGGCAAGACGACGGCGAGGTGGGTGTTGATGAGCCCCGCCTTGCCCATCATGATGAAGAGCGGAATCATCAGCGCCGCAAAGGGGATCATCATCGTCAGGAGCATGGCGCTGTAGATCCGGTCGCGGTGGCGCGAGCGGAACATCTCGAAGCCGTAGCCGGCCAGCGACGAGACGGCGAGCGTCAGCGCCGTCGCCAGAATGGCGATCTTGGCGGAATTCCAGAAGACCAGCGGCGCATTCACCTGGGTGAAGAAGGCGCTGATATTGGTGGCGAGCGCGCTGCCGGGCAGCATCTTGCCCTTGATGATGTCGATCGACGAATTGGTGGCGCCGAGCAGCATCCAGATGAAGGGGAAGATCGAGAGAAAGGCCATCAGCCCGACGAAGCCGTAGGTGACGATGGCGGTTGCGATGCGTGCGGATCCGTTGTTCATCGGTCGCGCTCCCGTGCCGCGAAGAACTGAAGGCAGGCGAGCAAAGCGACGAGCACGACGATCACGTAGGAGACCGTCGCCGCGTAGCCGAAGTTCGGCATGAAGCGGAAGGTCAGGTTGTAGATGTAGAGCGACAGGGTCAGCGTCGCGTTGGAAGGGCCACCCTTGCCCTCGGTCAGATTGTAGACCTCGTCGAAGAGCTGGATCGTGCCGATCGTCGAGATGATCGTGGTGAACAGGATGACGGGTTTCAGCAACGGGATGGTGATGTGGGTGAAGCGGGCCCAGGCGGGCACCCCGTCGATACGGGCCACCTCATAGATCGACTTGTCGATGTTCTGCATCGCCGCCAGGTAGAAGATCATGTTGTAGCCGGTCCAGCGCCAGGTGATGGCGATGATGACGAGCACCTTCGCCCAGAAGGGATGCGTCAGCCACGGGATCGGCGAGGCGATGATGCCGATCGCCTCAAGCGTCGAGTTGACGATGCCGTCGAGCGCGAACATGCCTTTGAACAGCACCGAATAGGCGACGAGCGAGGTGACGCAGGGCAGGAAGATGGCGGTGCGGAAGAAGCCGCGGCCGACGAGCCTCGGATTGTTGAGCAATGACGCCAGGATTAGCGCCAGCAAGATCATGATCGGCACCTGCACGACGAAATAGGTCAGCGTGTTGGTGAGCGCCTTGATGAAGACCGGGTCGTTCCAGAGACGGACGATGTTGGCGAAGCCGGCGAATTTCAGCATCATGCCGCGGCCGGACTGGAACGACATCCAGAGCGACCACACGATCGGATAGATCATGAAAAGGGCGATCAGCCCGAGCGCCGGCGCAACGAAGAGCCAGCCATTGGCGTTGTAGTATCGGCCGATGCCGCCGCGGCGCGCGAGAGCCATCATCATCCCCATGGATAGCTGGAGCCGTTGGCCGCGGCGCAATCGCCACGGCCTACAGCGCCGCGCGTCTTCAAGACGCGCCAAGAACGCTGTAACACTTTGAATTGCTGCATAATTTTTCCCTCAAATCGACTTCGACTTGAGAATTATGCAGTAGAGGTGCAGACAATCGCCGTAGCGATTACTGGACCTGTGCGCTGACCTCGGAGTCGATCGCCTTCAGGACGTCGTCGACGGGTGTTCCCTGCTGCAGCGCCGGCAATTGCGCGGTGACGGCGGTATCCGCCTCGTTGGTGAAGATGCCGTAGTTGACCGAGGGGACCTTCGCGAGCCAGTCGGAAAAGTTCTGCCAGACCTTTTCACCGCCGAAGAAGGCATCGGCCTCGCCATAGGCGGCTCCGCCGCGGGCGGCGAGAAGCGAACCGACGGCGCCGCGGTCTTGCAGGATCGTCTGGTAGAAATCGACGTCCTTGGCGTAGACCGCGTTCAGGAAGTCGACCGCCTCGGCTTTCTCCGCCGAACTTTCGAGCACGTACCAGCTCGATCCGCCGAGGTTCGAGGCGTGCGTCGCGCCGTCGATCGAAAGGGCCGGGATCGGTGCTACGCCCCACTTGCCCGCTTGGTCCGGCTGCGCCTTGACGGTACCGGTGATCCAGACGCCGGTGATGACGGTGGCGACGTCACCGGACGTAAAGGTTCCGACCCAATCGGCCCAGCCGGCCGCCGGTTTGTAGATGTTGGAAGACATGATCTTGCCGACCGTCTCCAGCGCTCCCTTCAGCGCGGCGTTGCCGGTGATGTTCGCCTTGCCTTCCTTGTCGAAGTACCATTGCCCGGCCGATTGCATGATGATGCGCACGAGGCCGGCGTCGGTCGGGTCGAGACCCATCATCTTCTTGCCGGTCTTGGCTTCGACCTGCTGGCCGATCTCGATGAAGCGGTCCCAGGTGATGCCCTGCATGTCCTCGGGCTTGAAGCCGGCCTGCTCCAGATAGTCCTTGCGATAATAGAGGCCGGTTACGCCGGAATCGAAGGGCATGCCGTAGACCTGGCCATCCAGCGTCATCAGCTCGACCTTATAGGGAGCGAAGCCGGAATAATCGACCGTGCCGGAGAGTGGCGCGAAGGCGCCGGGGAAGGACTGCAGATACTTCTGCGCGCCGTAATCCTCGATCAGCACGATATCGGGCAGGGCATCCGCCGTGCCGGACGAAAGGCCGGTCTGCAGCTTCTGCTCGACGTCGGCCTTGGCGAAATCGACGATGTTGAAGGTGACGTCAGGATGCGTCTTGGTATAACGCGCGCCAGCCTCCTTCATGATCGCAACGTTGAAGTTGGGATCCCAGCACCAGACGGTGATTTCCTTGGCTTGCGCCGCAGTCACCGCCAAGAGGCTGGCGCCGGCAAGCGCGATGGCGCTCAAGCGCGGCAGATAGATACGCATGTCCATTGTTTTCCTCCCTTGAATTTCGTTCCCCGAGACGTTCCTCCTAGTCTCGGCGCGGAGTATTTCGCAAAATTCTGAAGAAGGCAATATTTCAGTAAATTTTTACCACCGTGTTTTTTACCGGCTGTTTTACCGGCCAGCAACGGAGCCCGTCGTGGCCGTGCTGCCGCGCCAGACCATCTCTGTTCCGAGGATCACCTTCTTCGCCACGTCGCGTCCGGTCAGCCGCTCGACCAATAGGTCGACGGCCGTCTCGCCGATCACTTCGGCCGGGATCTTGACCGTCGAAAGCGGCGGGCCGAGAAACTGCGCGACCGGGATGTCGTTGAAGCTTGCCACGGCGACATCGTCAGGGATTCGAAGCCCCATCTCGTGAATGGCGCGGTAGGCGCCGATCGCCATGTTGTCGTTGCAGGTGACCAGGATCTTGGGCGGATTGGGTTTCGACAGCATCGCCTTGGCGAGCGTATAGCCGCTGTCCGGCGTCAGCTTCTCGACCATGCAGAGTTCCGGATCGTAGAGGCCGGCTTTCGTCATCCAGTGGATGAAGGCGCGGCAGCGGCGCTCCGAATGGATGTCGTCCTTGTCGCGGAAGGCGTCGATCCAGCCGAGAAAGCCGATTCGGCGGTAACCCATGCCGTATATGCCTTGAAGCAGGCGGTTCATGGCCACGGACACGTCGCTCATCACGCTGTCGTCGACATCGTCGTCGGGGGCGAAATCGGCAAAGACCAGGTGCCGGCTGTGCCGCCGCAGCCAGTGGACCTCTTCGCCGTAGTGGTGGCCGACGGCAACGACGCCGTTGGCGCCCTGCAGGATCGCCGCCTCCGGCAGGTTGCCGTTGTGGAAGACCTTGACCACCTCGATCTTCAGCGCCTGGCAGCGGTTTTCGATGCCGAGCCGGACGCCGACATAATAGGGATCGATCAGTTCCTGGGCGGGCTGGAGGAAATGCACCAGCGCGAATTTCAGGCCCTGCATCGGTCCCGCGCCGCGCCCGCGGTTGCGGGGCGTCGCATAGTTCAGGGCCTCGGCCGTTTCGATGATCGCCTGCCGCTTCTTGGTGGAGATCGAAAGCGTTGGATCGTAATTCAGCACCCGTGAGACGGTCGCCGAAGAGACCCCGACAGCCGAAGCGATTTCCTTGATTGTTACCATGTCCAACGTCCTGCCCGCCGCCACAACCCAGGCTTCGGGCGCGGCGCAATCTTTATTTAGTAAAATTTTGCTTGGGTTTTTTCAATCTCTGGGCGTCGTATTTCGTTCGTCGAACGTGACGCAACCGCGGTTGAGATCACGCAGCGCGGCCGGTTGCCAATGCCTGCGCCTGAAGCTCTTCGGAAAGGAACGCCCACAGTGCTGAGACCGGGCGGGATGACAGGCCCTGGTCATCGGCCGCGAAAAGCCCGAGTTCGATCACCGGGGCGGGCGGCAAGCCCTCTTCGGTCCCGAGGACCCGCATCGTGTTGGCGCGAATATTGAGATCCAGCAGAACGGCGATGCCGAGCCCCGCCTCGATCATCGACTGGATCGAGGAGAGGCTGGCGCTCGTCAGCACCGTGCGCCAAGGCCGATCCCCGCCCTTCAGCGCCTCGATCATCTTCTCGCGCCAGGTGCAGACCCCGTCGAAGGTGACGAGCGGCAAAGGCCCTTCCTCCGGGAGCACGAAACCGCGCGCCGCGACCCAGCGCAGCGGCAGCCGCCAGGTGAGGATCGGCTCACCACGGATCAGGGCCGGATCGCCGATCGCGACATCGAGCTGACCCTGCGACAGCTTCTCCGACAACACGGTGCTTTCGGTGACCGTCAGTTCGAGCCCCACGTTCGGATGACATTCGGCGAAGCGCTGCAGTGCCCTTGGCAGCGAGCCGACGGCGATGTCCTCGATCATGCCGAAGCGGATCGGGCCCTGGAGCGCCTGCCCGGCGAGCGCTCGCCGGGCACCTTCGCTCAGCCCGAGCATCTTCTGGGCATAGGGAAACAGCACATGCCCGGCTTCGGTCAGGTCCATGCCCCTGGTGCTGCGGTTCAAAAGCCTGGCGCCGACATCGTCCTCCAGCCGGCGCAACTGCATGCTGACGGCGGCTTGAGTCCGTGCCAGCCGCTGGGCAGCGCCGCTGACGCTGCCGCACTCGGCGATCACGACGAAGGCGCGCAGCAGGACGGTGTCGAGGTCATGCATATAACGATCCCTTATGAAGACATCACAACTATTAGCGTTCCTTATTGTGCCGGGATTGCTATGTCTGTTCAAGCCCAACGGGAGAACGGACATGACGGAAACGGAGACGACTGCGGATCGCGGGTGGAGCGGGCAGGGTACGACGGACGATTCCACAGGGCGTGTCTCTGTCGCGATCGTCTTTTGCCTGCTCTCCATGTCGAGTGTGCAGTTCGGCGCTGCACTTTCCAAGCCGGCGATGGAAAGCGTCGGGGCTTTTGGCGCGACCTGGCTGCGGCTCTCCTGGGCGGCGGCATTCCTGCTGCTCCTCGTCCGCCCACCCTTCCTCAGCTACACCCGGGCGCAGTGGCTTTCGGCGCTCTCGCTCGGCGCCACGATGGCCGTGATGACGCTCTGTTTCTTTGCGGCCATCGCGCGCATCCCGCTCGGGCTTGCGGTGGCGATCGAGTTTCTCGGTCCGTTGACGGTCGCTGCGATTTTCGGCGGCCGTGGCTGGCGCCTGCTTTGCCCCATTATTGCCGCTGCCGGCGTACTCTGCCTCTCCTGGGACGGTACCGCCTGGGTGGCGGATACGCGCGGGCTGCTTTTCGCCTTCGGCGCGGCGATCGGCTGGGGCGGTTATATCGTGCTGATGAAACAGGCCGGCCAGCGCTTCAGGGGATTGGAGGGACTTGCTGTTTCGCTGCTGTTTGCAGCAGTCTTCGCGATGCCGTTCGGGCTGCACCAGGTTCAATCCGGTTTCTCCTTCGACATGCTGCTGATGACGGCCGGGCTCGCCGTTCTGGTGCCGTTGCTCCCCTACGCGCTCGAGTTCATGGCGCTCCGTCGCATGCAACCGTCGGCCTTCGGCATCCTGATGAGCCTTGAGCCGGCGATCGGCGCCGGCGCCGGCTTCATCGTTCTTGGGCAGGCGCTCTCCCTCAACCAGATCTTCGGCGTGGTTCTCGTGATGACCGCCAGCGCCGCCGGCACATTGCTGGCGAGGGCCTAGCGCCTAGCGCCTAGCGGAAGGCGCCTGTTCTCGCCCGCCAATCCTCTGAACGTTCCGACGCTCCCGCGTCGGGGTCGGCCGGCCCGCGTTCAGCCGTCTGCGACCTCCGACGGATTTCATCGACGTCTAGCGCGTTAGGTGAAAAGTGCCCGTTTACAAAAGTAATATTATATGATTTTTTCTCGATGGCTGCTTGGAGGCAGCTTTCTTTGGGAGGAAATCATGAAAATCGCCAAGGCACTTGCGAGTGCAACGATCCTTGCTGCCTGCACGTTCGGTAGCGCTTCCGCGGCCGATCTGGTCGTCGGCTTTTCGCAGATCGGCTCGGAGTCCGGCTGGCGCGCCGCCGAGACGACGCTGACCAAACAGCAGGCCGAACAGCGCGGCATCGACCTCAAATTCGCTGATGCGCAGCAGAAACAGGAAAACCAGATCAAGGCGATCCGCTCCTTCATCGCGCAGGGCGTGAACGCCATCCTCGTCGCCCCGGTCGTCGCTACCGGCTGGGACGAGGTGCTGCAGGAAGCCAAAGACGCGGAAATTCCGGTCATCCTGCTCGACCGCACCGTCGACGCCTCGAAGGACCTCTACCTGACGGCCGTGACGTCCGATCTCGTGCATGAGGGCAACGTCGCCGGCAAGTGGCTCGTCGACGCCACGGCAGGCAAGCCCTGCAACGTCGTCGAGCTTCAAGGCACAACCGGCTCCTCGCCGGCAATCGACCGCAAGAAGGGCTTTGAGCAGGCGCTTTCCGGCCACGATAACCTGAAAATCGTCCGCAGCCAGACCGGCGACTTCACCCGCACCAAGGGCAAGGAAGTCATGGAAAGCTTCCTCAAGGCGGAGGATGGCGGCAAGAACATCTGCGCGCTCTACGCCCACAACGACGACATGGCGGTCGGCGCCATCCAGGCCATCAAGGAAGCCGGCCTGAAGCCGGGCAAGGATATCCTTGTCGTCTCGATCGATGCCGTTCCGGATATCTTCCAGGCGATGGCGGCCGGCGAAGCCAATGCCACGGTCGAGCTGACGCCGAACATGGCCGGCCCCGCCTTCGATGCGCTTGCCGCGTACCAGAAGGATGGCACGGCACCGCCGAAGTGGATCCAGACGGAATCGAAACTCTACACTCAGGCCGACGAGCCGCTGAAGGTCTACGAGGAAAAGAAAAGCCTCGGCTACTGATGTCGGCCGTGGCCCGCGCTGCTTCTCGCGCGGGCCACGCTCTTTTCCAAGTTTCCGGCTGAAGAGCGCTGCTTGTCGCAGACAGGCGCCGTGCTTCTCGTCCGACAGATACCAGCATCGCGGAGACGGTACCGATGCAGACCAATGACCACATTCTCCAGGCGATCCGGATCGAAAAGACCTTCCCGGGAACGAAGGCCCTCGACAAGGTCGATTTTCACCTGCGGCGCGGAGAAGTTCATGCGCTGCTTGGCGAAAACGGCGCCGGCAAGTCTACTCTTATCAAATGCCTGACCGGCGCCTACCGCCGCGACGGCGGCGCCATCCTGCTCAATGACGCGGAGGTCGATCCGCGCGACACTTTCGAGGCCCAGACGCTCGGTATCGGCACGGTCTACCAGGAGGTCAACCTGCTGGCGAACCTGACGGTTGCCGAAAATCTCTTCCTCGGGCGCCAGCCCCGGCGCTTCGGCATGGTCGACGTTAGCACCATGAACCGGCGTGCGCAGGAGCTGCTCGCCGACTATGAACTCGACATCGACGTCACCCGCGATCTTGCAAGCTATTCGGTCGCGATCCAGCAGGTCGTCGCCATCGCCCGCGCCGTTGATCTCTCGGGCAAGGTGTTGATTCTCGACGAGCCGACGGCGAGCCTCGATGCGCACGAGGTGGCGATGCTCTTCCGTATTGTCCGGCGCCTTAAGGCGCGGGGGCTTGGCATCATCTTCGTCACCCACTTCCTTGAACAGGTCTACGAGATTTCCGACCGGATAACGGTACTCAGGAACGGACAGCTCGTCGGAACGCGTGAGACCGCCGATCTGGATCGCCGCGAGTTGATCGCGATGATGATCGGCCGTGAACTGGCGGCGGAGATTCACGCGCCGCGCGCGGAAACCCCGGACGGGCCGCTGCGCTACCGGTTTCGAAACTATGGGCGTAAGGGTCGCGTCCGTCCCTTCGACCTCGAGGTGCGTGCCGGCGAAGTTGTCGGCATGGCTGGCCTGCTCGGTTCCGGTCGCACGGAAACCGCGGAGCTTCTCTTCGGGGCCCATCGTGCCGACAGCGGCGAGGCCGAGATCGACGGCCGTGTGGTCGATCTCTCATCGCCGCGTGCCGCCATTCGCCACAGATTCGGTTTCTGCCCGGAAGATCGTAAGACATCAGGCATCATCGGCGACCTCTCGGTACGCGAGAACATCGTGCTCGCGCTGCAGGCGCGCCGTGGCTGGACGCGGCCGATCGCCCGGGCGGAACAGAACCGGCTGGCGGACCACTACATCCGCGCGCTCGATATCCGCACGGCCGATCGGGAGAAACCGATCAAACTGCTCTCCGGCGGCAACCAGCAGAAGGCGATCCTGGCGCGCTGGCTCGCGACCGAGCCCGAATTCCTGATTCTCGACGAACCGACGCGCGGTATCGACGTCGGCGCCCATGCGGAGATCGTCAAGCTGATTGAGGCGCTGCGCGAGAAAGGCCTGTCTTTGATCGTCGTCTCCTCGGAGATCGAGGAACTGGTCGCCTACAGCACGCGGATCATCGTGCTTCGGGATCGCGCCCATGTCGCTGAACTCGACGGCAACCGGATTACCGCCCACCAGATCGTCGAAGCGATCGCCGCAACCAATGAAAGGAGGACGTCGTGACGTCGTTCCTCAGGCTCTATTTCAACCGGTTGCTGCCGCAACTGATCGCGCTTGGCATCATCATCGTCGCGGTATCGCTGGTGTTTCCCGGTTTCCTCAACCTGCAGATCCAGAACGGCCGGCTTTATGGCAGCCTCATCGACATCCTCAATCGCGGCGCCCCTGTGGTGCTGCTGGCAATCGGCATGACCGTCGTCATTGCCACCAAGGGCATCGACCTCTCGGTCGGCGCGGTCATGGCGATCTGCGGCGCTACCGCGGCTGCTTGTATCACGTCGGGGCATTCGGTCGCCGCCACCCTGCTGTTCACGCTTGCCGTCGGTATCCTTTGCGGTCTGTGGAACGGGGTGCTGGTGGCGGTGCTCGACATCCAGCCGATCATTGCGACACTGGTCCTGATGGTCGCCGGGCGCGGTATTGCCCAGCTCATCACCGAGGGCGCGATCCTGACCTTCAATGATCCCGGCCTCGCCTTCATCGGCAGCGGTTCCTTCGCAGGCCTGCCGATGCCGGTCGTGATCTGGCTGGTCTTCGGCGTGCTGATCGCCATGCTCGTCCGACGGACGGCGCTCGGCATGCTGATCGAAGCGATCGGCGTCAATCGTCAGGCGAGTACGCTGTCCGGCGTGCTAACGCCCGTGCTGCTGATCGCCGCCTATGTTCTTTCCGGCCTTTGTGCGGCCATCGCCGGCATCATTGCCGCCGCCGATATTCGTGGCGCCGATGCCAACAATGCCGGGCTCTGGCTGGAGCTCGATGCCATCCTCGCGGTCGTGGTCGGCGGAACATCCCTGCTCGGCGGCCGCTTCAGCATTGCCGCATCGGTGCTCGGTGCGATCATCATCCAGGCGATCAACACCGGCATTCTTCTTTCCGGCTTCCCGCCGGAGTTCAACCTGATCATCAAGGCCGCGATCATCGTCTTCATCCTGGTGCTTCAGTCGCCGCGGTTCCGCACCGCCTTTTCCTTCTTGGTGCCGGCGCGTGGCGCGAGCAAAGCGAGCGAGCGAGCTGCAAAATGAAGCCTAAATATCTTCCGCTGATCACTACGCTCATGATCTTTCTTCTCGGCTATGCGCTTTGCGTCGCGCAGTATCCGAACATCCTCTCCACGCGGGTGATTGGAAACCTTTTGACCGACAATGCCTTCCTCGGCATCGCGGCCGTCGGGATGACCTTCGTCATCCTCTCGGGCGGCATTGATCTCTCCATCGGTTCGGTCATCGCGTTCACCGGCGTTTTCCTGGCCGTCGTGCTGGAACACACGAGCGTTCACCCGCTCATCGCCTTCGCGATGGTTCTAACGATCGCGACGCTTTTCGGCGCCGCGATGGGCGCGATCATCCACTATCTGGAGATGCCAGCCTTCATCGTCACGCTTGCGGGCATGTTTCTCGCGCGCGGTCTGGCCTTCGTGCTGTCGATCGATTCCATCCCGATCAAGCATCCATTCTACGCGACGTTGAAGAGCCTATACTTCAAGCTGCCGGGCGGCGGACGCGTCACGCTGATCGGCGGGCTGATGCTGTTCGTCTTCGCCATCGGCATCGCGCTGGCGCATCGCACCCGCTTCGGCACCAACGTCTACGCGCTCGGCGGCGGCACGGCGACGGCGCGGCTGATGGGCGTGCCGGTCGCCGCGACGACCGTGCGGATCTACGCGCTTTCGGGCCTGCTGGCGGGGCTGTCCGGCATCGTCTTTTCGCTCTACACCTCGGCCGGCTACTCCCTTGCAGCCGTCGGCGTCGAACTGGACGCAATTACTGCGGTCGTCATCGGCGGGACGCTTCTGACCGGCGGTTCCGGTTTCGTTGCAGGTACATTTGTCGGCATCCTCATCCAGGGCCTGATCCAGACCTACATCACCTTTGACGGATCGCTGTCGAGCTGGTGGACGAAGATCCTGATCGGCCTTCTGCTGTTTGCTTTCATCCTCTTGCAGAAGGGCATCATCTACGTCTCGCGTCATCGCCGACAGCCGGCGTGATCTCGCAAGGACCGTGCGATGTGGCCATTCTTCCAGCCGCCGCGTAAAAGGACGAGCCACCGGCTCGTCGTCGAAGAGCTCGGCCAGGCGGTTGTCGCAGGGGAATTCGCCGTCGGCGCCATCCTGCCCGGAGACGTGGAGCTTGCGGCACGATTCAGCGTCTCCCGTACGGTTCTGCGGGAAGCAATGAAGACGCTCGCCGCCAAGGGGCTCGTCGTCGCGCGGGCCCGCATCGGCACACGCGTGATGCCGCGGGCGAACTGGAACCTTTTCGACGGCGACGTGCTTTCCTGGCATTTCCGGGCCGGTGTCGATGAGGAGTTCCTGCGCCATGTCACCGAGGTCCGTCTCGCTCTGGAACCCTATGCGGCTGGGCTGGCTGCGCGCCGCGCCACGGACGCCGATATCTCCCATATGATGCGGCTGGCGGTCGCCATGGGCGATGCCGGGCACAGCGCGCAGACGCTGGCCATTGCCGATCTCGAATTCCATCTCCGCCTGCTCGAAGCTTCGCTCAATCCGTTCATGCAAACGGTGGGCGGCCTGATCGAGGCGGCCCTGATCGGCGTTTTCCGGTTGAGCAACGCGGCGGCCGATGGCACCGAGATTGATCGTGTCGCCGTCGCGCATATCCGCATCGTCGAGGAAATCCGCCTCCGCAACGAGGAAGGTGCACGAAGCGCGATGGAGCATGTGATCCGTGTGGGACAGCAGCAACTGATTGCAAATTTGCGGGCACGTGGCTGATCCGGAGGTGAGCGCCGGACGCGCCGCAGACGAGTTGCCACAAAGCACTTTCTGCACAGCTTGGCTTTGTCCGTCGCGTGGGCGTAGGGTCGGCGAAGATGCCGGCGCAACTTTTGCCGCCGGCGAAGGCGAGCGGAGAGCAGGGTGACGGAACAGGATGTTCTGATCGTCGGCGCGGGACCGACAGGGCTGGTGCTTGCTCTCTGGCTGACCGTCCAGGGGGTGAAGGTCCGCATCGTCGACAAGAATACCGGTCCCGGCCCGACGTCGCGGGCGATGGTGGTGCATGCGCGAACGCTCGAACTCTATTGCCAGCTCGATCTGGCGACAGCGGTGATCGCGGCCGGACACAGCAACCCGTCGGTCAACCTTTGGGCGAAGGGCAGGATCAGGGCACATATCCCCTTTGGCCCCACCGGTGGGGAGCTGACGCCCTACCCTTTTGTCCTGGTCTATCCGCAGGATCATCATGAGCACTTGCTGACCGAGCGATTGGAAACCATGGGCGTCACCGTCGAGCGGCAGACCGAGCTGGTCGACTTCGAAGACGCGGGCGGCGCGGTCCGCGCGCGCCTTCGGCTGCCTGACGGCAGCGAGGAGGTCAGCGCTGCGCGATACCTCGCTGGCTGCGATGGCGCCCGTTCAGCGGTGCGGCACAAGCTCGCTATCGGGTTTGAGGGCGGCACCTATAACCAGACTTTCTACGTGGCCGACGTCGAGGTGAGCGGCCCGACGGCCAATGGCGAGGCGCATATTTCGCTCGAAAGCGGCGACTTCGTAGCACTCCTCGCCTATGCCAAGGGGCGAGGACGCCTTATTGGCCTGGTCCGTGACGAGCGCGAAGACGTGGGTAAGCTCACCTTCGAAGATGTCAGCCACCGGGCGATCGAGGGCCTGCGGCTCACCATCGACAAGGTCAACTGGTTCTCGACCTATCGCGTCCATCATCGTGTGGCTGACCGTTTTCGGGAGGGGCGTGCCTTCCTGCTGGGGGACGCGGCGCATGTGCACAGCCCTGTCGGCGGGCAGGGCATGAACACCGGGATCGGCGATGCGATCAATCTTGCGTGGAAGCTCGCGGCGGTGCTGAGGGGACGAGCGCCCGATGGTCTTCTCGACAGCTATGAGCGCGAACGCGTCGGCTTCGCACACCAGCTCGTGGAGACGACCGATCGCCTGTTCACCTTCGTAACGGCAGAGGGCCGCTTCGGGGACTTTTTGCGGGTCGAGATTGCGCCGGTTCTGGCAGGTGTCGCCTACCGCATAGGTGGCATCAGGGCATTTCTGTTCCGGATCCTCTCGCAAACCCAGCTGAACTATCGTGGCGGACCTTTAAGCCGCGGCAAGGCCGGCCGGGTGGACGGCGGAGATCGGCTTCCCTGGGTCTTGGTCAAAGGTCTCGACAACTACGCGCCCCTTGCCGCCATCACCTGGCAAGTTCATGTCTATGGTGCGGCGTCCGGCGCACTGAAGCAATGGTGCGCGGCGCGCGGCGTGCCGCTCCACGTATTTCCCTGGACCGAGGAGCACGCGGCCGCGGGCCTGGCCATCGATGCCGCCTATCTCTTGCGCCCCGATACCTACGTGGCGGTTGCCGCTTTGGAGCAGGCGCCCGATGTGTTCGACGCCTATCTGGCGGACGTGGGGATCACCCTCTGCTGACGCGCGCCGTCGCAACAGGGGCCCGGCAACCCCGAAGGCAGTTCCTGTTGGGATTGCGGGGCAGGCGGATCCAACGCCGATTGGCGGAAAGGGTCGAATGGAAACGGGCCGGACCGGCCCCGTTGTCGATGTTGCCGTCGGGTCGTCAAGCCTATCCATGGCTGGTTGGTGTCTGGGCGCCGCTCTCCGTCGCGTCGCTTTCTGCCGACGCGCCGTGCGCTCCGACCGGGTGCATGGAAATGCCGGCGAGTTTGTGGCCGCGCTCGCGCAGCCACTGGAAGGCAACGTAGAGCGCCGGGATGACGAAGATGCCGACGAGTGCAGCGGCAAGCATGCCGCCGGCAACGCCGGTGCCGACCGCGCGACGGCTGAGTTCACCAGCGCCCTTGGCGACCACCAGCGGCACCAGGCCGACGATGAAGGCGAAGCTCGTCATCATCACGGCACGGAAGCGGGCGCGCGCGCCTTCGATCGCCGCATCGACGATCGAAGCGCCGGCTTCGCGGTGGGCCTTGGCGAACTCGACGATCAGGATCGCGTTCTTCGAGGCGAGCGCGATCAAAACGACGAGGCCGATCTGGGCGTAGATGTCGAAGGAAAGCCCGGCGACGAGCACCGACAGCAGCGCACCTGAGACGCCGAAGGCGACCGACAGCAGCACCGGCACCGGGATCGTCCAGCTTTCATAGAGTGCCACCAGGAAGAGGTAGGCGAAGAGCACGGCCATCGCCAGGATGGCGGTGGTCTTGCCGGCCGCTTCCAGTTCCTGCAGCGCCGTTCCGGTCCATTCGTAGCTGTATCCGGGCGGCAATGTCGAAGCCGAGAGCGCCTCCATCGCGGCAAGCGCCTCACCGGACGAATGTCCCGCGGACGGCTGGCCGTTCAGCGTGATCGAGCGATAGTTGTTGTAGCGTACGATCGACTGCGGGCCGACGATATAGTCGACCTTGGCGACCGAAGCGACCGGCACCATGTCGCCGTTTGCGTTGCGCACGTGCAGACGCTGAATGTCGTCGACGGCGTTTCGGTCCGGCTGAGAAGCCTGCATCGTCACCTTCCAGGTGCGGCCGAAGAGGTTGAAGTCGTTGACATAGTAGCTGCCGAGCGTGCCCTGCAGCGTGGTGAACAGATCGCTCACCGAGACGCCGAGCGCTTGCAGACGGTCGCGGTCGATATCGAGATAGAGCTGCGGCGAGCTCGCCGAATAGGTGGTAAAGGTGGGGCCAAGCGCCGGGTTCTGGTTGGCGGCGATGATCAGTCCGCCGGCGGTGGCCGAAAGATCGGCGACAGAACGGCCCTGCAGGTCAAGCAACTGATATTCGAAGCCCGATCCGGTGCCGAGACCCATGATCGGTGGCAGGTTGAAGGCGAAGATCTGTGCGCCGCGGATCGCCTGACCCTTGGCCATGGTCGTGCGGATCGCCGCTTCGACGCCGGCCGCATCACTCAGGCGCTCCGCGAAGGGCTTCATCGTGACGATCGCGAAGGCCGAGTTGGACTTCGACAGGCCATCGAGGAAGGAGTAGCCGGTGACGGTGATCACATTGGCGACCCCCTCGATGCCGCCAAGCATCGTCTCCACCTGCTTCACGACAGCGTCGGTACGGTTGTACGACGCGCCTTCCGGCAGGCGGATTTCTGTGAAGAAGGCGCCCTGGTCTTCCGCCGGCAGGAAGCCGGTCGGAACGACACGGAAGAGGAAGCCGGTCGCGACGAAGGCGACTGCCAGCAACGCAAGCCCGATGATCGCGCGGCGGGCGATGTGGCCGGCCACATAGGCATAACCGTCGCGCCCCTTGTCGATGGTGCGCGAAATGTAGCCGAGAATGCCGCGCTTCGGTCCGTGGTGCGGCTTCAGGAGCACGGCGCAGAGCGCCGGGCTCAGTGTCAGCGCGTTGATCGCCGAGATCACCATCGACACCGAGACCGCGACGGCGAACTGCTGGAACAGCTGGCCGCTCAAGCCCGGGATAAAGGCGACCGGCACGAAGACCGACAGAAGCACGAGCGTGATCGCGACGATGGCGCCGGTGATTTCACCCATCGCACGACGCGCGGCTTCCGCTGCTGAGAGGCCGGGATTTTCCTCCATCACCCGCTCGACGTTTTCGACGACCACGATGGCGTCGTCGACGACGATACCGATCGCCAGAACCAATGCCAGCAACGACACGGTGTTGAGCGAAAAGCCCATGGCGAGCAGCACCGCGAAAGTGCCGATCAGCGCGACCGGAACGGCGACGAGCGGGATCAGCGTTGCCCGCCAGTTCCCGAGGAACAGGAAGACGATGATAATGACGAGGACGAAGGCCTCGAACAACGTTTCTTCGACGTTGTCGACGCTCGCTTCGACGAACTGCGCCGTGTCATAGGAGACCGAATAGGTGAGGCCCGGCGGGAAGGATTTCGACAATCGCTCCATCGCCTCCTGCACGCCTTTGGCGGCGGCAAGCGCGTTGGCGCCCGGCGCCTGATAGGTGCCGATCATGGCAACAGGCTTGCCATTGATCCGGGCGTTGGAATCGGAACTGGCGGCGCCGAGCTCGACGCGCGCGACGTCACGAATGCGCACATAGGAGCCGTCGGGCCTTGCACGCAGCACCACGTCTTCGAACTGCTTGGGATCGGTGAGGCGCCCTTGCGTTTGAAGATTGAGCTGGAACAGCGGATCGTCGGTCATCGGCTGGGCGCCGATGCGGCCAATCGCTGCCTGAACGTTCTGCGCCTTCAACGCGTTGATCACGTCGGTTGGCGTCAGGTCCAGGCTCGTCATGCGGTCGATGTCGAGGACGACGCGCATCGAATAGTCCTGGGCTCCGAAGAGCTGAGCATCGCCGACGCCGGGCACGCGCTTGACCGTGTCGAGCACGTTGATCGTGGCGTAGTTGGACAGGAACAGGGAATCGAAGTTCTGCTTCTCGTCCGCAGCAAAGATGGTGATCACCTGCATCAGCGCCGACGACTTCTTGCGCACGCTGACGCCGCTCTGCTTGACCTCGGACGGTAGACCGGCCTCGGCCAGCGACACGCGGTTCTGCACGTTGACGGTGGCGATGTCAGGGTCGGTCCCGACGGCGAAGGTGACGGTCAATGTATAGGAGCCGTCGGCGCCGCTCGTCGATTTCATGTAGAGCATGTCGTCGACGCCGACGACCTTGCTCTCGATCGGCTGGGCAACGGTGGTTTCCACCACGTCGGCGCCGGCGCCTGGATAGCTTGCCGTGACGCTGACCTGCGGCGGCACGATGTCGGGGAACTGCGCGATCGGCAGACGGGTGAGCGCCAGCAGGCCTGCCAGCGTCAGCACGATGGATATGACCGTGGCGAAGCGCGGGCGATCGATGAAGATCTCTGAAATCATCGCTTAGCCACCTGCTGCCGTGGCGGCATCGACGGTGATGCCCGGCCGGACCTTGCCCGCCCCCTCGGTGATGACGTTCTCGCCCTCTTTCAGGCCCTTACTGATCACCGCCTGGCCGCGGGTGTTGCGCGCCACATCGACGCGGCGAAGCTCCACCTTGGAGCTGGCGTCGACCACCAGAACGAAGGCACCCTGCTGGTCGCGCTGGATCGCCTGCTGCGGCACGGCCAGAACATCCTGCTTGTCCGACTGCTCGAGCACGACGCGCACCAGGGCGCCGTCGAGCAATATGCTGTCCGGATTGGGGAATTCGGCGCGCACGGTCACCGTGTCGGTGCCTTGCGAGACGTTGCTGGCGATGAAGTTGATCGTGCCCTTCTGCTTGTATTCCGTGCCGTTCGGAAGCCCAAGCCCGACATTGGCGCCGCCGCTGATCTCGCCCTTCAGCACGCGCTCGCGATAGGTGAGGTAGAGCGCGGTCGCTACCGGAAACTGAACATAGATGGGATCAAGCCGGGTCAGCGTGACCAGCGACCCGCTGTCCGGGCCGACGAGCGCGCCGACATCGGCGGCGGTCAGGCCGACGATGCCGTCGAAGGGGGCCACGATCTTCGTGTAGGAAAGGTTGAGATCGGCATTGTCCTTGCTGCCCTTGAGCCGCACGAGATCGCCGTCTGCCTTGCGGACCGCGGCATTGGCCTCGTCCACCTTGGCCTGGGAGACGGTCTTGGTGGTGAGGAGCTGGTCGGCGCGATCGCGCTCAAGGACAGCGAGATCCTTGGAGGCTTCGGCCGCTTCGATCTGTCCCTGGATTTCCTGGACGGCAGCGCGATAGGCGCCGTCTTCGACCTGGTAGAGCACCGTGCCAGCGGTGACCTTCTGTCCCTCGGTGAAGTTGACGGCTTCGAGGAAGCCCGGCACGCGGGCGCGAATATCGACCTTCTGGATGGCGGTGACCTTGCCGGTCAGGTCGACGCTTTCGCGCAGGTCCATGATTGCTGCCGGCGCCACGACCACGGCCGGAGCCTGCTGGGCGAACGCGGTCTGCGCCGTAAGGCCGATTGCGATGAGAAGAGATGATGAAAATGAAGCGGCGAGCATTCTCGTATGACGCATGCAACGTTCCCCCTGAACGAAACAGCTTGAGATGACTTCAGCGCGCCTGGGCAGGCGCCCTCGTTGCGTTGAAAGCAGAACACGTTCTCTGCCTCAAGTCACGCAACTAATGGTTGATAAGATGTCGACCACATAAATGGGATGGGTTTGCCGGAGCTGGACCGTACGAAGGAGAACTTGTCACAAAAGCAATGGTTTGCACCCCTTGTCCCGTCCGAGGCGGAAGTGCTTGCTGGCGCGAGGTTCAGGATGGTTCGATTGAACCCGTCACCCGATGGCGACCGTTTAACGTGTGTTGCGCCGTGGCGGCCGCGGGGCCGGGATTGCAACCTTAGGTGACGCATTTCGCGTGGATGCTCTAAAAATAGGTCCCGGCTTTATGCCGGGACCTGCGGTCGATGGTGGCATCAGGCCGGAATGTCAGGTGAGATCGAAGCGATCGCCGTTCATCACCTTGTTCCAGGCGGCCACGAAGTCGCGCACGAACTTCTTCTTGGCATCCGTCTGTCCATAGACTTCCGCGATTGCCCGAAGCTGCGAGTTGGATCCGAAGACGAGATCGACGCGGGTGGCCGTCCACTTGACCTCGCCGGTCTTGCGGTCGCGACCTTCGAAGACGTCCTTGGCATCCGACGTCGCCGTCCACGCGGTGGCCATATCGAGCAGGTTGACGAAGAAGTCGTTGCTGAGCGTTTCCGGGCGATCGGTGAAGACGCCGTGCCTGGTCGCATCGTGGTTCGCGCCGAGGACACGAAGCCCGCCGACGAGAACGGTCATTTCCGGCGCGGTCAGCGTCAGCAACTGTGCCCTGTCGATCAGCAGCTCTTCCGGCGAAACCGCATATTGGGTCCTCTGGTAGTTGCGGAAACCATCGGCGATCGGCTCGAGCACTTCGAAGGAGTCGACATCGGTCTGCTCCTGGCTGGCATCTGCGCGACCTGGTGCGAAGGCAACCTCAACGTCGTGGCCCGCCGCTTTCGCTGCCTTCTCGATTGCGGCCGCACCGCCAAGCACGATCAGGTCGGCGAGCGATACCTTCTTGCCGCCGGACTGCGCGTCGTTGAAGGCGCGCTGAATGCCTTCGAGGGTTTCGAGCACCTTGGCCAGCTGTGCCGGCTGGTTGACCTGCCAGTCCTTCTGCGGGGCAAGACGGATGCGGGCACCGTTGGCACCGCCGCGCTTGTCCGAACCGCGGAAGGTCGAGGCGGACGCCCAGGCGGTCGAGACCAGTTCGGAGACCGAAAGGCCGGAAGCAAGGATCTTGGCCTTGAGGTCGGCGATATCCTTTGCGTCGACGAGCGGATGATCGACGGCGGGGATCGGATCCTGCCAGATCAGGTCTTCGGCCGGGACTTCCGGGCCGAGATAGCGGGCGCGTGGGCCCATGTCGCGGTGGGTCAGCTTGTACCAGGCGCGAGCGAAGGCGTCTGCGAAGGCGTCCGGGTTCTCGTAGAAGTGCCGTGCGATCTTTTCGTAGGCGGGGTCGACGCGTAGCGCGAGGTCGGTCGTCAGCATCGACGGGGCGTGACGCTTGGACTTGTCATGCGCATCCGGGACGGTGCCGGCGCCCATGCCATGCTTCGGCGTCCACTGGTGCGCACCGGCCGGGCTCTTCGTCAGTTCCCATTCGTAGCCGAAGAGGTTCCAGAAGAAGTTGTTGCTCCACTTGGTCGGCGTCGTCGTCCAGGTGACTTCGAGACCGCTGGTGATGGCGTCGCCACCACGGCCGCTGCCGTAGGTGCTTGCCCAGCCGAGGCCCTGTTCCTCGATGCCGGCGCCTTCCGGCTCGCGACCGACATTGGCGGCATCACCGGCGCCATGGGTCTTGCCGAAGGTGTGGCCGCCGGCGATGAGCGCGACAGTTTCCTCGTCGTTCATCGCCATGCGCGCGAAGGTCTCGCGGATGTCACGGGCCGCAGCGACCGGGTCCGGGTTGCCGTTCGGGCCTTCCGGATTGACATAGATCAGGCCCATCTGCACCGCTGCGAGCGGATTTTCGAGGTCGCGGTCGCCGGAATAGCGCTTGTCGTCAAGCCAGGTCTTTTCCGTACCCCAGTAGATGTCCTCTTCCGGTTCCCACACGTCCGGACGGCCGCCGGCGAAGCCGAAGGTCCTGAAGCCCATCGACTCGAGCGCACAGTTGCCCGCGAGGATCATCAGGTCGGCCCAGGAGATGCTGCTGCCGTACTTCTGCTTGATGGGCCAGAGGAGGCGGCGCGCCTTGTCGAGGTTGGCGTTGTCCGGCCAGCTGTTGAGTGGCGCAAAGCGCTGTTGCCCGGCGCCTGCGCCGCCGCGGCCGTCGCCGGTGCGGTAGGTGCCGGCGCTGTGCCAGGCCATGCGGATGAAGAGCGGGCCGTAGTGGCCGAAGTCGGCCGGCCACCAATCCTGCGAATCGGTCATCAGCGCGAAGAGGTCATTCTTCACCGCTGGCAGATCAAGCTTTTTGAATTCCTCGGCATAGTTGAAGGCTTCGCCCATCGGGTCGGAAAGGGAGGAATTCTGGTGCAGGATCTTCAGGTTGAGCTGGTTCGGCCACCAGTCACGGTTCGAGGTGCCGGCGGATTGAGCGCTCGTCTGAGCTCCGTGCATGACGGGACATTTGCCCGTTTTGTCGGCTTTCGCGTCCATTTCTATCTCCCTTTGCGATAACGTGAATTGTGCGGATCAGAGGAAAGGCAGGCTGTGCGGGCCAGCGATGCGCCGGGCCCGGCTTGCGGCATTCTTTGTGCCGTCGGTGGTTGTCGTTCCGCGAAGCGGTCTCGCCACTGGCTGCGTCTCCCTCATTGCACCGGCAACTCTATCAAAGTGGTTTCATTAATTTAAGTTGGATTTCCTGATGGTGGCGATAAGACGATCCTATGGCTAATGGACGGCAGGGCAACAAGCGCATGCTTGCAGCCCTGTATGCATCTTTGATGACGCGCGAACGCTTTGCCGATTGCAGCCCACACAAGAATATTGGTGCACTGTACTCCCGCCAAACTTGCGTAAGAAAGCACCAATGGTTAGTCACATCCGCAAAGACTCAAAGAGCTTTTCCATTTTTCGCGTGGTGAAAGGACAGACATCGTGGCTGAGACAGAAACTGGGGCCGGCAAGGGCCGTCGCAAAGCACTTTGGGCGGCCGTCGCGGTGGTCGCGATCGCAGCCGCCGGCGTGGTCGGCGGCAAATTCATGCTCGAAAGGACGGTCGACAAGTTCATCGCCGAGCGTGGCGGCAAGGCGGGCTCCGTCGAGGCGGATTTCCTCGGGCGCATTCATTTGCGTGACGTGACGCTGCCCTTCGCCAATGGCGCCCGTGTGCAGGTCGCCGCGATCGATGGCCGGCCAAAGATCTTCTTCCTGAGCGGCAAGCTTGATGTGAAGGGCCTCGAGCTCGATATCGCCGCAGGCAAGTTCTCCGTGCCGCATGCGATCCTCGAAGAACCGGACTTCTTCGCTGGCGCGCTTTCCAAGGCAGGCGATCAGGGTGAGCTGACGACGCTGAAACGCATCGAGCGCTTTGCCGCAAAACGGATCTCGGCGCCGGAGGCGACGATCAGCCAGGATGTGGCCGGCACCGAGCAGAAGACGGTCTACAAGGACCTCGCGCTCGAGGACATCGCCGCCGGCCGCGTCGCCCGTTATTCGGCGAGCGGTGCAAGCTTCGCCTTCGCCATGGATGTTCCAGACGGAGAAGGCGCAACGAAGCGCGAGCAGATGAACGGCTCGATCGGGGCTGTCGCAGGCGAGAACTTCGACGCGGCCTATATGGTGCGGATCTACACGGAAAAGGCCGGCCCGGACGACAAGGAGCCGAAGCCGCTTTACGGTCCGATGTCGGCAAAGAACCTTTCCTTCTCCGACGGCGAGGCGCAGTTCGGTTATGACGAAGTGCGCAGCAAGGGCTTCAGCGCGCGCATGCCGGCCGAGCCGCTGCTGGAGACCTTGAAGAAGTTGCAAGGGGTGACGGACCCCGAAACGTTGCCGCCGGCTGAGCGGCAGGCGTTCTTCAAGCGCATCCTTTCAGTTGTCGACATGATCGGCAGCGGCGACATCGAATTGCTCGGTCTCAAGATGGAAGTGCCGGACAAAAGCAGCGAAGAGGAAGGCAAGACGATCAAGCTCGCCGTCGACAAAATGGCGATGCAGCTCAATGGCCGCAGCTTCGACGGTGCCCTGCACGGTCTTTCCGCCGGAGAAGGCGCAGACTACGTCAAGCTCGCCGAAGCAAGCATCAAGGGCTTCTCCTGGGCTCCGACCATGGACGCGCTCACGAAGCTGGCGGGCCTGAAAGAGGAAGAGTTTGAAACCTTCCCCTTCACCACCCTGATGCCGGAATTCGGAACGATCCGCATCGCCGGGCTGGACGTGGACATGCCCGGCAGCGCGCCGACAAGCGTGACCGACAGCGAAACTGGTGAAGACGACCAGAGCGCCACCGAAAGCGAGGCCGATCCGTCGGTCAGCGCCGAGCCGGCGCCGGATGAGGCAACCGATGGCGACGCCTCATCCGAGGCAGAGGTCCCCGGCGATGCCCAGGACGATCCGATGGCCGAAGCGCCGGCCGAGCAGGCGGCCGTGCCTTCCGTTCCGGAGCGCGTCCGTTTCACGCTCGACAACTACGAGCTGGCCCTGACCAAGCTGCACAACGGCATCCCGACGGATGTGCGCGTCAGCTATCGCGATCTCAGCGTGCCGATTCCTGCCGACACGCAGGAGGAAGGCTTCGCGACGCTGCGCAAGCTGGGCTTCGACAAGCTGGTGTTCTCTTCCAACGTCGAGCTGACCTGGGATGAGCCGAACGAGAACCTCGTCATCAAGGATATCTCCTTGAGTGGCAAGGACATGGGCAGCTTCTCCTTCTCCGGCTTGATGGGCGGCGCGAGCAAGGACTTCTTCTCCGGCGACATGACCGCTGCGCAGGTGGCGCTCTTCGGCCTCACGGCCCGGGAAGCCACGCTCAAGCTCGAAGACAAGGGCATCGTGGCCAAGGGCATCAAACTCTATGCCGAGGATAACCACATGACCGAGGACAGCGTTCGCGGTCTCCTCGTGCTGATGACGAGCGCTGGCGTGCAGCATTTTGCTGCCACACAGCCGAAGCTGCAGGACGTGGCAAGTGCGTTTACCCAGTTCATCAGCAAGCCCGGCGCCTTCACCCTGAAGGTCAAGGCCAAGGATGAAGCCGGGATTGGCGCACTCGAGCTGATGGGCGCCGCCGAAAATCCCGCGCTTCTGCTCGACAAGGTCGATCTCGAAGCTGCCTCACAGTAATCGATCGCGGGCCGCGTCAGCCGATGCGGCCCGCATCACTTCTGCCTGTGGGCTCCTGAAGGAATTCCCGCAGCACCTTCAATGCCTCCTGTCCGATTTCATGCCCGCCACGATTGTAGAGGGGCTCGGATATCGGCCCTTTGCCCCCACAAGACAATCGACCAGGAGTCCCGCGAGCATTGCGCGATCGGTTCACGCACAACGGGCTTCCGTCAAAACAGAGTCGTTTGCGGCTAAATGTGAGCAAAGGATACAAGAAATTGATCGACCAGGAGTCCCGCGAGCATTGCGCGATCGGTTCACGCACAACGGGCTTCCGTCAAAACAGAGTCGTTTGCGGCTAAATGTGAGCAAAGGATACAAGAAATTGGTGGCGCCACCCTGCATTTTCCCCGGACATGACGGCAAAAGCGAGTTGATCCCCTGTGCGTTCGTCATCGGAGCGATCATGCATCCAGGCAGGTTTCCACGCGAAGAATGAACTCCATCGCCAGGAGGCGAAGGTGGACGGCAGATTATGAAAGAACCGAATGGCATTGGAGCGTGTTTTGGCGAGCCGAAGGCGCCGTTTCTCGCGGCTCGGCCCGTTCGCGACGCCCGGTTTTCGGTCACGCGCCTGCAATGCCGGCTGAATGGAGCAATGAGCCGCGTCGTGTCCCTTCCCGCCGACGACGCCTATTTCCTGATGTTCTATTTCAAGGACGTCATGCATCGCGACGTGGTGCCGGACGAAGGCGAGAGTGAAATTCGCCGCTACAGGCAGGGGTCGATCTGCCTCGTCGATCTCGTTCAGGGCGCCAGTATCCGGCTTGTCAGCGATCTCGATTCACTCGCCTTCCACCTGCCGCGGGCCTTGTTCCGCGAAGTCTCCGAGTTCTCGCACGCTCCGGCCGCCACCGGTCTCAGGTGCCGCCGCGGCGAGATCGACGACGTCATACACAATCTTGCCTTGGCGCTGCTGCCGCTTCTCGCCAAGAGCGAGAAGGAACCGGGCCCCGTACTGCAGCACATCGCTGTCGCCATCTGCGCACATCTCCTGCACGCCTATCCGGATCGAGCCAATGCATCCGCCAGCCGCGATCTGTCCGTGTGGCAGGAGAAGGCGGCCAAGGACTTCATGATCGACCATTGGGCCGAGGACTTTTCGTTTGCGGCTGCGGCGTCGGCCGCAAACCTGTGTGAGGACGCTTTTGCCGCGGCCTTTGCATCCGTGACCGGGCAAACGCCGGAGGCGTGGCTGATGCGGTACAGGATCGGCCGAGCCAAACGCTATCTGATCGAGGAGGGGTGGTCGGTGGCCAAAACCGCCGCCAGTTGCGGTTATGCCGACGAAGCGCGGTTCATCGAAGCCTTTCGCGAGGTGACGGGAGTGGCGCCGGCCGTGTGGCGCGCGCGCTGGCGGCAGTGAGGGGAGCGTCCGTTGACCTGTGAAGCTCTGCGGTGTCCCCTGAGATTTGCCTCTGTAATGCAGCCGCCAACCGTTGTAGCATCTGCCCCGCCGCCGAAGCAGGCGGCTGAGCTCGATACTGGGAGACCCTGACCGATGGCCTTACAAGCGGGACTGGGCGCAAGCGAGCGCACACTGCGCCCCACTGTCAAAAGGATCAGCGCGGGCGATATCACCGTGACGAGAACCTTTTCGGATCGCTTCGATCTGGACCTCGGGCCGCTGATCCCGGTCGCCGACGCCTTCAACGTCATCGTCCAGATGCGTGACTTCGAGGCACATCGCCTGTGGCGGCGCGGCGAACTCGTCTATGAGGGAGGGCACTCCAAGGCATCGCTCGCGATCACCGATCTTCGGGACCAATGGCAGTGCCACCATCTGTCGCCCTTCGACAATGTCCGCTTCCACATCCCATTCGCCTGCATGCGGGCCTTCACCGAAAGGGCGGGACGCGGCGAGTATGTGTCGTTGTCTTCCGTGCAGGGATGCGTGGATCCGGTGATGTTCGGCCTCGCCCAGGCGCTGCTGCCCTCGCTCGAAGAGCCGGACCGGGCCAATCTGCTTTTCGTCGAACAGATCAACCTTGCCGCACTGGCTCATCTCAGCCAGACCTATGGCGGTTTGCATTTCCCTGTCGACAAGAAGGGTACGCTCGCGCCATGGCAGGAGAGGCTGGCGACGGATTTTCTGGTCGCACACTTCAACAAGGCGTTTTCGATCGGCGATCTCGCCGCCCAGTGCGAGCTCTCGCGCAGCTATTTCAACAAGGCTTTCAAGGAGAGCTTCGGGCGCACGCCGTCCAGGTGGCTGACCGAATACCGGATTGCGCGGGTCAAGGAGTGTCTGCTTCAGGACACCCCCCTTGCCGAAGTCGCGATCCACTGCGGTTTTGCCGACCAGAGCCACATGACCCGGGTGTTCACCAGCCAGACGGCGGAAACGCCGGCGCGCTTCAGGAAAAAGAACCGCTCCGTCGGGGTGGCGGTAGATCAGTAATAGCGTGGAAAGAGGGCGCGCCCTCATGCAGATTGTTCAAAACACGTGAAAAGCGTGCAAGAATGACGCGGCGGCCGGGGCCATCATAGGCCGCTCCTGCAGATGATGATGAGAATGAACTGCGTGGCACGCGTCCCAGGCGCACAGCAATCCGGGCGTCGGTTGGTTCCGCGCGTTTCGTTTTCATTAGCGCTGCGGGAGTTTTTGGCGGGTGGTCTCGACAAACAGGAGCGAAGACGATGACGAATGCCTCCGCTGCCTCGGTCGGACTGCGCCCGCGCGACAGCCTCGGATGTTCGCTGGACCAGCTCGATGACGACAGGACGATCGAAGGCCGCGACATGGTCTTTTATCGCAAGCGATCGGCAGCGGGTCCGCCGGGCAGGGTCGCGACTCCTGGCAATGGGCGGGGATATCTGATCGGCCTGTCGCTCGCAGGCGGTCATAGCCGCCGGGTTTTCGGGGAGCATCACTCGGCGATCCAGGAGTTCGGCCAGAATTCCATTTACGTCAGGAACTTCGCCGACGACTACAAAGCGGATCTGGAAGGTTCCTTCGACTTCACTTTGCTTGAAATCGGCTACGGTGCGCTCCAGAGGATTGCGGATGCAGCAAATGCCACGGGAGTCAGCGAGCTGAGGTCCATTTCCGGCTCGCCCGATCCTGTTCTCGGCGGCATGCTCGGTGCCTTGTTTGCGTCGGTGGACGGTTACACCGATCGCAGCGCGCTGTTCGTCGATCAGCTTTCCGTCGCAATCGGCGTGCATATGGTGCGACAGTACGGCAACGGCCGCGGCGAAAGTTTGGCTGGAGGACGCAGGCTCTCGCAGCGCTGCCAGGCAAGTATTCGCGAACTCGTGCAAGCCCGTCTCGACGGCGAGCTTACCGTCGAAGAGCTGGCCTCGACCTGCAACCTGTCGCAGGCAGCTTTTCTCCGCGCCTTTCGGGAGACCATGGGCAGCACGCCCTTCCGCTGGCTGCTGCAGCAAAGGATCGAAAAGGCCAAGGACCTGCTGCAGTTCTCTCCCACATCGCTGAGCGAGATCGCCACCGCCTGCGGTTTTTCGGATCAGAGCCATTTTACCCGTGCCTTCGCGCAGGCGGTGGGGGCCACGCCGCGCCAATGGCGACGCAGCCGGCAGTCGTAGGGCTTACCGCAAATATAGTTGTGCGGCGAAGCGGCCCGGATCAGACTAACAGTCTCCGGTATGACGAGCGAAATTTTCAAAAATCCATCTTTGGCGACAAGAACGGGACCGCCGTCGGCGGCATAGTTGGGCCTCTCCAATCGGAGCCAGTTTCAATAGAAAGAGGCCACGACCATGCCCGCGACAGCGACCCCCGGCAAACTCCTCGTCTCGCCCAAGGACCACACCCTGATCATGATCGATTTCCAGTCGCAGATGTCGTTTGCGACCAAGTCGATCGATGCGGTGCTGCTGCGCAACAACGCCGCACTGGTCGCCCATGCGGCCGCCGGCTTCGGCGTTTCGACCATTCTCACCACCGTTGCCGAGAAGACCTTCTCCGGTCCGATGTTCTCCGAGATCACCGACGCCTTCCCGGGCCAGACGCTTTTGGACCGCACCTCGATGAACACCTGGGAAGACGCCGCCGTGATCGAAGAGGTCAACCGCCTCGGCAAGAAGCGCCTGGTGATGTGCGGGCTCTGGACCTCGGTCTGCATCGTCGGCCCGACGCTGTCGGCGCTCGACCAGGGTTTCGAAGTCTATGTCATTGCCGACGCCTGCGGCGACGTCTCCGACGAGGCGCATGAGCGGGCGATGGACCGCATGGTGCAGGCCGGTGTGCGGCCGATGACGGCGCTGCAGTACATGCTCGAGCTGCAGCGCGACTGGGCCCGTACCGAGACCTACGAGATGACCACCGGCATCGCCAAGAAGTTCGGTGGCGCCTATGGCCTCGGCATCATCTACGCCAAGTCGATGTTCGGCGCCTCCGAAGGGCACTGACACGGGACCGAGATGCCCTGGATTATCGCTCTGGCCGTGCTTGAGGCGGCCAGGGCGGCACTGTCATTCGTGAAGGAGTTGGCGATGAAGTTGTATCTTCTCTCGCTCGGAGCCGGACTGCTTGTCGGCATCATCTATTCGCTCTTGAACGTCCGCTCGCCGGCGCCGCCGGTCATTGCGCTCATCGGCTTGCTCGGCATCCTGATCGGCGAGCAATCGGTGCCGCTGGTCAAGCGCGCCCTGTCGGGTGAGCCGGTCAATCTCAGCTGGTTCAATCTGCAGTGCATGCCGCACATGTTCGGCCACCTGCCCGGCGGCGCACCGGCCACCGCCGGCAAGGCGAAGGATGCGGCCATCAACGATGAAAGGGCCGGATGATGCCGACGCGACGCTCGTTCCTCGGTGCAACCGCCGCCGCCCTAGCCTTGGGCAGGGCAACCGCGACACACGCCCAACAGACTGGAGACACCTCGATGACGCCCGACCTGATCCTGCACAACGGCCTTGTCACCACGCTCGACCGCA
>NZ_JACVAS010000011.1:0-253344 GCF_014852025.1 Ensifer sp. ENS10
CCGCGATCCTCAAACCAACGATGCTCCGACCCGTCGATCTGCACCAGCTCGCCATAGGCCTCGCGTCGCAAGCGTGGCTGATGAAACGTCCGCCGCTGCTTGCGCGACAGCCAGAGGCCGTCGTCCGCCATCCATTGGCGCAGCGTCTCGCGCGATACCGTCAGTCCATCGCGTTCGGCTAGCTTCTCGGCCGCCAAGGTCGGTCCGAAGTCCACATAGCGTTCGCGAACGAGCGTCACCGCATAATCCCGAACACCGTCGCTGATCCGGTTGTTCGAGGGTCGGCCGATCGCCTTATGCCGGATTGAAGCCGCGCCGCCGGTGTTGATCCGCTCCAGCAGACGACGGACCTGACGGGTGCTGAGTTCAAGCACGCGCGCCGCCGACGCCAACGTCATGCGTCCGGCGATCACTTTCGACAAAACCTCAATCCGCTGCAGATCGCGTTCGCTCATCGCAATCAATCCCATCCGCAATCTCCCAGGTCAGCAAAACCCGGGGAGAGTGACATTCCAACTTTGCAGGATCAGGACACTTTAACTTTGCGGCTACACACAAAAATCGCGTAATCTATATTATGGAACTATCGGATATGCCGGAAAACATGGATTGCGGCTGATCCTTGCCTCGCCGCGCTTGACCCGGCCTCCCGCGAAACGCGGGCGCGACGCAGACCACAGCGCAACAGTTACCCCGGGAACGGTCGATGCGGTTGAGTCGCCTACAATGTAATCCAACTCTGGTTCGGTCATGGACGTTTCCGATGCCCACTTCATGCTGCGAAAGATACCTCAGAATATGCGATAAGAGCGGTCACAAGCGTTTTCGCCCGCCTCGTCTCCTTCGCGCAGCCAACGACAACCGGCATGACGGCGATCACCTGTTCGTCGCCACTCCTGAGAGCGTTACGGTATCCCTTCCTCGCGTACGAAGGCCAGCGATCGAAATCGGATCGGCCTTGTCCATGCTGGCAGCGGTAGTCCTCGCTACCTACGTCGAGCTAGAGGTCATTACCGGCACACTGAACCAGGTGCTCGACGGGTTGTTCGTCGAGGCGTCGTCGGTCCTTTGGTGACGTCACACGGGCCATTGGAGCGGAGCAATGATTCCGAACCAACGTCCGCCGCCGCATCGATCTCGGCCTCCTTATACGCTCCAAAGGAGCTTGGCGGATGGCGTGTCTCTGCCCGAATGGGTCAACGGCCTCTCGCTACATGCATGCCGTTTCAGTTAATCCTGGCGCCCCCCGCGGAGAAGAGGTGAATCTTCTCTCCTTTTGGCGCGAGGTGGACCTGCTGTTCAGGGCGAAGGTCCGCGCGTCGATGCAGAACGATAGCGGCCGTCTGCGTGCCGACGCGCACCGAAAGATGGGTTTCAGCGCCTGTCGGCTCAACCGTCAGGACCGTTGCTGGAATGCCCGTTTCGGCAAGCTCGAGGTCTTCCGGGCGGATGCCGTAGGTTCGGGCTTCTTTGCCGCCCAGGAACCCCGGTAGTGGCAGGGAAAGCCCGCCCTCGATACGGAAGCCGCCGTCGCCGATGTCGCCTTCAAAAAGGTTCATCGCAGGCGAGCCGATGAAGGTTGCGACGAAGGTGTTATCTGGGCGGTCGTAGAGGTCGAGCGGTTTGCCGATCTGCTCGATGCGGCCAGCGCGCATGACGACGATCTTGTCGGCCATCGTCATCGCCTCGATCTGGTCGTGCGTGACGTAGACGATGGTGGTACCGAGCCGCTGGTGCAATTCCTTGATTTCGCTGCGCATCGTCACGCGCAGCTTGGCATCGAGATTGGACAGCGGCTCGTCGAACAGGAACACCTTCGGATGGCGGACAATTGCGCGCCCCATGGCCACGCGCTGGCGCTGGCCACCGGAGAGCTGCTTCGGCAAGCGATCGAGCAGCGGTTCCAGCGCCAGAATGCCGGCGGCTTCCCTGACAAGCCGGTCGATCGTCGCCCTGTCGCGGCCCTGCAGTTTCAGGGCAAAGCCCATGTTCTCGGCGACCGTCATGTGCGGATAGAGTGCGTAGCTCTGGAACACCATGGCGATGTCCCGCTCCTTCGGCGCCACCTCGTTGACGATGCGCCCGTCGATGCGGATCTCGCCGCCGCTGATGTCCTCCAGCCCCGCCAGCATGCGCAGAAGCGTGGACTTGCCGCAGCCGGACGGGCCGACGAGCGTGACAAACTCGCCATCCTCGATATTCACGGAAACGCCGTGGATGACGGAGGCAGCCCCATATTGCTTCAAAACGCGATCGATCGTTACCGATGCCATTTTACTTCCTCCCTTAAAGCTTGAGTTGCCAGATTTTTGCACTGGCGGCGGCACCGGTTAGCGTCGCCGAACGAGCGGCGGAAAATCCCGGAAAGCGCTTGGTGCCAGTCCAGCGGCCGTTGTCGGCGAACACCTCGATGGAACCTGCGTCGAGAAAGATGCGCAGCTCCGAAGGCTTGGCGCCGGATGCGAGGTATCGCGGCGGCTCTTTGCCGGTGCCGGCATCAAAGAGGATCGCCAGGCCGTCGCCATCAAGCTTCACGCCGAGCTTGACGTCCGGGTGATCGAAGGCGAGGTCAAATGCGGCACCGGGCTCGGGCAGCAAGAGCACGATCTCCACCGCGCCGCTTTCGAGCGGAACCGTCTCGCCGGCGACGAGTGCCGCTTCGTCGAGCAGCATGTGGCGGAGGCTTTCCGCTGCGACGCTCGGCGGCGTCAGAACGGCATCTCCGTCGAGAAGCACGCGACGCGGCAGCGTCATGGCGGTCGGGAAGTCGTCTTTCTTGGAAAAGTCCGTCCAGTTGGCGAGCCAAGCGATGCCGACCGGCTCGTCGCCGTCGACGAAGGCCTGGAAGGCATAGGCGTCGGAGCCGAAATCCAGCTCCTGCTCGAACTCAGCCAGGAATTTGCGGCCGTCAAAGCGGCCGACGGTAACCGACGTCAGGTTACGCCGGCCGGTTGCGGGATCGCGGCTGGTCAGCAGGCCGAAGATCAGCGCCCAACGGGTATCCGGATCGTCCGCCTTCCCACCGAGCGGCACCATGCAGGGGCATTCCGCTGCGGTCATACCGAAACGGTCCTCGCGATGAATGATGCCGAGGAAGGTCCAGCCGGCAGCGCCTTTCGGGTCTGTCGTCTCATAGAGCAGAACGACGCCGCCCGACCTGTCGCGGCTGCCGAGCAGCATTTTCCAGCGGCCGTCCGGGCCCTTGAAGACATAGGGATCCCGGAAATCGGTCGTGAGGTTCAAGCCTTCCGGACGGACCGGCAGAACCACATCGGATGCACCGGCGACGATGCCGTCGCGGCTGAGGGCGGAGAGCTGGATCTGCTCTTCCGGCTGCCGATCGCGTACGTGTTCGGTATAGAAGACGCGGATCTCCTCCCCCTCAGGTCCGGAAATGGGGATGGCCGAGCCGGAAAAGGCGCCGCCGCGGCCGTCGTCCTTTTCGCACAGATGATCCGCCGGAAAGAGGAACATCGGCAGGTGCGTCCAGTGGATCAGATCTGTCGAGACGGCGTGTCCCCAATGCATGGTGTTCCAGCGCAGACCGTGCGGATAGTGCTGGTAGAAGAGATGGCCGCGGCCGGCGAAACGGCCGAAACCGTTCGGGTCGTTCATCCAGCCGAAGGGCGGCCGGAAGTGGTAGCCGGCCGGCACCTGAGGCGGCGCGGTGCGCATGTCGTGATGCAACACGCGGATCCCCTCCTCCAGCACCGTCTGCGGATGGAATGCGTAGACCACTGAGAGCGCGGTCGTTTCGCCATCATAGGCAAGCACGGTGTGGCCACCGGTCTCGAGCGTCACTGCGAAGAATTCGAACTCCTCGGCCCGGCGCGTGGACGGATCGGCGATGTCATTGCGCTCGACACTCACGAAGAGCTTCGCCTTGCCGCCAGTTTCGCGCGCCTTGATCCAGAGATGCAGCACCGTGCCGGCGGCAAACGCGGCCTCGATGATTTCAAGCGCGGGGCTCGCGAGTTTTGTTTGGGAAGTCATAGTCAACCTTTCACGGCGGAGCCGACGAACGAGCTTACGAACCAGCGCTGGAAGGCGAGGTAGAGAATGAGGACGGGGATCATCATCAGGACGGACGCGGCCATGGCGCGGTCCCAGTAGATGCTGTCCTGTCCAAAGAAGGTGGCAATTGCGACCGAGATCGGCCTTGCATGGTCGGTCTGCGTTACGAGTGTCGGCCAGAGATACTGGTTCCAGCTCTCGATCCCCATGAGGATCGACACCGTTGCGAGCGCCGGCAGGCTGAGCGGCATGTAGATCGAACGGTAGATGCGAAAGGCCGAGGCCCCGTCCATTTCCGCCGCTTCATAGAGTTCCTTCGGCAGTTGCGCGAAGAACTGGTAGAAGAGGAAGACATAGAGCGGGCTTGCTACCCAGGGCAGGATCTGGACGGCAAAGGTGTCCGTCAGCCCTGCCCGCGACATCATGACGACGAGCGGCATGATGATGCTTTCCTGCGGGATGACATAGAGCGCAACGACGAGCGCAAGCAGGACCGCCTTGCCGCGGAGCGACCCCCAGGCGAGCACAAAGCCTGCCATAGAGTTGATGATCAGTCCCGACACGACGGTGACGACGAGGATCACCAGGGAATTGAACAGGTAGCGGCCATAGGCAAGCTCGCCGGAGAAATTGGCGATCTCCCTGTAGTTCGAGAGCGTCGGGTCGCTCACCCAGAAGGCGCGGAAGCTGCCCATGTCCGCAAGGATGCGGAAGCGGTCGTCCTTGAGGCTGGCAATGAGCAGCATGAAGAGTGGCGAAATCATCACCAGAGCAACAATGAAGATGCAGACGGTCTGGACGGCCCGCAGGCCCGTCTTGCTGTTGCCCCGGGATATGGCCAGCGGGGCGGGCTGGTTGAGCACGAGATCAGACATCGAAGCGCCTCAGGAGTTTGCGCTGGAGAAGCGCGATCAGAAGAACGATGACGAAGAGAATGACGGAGACGGCAGAGGCATATCCGAGCTTCTGTTCCTCGAAACCGGCGCGCACCATGTAGTGCACCACGGTCTCCGTGCTTTCCTTCGGCCCGCCCTGGGTGAGGATTGCAACTTGGGTGTAGAGCTTGAAAGCCTGGATCGTCGTGATGACCAGCACGAAGACATGGGTGGGACGCAGGCCCGGCATGGTCACGTGCCAGAAGCGGCGTAGCGCGCTTGCCCCATCGATGCGGGCGGCGTCGTAAAGCTCTTCCGGAATGCCCTGCAGGCCGGCAAGGTAGATGATCATCTGGAAGCCATAGGCCTGCCAGGCCGACAGCAGCACGATCGAGAACATCGCCCAGTTCGGGTCGCCGAGCCAATCGATCGGCTGGATCATTCCAGCGGACAAGAAGCCGACGATCTGATTGAGCGGACCGCTCGGATACTGAAACAGCGTGCCCCAGATCACGCAGACGACAACCATGGAGGTGATCGCCGGCAGGAAGAACATGCCGCGCAGAAGATTGCGTATCGGCAGCTTCTGGTGGAGCAGCAGCGCCGTCAGGAAGGCCAGACCGCACTGGACCGGGAGCACCCAGACCGTGAAGCGCGTGACGTTCCACAGCGACGTCCAGAACAGCGGATCGGTAAAGACGCGCTGAAAGTTCAGGAGGCCGACGAAGCGCACCGGCGTCGGGCGCGGTACGAGCGGCTGGTTGGTCATCGCCGTCCAGAAGGACAGAAGGAACGGCGTGATCAGGAAGATGGCGAGCAGCAGCACGGCGGGCGCGATCATCGCGACTTCCTGCCAAAATCGCTGCCGGTCACGTCGCCTGCCGGCGCGCGGAATGGCCGGCGCAGACGTCTGTTGCAAAGTCATGGTCTCCTCCTCATCGCTCATCCTCCCGAGATGGCGCAGGGCCGGTCAGAGTGACGGCCCTGCGATAACGCCTTATTGCTGTTCGTCGAACGGCGGATAGCCGGCGTTGTCCTCGATGTCCTGGTCGATCTTCCTGGCGGCGGCCGTCAGGGCTTCCTGTGCGTCGCCGCCGTTGAAGATCTTGTCGACCGCCTGCATGAAGGCCGAGGTAATCGTCGGATAGGCCGGGTGCGGCGGACGGGCGACCGCGGACTTCGAGGCCTGTTCGAAGGCGACAGCAAGCGGTCCGCCTTCAGCGTAGAGCGGGGATTCCGCTGCAAAGCTCTTCAGGCCCGGATAGGCCGACTGGGTCTTGGCGTAGTCGCGATAGTCCTTGTCCTTCAGAAGGAAGCTCAGGAACTTGCCCGCGGCCTCAGGATTTTCGGAGGTCGCCGAGATGCCCCAGATCCAGGTGCCGTTCGGGCTGACGCCCTTCTTACCGATCTTTGGCAGCGGCATGACGACGATATTGTCCTTCATCGCGGCGGCGGCTTCCGCATAGAACCAGTGCCCGCCCATGGCGAGTGCTGCCGGCTGGCCTTCGGCATAAAACTGGTTGGTACCCGACGACGTCGGAACGACCCAGCCGTTCTTTACCCACGTCTGCATCATGGTCAGCGCCTTGACGCAGGCTTCGCTGTCGAGCGTACCGCTCGCCTTCCACGCCTTGCGGTCGATCAGATCACAGCCAGCACTTTCGAGCAGCGGGCCATAGGCATAGGTGATCCACTCGGTCTTGATGCCGTAGCCGCGGAACGTGTCGATCGGCCACTTCACGCCTTCGAGCTTGGAGAGCTTTTCGAGATAGCCTTCGAATTCCTCGCGCGTCCAAGCGTCGTCGACGGATTTCGGAATGCGTGCGCCGATGGCTTCAAGATATTTCTTGTTGCCGTAGAGGACGACCGAGGAGTCGGTGAGGCCGATCGCATAGAGGTCCTTATCGATCGGATAGGTGCCCTGGGCGATGTTCGAGCCGGTCATGTCGTCGAGGACATCCTTATCGACGAGCGGCTTGATCGGCTGCAGATACCCGGACCAGACGTAGTTGGCGAGGAACGGTGCGTCGAGTTCCATCACGTCCGGCAATTGCTTCGCCATGACGGCAGCGCTGAACTTCTCGTTATAGGCATCGTGCGGCGCGTAGATCATTTCGACGTCGATGTCCGGATTGGCGTCCTCGAAGCGCTTGGCGACATCGCCATAGGCCTTCACCCAGCCCGGATCGCCCTGGTGCATGACATGAATGACGGACTTTGCTTCGACTAACCCGGCGCTCCAAAGAATGGCGGAAGACGCAAGAAGTGCACTAAGTAAACGATTACCCAACTGCGTAGTCATTGATGTTCTCCTCCTATTGAATGCGATAACACGTTGATTTCTTAGACCGATGCCCGTTCGACCAGATGGAAGGGCAACTGCCGCAGATGCGGCGGCTCAGGTTGCCCGGCGAGCAGGATCTCCATGGCAAGGCGGCCCATCGCGCGGTGCGGCAGGGCCATCGTCGTCAAGGGCGGATCCAGCCGCGAGGCAAGCTCGACCTGATTGTCGAAACTTGCCACCGCAATGTCGTCCGGGATGCGAAGGCCGGCACGCGCAAGCGCGGCATAGACCTCCATCGCCACCCGGTCGTTGCCGCACAGGATGGCGTCCGGCCGCTGACCGGAAAGAAGTGCCTCCACATGGGATGCGACAAGGCTTGGCGCGCGATCACTGTAAACGCTGCGGCGCACGGCCGGAAACACGCCGAGCGGATTGTTGCCTGCCTCCTCCAGCTCCGCGCGAAAGCCCTTCTCGCGCAAGGAGCCGGCCAGAATGCCCGGCAAGTTGATGAAGGCGATACGGCGCCGGCCCGCGGCCAGCAGGTAACGCACGATCTCACGTGCCCCGCCCTCTTCGTCCGGGACCAGCGACGTGACACGGCCGGAGGCCTCGCGGCAGTTGATCATGACCCCGACGGAACCGGCCAGCGTTGGCGGCAGATCGACGTCCTTATGGTACATTGCGGCGTAGGCGACGGCACGCGGCCGGAATTGCTGCACCTCGTCGAGCACCGAGCCGATCGACTGTCCGCTGCTGTGGTTGACAGCAAAGACGGCCATGCCGGCGCTGCGCGCAGCCCCATCGAGTCCTCGGACGATTTCGGTGGCGAAGGGCGAGGTGATCAACCCATCGGACACGACGCCGACCAGCGGAAGCCAGCCCTGACGCACGCCGCGCGCGGCCAGGTTCGTTACATAGCCGAGCTCCTCCGCAATTGCCTTGACCTTCTGACGGGTCTCGTCCGACATTCGAGCGGACCCGCCGTGCAATGCGCCGGAGACCGTCTTCACTGAGACGCCCGCACGCTCCGCGATGTCAGAAAGGGAGATTGTCACGGTTTGTGCCCTTGTTGGGTTATCGATTACCCAATAATTCAAACCCGGCCCCATTGTCAAGCGGTCACCCGATCGAAACGCCACCATAAGCCTTGGAAGATGATCGCTGCGTAGAGCTTCGCGCCGCCAAGACGGCGAACAACCCTCCGATGACGCGAAATAGAGGTTGGAACTTGGCTCAAGAGGGACGAAAGCCGCTGTGCGTCCCACTGCGGCTTTCTGTTTCAGTCGGGGTCAGGTGCCTGCTCAGAATTGCTTTGCAGCCCTCACCCGTCCGCCAACAGATTTCTGGCCGTCACCTTCGATGTCGAGAAGGAGGCTGGCGTCGAGCATCCAGAAATCGACGGTCTCCAGCGTCAGGCCGGCGGTCAGTGTGCCGTAGGCGCCGGAACCGTCGAGACCGGCATAACCGGCTGTTGCACCGAGCTTCGGCGTCACAGTGGAGCCGTTCTCCAGGGTGAAGGAACGCGCGATCTCCGCACCGAGACTTATTCGGAACTGTTCGGCGTCGAAGCCCTCGATGGTGATTTCGTCGCCCGCACCGTTGCGCACGCTATAGTCCTTGACCGTCTCGTTGAAGTAGACAGCCCGGAGCTCCGGCGTCAGCACCGTGGCCTCGTCGATTTGCCATTCGCCCATGATCGCCGTGTCGATCAACCATCGTTTCGTGTCGAACGAACCGTCCCAGAAGGCTGTGTCAATGTCGTTCGCCGAGCCGCCATAGAGCAGGCTTGTATCCCAGAACACGCCCTTGCCGATCTCGAGCGAGGCATAGGGGCCGGCGAGCCAGCCGTTGCCCGTCAATTCGGCGTCCTCATTCGTCGGATCGGTCATCCGGTCGAAATGGAGCGACAGGCCGACCAGCGCCTTTTCAGAAATCAGATAATCGGCGCCGAGATTGAGCATGGCGAAGCTGCCCCACTTGTCGTCGTTCTCGTCTCGCTTGTGCGCCATCAGCGTGCCGTCGATCCAGACGTTGAACGGCGGGACATAGCCGCCAGCCGATTCCATTTGCGCAAGACTGGTCGCGAAGCTGGCCGTTATGCCATCTTCCGAAGGCGTCATACGGGCAGTGACTGGATCCGTGGCGTTGCCCAGCTGCCGGCGTTCCAGAAGGCCCGGAACCCTGATCGAAGAGGCGATCAGGCCCTGCCGGGTCTGGACGAAACCGTGCACGAGGTCATCAATATTATCGGCGACCTCGGCAGAATTGTAGCCGATCTTGTAGGTCACCGTACCTGTGTTGGAGGCGCCTTGCGCGTTCATCAGCCTGAAGCCGACCCGCACAGTACCCGAGTAGGCCGGGTTCGGGATAAACTTCAGATACCAGCCGAGAGGCGTCGGACCCGCTGCGGCAAATTCACCCCGCACGATGCTCGCCTTGCCCGCATTAGCCGGTTCCACGAATGTGGGGCTCGCATCAGTGAACGGACCGCCAGTGGCGCCGGCCTCGAGGTTGACATTGACCGGCATGCTGCCCGCCGGAACGTCGACTGTCTTGTCAGTGACGGTGACGGCCCGTGTCTTGACCGTCAGAGTGTAGCTTGCCGTTCCGGTGGTGCCGTGACCGTCACGCGCTTCGATGGTGAAGCTATAGTCCTTCGCCTCGGCCGCCGTATCGAGGGGACCCGTCAACTCGCCAGTGGAGATGTTGAGGATCATTCCGGCCGGCAACGTGCCGGATTTGAGGCTGTAGCTCAGCGCTCCCGCTCCCCCCGTTGCGAAGATCTGCTGGCTGTAAGCCTCACCAACCATGGCCTCGGTCAGCGCCCCGCCGGCGGGGCTGAACGTCATGGCCGAGGCAGCCACTGTGACCGTGACAGCGCCCGAGGTCGCAGCGGCATTATTGCTGTCACCGGAGTATTCGGCGGTGATGAAATGCGCGCCGACGCTCAGCGCCGCGGTGCTGAACGTGGCCGTGGTGTCGGACACGGAGCCGGTTCCTAGCGTCGTGGATCCGTTCTTGAAGGTGACGCTTCCTGTCGGTGACGCCCCGCCGACCAAGCTCGCCGTGAAGGTTACCGATGCGCCGAGCACCGGATTGCTGTTCGAGGCCGAGACCGTGACCGTTGGGGCAACCTGCCCGACCGTAACGGTGACGGCGGCCGAGACCGCAGCGGCATTGTTGCCATCACCGGAATATTCGGCGGTGATGGACTGCGCGCCGACGGCCAGCGCCGCGGTGCTGAAGGCGGCCGTGGTGCCGGAGACGGAGCCGGTTCCAAGCGTCGTGGATCCATTCTTGAAGGTGACGGTTCCCGTCGGTGACGCGCCGCCGGCCAAGGTCGCCGTGAGGGTCACCGATGTGCCGAGCACCGGATTGCTGTCGGAGGCCGATGCCGTGATCGTCGGAACCGATGTCTGGTAGGTAAAGCCACCATTGAACGTATCGGTTCCGTTCGGAGTAGTAAGGGCAACCACTACGGCTCCAGCGGCATGAGCGGGCGTCGTCACCGTGACCTCACCGTCGTCGACGACGGTGAGGTTGCTCCCGGCAACGCCGCTGAAGGTAACCGCAGTCGTATCGGTGAAACCCGTACCGGTAATGGTGACCACCGTACCACCGGTCGTGCCCCCGGCGTTCGGGGTGATGTTGGCGATCGACGGAGCAGGCGCTGAGTCGTCATTGAGGATAGTGCCTATACCCTGGCTGTCGACGACCGTCGCGCCGGCGACGTTTGTGACATTGACGAAGAATGTCTCGTTCGACTCAAAGTCCGTATCACCCAGCGCAAGCACTGTGAATGTGGCGTCGGTCGCGCCCTGGCTGACCTGACCGCTTGTGGAATTGGTTGTGTAGTCGCCAGGGGCGTTGGCGGTGCCGTTTGCCGTCGCAATGTCGAAGGTCACCCCGCCGACACCGGCCGGTTTGTCCAGCGATATTGTGAAGGTGAAGCTCGTAGTGCCGGAATTGCCCTCGGACTGGCTTATGTCATTGATCGACAATTGTGGCAGCGCACTCACCGTGATTGTGACCGTCGCGGCCGCGGACGTGCCCGCGGTATTGCTGGCCGTGTAGGTGAAGCTGTCGGAGCCGGAATAGCCTGATGTCGGCGTGTAGTTGATTGTCGTGCCAGAAGCCGACGCGGTGCCGTGGGTCGGCAATGACGCAACCGCCACGCTATCTGCGGCGCCGCCTGTGAGGGCGAGCGTGATTGTGTTGTTCGCCGAGTTGGCATCGACCGTCGCGGACGCATTGCCGGCGACGGGCGCTTGCAGCGCCAGTATGGTGGTCAGCGAATAGGCGGCCGAGCCGCTCGCACCGTAGGCGTCTACGGCAGACACGGTGAAGTTGACGGTGCCTGTCGTCGTCGGGGTGCCGGAAAGAGTGCCCGTTGCGGTATTGAAAGACAGTCCCGTTGGGAGCGTGCCGGAGGTGATGGTGAGCCCATAGGTATAGGGCGCGGTGCCGAGCGATGCGGTCATTGACTGGCTATAGGCAACGTCGGTCGTGCCGCCGGGCAGCGCCCCCGCCGCTGGCGACAGGGCCAGTGTGGGTCGGTTCACCGTGATGGTGACCGTCGCGGGCGAAGAGGTGCCGGCTGAATTCGTGGCGGTGTAGGTGAAGCTGTCAGAGCCGGAGTAGCCTGGTATTGGCGTATAGGTAACGGTCGTTCCGGAGGCCGACGCCGTGCCGTGCGAAGCCGCCGTGCCGATCGCCACCGACGTCGCCGTGCCGGCGGAAAGGTTCAGCGTGATCGGGTTCGCCGACGAGTTCGCATTGACCGTCGCCGATACCGCGCCGGCAGCCGGGACGATCTCGTCGACGTTCAGTGTGTACCCCCGCGAGCCCGAGAACGGCGCGCTAGGGCCAGTCGAGCTGTCGGTAGCGACAATCTGGAAGCTGTAGCTCCCCGCCACGGTCGGCGTTCCGGAAAGTACACCGCCGGACGAGAGAGTGAGACCCGCCGGTAATGTGCCGGATACAGAGAAGGTATAGGGGCTCGTGCCGCCGGAAGCCGTCAGCGTCTGGCTATAGGCCGTCCCAACGGTCCCCGCCGCCAGCGAGACGTTCGGCAAAACGATGGTCGGGGCCGATACGGTGATGGTAACTGTCGCTGGAGCCGATGTGCCGCCCGCATTTGTCGCCGTATAGGTGAAGCTGTCGGGCCCGGCATAGCCTGGCGTCGGCGTATAGGTGATGGTGGCTCCCACAGCCGTCGCCGTGCCATGCGCAGCCGGCGCACTGACTGCCACCGACGTCGCTGTTCCACCGGAAAGGTTCAAGGTGATGGGGTTTGCCGACGAGTTGGCGCTGACTGTCGCCGAAAGCGCACCGGCAATCGGAACGGCGGGGTTGACGGCAAAACTCTGCTGTACCTGCGGGGCAGCGTTATAGGACGTATCTCCGGCCTGGTTGGCATTGATCGTGCAGGTCCCGGTCGTCACGAAAGTCAGCATTCCTGCGCCGTCAATGGTGCAAACGCCGGTGGTTGCGGAGGTGAAGACCGGGCTGAGCCCGGAACTGGCGCTCGCCGTCAGCGTCGGCGTCGTGCCGAAACTCTGCGGGCCCGGATTGTTGAAGGTGATGGTCTGGTCGCTCTTTCCAGCGCATGTGACCGTCGCCTGCACGGTTCCGCCCGCTCGATCGCTCCAAGCGTATACCACGAAGCGGCTATCGTCGGCGGGTATTGTCAATGTACCGGTTAGATTCAATTCCGCGCCGGGTGAAGCGTGTTCTTGAAATGAAGTACCGTCAGGAAAACCAAGACCATCGTTCTTGTACATCGCAAAGCCAGCCTCCCCCGGAGTTGCGGTACCGGATGAGGTAACCGTGTAGGTTACTTTCTCGCCAGCGAGGACACTAAGTCCCTCCTGCCACAAAGAGTCCCCATTCGAGAAGGAAACGCCGCTCCCCCACGTTGCGTTGATCGCACTACAACCAGCCGATTGCGCGTGCGCACTCTGGAAAGAAATAAGGCTGATCAAGAAGGCAACAGCGAAGGCGAACCAGGCGTTCCCCCGCCTATGCGCGGCATTGGTGATGGCCAGAAGCATCCAAGCGGCGGCGGCGAGAGCCGACTGAAAACGCTTGAGCATTTTCAGCCATGTGAACGCCATGCCTGCAAGAGCAAGCACAAGAACAAGAACAACTATCGTTGATGTCATCGGTTCCCCGTCCACCTTCCCCCGAAGGCCGTCCAAATCGCGCAAGCACCCGCAATCCATGCCCAGGTGCAGCAGAGCTTTCCTACAGTGAAGAACTTTCGCCCAGCTTGTGAGCCAGAAAATCGCAAGTTACGCGTGCAGTATCATCCATAGATTGTTGTCATGGTTCGCGCCACACGTATGATGCGGTTGCCCAATTTTTTTGCTACGGAGCGTTGCAACAAAGCTGGCTACGTCACTGGGAAAAATCGTCTGCCATCGAGGTCGCGTCATACGGCATCGCCTTGGTATCGGTTGAGAGAAATGTCCATCGCGGTCGCCATTCGATGGACCTCTGCCAGCACGGGTTCGAAAATCGCGTTGCGGCGCTCAAGCTCGGCGTGTTCGGCAAGATATGCCGGCACGAGTTCGGAAATCTCGTCGAACACGGCCTGTTCGTCCACCGTGGTCAGGCGCCCGCCCTGCATGACGATTCGTCCGGCAACCATCACTGCTTCCACCGACGATCCGTTTTCCGAATAGACAAGGTGTTTGGCGACATCGTTGAGCGGCACGAAGGGATAATTTCGCATATCCAGGACAAGAAGATCGGCCGACTTGCCGACTTCCAGGGAACCGGTCACCTGTTCCAGCATCGCCGTCTTGGCGCCGCCGATGGTCGCCATGGTGAGGATCTCGTCCGCCCTGAGCCATTTCTCGTAGTCAGGACCGGCGGCACTATGAACGAGACCGGCGACGCGCATGACGTCGAAGATGCGAGACGTGTCGTTCGACGAAACGCCATCCGTGCCAAGGCCGATCGTCACACCGGCATCGAGCAGGCGGCGGATCGGCGCGATCCCGGCCCCAAGCTTCAGGTTGGAGACGGCGTTGTGGGCAACGGAGACGCCCGCCTCCCCCATCAGCTCGATGTCCTTGTCGCTGACCCACACCGAATGCGCGATGGTCGTGTTGCGTTTCAGAAGGCCGAGATCGTGCATATAGGCGATCAAGGACCTGCCGTGATGAACGAGCCCCGTCACCGCCTGCGTCTTGGTCTCGAGGACATGCGTGTGGAACGGCACATGCCTTTCAACTGCCAGCTCCATACAGGCCGCCATGAGATCGGGCGTGCAGCGCTGCGGCGCGGAAGGTGCGATCATGAACTGCAGGCGGCCCGACATCCCGTGCAGGCTGGAAAAGGCAGCGCGGCAATAGTCCGCATACGCTCCTGCCGACATCGGCGGACCAAAATCGAGAAGATCCTGCATCGCCGAGGGCATTATGTCGCGCACGAAAGGCAGCGCATCAAGCGTATGCACATTCATCGCCGCGCTGGAAACATTGGCGCGGATTCCGGCATCGTCGTAGGCGCGAAAGACGGTGGCAAGCCGGTCGAGATCGTGCCGGGGCGGGTCGAAAAAATCGTCGCAGAGCGTCGTGACGCCGTTGCGCAGCGATTCCATCGCCAGCAGCAGGCTGCGCAGGTACAGCAGGCGCTCGCCGATCGGGTCGTTCATCAACAGCGAATAGGCATAGAGCAGCCAGAGTTCGAGCGGCATGCGCTCATAGCGCCCCCGCAGGAATGTCTCACTGGAATGCGTATGGGCATTGACCAGTCCCGGCAGGACCAGCTTGCCGCGTGCCTCGATAATTTGGGCGTCGGGCCTGGCGGCAAGGCCCGACCCGATCGATCTGATCTCGGTGCCTTCGATCAGGATGTCAGCGGCAAATGGTGTTGCGCCGTGAGCGCGGTCCATCGCAACTATCGTCCCATTGCGGATGAGAATTTCGCTCATGACAAATGCCCCGGAAACCACTGAATGACCTGAGGATGGCGTCCGCCGCGCATCATGATTACTGATCCCTGAGCTCGGCGAACGAGCTTGCGGCTTTCGCGCCGCCGCGAAGCTTTCCGGACAGCCAGACGCCGAAAACCGTCGCGAGATAGGGCAATGCCTGCAGGAGATCGTGCGGAATCCTGTCGCCGAACGTCAACTGCGCCCGGATGCCGATGGCGCCGACGATGGCAAAGAACAAGGCGGCGAAGGTGGCACCCACGGGATGGGCCGCGCCAAAGATGACGGCAGCAAACGCCATGAAGCCGCGACCGGCCGTCATGCCCTGGGCAAAGAACTGCAGGCTGCCAGCGGCAAGTTCTGCGCCGCCAATCGCGCACAGCACCCCACCGATCGAAAGCGCCACGAGCCGCATGCGCGAGGGGTTGGCGCCGACGCCGCGCGCAGCGAACGGATGCTCCCCGCAGGCGGCCAGCCGCAGGCCGAAGCGCGTTCGCCGCAACAGCACCCACATGGCAAAGACGACGAGCGGCATGGCCGCAACCGAGACCGACAGCACGCCATAGGAACCGAAGGCCGGCCCCAATTTTGGAATGCCGAAAGGTGCCGTTACGGTTGCCTGGCTGCCGAAGATAGACTGGACGGCGAGCGCCGTACCGCCGATGCCGAGACCAGTCAGCCCGAGGCCGGCGATAATAGGATTGGCCTTCAACCTGTCGGTGACGAACCAGAGAAGCACCGAGGCCAGCACGCAGGCGATGATGGCGATGAGGATGGCGGCGCCGACGGACTTTGTGAGCATGATGCCGAGAATTGTCGCGCAGGCGCCGATGATCATCAGGCCCTCGAGACCGAGGTTCCAGACCCCTGCCCGCTGCGCGATAACGCCGGCGAGGGTGACGTAGATCAGCGGCGTACCGGAGCGCAGGATGGCGATGAAGATCTCATTCATGTCGAACGCCCTCCAAGGCGCAGCACCTTGTCGATGAAGGTAGAGCGCGCGGTTATGAACAGCGCGATCGCCGCGTTGATGATGTCGATCGCCGCCGACGGCAGCCCCGCCATGATCGGCAGATAGAGTGCCGCCGAGGCAAGGCCGCCGAAGAACACGGCAGCAACCGCCGTTCCGAGAACGGAGAGATTGGCGACAAGCGCGATCAGGATCGCGGTGAACCCGTGCGCCGGCAGGAAGCCCGAGGCGATGCGGCCGTTCGGCCCCATGAACTCGATGGTGCCGGCAAGGCCCGCAAGCGCCCCCGAAATGAGGAAACTGGAGAGGCCGAGCTTCCAGAGGCGCGCGCCCTGCCATTCCACCATCGTGCCATTGCGGCCGGCAAGGCTTGCCAGGACGCCGAAGGAAGTTCGGTTCACCAGCAGCCACATGAAGATGCCAACGACCACCGCGATTGCGATGATCGCCGGGGAGAGACCGAGAGAATTCGAGATGCGGTAGGCCGCATCAAGCGGGCGGCTCGATGCCTGCTGGCCGGAACCTGAGGGATCCTTCAGCGGCCCTGAGGTGACATAGACCAGAAGCAGGCCGGCCATAAAGTTGCCCATCAGCGTTGTGATGACCTCGTCGGTGCCGGAGCGGAGCCGCAGCAATCCCGGCCACAGCGCCCAGAGAGCACCCCCGAGCATGCCGGCAAGAAGCAAGGCCGGGATAACCAGAAAGGCTGGTCCGCCTTTCAGAGCTTCGGCAGCAAAGGCGGCACAGATGGCACCGACATAGAACTGGCCCTGGGCACCGATGTTGAAGAAACCCGCCCGAAAGGAAATGCCGACGCCGACGGCCGTTATGAACAGCGGCAGCGCCCATCTGAGACTTTGCTCGATCGCGCCGCTTCGCAGGAATGCCCCATCGAGCACCGCCCAGAGCGTCACCGGGGCATTGTAACCGGCAAGCTGGAACACGAGCGCGCAGAGGATGAGCGCGAAGATCACAAAGATCAGACTGCGGACGACGGTGATGAGACTGTCTTTCATGCGCTTGCCCCTGCAACGGCACCGGTCATGGCCGCTCCCACCAACCCTATGTCGAAGGGCGCACGGAACTCGCCGTTCAGGCGTCCCGACAGCATCACCACGACGCGATCCGATATGTCGAAGAGCTCGTCGAGATCCGACGAGATCAGCAGTATGGCCGCGCCACGGTCGCGCGCCTGCCGGAGCGCCTGCCAAACGAAGGCGGTGGCCCCGATATCGAGGCCGCGGGTCGGCTGGGCTGCGATGATCAGCTTCGCATCGGGATCGATCTCCCGGGCGAGAATCACCTTCTGCGCATTGCCGCCCGACAGGGACCCCGCCTTCTGCGCGGAATTGTGGTAGTGAACGCTCCATTCCTTGAGTGACCGGTCGCAGGCATCGCGCACTGCCGAGGGACGGATCAGCTTGAGCAGCCTGCCCTGCAGCAGCTCCCTCGCGCTCCAGTTCTGCCAGAGCGAACTCGTGAGGCTGAGACCTTCGACGTTGCGCTCGAAGGGAATGATCCTAAGACCGATCGCGCGACGGGCGGCGAGAGGTTCGCCAGTCACGTCATGGCCTGCAAGCTGGATCGATCCACTTGTCAGGTCGGCGAGAGCGGAGATAGCCCGCACCAGCGTCTTCTGCCCGTTGCCTTCCACCCCGGCGATACCCACGATCTCACCCGGGCGGATCTCCAGATCGACGCCATCGAGGGCAATGCCCCCGCTGTCCGGCCGGGTGGAGACGGCCTTCATCGAAAGGATGGCAGGGCCGGTCGCATGCGCCGGCTGATCGGAGTCCCCACGGACCGGTGACTTCGTTCCGACCAATGCATCGCGATCATGCCGATCGAGCGTCTTCGCGACGGCCTCACCGACGATGAGGTTGGCCAATCGCTCGCCCGAAACCTCAGCCACCGGAAGCGGTCCTTCGACCTTCTGGCCGCCCCGCAGCACCGTGACCGTGTCGGCGATGCCCAGCACCTCGCGGATCTTGTGCAGGATGAGGATAACTGTCACCCCACGTTCCCTAAGGCGGCGAACGCGCGCGAACAGCATGTCGATGCCCGCGGGAGACAGGACTGCGGTCGGCTCGTCAAGAATGAGGACGCGCGCATCCGTGACCAGCGCGCGGGCAATCTCTATGCCCTGCTGGGTCTCGATCGGCAGGTCTCGGATACGCCGGTTCAAGTCGACCTGGACGTCGAGCCCCGCGAGATGCGCCCGCCATTTTTTAGCGAGCCCCTTGCGGCTATAGATGCCGCCCTTGCCCGTAGCGCCAAACTCCATGGTCTCGGCGACGGTAAAGGACGGTGGCAACGCAAAACTCTGGTGGACGAGCTCCACGCCCGCGGCCCGGCTTTCGCTGACCCGCCCCGTCCGGATGTCGTCTCCCATCACGTTGACCGCGCCGGAGGTCGGCTGGACGAGGCCGGCGGCAACCCGTGCGAAGGTGGTCTTGCCGGCCCCGTTCTGACCGACGACCGCATGGATATGGCCAGGAGCGAACGAAGCTGAAACCTCCGACAACGCCGTCACGTCTCCGAATTTGACGGTGACGTTCCGGCACTCCAGTGCCGATTTCGGAGAATTGGACATGCAATGGTTCCCATCGAGAGCGGGAGGTTCGCGGCTGTCAACAGGGCTGGAAACGATCCGCGAACCCCAGTGACCTTCCCCAAGAGGGAAGGTCTGTGCCGACGTCCTTCGAAACTTCGGGCTGGCTCGGCGAGCCAGCGTCAGGAGATCAAAGGGTGGTGTTGAACGGAACCTTGATCGATCCATCCAGGATGCCGGCGCGAATCTTGGCGACCTCGACCAGCGCTTCCTTCGCCTTGGCGTTCAGATCCGCCGGCCCCTGTTCGGTGAAGACCGGCGAGAGAATGAAGTCGATGACGCCGGTGCCAAGCCCCGTATGCTCGTGCGCTCCGCCCTTCCATTCGGGCCCAACCGCCTTGCTGGCCTCGTTGTAGAGCGAGGCGCCGAAGTCCAGGCTGACGATCGATATCAGGGATTTCGGACCGAGCTCATACTGTCCGGGCGCGAGGCAGCTCACCATGCGCCCTTCCTTCTCGTTGGCCGCGGCAATGATGCCGCCGTCGGTGGCCGCCGCATCGGTCTGGATGTAGTCGATGCCGTCATTGTACATCTGGGTAGCGATTTCCTGACCCTTTGCAGGGTCCTGGAACGAGCCTGCAAAGGCGGCGATGACGGAGGCATCCGGTCGAATGGAATGCACGCCGGCCTTGAAGGCGTTGAAGTCTGCGTTGAGAGGCGGAATGGAAACGCCGCCGATGAAGCCGGTCTTGCCGGTCGACGACATCTTGGCCGCGAAAACTCCCGACAGATAGCAACCAAGATAGTAGTCGTAGGAAACGGTCACCACGTTCGGGATTGCCGGCTCGAAGGGGTCGGCGAAAAGCTGGATCCACTTGGTGTTGGGATAGGACGGCGCCAGCGCTTTGAAGGGCTCGGCCACTTCGTTGAAGGTCGAGACGATGATCGCCGCGCCCGCATCTCCCAGCGTGCGGTAGACCGTCTCGTAGGTCGCCGGATCCTGCGCGTAGACAGCGCGGTATTCGAAGCCCTTTTCTTCCGAAAGCTGCTTGAGCTTGGCGATCATCTGGTCCACCGGACCATTGTCGCCTGCAGCTTGCGTGTGGACCAGCGCGACCAGCCCGCCGGACGCACGGGCGAATTCGGGCACGATGCTGGCTGCAAAGCCGAGCGCCGCGGCACCCGCGCTCGCCTGCAGGAATGTCCGGCGCTGCATCATGTGCTGTGTAATCTTCCCAGTCTTGTCTGTCATGATCGTTCCCTCTTTTATCTTGTTGTTTCTCATTCGCATTTGCCACGGCGCTGGCGGTACTGGCGCCAGTTGCCGCCTCAAAGCGGCGGCGAATAGGAGGCCGGGTTCATAATCATCACCTCCTGCTTCTGGATCGCGTCCAGCGCCCAGACTTCGGAAATGAACTTCTGCCAGTCCGGATCGGCATACATGGCCGCGCGGCGCGCTTCGCGGTCAGCGAGGCTGTCGTAGGCCCACATCAGCACGGTCGTGTGAAGCGTTCCCAGTTCCGAGGCATAGAGACCGACGAACTTGTTGAGATGGCGCTTCTGCACGGGAAGGCCGTCGGCCTCGTACTTCTTCATCCACTTGTCGACCGTGCCGGGCTTGAAGGTGTAGGTGCGGTGTTCCAGGATCATCAGATTGCTTCCTATGCGTTCAGGACGAATTCGGCGCATTTCTCGCCGATCATGATGGCTGGCGCGTTGGTGTTGCCACTTGAGATGACCGGCATGATCGAGGCGTCCGCGACACGCAGCCCTTCGATACCGCGCACCTTGAGCCGCGCATCCACCACAGCCATGGGGTCGTTGCCCATCTTGGCGGTTCCAACCGGGTGGAAGGTTGTCATGGCGGTCGCCCGCAACCAGCTCGTCAAAGCGGCATCGTCGAGCGCTTCCGGCCCCGGTGCCAGCTCCTTGCCGCGATAGCGGTCGAAAGCCTTCTGGCCGACAATGTCACGGGTCAGCCGGATGGCATCGATCATCGTGCGAACGTCGAAATCGTCACGGAGGTAGTTGGCCTGGATCTTCGGCTTGTCCGTCGCGTTCGCCGAGCGCAGCGTGATCTCGCCGCGGCTCACCGGATTGACGGGGCCGACGCGGATTGTGAACCCGTGGTTCGCCTCCACAGCCTGCTTCTTCCGGAACGGATTGGGGAAGTGCAGGTTGGCCGTCTTTTCCAGCGCCGGCATGAAGTGCAGCTGTATGTCGGGCGCAACCAGGCCGTCGTTCGAGCGGATGAAGGCACCGGCTTCATAGGGGAACGTCGTGGTGACGCCCTCACCGAACAGCATGCCCTGGGCAACGGCGGGAATAAGCTTGTCCGCCCGCAGCTCGCTGAAGAGCGTGATCGGCTCCCGGCATTCCCAGCTCATGACGCAGTCGACGTGGTCCTGGAGGTTCTTGCCGACGCCAGGCAGGTCCAACACCGGCTCGATGCCAAGCGCCCGGAGCTCGTCCGCGGGTCCGATTCCGGACAGAAGCAACGCCTTGGGCGAATTGACCACCCCTGAGGAGAGGATCACCTCCCGCCCCGCACGGGCGCGTCCCAGCACGCCGTCTTTAAAATACTCGACGCCGCACGCCCGGTCGCCTTCGATGATCAGGCGCGTGATCTCCGCCCCCGTCAGCACGGTGAGGTTCTTGCGGCCGAGTGCCGGACGCAGGAACGCCCATGATGTGGACCAGCGCTTTCCCTTGCGGATGGTGAAGTCGTAGCGGCCAAAGCCTTCTTGCGTCTCTCCGTTGAAGTCATCGTTGGCCGGATAGCCGGCCTGGATGCCCGCCTCGCAGAACACGTCCATCAGCGGATTGTTGCCACGGGCTCGGCAGACGGTGAGTTCCCCGTCGCCACTGTGGAAGGCATCCTTCCGCTGAACATGCGTTTCGGAACGTCGGAATGCCGGCAGCACTTCCTCATAGGACCAGCCGGGCAATCCGAGCTGCGACCAGCGATCGTAGTCGTGGCGATTGCCGCGCACGTAGATCATGCCGTTGATGGTGGAGGTCCCGCCCAGCACTTTGCCGCGCGGCCAATAGAGCGAGCGGCCATTGAGATAAGGCTCGGGCTCGGTGTGATAATGCCAGTTGTAGATGCCCGAATGGAACAGCTTGCCCATCAGCATCGGCAGCCGGAACAGCGGGTTGCGATCCTTGCCGCCAGCCTCGATCAAAAGCACGCGGTTTGCTGGGTTCTTCGACAGACGGTTCGCAAGGACACAACCGGCCGAGCCCGCGCCAACGACGATGAAATCATATTCCGGGTTACGCGCCATGGTTCACCACGCGATGGGCCGGCCGCCCATCGCCTCCAAATAAGAATTGCAGAGAAGGAACGGATTTTCTCGGCCGAGCACCTTGTCGGCAAAGGCGGGATGCTCGCGCTGGACATAGGCGACATGGTCCGTGCGCCCCTCGGCAACGCCGGCTTCCGAAAAAATGTCAGCCGCAGCCGCGCCGAAGCCGAGGAAAACGACCGGCTTGCCTCGCGCCACAAGCATTTCGACCACGCGCAGCATCAACGGCCGCCAGAAGGACAGATGCCCGCGCGACTGGTGTGGATCGATATCGACACGGAAGCGAGAGAGCGTCAGCGAGGCATTGAGCAGGAGAACACCCTCCCCGACCCAACGGTCGGCGATCAGGCTCGGCGGCTCGAACGAACCCGCCGGATCGCACAGCAGATGCCGCACATCGGGCCAGTGGTCGAAATCGCGCGCCAGACTTTCGTCACCAAGGCGTGCGGCCGCAATCAGCTGCATGTAGGCGCGAATGCTCTTCGAGAACATCTTGTCCAGCTCACCCCAGGCGGCGAGATTGCCGGCCTCGAAAGCGCGCCCCGTCGCAAAACCCGGTTCGGGATAAGGATCCTGCCCAAGAACCAGGCAGCGAACGCCATCGGGCGCAATTCCGTCGAACGCCGCCAGGGCATGCGCGCCCCTTGGCTGACCGGGAAAAACCTTGCCGCGGCGCGCCGGGAAGATCGGCTCCCACGGCTCCAGTTCGAGGTCCGCATCGATACGGGCGAAATCGTCGCCGACGGGGCCGAGCGCATCGCGCCATGCATTCGGAAGGTCGCCCTCCCAGCCTGCAAACGTCTCCGCCATTGCCTCCTTCAAGCGCATCGGCATTACGGCTCTCCTTCCGTTCATTGAGGATGAGACTAGACAAAAGCTGACCAAAGTGTCAACTTTCAAAAGCAAAAAAATGACGACTCGGTCAACTTTTATTGACTACATCGTCAACTTATGGCGAAGGGCGATACGCTTGCATTTCGCTGGAAAACGCGGCAATTGCAAAGGCAATCTCGCCACCACGCATGATTGCCTGGTAGGAAGCGACGGCGAGATGGAGGCGAAACCATATGGCAAGGGCAGTACGAGATCCCGAAGAGCGCATCCGCGAACGTAACGTGCGGCTGATCATCAAGGCGGGGATCGAGATATTTGCCCGCAAGGGCTTCGATGGCACGCGCATCGCCGAGATTGCCGAGGCTTCGGGCCTGCCCAAGGCAAACGTCTACTACTACTTCTCGTCCAAGGAGGAGATCTACACCGCCATCATCGCGCATCTGCTCGCCAGTTGGGACGATGCACTGAAATACATTTCGCCGGAGCGCGAACCGGCGGAGGCGTTCAGGCTCTACATCAAGGCGAAGCTGGAATACACGCGCAAGAATATGGCCGAGTCCCGGCTCTTCGCCAGCGAAATCATTCAAGGCGCCCGCTTCCTGACCAAGAAGGATCGCGAACACATCCGTCAGGTAACGGATACTCATGTCGCGGTCATCGAGGGCTGGATCGCCGCTGGCAAGATGCTGCCGGTCGATCCACGTCATCTCTTCATCATGCTCTGGGCGTCGACCCAGTTTTACTCGGACTTCGAACCCGTCGCCGTCGACGCGCTCAAAAAGCCCCGTTTGAAAGCCGATGACTACGAAAAGGCGGCGGCCACGATCACCGAGACGATCCTGAGAGGTATCCTCCGGCAGCCCTAAGCCCGGCGAGCGAACAAAGGCGCTTGCGCAGGATCCTGGGCTGTACGGCCGGGTGATCAAGCTCGTTTCAGGTTGGCGCTTACCGCAAAACTTCGCCACGCGGCGACATCAAACAAGATCGAAGAAGCACCGGACGTTGCCTTTTTGGCAATCGACGTTGCGAATATCTGTGCTTCTTCGGCAGGGGAAACTCTGAATAATTGGCTGTGCAAGCAACTCTTCAGAGACCAGCAAGATGGCCTATGTCATTACCGAACCCTGCATCGACGTGAAGGATGGCGACTGCACCGCCGCCTGCCCTGTGGACTGCATCTACGAGGGTGGCCGTGCCTTCTACATCCACCCCGACGAATGCATAAATTGCGGGCTCTGTCTTTCGATCTGTCCCGTCGATGCCATCGTCTGGGATCACGAGATCGCCGACAACCAGCGCCATTTCATCGCTGTGAACAAGGAGTTCTTCGGAGCCGACGTCACCGGAATGGGCTCACCGGGCGGGTGGAGCAAGGAGTGCTCGACGGTGCAGGACCATCCCTTCGTTGCCGCCTTCGAGAAAGCGGTAACCGTCGCATAAGCAGACCTGATCCACAGGAGCAAGACAGGGCAGCTGCACAGACGCAGGTCGACGGTTGCCCAGAGAAACGAAACTTGAGGCCGGTAGAAAGCCGTCCCATCTCGGCCCTCGCCGCACGTATCCCGAGATGTTTTTGCGGCCTCGCCGCTTGGGCTCACCAGCCGGAATAATAGGCCCGCGTCGCCGCGGCGAGCTTGGTCACGAGTTCACGCTCGCAGTTCAGCCGCGGAAGGTCCGCACGCGCCTGCTGCAGGAGTTCGGCCCGGGCACCTTCGAAATCGACCCGGGTCAGCTTCCCATCACACATGATCTCCTGTCCGCCGACGTAAAGTCCCTTCGCGTGCGCCGCCGTCATTCGCGTGAGTAGAACCTCGGCCTCGTCCAGATCGTCTATCAAGCTGTCGGCGATCAGCGCACCGTAGTCCACGAGGACGAGGTCTTCGTTCGCTGGCGCATTCACAACCTTGGCGCCGACATGGATCGCGGCATCGAAGACGCGACGTGCCGTAAAGGTCCGCGCCAGGTCGCGGCCACCGTGCAACAGATGGCCGAGGCGCAGTTCGCGCCAAAGGTCCTGGTCGTCGTCAAACCCCGTGCCGTCGAGGCCGAAAGCGAAGGCGGGCCCGCTTGCCGGAATGGCAGCGAGCGGCGCCACGCCTGAACGCAGGCGCAAGTTTGCCGACGGGTTCGAAACAAGTTGCACACCCCTTGCTGCCAGCAGCCCCAGCTCATCCGGCCGCAGTTGAACGCCATGGGCAACGGCAAGGCGGGGTGAGAGGAAGCCGATATCGTCGAGGTATCGGACGACCCCTTGCGGAAAGCGCCAGTCCAGCCACAGCCTCTGCCTTGGGCTTTCGAGGAGATGCATGTGAATGCGACGACCCGTTGCGTGAGAGGCCTCGGCGATGCTTTCGAGCAGTGCATTGGAGCACCACTGCGGCCCGATCGGGCCGTACTGGACATCGATCAGCGGGTTGGTGTTGGCTGCGGCGACCGAGTCGGCCGCCGAAATCTGGATTGAAGGCGGGGCATATTGGGGGATCGAGGCACTGAGTTCGTCCCAGTCTGCCGGAGCGAGATACGGCCGCAATCGCTGCGGCCCGCCATCATAAGCCCACGGATCGTAGTCGAGAAGCGGGCAGGATAGCGCAAGTCTGATGCCTACGTCGCGGGCCGCGCGCATCACCGCACCAGCCTCCTCCACCAGTCGGTCGACATTCAGCGAATTGTGACAATGCATGGTCGCACTGATGCCCGTTTGCGCCAGCCGGGAGAATGCCACGAGCGCTTCCAGGTAGGGATCGGTGCGCGGTCGGAGCCGAAGCCCGGGGATCCAAACTTCCAGAGCATCGTCGACATTGCCGAAATCGAGCGTGCGGATGCCATAGCCGTGGTCATGCGCGTTGACGGGCGGCGGCATCAGGAGGGCATTGGCCGGGATCGCAGCCGAGGAGGCACCGTCAGGCAGATGCCGCAAGAGGTTTGGCTCACGCCTTGCGGCCTCGTGGCCAGGATGCAAAAGAAGTCGCCCGGGGACCTGGTGTTCACTCAAGGATTGATTGCCTCCATGATCTGGTCGCTGAACCTCAGCAGTTCCGCACCAACGAATTCGATGACGGCTTCGGCCGCGTGGGTTCGCTGCCGGCGTCGCTGCACGAGAATTCCCATATGCAGGTTCTGAAGGCGCGATCCGGAAAGCGGTATCGGAACGACATCGCCCGCCTTGATTTCCGCGAGGAAGCCGATCGGCGTGAAGAAAGCCACTCCCTGCCCCGAGATGATGAATGGCTTGAGCATCATCTGGCTGTTCGACAGCACAAAGGGCCGCCCGGTTCGTTCGAAGACCGAGAGTTCGATTTCGATGAGCGAGCGGATCGGCTGCGTATCGAGTTGCAGAAGCAGGTCGTACTGAGCGCATTCGGCGAGCGAGACCTGCCGCTGCTTCGCCAACGGATGTCCCCGTCCGACGAAAGCCATCAGCGGCATCGGTACGCGAAAGAGCATCTCCGTGTCGTCTGGACGGGCGAGATCAAAGGTCAACCCCATGTCGACGTCACCTTCGGCGACCAGGCTGCTGATGTTGCCGTGACCGGCGGTGTGGATATGGAAGCTCACGCCCGGATGGATGCTGTGGAACGTGTTGACCATGTCCGGCAGGAACTGGATGGCCAGGCTGTCCAGACAAGACATCTGCACGCGACCGGCCTTTTTTCCCTGCAAGGCGCCGAGGTCGCTGCGCAGAAGCTCGAAATTCTCGAGCGTGACCCGGGCGTGGCGCAGCACGTTTTCCCCGGCGACGGTCAGCCTCAGGCCGTTCGAGAGCCGTTCGAACAGGGCGATCCCGAGCTCGTCCTCCAGTTTCTTGATCTGCCGGCTGACCGCCGAGGATGCGACGTGAAGCTCCTCGGAGGCCTTGCGAATGGACCCGGACCGCGCGACCGAGACGAAATATTTCAGGATGCTGGCGTGCATTCGATTGGAACCTCCCCTCCCCTGGGCTCCGACCTATAACACGCTCATCGTCCCCTCCAAACGGGCGCGCGCTTCTCCTGGAAGGCGCTGACGCCTTCCAGGGCATCCTCGCTTTTAAGCGCCTTCACGAGTGCAGGCGTGCGCAGCCCTTGTGCTTCCGCCGGCGACAGATGCCCGGTGCGATTGACAGTCTGCTTGATCGCGCGAAGCGAAAGCGGCGCACAGGCGACGATTTCGGCCACCCAGCGGGCAACGGCGGCATCGAGCTCCTCTGGTTCAGCCACCTCGTTGACGATGCCGAAGCCTTGCATCTCGGCTGCGGAAAACCGCCGGCCGGTCAACAACACGCCCATCGCGAGATTGTGAGGGATCCTGCGCTGGAGAAGCACCATGCCGCCATCAAGCGGCAGGCGTCCGACGCGGGCCTCGGGCAGACCGAACGCCGCCTTCGTCGAGGCAACGACGATATCGCAGCCGAGAACCATCTCGAATCCGCCGCCGAGCGCATAGCCGTTGACCCTGCCGATAACAGGAACATCCAGCGAGCGGCGAAAGGCGAGCCCGCCGAAACCGTTCGGCCGGCTCTCGCTCCAGTAGTCGAGGCCGGTCTTTTCGGCCCCTTTAAGATCCGCTCCGGCGCAAAATGCCCGTTCGCCTGCGCCCGTCAGCACGACGCAGCTTACGTCGTCGCGGGCTTCAATCTCCTGCCAGATAGCCTCCAGTTCGCCTTCGGTCGCTGCGTCCACCGCATTCATCCGTTCCGGACGGTTTAGCGTGACCGTCGCAACGCGGTCTTTTACGACGAACTCGACGCTCATGCCGCATCTCCCTGGCGAACGGGGAGCCCCGAGAGTATCTCGTCATTGTGCTCGCCGAGCTTCGGCGGGGCGATGCGCACCGTTACGGTCGCCGCCGACATATCGATCGGCGAACCGACCAGCCGGATCGGACCGGCCTTCGTTTCGCCGGCGTGAAGGATCATGCCGTTGATCACCGTCTGCTCGTCGTCGAGTGCTTCGGGAAGCGAGCGTACCGGCGCGCAGAGAATGTCCACCTGCTCCAGCCGGCCGAGCCAATGGGCGCTGCTGTTCTTCGCGAACGCCTCGCGGAAGACCTGCTGCAATTCCGGCCGGCGCTGCATCTGTGCGTCGAAATCGGCAAATTGCGGCCGTAGGGACAGATCCTCGATCTCCAATGCCGTGCAAATGTCGCGCAGCGGGTTCTGCTTGAACGCGCCGACCATGACGATGGCGCCGTCGGTGGTCTCGAACACGCCTGTCAGAGGGAAAGCGCCCCAGTTCAGGTCCTTCTCCCGCATCATGTGCGTGGTGCCTTCCTGCATCTGCATGGCGAGCATCGAGCTGTAGAGACTGACCGCAACCTGCTGGCCGTGGCCGGTCTTTTCACGGTGCAGCAAGGCAAGCAGAATGCCCTGGACGAGGTGCATGCCGGCCGAATAGTCGGCAAGCGGCGTCGCGTAGATCGACAGCGGATGGCTCGCGTCCGACTTGCGGCGCATGACACCGGAAAGCGCCTGCGCGAGGATGTCCTGTCCGCCCTTGTGCCGATAAGGCCCCTCCAGGCCAAAGCCCGTACCGACGGCGTAGATCAGCCGCGGATTGCTCTTCCTGAGCTCTTCATAACCGAAGCCCATGCGCTCCATGACATCGGGGCGAAAATTGTTGACGACCACGTCGGCCGTGTCGATCAGGGCGCGCACCGCGGCACGCGCCTCATCCTGCTTGAGGTCGAGCGCCAGGCTCTTCTTGTTGCGGTTGAGCGACGAGAAGACCGGATTGTTGAGGCCGTCCGGATCCGACCCCAGTGACCAGCGCGAGAGATCGCCGATCTTGGCCTTTTCGACCTTGATGACCTCGGCGCCATAGTCGGCCAGCATCTGCGTGCAGCACGGGCCCAGCATGACCTGGGTGAAATCGACGACGCGGATACCGTCGAGGGGAAGAGATGTCATTCTGCGGCCTCCAGATAGGTTGCATTATCGGATGGTACGTCGCCGGGATCGGCGCCCTGGGCCCGCAGCTGCTTCTGGATTGCCCGGACATCGGCGTCCCGCACCTTCACGCCGGCGTTGAGCGCAACGGTGGCGGCAACGCCGGCAGCCTCGCCCATCGCCATGCACGGCGGGATTTCGCGGCTCGACTTCTGGGCCTGGATCGTCGCCGAATAGTGCCTGCCCGCGACGATCAGCTGGTCGACTTCTTTCGGCAGCATGGCCCGGTAGGGCGTGTAGTAGTCGCGGCCGCGGCACACCGTATCGGCGAAGTGCTGGCGGTTCATCACGTCGTCCTTGGTAACGACATATTCGCCCTGGAGCAGTCGCGACTGGCGCACGCCCGTCTGTGGTGCAAAATCGATCACATGGGCATTTTCGAAGCCCGGCAAGTTGGCCCGCGCGAAGTCGAGCAGGCGAGCAATGCGGGAACGCCCTTCGAGTTCCGCGTAGGTCAGGTCTTCGACGTTGAGGCCGGAGAGCTTCGGCATGTGCGGGCAGTTCAGCCAGATGACGCCCGGCAGCGGCGTCTTCAACCACCAGAACGACCAGCAACCGCCGATCAGACGCTTGGCCTCATGATCGATCGCCTTGAACTTTTCCGGTTCTTCGAATTCGAAGCGCTCTGCTGCGGCGGTGTCGATCCCACCCCAGCGGGAAACGGTCGTCAGGATGAAATTGCCGTCCGTATGCTGGGCGCCGGCGTCGGCAGCGACGTCGAGGTCGCCCGAGGCGTCGATCACGACGTCGCCCATGATGGCCTCCCGACCGGATTTCGTCTGGCAGACCACGCCCTTGATCGTGCCGTTTTCGACGATCGCCGAGGAGAACCAGCTGTGCGTCCTCAGCTTCACGCCGGATTCGCGAAGGATGTCATAGGAGACCCGTTTGAACGCGTCCGGATCAAAGGCGGCCGCATAGCAGATCGGATGTGGCGCGGATGGCGTGTGGAAGTCGAACAAGCCCCAGCGCGCCCACTTTTGCCAGGCTTCCGGCGTGTCGCGAAAGTCGAGCTGGCGGTCGCCGTCCGTTGGGGTGACGCAGAGACCGAGCGTCTTCATCCGTTCGATCATCTCCATGCAGATGCCGCGCACGGTGATTTCAAGCCCGTTGACCATGTCGTCGAGGACCAGAACCATGCCGCCAGCGGCAAGGCCGCCGACATAGGGGTAGCGTTCCAGCAGCGTGACGCTCGCTCCCGTGCGCGCCGCCGAAACCGCGGCGGAGATGCCAGCCGGTCCGCCGCCGACGACGACCACGTCGGAGCGGTCGACGATCCTGGCATTGCGCGAGGGTTCTTTGATTGTTTCCATAATCGTTCCTCCATAGGGGACCTGTCCGGCGAAATGTGAGGAGCTCACAGCCAGTGACTTCGTCGGTTGACCGGACCCGGATATCCAGGTCCGGCAGCAAGGGGTTTGGGGGTCAGTGGTCCGTCGTCGGTTTCCAGCGGACGATCTTCGATTCCGCGAACGAAACAGCGAAGAAGAGAACCACGGCAAGCGAAGCCGCAATCACCACTGTCGCATAGAGCAGAGGCGAACGGAAATTGTAGGTCGCCTCGATGATCAGGGCGCCGAGGCCGTAGCTGGAGCCGATCCACTCGGCGACAATCGCGCCCATCACGCTGCTGGTTGCCGCAATCTTCAGCGCAGCGAAAAGGAAAGGCAGCGAGCCTGGCAGGCGAACCCTCCAGAAGATTTCGGAGTTGCTGGCAGACAGGATGCGCATCAGATCGAGCATTGCGGGGCTCGCCGACTTCAGTCCCTGGACCATGTTGACGAGGGTCGGGAAGAAACAGATCAGGCCTGCAATGATGATCTTCGGTGCGATGCCGTTGCCGACGAGCAGCACCAGGATCGGCGCCAGCGCGATGATCGGGATCGACTTGATGATCACGGCGATCGGATAGAAGGCGCGCTCGGCGAGCGGGCTGTGGACGAACCAGACCGCCAGAAGAACGGCAATGACATTGCCGAATATGAAGCCGAGAACCGCTTCCATGAGCGTCGGCCAGAAGTTCGTCCACAGGATGCCGGCGTTTTCGCCGAAGGCCTTGATGACGTCGACTGGCCCGGGCGCCATGAACGTTGGCACCGAAAAGCCCCAGACGACGAGCTGCCAAAGCAGGATGCAACCAAGGATCGCAAGCGTCGCCGGCAGATGTCGCAGGGCAGCGCTGACGGCAGCGTCGAGCGCCCTGAACCTGTTGCCGTCAGTCAAGTCGCGGCCATCCGCTTGTGATGGTAGGGCATTTGCCATCAGCATTCTCCCAAAAGTTTGCGCAGATAGGCGGTAACCTTAATGAACTCGACCGTGTCGCGCATCGCGAGAGACCGCGGATAGGGTAAGTCGACCTTCATGAACTCCTTCACTCGGCCCGGATGGGCCGCGAGCATCAGCAGATGTTGACCGAGAAAGACCGCCTCGGGGATCGAATGGGTAACGAAGAGGATGGTGGTCCCGGTTTCCTGCCAGAGGCGCAGCAACTCTTCGTTCAACTTGTCGCGCGTGATCTCGTCGAGCGCGCCGAAGGGCTCATCCATCAACAGGATGCGGGGCCGGGTCACCAGCGCGCGGGCGATCGCCACGCGTTGGCGTTGGCCGCCCGACAGTTCGTGCGGCATCGCCTTTTCGCGCCCCTTCAGCCCGACGAGAGCCAGAAGTTCTTCCGGATCCGCGTAGGTCGCACCCGCTTCGCGTTTTCCCACCAGCAGCGGGAGACGCACATTGTCGATCACATTGCGCCATGGCAGCAACGTCGCCTCCTGGAAGACGAAGGCGAAATCGCGGCCCTCGCGCGCCTTGCGCGGCGTCTGGCCATGCACGGACACGGAGCCATCGGTGATGTGCACGAGATCCGCGACCGTGCGCAACAGGGTGGACTTGCCGCAGCCGGACGGGCCGAGCATGGTCACGAGCGAGCCGGCAGGTATCTCGACCGAGACGTCGGAGAGTGCGGTGAAGCCGGAGTCATCTGCGCCGAAGCGGATATGAAGATTCTTCACCGACACGGCGGAGCTACCGACTGCTGCCTGGTTGGGTCTGCTACGCGTTTCCAGCATCGCCTTAACCTACGCTCTTGCGGACATCGGCTGTCGCATCCAGGATTGCCATCGTGTAGACGTCGTCTGCATTCGGGACGGGGCCCGTGAACTGTCCGAGATCCGCATAGGTCTTGATCTGCTCTTCCCAGTTTGCCTGGTCCATGCCACCCCATCCCTCGGTAGCGGTGGTTTCGTTGAACACGAACTTCATCAGCGGCCCGATGGCCTCGATCTCGCTCGCCTTGTCCAGGTTCGGGTAGGATTCGAGCAGGATGTCGACGGCCTCTTCCTGGTGATCGCGCGCATAGCCCCATCCGCGTGCCGAACCCGACACGAATGCAGCAAGGTGGTCCGCGTGATTTTGCAGCTGGTCGTCGGTGGTATAGTAGACGTTGGCATAGAGGCGGATACCGCCGTCCCATAGCGTCAGGTCGACCCGGTCATCACCCAGAACCTTCAAGGCGTTGACATTCGTCAGCCAGCCACAGACCGCATCAGCCTGGCCGGTCACGAGCTGGTTCATGTCCGAACCCATGTTGACGATCTTGACCTGGTCTTCCGATATCCCGTTCTTGGCGAGGAGCGCACGAAGCAGAATGACCGAAGTCGGGATCGCTGCGATCGTCTTGCCGATCATGTCCTGAGGCTTGGCAATCGGGTTTGCCTTGCGGGAGAAGTACGCGAAGGGATGTTTCTGGTAGCCGGCTGCGAATGCCTTGATCGGCGCGCCGGCCGAACGTGCCAGCATCACCGATGGGCTGGAGGAGATCTGGCCGATCGTCGACTGGCCGACGGCGACGCCAGCAACGCCGTCGACATTCGGTCCGCCAGGCACGATTTCGAGCTCGATGCTCTTCTCGGCGTAGTAACCCTTCCTGCGGGCAACGAGTTCTCCAAGAAGCCCGTTGGAAGGCAGCCAGCCGAGCTGCATCCGAATCGTCGTGGAATCGGCGGCTAGACCGGGCGAAACATTGATAAGGCTATGGGTCGCAGCAATCGCGCCCATTGCGGCCGCATTCGAAAGGAAACCTCGGCGGTTCATCATAAAACGAGACATATCGTTCCCCTTGCTTGTTATGGGGTCGATGATGATGGAATTTGGCATCTCATAAAGCACAATTTTTAGCGGTTGGTATTGCCGATATGGCAACGCTCAAGGGCCATTCAGGTTTGCCGTTTCGGCAATGGCGGGCTCGAAAGATTCTGCTTTGTGCGAGTTCGATCCCGTCCGATAAGCGAAGACAGGATCAAAGTCTGAACGCCGCGGAGGTATAGATATGGTGCAGAAGAACCTGATCGACGGGGAATGGATCGCCAGTAGCGAAGTGTCCCGCAACATCAATCCATCGAACACCAACGATGTGGTGGGCGAATATGCCCGTGCGTCTGCCGACGATGCCCGCGCCGCGATCGCCGCTGCAAAGGAAGCGTTTCCGGCCTGGTCGCACTCCGGCATCCTCGAGCGCCACGCGATCCTGAGGAAGACCGCCGACGAGATCTTCGCGCGCAAGGACGAGCTCGGAAGGCTGTTGTCGCGCGAGGAAGGCAAGACGCTGGTCGAAGGCATCGGCGAGACGGTGCGTGCCGGCCAGATCTTCGACTTCTTCGCCGGCGAATGCCTGCGACTGGCGGGCGAAGTTCTGCCGTCGGCGCGACCCAATATCGGCGTCGAGATCACCCGCGAGCCGGTCGGCGTCGTCGGCATCATCACGCCCTGGAACTTCCCGATCGCCATCCCCGCCTGGAAGATCGCGCCGGCGCTTTGTTACGGCAACACCGTCGTCTTCAAGCCGGCCGAACTGGTGCCCGGCAGTTCCTGGGCCATCGTCGACATCCTCCATCGCGCCGGCCTGCCGAAGGGCGTGTTGAACCTCGTCATGGGCAAGGGCTCGGTCGTCGGCCAGGCGATGCTCGACAGCCCCGATATCCACGCCATCACCTTCACCGGCTCGACCGGCACGGGAAAACGCGTGGCGCTGGCCTCGGTCGAGCACAATCGCAAATACCAGCTGGAGATGGGCGGCAAGAACCCCTTCGTCGTGCTCGACGATGCCGATCTGTCGGTGGCGGTCGAGGCCGCGGTCAACTCCGCCTTCTTCTCCACCGGCCAGCGCTGCACCGCCTCCTCGCGCATCATCGTCACCGAGGGCATCCACGATCGCTTCGTGGCCGCCATGGGCGAACGGATGAAGGGGCTGACGATCGACGATGCCTTGAAATCCGGCACCCATATCGGCCCGGTGGTCGATGAGAGCCAGCTCAACCAGGACACCGACTACATCGCCATCGGCAAGCAGGAGGGCGCCAAGCTCGCCTTTGGCGGCGAGCTCCTGAAGCGCGACACGCCCGGCTTCTACCTGCAGCCAGCGCTGTTCACCGAGGCGACCAATCAGATGCGGATTTCGCGGGAAGAAATCTTCGGGCCGGTCGCGTCCGTCATCCGCGTCCGCGATTACGACGAGGCGCTCACTGTGGCCAACGACACCCCCTTCGGCCTGTCCTCGGGCATCGCCACCACCAGCCTCAAGCATGCGACCCATTTCAAGCGCAATGCCGAGGCCGGCATGGTCATGGTCAACCTGCCGACGGCCGGCGTCGATTTCCACGTGCCCTTCGGCGGCCGCAAGGGCTCGTCCCATGGCTCGCGCGAGCAGGGCCGCTACGCCGCCGAGTTCTACACAACCGTCAAGACGGCCTACACGTCGGCGTAGATGTGAGCATTCACCCCGCCGTTCGACTGGCGATTAACGTGTTGAACGGCGGGGCAATTCCAATGATCCGACTGACGCAGCAACCGCTAACACGCGGCTCATCAACTCTGGGGATTAAATCCGCTCTCAGAGGACGGCATAGAGGGAGCGCGACGACACCACATACTGGATCGCCGCAAGCAGGAGCGCGACCGCAACGATCACGCCGATACGCAAAATCCTATCAAGGAAGGTTTCCTGGCCCTGCATCGTCAAACCTCGTTCTTCAACAGGTGTATTCGACAATCGCCAAAGCCAAAGTATCATCCTCGCGAGCCTCAGCACAGATCGCGATGAAGAGGCGCAGATACGACGGATGACTTTGTAGGCCCGTCCGCGGCTCTTGATCAGCTACGAACGGGCTCAGAGAGATCGAACTGACTAGAGGGCAGCGCGCTTGTCATGCCTTGCGACGCGAGCAAGCAGGTAGTCGACTTCTGTTCGCGCTGTCGGGGTCAGCATCTGGGCCGGCTTGCGTTGGGCGTCGGAGGCGATGACGCCACGGCGTTTCAGAACATGCTTGCGAACGGCAAGGCCGATGCCAAGCTGTTGCTCGTAACGGATCAAAGGCAGGTGCGCATCGAAGAGATCGTGCGCTTCATCCCTTTTTCCGGCCGCAAACAATCCCATGAGTTCGGTGAGCATGTCCGGGAAGCCATAGCCGGTCATCGCTCCGTCCGCGCCTCGTTCCGGCTCGAAGTCTAGGAACATGCCGCCATTGCCGCAGAGCACCGAAAAGTCGCGAAGTTCTTTCGCCTTCTGCATGGCGCGCAGCTTCGATATCTTTTCAAGGCCGGGCCAGTCCTCGTGCTTCAGCATCAGGCAGGACGTGTGGTTGGACATGATCTTCGCGATGACGCCTGATGTCATGACGACCGTGAGGGTCAGCGGATAGTCCTGGAGAACCCACGGTACATCCTCGCCGACAGCTTCCACCGCGCCGGCGAAGTAGTTGACGATCTGGTCATCGGTGCGCAGGGCGGGAGGCGGAGCGATCATCACGCCAGCGGCACCCATTTCCATCGAGTCACGCGCCAACGAGCGCATGCTGGCAAAACCTGGAGCGGAGACGCCGACGATCACCGGAATTTTGGACCGGGAGACCACGCGCTTGACGATGGCACGGCTTTCCTCCGGTTCGAGCTTCGGGGCCTCGCCCATGATGCCGAGGATCGTGACGCCGGTGCAGCCGCTCTCCTCATAAAAGTCCGTCAGCTTGTCGATCGAATTGAAATCAATCGAGCCGTCCTCGAAGAACGGGGTGGTTGCGATGGCGTAGACGCCCTTGGATTGCGTGCTGAACGTCATTTCTGGCTGTCCTTCCAGGCCTCATACCGGGCCTTCGTTTCTGCATTCATTGGGTAAAGACCGGGAAGCGGCACGCCCCGATCGACTTCACTCATGATCCAGGCCTCCATGCGCTCCTGTTCAGGCGCTTCGGCGAGCACCTCGTCGAGAAGCGCTGCCGGGATGAGGACTGCACCGTCGTCATCGACCACGACAATGTCGTCCGGAAGCACGGCAACGCCGCCGCAATTGATCGGCTCCTGCCATCCGACAAAGGTCAGCCCTGCGACCGACGGCGGTGCTGCGATGCCATTGCACCACACCTTCATGCCGCTCGCCAACACTCCCTCGGCGTCGCGCATCACGCCGTCGGTGACGAGGCCGACAACGTTGCGTTTCGCCATCCGGGCACACAGGATGTCGCCGAAGATGCCGGCATCGCCGATGCCCATCGCGTCGACGACCGCGACACAGCCCTCGGGCATCGCCTCGATCGCCGCCCGGGTGGAGATCGGCGATGCCCAGCTCGCAGGCGTGGCGAGGTCCTCCCGGGCAGGGATGAAGCGCAGGGTAAATGCCTTGCCGACAACCCGCCCCTGGCCAGGCTTCAGCGGCTTGGTGCCACGCATCCAGACATTGCGAAGCCCTCTTTTGAGCAGAACCGTCGTTAGCGTCGCAGTGGATACGCCCTTCAGGGTTTCAACGACGTGAGGCTCAAGTGTCATGATCGATCTCGCCCAAATCAGATGCTGTTGATCAGACCGCCATCGACGCGGATGACGGAGCCGGTGATGTAGGATGCGCGGGGGCTGGCAAGGAAGGTGACGGTGTCACCGTATTCCTTCGGGTCGCCGTAGCGCCCGACTGGAATGGACCCGGTACTTTCGGCGGTGACGTCGGCGACCGGCCGGTTCTCGCGTTTCGCCTTCTGTTCGTCCAGAAACACGATCCGCCCGGTGGCGATGCGTCCGGGCAACACGATGTTTGCAGTGATGCCATCGCGCCCGACCTCGCGCGCCAAGGTTTTTGACCAGCCCACCAGCGCCAGGCGCAGGCTGTTCGAAATTCCGAGATTTGCAATCGGCGCGACGACGCCGGAAGACGTGGAGGTGATGATGCGCCCCCATTTACGCTCGCGCATCGTCGGCAGAACGGCATCGGTGACCGCGATCACCGAGCGAACCATGAGGTCGAAGTACTTCGACCAATCGTCGGGCGACTGGCCTGCGGCCGGCGTCGGCGGCGGGCCGCCGGTGTTGTTGACCAGGATGTCGACCGGGCCAAACGCATTGTTTATGGCGTCGAGCTTCCGACCAACCAGGGACAGGTCGCCAATATCCCAGGTGAGCGGAATGGCCTTGCCACCCTCGGCCTTGATTGCATCCGCGGTCGCCTTGGCGCTTTCCTCGTGGATGTCGGCGACGACGACGGAAACATCTTCGGCCGCAAGCGACCTTGCGATTGCGCCGCCAAGTCCACCGCCGGCGCCGAAGACAAGCGCCGTCTTGCCGTTCAAATGTAGATCCACCTCTTCCTCCTTTGTTTCCGGGGCACTATGGCAACGCGCAAACAAGAGAAAAACCTTCCTTTTTATTCCTTCAGACGATAGTAAAAGTATCGATGGAAACCCGCTTTCTCGAAACCTTCCTGGCCGTCGTTCAACACGGCTCTCTGGCTGAGGCGTCGCGCCGCCTGGGTGTGACGCCGGCCGCGGTCGCGCAACGTATCCAGGCGTTGGAAGACGAGATCGGGCTGCCCCTTCTGGCGCGATCAGGCCGGCGGGTGAAGCCAACCGAAGCGGGCGTCGCGATCCTTGAAAAGAGCCGACGCGTTCTATCGGAAGTCAGACAGTTGAAAGGACTGGCACACGACGACCAGGCATTCGGAGAACTGCGGCTTGGTGCCATCTCGACGGCACTGACGGGCCTGCTTCCGAATGCGCTACGAAAAGTGTTCGACACGACGCCGGGCGTCGACATCTTCCTGCTGCCGGGAACGTCGGCAGAGCTCTATAACAGCGTGCTGGAGGAAAAGATCGACGCGGCGATCCTCGTCAAACCGCCCTTCCCGATACCCAAGACCTTACATTGGGAACTGATCCGGTCGGAGCCGTTCGTCCTTCTGGCGCCGCCCGACCTCGCGAACTTCACCGCCGACCGCTTGCTTCGCGAGCAACCATTCATCCGATACGACAGAAGCAATTGGGGCGGCCGCTTGGCAGATGCCTATCTTCAATCCCAGCGGATTCTTCCTCGCGAGTGGCTGGAACTCGACTCGCTCGAAGCCATATCGGTCATGGTTGAAGCTGGACTAGGCGTATCGCTCATGCCCGACTGGCGTTCGTCCCTCTTCGACAACCTGCGCGTTGCCCGGCTTCCGCTGCGCAACGCACCGTGCCGCGAGATCGGCTTGCTCAGACCTCGCAACGTGCCATCAGCCCGACTGATACAGGCCATTCTCGATGCCATTCGATTATAGAGCGGACCGAACTTCCGGCCGCAGGGGCCGTCCTCGTTCTGGTCTTTACGCGCACCACGATGGCTCGAAGCCGACCCGACGATGGGCTCGTAGACCAACAGTGGATATCTCCGAGAGATCAGTGACTTTCCGGGCCCTGCATCCACTGCGGGATATCCCGTTTGGCATGAAGCACACGCCAAACGTCGATATAATCAGCCTGCTCGCGATAGAAGACGAGATATGGGTATCTCTTCAAATAGACGTTCCGCAAATCAGGTAATCCCAATTCGTACGAATATCTCAATGATCCAGATTCCGGATGGTTCGCGATCAAATCGTATGCCGTTTGAAGAGCGTCGATAAATCCGTGGGCAACTTCAGGTCCCGCCTCGCTTGCGTAATAGTCGACGGCCGCTTCGGCATCATTGCGAGCCAATTCACGTGGAATAATCCGTTTGTAACTCACTTGGCCTGCCGAACTCGTTCGCGCAACCTGGTGAAATAATCAGCGTCGGCCGGTTCAGTCTGATCAGAGGAAGCACCGTCAAGCAACAGCCTGCGCAATGTGAGCCGGTCCTGATCTCGACGAATCAACTCCCGGATATACTCACTGCTCGTCCCATAGCCCCGCCCGGCGACTTGCTCATCGACGAAGCTCTTCAAATAGTCCGGCAGAGAAATGTTCATTGTGCTCATGTGAAAAAGAATACCGTCCTTGGCAAAAAATGGCAAGGACGGTTGATTCCAACAACTTTCACGAGACGCGATAATGCCTAACGCGGTGGCGTTCACCTGATGCGGATTCTACTCGGCCGGCACGGGCCTTGTTTCGCACGGGCGGATGGCGGTGCACCGCCGGGGCCGCCTGAGCTATGCCGGCGTACCCGCAGAGCGCATGCGGTCCTATCTCGGCCGCTTCGCCGAGGCGCTTTCCTGGCCTTGAGGCTGCTGCCGTCGAGCCCCAAGGGACCAGCCGGCAAAGCGGACCAGGAGCCCGCGAAAATGCGCCTCTATGAAGCGCGCCCAATCGCGCGGCTCCTCGGGATTGTCCAGATCCCGCCGGGCAACCACATAGCCGATCCCCCGCAACATCGCGGCCGCCTCAGTGCCGAAAGGCACGCAGCGGTTTGCCGCTGCGCTGGGTGACGCCGACGCCGGGAGCCGCGCCGACCTCCGCATTGGAGGCAGCAAGCAGCGGCTTGCCGCGCACCATGTCTGAGCCACGCTCGGCGAGCATGATCGTCGGCGCGTTGAGGTTGGCGTTCGGCTCTGCCGGGAAGACGGAGCTGTCGATGACCCGGAGGCCGCCGATGCCGCGCGCCCGGAGTTCGCTGTCGACGACGGCCATCTCGTCCTCGCCCATGCGGCAGGAGCCGCAGGGGTGGTAGGTGCTTTCCATGGTCTCACGCACCCAGGCGTCGATCTCGTCGTTGCTGCGCACATCCTTGCCGGGCGCGATCTCCTCGCCGCGGAAGCGGTCGAAGGCGGGTTGGGCGATGATTTCGCGGGTGAGCCGCAGGCAGCGCCGAAAACCTTCGCGGTCCTCCTCGCGGTCGAGATAGTTGAAGAGGATATCCGGCTGCTCGTGCGCCTCCGGCGAGCGCAGCCGCACATAACCGCGGCTCTTCGGCTTGTTCGGCCCCGTCAGCACCATGAAACCGTGACCGTCGAGCGGCTTCTTGCCGTCATAGCGCATGGCGGCGGGCAGGAAGTGAAACTGGATATCCGGCCACTGGAGGGAGGCGTCGGAACGAATGAAGCCGCCGCTCTCGAAATGGTTGGAGACCGAAAGCCCCTTCTTGAAGAGCAGCCACTCCGCACCGATCAGGGCTTTGCTCAAAAGCCCCATCTTGCCGTTGAGCGTGATCGGCTCCTTGCAGGCATACTGGATGTAGACCTCGGAGTGGTCCTGCAGATTCTCGCCGACGCCCGGCAGATCGTGCAGCACCTCGACGCCCGCCTTTTGCAGCACGGCAGCCGGGCCGATGCCGGAGCGTTGCAGGAGGTGCGGCGAGCCGATCGGGCCGGAGGAAATCAGCACTTCGCGGCTTGCCTTCGCCACGACGCGCTCCCCACCCAGCTCGTATTCAACGCCGACGGCACGTTTTCCCTCGAGCAGTACACGCCGCGTCATGGCATGGGTGACGACCGTGAGGTTCGGCCGGCTCATCGCCGGCTTGAGATAGGCATTGGCCGTCGACCAGCGCACGCCGTCCTTGACGGTCATGTGCATCGGCCCGAAGCCCTCCTGCATATGGCCGTTCGGGTCTTTCGTCGTGATATAGCCCGCCTCGCGGCCAGCATCGACGAAGGCCCGGTAGAGCGGGTTCCGCATCCTGTTGCCGGCATTGGTGGCGAGCGGGCCGGCGGCGCCGCGATAGGCGTCGCCCCCGTCCTGCCAGCTTTCGGCGCGCTGGAAATAGGGCAGGCAATTGGCATAGCGCCAGCCGCGCGCCCCAAGCTCCTCCCACTCGTCGAAGTCGCGGGCATGGCCGCGCATGTAGACAAGCCCGTTGATCGAGGAGGAACCGCCGATGACCTTTCCACGCGGGCAGTGGACCCGGCGGCCGTCGAGGCCGGGCTCCGGCAGGGTCATGTATTTCCAGTTGTATTTCGTGCCGTTCATCGGGATGGACAGCGCCGTCGGCATCTGAATGAAGATCGACTTGTCGCTGCCGCCGTATTCGAGGACCAGGACTTTTACGGCCGGGTCTTCCGAAAGGCGGTTGGCGAGCACGCAGCCGGCCGATCCGGCACCGATGATGATGTAGTCGTAGGTATCGCTCATGGCGGTCATCCCGATCTTACGGATAGAGGCCCCAGCCACGCCCGCGGGCGAAAAGTCGGGTCAGGACATAGTGGACCGCGCCGGCTGCAAGGCAGGAAGGCACGGAGGCGGTGAGGTACTTGAACGCCGGCAGGCTCGCGAGTGTCTGCGGATTGAAGACGAGCACGTAGACCGCGAAACCGACGGCAAGCGCAAAGAGGCCGATGGGATTGAAGCCACCCCAGAAACGGTAGGGACCGTTTTCCTGCGGACCGTGCAGGCTGCGCATGTCGAGCTTCTGCCCGCGCAGGAAGAAGTAATCGGCAATGCCGATGCCGGCGAGCGCGGAATTGAGCGCCGAGGTCCAGACGAGGAAGATGAAGAAGCCGTCATACATCTGCGGATAGAAGACCACGAGGCCGAGCGGGATGACGCAGAACAGGAAGAGGATCGCCCCCCAGGAGATGGCCCGCACCGAGGCCGTGCCCACCTGCCGCAGACCGACGATGGAGGTGTAAAGGATGTTGGCCATCGAGGTCATGTTGGCGAAGGCGACGAAGAGCAGCGCGATGATGCCGATGACGGGGCCGGCGATCTTGGTCATCCAGATCGTCGGGTCGCTGTCGCCGAGTGCGACGGCGGCGAGCAGGCCGACAATTTCGCCGAGTGCGGCGGCACCGAAAATGCCGAGGATGTTCGGCCAGAAGGCGGTGCGTTCGTTCTGGGTGAGGCGGGCGAGATTGCCGATATAGGGCCACCAGGAGAAGCCGGCGGCAAGGTTCACTTCGATAGCGATAATGAAGTTGAGCGTATTATCCTCAAACGGCGGGGAAAGCGCCGGCATCGCCAGCAGCTCGGAGAAGGAGCGGTGCTGGAGAATGAGGTAGAGCATCACGATCATCAGGATCACCAGCGCGGGCGAGACGACCATGTTGAAGAACTTGATCGAGGTCGGCCCTTTGGCGACGATGAACCAGGTAACGAGGATGGCGCCGACGGCGGCGACGATCATCTTGATGCCGGTCGGGTTGGTGGCCTCGCCGGAGCTCAGCGCTGTCAACCCGTCGATCGAGCGGCCGAACATCATGGCCAGCACCGCAAGCCAGCCCATCGTGAGCACCACGACGGCCAGCACATAGACGACGCGGCTGCCGTTATAACCGAACTGGCTGCGCAGCGCGACGAACTGCTCGATGCCGTAGCGGCCGGAAAGCGGCGTGGTGGCAAGTGCCGTCAACATGACACCGACGATGTTGCCGATGATGATGGCGGCGATGCCCTCCTTCGGTCCGACGAAGAGGCCTACGGAGCCGCCGATCAGGAAGGCCCAGGTGGCGATGGCGAGCGCCGAATTGGCGTAGGTGAATTCCCAGAAACCCCAGAGCCGTTCAGCGGGCAGGAGCGGTGCATCGCCGCGTTCGGCCGCGGCTCGGTTGGCGGAGGCTTCCTCCCGTTGGATTTCAGCGGCGGCAAGCCCGCCATTGGCGACGTGTTCGGTCATCTCATGCCCCCCAGAACCAGGAGCCGAGGACCAGCACGAGCGTCAGTACGGTCATGCCGGCATAATCGAGGGCGGTCATCGTGCCTTCGAAGCGGTGACCCGCCTCGATGTCTTCATAGATGCGGGCGCGGCGTCCCAGTTCGTTCTGCCAGGCGATATCGTTTTCCATTTTTGGTTCCCCTATCGCGTCGCGCCTTCGGCGTCTTTCTGCGATGAAAGGCGGCTCCATCAGCCGCCGGTGGTGCGAAGCGGCCGCCCATGGGCGGCGGCCGCAAGGTTTACGGCAACGTGATCCACACCGCCTTGGTCTCCATAAGGTAGTCGAGTTGCTCCGGCCCCAGGTCCTTGCCGAAGCCCGAGGCTTTGAAGCCGCCGAAGGGCATGGAAGGATCGATGGTGCTGTGGGCATTGACGTAGACAGAGCCCGCATGCAGGCGCGGGATGAGCGTGTGCACGCGCGCGAGATCGTTCGAGTAGATCGCGGCGGCGAGGCCGAACGGCGTGTCGTTCGCCAGCGAAACTGCGTCCTCCAGCGTGTCGAAAGGGCTGGTGACCAGCACAGGCCCAAAAATCTCCTCGCGCACGATGCTCATCTCCGGCTTGCAATAGGCAAAGATGGCGGGTTCGATGAAATGGCCCGGTCGGTCGGCGCTGCCGCCGCCATGGATCAGCTCCGCGCCTTCGCGGCAGCCGGCCTCGATATAGCTGGAAACCACCTTCTTCTGCTGCGCCGAGACCATGGGGCCGATGTAGCAATCACGGTCGAGGCCTGGCGCGAGCTTCAGCGTGCGGGTGACAGCGACCAGTTCTTCGAGGAAGGCGTCATGGACCGACCGCTGGACATAGACGCGGGTGCCGGCATCGCAGACCTGGCCGGAATTGAAGAACACGCCGTTTGCCACCGCCCGGGCAGCACTTGCCAGATCGGCATCGTCGAGCACCAGCACCGGTGATTTGCCGCCGAGTTCCAGCGTGACGTGCTTCAGATTGCCGACCGCCGTGCGGCCGACCTCCTGCCCAACGGGCGTCGATCCGGTGAAGGTCACCTTGTCGATGCCCGGATGGGTCGACATGGCCGCGCCGATGACGCTGCCCTTGCCCGTGACGATATTGACCACGCCATCGGGAATGCCGGCCTCCTGCACCAGTTCGGCAAAGCGCAGGGTGGATAGCGAGGTGAGTTCCGCCGGCTTGACGATGACGGTGCAGCCGACAGCAAGGGCAGCTGCGAGCTTCCACGCCATGGTCTGCAGCGGAAAGTTCCACGGCACGATGGCGGCGACGACGCCGAGCGGTTCCTTGCGGGTATAGGCGAGATAATTTCCGGGAATGGAAGGTTCGACGGTGCGGCCGTGCAGCTTTGTCGGCCAGCCGGCGAAATAGCGGAACGTATCGACCGTGCCCTGGATGTCGATCTCGCGGGCGAAGGTCACCGACTTGCCCATGTCGATGGCTTCGATTTCCGCCAGCTCGTCGGCATGGGTCTCGATGAGGTCGGCAAGGCGATGCAGCAGCCGTTCGCGCTCGAGCGGCTTGAGGAGACGCCAGGCGCCGCCATCGAACTGGGTGCGGGCAGCGCGGACGGCCCGGTCGAGATCGTCCGTAGTGCCCGAGGGCGCGCGGGTGATCAGGCCGTCGGTGGAGGGCTCAAAAATATCGAAGGTCGCGCCATTGCCGCTGTCGACCCAGGCGCCGCCGATGAACATCTTCTGGGGCTTGGCCAGAAACCGCCGCGTCGCATCGCTGACGCCGTATTGATCGAGATAATTGCGGACGCTTTCGTCCATGTCTCTTCCTCCTCGTCGGCCGCCGCAGGCGTGCCGGCCCTTCCCGGGTCTTCGCTCAGCGTTTTTCGGCTCTTGCATGCATGACGCGGCCGATGAGGTTCATAAGAACCTGCGCGGCCAGAATGGAGGTGCCTCCGGTGTGGTCGTAGTCGGGGGCGACCTCGACCAGATCGATGCCGACGATGTTCCCGCGCTTGGCGAGCGCCGCCAGGATCTCCAGCACCTCGTAATAGATGAAGCCGCCATGCGACGGGGTTCCCGTTCCCGGCGCGATCGACGGGTCGAAGCCGTCGATGTCGATGGTGACATAGTAGCGTGCGCCGGCCGGCACGCGCTCGACCACCGCATCCGTGCCCAGCGCCCGGATCTGGCGAACGGAGAGAATATCGGAGCCCATCTTGCGGGCATCCTCATAACCTTCCTTGGCGGTGGAGGAGACGTTGCGGATGCCGAGCTGCGACAGGCCGCTGACATAGGGCTTTTCCGCCGCACGCCGCATCGGGTTGCCGTGGCCGTAGCGCACACCATGGCGCTCGTCGACGAAATCGAGATGGGCGTCGATCTGCACGATGTGGATCGGACCGTTCTTCTCGCAATCCTCGGCAAAGGCATTGACGCACGGGATGTTGATGGAATGGTCACCGCCGAGCACCACCGGCAGTGCGCCGGCGGCCAAAATCTTGCGGACGCCGAACTCGATGTTCGCGTGGCTCTTCATCGTGTCGGTGTGGACGATGTCGGCATCGCCGATATCGACGATCGAGACCGCGCCGCTCGGCAGATAGGTGACGTCGTCCTCGTGATCGTAGGCGCCGCCGTGGCCGAAGGAAAAGAGGGTCGAGGCCTCGCGGATCGAGCGCGGTCCGAAGCGGGTGCCGGCACGCCACTGGGTGCCGCAGTCGAACGGAGCGCCGAGGATCGCCACGTCGGCGTCGATCGCGTCCCAGTCCGGCTGGTAGGGATATTTGCCGAAGGTGCAGATGCCGACGAACGGCAAGTTCAGACGCCCGGTTTCATAGGAATTGCTGGTCATGTGTCTCCTCCACAGATGAAGGAGTGTGCGGAAGGCCGATACACTTAAAAATATCTATGATTGGATGTTTAGTTGTGACTTAATCAATGCATGATCAACAAGGTTCGCCACCGCGTTCTCAACCTATCGCTGGGCGATGCTGAACTCCGGCTGCTGCGCGTCTTTGCTTCAGTCGTGCAGCACGGCGGCTTTTCCGCCGCGCAGTCAGCGCTCGGCATGACGCAGGCGACAATCTCCACCCATATGCGCAATCTGGAACAGCGGCTGGCCTTGCGCCTGTGCACCCGCGGCCGCAGCGGCTTCCAGCTAACGGAGGAAGGGCGGCTCGTCTATGACGCGGCGCTCGAACTCTTCGGCTCGCTGGAGAAATTCCAGAGCCGCATCGGCGAGGCGCAGGGTGAGCTTTCCGGCAATCTCAGCTTCGGCACCGTCGATGCGATGATCACCAATCGCGAACTCGACCTTCAGGGCGCGCTCGCCAGCTTCCATGCGAAAGCGCCGCGCGTGCATCTGGAAATTGATGTCGCAGCACCGCAGGTGCTGCACCAGGGGCTACTGAACGGCTCCTACCAGGTCGTGCTCATGCCATCGGTCGGCAGCGTCACGCCGCATGTCCGTAGCCAGCCGGTGTTTTCCGAAGTCCAGAAACTCTACTGCGCCGAGCGCCACCAGCTCTTTGCCCACCCCGACGAAGAGCTCACCGACGCGGTGCTGGCATCCCAGTCCTTTGCCGGCCGCACCTATATGCTCAACGAGACGATCTGCGGCGTGAACTTCACCTGGGCCGCCGCAACGCCGCATATGGAGGGCACACTGCTGCTTCTGCTTTCCGGTGCTTACATCGGCTTCTTGCCCGATCACTATGCAGAGGAATGGGTGCGCACCGGCCGCCTCAGGGTCCTTGCCCCCGAGCGCATGACCTTCGAGGATATGTTCCACATCGCCTATCCCCGCAACAAGCCGTCACGCGCGGCCGAAACCCTGGCAGAGGCGATTACCGAGAGCGTGCGAAAGCCGCACTGATGTTTTCCGCTGGCCCCGGAAACCAGGGCCAGACGGCTCAGTCCTAGGACAATTCCAGGAAATGTGTGAAACGGTTTTCCGCCCGGAATTGCGTTGCTTCGACGAGTTGGATCATTTCACTGTTTCGATGAAACGATGAAATGATCTGGGGCCGGTCCAGGTGTAGCAACCGCCGCATCGCTGAGGGCAGACATGGTGCAAAGCGGCGCAGCATGCGCCCTGCCCAGCCGGAAAACGCAAGGCAGACCGCAGTTTCACTGCTCACGTCCTCACCGCCCCGCTCTGCAACCACGTAGCCGATGCCGCGCAGCATTTTCCGCTCCCTGCCCTACCGAACCCGAACGGGCTCGGCGTAGTAGGGCAGCCGGTCGATCCGCGGCGACCACAGTCCCTTGTCGACGACCGTGCGCACATGCGCCGCGATCTCCTCCATCGGCGCGAACCAGACGTCCCCGCGCTGAAGAACCTGCTCAAGGAAGCGGTGCACTACTTCCCAGCGCGCAAGGCGTCCGGTGGCGAATGGATGCACGACCGGCACCCAGAGCGCGCCGTGCCGGTAGGCGGCCTCGAACTCCTGCGCGAAGGCGGCAAAGCCCTGCTCCGGCGCGCGGATCGGCATCATGTAGTGGAGATCCATAGACTGGACATATTGCGCCCAGTCGTCGAGACCCCAATGCGAGGGCAGCTCCACCAGGCGGCCGGCATCGCATTCCAACCCGCGGTGCAAATTCCTTCGCCCAGGAGCCGCACCAGCCCGAGCACCCCATGCTTGGAGGCGACATAGGGCGAGAAGGTCTCGCGGCGGTAATAGGCCATGTCGGACGCGGTCATGATCAGACGGGCCGGCACCTCCACTGTCCCCTCCATCAGCCCAATCGCCATTCTTCCAACGAAGAAGCTGCCGCGCAGGTTAATGGAGATCACTCGGTCGAAATCGGCGGCTGGAGTTTGCTATTGGGAGACGGTGCGCGTGCGTCCGAAGGCGCGCAGTAGCAGGTTCACCGAAACAGCGATCTTGTCGATGTCGGGGACGTCTCGGGAGTAGCGCCCGGTATAGAGCTTGACGATCATCTGGTCGCGCTCTTTGCCGCTGAGTTCGTAGTGAAGGTGAAGGTAGAAGCGCCTCTTGTCTCCGGCGCGCGAGATGTCGCCGCGCCGCTGCGTCACTTGCCTGAGATCTGCATGTAGCGGCTCGAAGCCATCAAGTCTGAGCGTCACCTGTGTGGACTGGAAACGCACTTCAGTCGGAACGGCGACCACCGCCTTGTCGAGTGAGAGGCTGACCACGCGCCCCGGCGTGCCGTCGACATTGGCGGGCTCATCGAGCCTAAAAGCCTGGAAAAGGCGACACGGTTTCTCAAAGCAGATGAGAGAAGCGATGACAAGGACGACGATGTTGATCCCCGACCATACGGCCCCAATCGCCGAAAACGAGCCGTGTATCCGCGCCGTTTCCGGAACGATGTTGATCAGGAGCCCCAGTGCTGTGGCAGTGATGAAGCCCGCGATCCAAGAGAACGTGTAGGCATCGAAGGCGTTGGCCTCGTTACCGGTGCCTTTCGGGGTCACCTTGAACGGCTTGCCGAAGGGCCGTACGAGGCTGGAAACGACCGTCGGCAGCATGCGAAAGGTTGCGAACGTCCCGACGGCGCTGGAAACTACAGGGAGGTAGCGCGTCGGGGTGATCCACAGCATCAACAGGAAATAGGCCGCCAGAACGGGAAGCTGGTTAGAGACATAGTCGGCAACGCCGGTGAAGTGCAGCGGCAAGGCGCCGAACCAGAGATAGGCGATTGGCACCATCAGGACGATCAGGCGCACGACGTACTGCACGAGCCAGGACATGGGAAGAAACATGATCCGCTGGAACAACGACAAGCCCGGTCCGCGCAAGGGGCCGTTGTGGAGATAGAGCGTCTGGATGCCGCCCTGGCACCAGCGCTCTCGCTGGACGAAATAGCCCGTCAGGTTCTCGGCTGCCAACCCCATCGACAGGCGCTCGTTCAAGTAACGGGTCTTGTAGCCTTTGTTCAGCATCGACAGTGTCGTCAACAAATCTTCGGTGATCGACTCCGTCGGGAAGCCGCCAATCGCGTCGACTGCCTTGCGGCGGGCGATCGAGCACGACCCACAGCAGAAGCTGACGTCCCAGACGTCGCGGCTCGGAGCGATCTCGTCGAAAAAGAGGCGCTGTTCGTCCGGCCAGATGTTCTCCAGACCCAGGTTTGACTGGACCGGATCGACATTGAAGAAATGCTGCGGCGTCTGGACGATGCCGATCTCCTCGTCCGAGAAGAACGGCAAAGTACGCTTGAGAAAATGGCGATAAGGAACAAAGTCGGCATCGAAAATGGCAATGAAGTCGCCCGAACTCGCGCGGAGCCCGTTGTTCATGTTTCCGGCTTTCGCGTGCGCATTGTCCGTTCGCGTCAAGTGGACCGCGCCTCGCTCTGCGCAGAAGCTCTTCAGCCAATCACGCCTGCCGTCATCGAGGACATAGACCTTGAACTTGTCTTTCGGATAGTCGAGTGCCAACGCCCCGACGATCGTCCGCTCCAAGACATCGAGCGGTTCATTGTAGGTCGGAATAAAAACGTCGACTGTAGGCAGATCCTGTTGTTCGCGAGCGAAGAACGTCTTTCCCAAGCGGTCCGCTTCGGAACTCCGGTCAACGTATCGGCTCATCAAAATGAGGAAAAGGACAACCTCGGTGAAGGCAAGGAGCTCGATGATGAAAACAACCCAAACCCACCATGCGTTCGCGCCATCGGCTGGATAGGGAAGAACGGTCTCGAAAAGACGCCAGACCATATAGCGCAGTGCGACAGCGCCAACGACGGCGCAGGTGATCGTGCGCGCCCAGCTTTGATGCCGTGACCAGTTGGATGGCCCAAGCAGGAAGAAGGCGATAACCAGCAATGTGGGCGCGAGCGCTAAAAGAGGTTGAACCACAAGCCTTTGATCCACTGCGTCAGTTGCAGATTGTGCCTGGAGATGCGTACCTGGGCGGTCCGCCCCACCTGGCAAAAATTGCCGAAATCGGTGTTGAGCGCTGAGGGTATGAGTTGAACGCGGATCCTGGCATCGCGCTCCTCGGCCTCCGGCTCCTTGGCAGCTAGATTGTCCTTCTCGACAACGGCAGAAGAGCCTTTGACTGCCTGCACTTTCGCCTTGAAGACTTCGCTCCGACCGAGGAGCCGAACCTCCGCTTCGCGACCCGGATAGATCTCGTCGTAATCGACTTCGGGAACGAGGATATCGACGAAAAGCTCGCGGCAATCGAGGATACGCAGCAGCTCGTTGTTCAAGATGACATTGGAACCGTTGACGACGTTCCGGGTCCACACCACGCCGCTGAATGGCGAAGAGACCGCCGCCAATTCGAGACTGCGAACGCGCTTCTCCTCCTCGACCAATTGATGGTCTATCTGGTCGGCGCGCGTGCTGTTTTCGACTATGCGGGTGTTGATATCGTTTATGCGAACGATCACCTCGTCCTGGCGCTGGCGGGAATAGGGTACATCGTTTTGACCATCGCCCACTATGAATATCCCCTGACGAAGCGCCGTCAGTCGTTGTTCGAGCAGCTCGAGCGACAGATTGCTGATCTCGACCTCACCGCCCGTGGCGGCGCCCGCGGCAGCGGCCGACTCCACCATTTTGCGCGTAAAAATCCCTTTCGACTCCAACTCCTGCCGTCGGTCGAGGTCTACCTTGGCGACGAAGTCCTGGGCGCGCGATACCTCGACCCGCTTCTGCAGGATGCGAAGCTCGCGTTCCAGACTTGCAATGGTGGCGTTCTTGAAATTCTCGAGCCGATCGGCGAGTTGGGTGCGCAACGCGACAAGTTCGTCCCGTTCCCGCTCGAGCGCGGCAACGCGATCTACCGCGGTCTTTCCTTCCGCCTGAAGCGAAGCAAGGATCGCCCGATTGACCCGATCATTGCGGATCGTCAGAAGCGTCTCGCTGGCGGCTACCGGGGTGCCGATCCGGGGTGGTGCCTGCTCAATCTCGCCATCGATCGGCGCGTTGATCACTGCAAAGCGAGCGTTGACCGTGCCATCAAGGCTGGTAAAGCCCGTGAGCCCCGGCAAGAGCACGACAATGGCAAGTGCCAGAAGCAGGATCCCAACGACAATGCGTGTGACGCGATGGTTCAGGAGCTGCATGCGCAATCCCACTCACTACCGTTGACAACGACGACGGGGCTAGCGACATGCTCCCACCGCCGGGTTAACTTCCGGTGAGATGACGAGATGAACAACCCTCAAAATTGTATGTTTTGCAGCTGAAGATTGTCTCATTTTCGGAAGATTCGGACGGACTAACGCCGTGTGTGCGGTCGATTTTCAGACAGAGGCGGGCGTCCGCAGGCCTCCTCTTCTCTCAGCAAACCATCGCACTTGAGTGATCGTGCACTTCTCCGCCAAATAGCGGAGCGAGAGTAGGTTCGGAGAGCAGAAACCCTTGAACATGTGTTGCTCCCGCGGCCTGCGCGGCTTCAAACTGCGCATAGGTTTCGACGCCTTCAATGACCACGACCGGGGCGACGCAGGATGCGAGACCGACCATGTGCGAGAGAAAGCGCTCCGCGTCGTCACGACCCAGGCGCAAGAAGAATCCGTCGATCTTCACGATGTCGACGGGCAGCGACAAAAGCGCCTCAGGTGTCGAGAACCCAGTGCCAAAGTCGTCGACGGCAATCCTGTAACCAAGCGCCTGCACACTTTGCAGAAACCGGCCGGCTATCGGAAGTCCCGATACGGGCAGACTTTCCGTCAACTCGAGCACAAGCCGCGATGCAAATCTCGCATTTGCAGACAGCAGGTCGAAGAGAAGCGCTCTGTTGCGTTCGTCGGAAATACTTTCGACTGAAATGTTGCACCCGAGGACACCGGATGGCTGGCACGCGAGCCAGTCAAAAGCGAGGGCGAGCATATGCCTGTCAAGCGCGGCAACACGACCTGCCGCCTCCAGATAGCCTATGAACTCGCTGGCTGCCATGATCTCGCCATCGGGTTTGACGAGCCTTCCCAGGCATTCCGAGTAAAGGACGCGGCCGACGTCGGCGACTGAGTTGATGTGTTGAAGAGAAAAGCCGACACGTCCCTGTTTCATTGCGTGGTCGAAGGCTTCCGCAACACGATCAAACATTCGAATTCCGCCTTGTTTGGCAACCGGCCCGACAACAATCACCGGAGCCGGCTGCCTGTCTTTGTTTTACTGGACGCTTTCTACTTCCGGATCCGTTTCTACTTCCGGATCCGTCTCATCCACCGTCGATGGCGGCAGCGTCTCGCGGATTTCGTCGATCTTGCCGACCGCAGGGCCAACGCCGAGTATCTCCTTGGCTTCATCGACCATGTCGTCAGTCACCACACCGTCCTTGGTGAAGCTGGCAAGCGCATCACGCAGCGCTTCGTCACTCAGCGCCGGGTCCGTGGGGATGGCATCCTCACCGTTTTCAGCCTCAAACTCGGCATAGGCGATCGCATAGGCCCGAACCCCGGCCATCTTGGGATCGTTCGAATTGAGGTAAGCGTGGTAATTCCGGTTGAGCGAACCAAAGCCCGGCGCGTTCCCCGGCGTTACCGGTTCAACAACCGGATCCAACTCCACCGGCGCCGATTTGACGACCTTCTCGGCCTTCGCCGGCTTGGACGCTTTTTCCTTGCCGCTTGATGTGTGGGTCTTCTTATGCGATTTCTCGCCGGACTTGTTTCCCTTCGTCTCCTTGCTTCCGCGCGCATTATCGGACTTGCCGTGGCCGGAACTGCCACCACGATCACTGCCGTGGCCGCCACCATGGTCACCACCGTTTCCGCCACCATGGTCGCCGCCGTTGCCGCCCTTGGCATAGGCGAAACCGTTCAGCCCCAAATTGCCGCCAGCCACCGGCGCGATTGCCAGTGTCAGTGTCATGATGCTTCGCGCGATCAGTCTCGTCATGGCCATGATAATCTCCTTATTCCAACTTGCTGTTCACTGTCCTTTCGCGGACTCAGGCGAACGATCATTGATGCACGGACGATATCTGCGCCCCGGACACGGCGCCATTGACCCCAGACCATTGCCTTCGCGCTTGGGACTTAGGTCCGGGCCCAAAGCATCAAAGGTCCGATCAAGCTCGCGTCGATCGTCCTGCCATTGACCGCGTTTCGAGAGTGGTTAGGTTGAGCTGGGCTTGCTACAATCGTCGCGCCGCACGAGCCGGCGGCCCGATCCGAGAGACCTGGTGCGCTTCAATCAACTTATCACCCGCTGGAATTCTCAATCGCTCGCCAGGCAGTTTCTGCTGATTGGGGGAGCAGTCTCCGCATGCGCCATGGTGTTGATCGGAGCCTTTGTTTCGAACCGGATCGAAGATGCGGTCACCCGGAACTCGGCCGCGACGACTGCACTCTATGTCGATAGTGTGATTGCGCCGCTGCTGCCCGACATGCAGAGGAACGAAGTCCTAGACGGGACCGTGGCACGCGCGCTGGATGAGACCCTCGGCCAAGGCGCACTGGGTGACCGGCTTCTCTCTTTCCGCCTTTGGCGCGCGGACGGCACGCTCCTCTATTCGAGTGATCGGGCCGCTGTCGGCACGAAGGTTGAGCTCAGCGGTGAATTGCAAACCGCATTTTCCGGCAAGATGGCCGCGCGCTTCGATCGGGAAAGGAACATAGCGACTGATAAAGGTTCAAGGGTACCGGCGCTTGTGATCTACAATCCCGTACTGCAGCCCTGGTCCGGGCAGGTGGTTGCCGTGTCGGAATTCCACGAGGTCGCCAATGAGTTTCAGCAAAGTCTCAATGAGGCGCGCATGCATACTTGGTTGGCGGTCGCGGCCTTCACACTTGCCTTCTTTGTCGTGCTGTCGGCAATCGTGCTTCGCGGTAGCAAGACGATCGAGAGCCAGCGCCATGCCCTCAAGCAACGGGTCGAGGAACTCTCGGAATCGCTCGCGCAGAACGAAAAGTTGCGGGGTCGCCTCCAACGCGCTTCGCAGCGCGCCACCGCGTTGAACGAAAGTTATCTGAGACGTATCGGAGCGGACCTGCATGATGGCCCGGCCCAACTCGTCGCCTACGCCTCGCTCAGGTTGGATAGTGAAGCCTTGAAGCGCAGCAAAACGCCGGCCGGCACGCGCGACCGCGAAATTGGTGCGATAAAGGCGAGCTTGGACGAAGCGATGCAGGAGATTCGCACGATCTGCGGCGGCCTGGTCCTTCCGCAGATAGAAACGGCGGGTCTGACCGAAATCCTGCAGCGGTGCGTAAAGGCGCATCAGCAGCGGACTGGTTCACCCGTCGAGCTGCACTTGACGAAGCCTCCCGAACGCCTCTCGCAGGCGGCGAAAATATGCATCTACCGGTTCGTGCAAGAGACCCTCAACAACGGCTTTCACCACGCCGGCGGTGTCGGACAGCGGGTTACGCAGCGGACGGATGGCGACCGTGTCACGATCGAGGTTACCGATAGTGGACCCGGTTTTGACCCGGACACAGTTCTGCCCACAAGTCTTGGTCTTGCCGGCTTGCGAGAACGGATCGAAAGTCTCGGAGGAACGTTCGAGCTCGTTGTGGCAGCGACCGGTACAACCGTTCGCATGACGACCAGCGTCAAGGAGATATGACAATCATGGTGTTTCCCATTCGCGTTGCTATCGTGGACGATCACCCCTTATTTCGGGAAGGTGTGACGCGGAGCCTGTCGGAGATCGAGGGCTTTGAAATTGTCGCCGAGGGCAGCTCGAAGGACGATGCCACCCAGATCGCGGAGCGCCTTGGACCGGATATCATGCTCATGGATATCTCCATGCCCGGTGGTGGTTTGGAGGCCATACCGGCGATCCTGAAAATCGCCCCATCACAGAAGATTATCATGCTCACCGTTTCCGAAGACGGCGACGACGTGACAACTGCGCTGGATCGAGGTGCCACCGGCTATGTGCTGAAGGGCGTCGGTGCAAGAGCGCTTGCCGAGGTCATTCGCACCGTGGCTTCGGGAGAGCGCTATGTGGCGCCGACCTTGTCTGCCAAGCTTCTGTCCAGCCGGACACCAGCGGCAGGCGGCAAGTCCGGCCTGATCGCCGGTCTAACGCCTCGTGAAAGGGAAGTTCTGGAATTGGTGGCAGCAGGTATGAGCAACAAGCATGTCGCAATCCAACTGGACCTGCAGGAAAAGACCGTAAAGCATCATATGACGCAGATCATGACAAAGCTGGGTGTCGGCAACCGCACTGAAGCGGCCATGGTACTACGCGACGCGCGCGAAGTCTGATCCACGTCGAACAAGGATGGCGCAACCGGCTTCGTGCGCCTACCCTCACCTAATGCAAGAATGAATCTATCCGTTTTCTGTCGTTTGCCGTCGCGCGGCGGTTGATGATGGTGCGTCCGCGGGCATCCTTCATGATGTAGCGGCCATTCGCGATCTCTTCGGTAATGCCGCCTTCGTGGCGAACGCCGACATCCTGTCCATTGGCCTTTGCGTTCCCACGATTGGAGTTCTTGGAACGCTCGCTGTTGGAATTGGAGCGGTCACTGCCATTTGAACTCCCACCACCATTCCCGCCGCCGTTGCCGCCACCGTTCCCGCCATTTCCGCCCCCGCCTCCATTACCATTGCCACTGTTGGCGAAGGCGACCGTCTTGACGATCGTAAGCCCAGCGCTCGACGTTTCGAGGCTGTAGGGTAAGGAGATGGCGAGGGTGCAGACTGCCGGCAAGAATGCTGTCAGGATCATCCGACGCGTGATCATAATGTCTCCAAGGTCATTTCGTGCGCAAGCGCACTCAGCGCGGCGGGTAACCAACCGACTTTGCCCTTGACCGAGACGCACAGTCAACTCGCTCCAGCAAAGATCCTGGCTGCACAGGACCTTTCCCTTACCCCGGCTGGACCTTCGTCCCATCCAAGCCAGACTATGGTCGGAAGACCGGGCGGGGGTCCGCTGGTGCGATCCGGCGGATCAGCCAGGCAAACGCGCTTGAGCCGGTCTCTGACTGGAGGGTTGCCGGGTTTAGCCTGATGCCGCCGTCTGGTTAAAAAGACGGCTCCCGGAGGAGCCGATGAGGTAAGCGAAGGGGCCAAATGTCAGGATCACCGATCTATGAAGGCTCCTGGTTGACCCCATTTGAAGGGCATGCTGTTCGGGCGGGGCTAGATATTCGTCGATTGCCGCGCCGGCGTATGGTACTTCTCCAAAAGGTAGAGTGGTGCCAAAGGTTCCGCCATGGGACTTCAGTCTCACTCCTCGCGGCAAAGGTCTTAGTTCCGTTGTCGCGCGTTCCGTTCACCCTAGTCTTCCTGTTCAGCCCATGGCACTTCGGCCCGTACCGCCATGGGAGGGTAGCGGCTTCGGAGCGGTCCTATCGTCCCCGCCCGACGGCTCTGGTGCCGCTGCCCGATCCTTCCGGAGGGTCGTCAGAAGTACTTTCGAAACCTCTCATCGCGGCGTGAGATAGGTGTCCGGGAATTCTCGTTCTGAAACGGCAAAACTCTCGCCTGGTAGGAATCCCAGAGGACAAAAGCCTATCGGGCAGCTCCCCTTCCGTTGAGGCTCAGGCGGTCATCGCGAAAAAAAGAGCCTCTACCCGCTAAGGAAGAGGCTCAGTCGGTGCTTGCGATTGGCCTCTGCAGCGGGGACTGCATCGAGGGTGGCAATCGCAATGAGAAAAGGGTGACTGAGGCCCCGCCCAAAGACAACTTCCCTAAAGGGACTAGCCCTGATTAGCCGAAGATATAACCGGGGGCCTGCACAACAAAATGTCGGGCAGCGGTTTAAGAGCGTGGCAGCCGCACACCTTACAATCTATTCCTCATGAGCGATTTCAAAGGCAGCGTCCTGCGCAAGAACCAACGTCTCAATCGGAACAGTGGCGTTGCAACAGTCGACCAAAAGGCCTGTCGTCGTATACCAAGACGGGCGGACGCCCGGTTGAGGATTAGATTGCTTGTCGGCCTCGCTGCTGGGGTCCTGTCCCACATAAGACCTAAGTCCTATTTGCGCCGGCAAAGGTCCTACTCTGCTTGTGACGCAATTCAATCCCAGAATATCCTAACTACAACCATGGCGTCATCCACCGCCACGGCCGCAAAAGTGGTTCCAGAGTCGCTTGTGACGCCTTTCCGGGCGACTCTGGATCACAGCGCCAACTTGCTCGCAGGTTCATTAATAATAATTAAGAATCCGAACCTGCCGCATCTCATCTCTGCTTTTCTCTGGGACATTTATGCCAGACGGCTCGGCCGTTCAGCCGCAACGCTATCGATGCCCTTACGCTGATCCGGCTTCGCGAAGCGGCACAACTTCCGATATATTAGATAGTCCTTAAGGATGACTTGAAGGGCCCATACGAGAGGCGTAGCGTCCCAGTCTAAACCAGGTGCCTCAACGTAGAGCACCTGACAAGGCGTGATGAGAACACGCATAGGGGGGGATTTCCCAGAACAAATCTGCTTTTCCTAAGTGGATAGAGGCCATAACGCTCGAGGGCCCCTATCCCTTTTCTTTGGCCAATTCATTTTCGTGGAGGATAACCTCGATGGCGCTGGACATCCAGACTCAAGACATCATCATCGACGAGAGTACTCTACTTCAGGACGACGATATTAACCCGTCGGATCCGCCTCACGATACCAACCCCACCCTGTTGTATCTCCTAACTCTCGACGATACGGGCGGGCTGACCTCACCAGAGGTCGCTTACCAAGCCAATTTCGTGCAGGCCTCGGCGAGCGCAGGGGAAACCATCTCCGGGATCGTTCTTGCGCAGGATGCCTCCGGCACACCCTTTTCCAAAACCGTCGGCGTGAACAGCGGCATCCAAACGGTCGATGGCAACTATGTCTGGCTGTTCCAGGACCCAACGAATCCCAACGTCGTGATCGGCGTCATCGGAACCTCCGACCCGGACGTCCCGCCCGCTGCTGACGGGTCGCTCGCCTTTGCGTTTGGGCTGGACCCCACAAGCGCCACTAAAGCGGACCTTTACCTGGTTCAGTACGTGCCGCTGCTCCATCCGGATGAGACCGACCCGGACGACCGGATCGATCTGACTGATCACGTGTTCGCCTCGGTCGCGGGGACCTCGGTGGTCAGTTTTACCGGTGAGAATGCCCATCCCGGCAGCAATGAATTCAACCTGCTCAGTTCACCCAGTGACGCATCCAAGCAGTTGCTGGTGACGGGGCTCGTGCGGTCCTCCCAGGCCGACCCGAACAGCGCGCTGGTCAACAGCGAGTGCAACGTGAGTCAGCAGGGTTTTGGCGTCGATAACCAGAGCATCCAACCGGACACGGACGGGCAAAATCAACCACTCGGACGCGAAGTGCTGCAGATTGATTTTGTGACCGGCGGCACCCCCGATGCAGGTGATGGCGCGGACATCGCGTACGGCAGCCATCTCGAAAACATCACGCAGGCTGGCTTCATAATCAACCAGCTCACGCCGTCTCAATCGGCTGGGCGGGCGGACATCGCGATCCGCGCCTTCAACGTTCAGGGCAACGAGCAAGGCTCGGACTTCTTCAACGGCAGCCCGACCACCGCCGTGGACATCACCAGCATCAAGCTGACCGGTGCATCGGGGTTTGCTTCCACCATCACCGCGGACGGAACCTATGCCACCGCGAGCGGCAACGTCACCATCACCGGGCTCAGCGGGACCGGGAATGCTGTCACCATCACCGGGCTGGATAACACCACAACCGTCGATATCACTACCAGCGGCTTTATGGATCGACTGCATGTCGAGTCGGTCGATTCGAATGAAGGGATCGACATCACCGAGGTCCATTTCTCAGCGACGAACACCAACGCCCACACCGAAGAGGTCGGCTCGTTCATCAACTTTGATGACTCTGGACCGACGCTGTTGATCACGGCCGCACCGGTGGTTGGCGCCGCCGAGGTTGTCGAGGCAAGCGGAGTTGCCGGGCAGAATCAGGTAACGATCACGCCCCCGACCTTTGATTCCAGCGCGGTTGACGGCAAGACGACCAATGTGAGCTACGCACTCGCCCTGGCGGGCGGAGCCGCGACCGGGCTCACGACGACGGACGGCAACCATGCGATCACGCTGGTGGCCGACTCGGCCAGCCAGATCTCGGGCAAATACGACAGCGACGGTAACGCCTCGCTCGATGCGACGGCGTTCACGGTGACGCTGTCTGGCACGACGGTGACGCTGACCTCGTTGGTTGCCCTTGAGCACTCGAACGCGCCGCAAGGTGCTGGCGAGGACAACACCCTCGATCTCAACGGCCTGATCAACGTCGTTGCGACGGTGACGGTGACGGACGGCGACGAAGACGTCGTGTCGCAGCAAAGCACGAGTGCCGGGCTGTCGCTGACCTTCAACGACACCGATCCGACGCTGTTGATCACGGCCGCACCGGTGGTTGGCGCCGCCGTGGTGGGTGAGGCGAGCGGGGCTAGCGGGCAGAATCAGGTAACGATCACGCCCCCGACCTTCGATTCCAGCGCGGTTGACGGCAAGACGACGAATGTGAGCTACGCACTCGCCCTGGCGGGCGGAGCGGCGACCGGGCTCACGACGACGGACGGCAACCATGCGATCACGCTGGTGGCCGACTCGGCCAGCCAGATCTCGGGCAAATACGACAGCGACGGTAACGCCTCGCTCGATGCGACGGCGTTCACGGTGACGCTGTCTGGCACGACGGTGACGCTGACCTCGTTGGTTGCCCTTGAGCACTCGAACGCGCCGCAAGGTGCTGGCGAGGACAACACCCTCGATCTCAACGGCCTGATCAACGTCGTTGCGACGGTGACGGTGACGGACGGCGACGAAGACGTCGTGTCGCAGCAAAGCACGATTGCCGGGCTGTCGCTGACCTTCAACGACACCGATCCGACGATCACGGCAGCGTTCGACGCTGATCCCGGCACTCCTGGCATCCAAACCCCGGAGCACCTTGCCAACACCGCGGCAGCAACGGCCAGCGGAACCTTTGGCTACGACATGACCGACAGGCACACGGCCGCGGAGTATGTGGCGGGTATCAGTGACTTTGTCGATGCCAACGGTGCTTTGGCAGGCACCCAGATCGGGCTCACCGGTACGGTCGAGAACGTGCAGAACCCGAACATCACCCAAGCGGTCGCAACCCTCACGGCTGAGACCGAAACATCTGCCACGTTCAACTTCTCGTTCCACTACGACAAGGATCCGATCACCGCTGGCGTGCAGGACGCAACGGCGGGCGGCACTCTTGTCTTCGACAAGGTGGCCGACACCTACACCTTCACCTTGGCGGACGTGATCGACGGGTTCAGCTTCGACGTGCTGCACACCAGTGAGTTGGTGGCCAAGGCCCCCACCGGCAACACCGGCCATCCGCTGATCGTGGCGGAGCAGCTCACGCCCAACGGCGATCCGGATCCGTTCTTTGTACAGTTCACCGCGAACACGATCACCCAGAAGATCGGGTTCGGGTTCAACTCAACCGGCGATGGAGCGCCGACTGGGCCGCCGACCGATGTCGCATTCACGCAGGGTGCCCATGACATGGTCACCAACGTCAACGAAGACTGGGTTAGTGCAACCCAAGCGACAAACGGGGTCGCCGGCGACACGATCCAGAAGGGTGAACTTCTGACCTTGCGGTTCTTCCAAGAGAACATTCTGGGGGATGTAAACCCGGGCGCCCCCGATGGTGGCACTGAGCGGCTGGATCCAACCACGAAAGCTGGCGGCATTGTCATCAAGTTCGATGGCATCGGCAACAGTGAAGACCTGATCGTGATCCTCGACCTGAAGGATGCCAACGGGAACGAGGTGACGAGGGCGGTCAACGTGCAGAACGCGGACCTGATCAAAGGGAACGCAAATGTCCCAGCCCCGTACAACACCGAGTTCACGCTCGATAACAACGATGCCCTGCTCATCATCGAACAGAACGACTACACGGTCGCTGGCGAGACCTACCAGATACAGGGCGTCCAGATCATGCAGAGCGCCAATGGGTTGACGGGCAACGCCATCAACCTGAACGGGGCGACCGGGGCCAATGGCGGCAGCAATGCCACTAGCAGCCTGACGGCTTTCGACCCGACCGATAACGATGTGCTGAAGATCGTGGACATCGGGTTTGTCCAAAACACGTCGGGGACGATCCCGGCCGACCTCGACTTCGCCTTCCAGGTCGCGGACGCGGACGCCGACCAGACAGCGACGCAGCACATACTTGTTGACGTCAGCTGACACTTCTCCACGGGGGCAGCCAAGCCTGCCCCCGTGGTTTGCCGGGGCGTCGTCCCGCTAAGCGTTCGTCTTGTTCCGCGTCCTAGAGTTATAGAAGATGAAAACCAGCCAACAACGCCCCGCCCTGCAGGTTGTGATGACAGAAGCCAGACGCGCCATCCGGCCGCTAATCTGGTTCAGTGCCGGCATCAACGTGCTGATGCTGACCGGCGCGATCTATATGCTCCAGGTCTACCATCGCGTGTTGTCCAGCCACAGCCTGGAAACGTTGGGGATGCTGTCGCTGATGGCGGTGGGCGCGCTCGCCACAATGGCGGGGCTGGAAATCGTGCGCGGGCGTCTGCTCGCAACAGTCGGATCCTGGATGAATGCGCGGTTGGCGCCGGTGCTCCTGACAGCAGCGGTGGAATATGCCGCTTCAGCGCCCGGTCAGGTCAATGCCCGCCCATTGCGCGACCTGGATCAAGTCCGGAATTTCTTCACAAGCCCGAGCATCTTCCCGATCCTTGACGCACCTTGGGCACCGCTGTTTTTCGGGGCCATATTCCTCATGCACCCTTGGCTCGGTTGGCTGGCGCTGGGTGGCGGGATCGTCCTGTTCTCGTTGGCATTGCTCAACGAATACCTCACACGCAAGCCGTTGACCGAGGCCCAAAGCGCCCAATCGCGCGCATACGTGCAGGCCGAGGCGGCTATCCGCAATGCAGAGGTCGTGCAGGCGATGGGCATGCTGAAGCCACTGCTGGAGGGATGGAAGGCGCAGCAGGACGAGGCAAACCATGGACAGGTTCTCGCCGCCAACCGTGGCGGCTTCATCGCGGCCATCGCGCGGTGTCACCGACTGGCCTTGCAAATGGCCATACTGGGCCTCGGGGCCTATCTCGTACTTCGCAACGAGGCTTCGCCCGGCATCATGATCTCCGCCTCGATCCTCATGGGTCGCGCATTGTCCCCGGTCGAGCAAGCGATCGGCACCTGGAAGGCGACTGTTGGAGCGCGGGCCGCCTACCGTCGTCTTGCCGCAGTCGCCGGCAAACACCTGGAGGCCACACCGGTTCTGCCACTACCGCGGCCGAAGGGTAGGTTTGAGGCCGACAATCTTGTGCTTGCCCGGCCGGGCGGCGAACATATCCTGAAAGGGATCAACTTCCAGCTCAAACCGGGCGAGGTCATGGCGCTGATTGGCCCAAGCGCGGCCGGCAAGACGAGTCTGGCGCGGATACTGGCCGGTGCCTGGCGCCCATCCGGAGGACGCGCGTTGCTTGACGGCATGGATGTCGCCCAATGGGCGGCAGAGGACCGTGGCCGCTATGTCGGTTACTTGCCGCAGGACATCGAGCTCTTCGCCGGCACTGTCTCCGAGAACATCTGCCGCTTCGCGAAGCTCGACACGCCGGTCTTCAACAACGTCGTCAAGGCCGCGCAACTGGCAGGAGTTCACGAACTGATCAAGGGACTGCCGAAGGGTTACGCTACCGAGATCGGCGAGTCGGGCGCGACACTGTCGGGCGGGCAGCGTCAACGCATCGGGTTAGCGAGGGCACTCTACGGCGATCCGGCACTCCTTATCCTGGACGAACCAAATTCCAATCTCGACCGCGAAGGTGAGGACGCGTTGATCGCAGCCATCAGCGCGATCAAGGCCGCAGGCACGACGATTATTCTGATCGCGCACCGACCGAGCATCATGCAGAAAGTTGACAAGATACTGGTCCTCAACCGAGGCCAACAAGATCTCTTCGGTCCGCGTGACCATGTCTTCAACGAACTTGCCAAGCGCAACGGCGCGGTAACCCGGATCACAGCCATAGCCGCGAACCAAGGCGTCGGCGCTGGTCCGGCCAGTCGATTCACAGTCCGAAATTCGTCACCTATTTCAGAAATTGTTGCCGGAAGCATTTCAGGAGGAGATGCAGACGCGGCACAAGCACCCGAATGGAAAAAGATATGACCGTTGTGCCGCTACCCGCGCCACCGTCCCCGATGCCGAAGCCGATACCCTTGCGTATCGCGGGCGTGACGTGGGCCGGATTTGCCATCATGTTCCTGTTCTTCGGCATGGCCGGAGGTTGGGCGGCACTGGCGCCGTTGGACAGCGCCGCAGTGGCACCGGGCGTTGTCAAGGTCGCCGGCGACCGCAAGCTCATCCAGCACCTTGAGGGCGGCATCATCGCGGAGTTGAGCGCCGCCAACGGTGACATCGTCAAGGCTGGCAAGGTTCTGATCCGGCTCGACGACACGCAAGCCAAAGCACAACTGGACCTGGTTCAGAACCGGATCACAACGCGCGAGGCGCTGGCCGCGCGGCTCAGGGCGGAGCGTGACGACAAGGCCGAGATCGACTTTGATCCGGCGCTGCTCGCAAACCGTGCGACCGCTGCCAAGGACGCGGTGGCCACGCAGCGCGACGTGTTCGCGGCAAAGCGCCACAACTTGAACGACGAGCGGACCATTCTCGGACAACGCCGCCACCAGGCCGAGGAGGAGATAACCGGACTGGAGAGACTCGTTGCGACCGAGGACAAGCAGATCGAGGCTCTCGAAGGGGAGACCAAGGATCTTGAAACTCTGCTCAAGAAAGCACTCACCACCCGCGCACGGAACCTGCTGCTCAGACAACAACAGCGCGAGATCGAGGGGGAGCGCGCTACCAATATCGCGGCGATCGCTCGTGCCAGAAGCGCCATGGCCGAAATTGACGCGCAGATTTTGAACCTTAACACCGTGCGGCTGAAAGATGCTGTCGAGGAATTGAGCAAGGTCGAGGCGGATTTGTTCGACCTCAAACAGCAGGAGCGTTCCGCCAACGACGTGCTTGCCCGCACCGACATCGTCGCACCGGTTGACGGTATCATCATGGACCTGAAGGTCCACACGGACGGCGGTGTCGTGAAGCCCGGCGAAACGTTAATGACCATGGTGCCTCTCGGACAGCAACTCGTGGTCGAGGCTATGGTCAGGCCGGAGGATGTCGAGACGATCGCCCCCGGACAGGCGGCGCGTGTCAGCTTTCCAGCCTTCGCACGCTACAACCTGCCGCCACTCGACGGCGTCGTGGAGATCGTATCGGCTGACCGCATGGTAGAGGAACGCAGCGGGGTGCCATACTTCACCGCAACCGTGTTGATTGACAGACACGAACTCGCCAAGCTCGAGGGTCGCAAACTGTTGCCCGGCATGTCGAGCGAGGCAATGATCCGGACGGGTGTCCGTACCGTGCTTGCCTACCTTGCAGAACCAATCACGCAGAACTTCCGCCGGGCGCTACGGGAAAAATAGGGAGCCAGCCCGGTTGCGGTAGAAGAGCGACGAACGGGTTCGTTTGGCTTTGGGCGAGCAAGAAGGGACGTGATGAGCCTCTGGTCGTTTCAACCGAGCGGATGATGCGCGGATAGATTTGCTCCTCAAATGCAATGCGACGCCCGACATCACGGTCCACCATCTGCCAAGAAAGCCCACGCCACGCGCGTCGTTGCCCGATAGTCGTTCCGACCTCAATTCTCCCGCATAGCCCTACGAAACGTTCGTGTTCGACCGACCGAGCTCAGAGGTCTGTCCCTTATTCCGATGGGGAGCCCAACGGGTGCACTTGATTGGCGCAGTGGCAGATTTTCGGGGGGGCATTTCTTTGAGATCTTATCAGACCTAGGTCTGGTACGCTCTGGCAAAGGTCCTAGCGGCGTTGCTCATTCCGAATCCGCTCGCCATGCTGTTTAAGCGCCAAAGAGCCAAGGACTGCCCTCCGTCATTGGCGCTAGTGATCCCAGAGCGCTCGCCCCAGTCCCATTCGACTAAGCGCTCTGGGATCCCCCCACTCCTCGTTCCGGCACAAACGCGTTTGGTCATTGGAGGGCCGAGACGCGGCTGTCGAGCGAGTGACCTCGGCAACATCACTCTTGACGCTACTGATCTCACTGGTCGGATTGAGGATTTCCATCTCGCGGTCCTGCCGCGCTCAATTGCCGCTACAGAGCCTGCACGGTCATATTCATGTTGCTACCCCTCGGATTGTGGAGGACACTGGCCTTCAGGCGTTACCTGAAGGCGGAAACGATGGATTTTGAGAAGATCGGACGGGCACGCCTGATGATGCGGTTGCCGAGGCATCGGCAACAGCTTGCGGAGCTAAGGTTCCTTTCCCTGAGTACCCTGTTAGAGGCTTATGGCATCGCGGTGATCACCCGGGATGAACTCCGAGAACACGCGATCTCAGGCGAACCTCTGACCGCCCGATACGAGAACGACTGTCAGGCGATCGAAGACAAAGTCGTGAGTTTGCTTACCAATGTTAGTCCTCGCTTTGTCAATTGATTGCTCGCCTCTTGGCTCCTGAAGGGATCGAACGGTCGCAATTTCTGGGTGCCGGCTAAAAGCCACTGCCCCAAGGTCCGTGATGGCTGTCGGCGCCATCGATGCGGTCGAAGCCGTGGGCGCCGAAGAAGTCGCGCTGCGCCTGGATGACGTTGGCCGTGCCGCGACCGCGGCGGTAGCTGTCGAAATAGCCGAGCGCTGAGGCAAGTGCCGGCACCGGCAGGCCGCCGAGAGCCGCTGCCGAGACGACGCGACGCAGGGCTGCGTCGGTTTCCTTGACCATGGCGGCAAAGGCCGGGGTGACGATCAGATTGGCGGCATCCGGCGCCTTGGTAAACGCGGTGGTGATCTCGTCGAGGAACTGCGAGCGGATGATGCAGCCGGCACGCCAGATCTTGGCGATCGTCGGCATCGGCAGGTTCCAGTTGAACTCCTTCGATGCGGCCGACATCACGGCGAAGCCTTGCGCGTAGGCGCCGATCTTGGCGGCCAGCAGCGCGCTTTCGAGATCCTTGATGAAGGCGCCCCTGTCGGCCACCTTGAACTCGCCGACCTCAGGCAGCCCGAGGATCTTTTCGGCCGCCTCGCGCTCGTCCTTCATCGAGGAGATGCTGCGTGCGGCCACCGCCGCCTCGATGCCGGTTGCCGGCACGCCCATGTTCTGCGCCTCGATCACCGACCACTTGCCGGTGCCCTTCTGGCCGGCCTTGTCGAGGATCAAATCGACGATCGGTTTGCCGGTCAAAGGATCAGCGGCCTTCAGCACCTTCTCGGTGATCTCGATCAGGTAGGAGTTGAGGCGACCCTTGTTCCAGGTGCCGAAGACGTCGCCGATTTCGGTCGCCGACATCTTCAGGCCGTCACGCAGGATGCCGTAGATTTCGGCAATCATCTGCATGTCGGCATATTCGATGCCGTTGTGGATGGTCTTGACGAAATGGCCGGCACCGTTTTCGCCGAGCCAGGCAACGCAAGGGTCGTTGTCGTATTTCGCGGCGATCGAGGTCAAAACGCTCTCGACGCGCTTCCAGGATTCTTCCTTGCCGCCGACCATGATCGACGGGCCGTGGCGCGCGCCTTCCTCACCGCCGGAAACGCCCATGCCGATGAAGGTGAGGCCACTGTCCTTCAGCGCCTCGAAGCGGCGCATGGTGTCGCGGAAGTTGGCGTTGCCGGCATCGATCATGATGTCGCCCTTGGAAAGGTAGGGCTCGAGGATCTTCATCTGCTGATCGACCGGCTCGCCGGCCTTGATCATGATGATGATCGGGCGCGGCGGACGGATGGCGGCGACGAACGCTTCAATGGTGTCGCAGGGCACGATCTGGCCCTTCAGTTCACCGGCTTCCGCGTAGAATTTGTGCGTCGCCTCGACGGTGCGGTTGAACACCGCGATCTTGTTGCCCTTTTCAGCGATGTTGAGCGCCAGGTTCGAGCCCATGACGCCGAGACCGATTAGGCCGATTTCCGCCTGTGACACGTGATTGCTCCTCAGGAGATTGAACGCGAGCTGACGTTTTCGCGCGCTCGACGTGGAGGCTCCATCGATCGGGGGACCGGTCGACCGATGAAGCAATGGCGACTAGAAGGCGAGTTGCACCTTCATCGAACGACTGCGGTCGCCAGCAGTCTCGAAGGCGCGCACCGCGTCTTCCAGGGGGAAGATCCCGGTCAACAGTGGGGTTAGGTCCACCCGGCCGGCGTTGATGAGATCGACGGCCAGCCCGAACTCCTCGTGGAACCGGAACGTGCCGCGCATCTCGATCTCCTTTGCCACCACGAGGTTTTGCGGGATGGCGACGTCGCCGCCAAGCCCGAGCTGGACGAGCACCGATCGGGGTTTGAGGACGTCGAGACCGGAGCGCACCGCCTGCGCATTGCCCGAGGCCTCGAACTGAACGTCAAAGGTACCCTTGTTGGCGCCGTAGGCGGCAAGCTGATTGGGATTGCTGGCAACGTTGATCACTCGGTCCGCGCCGATCGATAGCGCCTTGTCGAGCACACCGTCCATGACGTCGGTCGCGACGATCTCACGCGCGCCGTGCGCTCGGGCGGCGATGATCGCCAGCGCTCCGATCGGCCCGCAGCCGGTGACCAGGACCCGCTTGCCGAGTAGCGAGCCTGCACGCGCCACGGCGTGAAGCGTCACGGCAAAGGGCTCGGCCATTGCCGCTTCGTTGCTCGAGACACCGTTAGAAATCTTGTAGCACTGCCACGCCTCGGCAACCAGCCGCTGCCGGAACGCCCCCTGGATGTGCGGCATCGGCATGGCGCTGCCGTAGAAGCGCATGTTCAGGCAATGGTTCTGCTGACCGCGCTGGCAATAGTCGCAGGACCCGCAGGGGCGGCTCGGTGACACCGCCACCCGGTCGCCGACGGCCAACGTCGAGACACCGTCGCCGAGCGCCTTGACGGTGCCGGCGACCTCGTGGCCGAGGATCATCGGTTCGCGCAGCCGCACCGTGCCGAAGCCGCCATGGTTGTAGTAGTGGAGATCCGACCCGCAGATGCCGCCGGCCTCGATCTGAACCTCGACCTGGCCCTTTCCAGGCGCCTGCGTCTCCCGATCCTCGATCCGCAAATCCTTGGCGGCGTGAATGACAACGGCTTTCATTTCAGGACCTCAAGCGACAGGGGTGGGCAGTGGCTCGCCGGCAAAATGCGCGGCGAGATTGTCGCGTACCAGCTTGCCCATCGCCTTGCGGGTCTCGATTGTGCCGGAGGCGTGGTGGGGCTGCAGTAGGACATTGTCGAGCTTCAGGAAGCGGGGATTGAGCATCGGTTCACCCTCAAAGACATCGAGAGCCGCCGAGCCCAGCGCACCGCTCTCGAGCGCATCAAGCAGCGCATCCTCATCGATGTTGGAGGCCCGCGAGATGTTGATCAGCATGCCCTCGGGGCCGAGCGCCTCGATCACCTGCCTCGAGACGATGTGGCGGGTCGCGGCAGAGGCCGCGAGCGTCACGAACAGGACATCGGATCGGGCGGCAAGAGCAACCGGATCGGCGACGAAGGTCATGCCATCCGCATAGGGTTTTTCGGAGACGTCGCTATAGGCGATGTCCATATCGAAGCCCTTGAGGCGCTTGGCCACCTCAAAGCCTATACGGCCAAGGCCGAGCACACCGGCGCGCTGCCCCCAGACCCGCCGCTTCAGCGGATAGAGACCCTTGGCTGCCCAGCTGCCGTCCTTCACCCAGCTTTCCGCGCCGATCATGCCCCGCGACTGGCAAAGCATCATGGCGACGCCGAGATCGGCAACGTCGTTGGTCAGCACGTCAGGGGTGTTGGTGACGTGGATCCCGCGCTCCCGGCAGGCCGCGAGATCAACGGCATCATAGCCGACACCATAGACGGAGACGATTTCGACCTGCGGCAGCTTGCCGATCAAATCCGCCGATGCACCGAGTTCGCCTCGGGTGGCGATCGCCTGGATCTTCGGCCCATGCGTTGCAAGGAAGGCGTCCCGATCCTCGGCCTCGTAGATCTTGTGGACCGCGTAGCGCGCTTCGAGTTCCACCAGGTCCCAATCCGGATAGGGACCCATCAGCAGGATGTCCGGTTTCGTCATCAGTTTCCTCCCGTGGTTTGTTCACTGGCCGCGCGATCGGCGCGGATCGCCAGCGTGTTCATCGCCAACGCAACGATGCGCTCCAGCGACTGATCGATTTCGATGGTAACGACGTCCGCCTCCCCCGAGGGCAGTTCGAGGGTGGCAAGCTGGCTATCGAGCAGCGACAGCGGCATGTAATGGCCCTTTCGCTCTCCGAGCCGCGCCGCGAGCAGTGCCCGGGTGCCCTGCAGAAAGACGAAGGTGATCGGCTGCCAGGCGACTTCCCTCAGCCGTTCGCGATAGGCTCGCTTCAACGCCGAGCACGACACGACGGTTGCGGCCGGACTGGCCAGCCGGCCGCCGATCTCGTCGAGCCAGGGCCAGCGGTCAGCATCGGTCAGCGGGGTGCCGCTGCGCATCTTCTCGACATTGGCGGCCGAATGCAGGCTGTCGCCCTCAATGAAGCGCGCGCCGAGATAGCTGGCGAGCCGTTCGCCGACCGCGGACTTGCCGCAGCCGGATACGCCCATGACGACGACCGGACCAAGGCCGCGACGGAGTTCAGAGACTGGTCGTGATGCCGCCATCGACATAGAGCGTGTGTCCGTTGACAAAGGAGGAGGCGTTGCTCGCCAGGAAGATCGCTGCACCCACCAGTTCTTCGACATCGCCCCAGCGGGCCGCCGGCGTGCGCTTTTCCAGCCAGGAAGAAAACTCGGCGCTGTCGACCAGCGCCTGGTTCAAGGGCGTCTTGAAGTAGCCGGGCGCGATAGCATTCACCTGCAATCCATACTTTGCCCAGTCGGTGCACATGCCGCGCGTCAGGTTCCTGACTGCACCCTTGGTCGCCGTGTAGGGCGCGATCGATGGGCGCGCGAGTTCGCTCTGTACCGAAGCGATGTTGATGATCTTGCCGGCGCCGCGACCGATCATGTGTCGTGCGACCGCCTGGCCGACATAGAAGACGCTGGAGACATTCGTCTTCAGCAATTGCTCCCAGCGCTCGGCGGGAAAGTCTTCAAGCGGCGCGCGAAACTGCATGCCGGCATTGTTGACGAGGATGTCGATGGCGCCGATATCCTGCTCGATCTGATCGACGCCGCGCTTTACCGCGTCCGCGTCCGTGACGTCGAAATCCGCGACATCGACAGTGTAGCCGGCATCCTTCAATGCGGCAGCGGCCGCCTCCAGCTTTGAACGGTCGCGACCGTTGAGGACAAGTGCTGCGCCGTGTTCGGCAAGACCACGCGCCAACGCCAAGCCTATCCCTTGCGACGAGCCCGTCACCAAGGCGCGCCGCCCTTTGAGGTCAAAAAGTGGAAATGACAAACCTACTCTCCTTTACCGCCGGGCGCTCGCACGAGACGTCCCGGCCCTTGGTCAGCCTTCAACCACGAGCCCTTTTGCCTTCAGCACCGGCTCGAGCTTGCTGACTTCGATGACCGATTTTCCTGCCTTGTATGCGGCAATGTACTCGGCTTCGGCATCCTCGCGCGCCTGAGACAGCTTCGCGACCTCAAATGCTTCTTCCCGCTGCACCACCACCAGGCCATCAGCGTCGCCGACGATGATGTCGCCGGGATGGACAACCTCTCCACCGATGATGATCGGGTCGTTGGTCGAGGTCAGGGTTTCCTTGACCGTGCCCTTGATGCAGACGCTGAGCGAAAACACCGGGAAACCGAGTTCGCGCAGTTGCAGCGTGTCGCGCACGCCGCTGTCGGTCACAAGACCGCCAATTCCCTTGGCGAGGCAGGCGTTGGCTAGCACGTCGCCAAACGATCCGGCCTCTTCGTATTCGCCCGCCGAAACGACGATGATGTCGCCTGGCTGAGCGTAGTTGATTGCAAGCTGCAGCATGATGTTGTCGCGCGGTGCGCAACGGACCGTGAAGGCCGGACCGCAGAGCTTCATGCGGTAGTCGACGGGCTTGATGCGGGAGGACAATGCCCCCCGGCGTCCCTGCGCCTCATGGATCGTTGCCGGCGAGAATTTGGCCACCGCTTCCACTTCGGCGGCACTCGGACGAACGGGCATTTTCTTGATATGCGTCATGATTTTTCCCATGGGTGGTCGCGGCGGGCGCGACGCCCGCCGTTTGCGTTGTTCAAGACATTTGGAAAAACGGGGGTCGCTTACGCGCGACCCGGCCCCATCAGGGGATCGGGTCGAATTTCAGTTCGGAGAGCGGTGCAACCTTGTCGGTGCGAGCCATCTTGTATTCGGTGTTCGGGCCGAGCCACTTGTCCCAAATCTGGTTGATCTCGCCGCTATCATCGAGCTTGTGCAGCACTTCGTTGATCTTGGCCGTCAGTGCCGGTTGATCCTTTGCCATGCCGACGCCGATCGGCTGGAACAGCATGGGCTCAGGGATCATACGCATTTCCTTGCCGCGGGTCTTCGATTCGTTGACCAGCTTGGTGGTCGTCATCGTGTTGGCGACCATGCCGCGGGCCTTGCCCTGCTGCACGGCGAGATAAGCCGACGCCGTGTCCTGGAAGGTGAGCGGCTCGGACTTGTTGAGCTTGATCGACATTTCGGAGGTCGAACCCTTGGTGGAGGCAAGGCGCTGGCCGGCATAATCGGTCTTTGCCTTGCCTGCATCGTCCGCCGGCACGATCAGCATTTCCTTGGCGAGGTAATAGGGATCGCTGAACTGGATCTGTTCGGCACGGCTCTGCGTATAGGCAAGATTGGCGACGGTGATATCGACCCGGCCGAGTTTCACCTCCGGTACGCGTGCTTCAACGGAAACCGGTTTGACCTCGGCCTTCACGCCGAGTTCACGGGCGATTGCGCCGCAGAGATCGACGTCGAAGCCGACCATTTCACGCGTCTTTGCGTCCGGAGCGGCGAAGGGCGGCACGTCTGCGAAAGTCGCGCACCGCAGTGTCTTGTTGGCGAGGATGTCTTCGAGTTGATCGGCCTTCGCCGGACCTGCGAGCGCTGCCGCCGCGGCGGTCATTCCAAGAAATAGATGGCTGCACTTCATTGCTGTTCTCCTTCGTTGTTGGTCTTGCTTGTTCTAGTGGCGCAGGTCGGCGAGAAACCGCTGCGCACGCGGATGCCTGGGGTTCTTGAAGAATTCCTCAGGCGTCGCGGTCTCGATGATCTGGCCTGCGTCGATGAACCAGATGCGGTCAGCGACATCGCGGGCGAAGCCCATTTCGTGCGTGACGCACATCATGGTCATGCCTTCGGCGGCGAGCGACTTCATGACGTTCAGCACTTCTCCGACCATTTCCGGGTCGAGCGCGCTGGTCGGCTCATCGAACAGCATCACGGGTGGCTCCATTGCGAGCGCGCGAGCTATCGCCACGCGCTGCTGCTGCCCGCCGGACAATTGGCCCGGATAGGAGTTTGCCTTTTCGCGAAGGCCGACACGGTCGAGCAGCTTTAACGCCTTCTCGTGTGCCTCTGCCGGGGCCACGCCCTTCACCCGGATCGGGGACATTGCGACATTGTCGACCGCGGAGAGGTGCGGGAAAAGATTGAAGCTCTGGAAGACGAAGCCGATGCGGCTGCGCAGGCGGTTGAGGTCTCGCCCGCTCATCTGTGCATGAACGTCCTGCCCTTCGAAGAAGATCGAACCACTGTTGATCTCCTCGAGCCGGTTCACCGTGCGGATCAAGGTCGACTTCCCCGAGCCGGAGGGACCGCAGATGACGACCACTTCGCCCCGCGCGACTGTCGCGTCGATGCCTTTCAAGACGTCATAGTCGCCATAGCTCTTGCGGACATCGGCGAGCCGGATTGCCTGATCCTTTGCAATAGTGGAGGTTGACGCGGTCATGGCTGCTCCGTGGCGTTCGGTGTCAGGGAAATCGGCAACTGCCCACGGCGTTTCGGGGCGATAAGGCCAGCGCGACGGCGTGTAATGCGCCGCTCGACGACATTGGTGAGCCAGGTGAGCGACCAGCAGATCACGTAGTAGGTCAGCGCCAGGATGAGGAAGACCTGGAAGGGTTGCGTGAGGAGCTGGTTGTTGACCTGGCTGGCAGCGAAGGTGAGATCCGGCACGTTGATGACGTAGCCGAGCGTCGTGTCCTTGATGGTTGCGACGAAGGTCGACAGCATGCTCGGGATCATGTTGTAGAGCGCCTGCGGCAGGATGACGTAGCGCATCGCGCTGAAATAGCTGTGACCGAGCGCACGAGCTGCATCCATCTGGCCCTGCCCCAAGGCAACGATGCCTGCCCGGATGATCTCGCTCAGGAACGCGCCCTGGTAGACAACCAGGGTCGTCAGCATGGTGAGGAAGCTCGGCACATCGGCGCCCGTGAGCAGCGGCACGAGGAAGTAGCTCCAGAGCACGAGCATCAGGAGCGGCACGCCGCGCGTCACGTAGACGAGTACGGTCACCGGCCAGCGCAGGACCCGGTATTTAGAGAGCCTGGCGAAAGCGAGAAGGATCGCGAACGGAAAGGCAATCGCGATGCTAAGCGCCGAAAGGATCAGCGTATTGGCAAGGCCGCCGAGCGGTCCGTTCGGGTACTGCCCGATAAGGAGCAGCAACCAGTATTGGTCGACGATGGCGATCAGGTCATGGATCATCGTCTCGCTCCATTCGCCGGATCAGCTCGCCAGGTGAGGTAGGCACCAGCGGCCATGATTATCAGGGTGAAGAAGAGATAGAGGACCGTACCGACCAGGTAGATTTCGAAGGTTCGGAAGGAGAGGTTCTCGATCTCCTTGACGGCATGGGTGAGCTCCGGCGCGCCGATCACGATGGCAAGGCTGCTGTTCTTGAAGAGCGAAACGCTGTGATTGACAAGCGCCGGCAAGGCATTGCGAACACCCTGCGGGATCAGCACGAAGCGCATCGCAGAGAGATAGCCATGACCCAGGGCACGTGCCGCCTCCATCTGGCCGGGATTGACGGAGCGCAGGCCGGAGCGCAGATCCTCGCTGAAGTAAGCCGCCTGGCAGAGGCCAAGGCCGACGACGGCGAAGATCATTTCGGCCGAATGCGCAGAGAGCCAGTCAGCCAGCCCGGAGGGCAGGATGGTGTAGATGCCGAAGTACCAGAGCATGAGCTGCACGAGCGTCGGCACATTTCGGTGATAGGAGACGTAAGCTGCGACCACCGCATTGCCGATGCGGCCGGGAGAAAAACGGACGGCGAGCAGGATGACCGCAAGTGTCATCGCCAGGGTCCACGAGCACACGGCGATGATGAAGGTCATCTCGATGCCATGCAGCAGCATGGCCACGTATTCCGGGTTCCCGAGGATCGCGGCGAGTTCGAAGCCCTTCACGACCGTGGTTCCTTCCGCTGCGGTTTGGCCGTCTGCAGTCCACCCATCACCTGAAGCGTCGGGGTGATTTCCATGTGCCCGATGTTGACAGCGACGGGTGCGGCGATCGCAAAGGCGATCGCATCGGCGATGTCGCTCGCCTGCGGCAGTTCGAAACCGTCGATGAAGCGCTCGCGGATGGAAGGATCGTTGCCGTGAACATGGTTGAAGATGTCGGTTGCGACCCGACCCGGGCAGATCTCGGTTACGCGCACGCGCTTGCCGAAGGTGTCGATGCGCAGCTGGTTGGACAGCATGCTGACGCCGGCCTTGGTTGCGTGATAGGTGGAGTTGCCATTGAAGTTGTAGTTGCCGGCAATCGAAGAAATGTTGATGACATGGCCGCGGTCGCGTTCAGCCATGCCAGGCACGATCAGCCGGCAGAGATGGAGGACGGCGCGCAGGTTGACATCGACGAGGAGATCGATGTCGCCATCCTCTGCTTCGAGAAATTTCTTCGGCCGGTCGACGCCGGCATTGTTCACCAGAATGTCGAACTCAACTTCACCGGCAAGCTTCGCCAGTGCGGCACGGTCGGTTACGTCGATTGCGTGAGAAATGCAGCCGGTGCGCTCGGCAAGTGCCTTCAGCGCATCGGCGCTACGGGCAACCGCATGCACTTCGAGGCCCTCGCGGCGGAGCCGCTCGACGACCGCAGCACCGATCCCGGAGGATGCGCCCGTCACGAGTGCGGTTCTGTAATCGGAAAAGGACATTTTGGTTCCCCTGTTGTTGAAAGAGAGAGTAGCGAAGCTTTCCGGCTCTGAATAAGACCGTTTGAATCTGGATGGATAAGGATGGCTTATGGACTTGCGGCGAGCCCGTTGCTCTGTAACATCTGGGGCGAACAGGCAGGCAGGGCATATGGATATCAGGCGTCTCAAATCCTTCATCGTCATCGTCGACACCGGTAGCATCACGCGGGCAGCCGACGTTCTCCACATCGCCCAACCGGCCCTCAGCCAGCAGCTTGCCGCGCTGGAAGACCATTTCCGCCAGAAGCTTCTGATCCGCAGCCAGCAGGGGGTCTCGATGACCGAGGCCGGCAAGGCCGTTTACCGTCACGCCCAAATCATCCTGCGGCAAATGGACCAGGCACAGGCGGACGTAAAGGCAGCCGGCGATACGCTTGTCGGGCGCGTCTCGGTTGGTCTCGTGCCCTTTTCGAGTGCGGCCACGCTCTCCGTCGAGCTGTTGACAGAAACGCGTAAGCGCCATCCCGGCATCTTACTGCATCTGACCGAAAGTGTGGGTCAGACCTACAGCCAGATGATCATGAATGGCCGGCTGGAAATGGCACTGATCCATGGTACCGGACCCATCAAGGGTGTTCGGTTCGAGCCTGTGTTCGTGGAAGAATTTCACCTTGTGGCGCACCGCGATTTCGGCATCGAACCGGGTGACGCGCCGCTGCCGTTGAGTGCTCTCAACGACGTTCCGCTGCTCCTGCCGCCGCCCTACAATTTCGTGCGCCGGGCGATCGACCTTGCCTTCACGCGCGCCCGCTTCTCGCTGAATGTCGTGGCCGAGGTCGAGATCGTCCGCACACTCGCGCGCGCCGTCAGCGGCGGGGTCGGGGCGACCATCATGCCACGCGCCATAGCTGAACGGATCATTGCAGAGTCGCCAGAACCTCTCGTCTCGCGCATGGTCACGCCGAAGATCGAAGAGACCCTTTCGCTCTGTGTTTCCGATCAGAGCGAACTGTCGGAGCCGGCACTGGCGGTGAGATCTATCCTCATGGAGCTCACCGCCCGCCTCAAGGTTTAACTGCTGAGCGTTTACTTCAAACCGGCGCAGAAATCAGCGATGCGGTCGCAGGCCTCGCTCAGCTGTTCCATGCTGGTGGCATAGGAAATGCGGAGGAACGGGCTCATGCCGTAGGCAGCCCCCTGCACGGTCGTCACGTGTTGTTCGTCGAGCAGCGCCAATACGAAATCCGTGTCGTTCTCGATCCTGCGACCCTTCTTGCTGGTCCGGCCGATGAGCTCGGAAATGTTCGGGAAAACGTAGAATGCACCTTCCGGCTTATGGCAGCGGATCCCTTCGATTGCACTCAGTCGCTCAACCACGAAGTCGCGCCGCTTCCGGTAGATGGCCGCCCGCTCCCTAAGGATGTCCTGCGGACCGTCGAGCACTGCGGCAACAGCGGCCTGCGTGATCGTCGACGTGCCGCCGCTGTTCTGGCCGTTGACGTTGCTGATCGCCTTGATCAGGTCCTTCGGGCCGCCGCAGAAGCCGAGGCGCCAGCCGGTCATCGCATAGGCCTTCGATGCACCGTTGACCGTCAGCACGCGATCCTTAAGGCGCGGTTCGACCTCGGCAATCGTGCAGAATTCGAAGTCGTCGTAGATCAGGTGCTCGTACATGTCGTCGGTCATGATCCAGACATCCGGGTGCCTGAGCATCACCTCGGTAATCGCTTTCATCTCGGCGCGTGAGCAGGCAGCACCGGTCGGGTTGTTTGGGAAGTTCAGAAACAGCCACTTAGTGCGCGGCGTGATCGCGGCTTCGAGGTCTTCGGCCCTGAGTTTGAAGCCGTTCTGTTGCGGGCAATCGACCGGAACCGGTACCGCGCCGGCGAATTTCACGATATCCGCATAGCTGATCCATGAGGGCGAAGGGATGACGACCTCGTCGCCGGGATTGCAGGTGGCAAGGACGGCGTTGAAGATGATCTGCTTGCCGCCGCCGGCCACAACGATCTCGGAGGGATCGTAGTCGAGGTTGTTGTCCCGCTTGAACTTGCGGGCGATGGCCTGCCGAAGTGGCGGCGTTCCGTCGAGTGGTGGATACTTCGTGTCGCCTGCAAGAGCTGCTGCATGGGCCGCCTCGACGGCGTTGGCGGGCGTCGGAAAATCCGGCTCGCCTGAGGAGAGGCTGATAACCTTGATGCCGTTTGCTGCAAGGTCGCGGGCGCGCTGGCTCATGGCGGCAGAAGCGGAAACGGAAACGTTCTTCAAGCGGTCGGCAATAGCGGGCATGATCGTTGCTTTCGATAGGGACGGATAAGGTTTTGCAGTGTGCGAGGGCTCAACCCAGAAGCTTGGAGACGGGCGTGACCACGCCGCCAGCCGCCTCGATTTCGCTGCGGACGGTACGGGCAAGTTCGAGCGAACCCGGCGTATCGCTGTGCACGAGGATGGAACGAGCCAGCATGGGGATCACGGTCCCGTCGATGGCGGTCACGGTCCCCTCGATCAGAAACTTCCGCACCCTTGCGCGCACCAGGGCCTCCTCCTTGACGAGGGCACCGGGCTTGCCACGCGGCACGAGTTTGCCTTCGGCGTCATAGGCGCGGTCCGCAAGGAAGAGGGTCAGCGTCTTGAGCCCGGCATCGAGCGCCGCGCGTTCAATGGTGCTGCCGGACGTGCCAAAGACAATCAATTCGGGATCGACCGCACGGATCGCCGCCATCACCGCAGCCGCCAGGGTCGGGTCGCGATTGACCATGTTGCCCATTGCAGCATGAAAACTGACATGGGAGACGCGCACATCTTCCGCGCGGGCGATCGCAATCAGTGCGCCCAGCTGGTAGAGCATCTGCTGGCGCAGCTCATCAGGTCCGAAGGGCAGTTCGCGGCGACCGAAACCTTGCCGGTCCGGCAAGCCCGGATGCGCACCGACATCAACTCCCCTCGCCCGTGCGAGACGCACCATCCGGGCCATCGTCTCGGGGTCGCCGGCATGAAAACCGCAGGCGACGTTGGCGGAGGTCACGACATCCATCATCGCCTCATCGTCGCAAAGCGAATAGGGTCCGAAGCCCTCGCCCATATCGGAATTGAGATCCACCTTCATGAATGTCTCCTAAGCCATGGCGGCGAGCGCCTTGCGGACGAGGCGCGCGGTATTTCTGATGTCTTCGACATAGGCGGCGAGCGCCTTCTCAATGGCCCGAGCCTCAGCGTGCGTGGCCGGCACGAAACGCAGCGTCGAACCGATGCGAGCCTGCCCCATCCGCCAGAGATCCGCCTCGATGACGCCGGCGATCTTCGGATAGCCTCCGGCCGTGTTGGCATCGCTCATCTGGACGATCGGTTCGCCTGCAGGCGGCACCTGGATGACACCGGGCACGACGCCGTGCGAACGCATCTCCACCACCTCTACCGGATGGATCGGATCTCCGCTGAGACGGTAGCCGGTGCGGTCGCTGCGCGACGAGATCTTCCACGGCTGGCGCCAGAACCGGTCCGCGTCGGCTCCGAAGAGGTCGTGTTCGCCGGCCGGGAGTGCGCGAATGAGAAGCGCACCATGTTCGTCGACAGGAAACACATCCTTCAAAGCAACCGCTGGCGGCACAACGCCGAAACCACCTTTCGGCAGGACAGCGGGTTCAACCAGACCGGTCGCGATGCCGTCGCCGGCGGCGAGGGTCCTGCCCGCAAGCCCGCCGAAGCTTCCACGCAACGACGTGCTGCGCGATCCCATCACCTGCGCCACGTCGACCCCGCCAGCCAGGCTTACATAGGCCCGCGCATCGCGAAGCGGCGGGAAGAGCTCCAGCACCTGACCGGCCTCAGCTTCCGCAGCCCACCAGGGCGGCAGGGCGACACCATCGAGCTTCGCCCTGCAATCGGCACCCGTGAGCGCGTATGCGCCACCCTTGGCAAAACATAGCCGGAAGGGGAAAGTCTGGACCTCGATGACGGCGGCACCCTGCGGATTGCCAAGGAGAATGTTGCCGATCTCCAGTGCCACGGGATCCATTGCTCCTGAGGCCGTGACCCCGATATTTCGATAGCCCGGACGCCCCCGATCCTGGACAGTGTTCAGCGGGCCGGTTTCGAGGATTTCGATCACAAGTCGATCCTTTCAGGGCGGAAGCGCACGGTATCGCCAGGCGCCATCAAGGCGGGCACTGCAGCCAGCGGATCGAACATCTGAAGTTCGGCAAAGCCGATCGAATTCCATCCGTTCGGGCCGGTCAGCACGGCAACACCGGTTTGCATGCCGCCGATCGTGACGCAGCCCCGCGCCATCTTGAGCGAGGGCACGGTCTTTCGCGGCATGTGGATGCGTGGATCAAGCCCGTGCAGGTACCCGAAGCCCGGCGCACTGCCGAGGGCGAAGACGCGATAGATGCCTTCGTGGTGAATGCGCACGACTTCCCGGTCGCAGAGACCGCTGAGGTCACAGAGCGCCGGCAGGTCGGTGGCATGTTCGCCGCCATAGGTGACGGAGATTTCAATTTGCCGACCGGCAAGTTCGATGCCCTGCGAACGCTGCCATTCGTCCTGCAGGTGCCGGACGACAGCTTGCGGATCGTCCGGGGTCTCCTTCAAGAGGACCAACAGGTTGGTCATGCCAGGAACGATTTCGGCGACGTCTTCGTGCGTCTCGAGCGCGCGGGAGAGCGCCCAGATGCGCCTCTGGTTCGGCAGGTCGAAGGCCCCGGGTGCTTCGAGCAGAAAGGCACGCGTGCCGATGAAGGAAATCTTCGCCAGCGCCTCGGTATTCGGGACGATTGAGGCAGGCGACGGGAACGGGGCCTGTTGCAGGAGGCTCATTGGGCGTGTTCCATGGTCAAAACGGGATCTCCGTAGCCGATCAACTCTCCGGCACGGGCATGAACGCCTGCGACGATCGCGGTTGCCGGCGCGACCACCGGGACGAGGATGGGCCCGACCTCGACAAAACCGGCGATATCGCCGGCTTCGAGCGCTCGGCCCTCACCGGCAAGCGGTGAAGCGTCCGATCCAGCGGGATGCCGGTCGCGAAAAACCCCGGCAAGCGGCGCCTTGACGGCCCGGCCTTCGGGCACCAACGAGGTCACATCCTGAGCCTCTTGACGACGCTCGACCGGGCTGGCGTCGGGGGCCAGCACGATCTTCAAGGCGTGACCGTCCTTCGTGCTGATCTCCAACTCGCTCGCGCCGGAAGCGCCAAGCCAGGTGGTTAGAGTGGAGATGAGGGCCGGATCGGAGAAGTCACCGATCCCGGATCTGCCTGACGAGCGGTCACGCCTTGACACCGGCTTCCTCCCTCAAACTTTTTTCAAGATGATGGATATCGACGCAGCCCTGCATGAAATCCGGATCTGCAAAGATCCTTTCGTGCAGCGGGAGGTTGGTGGAGATGCCTTCGATCCTGGTTTCCGAAAGCGCGACCTGCATGCGCCGGATCGCCTCGTCGCGGGTCGGGGCGTGGACGATCAGCTTGGCAATCAGGGAATCATAGTATGGGGAAACCCGGTATCCGGCCGAGATGTGGGTATCGACGCGAATGCCCGGTCCGCTTGGAAAACGAACCGCTGAAATGCGGCCGGGAGCGGCCACGAAAGTGGTCGGGTCCTCTGCATTGATACGGCATTCGAAGGCGTGTCCTTGCGCCTCTCCGTGGAAACGGCGCGTGTCGAGCACGTCGCCCTGGGCCGAACGCAGCTGCTCGTGCACGAGATCGACGCCCGCTGTCGCCTCCGTCACGGGATGTTCGACCTGCAGCCGGGTGTTCATTTCGATGAAGTAGAACTCGCCGTGCTCGTAAAGGAACTCGAAGGTCCCAACCCCACGATAGCCGATCTGCCGGCAGGCCTCTGCGCAGCGCGCGCCGATCCTCTCTGCGAGTTCCGGTGCGATACCGGGTGCCGGCGCCTCCTCGACGACCTTCTGGTGCCGTCGCTGAACGGAGCAATCGCGATGACCAACCCAGACTGCATTGCCGTGATTGTCGCAGAGCACCTGGAATTCGACATGGCGGGGGTGCTCCAGAAACTTTTCCACGTAGAGCTCAGGCTTGCCGAAAGCGCGGCGCGCCTCCTCGCGCGTGATCACGACCGCATCGGCTATATCGGCGCCATCGCGCACAACGCGCATGCCCCGCCCGCCGCCGCCGCCGGCCGCCTTGACGATGACCGGGTAACCAATGGCCTCAGCGGTGGCGCGCACGGCATCTATGTTATCAGGTAGCGGCTCGCCCGGTCCCGGCACGCAAGGGACGCCGGCCGCCATCATCGCGCGCTTGGCAGCGATCTTGTCGCCCATGATGCGGATTGCCGAGGCCGGCGGGCCAACGAAAACCAGTCCGGCCCTTTCGACCGCTTCGGCGAATTCCGCATTCTCCGAGAGAAACCCATAACCCGGATGGATCGCCTCCGCGCCGGTCACACGCGCTGCAAGCAGGATCGCCGCCTGGTTGAGGTAACTCCTTGTTGGTGTCGACGGCCCGATCGAGAGTGGACCACCTTCGCCCGGTGCTGCCGCGCCGGCCCTATCCGCCTCGGATGCAACACGGATCGCGCGAAGGCCGAGTTCCTTGCAGGCCCGTTCGATCCGGACGGCGATTTCTCCTCGATTGGCGATGAGGACGGAGTGAAATGGATGACCGGTTTTCCGGCCGGGCTCGAAAGACGCATCCATCACCCGATCTCCACGAGCAGGTCGCCGAAGGCGACCTCCTGGCCGTCCGCAAAGAAGATGCGCTTGACGATGCCGCCGAACGGAGCCGATATAGTCGTGAAGACCTTCATCGCCTCCACGATGCAGAGAGCCTGACCCACCTCTACCGGATCGCCTTCCGCCACGATTGGAGCGGATCCCGGGCTGTTTGACTGATGTACGATGCCTGAGGTCGAAGCACGAACAAGCTGCGTTTGCGGCTGGTCGTCCAACCTTGGCGGCTCGACCGTCGATGGCGTTGCCTGCACTGTGGTTGGGATTTCCAGGTTGGCTACACGAGCCGGATTGCGAATGACGACAGTCGTGTCCGCATCGCTGACTGTCAGCTCCGAGACACGCGAACGCCCGACAAAGTCGAGAAGCGTCTTGATCTTTTGCAGATCCATTGTTTTCCCCACGGAACGAAGATCACCGGGGTGCGGCCCTGAGAGCCTTGATCCGTCCGGTGCAGTTGGGGAAATCTTACACAGCATCCCGTTTGATGGGGGCAGACAAACTTTGAATAGAGAGAACCACCGCCCCCTCTCCCGCTGCTCCACGAGGACTCTTGGACGAATGGCCGGCACGAGTTGGTCTCGAACATCACAGATAATCCGGGCCGCTGTCACAACATCGTCACGAAACACACGAACAACTCGCTGCGTATTGATGGCGGAGGCTCAGATGGACTACTTCAGGCGCTTCACCTTTTTATTCGCGACACCCGCCTTCAACAGCGAGGACCTGGAGGGGGCCCGCTATAACCAAATCGTCGAGGAGATCGAACGATCCGGTTTCGAGGTGGTGCGCGCGCGCAATCTTGAAGACGCCGAAATCGCCGTCCAGACGGACGCGGCCATCGGTTGCATGATGGTCGATTGGGGCAAGAAGGGCATGGAGGGCAAGACAGCCTCCCTTATCAATCTGATGCGCCGTCGCGGCCTCGAATTCCCCATCATTCTCTTGATCCGCCGCAAGCGCTTCGAGGATGTGCCGGTAGAAGTGCTCGACTTCATCGACGGTTATGTCTTCCTGTCCGAGGAGACCCCCGCCTTCATCGCAAAGAACCTCATCAGCCGCCTCAAGCAGTATGCCGAGACGATGAAGACACCTTTCTTCGGCGCGCTGGTGGATTACGCCGAGGAAGGCAACCAGCTCTGGACATGTCCCGGCCATAATGGCGGCGTGTTCTATAGCCGCAGCCCGGTCGGCCGCGTGTTTATGGAGCATCTGGGCGAAGCGGTGTTCCGCGACGATCTCGACAATTCGGTGCTCGACCTTGGCGATCTCCTGACCCATGAGGGCCCGGCGCTCGCGGCGCAGAAGGAAGCCGCCAAGATTTTTGGCGCGGAGAAGACCTATTTCGTCCTCAACGGCACCTCGACCTCCAACAAGGTCGCGCTCTCCGCCCTCGTCACCGATGGCGACCTGGTTCTGTTCGACCGCAACAATCACAAAGCGGCGCATCACGGCGCGCTGATGATCTCCGGCGGTATCCCGGTCTATGTGCCGACCGCGCGAAACGCCCATGGTCTGATAGGCCCCATGGATTTTGGCTCCCTGAACGAGGAGGCGCTGCGGGAACGCATCCGCACCCACCCATTGGTCAAAGACCCTAACGCCTGGCAGAAACCGCGCCCGTTTCGGGTGGCGGTGGTGGAACAGTGCACCTATGACGGCACGATCCACAATGCGGAGATGATCCTGAAGGCCATCGGGCATCTGTGCGACTACATCCTGTTCGACGAGGCCTGGGCGGGCTTCATGAAGTTTCATCCGCTCTATGCCGGACGTTTTGCCATGGGCCTTGCCGAACTCGGACCCGATGCGCCGGGCATCATCGCCACGCAATCCACTCACAAGCAGCTTGCGAGCTTTTCACAGGCTTCGCAGATCCACATGAGGGATCGGCACATCACCGGCCAGAAGCGCCGGGTCGAGCACCGGCGCTTCAACGAGAGTTTCATGCAGCACGCTTCGACCTCACCCTTCTATCCCCTCTTCGCCTCCCTGGACGTCGGCGCGCAGATGATGAAGGGCCGCTCTGGCGAAGTGCTGTGGGACGATACGATCCGCCTCGGCATCGAACTGCGCAAGAAGATACGGGCTGTGCGCCGGGAGTTCGAGGAGAAGGAGCGTCGGCCCGAGCGCCGCTGGTTTTTCGAGCCCTTCGTGCCGGACCGTGTGGCGATGCCGGATGTGGCAAGCCCTGGAGCGGTGCACGACGTGCCCTGGGAGAGTGTTGCCACCGATCAACTCGCCACCAACCCGGCCTTCTGGCACCTAGCCCCAGGTGCTGCGTGGCACGGCTTTTCCGATATGGCGCCGGGCTTCGCAATGACCGATCCCAACAAACTCACGCTGCTCACGCCCGGATTCGACAGGGCGACCGGCGCATATGCCGAGCACGGCATTCCGGCGCCGATTGTCGCGCAATATCTGCGTGAGAACCGGATCGTCGCGGAAAAGAACGACCTGAATTCCCTGCTGTTCCTGCTCACACCCGGCGTCGAGGCAAGCAAAGCGGGCACGTTGATCAGTGGTCTCGTAGCATTCAAGCGGCTTCATGATGACAATGCGCCTCTGGAAGAGGCAATCCCGGAATTTTATCGCCGCCGACCCGGTCGTTACGCTGGCGTGCGGTTGCGCGACCTGTGCGGCGATATGCATCGCTTCTTCCGCGACGCCAATGTCAGCGCGCTGCAGGCGAAGCAATTTTCCGAAGCGCACCTGCCTGATATCGCCCTTTCGCCCCACGACGCGGCGCGCTGCCTCGTGCGCAACGATGTGGACTATCTTCCGATCGACGCCATCGCCGGGCGGATCGCAACGACGCCTTTCGTCGTCTATCCGCCGGGGATCGCCACCATCGTGCCGGGCGAGCGGTTGACCGAGCGAGCGCAGCCGATGATCGACTATCTCAAGATGTTCGAAGCCTGTTTCAACGCGTTTCCCGGCTTTGACGTCGAGATCCAAGGTCTCTACCGTGAAACGGACGCATCGGGCCGCGTACGACTTCATACCTACGTCGTCGCCGAATAGGATTTAGGAATTTCGGATCCCTCATGCAGCAGGACAAGTCAATCGTCATTCGCCCGTCGCGGGACGGCGACGTGGACGCGATGCTGGCGATCTATCGCCGCCACATTCGCCGCGGCATCGAGGAGGGTGTGGACGAGGGCGACACGCCGCAGCCGGACGATCTGCGCGAGCGGCGGAAGAACTTGAAGAGCCGCCGCTTCCCGCACCTTGTCGCGATCAAGGAGGGCGCAGTGGTCGGCTACGCCTATGTCGTACTGTTTCGCAAGCGACCTGCCTACCGCTATACCGTCAAGCACTCGATCTATGTTCATCATGAACATCTCGGCCAGGGCATCGGAGGTCTGCTCATGCGCGGCCTGATCGACGCTTGTGCTGCAGCCGGCTTCCGGCAGATGATCGGCTATATCGATGCCGAGAATGTTGCCTCGCTGTCGCTGCACGAACGGTTCAACTTCGTTCGCGTTGGCCTCCTGCAGGGGGTAGCCTATCGCTACGGGCGCTGGGCGGACAGCGTCATGGTCCAACGCTCGCTCGGCACCGGCGCGACGACGCCACCGCCTCCCCCGCCCCTCTCCACCCGTTGACGATCGAAGTTGGAAAACCCGGGTGGGCTGCGCCCGCTCAAGCCTCCCCGAGAGGCGGCCGCGACTCCCTGGCCTTCATTCAGCACTCGATCTCTGACGCCGGCTAAAGGCCTTTGCGTAAACTGAGGGTGTCTTTCCGACATAACCAAAGAACGCACTTGAAAATGCGGAGCTCGAAGAGAAACCGGCTTCGAAAGCAGTCTCCGTTATGCAATGTCCCTCTTTGCGCAGAAGTTCCATCGCCCGGTTCATCCGCTGTTCACGGATGAGTTGTAACGGATCCGGAAATCGAGAGGGCCGCATAGCCGGGTCATGCGCGGCGCCGCCCAAACAAGTCTGACTACCGGATGGGCTGTTCCCCGATCGCCAGCTCGCACCTCTCAAAACCTTCGCGTGCGCAAGCTAGTTGGCCTAAGCGGTGCTCAAGGTGGCCGCCCCTTAGTCCCGCCGTTCTGTCGCTCGAAGCATGATATCACGCCGCTCGCCCTCCGGACCTGGTTCGACGAGTTCGATCAGCACGTTGTCCGGGCCCTTTAGATAGACAACCCGCCGCCCCGCCCAGTGCCCGTTTGCCACGACCTGCGGCGCGCCGAAGGCGCTCCACCCGTAGGGCGCTGCCATGCGCAGAGTAGCATCAACGTCCCGCACCATGAGTCCGATGTGCGATGCCCCGCTGTCGCATGCCTGGAAGGCAAGCGCCTTTCGCCCTAAAGCCGTCTTGTACTCCAGAAGTTCGACGATATGCGGCCCCTTTGCTAGCATGGCAAGCTCAATGGACCCGTCACGAACTCCCGTCACGTCGCGAACGAAATCACGGTCCTCCAAAACATCCCTTCCAATGAGCTCGAAGCCGAGAACGTTGATCCAGAAATTCAGCGACGTTTTTAGGGACGAGACCGTAATCCCGAAATGATGGACCGCTATGCCTGATACATCCTCAGGCATAGCGGTCCTCCCGAAACAGATACAGCGCCTGTTGAACGGGCCGATCCGAGAAGGAGAAGAGCACACTGTCCTCGTCGCTCTCATGGCGTACGTCGTGCCACGAGGGCACGACGAAGATGTCGCGCTTGCCCCATTCGACCACGGTATCGCCGATATGTGATCGCCCGCGCCCTTCGATCGGTACGAAAACGGTGGCATCGGTCGAGCGGTAACGGGCGGTTGTAAACCCCTTTGGCAAGAGCTGGATGAAGGTGCCGATGGTCGCCATGGCGTGGTTTCCGGTGATCGGATTGGTGTAGCGCATCTTCAGTCCGTGACACGGATCCCAGGCATCGTGGCGGCGCATGCGTTCCAGTGCGCCGCGTGTGCGCTCGTAAGGGTAGTTGAAGACGGGGGACGTGCCTCCGCCAACACCATGGTCGACTGGCAGGAGGTTTGCGCCGTAGCGGGCGTCGCTGTCGCCGATCGGGCGGTCCAGCGGCTGCTCGTCCTGGTCTAGATGTTCCGCGAACGAGGCGTCGAGGAACTGCACGATGGGGATGTCGAGCCCGTCGAGCCAGAAGATCGGCTCGGAACTCTGGTTGCCGTGATCGTGCCAGGCCATCGGCGGGGTGATGATGAAATCGCCCTCGTGCATGATAGTCTTTTCGCCGTTGACCGTCGTATGGGCACCGCTGCCTTCCAGCACGAAGCGGAGCGCGCTTTGCGTATGGCGGTGGGCCGGCGCCACCTCGCCGGGCAGTACGAGCTGCACCCCGGCGTAAAGATCGGTGGTGATTTTCGATTGCCCGCGCAGGCCGGGATTTTCGAGCACGAGGACGCGCCGCTCGGCTTCCTTGGCGGTGATCAGGCCGCCGGCTTCGAGGATCGCCTCGCGGATCGTCGGAAAGCTCCAGTGCGCCGGACGGCAATGGCTGCGTGGCGTTGGTGTGACGAGATCGGCCAGTGATGTCCACAGCGGCGTCATGTTGCTCCGGCCAATCCGGTCGTAGAAGTCCTGGCGCAAGGCCTCCGTCGAGGCGGTCGCTCGATGATCAGCTGACATTGACGCCTCCTGTCGCGATGGATTCGACCACAGCCTTGGCGCGAAGACGGACGGGAGCGGTTTCCTTGAGAAGCAGGATGACGACGATGCCAAGGCCGAGGGCATAGAGTGGGACCGCCGCGGCATGCTCGATGCCGTAGTGTTTTGCGATGGTGCCGGCGATGGCGGGCGCAAAACCGCCGCCGAAGATTTCACCGATGCCGATGACCATCCCGGAGCCCGTGGCCATCAGTCGAGCGGGCACGGATTCGGCCGTGATCGGACCGACCGTCAGCGTGAGGAGCGCATAGAGGCTGCCCATCGTCACCATCATGCAGAGGAAGAGCACGGTGACGTTCGCGCCTGCTCCGCCGAAAATCCAGAAGGCGCCGAAGGCCAGCACGGCCGACAGGAGCATGACGGGCTTGCGACCGACCCGGTCGGACAGCGCTGGCAGCAGCAACGCGCCGATTGCCCCGCCAAAACCCATGGAGGAGAGGATGAAGCCCATCTGGTCCATGTTGAGGTGCAGATGGTCGACAAGGTAGCTCGGGAACAGGGCGGCGACGACGATGATGCAGGTCAGCCAGAACAGCTGGCAGAGAATCGCGAGCGGCACGTTGCGGTAGGAGAACACCTCGTACCAGCGGTGCGTTCCGGCATCATGCGTCGTACTATGGGTTGCGATTTCCGAAGGCGCCGGCTGCTCCAGGGTCCGGTGCAGGAGGTAGGCGACGACCAGCCCCGGAATAGCGACCATCAGGAAGATCCACGGCCAATCGACGACCTTGAGCAACTGCGTCACCGCGAGCGGCGCGAGGCCGAGGCCGAGCAGTGCCGGCATGGTCTGCTGAATGCCCACGTTCAGTCCGTGCCGCTTGGGAGGCGAGGCATCCATCGTCGCGATGATGCTGGCCGGCGTGAACGCGCCTTCTGCCAGACCCATCAAGACGCGGGCAAGCACCAGCGATGCGAGGCCCGTCGCAAGGCCGCTGAAGCCTGCGATCAGCGAGAAGATGAAGAGGGCCGGCACGATGATCTTCTTGAAACCGAAGCGATCGGAGAGGTTACCGGTGAAGAGCGAGGACAGACCCCAGGCCACCGCGAGCGCCCCGGTGATAATGCCGAGGTCCTGGTAATCGAGGCCGAGATCGCGGGCGAGAACCGGCATCATCGGCACGATGATGAAACGGTCGACACCGACGAGACCGAGGCCGAGCGACAACAGCGTCACCGCCTTCCACTCGTAGCCCTTCGGCCGCCCGGATCGGTCGACCGTATCGGTTGCATTCGTTACGACGGGTATCATTCTACGTCCTCCTGGTTGGCTGGCAAAGCGCGTTCGAAAGCGGGCAGCAAGAGCGCCGCATCCGCGATGCGTTTGACTGTGGGAAAGGGAGAGAGGTCCAAGGCGTAGGTCTTCGCGTTGATGATCTGCGGCACGAGGCAGACATCGGCGATCGAGACTGTGTCGCCATGGCAGAACCGTCCGGTATGGCGGCTCTTCGAAAGCAGGGCCTCGAGCGCTTGAAATCCTTCGCCGATCCAATGGTTGTACCAACGGGCGACGGCCTCGTCCGGCTGACCGAGTGGCCCGCGCAAGTAGTTAAGCACCCGCAGATTGTCGATCGGATGCACATCACTGGCGATGATCTGCGAGAGCGCGCGCACGCGAGCACGGCCAGCGGCATCTTCGGGCAGCAGCGGCGGATCGCGCCGCGTCTCGTCCAGATACTCGATGATCGCCAGCGACTGCGTGAAGATCTGGCCGTCGATCTCCGCTGCCGGAACCAGCCCTTGCGGATTGATGTGGCGGTAGTCCGGTAGATTCTGTTCACCGCGCCTCAGGTGATGGGGCACGGTCCGGTAGGCCACCCCCTTGAGATTGAAAGCGATGCGGACCCGGAACGAAGCCGAAGAGCGGTAATAGCCGTGGAGGGTGACGGGCGCGCTCATGTGATCGACACCCGAAGCGGAGGCAGGCCGTTGATGCGGGCCTCGAGCCTGTCGCCGCTCACCACGGCACCGACGCCCTCGGGCGTGCCGGAATAGATGAGGTCGCCGGGGGCGAGGTCCATGTAGCGCGACAGCCAGTGGATGATCTCGTCGACCGACCAGATCAGCTTGGAGAGCCGGCTTTCCTGCCGGCGCTCGCCGTTGACGTCGAGCGTCACCATCGCCTCCGCAACCGCATCCCATCTTGCGACGGGAACGATTTCGCCGATCGGTGCGGAGCGGTCGAACGCCTTGCCCATGTCCCAGGGCCGGCCTTTTTCACGGGCGGCGATCTGCACGTCGCGGCGCGTCATGTCGAGGCCGACGGCATAGCCGAAGATATGCGACGCGGCGTCCTCGATCGGAATGTCAGCGCCTGCCTTGCCGATGGCGACGACAAGCTCGACCTCGTAGTGATAGTTGCCGGTCATGCGCGGATAGGGAATGCGCGCACCGTCGAGCTCCACCGTGTCGGCAGGCTTCAGGAAGAAGAACGGCTCCTCGCGGTCGACCGCAAAACCCATTTCCCGCGCATGGGCCTCGTAGTTCCGGCCGACGCAATAGATGCGCCGGACCGGAAAGGTGCCCCCGCCGACGATCGGGACTGCCGGAACGGCCGGGGGCTGGAAGACATGGCTGTTTGTCATGACGCGCTCCGTCGAGATCGGGGTCTCACCAGGCCGTGAGGCCGCCATCCACCTTGATGTCCGTGCCGGTGACCCAGCTCGCTTCGTCGGAGACGAGGTAGACGATGGCCCAGGCAACATCCTCGGGCTTGCCGTGGCGGCCGATCATCGTGTTGGCTTTCATCGAGTCCTCGAAGCCCGGAAGGTTGTCGAAGGCGAACTGGGCGGCGGGCGTGTGGATGATGCCGGGCGAGACAGAGTTGGCGCGGATGCCGTGCGGCGCGCCCTCATAGGCCATCTGGCGCGTCATCGAGAGCACGCCGCCCTTGCCGGTGGAATGGGCAATGGCGCCCATGTTGCGGGTCGCGCCCCAGGCGGAGATCGAAGCGAAGTTGACGATGCTGCCGCCGCCGCGCTTGATCATGTGCGGCCAGGCAGCACGCACGGGCAGAAACACGATGTCGAGTTCGCCCTTCAGCGTCTTGTGCCACTGCGCCAGCGTCATCTCGGGCACGGATGCGAACTCGACGAACCCCGCCGCCGTCACCAGCGTGTCGATGCCGCCGTATTTTTGCGCGACATAGTCCATGAGGGCCGCCGCGCCCTCTTCGCTGGTGAGGTCATAGGAGACGTCGTCGATCTCGAAACCGTCGGCCTTAGCGGTGGCGACGGTGCCGGCCAGCGCCTCCTGATTGACATCGACGCCGATGACGGTCGCGCCTTCCCTGGCGAACAGCAGCGCGGTTCCCTGGCCGATGCCGCTGGCGGCACCCGTGACAATTGCGACTTTTCCCTTGAGACGATTGGGCATGTCCTGCTCCCTGAATGGTTGGTGATGGGGTCCCTGCCCCCGTTTTCGGGCGCAGGCATTCGCCGCCGCCGCTTTCGCGGCGGGATCGATGTCTTGAAGATCGTTCGGTATTCGCCTGTGGCGGTCAGGCCGCGACGGGCTGTCCGGCCTTATCCGTCAGGAAATCGAGGAGAAGATCGCCCACGATGTCCGGCCGTTCGATGTTAGCGCAATGGCCGCAACCCGGAATGACGGCAACCTTGCTGTCGGCAATGCGCTTTGCAACGTCAGTGGCGTACCCGGGCAGACGCAGCTTATCTTCGGCGCCGGCGATCAGCAGCGTCGGGACGCCGATCGCTTCGTAGTTGGTCGCGTCCGCCTGGCCAAACTCCTTGCGCTCCGGCGCATTTGGCGACCGGAATCGGGCGGCGGCCACCGCCTCCCAGGCACCCGGCGCGATGCTCAGGGCATGGCGGCGGCGCACATAATCCTCGTCGGCGTGCCAGACACTGCCCTCGAACAGAGACTGTAGGATGCCGACCATACCGTCCAGGCTGCCGTCGTAATCCGTGAGACGTTTGCGTGCCGCATTCTCCGGCATCCAGCCGCCGCCGCTGATTGCAACAAGCCGGTCGATGGCAAAGCCGGGATGCCGTTCCGCCGCGATCTGCAACAGGAAGGTCGCGCCCATGGAATTGCCGACGAATGAGGCCCGGCCGATCGCCAGCACCGCCAGGAAGCGCGCTATATGCGCGATCATGCGCGCCCGCTTGCCCTCGAAATCATGGAGCTTCGCCGTCTTTCCGAAACCCATCCAATCCGGGGCGATCACCCGGTAGCGTTCCGCAAGCCTCGGGATCAGATACTCCCAGCTCAGCTCCGCGCAGCCGCCGAATTCGCCGCTGTGCAGTAGGACGACGATGGGTCCCTCGCCGGCCTCCAGGTAATGTGTGCGGATCCCGTCGACATCGACGAAACGGCTTCGATAGGCCTTTTCGACTGGCGGAACTTTTTCGGCGGCGTTCACGGCCGAGCCTCCGGCAAGGGGCGCAGGCGGCGCAGGCGGGCCGTCGCGTCCGGGTGCATCATGTCGGGCATCCACTGCGCCCGGCCGTTCAGCGCGCAGACCACGCTGTCGACCTCCGGCAGCGCACCGACCGCCTTCTCGACGATGGCGATGATGTTGGCCGCCTGCCAGCAGACGGGGCTTGTCAGCCGGAGCGTCACCCGCACCGCGCCGCCATCGATGTCGATTGCCTCGATCATGCCCATTTCCCGAAGGGTGATCGGCGCGCCGGTCGCGATCGAGCACGGGTCGACGACCCTTTCGAGGGCGCCATAGATTGCTGCCTCGTCAAGCATGGGTCGGCTCCTTCATGGTCGAGAAGGGTGCTGCGACGCCGGCACGCCGGCGCTTGGCGAATTCGTCGTCCTTCGTCGCGGCAATGCGCGATTCCAGGTCGAGGCCGGTCATGCGGGCGTAGTTGTCGAAGAGGATCTTTTTCTTCGCCGCCCGGTCGATCTGCGGCAGGCCCGCGCCGGAGACGAGTTCGTCCGGGAAGGCGAACTTGTGCACGAAGGCTTCCAGAAGAGGCTGCGGATGGAAGGCCATCGCGCCCGTTCCCCATAAAATTCGGTCGATCGCATTTGGTCCGCCGGGGCCGACGAGCGACGCCATGATGTGCTGGAAGGCGGCGGGCCGGGTCGCGGCGAGCGCGCAGGTGATTTCAAGATTTACGTAGACATTGGGGAAGCGCGCGAGCTGCCAGGCGGTTTCTTCCGCAAAAGCCATGCCGCCGTGGATGATCTCGAAATTGAGGTCCGGGAAGGCCATGCAGGCGCGGTCGATGTCACTGACACGATAATGGTCGATGGCGACCGGGCCGAGCGGCAGCGCCTTGTGGATCGCCACCACCTTGATGCCGAGTTCCTGGGCACGCTCGAACAGCGGGAATGCCACCTCCGGATCGTCCATCTTCCAGCCCTGGATTTCCTGTCCGACCCAGCTATTTGGGTAGAGCTTCAGGCCGACGGGCTTCAGGATCTCAACCTGGCGTTCGAGTTCGTCGAGCGCGGCGGCACCCATCAGCGGATCAACGCCACAGTAGGTAATCATCCGGTTCGGCCACCGCTCCTTCGCCTCGACGGCCTTTTCGAAACTACAGAGGCCATCGTGGAAGGAGTAGATCGGCAGGGCGTGGTAAACTGCCAGATCGGTGTCGCTTTCGACGAAAACCTGGTCGACCGTCTCCTCGATACTCCAGTCCCGGTAGAATTGCTTCTTCGTCGGCGCATAACCGGGAAGCGCGGATGCTATGACCGAGTCATAGACAAGATCGCACAAAGGTTTTGCGAAGCGATTGGCAAAATTTTTCTCATCCATATTGTAGGCATGGATGACCGCGTCTATCACGTTCAGACCGTCTATCATTGGAATCCTCCCATCTCAATTTTGCGTTGCTTGAAGTCTTCTTGGTATTGCGATCGCCGTCCAACGAGGATTAATGACCTCGTGATCAGGATTTGAGATCAGGGCCTGCCAGTTCGCGACGTACCGCTGAGGATCATCTGCACGACATCACGCGCCACCTCACGGAAAGTGACGGCGGACGGGTTCGATTCGTCGTCCTTCCAGGCAAGCAGCAGTTCGTAGGGCGTGGAAAAATCGGCGAGGTCGCGGAAGACGACTCCGGGCTGGGGAAGCTGCGCCACCCATTTTGGCACCAGCGTCACGCCGAGCCCGGCGCTGACGAGGGAGAGCAGCGTGTGCAACTGTCCCCCTTCTTGAGCGATGCGCGGAGCAAAACCCGCCCCCGCGCAAGCCGTCTTGAGCAGGTCGAGAATGCGGCTGTTCATCTGCAGGGGAAAGGTCACGAAGGGCTCGGCGGCGAGCTCGGCCATCTCGACTTTCGCCTTCAACGCCAGCACGTTCGCGGATGGAAGGGCGACCATCAGCGGCGCGGAGATTAGAACCTCGGTCCTGACGGCCGCGGCAAGATGGGAGGGCGCCGGGATAATGCCGATATCGACCGTGCCGGCGGCGATGGCCTCCACCTGAACGTCCCGGTCCATTGGGATCAGCTTGAGATCGACATGCGGCCAACGCTCGCGAAAGTCGCGGATGATCGGCGACAGCAGCGTCCACAGCACGTTGTCGACGAAGCCGATGGACAGGCGCCCGACAATGCCGCTGGCCGATGCCTTCAGCCGGCGCACGGCCTCTTCCGTGCGCTGCAGGATCTCGCGCGCCTCGGGAAGAAAGACCTCGCCGAGCAAAGTGAGGCTGACATCCTGGCGCGAGCGCCGGATCAGGGTGAAGCCGAGTTCGTCTTCCAGAAGTTTCAGTTGCTGGCTGACGGCCGATTGCACGACATGCACCCGCTCGGCGGCCCGGCCGAAATGAAGCTCCTCGGCCACGGCAACGAAATAGCGAAGTCTGCGCAAATCCATGTCCGCCTTCCCTTCCCAAGCACACTCGCTTGCTTCCCGCAGAACGCTACACGTCTGAAATTTCGGCAAAAGCGGCAAAGATTCGAGGATTACGGTCGAAGAAATCGAACGGTCTGGCCAACGCATCTTGCGCTATATCGTTCGATTTTCTCGACCGTAACCAATCATTTTATTCGACTATTCCCTCAAGCTATTTGATGCGAGCCTTTTCCCAAGCCGCAAGGGCGACTGCTTCAAACCAACGGAGAACAACAATGGCGAAAGTACTGGTCCTGTATTATTCAGCCTACGGACACATCGAGACGATGGCCTATGCCGTTGCGGAGGGAGCCCGAAAGTCGGGAGCCCAAGTCGACGTCAAGCGCGTTCCGGAGACCGTTCCGGAAGAGATCGCGCGCAACAATCATTTCAAGCTCGATCAGGTAGCTCCGGTCGCCACCATTGCCGAGCTTGCGGGCTATGATGCAATCGTGGTTGGGACCGGCACGCGCTTTGGCCGTATGTCCTCGCAGATGGCTGCGTTTCTCGATCAGGCGGGCGGCCTGTGGGTCAAGGGGGCCTTGCATGGAAAGATTGGTGCGGCCTTTTCTTCCAGTGCAACCCAGCATGGCGGACAGGAAACCACCCTGTTCTCCATCATCACCAACCTCCTACATTTCGGCATGATGATCGTCGGGCTTCCTTACAGCCACCAGGGCCAGATGAGCGTCGACGAAATCGTCGGCGGCGCTCCGTACGGCGCAACCACGGTGGCCGGCGGCGACGGATCGCGCCGGCCGACCGAAATCGACCTCGCCGGTGCCCGCCACCAGGGCGAACTGGTAGCCGTTGCTGCCGTCAAGGTCTTCGGCTAGGCCGATCCGTCGGAGGCTGGTGCCTTCGACTTCGGATCAACCCCGACAATTCCAAGGAAACATCGTCCCGCGCGCGGGCGAGGAGCGAAGCCATGTCAGCGGATTTCGACGGCAAAGTGGTCCTGGTCACCGGTGCAGGCTCGGGGATCGGCCGGGAGGCGGCAAGGCTGTTTGCCGAGCGCGGTGCCCGTGTTTTCGCGGCCGACCTCAATCAGAGCGGCCTTGAGGAAACGAAGGACCTCGCGCCGGCAGGAAAGATCGAGGCCACCCGTGTTGACGTTTCGAGCGAAGAGCAGGTGAAAGCCCTCCTCGTGCGCATCGAAAAGGATGCCGGTCGGCTGGATGCGGCGTTCAACAATGCCGGCATCACCGGCGGCACCCACCGGATCGAGGACTACCCGACCGACGATTTCGACCGGGTGCTGACCGTCAACCTGCGCAGCGTGTTCCTCGGCATGAAATACGAGATCCCGCTGATCGCAAAAACAGGTGCGGGCGCGATCACCAACACGGCTTCCGTCGCGGCGCTGACCGGGCCGGGCGGCATGAGCGCCTATGCCGCCTCCAAACACGGCATCCATGGCCTGACCCGCGTCGCGGCGATGGAGAACGCCAGCCGCAACATCCGCGTCAACGCGCTTGCCCCCGGCTGGACCGAAACACCGATGGTGGTGGCCAACAGCGCCCAGAACCCGGCTTTTGCCGACCTTGCCCGAAAAGCCATCCCCGCCAAGCGGGGCGGCCAGCCGCGCGAACTCGCCGAAGTGGCCGTGTGGCTCAGTTCTCCGGCCGCAAGCTACGTCTTCGGCCAGATGATCGTCGTCGATGGCGGCATGACCATCGGCGGTTTCGAACTTTAACCCCTGACATCGAAGGATACGATCATGACCAGAAGTGCAGAAAGCGAAGCCGCGATCGCAGTGGTTCGCCGGAACACCGAGGAAGTACAGGGAAAGGGCAATTTCGCCGTCTTCGACGAAGTGTTTTCCGAAGATTTTCTCGACCACACGCCGCAACCGAACATGGTGCCAGACAAGGAGGGTGTGCGCGGCCTTTATGCCGGCCTGCGCAAGGCTTTCCCGGATTTCCATGCGGTCATCCACTGGCAGACGGCCGACGGCAACCTCGTGACGACCTTCAAGACCTATTACGGCACGCACAAGGGAGCCTTCCTCGGCATCGAGCCCACCGGCAAGACGATCCAGTTCGAGACGGTCGATGCCATGCGCGTCGTCGACGGCAAGATCACCGAACACTGGGGCGTCGCCAACCTCTATTCGCTCGTCGGCCAACTCGGCCTCCAGCTTCAGCCGAAGAGCTGAGCCATCCCATCTTGCCGAAGGAAACGTGCCATGAGTGACATTCTGAAGAACAAGGTGGTCGTCGTGACCGGCGCTTCGAGCGGCATCGGCCGCGCCATCGCCATCCGCGCCGCCGAACATGGGGCGAAAGCCGTGATCGTCGCCGATATCACCGAGGCGCCGCGCGAAGGCGGCCGACCGACGGTCGCGGAAATCGAGGCGATCGGATCGGCCGCCCGCTTCGTCAAAACCGACGTCAGCAAACGCGCCGACAATGACGCCCTCATCGAAGCGTCGGCCGAATTCGGCGGCGTCGATGTCATGGTCGCCAATGCCGGCATCACGCTGCGCACCGACGGCGCGGACGTACCGGAGGAAGATTACCACCGGTTGCTGTCGATCAATCTCGATGGCCCGCTGTTCGGCGCGCAGGCCGCCGCCCGCCAGATGAAGGCGAACGGCAAGGGCGGCAGCATCGTGCTGATGGCCAGCATGGGCGGGATATCGGGTGCCGGCATCACGGTTGCCTATTCCACCAGCAAGGGCGGCGTCGTTCTCATGGCGAAATCGCTTGCCGACGCGCTCGGCCCCGACGGCATCCGCGTCAACGCGGTCGCACCGGGCACCATCGACACTGAGCTTTTGCGCACCAGCCCCGGCATTGCCGAGGCATCGGAAGGGTTTCGCAAGCGCACGCCGTTACGCCGCCTCGGCCAGCCCTCCGAGGTGGGCGACGCGGTCGCCTATCTCGGCTCGGATCTCTCCAGCTACGTCTCGGGCATCGCGCTTCTCGTGGACGGCGGCCTGCTGGCAGTCCTCTGACCCCTAAAGGAACTCGACAATGAAAGCCCTTCGTTTCGAACAATGCGGCACGCCGGATGTGCTTGTTCACCGGGATATCCCCACCCCCGCCCTCAATGCCGGCGAGGTTCTCGTCAAGATCCACGCTGCGGCGATCAATCCGAGCGACGTCAAGATCGTCAGCGGATTGTTTGGCGGCGCGGTTCCGCGCACACCTGGGCGGGATTTCGCCGGCGTGGTCGTCGAAGGCAACGCACTTGTCGGCAAACATGTCTGGGGCAGCGGCGCCGGCTTCGGGTTTCGGCGGGACGGTGCGCATGCCGACTATGTCGTCCTGCCGGCAAGCTGGTTGTCGGAGAAGCCCGCGAGCCTGTCGATGGCCGAGGCGGCCGCGGTCGGAGCCCCCTTCGTCACGGCCTGGCATGCACTCGTCGATGTCGGCTCGCTGAAGAAGCGCGAGACGCTTCTGATTACCGGAGGTCTCGGAGCCGTCGGTCGGGCCGCCACACAGGTCGCTCGTCATCTTGGCGCCCGCGTCATCGTGGCCGCCAGAAGCGAAGCTGCAAACGACGCCGATGATCTCATCGACCTATCGAAAGCGAACCTGCCAGACGCCGTCCGCAAAGCGACCTGGGGCAAGGGAACCGATCTGGTTCTGGATGCGGTGGGCGGCGCCATGTTCGAGCCGTCGCTCAAATCACTGGCTGTGGGCGGCCGCCATCTTGCCATCACCAGCGTCGGCCAGAAGCGCGTCGAGTTCGATCTCGCCGATTTCTACCACAACCGTTCGGCGCTCTTGGGGGTCGACACCGCAAAGCTGTCGGGTGAAGAGATCGCAGGCATCCTCGACCGGCTAAGGGCCGCGTTCGACGATGGTTCCTTCAAGAAACCAGCCTTGCGGCAATGGGCATTCGACCAGGCGGTCGATGCCTATCGCAGCACCGCTTCGGGTGAAGCCGCAGCCAAGAATGTCCTCATCATGAATTGACCGTGGTGGCCGGTGCGCTCAGCGGTAGTCGGTTCACTTCTCGTCGACCGATGCCCTGACCCGCCCGGTTGACTGCCAGGCTCAGCTCTGCGTGAAGAACGCTCGAAGTGCGACGGCTACCAACGGTTGGAATAGACCATGTCGTCGCCTTCGGCTTGGCCTTCGAAATGAGATATCAGGAAGCGGCCGGCGGGACCGGGAGGGACATCCGTGCGGTGGACCGCCTGGAGCCGATAGGGACCGCCCTTGCAGTCCGGTAGGTCGAGATGAACCAGGCGGCCGGTTCGAATGTCTTCTCTGACCATCGGCTCGGGCATGTTTCCCCAACCCATCCCCTCTTTCAAGAGCATATGCTTGGAGCCGAGATCGGCCAGACGCCATGTTCTGGCGCCGACAACGCCCAGCTCAAACCCTTCTGTCAATTTCGAACGATCGGTGAGAACGAGCTGGACGTGCTCGCGCCCGGCGCCCGGAAGGTTCCTGCCCGCCTTTGCCAACGGATGGGATGGTGCTGCCACGGGAATAAGCTGGACGAAGCCGGCGCCGATCCGCTCAATGCCATCAATCTCGATATCGAGCGGCCCGCTGACGCCGATCACCGCCTTGCGATCCAGCACCATCTGCGCGACCGCGCCCAACGCTTCCACATAGAGATGGAGCGTGACAGACGGAAACTCTTCGCTGAACGCCTTCAATGCATCGGTAACGCGTGCAGCGGGCAGCATGACGTCCAGCGCCACATGAATCTCGGGCTCAACGCCCTCGAGCATTGCCCTTACCTTCGCCCGCAGACCGCTGACGCCGTTCGACACGATCCTCGCCTCGGCGAGCACCGTGCGTCCTTCGGTCGTCAGCTGCGGCTTCTTCGTCGTGTCGCGATCGAACAGGGAAATTCCGAGCTGTGCCTCAAGGTTCGCGATCGAGTAGCTGATGACCGATGTGGCCCTGCCCAGCTTGCGCGCGGCCCCCGCGAAACTGCCGACATCCACCACGGTGAGAAACACCTTGAGTTGATCAAGGGTCGGCATGCCCGGATTCTGCATATCTATTTCCTCGAACGTTTGCCTTGATTTTATGTCAGTTTTTTCCACAAGCGACCAGCGGTAATTTCGAACTCGACAGCAACGTCCCCCTCGCCTCCCGGCTGAGACTGGATCGTTGAAGGAGCGAAAATGACTTATGCCTCGAATACACGAATAGAACAGATCATCCTCCCGGCGACGCGCGACCTTGGCGGGTTCTCGGTCAAGCGTGCGCTTCCGTCACCGCTGCGACGCACGGTTGGTCCCTTCATATTTCTGGACAGCTTCGGACCCGTGACGTTCGGTCCCGGCGCCGGGATCGACTCGCGACCGCACCCGCATATCGGACTGTCGACGATCAGCTATCTGATCAACGGAGAAATCATCCATCGCGACAGCGAGAACTATGTCCAGAAGATAAGGCCGGGTGAAGTCAATGTGATGACCGCAGGTAGGGGGATTGTCCATTCCGAGCGCAGCAGCGACACGCTACGCCAGACAGGAGGACGTCTGTTCGGCTTCCAAAGCTGGGTGGCGCTGCCGACCACGCACGAGGAAACGGACCCTGGCTTCCAGCATATTGCGGCGGATGCGCTTCCGCGCATCGAGGGGGAAGGCGTCGACATGCGCCTGATCGCAGGCTCGCTTCATGGCGGGCGCGCGCCGGCAAGAATGTTCTCCGACATGTTCAATGCCGACGTGGCCCTTGCGGCCGGGGCGCGCTTCCGTCTCGACGGCGAGCACATCGAGCGGGCCGTCTTCGTCATCAGTGGAACGATCGAAGTCACCGGACAGCAAGAGCGGTTCATGCAGGATCAACTGGTTGTCTTCAAACCCGGCTCCGAAATCGTCCTCAAGGCGATTGGCCCAGCGCGGCTCATGGTGCTCGGCGGCGAACCGCTCGCCGAGAAACGGCACATTTTCTGGAACTTCGTGTCGAGCCGCCGCGACCGCATCGAGCAGGCGGCCCTCGACTGGCAAGACCGGGTGTTCCCAGGTGTGCCGGGAGAAACGGAGTTTACGCCGCTGCCCGATGGGCCCAGAAACATCACCTAGCCCCATCCCAAACAAGGAAACTGAAGGAAATCGAAATGACCTACGCAATCATCGGATCCGGTGCCATCGGCTCGGCGCTCATCGCACATTTCGCGTCAAAGGGCATACCTGTCAAAGTGGCCAACAGCCGAGGACCCGCATCGCTTGCCGCCGCCAGGAAGTCCGGCGACACGACAATCCCCGTCGAGATCGACGAAGCCGTGGCGCAGGATATCGTCATCCTCGCCCTGCCGTTCACGGCGGTGCCCGACCTGGCAAAGGTTCGCAAGGACTGGACGGGGACGATCGTCATCGACGCCACCAATGCGATCACCTTCCCCGAATTCCGCCCCGCCGACCTCGGCGGCAGGCTATCGAGCGAGATCGTCGCGGAGACGCTTCCAGGCGCAAAAGTGGTCAAAGCCTTCAATACGCTTCCGGCCGCCGTGCTGGCCGCAAATCCCGCCGAGGCGTCGGGGCGCAGGGTGGTGCTGCTGTCCGGCAACGATGAGGGCGCCAATGCCAGCGTCGCAGGTCTTATTGAGAACCTGGGCTTTGCAGCGCTCGATCTCGGTGGCCTCAAGGCCGCCGCGCCCATGCAACAGTTCGGCGGTCCGCTGGTGGCGGTCAATCTGATCAAGAAGGGCTGACGGAGCCCTTTCACGGCCCGCCCATACTCAGCGTCAACGCCCTCATCGCGCCAGCGATGGGGGTTTTCGCATGGGAATCCGTGGCTGGAACGCAGCCCAAAACGTTCGAAATTGTAGAGCGTTATCGTCTATTTTATTCGGCTTTTACGATGAGTTCGATCGCGGCATAGTTGTTTCCACAGAGCGGCCATGGTGGCTGCCGATTTCAAAGGAAACCAGTATGTCGCATATCGCAACCGCTCGTCAGAACGAAGACCTGACGTCCTCCGCCGCCGTTCAGGCCGTTCTGCCGGCCGTCGGCCGCGTCCTCATCAGCCTGATCTTTCTGCTGTCAGGCTTCAGCAAGCTCACCGCCCCGGCGATGACGATCGGCTATATCGAATCTGTCGGCCTGCCGTTCCCGACGCTGGCCTATGGCGCAGCACTCGCCGTGGAACTCATCGGCGGCGCCGCCCTTGTCCTTGGCTACCAGACGCGCCTCGTCGCAGCGGGTCTTGCCGTGTTCTCCGTCGCCACAGCAGTCAGCTTCCACAACGATCTCGCAGACCTGAACCAGTTCGTTCACTTCTTCAAGAACGTCGCCATGGCCGGCGGGCTCCTGCATGTCGTCGCTTTCGGCGGCGGCAAGTTCAGCATCGATGGCTGGCGCCGCTAGGCGGAAGGACCGCGCCGGCTTTCGAGCCGGCGCTCCTTTGGCAGCTTCCACTCCAAGCAAGAAAGGCAGATCCCATGCGCGTCCTGAAGATCCTTCCGTTGGTCGCTTCGCTGCTTGCCGGCGGCTGGGCAATGGCGGCACCGCAGAACGATGAAACGGCAATCGCCGTCAAATGGTACGAAGCCTTCGACAAGAGCAAGCCGGAGATCCTTGAAGCCATTCTCGCCGACGGTTGGCGTGACATTCCCGATGCACCCGACGCCCCTCGGGGAGCGCAAGCCGCGAAGGCTGTCCTGAAAATGCTTCACACCGCCTTCCCGGACTTTCAGATCACGGTCGAGGACATCATCTCCGACGGAAACAAGGTCGTCGTCCGATCGACAATCTCGGGTACCCACAAGGGATCATTTGCCGGGCTCCCGGCATCCGGGCGGAAACTGCTCATCCAGGCCGTCGATATTCACCTTGTCGAAGACGGCAGGATCCAAAAGACCTGGCACACCGAGGATTGGATGTCCGGTCTCACCCAGCTCGGTGCGTTCAAGCGCTGACGCTGTAAGCCGAAATACCAGCAAACGCATTTTTGCGACCGCACTCACCCCGAAGTCCGATCAACAGGTCGGCAGGCCCCGCCTGCCCATGGAGAAAGCCATGACCTACGTCGTCAAATACAGCCAGTGGGGCGGTCCATCCGTCCTGCGCGTCGAACAGGAAAATGCCCGCGCACCCGGCGCCGGCGAAGTGCTGATCAGGCAGGAAGCAATCGGCGTGAACTTCGTTGACACCATGTTTCGCGACGGCACGTTCAAGGCCGGCCTGCCTGCGGTGGCGGGAGTGGAAGGCGCCGGCATAGTCGAAACTGTCGGTCCGGGCGTCACCCGCTTTGCCGCCGGCGACCGGGTCGCCTATTTCTTCGCACCCGGCAGCTACGCCGCAGAGCGCGTTGTCAGCCAGGACCTACTCGTGAAACTGCCCGACGACGTCTCGGTCGAAACGGCAGCGACCATCCTCACCAAGGGCCTGACCGCCTGGATGGCGATCAACGCCATGGCGAAACCCGGCGAAGGCGACCACGCGCTCGTTCAGGGTGCGACCGGCGGCGTCGGAAACCTGCTTGCCCGCTGGCTGCGGGCGCGCGGGATCACGGTGATCGGAACCGGGTCGCAACGTAAGCTCGCCGAGCTGGAACAGGCGGTCGACCACGCATTTGCATATGAGACCGTCGCGCTCGACGAGCACATCCGCACCCTCGCCCCCAATGGCGTCGATATCGTCTATGAACTGGTCGGCGCAACGACCTTCGCCACGACGCTCGGCGTGATCCGCGATGGCGGAACGATTGCTGTGATCGGCGCGGCATCGGGTGGCGCCGCCATCGATGAGACGGGACTCAGCCGCCGCGGCATCCGCCTGGTGCGTGGCAGCACCGGCCAGCATGTGACGAAGGACAACGTTCAGGCCGCCGCAGACGAAGTGTTCGATGCCTGGCGGAGCGGAGTGTTCGGCACGGTCAGCGCCCGGAAATATCCTCTGCCGGAAGCGCAGCGCGCGCATGCCGACATTCTCGAACGCCGCGGCGACGGCCCCATGGTGCTCGTCCCCTGATCGGCTTGGAAGGAAACCGTCATGTCCGGGCTCGCGCCGCAGCGGTCGTCCTGCTGCTCGTGTTTGCGGTCAACTTCGATCGGTGGACGGGCAATGCCAATGCACTAGCGCCCTCGGCGCTAGCCGCTTTCGACGAGACCGGGCCGGAACTCGACCCTTGCCGAGGGGCTTTCCAGCCCGGCGACTGCTAAGACGGCGATGGCGTCACCTTGGAAGGTGACGCCATTTCACCATATGCTCGCTGAGATCGAGCACATCGCCATCGGCGGCAAAATGACCGTCGCCGCGATGATGCAGGGTCCGCCGCTCCTTGCGGTCCGAGTCGATCCACAGCCGTTCGGCCTGCAGGATGAAGAGGCTATAGGCCTCGACGGTATCGACCACCCTGCATTCGATGTTGGCAAGGCACTCGCCGATCAGTGGCGCCGCGACACTGCGTGCCGGCTGCGGCGTCAGGCCGAAACGCTTGAACTTGTCGACGGTGTCGCCCGAGCAATTGCCGATATCGACGACCGCCCTTGTAAGATCGATGGTCGGGATGGCGATGACGCATTCGCCGGTCCCCCTCAGAGCGCGGTAGCTATGATCCCAGGGACCGATGACACAGCCGATCAGCGGCGGCGCATGCTGGATCATCATGTGGAAACCCATCGTCATGACGTTGGGCGTTCCTTCATAGCTGGTCGTCACCAGCACGATCGGACCCGGTTCGAGCTGACGAAAGGCCCCAGAGGCCGGTACTTCCTTCATAGGAAAACTCCTTGATCGTCGGCCTCCCCATCCCGGACGGGAAGGCTGATGGTTCACGACTACCAGCCCTGTTCAACCGGCAGGACGAAGAGCTCGGCCACATTGACGTGCGCGGGTGCCTGGGCCGCAAACACGATCGTGTCGGCCACGTCGGCGCTTTGCAGGAAGGTCATCTGCTTGGCGAGATCGTCCATCTGCTGGCGGTAGCCCGGATCCGTGATCTGGTCATAAAGTTCGGTCGCGACCGCGCCGGGCTGAATACAGGTGACGCGGATGTTGTGCTTCTGGCCGACCTCCATGCGCAGACCGTCGGAGAAGGCGGTCACGGCATGCTTCGTGGCGCAATAGACCGACAGTCCCTTGAAGACCTTGCGGCCGGCGATCGAGGAGGTGTTGAAGATATGGCCGGAATGCTGCTTGATCATCTGCGGCAGCACGGTCGCCGTCGTGTTCAAGAGGCCCTTCACGTTGACGTCGACCATGCGAAGCCATTCGGCCGTCTTGAACTGGTCGATGTCGGAAAGCGGCATCAGGCCGGCATTGTTGAAGAGAATGTCGATCGCACCATAGGCATCGATCAGCTTCTTCACACCGGCTTCGACGGAAGCCGGATCGACCACGTCCATCTCGATGACCAGGGCTTCACCACCCTTCTCAGTGATTTCGGCCTTCAGCTCTTCCAGACGATCGGTGCGCCGTGCCGCGATGCCAACCTTTACGCCGGCTCCGGCAAGCGCAAGCGCCGTTGCTGCACCAATGCCGCTAGAAGCACCGGTGACCAGTGCGACTTTGCCGTTGATATTCGTCATGATGATATCTCCTTGTTGCTTGCAAACCCGCTCCGGAAGCGGAGAGGTGTTTGCTTTCGGCAAGGAGAACCCTATGAAATCCGGGATTTTTCCTCTCCCGGTGGCTTGCCTAGGCTATTGGGATTTTGCTCCATACTGTGTGCCGAATGAGCCTAGCCCCTGCGATAGTCGCTCGGCGTAAGCCCCGTTTCACGGCGGAAAATCTGGGCGAAGTGGCTGGGACTGGAATAGCCGACCATGAGGCCGATCTCGATGATGCTGGTGTCGGTTTCCTGCAGCAGCTGCTGGGCCTTGGCCACCCGCTGCCGGATGAAATAATGCGAGGGAGGAAGACCCGTCGCCTTCTTGAACAGCCGGCTGAAATGGAATTCGCTGATGCCGACCTCCTGTGCCAGGCGGCCGAGATCGAACGGTTCCTCGAGATGTTTCTCCATGAAGGCGATCGCTCTCCTGAGCTTTGCGCCGGGCAAGGCGTTCTGCGCACGCATCTCGGCATTGGCGACCGCATAGCGGCGCACGAGATGGACGGCAAGGCTTTGCGCCAACCCTTCGACATAAAGCGGGCTGCCACCGCCATCCGCTGCCAGTTCCTCGTTAAGGAGAGTGAGGATATGCGAGAGCGTCGCGTCGCGGCCGCCGGAGACGTCCTTCAGCGTCACGTTTCCGCCGTCCTTGCCGAACATCGCCTCGACCACCCGCTCGAACAGGGGCACGGAAACGTAAAGGTGCATGACGCGGAAGGGCTGGTTGCCCTCGGCCTGCCAGCGCATTTCATAGGGCACCGGCGAACAGGTCAGGAAAAAATCGCCGACCTCGACGCGGTTTGCCATCCATTTTCCGCCGAGATCCCGCTCCTCGACAACGGCACTCCCAGACATGATCCAGACGATAAGAGGCTCGGCGACGGCGGGCACCAGGAAGGGATGTTGAGCGCGATGGCGCGAAAGCACCTGCACGAAGACATCTCTCCACGCCGGACCGTCGCCGCTGACCAGCGTGTTTCCGCTGATGTAACTTTCAAGACCGACCGGGGAGGTTCGCTCAGGGATGGGCAGACACGCGGATGGTTCGTCCAAAGCCATGATCGTCTCCCTCCCCATGGATCGCTCAAGCAAATGTGGCGCCGGGATCAAGGATATCCGGCGCCAGGGAAAAGGGAAGAACGAAGACTTCGCCGCTTAGTCCGGTTTCTTTCCGTCGCGATAGAGGATCATGCCGGCATGGTGCAGCATTCCGTCGATGAAGTCGCCATCGGCGGTAAATCCGGTATCGTCCCAGTAGTCGATGTGATTGCCGCGGACTTCGTATCGTCCCTGATAGGCGCTCTCCCGACGGCCGCGCGCCTCGTCGTAGCGGCCACTCGGCATCAGGTTGTGACGAATACGGCCATCCGCGGTGATCCACATACCGACATAGGGATGCGTCTGGTCTGGTGGAGTTGGGTTCCGGATCATTTTCATCTGGGAATATCCTTCCTGGGCGGAGGCCATGCAGAACAGCATCGCGGCAAGGCCCGCCGTTGCAAGTCCAGATCGGTTCGACATCCCGTCCTCCGATCACATGCTTGCAGTGGGCCGAATGACGATGTCGCTGGTATCGACGTCCGCGGGTTGGCCGATCACATGCACGATCGCGTCAGCGATGGCCTCCGGCTTCAGGGCTATCTGGCGATAGGCGACCATCGCTTCGGCGGCAGTCGGATCAGTGATGCTATCGGCGAGTTCCGATTCCACGACGCCCGGATAGACGCAGGTCACGCGGATCCGATCGTTCTCCTGCCGCAACCCGTCGGAAATGGCCCGCACGGCATATTTGGTGGCGCAGTAGACGGCGGCCGTCGGCGATACCGAAAGGCCTCCGACGGACGAGACGTTGATCACCTGCCCGGCGCCCTGCCGGTTCATGGCGGGCAGCACGGAGGCGATGCCGTAAAGCACGCCCTTGATGTTGACGTCGACCATCCGGTCCCATTCATCCACTTTCAGCGAAGCCATCGGCGAAAGCGGCATGACGCCGGCATTGTTGACGATCACGTCGATGCGCCCAAAGGCATCGAGCGCGGTATCGGCGAAGGCCTGGACATCCGCGCGGGATGTGACATCGAGGCTCCGGTAGAGTGCCTTGCCGCCTGTGGCAGTGATCTCGGCGGCCAGGGTTTCGAGGCGATCGATGCGTCGTGCCCCAAGCACGACCACGGCGCCGGCCTTGGCAAGGGCACGCGCCGTCGCCTCGCCGATGCCGCTGCTGGCACCGGTGACGAGAACGATCTTGTTTGTGATGTTGCTCATAGGAATGTCCTTTCTTGAGGTGTGATGGTCATGTTGCGGCTTCGCACCAACGATCGTCACGCCGGCTCGAAGCCGCGCAGGGCGATGATCCGCGAGCCCGCCGCAGACTGTCTTTGTCTTGCGAGAGGCGCATAGGCCGGCGACGCGAAAAGATCGCGGATCGCCTGCATGTCGGGGAATTCGATGATCAGCATGTTGCTCGCCTCCCAGCCTTCGAGCTGGAGCGGGGCATCATCAAGGGCAATGAGCCGGCCGCCGGCTTCGGCGACGAGCGGCAGGGCCTTGGAACGGTAATCGGCAATCGCGTCATGGTCTTGAATGTGGAGATCGACAACGAGGTAGGCTGACATGGGTGGCCCTGTTTGCTCCGGCCTCATCCAATCCGGATGGGTCGACTGAACCTAGGCCCGTCACCGGCAGAACTCTCTTGCCGGCTTGCGCGAGCCGTCGGGATCTTGCGCAAGGCGATTCTCTGGCTATGCCGCAGGCGCCTGTCTGGCAACGAACAGCGACATGCGCTCCTGCGCGACCAGCAGAGCTTTTCCTCCAGCGGATAACCGGCATGGCGAATGACGTTGAAAAGCGTTTCGACGATTTCTTTCCGGGAAGCCCCAAGGGACGCTTTGTGGCCATCCTGCGGGCAAGCGGCATCCTGAGCGGCAACCTGGCCGGCAAGTGCGCCGACGATTGCCCCGGTGGCAAACATGATCTTCAAAGAGGTCATCGTACTTCCTTTCATCGCGGGTGCCGTTTCGATCCCCATTCGCCGTCTGAGCCGTGGGATGAAGGAAGAATAGATGCGGTTGATTGTCGTCGGTACTCCGCTATAACTAATCAGATTGGTTAGCATGGTGCGACAATGAATCTGGATCTGAACCTGCTGCCGCTTTTCCTCGCGGTGGCCGAGGAGGCGAATTTCGCGGCCGCCGCCGCCCGCCTCGGCGTCACGCGCTCGGCCGTCAGCCAGGGCATCCGGCGGCTGGAAGACGGCTGCGGGATAGCGCTCGTCACCCGCACCACGCGCAGCGTCCGACTCACCGAAGCGGGTGAGCGCCTGCGCGACACGCTTTCGCGTCCAATGGCCGACGTACTGTCTGCGCTCGAAGATGTCGGCGGCAACGCCAACCCCCACGGTGTGCTTCGCATCGCGGTGACCTCGATTGCCGAAGATTTTCTCTCCGGGCCGCTTGTCGCCTCCTTTGCCGAGGCCTACCCCAATATCATCGTCGACGTGACGGTGACGGACGATACGTTCGATATCGTCGCCGGAGGCTTCGATGCAGGGGTGCGGCTGGGGGATGTCATCGAGCAGGATATGGTGGCCGTTCCGCTGTCGGGCGAACAAAAGGAAGTCGTCGTGGCGAGCCCCGCCTATTTCGAAGCCCACGGGTTTCCGACACATCCGAGGGACCTGATCCATCACCGCTGCATCGGATGGCGTCCGTCACCGGACACGGCACCCTACCGGTGGGAATTCGCCCAGGAAGGGGAAGCCTTCGACGTTTCAGTCGAACCCCAGATCACCACGAATGACCTGCGCCTTATGATACGGACGGCGCTGGCCGGCGGCGGCATTACATTCGCGCTAGAGGAGACCTTTCGCCCCTATCTCGAACGAGGCGAGTTGGTTTCATTCCTGGAAGACTATCTGCCGCCCTTCCCCGGCTTCTTTCTCTATTTCCCCAGCCGGCACAATATGGCGCCCAAGTTGCGCGCCCTGGTCGACCACGTCCAGCGTTTCAGACGCGAACGCCTTATGACCAAAACAAGTCCTACGCCCTTGGCATGAGCCATCCGGTTTCCAGCAAGATCGGCAATTACCAGGCGGACGAAGCGGGTCTACGCCGGCCAACGCGAAGCCTTGCTGAAATCCCTGCGGCCGGAGGAAGCGATAGTCGCCGGATTGGCCGTGCTGTTGCGTTTGCCGAACGGGGTCCGGGATCTTGCGATCGCCGCTCTCGGCATGTCGCTATGGCACCCGGAAGCATCGGACCACTCCACTCGTTCCACACCGCGAGTAGCGGCGCTCGTCTTCCCGAGACGCAAATTCCCGCGCATGAGACGGATCTGGGTGACGACCTGAGGCGTATCAGGCGGGAAACCCGCAAATCCGTATTTGCCTCACCTTTCGCAATGCACCATATACTGGGGCCGTTTTTTAGCGGTTCGATCCAGGAGACCTCATGCCCACCTCGCATAGCGAAGCTTTCGAACCTCAAACGGAGATGCGAAGCTTTCTTGTTCTCCTTATTGGCTGCGTTGGCGTGGTCTATGGCGACATCGGTACGAGCCCGCTCTACGCCTTTCGGGAGGCACTTCGTCCCTTTTTGAATGAAGGCGTGCAAGCAGACAAGGTTATCGGCCTCATTTCACTGATGGTCTGGACGCTGACAATTATCGTCACATTCAAATACGTGCTCTTCCTGCTTCGCGCCGACAACGACGGGGAAGGCGGAACCTTGTCGCTTCTCGCGCTTCTGATGAAGAAGACGGGCAGCTTCATGCCGGTTTTGTTCTTCGCCGGCTTGATCGGGGCCGCACTGTTCATCGGCGACGCCATGATTACCCCTGCCCTTTCGGTCATGTCGGCGCTTGAGGGTATGAAGCTCGTCACGCCCACCTTTGACGACTACGTACTCCCTCTGGCCGCGGCCGTCATGGTCGCGCTCTTCGCGGTCCAGTCAAAGGGTACTCAAGCGGTCGCAAAGTTCTTCGGGCCGATCACGGTGGTATGGTTCCTCGCGATGGCCTGGGGCGGTCTCATCCACATCGGCGATGACTGGACGATCCTGCAGGCTCTCAACCCGATCAATGCCTTTTGGTTCATCACCCACGCGGGCTGGGCAGGCCTGATCGTGCTCGGCGCCGTCTTCCTGACGGTCACGGGAGCAGAAGCCCTATACGCGGATCTCGGTCACTTCGGGCGCAAGCCGATCAGCACCGCATGGTTTGCGCTTGTGTTCCCCGCATTGGCGGTGAACTACCTCGGACAGGGCGCGCTCGTGCTCAGTCACCCCGAGGCGGTGCACAATCCTTTTTACCTTCTCTATCCGGACTGGGCTCTGCTGCCGATGGTCATCCTCGCCACCATGGCCACAATCATTGCCAGCCAGGCGGTCATCACGGGGGCGTTCTCGCTCGCACGGCAGGCGGTTCATTTGGGCTTCCTCCCTCGGCTGCTGATCAAGTTCACCTCCGAGACCAACACCGGGCAGATTTATGTGCCTGCCGTAAACGTGCTCCTATTTGTTGGCGTCATCGTGCTCATCTTCTCGTTCGGCGACTCGGAGTCCCTTGCCACCGCCTACGGGATCTCGGTCACCGGCGCGATGGTCGTCACCACGCTGATGGCATTCCAGTTCCTTCGCTCCGTCTGGGGCTACTCCACGGTTGTCGCAGCATTGCTGCTTGCGCCCTTGCTTGTCATCGAGACCGTCTTCCTGCTTGCCAACTTGCTGAAGATCCATGATGGTGGCTGGGTACCGGTGGCGCTGGCATTGTCCATCATGATCGTGATGTGGACCTGGACGCGCGGGTCACAAATGCTGCGCGAGAAGACCGCGCGAAACGACATCCCACTGGAGACATTTATCCGTTCCATCGAGAAATCGACCCATGCGCCCCAGACGGTTCGAGGAACCGCCGTCTTTCTGACAAGCGTGGGCGACAAGACTCCCGCCGTCCTCCTTCACAACATCAAGCACAATCACGTCCTTCATGAGCAAAACGTCATTCTGACCGTTCGGACGTCCGAGCACCCGTATGTCGCGGAGAAAGAGCGCGTTACGTTGACGGAACTTTCGGACCGGTTTGCAAGGCTCGAACTTTGCTTTGGCTTCATGGACGAGCCGAACGTCTCGAAATCGCTCTCGCTCTGCAAGAAGGCAGGGTTCAAGTTCGAGATCATGCAGACGTCGTTCTATCTGGGGCGCAGGACCCTTATCAGTGATCCAAACTCCGGTCTGCCGGGCTGGCAGGACAAGCTCTACATCGCGCTCGCGGGGCTCGGCATTGATCCGTCGTCATACTTCAAGCTGCCCGCCAATCGCGTCGTCGAGATCGGCGAGCAGGTCACGATTTAGTCGTCTCCGCTCAGACGCTGAACGCGCGACCAACGCAATTTCGGAAAGCTTAAATGACAGTCGTCGCCTCCTATCTGTATCGTTTGGGCAAGCGCGCCGAAGAAGTGCCCCTTGCTGCCCAGCCATTCGAAGCGCCAGACGGCGAATTTGCGTGGATTGGGCTGACGGATCCCTCCATAGACGAAATGGCGAGCCTTCAGGCAATGTTCGGCCTTCATCCTTTGGCGGTTGAGGACGCCCTCAATGGCAATCAAGTGCCGAAGGTGGACGTCTACGGAGACCAGTTGTTCGTCGTCGCCAAGACGGCGCATCTGGAGGGTGACAAGATTGCCTACGGCGAAACCTGCATCTTTGTCGGGAAGCACCACCTGATTTCCGTTCGCCATGGTTCAGCCCGCTCCCACAAGGAACTGCGCCTGCAACTCGAGCAGTCCCCACGGCTACTTGAACACGGTCCCGACTACGTCCTTCACGGCATCATTGACTTCGTTGTCGACGGCTACTTGCCGGTGGTCGAGACACTCGAGGACAAAGTTTTGGAGCTCGAGAAACACGTGCTCGTGTCGCTGCTGCAGCCCGAGCAAATCCGGCGCATCTTCCGCATGCGTCGCCAAGTGATCCGCTTTCAGCGAGTTCTCGGACCCATGGGGGAAGTGGCGGGAAAGCTCAGCCACCTCGAACTCCCCTGCATCGACGACAATGCGAAACCCTTCTTCAAAGATGTGTATGACCATGTGAGGCGCGTTGAGGGGTCGGTCGGCGGCCTTCGCGAGGTGATGACGTCCGTGTTCGAGGCCTCCAATCTCTTGGAGCAGCAGCGCCAGGGCACCATTACTCGGCAGCTTGCGGCCTGGGCGGCAATCCTCGCCGTGCCGACAGCCATCGCCGGCATCTACGGGATGAACTTCGAAAACATGCCCGAGCTTGCGACGCGCTACGGCTACTTTGCCGTCCTCGGCGTTATCGTCACGCTTTGCGCCATCCTGTACTGGCGTTTCAAAAGGTCTGGCTGGCTTTAGGAAGTCTGTTGGCGATCGAGTGCCAACGCCAAGATGCTACTGATCGATCAATGTCTCCGGTATGTCGGGCGCCGGTCGGGATCGAACGCGAGCCCAATCACGGCGCGCTGCCCGGACGCCGTTGCAACAGGCCAAAAGTCAAAACGCGACTCCGGATGGACCTCGGCAAGTTGAACGGTTCCCGGAGCCGCTGACGACAGCGCCGCGTCGAACTCTGCCTCTTACAGCGAAATGTCCCCAACGCTCTCGAAGAAAGCCGCCTTATCCTCCGCAACGAGAATAACGACCGCAGGAACGTCGAAGAGCGCGGCAAGCGCCCGGAGGTTATCGTGACTGAGGCCTTTGTATTTCGCGCCATTACGATTTCGCGGCTATAGTCCTTGCGTGGCCGACGAGGTGTCGAATCCGATATACGACCACAACGAGCCATTGGAGAAGAAGTAGTCGATCGTCTTTGGCACTCATATGTTCCTGTTTGCGAGGCCTCATCTCGGAGGACCCTCGTTTCTAGGCCGCTTTCTGGTCGGCGGGCTGCCACCCGAGCTGCGGAGCAATGCGAGCAACAAAGTCATGGACGATCTGGCGGTAGTCCTCGTCCTCGAATTCGTAAGGGAGCTCGAGCCTGAGTTCGCGGACATGCGGCAGGATCGGGTCTGCAAACAACCGTTCAAGGATTTCATCCGAACTACCGACGAGGTCGCGGGCGTAAAGCGTGCGCCGATCGCCCTGCGGCGCCAGCGTTCGCTCGGTGCGTCCGGCCGCGTAGTCGAGATAGCGCTTGCGCGTTCTTGCGTCCGCACCATCCAGCGGAACAATGACCCGGCCAAGCGCGACCCTCCTCTCCGTACCGCCCGCCGCGCGATAGGTCTCGAGCTGGCGCTGCTGCGCGAGGAAGAAATCGTCGGTGCCTTCCCCGGTCGTAACATTGCCGATCAGGAGATTGAGATCACTGCGCCCTGCCCATCCGGCAGATTTCAACGAGCCGCCGCCGTACCAGATCCGGTCTGTCAGTCCCTTGGCATGGGGCTGGAGCCGGGGGCGCTGCGGGCCAAACGGCGTCTTGATGAAGGTGTTTTCATCGCCGATCGGGCGACTGCGTAGATTTTCGACAAAGCGCAGCACACGTGCGTGCGTGAAGTCGAAACCTTCCCAGCCATCGTCGAAGACAAGCCGGCCGATCAGATCGGCATGCAGTGGACGTCCGGCGCTGAGGCCGATGTTCAGACGACCCCGCGAGAGTACATCGACGGTCGAGAGATCCTCTGCTAGCCGGTACGGGCTTTCGTAGCCAATTGGAATAACCGCAGTGCCGAGTTCGATGCGGCTTGTCCTTTGGGTCGCCGCCGCAAGAAAGGCGGCGGCCGACGATATCCCGGGTTCGAGGTGTCGCTGGCGAACCCAGGCGCTGGCAAAACCGAGCGCCTCGCCATATTGCAGCAACGCCAAGGTCTTCTCCAGCCCATCCAACGGGTCGTCCGCCGGGTAGTTGCCTGGGCTCAGGAAGCCGATATGGCTGATCGATATCTTGTTCCGCGTCACGCCAAGGCTCCTTAGAATTTCGGAAGACCGGGTGGGTTGGTCTCGGACTTCGGTAACGCCTCCTCCCGGAGGTGCCAGCGTTCCAGAACCTTGCCATAGGTGCCATCCGCAATCAGACCGTTGGTGGCGATCGTCAGAGCGTTGGCGAGCCCACTGCCCTTGCGCGTTGTGATCGCCACGTCCGAACGCTCCGGCCAGCCGGCGCTCAGCGTACCGACACGCGTGATGTTGTTGTCTCGGGCGGCAATGAAGACGAGCTGCGCATGCGGCTGTACGATGACGTCGGCCCGCCCGGAAGCGAGCGCCACGAGGCTCGTCGCCTCGTCGTCGTAATATTGCAGCTCCAGCGGCTTCAGGCCGGCGGCGACATCCTCGTCGCTCCATTTCAGGAGGATGCGCTCCTGGTTGGTGCCGGCGCCGACGATGATCCTCAAGCCCGCCGCATCCTTCGGTTCCTTGATCGAAGTTATGCCGCTATCGGATTTGACGAAGAAGCCGTGCAGCCCCTGCCGATAGGTCGAGAAGTCGAACTTCTCCTTGCGCTGCTCGGTGACCCCGACATTGGAGATCACGGCATCGTACTTGCCGGACGTCAGCCCCAGTGGCCAGTCGATCCAAGCAGTGGGCACGAGCTCAAGCTCGAGCCCCAAGCTGTTGGCGATCGCACCGGCATATTCCGGATCGGCCCCAATGACCGTACGCGCGTCGGTAGCGTAGGTGGCAAGCGGCGGCCCGCCCGGACTGACGGCGACCGTGAACTTGCCTGGCGTGACGAATTTGAAGTCCGCTGGGATGGCCGCAATTGCGGTTTCGTTGCGAACGGCTTGGACGCGGCCGGGCTGTTCGGGGCTGAGATCAAAGGCAGTGTCGGCCTGCGCCGAGCCGACATGAAGAAGGGCCGCCGCGGCGGCAAGAAGAGTGCGAAATCGGGTCGTGCCGTTCATGCTGTTAGTCTCCGGGTGAAATGCAGGAGCTGAACCGGCGGCGCCGCCGCCGATCCAGCGAGGCCAGATCAGGAACCACTCTTAGGCAGGCCGGGCGGGTTGGTCTGGGCCTTGTCGACCGCCTCGGCACCCAGGCTCCAGCGCTTCAGCACCTCGCCATATTTGCCGCTCTTGATCAGATCGTTGAGCGCGACAGTGACGGCATCGGCGAGACCGCCGCCCTTGCGCGTCGTGACGGCGATCTCGGCCGTCAGCGGCCAGCCGCCGCTGGCGATGCCGACCACCTTGGTGTCATTCTTGATCGACGCGGCATAGGCTCTGGTGGCATTCGGGTTGAACTCGACGTCGGCGCGGCCCGACTGCAGCGCGAGATCGCCGGCGGCGCGGTCGTCGTAATATTGCACCTCGATTGGCTTTAGCCCGGCGGCGACGTTCTGCCGGTCCCATTCCAGAATGATCTTCTCCTGGTTGGTGCCGGCACCGGTGATCACCTTCAATCCGGCGACGTCCTTCGGTTCCTTGATCTCATTGATCTTGCTGTCGGACTTGACGAAGAAGCCGAGCACATCCTTGCGATAGGTGGAGAAATCGAACTTCTCCTTACGCTCCTCGGTCACCGTCACGTTGCTGATCACGGCGTCGTACTTGCCGGAGCTGACGCCGAGCGGCCAATCCGCCCAGGCGACGGGCACGAGTTCAAGCTCAAGGCCGAAGCTGTCGGCGAGCAGCGAAGCGATATCCGGATCGGCGCCGACAACGGTCTTGGAGTCCGATGCGTAAGTGGCAATCGGCGGGTCCCACGGGTTGACGGCAACGGTAAACTTGCCCGGATTGACGAACTTGAAGTCAGCAGCGATCGCCTTGATCGCCGCTTCGTTCTTTTCCGCGCGGATGCGGTTGGAGGTGTCGGGGCTGAGATCGAATTTCTCCTCGGCCTGGACGGGACCCAAGCCGAGGGTCACGGCTGTGACGGCACCGGCGAGAAGCAACTTTGCAGTGTCGAATATTGTCATAGTGCTCTCCTTTTCAATCATTGATTGTTGATGATGGCAAAGCTTCCCCATCGGGAAAGGCGGACAGCTTTTTCAGAGAACGCGCGCGAGGAATTCGCGGGTGCGCGGATGGCTTGCTTCGGCGAAGATCTGCGCCGGCGGTCCGGCCTCGAGCACGCGCCCCGCCTCCATGAAGATCACGGTGTCGGCGACCTCGCGGGCAAAGCCGACTTCGTGGGTGACGATGACAAGCGTCGTGCCGGTGCGGGCCAATTCCTTGATGACGTCGAGCACTTCGCCGACGAGCTCCGGATCGAGAGCCGACGTCGGCTCATCGAAGAGCAGCACCTTCGGGCGTAGCGCCAGCGCACGGGCAATCGCGACGCGCTGCTGCTGTCCGCCGGAGAGCTGACGCGGATAGGCGTTGATCTTGTCGCTCAAGCCGACGCGGTCCAGCAGATCCCGAGCGAGGCGCACCGCGTCATCCCGGCTGAGACCACGCACGTGGATGGGCGCCTCAATCAGGTTTTCAAGCACGGTCAGGTGCGGGAAAAGATTGAAGTTCTGGAACACCATGCCGATGTCGGCACGCCGTTTCAGGATTTCCTTTTCCTTCAGTTCGTAGAGCGTGTCGCCCTTCTGGCTGTAGCCGACAAGCTCGTCATCGATCGCGATGAAACCATCGTCGACGCGCTCGAGATGATTGATGGCGCGCAGGAGCGTGGACTTGCCCGAACCGGACGGCCCGAGGATCGCCGTGACGCTGCCGGCCGGCAGGTTCAGCTCGACCCGATCGAGCACCTTCAGCGGCCCGAAGTTCTTGGAAATGCCGTGCACATGCACCGCGCCGCCGGAGCGCAGGACCTGGGCGTCGCGAAAGCCCACTCTTGCGGCTGCACCAGAAGGGCCAGCGACCGCGGGCAAGGGCCGGCGGAAGCGCGCGACGAGTGCCTGAAACGGCAGCGGCACCGGATTGCGCACCGCGCCTCTCGAATAGTAGCGCTCGATGTAGTGCTGGGCGATCGAGAGCCCGGTCATGATCACCAGATACCAGACGGTCGCGACCATCAGGAGTGGGATGACCTCGAGATTGCGGCGATAGATGACCTGAACCGTGTAGAAGAGCTCGGGCAGCGCCAGCACGTAGACCATCGAGGTGCCCTTGGCGAGACCGATGATCTCGTTGAAGCCGGTGGGCAGGATCGAGCGCATGGCCTGTGGCAGCACGATGCGGAAGGCTTGGCGGCGGCGCGGCAGGCCCAGCGCCGCGGCCGCCTCGTGTTGCCCCTGATCGACGGCGAGAATGCCGCCACGCACGATCTCGGCGAAGAAGGCCGACTGATTGAGCGTAAGGCCAAGGAAGGCGGCGGCAAAGGGCGTCAGCAGCTGGGTCGTCGGATAGTTCAGCCAGACGGTGTCGGTGAAGGGCACGCCGATCGCGATCGTCTCGTAGAGGTAGCCGAGATTGTTGAGCACCAATAGCAGAACAATCAGCGGGATCGAGCGCAGCAGCCAGATATAGCCGAAGGAGAGGCTGGCAAGCAGCGGCGACTTCGACACGCGGGCAAGCGCCAAAGCGGTACCGAGAAGTGAACCCGAGACGGTGGCAAGCGCCGTCAATAGCAAGGTTCGACCGAGGCCCGCGATCACCGGTTCTGCGAAGAACCATTCGGCAAAAACCGGCCAGCCCCAACGCGGGTTGGTCAGCACCGAATAGAGCACGCTGGCAATCACGAGCGCCGCAAACAGCGTGCCGAGCGCGCGGCCCGGATGGCGAGCCGGTACGATGCGGTAGTGCGCATAGGCCGGATTGGGCTCACTGGTCCGGCTGACACCGGGCGCGCCGGCGAGATCGCTCAGAACTGCCATGTTGGATCCTCTCTTGAAAGTCGGTTGGCGGCCGGACTCGCGACCGGCGCGATCGCTCGGGGTCAGGCGTGGCTTGCGGTCTGGGGATGGGAAGGCGGCACTTCGCCGAGAAACGCAAGCGTCGTGACGAGGTGGGTGACGTCCTTCTCGAAGGGCAGCGTCTTGTAGACCTCCGGGTCGGCCTCGACGTCGAAGAGCGCGGTATAGCCGTTGGCGAGATAGAGGCCGACCGCTTCCGGTTGACGGAAGCCGGTGGTCAGATAGATGCGCGAATAGCCTTGCCGCGCCGCCTGCGCCTCGAGCTCGAACAGCACCTTGCGCGCCAGGCCTTGGCGCCGCAGATCGGAGCGGGTCCAGATGCGCTTGAACTCGGCGGTGTGGTCGTCATAGTACTTGAAGGCGCCGCCGCCGATGGTTTCGCCGTTGCGGATCAGGAGCACGAAATTGCCGTGCGGCGGCGCAAAGGCCTCTGCCGGATAGCGGTTCATCTCCGCCGCCGCCCCTTCTTCGCTGAAGTAGTTGCCGTAGCGGCTGTCGTATTCCACGATCAGTTCGTCGATCAGCGGCTTGGCGCGCGGGTCGAGGGGCGTGGTGTAGAGAAACGTGTCGCTCATGTCTTTCGCCATCCCATGGTCGTCATGCGAGAAAGGTTTCCACCAGCCGGATCCAGTAGCGGGCGGCCGGTGCGATGATCGCGTCGTTGAAATCGTATTCGGCGCTGTGAAGAGGCGCGCTGTCGCCGTTGCCGACGAAGGCGTAGTTGCCCGCCTTCTCCTCCAGGAAGAATGCGAAGTCCTCGCTGGCGGTGCGCGGCTTGAAGTCGGCAACGACCGCTTCGGGGCCAAAGGCCCTAAGCGCGACATTGCGGGCGAAATCCGTTTCACGCCGGTGGTTGACCAGCGCCGGGAAGCCGAGCCTGTAGTCGACCTCGGCCCTCGCGCCAAAACTTTCGGCCTGCGCCCGGGCCAGCGCCTGGACACGTTCGCCGAGCAGGCGACGGACCTCGCCATTGAAGGCACGCAAGGTCAGCTTCAGCGAGACGCTCTCGGGAATGACGTTCGACGCCTGGCCGCCGTGGATGGAGCCGACCGTAACGACGGCCATGTCCTGCGGGTCGACATTGCGCGAAACCAGGCTTTGCAACGCGGTGATCAGCGACGCCGTCGCCAGCACCGGATCGACGGTCAGATGCGGCTCAGCCCCATGCCCGCCCTTGCCGACGACCGTGATGTTGGCCTGATCGACCGAGGCCATGGCTGGACCGGCGACGAAGCCGAAGCGTCCGGCGGGCACGCCCGGCCAATTGTGCAGGCCGAAGACGGCGTCCACGGGGAAGCGCTCGAACAAGCCCTCCGACAGCATCTTGCGTGCGCCGGCACCGATTTCCTCGGCGGGCTGGAAGATCAGCCGCAGCGTGCCGTCGAAACGGCCCTCGACCGCCAGAAAGTGCGCGGCGGCGAGCAGGATCGCCGTGTGCCCGTCATGACCGCAGGCGTGCATGACGCCCTTGTGGCGGCTGGCATAGGCAAGCCCGGTCGCCTCCTCGATCGGCAGCGCATCCATGTCGGCGCGAAGGCCGATCACCTTCTCGCCGCTTCCGCGCCGAAGTGTTGCGACGATACCCGTGCCGGCGATGCCGCGGCTCACCTCATAGCCCCAGGCGGCGAGCAGATCGCCGACGAGACCGCTCGTCCGCTTCTCCTGAAAGGCTAGCTCCGGATGCTGATGCAGGTCGTGGCGAATGGCGACGATCTCATCGAGAAAGGCGGCAAGGCCTCGCTCCACGGCGGCGGACCTCTGGGTGTCGGTGAGAATGAGGTTCATGTGTGCAGCTCCGCCGATGCCATCAGGCCCCGACGGCCCTTCCTCGTTCGACATCCGCTGCCGGCGCGGCGTAGCGGCTCTCGCGGTAGGAGAGCCCGAGGTGGTCGCGCAGCGTTTCGCCTTCGAGCTCGCGCTTGAAGTAGCCGCGGCGCTCAAGCAGCGGCAGGACATGTTCGGCGAAATCGGCGAGCCCTTCGGCGATCACCGGGAAGCCGAGAATGAAGCCGTCTGCCGCATCCTCTTCGGTCCAGCGGATGATCTCGTCGGCGATATGCCCGGCCGTGCCGATGAAGGCGGTCCTTGGCGTTGCGACATCGAGCGCGATCTCGCGCAGGGTCGCCCCGGTTTCGCGCGCCGTCTTCTTGATGCGGTCGGTCGTTGCCCGGAAACTGTTCTTGCCGATGTCGCCGATATCGGGGAACGGCGCGTCCAGCGGATAGGCGCTGAAGTCGTGGTGGTCGAAGAAGCGGCCGAGATAGAGAAGCGCCTCTTCGATCGTCACCAGATCGCGAATGGCACGGTACTTCGCCTCGGCTTCCTCGGCAGTCGCGCCTACGATTGGGCCGATGCCGGGGAAGATGCCGATCTCGGCGGCGCGGCGCCCTTGAGCCACCGCACTTTGCTTGACCTGCTTGTAGAACGCTTTCGCATCCTCGATCGGGCCGCCGTTGGTGAACACCGCATCGGCGTGCTTGCCGGCAAGCCGAATACCGGAATCGGAGGCTCCCGCCTGGAACACCACCGGCTGTCCCTGTCTGGAGCGTTCGATATTGAGCGGCCCCTCGATCCGGAAGAACCGTCCCTTGTGGTTGAGCCGGCGCAGCTTCGACTTGTCGGCATACACGCCGGACGCGCGGTCACGCACGAAGGCGTCGTCGTCCCAACTGTCCCAGAGCCCCTTGATGGCGTCGAGATATTCGTCGGCAATTTCGTAGCGCAGCTCGTGCTCCGGATGTTCGCGCCCGTAGTTGCGGCCGGAACCTTCAAGCGGCGATGTCACGGCATTCCAGCCGGCGCGGCCACCACTGATCAGGTCGAGTGAAGCGAACTGGCGGGCAGTGGTGAACGGATCGCTGTAGGAGGTCGAAACCGTGCCAACGAGACCGATCTTCGACGTCGAAGCGGCAAGGGCAGACAGGATCGTCAGCGGTTCAAAGCGATTGAGAAAATGCGGGATCGACTGCTCGTTGATGTAGAGGCCGTCAGCGACGAAGGCGAAGGCGATGCCGGCGGCTTCGGCCTTGCGCGCCGTTTCGACGAAGAAGCCGAAATTGACGCTGGCATCGGCCGGCCCGCTCGGGTGTTTCCAGGCATTCATGTGCCCGCCCGGCCCCTGCAACATGATACCGAAAGTCACATTCTTCTTGGTCATGACAGTTCCTTCCCGGAATGATTAGGCGGCGAGAGACAGTCGTTCTCGTGCAATGAGTTCGATCGAGGCGAAGCGTTCGGAAGCAGCAACCGAAGGCGTATCGATGATGAATTCCTGGACGCCGTAGCGACGATGCAAGTCGTCGAGCTCCCGGCGCACCTGCCGAGGCGTGCCGGTGAGCACGCTCGGCGTCTTTTTCTCGACGCGGTAGTCCGTGATGCCGGCCTGGCGGGCGTATTCGGCTGCCTGCTCCTCGCTGCCGACATTGACGCTCTGGCCGTTTGCAAGCAGCACCTTGAAGATCTTCAGATCGGCAACGCGTTCGCGCGCCCGCTGTTCGCTTTCAGCCGCGAAAGCTGCGAGAGCGAGGAGCGGCCGCTCGCCCTTCGTTGCGCGATCATAGGCGTCGAAGGTTCTTTGCAGATTGTCCGGATCGCCGTTGAGATGGCCGGCAAAGACAAGCTTCCAGCCTTTTTCGGCAGCCAGCAACGCGCTGTCGACGCTCGCTCCCAGCAGAAAGCGTTCCGGTGCGACGGGCGGCAGCGGCGTCGCCAACAGCTCCGAATCCGGGCCGCCCTCCGCCAGGAAATAACGGTTGAGATCGCTCAATTGCTCCGGGAAACTCGGCCGCAATGCCGGGTCAACTCCGACCTGCAACGCTTTGGTGGAGAACGGAAAACCACCAGGTGCCTTGCCGACGCCGAGATCGACCCGGGATGGTGCGAGACTGGCAAGCAGGTTGAAGGTCTCGGCGACCTTGTAAGCACTATAGTGCTGCAGCATGACGCCCCCGGAACCGATGCGGATCTTCGACGTCTTCGCCAGGAGGTACGCGATCAAGGTTTCCGGCGCGGAGCTTGCGAGGCCGGCTATGTTATGGTGCTCCGCGACCCAGAAGCGATGGTAGCCCCATTCCTCGGCCTTCACGGCAAGGTTGGCCGTCGCATGCAGGGCGTGTGTCGGCGTGCCTCCGGGATCGACGGGACTCTTGTCGAGAAGGCTGAGCAGATAGGACATGGGTTCTGAGTTCCGGCACAGTGGACAACATAACATCATTAAATACATAATTTTTATAGATTATAGGAATGACGTTCTCTTTCGCTGCCCAAAACAAGAAAAGTTGCCGCTTTCGTTGACGTCCCAAGAGGCGCCTTTCTCCAATCGTGGATCGGGCCCGGATGACTGCCGATGTTCAGGGCATCTCAAGCGTCCGTTGTTAGACGAGGGGACACCTTATAGATTGGAACGCCACCCTGGAGATTGGAAACATGGCGCTCAAGCGGATGGACAACGTAGGAATCGTCGTCGAAGACCTGGCAGCGGCGATTGATTTCTTTCGCGAGCTCGGCCTCGAGCTCGAAGGCCAGGCAACGATCGAAGGAGAATGGGCCGGACGCGTCACTGGACTGGGTGATCAGCGTGTCGAGATTGCCATGATGCGCACACCGGACGGCCACAGCCGGCTCGAGCTCTCCCGCTTCCTCACGCCACTTGTGGTCGCAGATCACCGGAACGCCCCGGTCAACGCCCTGGGCTACCTCCGCGTCATGTTCGCCGTGGACGACATCGACGAGACGCTTGAAAGGCTCTTCAAGCGCGGCGCGCAGCTGGTAGGCGAAGTAGTCCAGTATAAGGATGCGTATCGGCTCTGCTACATCCGTGGACCTGAAGGGCTTCTCATCGGACTCGCCCAAGAACTCAGCTGAGCTCAATACCAAGACGAATGGTAAAAAGTGTGCAATGTCAGCGGGCGCGTCTTGGGCCGACCCGCCTGTTCAAAGAGAGGACAAGGGCCATTGCGTACGACCTTCAAATAGCACATGCTCTCATCTTCAGTAGCCATTTTCAGGGCGCTGCTGCTTCGGGGCGTTAGTGTCCTGGCCCCAACGAAAGGAGGACCGCGTGTCTTCCGAGCTTCACCTTCACATTACCGCGCGTAATCTCGTCAACGTTAGCGGGTTTGGATACCGCGAACGCGGTCGGCTTCAGCAAATATGCAAAGGTGAAACTACGGCCGCACTCCGTATCAAGCGGTTCAGTTCGGCAGCACGAGGCCCCAGGCTTTCCTGCCTTCGTGGCGGAACGTTCCGTCCTTGCTGAGTGGACACAAAGGCACGGTCATGTCGCAGCATTGAAATACTGCAACCCACAATCAACCGAAAATCCAGGAGGATCAGATGGCCAAAGGCCAGGTAAGAAGCAATCGCGAAGTTCGAAAGCCGAAAAAGGACAAGTCCGTGGCACCGGCCGCCGCCGCCGCGCCGGGCAATCAGGTCAAGTTCGCCACGAGCGCGCCCAGCGTAGGCAAGAAGCAGAAATAGCTCTAGTGGAGCAGAGGCGACTTGCATGCCGCCTCTGCCACAGCTGATGACGCCAAGGTTATCGGCTTATCGACGGCGAGCGGTGGGCAGCTTTGATTAAGGCGGTGGCTCATCTATGGAGCTTCCGTTTTCATCCGTTTGGCTCCCTGATCCGGCCGGCACGCGCGGGGGTGCGTGGCGATCCCGGATTTGCAAGCTTTTCGAACGCCGCCCTGCAGGAGATAATTGCGGTCAACGCTATTGCATTGCGCATCCACTTCGTAGGATACGTTCCGGCACGCAGCGCCCGAAGGTTCAATGCTGCCAAGCTATGGCACCCTCCCGCGACATTCACCTTGCCACCAGAAGCGCACCCATGACGACATTTTGACCGACGAGGCCGAGCGCGATCGCCGTTATGCGGCGCGCATGGCTCGTCGGGCCCGACACTCTCCACCATTGCGCTTGAAACTCCGGCGCAAGCCATAGGCCTGGCAGGTTATTTGCGAGGCGAGGAAATACGGACCAGTTTTGATGAACACACATGTCTACTCACCGGTATCACTTGTGGAAAATGATGCCCGAGCGTGGTTGAAGATCCTCGCGAAATACCGTCAGCCCCGCATTGGGCGCAGCGCCTTGGAGCTTCTTGTCACAGTCGTGCCGTTCGCCGGCTTCTGGGCCATCGCCTATTTTGCCCTCGCGTATGGGTTCTGGTACGGGCTGATCGCAATCATTCCCGCCGCAGCCTTCCTCCTGCGCCTTTTCATGATCCAGCACGATTGCGGCCACGGTTCGTTCTTCGCCCGTCGCGGCCCCGACGATTGGACAGGTCGTGTCATCGGTGTGCTTACGTTGACGCCTTACGACTACTGGCGCCGGGCGCACGCCGCTCATCACGCCTCGGCTGGCAATCTGGACGAGCGGGGTACCGGCGACATCACCACGCTCACGATCTCGGAATACCGTGCACTTTCACCCGTGAAACGCCTGGGCTATCGCCTGTACCGGCACCCGCTTGTGATGTTCGGCATCGGCCCTGCCTGGCTCTTTCTCCTTAAGCAGCGTATGCCTTTCGGGATGATGAAGGAAGGTGCCCTGCCCTGGGTCTCCACCATGGCGACGAACGCTGCGATCCTGGTGTGCGCCGCCTTGGTGGCTTGGATGGTTGGGCTCCTGCCTTTCCTTGTGATCCACCTGCCGATCGTGCTGTTGGCCGGCGCCGCCGGCATCTGGCTCTTCTACGTGCAGCACCAGTTTGAGGAGACGCACTGGTCGGCCGGCGAGGATTGGCAGTTTCCCCAGGCAGCCCTCCATGGCGCATCCCACTATGACCTGCCGCTGGTGCTGAGATGGCTGACCGGCAATATCGGCATTCATCACGTGCATCACCTGTCGAGCAGGATCCCTTACTACAGATTGCCGGAAGTTCTGCGCGACCACCCCCAACTCGCGGATATCGGCCGCATCACTTTTTGGGAAAGCTTGCGCTGCGTTAGGCTCGTCTTGTGGGATGACGGACGCAAGAGACTCGTCTCATTCCGCGATGCCGCCAACAAGGCCATTCACCCTTGACAGGTGGGTTCCGGTTTCGTCTGGGCGTTGTTCACCCGCAAAGGATCCCGCGATGATCTCCGCATTCGCCGTAAAGCACAGAGCTGGAAGGAGCAGCTTGTCCACAGCCGCCGTTTCGTGAGAGAATCGAGAAATCGGAAGTACCGAAGCGCTCAACGGGTAAGCTGGGCCAAGTCCAGTCGTGTTTCAGCCTGTTGACTAGTTGGCCGCGGAACATGGAACTTCTCTTCGCCCTTGGCCTGATCGCCATCAAGATCGCGTTGCTGATCGCAATGCTGCTTCTTTTGCCTTTGCCGCTGACCTGGCTGGAACGCAAAATTGCCGGCCATATGCAGCAGCGGATGGGTCCCATGCGCGTGGGGTGGCACGGGTTGTTGCAGCCCGTGGCGGACGGTATCAAGCTTCTGACGAAAGAAGACCACATCCCTGCAGAGGCTGACCGCTTTCTGTTTAAGCTGGCGCCGATCCTGGCGCTCGCTCCGCCCTTTGTCGTATTCGTCGCGATCCCCTTCGGGGAGACAGTTTCAGTGTTCAATGCCGAGATCACGCTCTACGTTTCCAACCTGAACGTGGCACTGCTTTTCGTATTCGCGGTGATCGGGTTGGAGGTCTATGGCGTCATCTTCGGCGGCTGGGCCGCCAACAGCAAATACGCGGTTCTAGGCAGTCTCAGGACCTGCGCGCAGATGATCAGCTACGAAATCCCCATGGGTTTCGCGGTCATCGGCGTCGTCATGCTGGCACAGTCGATGAGCCTCGTGGACATCGTGCGCGCCCAGAGCGATCTCTGGAACATCGTCTATCAGCCGATCGGGTTCTTCGTGTTCTTCGTCGCGGGCTTGGCCGAAGCGCAGCGCATTCCCTTCGACCTGGCCGAGGCGGAAGGGGATCTCGGCGCCGGGTTCCACACCGAGTACAGCGGTATCCGTTTCGCGCTCTTCATGGTCAGCGAATACGTCATCGTGCTCTTGGTATCGGTTCTCTCCGTCATCCTGTTTTTCGGCGGCTGGAACGGTATTCTGATTCCGCTGCCACCGCTTCTCTGGTTTGCGCTCAAGGTGGCATTCTTCATTTATGTTTTTATGTGGTTCCGCTTCACTTTGCCTCGCTATCGCTATGACCAACTGATGGCGATCGGATGGAAGGTCTTGCTTCCTTTGTCGATGGCGAACATAATTATCACTGGTATTGCTTTCACTTAGGGGCCATGGCGGCTCCTCCGCGTGCGTTCCTGGATCGGTGTCGATCCGAGGAAGGTACGTACAGCGATCGAAGGGACTACAGCGACCCTCCTGCGTCGGAATAAACGCACGCCGCTGTAGAATGGCGCGACGATGTCACGCGTAGTCGACAGAGCTGGAACATGGATCGGCTGGGCGCTTTTTGCGGATCTGCTAAGCGCCTTCACGCTGACCTTTGGCTATATGTTCTCCAAGCCGGTGACCATGCAGTATCCGGACAAGGAGAAATGGCTCCCCTACTCGCGCTATCGCGGGCATCACTTCCTGAAACGGGACGAAGAGGGCGAAATCAAATGCGTCGCGTGCGAACTCTGCGCTCGCATCTGCCCCTGCGATTGCATCGAAGTCGTTCCTTATGAGGACGAGAAGGGCAACCGCCACCCAGCAAAATTCGAGATCGACACGGCCCGGTGCCTGTTCTGCGGCCTGTGCGAGGACGCCTGCCCTGCGGACGCCATCGCACTTGGCCAGCAGTACGAGTTCTCGAGTTTCTCGTCACGTGACCTGGTGATCGGACGTGACGATCTGCTTGGCAAACCTGGAAAGGCAATGACCGGCGGTGGCGTCGTCGCCGCACGCCTGAACACGGAACAGGACGTGCTGGTCGAGACGAGCGAGCCGCATGGCTATAACTGGTGGCGCAACATCCGGCGAACGTGAGGAGCAACGATCAAACCGGCGCGCGCAGATAGGAGGCTCAGATGCTTGTCGGTGAAATCGTGAAAGACAAGGGCGCTGGAGTGATCGCGGTCGCTCCCGACCAGACGATGGTGGAGATCCTGCGGCTCTTTCGTGACAACAATATCGGCTTCGTGGTCGTCAGCCACGCGCCCGGAAGGTATCTGGGCACGCTGTCGGAACGGGACTGCTGCAACGCACTTGCGGAATACGGGCCCGAGGCGGCGCTGATGCCGGTCGCCGATATTATGAACCGCAACGTGGCGATTTGCTCGGCTGTCGACGGGCTACCCCTGGTGATGTCGATCATGACCCAGAGACGGACACGTCACGTGTTGGTCATAGAGGAGGAGGCCATTGTGGGCGTCGTCAGCATCGGCGATGTGGTCAAGCATCGGCTGGACGAAGCGCAGCGCACGGAGCGGCACCTGCACGAATACATTGCCGGGGCCGGTTACCACTGATGAGGTCCGCGCCGGCCGAATGGCGAGAATGCAGGGAACAGTGCCTCGCGCCCAACCTCACGCTCCACGCCAGATCCGGTTCGTGCCCTTGATTTCGTGGGCGGCTTGCGCCTTTTGAACCTCGACCGGACACGGGTATTCACCCCGCTGCATCAAGCTGTTGAGGCGCAGAGACCGATAGTTTTCGGGGATAAAGACGAGGCCCTTGGGAAACGGCTTCTCGACCTTAAGCTGCGCGCTCAGTTCGCCACGGGTTGACCGAACGACAACCTGATCACCATCTGCAAGGCCAAGCTGCGCAGCATCCTCGGCGCTCATCGCGACATAGGGGTCGTTGGCGACCGTATTCAGAATCTCCGAGCGCTCCGAAAGATAGCCATTGTGGAACAAACAGTTGCCAGTGACGAGCATGAGCCCGTCGCTCGCCCGGGAAACAGCCGGCGGTGCATAGAAGGCGCCCAAGGGTGGCGTCGGGCTCGCCTTGGTGAAGGCACCGTCGGCGCCAAGCCCGGCCCAGGTCAACGCCTGATAGGCCGGAAGCAGCCGGGCGATCTCATCGAAAATCTCGACGTGTGTCGAATGCTGCAATGTTTGGCCGCGCAGTGCTGCGACAAAATCGAAGATAGCGAGATTGCCCCGCGCCTCGAAGACCGGTTCCCGGAACTTGCGGACCTGCTGGATGCGACCCTCGTTGTTGGTAAAGCTGCCGTGCTCTTCACCGTAGCCCGCCGCTGGCAAAACGACCTCGGCCAGTGCGGCCGTCTCCGTAAGGAAACTGTCCTGCACGATCAGCAGATCAGCAGCCCCAAGGGCCCGTGCCACGAACTCCCTGTCCGGATAGGCGATCAGCGGGTCGGTTCCGACAAGGTAGAGGGCGCCCATCTGCCCAGCGACGCACAGATCCAGCATCGCGTCGAGATCAGAACCCGGCTCGTGAGGGATTTCGGTGCCCCAGTTCCGGGCAAGAGCGCTGCGCACCGTATCGTCGGCGGCCAAAGCCCCCATATCCCACGCGCCCATCTGGTTGGCGCGGTCGAAAAGGATCTGCAATGCTGGGGTCTTGCCGAGGAGGCGGAGCAGTTGCAAGAGGTTGTTGAGCTGGTGCAACACCACCCGCGCTTCGGACGATCTCAGGAGGTCGACACCGACGAGCACGGTGACGGTGTCGCCTTCGTTGAGCGCGGCGGCCAGGCGATCTGGTCCGCTGCCAATGCGAGCTGCCGGGCCGCCGATCGTTGCCCCGATCTCTGCAAGAACGTCACCCGACAGTTTCTCGCCGGCTGCCACCGCCAGTGCGGCGACAACGGACGCAAGGCTCGTCGCCTCGCCACCGGGCGGTACGCGAACCACAGCCTCGGCATCGGCGTCGAGGCGGGACGGTCGCGTTGTGAGCATGAGCAATCGGGTGCCGCGCCGCCGGGCGGCATCCCGCAGCAGATATTCTGTGACCGGGTTCTCCTCGGTCACGTTGCCACCGATGACAAGCACGCGGTCGACACCGATCACCTCCTGCAGCGGCGCACGCGTGTAGCTCGCCATCAGAGGGGCGAGTGCATCGAAGGGCGTAGACCAGCGCGACGAGCAGTCGATGTTGTTGGTCCGGAAGACCGTACGCATGAGCTTCTGGAACTGATAGAGCACCTCATTGGGCAGGCGCGGCGAGACAACTCCGCCAGAAGCCTTGCTTTCGACCGCCGCCAGCCGCCGGCGCAGATAGTCTCCTGCTTCGTCCCAGGAAACCGGAACCAGCGCGCCATCGCGGCGGATCATTGGTCGTTTGATCCGGTCGTGGCCTTCGATGAAGTCAAGGCCGAACCGGCCGCGTGCGCATAGCGTTTCGCGGTTGACGCCGTGCTCCTCCTTGGAGCGAACCCGCATGAACTCGCCCTTGCGCGCGCCGACCGTCAGCTGACATCCGGTGCCGCAATGCGGGCAGATCGTGTCGACCTCGGCGAGATCCCAGGGCCGCGCCTTGTAGCGATAGGGAAAGCTCATCAGCGCGCCGACCGGGCAGACTTCGATGCAGTTGCCGCATTGGTCGCAACTGGCGAGACTGCCCTCAAAGCCGGTGACGGCCGTATCCATGCCCTTCTCGACGGTGCCGAGGGCGACCGCGCCGACGACCTCCTCACACATCCGCACGCAGCGCTGGCACTGGATACAGCGGTTGACGTTCATGATGACGACGGGGCTGAGGCGAATATCGCGAGAATGGAAGACGCGCTTGGGATCATGAAAGCGGCTTCTCCCCGGACCATAGGCCATCACCATGTCCTGAAGCTCGCATTCGCCACCCTTGTCGCAGATCGGACAGTCGAGCGGGTGGTTGGCGAGCAGCATGTCCAGCATGGAAGAACGCGTTTCATCAATCAGCGGCGTGTCTGTTCGCACGACCATGCCTTCAGTGACAGCTGTGGCGCAGGACGGCTGTAGCCGACGCAGCCCCTCAATCTCGATGAGACACATGCGGCAGGAGGCAAGCGGCGGCAGGCGCTTCAGGTAGCAGAAGGTCGGAATTTCGATGCCCAATCGCTGGGCGGCCTGCAACACAGTCGAGCCGGCCTCGACTTCCAGTGTTTGCCCATTGATCGTAACGCTAACCATGGCCTACTCGCCCGCGCTAGAGCGCTCCTCAGTGGAACGGGCACTTCCGCTCCTCGATATGGGCGACGAACTCCTCGCGGAAATGCGCCAGCGAGGCCCGCAATCCCATCGCCGCGCCGTCACCCAAAGCACAAAACGTATTGCCGAAAATGCCTTTGCAGAGCATATCCAGCTGCTCCATGTCGCCGGGGGCGCCCTCGCCCGCTTCGATCCGGCGCAGCACTTTCACCACCCAGTTCAGCCCCTCGCGGCAGGGTGTGCACTTGCCACAGGACTCGTGGTGAAAGAACTCGATGATGCGGGTGGCGACCTTGACCATGCAGGTCGTGTCGTCGACGACGATCACCCCGGCCGAGCCCAGCATCGTGCCGGCGGCAGCAAGCGAGTCAAAGTCCATCCCGACGTCCAGGCCAGGCTCAGGGATCACCGGCGCGGAAACACCACCTGGGATCACCGCCTTGATCTTGCGACCGGCCGGCGGCCCGCCGGCATGGTCCTCGATGAGTTCGCGAAGCGGAATTCCCATCGGCAGTTCGTAAAGCCCGGGTTTGCGCACCTGCCCGCTGACGCAATAGAGCTTCGGTCCGGGGCTCTTCTCCGGTCCGATGCTGCGGAACCAATCGGCGCCCCGAGCCACGATATGCGGCACGCAGACCAGCGTCTCGACATTGTTGATGACAGTCGGGCTGGCATAGAGCCCGGCAACCGCCGGGAAAGGCGGCTTCAGGCGCGGCTGCGCCCTCTTGCCCTCCAGCGAGTCGAGCATCGCGGTCTCCTCGCCACAGATATAGGCACCCGCGCCGCAATGGACGTGGACGACGAAATTGAAATCCGAGCCCAGTATCCGGGTTCCGAGATACCCTTTGGCCTTGGCCTCCGCGATCGCCTGTTCCAGCCGCCGGATCGCCAGCACATACTCTCCGCGAATATAGACATAGGCGACCTCAGCCCCGATCGCGTAGGCACTGATCGCCATGCCCTCGATCAGCTGGTGCGGGTCGCGCTCCATGACGATACGGTCCTTGAAGGTGCCGGGCTCCCCTTCGTCTGCGTTGCAGCAGAGATATTTCGGTTTGTCGGCCCGTTTCGGCACGAAACTCCACTTCATGCCGGTCGGAAACCCGGCTCCGCCGCGGCCGCGCAGGTTCGATCTTTTTATGAGCTCGATGATCTCGTCGGGCGTGTATTCCTTGAGGGCTTTGGCAAGCCCTCGGTAGCCACCGCCGGCCTCATAGGTGGAGAGGAGATGTCCATCCGGCACGTGCACGTTCTTCAAAAGAACCGGTTCGTACATGGCGCTATTCCCCCGGTGGTTCGGCGGCAGCAAGATCGGCGCCGGTCGTCTCAGGCACCGTCGCGCGCAGCCGGGCGAGGAGCGCATCGATCCGCTCGACGTCGAGATTGCCGTGATAGTCGTCGCCGACCTGCATCACCGGGGCCATCTCGCAGGCACCGAGGCATTCGACGGTCGAGAGCGTGAACAGCCCGTCGGGGGTCGTGCCGCCCTTCTTGATCCTAAGGACCTCCTCCAGATGCGTCAGCAGATCCTCGGATCGCCGCAACATGCAGGAGACGTTGTCGCAGAGCTGTAGATGGAACGTCCCCACCGGCTCGGTATGGAAAAGCGTATAGAAGGTCGCCAGCTCGTAGACCCAAATCCGCTCGACGCCGAGGATGTCGGCGACCTCTTCCAGCACCGGCCCGGGCAGATGGCCATGTTCCCGCTGCGCGATCAGAAGCGCGGGCATGATCGCCGAGCGCTGGTCGGGGTACCGCGCTGCCGCCTGTTCGATCTTTTCACGCAACGTCATCACGTCCAAATCCCTGCTACTTGTCCACCTCCGCCATCACAGGATCGAGGCTGCCGAGCACGGCGATCATGTCCGCCAGATAGCGAGCGTTCGTCACTCCGAAGACCGCCTGGAGGTTGACGAACGAGGGTGCCCTGACCTTCATGCGAAACGGTTTCGGCGACCCGTCGCTGATGATGTAGAACCCCAGCTCACCCTTGGGTGCCTCGATTGCCGAATAGACCTCCCCCTTCGGCACGTTGAAGCCGTAGGCCGACAGGTCGAAATGCTGGATCAACGCCTCCATCGAGCAATGCACGCGCTCCTTGTCGACGGGGAAGGCGATCGTCGGCATGTCGACCTGGAACGGCCCCTCGGGCATCTGGTCGATGCATTGTTCGATGATCCGCATGCTTTCGCGCATCTCGTCGACCCGGCACCGCCAACGCGCATAACAATCGCCCTCGGTGCGGGTGATGACATTGAAATCGAGCCGGTCGTAGATCTCGTAAGGCTCGTCACGGCGGATGTCCCAGTCGACGCCGGAGGCCCGCAGGTTCGGACCGCTGAGGCCCAGATCAATGGCGTCTTCGGCAGAGATCACGCCAATCCCCTGAGTGCGTTTGAGGAACACCCGGTTGTCTTCGAGCAGCCGCTCATAGTCGCGGATCCGGTTCGGGAAGATCTCGCAAAACTCCCGGATCTTCGGGAAGAATTCGTCAGGAAGGTCCTCGCGCACGCCACCAACCCGGCAGAAGGAAGTGTGCATACGCGCACCGGTGATCATTTCCATGAGATCCATGATCATTTCGCGTTCGCGCATCACGTAAAGCAGCGCGGTCATGGCGCCAAGATCCATCGGCAGTGCGCCGGTGATCAGCAGATGACCGGATATGCGCGCGAGTTCCGCCATCATCACGCGGATATATTGCGCCCGGATCGGGGCCTCGATGCCAAGGAGCTTCTCAACCGCAAGCGCGAAGGCCAGGTTGTTCGAAGGTGGGCAGAGATAGTCGAGCCGGTCGGTCAGCGGGAAGATCTGCGTATAGGTGAAGCTTTCCGCCAGTTTTTCGGTGCCGCGATGCAGGTACCCGATGTGGGGGTCCACACGCTTGACATATTCGCCGTCCAGTTCGAGGACGAGCCGGAGGACCCCATGGGTGCTGGGGTGCTGGGGCCCGAGATTGAGAAGCACTTCCTTGCTGTTGAGCGCTTCTCCTTCCGGCCTCGTGAGCTCGGTGACTTCGGTCATCTCAACTCTCCAGCGTCGATCGGTCTCCGTAGTTCATGATGATTTCGGATCGGTCCCAGCGGAAATCCGCCCGCACCTTTCCTCCCTCCCTATGGAATCTCCCGCGTGGCGAGGTCTGGCTGTGTCGGCGGCGGGCCTTCGGCACCAAACGGGTTCAGCTTGTCCTTGTAACCCCTGAGCGGGAAATCCTTGCGCTGAGGAAAGCCCTCAAAGCCCTCCCACATATAGATCCGGCGCAAATCGGGATGCCCCTGGAACCGGATGCCATACATGTCCCAGGCCTCGCGCTCATGCCAGTTGGCGGTGCGCCAGACCGGGGTGACCGAGGGGACCTCGGGCGGATCGCCAAGCCGACACTTGATGCGGACCCGCCAGCGGTTGGGCAGCGAATAGAGATGATAGACCGCCTCGAAGCGCGGCGTTTCGGGATAGTGGTCGACGCCGCAGATGTCGGAAAGGAAATTGAACCTGAGCTCCGGATCGTCTTTCAGGAACCGGCAGAACTCGACGATCTTTTCGGGCGGAACCACAAAGACATCGATGCCATGCGCAGTGCCGAGATCCTCGATCGTTTCCCCGAAGCGCTCCAGGATCGGAGCGCGATTGAGAGACGGTTCGACACTCATGATGCCGCAGCCCGATCGAGAGGCGTTCCGGCCAGCGCGCGGGACCTCTTGATCTTTTCTTGCAGCAGCAGGAAGCCATGCATCAGCGCCTCGGGGCGCGGTGGGCATCCGGGGACGTGCACGTCAACCGGAACGAAGGTTTCAGACCCTTGCACCACGGCATAGGTGTTGTAGACGCCGCCCGATATGGCGCAGGTACCCATGGCGATCACCCAGCGCGGTTCCGGCATCTGGTCGTAGAGCCGGCGCACGACGGGCGCGAACTTCCGGGTCACGGTGCCGGCGATGATCATCACATCGGACTGCCGCGGCGAAGGGCGGAACACCACACCGAACCGGTCGAGGTCGTAGCGCGCGCAACCGGCCGAGATCATTTCGATGGCACAACAGGCGATACCGAAGGTCTCGGGCCACAAGGCCGAGCTTCGGCTCCAATTGATGACGCTCTCGGCCGTGGTGAACAGCACGCTGTCCTGGATCGTGTTTCCTACTCCTCCCATTCCAGCGCTCCCTTCAGCCAGGCGTAGGCGAAGCCCACGAGAAGCAGGACGATGAAGACGAACATCTCAAGATAGCCGACGATACCGATCTCTTTGAGGACGACCGCCCAGGGAAAGAGAAACATCGCCTCGACATCGAAGACGACCAGGAGGATCGCGAGGATGAAGAACTGCACCCTGAAGCGCCCCCCGGCGGCTTCGCCTGCCGGGTCCATGCCGCATTCATAGGGCATGTTCTTTTCGAGATAAGGATTGGACGGCCGCAAGAGCGAGGAAACAAAAAGCGTCGCCCCCACCACCAGAACAATTCCGGCGATCATGAAAAGAACCGGGAGGAATTCCGCTGCAGACATATTGCGCAGCCCGGTCACCCATCGGGGACGTTGCTCAAGCCGCGATCGGCTCCTTCGGGCCGGTAACGCGGTCGCCCCGGGAAGCGACTAAGGGCATTCCTTTCCTAAACCGCTAGTTTATTCCGTCGCATAGGCCAATGCAAATCCGATCGCTCAGCCGCCGAAGGCCGACTGCTGAGCGAGCTTCAGAAACCATGCTGGAAACAGACCGATGCCGACCGTGCCGGCGGCAGTGACGGCGAGAGCGGCGCCGACCAGAGGCGTCAGCGCCGGCTCGAACACCCGTTCCGGCTCGCGCATGAACATCACCATGACGATGCGGATGTAGAAATAGGCGGCGACAGCGCTCAAGAGTACTGCGATCACGGCGAGCAGGACAAAACCACGCTCGACGAGCGCGACCAGCACGTAGAACTTGGCAAAAAAGCCGGCCGTTGGCGGAATACCCGCGAGCGAGAACAGATAGAGCAACATCAGTAAAGCCAGCCCCGGATGCAGCTTGGCGAAACCGGCATAGTCCTCGATAACCTCGCCCGAGAAATTGCCGTTTCGCATCATGATGACGGCGCCGAAGATGCCGAGATTCATGAAGGTGTAGATCAAGAGGTAGAGCATCACGCTGGCGACCCCGTCGGCACCGCCGGCCACAATGCCGAAAATGGCAAAGCCGGCATGGGCGATGCTGGAATAGGCGAGCAGACGCTTGAAATTGTCCTGCACCAGCGCCACGAAACTGCCGAGCGCCATCGTCACCACCGCGATGACGGCCAATATGATCCAGACGTTGGAGCCGGCGACCAGCGGGTTGAGAAACACCCTGAGGATCACCGCGAAGCCCGCCGCCTTCGGCCCGACGGACATGAAGGCGGTAATCGTCGTCGGTGCACCCTCGTAGACATCCGGCACCCACATGTGGAACGGCACCGCGCCAATCTTGAAGACCAGTCCGGCGACGATGAAGACCACCGCCAAAAGCAAGCCCGGATCGAGCGGATCACCGGTGACTGCCGCCGCCATCCGGTCCAGTTGCGTCGTGCCGGTGAGGCCGTAGACCAGCGAGACGCCATAAAGGAATATCCCGGTCGAGACTGCGCCGAGGATCACATATTTCAGCGCCGCCTCGTTTGACCGTTGCTCACGCCGCAGGAAGCCGGTCAGCACGTAGGTGCAGAGCACCATCAGTTCGAGACCGACATAGATCGACAGGAGATCGGTCGCCGAGGCCATGATCATCATGCCGGAAAGCGCAAGGAGCAGCAGGACGTAATATTCGCTGCCGCCAATCCCTTCGATGTCAGCATAGTTTCGCGAGAGCAGGAACGTCAGGACGATCGCCAGGTAGAACAGGGACTTGAAGAAGACAGAGAACGGGTCGGCGACGAACATGCCCGCATAGGCCGGCTGCGCCCCACCCGACAGTGTGAATGTCCCCAGGGCGGCAAGCAGCACGATTGCGACCGAGGACCAGACAAGGACAGCGTCCCGCCCCTTCGGCACGAACTGTCCGGCGATCAGCAGGATGCAGGCCCCCGTAACCACGATGATTTCGGGCAGGCTCGCGAGGATCGACGGAAGGAGCGCTACGGCTGTCATGGGCCGTTCCCCTTGTCGTAGACCTGCTGCAAGAGATGCGTGACCGAGCTATCGATGATGGCGAGAAAGGGTTTTGGGTAGAGCCCGACCCAAAACACGAAGACGGCGAGCGGCAGGATCGCCACCATCTCGCGGCCGTTGACATCGCGGACCTTGAAGCGCGCACCGACGCTCGCCGGACCAAGCGCGACCTTCCGGTACATGCCGAGCAGATAGGCTGCGCCCAGCAATGCGCCCAAAACCGCGACCGCGCCGAGGGCAAGGTTGGCCGCAAACCCGCCCGACAGCACCAGCAACTCACCCACGAACGCGTTCGTTCCCGGTAGCGCCATCGAGGACAGCACGAACAGCGCCAGAAACCCGGTGTAGACAGGCGCGACCTTCATCAAGCCGCCATAGTCGGCGATGCTGCGGGTGTGGGTGCGCTCGTAGATCAGGCCGACGAACAGAAACAGGGCGCCGGTCGTCACGCCATGATTGAACATCTGCAGGATGCTGCCCTGGAGCCCGAGCGGGTTGAGGGCAAAAATCCCAAGCGTCACGAATCCCATATGGCTGATGCTGGAATAGGCGACGAGCTTCTTCAGGTCGTCCTGCGCCAGCGCCAGCAGGCCGCCATAGACGATCGCGAGCGCCGAAAGCGCCATCATCAGGGTCGAATAATGGACCGAGGCCTCCGGCAGCATCGGCAGCGAGAACCTCAGGAACCCGTAGGCGCCCATCTTCAGGAGCACGCCGGCAAGGATGATGCTGCCTGCCGTTGGAGCCTGCACATGGGCGTCCGGCAGCCAGGTATGGAGCGGGACCATCGGCACCTTGACCGCGAATGCGACAAGGAAGGCAAAGAACAGCCAGGACTGAACCTCGAATGGTAGGTCGAGTTCCATCAAGACAAGGATGTCGAAGGTCCTGCCGCCCTCGAAATACAGCACGATGATGCCGATCAGGAACAGGAGGCTGCCCGCCAGGGTGTAGAGGAAGAACTTGAACGCCGCATAGACCCGGCCGTCGCCGCCCCAGATACCGATGATCAGATACATCGGGATCAACATCGCCTCCCAGCAGACATAGAACAGAAACAGGTCGAGCGCCGAGAACACACCCAACATCAGGGCCTGCATGGTGAGCAGGCTGACCATGAACTGCTTCACTTTGCGGTCGATGGCGATCCATGAGGCGAGCACCGAGATCCAGCCCAACAGCGCAGTCAGGAACACGAAGAGCGCACTGATTCCGTCGACACCGAGCGCAAAGGTAATGCCGAGCGCCGGCACCCACGGGCGCTTCTCGACGAACTGCATCTCGGAGGTCCCGGTGTCAAAACCGGCGAGCATCGCGATGGCGAGCGTTAAGTCGAGCACGGTGAAGCCGAGCGCCACCCACCGCACGAGATCGTCGCTGCGCAAGAACATCACGACCGCTGCCCCGGCGGCAGGTACGAAGACGATGAGGCTGAGCAGCGGGAACGCCATCACTCCTCCTCTACTGCCACACGACGGCAAAAACGGCGATCGCCGCGATCACACCGGCGATCATCGCCAGCGCGTAGTGAGTGACGACACCGGTCTGCAGACGCCGCAGCGCACCGCCGCCAACAAGGATGGCACGCGCGAAGCCATTCACGGCGGCATCGACGCCGTTGAGGTCGACCCGCAGCCCGGCGCGCGCCGTCCCGTGCAGAAGCGGCAGCGCTAAGGTGTCGGACACGTTGCTCACCGCCTTTTCATAGCGCGCCAGCGGCTTCTCTGCGAGCCACAGGAAGGCACGCACACCCTTGCGGTAGAACCAGTCCGTGTCGATGCTGATTGTGTTTTCCGGATCGAGCGCTTTCAAGAACAGGACGAAGCCCAGCGCGGTAAACATCAGCAAGCCCAGGCTCTCGGTGACATGGACGCCCGTATAGGGCTCAAAAGCGACCGGATAGGGAAGCAGCGCGTAAAGCGGTTCCGGGAACACGCCGATCACGATGCAAAACACCGCCGCTATCCCCATGGCAACCAGCATGTTGCGGGGCGGCTCCCGCGCCTCCAGCTTTCGGTCCGTGCCGAAAAACATGTAGTAGGGCAGCTTGAGTCCGGTGTGCAGGAACGTCCCTGACGATGCCATCGTGAGCGCCAGAACCACGAGCGCCCGGTGGTCCTGCCCGGCGGCGGCTATCACCATCGACTTGGTGACGAAACCCGAGAAGAACGGAAAGGCCGAGATCGCGAAAGCGCCGACCATGTAGAGGGCAACCGTCAGCGGCATGGTTTTATAGAGGCCGCCCAACTCGGTGAGCTTACGCCGCCCGGTGACCTCAATCACCGCCCCCGCGCCCATGAAGAGAAGCGCCTTGTAGAGGATATGGGCAAACGCGTGGCTGGTGGCTCCGTTCACGGCCATCTCGGTGCCGATGCCGATACCCGCCACCATGTAACCCACCTGGCTGACGATGTGATAGGCAAGCAGCCGCCGACAGTCGTTCTCAAGCACCGCGTAGATGACGCCGTAGAGCGCCATCACAGCGCCGAGCCAGACGAGAAGCTCGGTTCCAGGAAATGCGCGCGCCAGCACGTAGACGGCCGTCTTGGTGGTGAAGGCGCTCATGAACACCGCCCCCGTGACGGTCGCCTCGGGGTAGGCATCAGTCAGCCAGGCATTGAGCGGCGGCACCGCGGCATTGAGCAGGAACCCTGCCAGGATCAGATAGCCGCCCGTATCCATTGTTCCCGCGAGAGCGCCGCCCCCGATCGGGCCAAAGAGCAGCGAGCCGGCCGCGAGCCCGTGAAGCACGATACCGCCGAGCAGAGCGACGCCACCCGTGAGATGCACCATCAGATAGCGGAACGCGGCACGGATTGCCCGTTCACCCCCTTGCGCGAAGACCAGATAGGCCGACGCAAACGCCATGCCCTCCCAGAAGAGGTAAAGGGTGAGGTAGTCGCCGGCGAAGACAACACCGAGCGCGCTGCCGACATAGACGAAGGCGGCCACATGCTGGCCAGCTTGCGACAGATGCAGCGCGTAGACCATGCCGATCAGCGCCATGATGGTGAAAACGGTGGCGAAAACGATGCTGAGCTTGTCAACCTTTGCAAACAGGATTTCCTGTCCGATGAAGCGCCCCGCGCCATAGCTGCCCGGCTCCATCGCGAGGACCGCGGCGATCGCCAGAGCCGGGATTAGCACCAGGTAGGTCTTGCGGATGGATCCCTTCAGGAACGGGATCGGCACGGCACCGAGAATGAACAGAAGGGCGGGATGGACGAACTCAATCATAATAGTCCTCGCGCCGCATGAGCCCGCCCTGATGGCCGAGGAACTTGGAAACGAAGATGAGCAGCAGGCAGGAGCCGAAGCCATAGACGGCAGACCAGCCAGGCAAACGGTCCCAGAGATATTCGGCGTGTTCGCGCGGAACCAGAAAATCGGCGACGACGATGAGAGCGAGCACGATATAGAACAACCGGCGGCGCGACCGCGCATAGCCCTCGTCACCAAAGAAATCGACGAGCCGCTTGATCATCTGACCACTCCTTCCGCCAAGGCGAGGAAATAACCGGGGAAGATGCCCATCAACACCGACAAGGCAGCGGTCGCGACCAGTGGGATCGTCACCAGCGGAATTTCACGGACAGGTTCCGCCGCTCCCGGCGCCTCCGCTTTGAAAAAGGCGATATAGCTGACGGGCAGGAAGTAGGCGGCGTTGAGGACCGAGCTCGCCAAGAGGACGGCCAGGAACGCCATCTCGCCTGCTTCGACCGAGCCGAGCGTCAGATACCACTTGCTGATGAAACCGGCGGTTGGCGGCACGCCGATCATGCTGAGTGAAGCGACGAAGAATGCCCCCATCGTCCAGGGCAGCCGGCGGCCGATGCCGGCCATGTCGCTGATGTTTCGTTTTCCCGAGGCGCAGTAGATCGACCCGGCGCAGAAGAACAGCGTGATCTTGGAGAAGGCGTGCACTGCGATATGAAGGATGCCGCCAATCATCGCCACGGGAGACAAAAGCACCGCGCCCAGCACCACGTAGGAGAGCTGGCTGACCGTCGAATAGGCGAGCCGCGCCTTGAGGTCGTCCCGGGTCAGGGCATAGATCGACGCCATCAGGATGGTGAAGGAGACGAGGTAGGCCGTCGCAATGCCGAGACCCAGCCTGCCCACCAGTTCCACGCCGAAGACATGGAACACCACCCGCAACACGCAGAATACGCCCATCTTGACCACCGCCACGGCATGCAAGAGCGCGCTGACCGGCGTCGGTGCAACCATTGCAGCAGGCAGCCAGGCATGCATCGGCATCACTGCGGCCTTGGCGAAGCCGAACAGGTAGCAGAAATAGATAACCGTCAGCAGCGGCGCCGAGGCATCGACCCTCGCCAGCAACCCTCCGGGTACAAAGTCGAGGGACCCGGCAATTTGATAGGTCAGCGCCAGCGCGGCGAGAAGCACGCTTTTCGACGCGCCCATCAGGTAGACGAGGTACTTGCGGCTGCCCGACCAGGCCTCTTCGTCCTCATGGTGGTAGACGAGCGGATAGGTCACGAGGCTCAGCACCTCGTAGAAGATCACCAGCGTGAACAGATTGGCAGCAAAAGCACCACCGACGGCGGCGGCGAGACTAGTGGCAAAGCAGGCGAAGAAGCGGGTCTGCGCGTGCTCGTTCAGGTGCCGCATGTAGCCGATCGAATAGACCGCTGCGACGATCCACAACAGCGACGAGACGGTGGCAAACACCATGCCGAGCGCGTCGACCCGGAAAACGAAGTCGATCCCCGGCAGGATCTCGAACAGGCGCAGTTCGACGGTGCCGCCCGCCAGCACGATGGGCGCCATCGAGATGACGATCGCGAACATGGCGACCGCAGCCAGAGGCGAGACGGCATCCCGGATTTTCTCGTGCTTGTTCAGGAGGAGAACTGCAAGTGCCGCCAGCCCGGCGATGGCGACGGCAAGTAGCGGCCGGACTGATAGCACCGGTTCCAAGCCGCTATCCTTTCATCGCCGTCACGTCGTCGATCTTGAGGGTGGACTTGTTCCTCACGAGGGCGACCAGAATGCCGAGGGCGACGGCAACCTCCGCCGCGGTGATGGCGATGACGAAGATCGCGAAGATCTGCCCGCGAAAATCATCGTAGTAACGTCCGAACGCGATGAAATTGATGTTGACCGAGTTGAGCAGCAGTTCGAGCGACATCAGCACGACCAGGATATTGCGCCTGAGCAGCACACCCGCGGCTCCGATCACGAACAGGACCACTGCGAGTGAAATGTACCACCAGAGCGGAACCATCACCCGGACTCCTTTCGTGCCAGCACAATGGCGCCGACAAGTGCCGCGAGAAGGATGATCGAAGCGACTTCAAACGGCAGGAGATAGTCGGCGAAAAGTGTCGTGCTGAGCTGCCTGACTTGATCACCGGCGCGCCGTGCTATCGGCTCAACCGCCGAGAAGCGGCCGCTCCAGAGCACCAGTGCCAGCATCTCGACCCCAAGCAGGACGAGCAGGGTCAAAGCAGGCAGATTTCGCCCCGGCATAAACCGCTGCAGCACCGCCTCGCGCACGTCGATCATCATGATCACGAACAGGAAGAGGACCATGATGGCGCCGACATAGACGAAGATCTGCACGACCGCGAGCAGCGGCGCCTCGAGCAGGACGAAGATTGCCGAAATCTGCAGGAAACATGCCATCAGCGCCAATGCGCTGTGAACAGGGTTGCGCGCCAGGACGACTGTCAGGGCGGTGATCACGGCCCCCGCAGCAAACAGAAGGAAGAACCCCTGGCCCATTGACGCAGCCTCTCCCGCGCGAACCGTTCCGCGGCGCGTGACGGCCGGAATTCAGATAGCGCCGCACTTCGGTTGCGTTCATAAATTGTGCCTGAGGGAAGGATTTTTCACAAGAATATTGTCGGCAACATAATCGAATGAGGCCGCGCGGAGCCCAAACCGGCTTCGTATGGGCGACTTGCCAGTGCGCGACCCTCAGGGTGGCTCCCTTCTTGGCAGTCTGCGCACATTCCGGAACAGATGATTTCATGAGCCCGCAAACAAACTTGCGGCCCCGTCGCCGGCTTTAAAGCGAGCAATGTCAGTAGATTCATTGAAGAACTGGGATGCTTCGGCGGGACACCACTCACCGCGTAACGGCTGGCTTGCGTCGCAATCCCATCCCCTTCTGCAGTCCTCGTGAGAATTCACGCACCAGTGTAGAGGAAGACTGAATGCTACTCGCTCTGGCGGAAATTGCGGATACGATCGAAAAGAACTGCGAGGATAGTCGCGCTGCCGATGAACGTACCCTGCCAGAAGGCATTGATGCCGAGAAGCCCGAGGCTATTGCGGATCACCTCGATCAGTGCTGCGCCGACGAGCGCGCCGAAGGCAGTGCCGACGCCGCCAGCGAGATTCGCGCCCCCGATCACGGCCGCGGCGATGACCTGCAGTTCCATGCCGGCGCCGATATTGGTCGTCACCGCACCGAGCCAGCCGGTTTGGATGATGCCGGCGACGCCGGCCGAGAGCGCCGAGATCATGTAGACACAGACCTTGATCGGCCGCACGGGGAGGCCCGTGGCCGTGGCCGCCTTCTCGTTGCCGCCGATGGCGTAAATGTAGCGGCCAATCCGGGTCCAGCGCAGCACGAAACCGGTGAGCAGTGCCAACATGATCATGTAGATCACCGGGTTGGCGATACCGAAGACGGATCCGCCGCCGAGCGACAGCAGCTTGTCGTGGTCCGGGCCGAACTCGAAAACCACCGTATTGTTGGACGCGACCATGGCCAGGCTTCGGGCAATCGAGAGCATGCCGAGGGTCACGACAAAGGGCGGAAAGCCGAGATAGGCAATGAGGATGCCATTGAACGCACCGATCACCAACGCAGTCGCGATTGAGACGGCAATACCTGTCTCGATGCTGTATCCCGCGTGCATCGTGACGGCGAGCACCATGCTGCACAGGCACAGCACCGAGCCCACCGAGAGGTCGATCCCGCCGGTGATGATGACGAGCGTCATGCCGAGGGCGATGATTGCGACGAAGGTGACGTTGCGGGTGATGTTGTAAAGATTCTTTGCGGTCGCGAAGCTGTCGGTGGCAAAGGACAGAAAGATGCAGGCAAGGATGACAGCGATCAGAACCCAGAAGGTCTGGTTGCCGAGGATCGTTCCTCCGAGCGTGCGCTGCCTGCGCTCGATCGTCTGGTCCAGCGTCGTTGCCATCGTTCCTCCCATTCCTCCGGTGCAGAAGATCGAGCTCGCTTGTCCCTCATCCAACCTCGATGGCGCCAGTAATCAGCCCCGTCACCTCCTCCGGCGAGGTCTCCGAGATCGGCTTGTCCGCCACCTTGCGGCCCCGGCGCATGACGACGACGCGATCGGCGACATCGAAGACATCGGGCATACGATGGCTGATGAGCACAACCAGGATGCCGCGATCGCGCAACTGCCGGATCAGATGCAGCACTTCGGCCACCTGGCGCACGGAAATTGCCGCCGTCGGCTCGTCCATCAAGACGATCTTCGCCTGCGAGATCATCGTACGCGCAATCGCCACCGCTTGCCGTTGGCCACCCGACATCTGCCGCACGAGGTCGCGTGGCCTGGTCTCCGAGCGGAGTTCTTTGAAGATCTCCCCGGCGCGGCGGTACATAGCCTTGTAGTCTAGCACGCGCAGGGGGCCGATACCGCGCCTCAGTTCGCGGCCGAGGAAGACATTCGCGGCCGCGGAGAGGTTGTCACAAAGGGCCAGATCCTGGTGAACAATCTCGATGCCGAACTGCCTTGCCTCGATGGGGCGATGCAGCACGATATCGCTGCCGTTAAGGCGAATGGTTCCGTGGCTCGGACGGAAATTGCCTGCGATCATTTTGACAAGCGTCGATTTGCCGGCGCCGTTGTCGCCCATCAGGCCGACAACCTGACCGGCCTCTAACGACAGCGAAATGTCATTCACTGCCTGTATGGCCCCGAAATGCTTGGAAATATTGCTGAGCTCTAGCAGCACGATCAGCCTTCCAGACTCGCCAACACGCGCCAATCCGCCAGGACGCCTCGCCGCATGTCCGCCCCCTCGCGATCCAGCGACTGCTTATTTACGCAAATCGTCATGAACGCGTCAATGATCTCTCACCCGATAAACCTGTTTTGTATGACAAATAGACATTGAGGCGAAGCGATCATATATTAGCTAATTCTTGGGAGATAAGCATGCTTATCCTTGTCACCGGGGCAACTGGCAAGGTCGGGCGGCACCTCATAGCAACGCTGCTTGATCGGCCACGTTTTTCGCAAGCGCGCGTTCGCGCGCTCTGCCATAACCGTGTGCTCGATCCAGCCGAGCGGCTTGATATCATCCGCGGCTCTATCGCCGATCGTGCGGTCGCGGAAGACGCGATTGCCGGTGTCAGCCACGTCGTGCATCTGGCGACTTGCAAGGAAACACCGGCCGACGTCATGGACGTGACAGTCAAGGGCCTCTTCTGGCTGCTCGAAGCGTTCAGAACGAGCCCCACGGCACGGCAGTTCATCCTGATCGGCGGCGACGCCGCGGTCGGGCATTTCTTCTATTCTCATGACGGACCGATAACGGAGTCGACACCGCACCGCGCCTATCCCGGCTGCTACGCGCTCTCGAAAGTGCTCGAGGAAGTGGTCGTCGAGCAGTACGCGATCCAATACGGGTTGAACGTCTGTTGCCTCCGGGCTCCGTGGATCATGGAGAAGGACGACTTCAAATATTCGCTTTCCTTCGGTGACGACGTGTTCGGTGGACCCGACTGGAAAACGCTTTTTGCGCCCGACGAAGCCAGGCGCTACGCAGAGGCCGGAACGGTTCCGTTGCTGCGCGATGCCGACGGAAGGCCGCTCAAGCGCAACTTCGTTCACGTCAGCGACCTCGTCTCGGCAATACTCAACACGATCGACAATCCGCGCGCAGAACGCCAGCGCTTCAACGTCGCCATGGATCGCCCGGTCGACTACGGCGAGGTCGCAAGCTACCTCAGGCGCACGCGCGGTCTGCCGTCCGTCGACGTTCCAAGCCACTTCCACTCGAACTGGTTGGACAACAGCAAGGCGAAGTACCTGCTGGGCTGGCAGCCGGAATACGATCTTAAAAAGCTTATCGACCAGGCCTGGCAATACGAGCGGCCGTCAAGCGACCCTCGCATCGTCTGGTATCCGGGTTGATTTGTGCCGCGGACAGATAGTGTCCGCTTGTTCAACGGGAGGATAGAATGAGGAAAGCATTGGTGCTTGCAGTTGCAGCGCTCGCGCTGGCCGCCGGCTCCGCCGGCGCCCAGACGAAGAAGCAGCTCGTCATTGTCGTCAAAGGCCTCGACAATCCGTTCTTCGAGGCAATCAACCAGGGATGCCAGAAGTGGAACAAGGAAAACACAAGCTCGGAATATGAGTGCTTCTATACCGGCCCGGCGTCGACCTCCGACGAAGCCGGCGAGGCGCAGATCGTCCAGGACATGCTCGGCAAGCCCAGCACGGCTGCGATTGCCATTTCGCCATCCAACGCCAAGCTGATTGCCCAGACACTGAAAACCGCCAATCCGACGGTTCCGGTCATGACGCTCGACGCCGATCTCGCCAAGGAAGACGCGGGTCTGCGCAAGACCTATCTCGGCACCGACAACTACACGATGGGGGCGCGGATCGCCGATTACATCAAGAAGGCCAAGCCGAACGGTGGCAAGATCTGCACGATCGAGGGCAACCCTGGTGCCGACAACATCCTGCGGCGGGCCCAGGGCATGCGTGACGTGCTCACCGGGAAAGACGGGCTTGCCGAACTGAAGGGTGAAGGCGGGTGGACGGAGGTCGCAGGTTGCCCGGTCTTTACCAATGACGACGGCGCCAAGGGCGTACAGGCGATGACGGATATCCTCGCTGCCAATCCCGACCTCGACGCCTTCGGCATCATGGGCGGTTGGCCGCTTTTCGGCGCGCCGCAACCCTATCGCGACCTGTTCAAGCCGATGGCGGACAAGATCGCGAAAAATGAATTCGTCATCGGCGCGGCGGACACGATCGGCGACGAGGTGGCGATTGCCAAGGAAGGTCTCGTAACTGCGCTCGTCGGCCAGCGCCCGTTCGAAATGGGCTACAAGGCGCCGTCGGTCATGCTGGACCTGATCGCCGGCAAGCCGGTGGAGGATCCGGTATTCACGGGTCTCGACGAATGCACCAAGGACACGGCGGATACCTGCATTCAGAAGTAAAACCGCCGCCGGGGCGCCCTTTACCGAGCGTCCCGGCCTTCGCCCTATCCGCGACAACCGGGGTCAGCGCGCACTCTTGCCGGCTGGCCGCGGTAACCTGCAACGACCCCGCTTGGAAGATCTCCCTTACGAACTATCATCGATAGGGATCATCCCCCAATCTTGCAGGACATGGAGAACACAATGACCAAGCGGATCATCTTCACCGGAGGGAGCGGCAAGGCCGGCCGCCATGTCGTGCAATACCTCGTCGAACAGGGCCACCAGGTGCTCAACCTCGACACGAAGCCCCTCGACAACCCGAAAGTGCGCACGCTGATCACCGACATCACGGACAGCGGCCAAGTGTTCAATGCACTGTCAAGCTACACGGGCCTGCACGAATTCGACCCTTCGCTCGCGCCGCAGCCGATCGATGCCGTTGTCCACTTTGCCGCGATCCCGCGCATCCTGATCGCCCCCGACAACGAGCTCTTTCGCGTCAATGCGATCGGCACCTACAATGTCATCGAGGCGGCGGTGAAGCTTGGCATCCGCAAGATCGTCATCGCATCGAGTGAGACGACCTACGGCCTCGTCTTCGCCAACGAGCCGCGAAACCCACGCTATTTCCCGCTCGACGAGGACTATGACGTCGACCCGATGGATAGCTACGCACTCTCCAAAGTCGTCAATGAAAAGACCGCGCGCGCCTTTGCACTCAGAAGCGGCGCCGACATCTATGCCCTGCGCATTGGCAATGTGATCGAGCCCAACGAATACCATCTCTTCCCCGGCTGGTTTGCCGATCCGGGCTTTCGCAAGCGCATTGCCTGGAGCTATGTCGATGCGCGCGACCTCGGCCAGATCACACTGAGGGCCGTGGAGACGGACGGTCTTGGGTTCCAGGTCTTCAACGCAGCAAGCGACGATACGTCCTCCGACATTCCAACCCGCGAACTGATCGACCGGTTCTACCAAGGCGTTCCTGTCAAGGGGCAGATCGGCGAATACGAGACGCTCTTATCAAACCGCAAAGCCCGCGCGATGCTCGACTTTGAGCCGCAACACAGCTGGCGGAAATATGTTGACGTCGGGTGACGCTCTGCGCGGCTGAGCGTTACAGACGCGAGAAAAGACGAAAATGGCTGAACGACAATCAGAAAAAGTCTCCGCCGGTTCGACCACGGCAGAGGCGAAGCGTGCGAGCCGACGCCTCGATGCGCCGCGTATGTCGGGACCCAGCGTCCACATGTCGCTTGCCGATGACATCGGGCTCAGTATCGTGCGTGGCGACTATCCGCCCGGAACGATCCTGCCGAACGAGACGCAATGGACGGAAATCTTCAACGTCAGTCGCACTGCGGTGAGAGAGGCGATCAAGATATTGATGGCCAAGGGCTTGCTCGCCTCGCGCCCGAAAGTCGGCAGCTGGGTGGAGCCGAGGGAGCGTTGGAACCTGCTCGATCGCGACGTTCTGAGCTGGTATGCGGTCTCACCGGACCATCTCCAGTTCCTCAAGACCGTGCAGGAATTTCGCCACATCCTGGAGCCGGAGGCGACGGCGCTCGCCGCCACCCGCCGGAACGAAAAGCAGATGACCGAAATCAGCGCCGCATTGGAAGACATGCAACAGGCGACAACGCTGCAGACCCGCATCCAGGCCGACACACGCTTCCACCTTGCAATCCTGCGCGCGTCGGGAAACGATCTCCTGGTGCCGCTGGGCGCGCTGATCGAATCTGCACTCAACCACCTTTTCCTGCTGGTGACCCGGGAGGACAGCAGCTCCGTCCACGCGCTGAAGCTCCACGAGAACATCGAGAAAAGCATCCGCCTCGGACGCCCGAACGCGGCTCGCAATGCCGTGCGGCGACTTCTAGCCAATACCGATGAGCTCATAGCGCAATCGGGGCGCAATGTATGATCGTCAGGTCGGATGGCATGAGGCCCCCGAGCGCACCTCCGCTTGTGTGAGAGTTCACTGCCCCGCCGCGCGATATCGTGCGCGAAAAGTCGCAGCGTTCGCCTTCAATCATTAGGCACCGTCTACGACGGGCACGGCAGTGGCCGGAGGCGGCCTTCGCCAACACGACACGAAAGAGCTCGACCGCGCGCCGTCCGAGCCGCGAATCGCGTGAATGCGCGGTTGCGGGAGGGGGCAGCCTTGAATAAGCTGCAGTGGCAATTTGCAGGCCACTCAGCTGACGAGGATAATCATGGCAATCGGTACCGTTAAGTTTTTCAATCAGGACAAGGGCTTTGGCTTCATCACACCGGACAACGGTGGAGCGGACGTCTTTGTCCATGTGTCAGCGGTGGAAGGCGGAAGCCCACTTCGAGAGGGTCAAAAGGTCAGCTACGAACTTGGCCAGGACCGCAAGACAGGAAAATCGAAAGCCGAAAACGTCAGGCCAGCTTGAACGTCTCGACCTACCGGACTTCTTTTGGTCGGGCGATCTCGGTAATGGCAAGCTGAGCCATCAAAGCGGAAAGCAGATCACCGCTTTAGGTTGGTTTAAAGCCAAGCACGAAATCGACGACCTTCGACGAGGACATTTCGCAGGGCTTGAGCGTGGTGCTCGCACCAGAAAGCACATAAAAGTTGAAGCTGACGACATCCGCTCCGCCCAGTTCCTCGCCATATAACCAGATCCGCCTGCCATCGGCCGAGCGCCTGACGGTCACGCCCCATGGGCGACCTGCGAAGCTTCCCTGTCCATAGCCGTCGGGAAGCTGCGCAAGCGCCTTCTCAAACTTGACCAGCACCTCAGACGATAGCTCTGGCACCGACGGCGTCATGGCGCGAGGCACTCGTCACAATTGCAGCGACCGTCGGCGTCCATTCGCGAGGCCGACCGCTTCTTTTGACAACAGAGGCCTATCATCGCGTTTCCGGACTGGCCTCCGTCGCGCTCTGGCGGGATGACTTCGATGTCGATGTCGATGTCGATGTCGATGTCGAAGTCGGAAAGGACATTCGGGGCAAACTGATCCATCTCGAGGTTCCCATGTCGGGGACGGCAATCTTAGCAGGATCATCATCTGTCCGAGATCGATATGGCCCGGAGATCCGGATCAGCGCTTCACGTCGTGTTCCTGAAAGAGCCGGATCGTCAGGTGCTGAAGCAGAATGATCGTTTTGGCGTCGCGAATCTCACCACGGTCGATCATCTGGATCGCGTCGGACAACGAAATTTCCAGTACGTCTATGTCTTCTCCCTCGTCAGGAGCGCCGCCGCCAGTTCCCACCCTGTGTTTCTCGGTATATTCGCCGTAGAAAAATGCCAGGTATTCCGTGACCGATCCGGGGCTCATGTAGATGTCGAAAAGATGCGTCAGCTCGGAGACATCATAACCAGTTTCTTCAATCAGTTCTGCACGCATCCGCGTTGCCGGCTCGGCACCATCAAGCAGTCCCGCCGGGGTTTCGATCAGTGACTCCAGACCACCATTCAAGAAAACCGGCAAACGAAACTGACGGGTCAGCAGAACACGGCCACTTCCGGGATTGTACAACAGACATGTCGCCCCGTTGCCACGATCGTAAGTCTCTCGGGTCTGCCGCTGCCAACCTCCATCCCTGAGCCGAAGTTCAAATTCGTACTTGGTCAGCCGTCCCCAATCATCCGCCAATACACGCTCCGCGATCGGCCGGAAAACACTCTCGTCCATCAAGTCACCACTCTCTTGTTTGCCGCTTCAATGGCCATGCAATTGGCCTCATACAGTCTGTCTAAGGCTACAAATGCCTCTGCTCGCTGATCTTGAACCAGGCTTTGGCAATCTTGCCGTTTTCAACTTCGTAGATACAAACGACATCGACCTCGCCCTTCCCTTCCGGAAAAGTTCGCGCAACCGTTTCGTGGTCGATGACGACATTGCCGACCACGATACGTGTCAGCACCGTTCCGTGTAGATCAGGCTCTTTGAACCGCTCGATATGTCGCTCTCGAATTTCGACAGCACCCCCTGCCAGAAGCGTGGAGGGAAATGCGTAGTACTGGCAATCATCAGCCCACCAGGGCATGAATGCCTCAATGTCTCGGGCGTTGTAGGCTTCGAGCTGTCTTTGGACGGGGAGCTCAATTTCTGCCCTATCGATTGTACCCAATGAAACACCTCTTCTTTCCCTTTTCAAAGGCCGTGTAGCCGGCCTTCGACATGCGTGCGCGTTTCGCCACCTACCCAAATTCGGCCAACATCATCGCGGCCCACATGAATTCGGCCATGGCGCCCAAGACGGGTCCCCTGGGCGGCGACATAGTCCTCCTCAACCACACTTCCAGCGAACAACCACTGTGCGATCGAGGCATTGAGGCTTCCGGTGACGGGGTCTTCGACGATTGCACCCAGATGGTCGCTGAAGAACGCACGAACCTCGAAGGCTGCATCGCCACCCTTTGCACGCGGACCAACCACACCAACGTCGATCCGACCGGCCCAGTTTCGGAGCGGATTGAGCGAAAGCACTTTCTCCGCCGATGCCAATCTGATCCCCAACCATCCAGGCCCATTGTCGATCCAGGCGGCATCAAGGATATCGCAAGGTTCAATGCCCAACAGTTGACGGGCCCCATCCAATTCACCCTGTGTTGGCGCGCCGGAACGGATCAGCGGCGGGGCGGCAAACGAAATCCGCCCATGCGCACGCCGGATCGTGACCAGACCGGCGCGGCATTCCTGAATGATTTCCGTCGCCTTCTTCGGCACCCGACCCGTCGAGAGCCAGACATGACAGCTTCCAAGCGTCGGGTGCCCGGCAAAAGGCATCTCCCTGTCCAGCGTGAATATCCTGACCCGGTAGTCAGCATCTGGATGCGTGGGCGATAAGAGGAAGGCGGTCTCCGACAAATTGAACCACCGCGTCAACTGCTGCATTTCATCCGTCGACATGGCATCTGCGCCGATGACGACCGCCAGCGGGTTACCAGAAAACGGCCCGGCGCCAAACACATCGACCATATGGACGGCAAGGGTCATGACATCGCGCTTTCAATTTGGGTCACTTCATTGGGGCATCGACGGACCGGATATCAGCTCTGCGAAACAAGCAGTTTAAGTCCCGCAACCGCGAAGACCGCCGAGAGCACACCTTCAATCCAGCGCCGCAATCTGGCGTATAGGGCAATCATGGAGGCCGTCGAAAAGACGATGGCGTAACCACCGAACACCAGGACGCCGAGGATGGCGCAACCGCCAATGATCACCGGTAGCGTGCCTGCGGGAGCATCCTGACGGAACCCCAACGACATGATCGCTATCCAGGCCAGAATCGCCTTCGGGTTTCCGATATGCATGAGAATGCCCTGCCGATAGAGCGATCGATAACAAGGCGTGGCAGGCCTTGCGTCCTTCTTCGTGATGTCGGAGATCGGCTTCAGAGCCGACTTGCCCGCACGAAAAGCCAGATAGAGCAAATAGACACCGCCAACGATCTTGATGACGAAAAGCGCCTCTGCATAGGCGGCCAACGCGGCGGAAATGCCCGTCGCCGCCAGTACTGCCCAGAAGAGTGAGCCCGTGATAACGCCCGCCGCCAAGACGAGCGCGGGCAGGCGACCGTCGCGCATCGCCGTTCCCATGATCGCCATGTTGCTCGGCCCAGGACTGGCGGTGGCGACGAGATAGGTGCCGTAGACGAGTGCTATCTGACTGCCGATCATTCGAAATTCTCCAGAAACAGGAGGCTTCTCCAGCACTAATGCTGGAGGTCTCCGCGGTGGACGATGTGGACCTTGTTTCCATCGGGGTCGCGCAGATACGCACCGAAGTAACCGTCGCCGTAGTGTGGGCGCGGGCCTGGGGCGCCTTCGTCCGTCCCGCCGTGCGTGAGACCCTCCGTGTAGGCCGTCCTCACGGCCTCCTGCGAGGGGGACAGAAAGGCGGCCATGCAGCCATTGCCGGCCGTCGCCAACTCGCCATCGAAGGGGATGTAGACATAGAAGCGCGGCAGTGGCGCTTGAATAGCCACCCAGCAAAGCGCCGGAGGCCCGCCATCGGAGGCAACGACGCGGCGTTTCAGGCCGAGCGGAGCGAGCACGGCGTCATAGAAACGACCCGCCCGCTCAAGATCGCGCGCCCCGACGGTAACATGACTGAACATCTGGCTCTCCATGCGCCCGTCATCGCGGACAGGCGCCTCCTGCAAGTGTGTATTTCGTTCAGCGTCGTCATAGCGTATGTTACACTTGCTGTTTATCTGAATAGTGTCATGTGACACTTTTATCGAGGTGGCGAACATGCTCCTTCAATCGCCATGGGCACCACGTCTCGCCGACATAGAGGCGAATGCCGCCGAGCGGCTGGTCCTCGCTCTCGCCGACGACATCATCGAAGGGCGGCTGACGGGAGGCGACCGCCTGCCGGCGCATCGCGATGTCGCATGGAAACTGGGGATTGGCCTCGGCACGGTGACGAAAGCCTATGCCGCTCTGGAACGTCGAGGTCTGACGCGTAGCGTCAAGGGCCGGGGAACGTTCGTGGCGATCCGCCACGCACACAAGGATCGGCAGATCGATCTCTCATCCAACGCCCCGCCAGCAACGCTCAACGCACGCCTGCTGGCGCGGACATTGACCGGGATCGCGCGCAAGATCGATGCGGATCATCTCAATCTCTACGCCCCACCCGCCGGACATCTGGAGCACCGCCGCGTTCTGGCCCGCTGGCTCGAAACACTGGGTCTCATCGTCGATCCGTCGCATCTGGTGCTGACGAGCGGCGCCCGCCAGGCGCTCTCACTGGCCTTCGACCTCGCCTGCGGTCCGCAGGGACTGCTTCTGACCGAACGGATCACCTATCCCGGCGCGATCGCGCTGGCCCGGCGCAAGGGATATCGGATGCAGGGTGTCAGGATCGACGCAGAAGGGATGGTGCCAGAGGCACTGGCAGAGGCGCTCGACAGGGCCGCATCGGCCGGCAGAAAGGCAGTTTACCTCACCCCGACGCTTCACAATCCGACCACCGCCACGATGGGCGGGGAGCGAAGGCAGGCCATCGCGGAAATTTGCCGTCTGGCGGGCGCATGGATCATCGAGGACGGCGTCTATGCGCCGGCCGAGCCGGCTTTGCCTCCGCTGACGGCATTGGCGCCCGAGATCGCCTTTCATGTGAACGGGCTGTCCAAGTCGCTTGGCCCCGGATTGCAGATCGGCGTGCTCGCGCTGCCGGCTGGTTTTAACGAAGCAGCGGAAGACGCCTTGCAAGACATGCCTCTGGCCCCCTCGCCGCTCTCCTGTGCAGTGGTCGAGGAATGGCTGATCACCGGCGTCATCCCTTCGATCCAGCGCGATCTGCGCCATGAGGCGCGGCGTCGATCCAGTCTGGCTGTCTCGCTTCTCGGTACGGCCGAACTTGTCTCTGATCCCGATGCGTATAACGCCTGGCTGCCGATGCCGCGCGACGCTGCCAACCGCTTCGTATCCGCCGCTGCGGAGGCCGGCATCCAACTGACCCCACCGGATTCCATGATGGTGGACCGAGAGGATCGGGCGAGCGGAATTCGGCTTTGCCTTGGCGGCGCATCGTTCGAAGATCTGACCGAGGCACTGACACTTCTGGCGCAGTGGCTAATCGAGATGCCAAGGCAATCTGCGAAATAGGACCCGCGAACGCCCCACCTCACGCAACCGCCTGGGCGCCCGTTATTTCGACAAGCGGGCCACAAATGAACGCGGCTTCCTCCAACACGACGACTTTAGAACAGATAACTTCCGATTTGCCGTTGCGAGCCTAAAGCAAACAGATTGCTTTGGGCGGGCCTAAGTTGCGATTACGACTTCAGAGGTGCTTCAACATCCGAATAGGCCTGGACAGCGTCTGGCAGCCTCGCGCCACGGATTTCGATCACTGATACGGAGGCGTTCAGTTCGGCGATTTCGGCGGGCGAAAACTGGATTGCCGGCGCGCCGATGTTCTCGATCATATGCGCCATCTGCGTCGTTCCGGGGATCGGCACGATCCATGGCTTTTGAGACAGCAGCCAGGCCAGAGCGATTTGCCCCGGTCTGGTCTGTTTGCGTTCGGCCCAAACTTTCAGGAGCTCGACGAGTGCCAGGTTGTGGGGCAGGTTTTCAGGGGCAAAGCGGGTCTCGATGCCGCGGATATCCCCGGGGGCAAACCGCGTCTCCGCATCGATCGCACCGTTGAGGAAACCCTCACCAAGAGGGCTCCACGGCACGAACCCTATGCCGAGTTCCTCGCAAACCGGGATCGCACCGGTCTCCGGGCCGCGCCAAAGCATCGAATATTCACTCTGAACCGCGGTCAGGGGCAGCGCCGCATGTGCGCGACGAAGCGTGTTCAGGCCCATTTCCGAGAGCCCCCAATGCAGGACCTTGCCTTCGGACATCAGGTCCTTGACGGTCCCGGCGACGTCCTCGATCGGCACCTGCGGATCAACCCGGTGCTGGTACAGAAGATCGATGCGATCGGTACGCAGCCGCTTCAGCATGCCCTCGACGACAAGCCTGATGTGCTCGGGGCGGCTGTTAAGGCCGGGCTTCCGTTCCCCGGTCTCCTGATCGATGTTCCAGCCGAACTTCGTGGCGATGACGACCTGGTCGCGGAAAGGCTCCACGCCCTCGCCCAGGATCCTTTCCACCTCGTGCGGGCCATAGGCTTCGGCGGCGTCATAGAAAGTGAGGCCACGGTCGAAGGCGGTTCGGATGATATTGTGCATCTCCGCGCGCGTCGGAACGATGCGCTGGTAGGTCCGGCTCATGTTCTGGACGCCGAGCCCGACGCTCGAAACTTCGAGGGAGCCGAGTTTCCTCCGTCCGATTTCCGACACAGCCGTGCTGGTTGGGACGCGCTCCCGTGTGGCGGTCTGCGCCTCAGCGACACCGGCGTTCGTCACGGCGGCCAGGGTGCCCGCTGCCAAAAGCAGGTCTCGACGATTAAGCTCCATGTTCTCGTATCCTCTCTCGTTTTGATTTGAAGGGGGTGGGCGAACTGGTCAGGAGATGGAGATGGATTTGGCTCGGTCCTCTCCGAGCGCATCGGCGTCGGCCGACCGACGACGGGGAGCCTGGATGGCCGAGATGCCGTAGTACCCCGCAGCGACGTATAGTCCGGCGATGGAGGCGATGCGGAGGAAGAACCCAGCGGCGCCTTCGTTGAAATCCCAGAACTGCATGGTGGGGATCAGGAGAAGTCTCGATCCGATATCGAGTTCGAGGGAATTGTAGACGCCGCAGGCCGCGATTCCACAGGAGGCAAGCCTGAGGACTGCCGTACGGCCGAGGTGGTTTCGATGGAGTCCGAGCAGGCTTCGGACGACGTTCATGACGATCGACCAGTGAAGACCGAGGTGGATCGAGACGATGATCAAGGCCCAATAGGCGGCCAGGATATGGGCGTCTCTGGCGGAGGGGCCGCCGACGGCGAAAAACCCGAAAAGCGACTGCGAAATCAGGATGCTCGTGGTCAGCAAGGTCAGCATCGTGACCAGCAGCGTGAGGTTCAACCCGACGGTTACCAGCGGCCTCGCCTGACGCCGCGTTCGGGCTATGCCCCCGTACCAGCGGCGATTGAAGACGTTGTGGAAGAGGAGCAGCGCGAACATGCTCGTGCCGATCAGTTCATGCGAACGGTTGTCCATCCACCAATAGGCCATGGCGACCACAAACAGACCGACGGCGAGGAAGTCCAACCCGAGGCGCATCAGGAAAACGGGGGGCATCGCCAACCCTCCGTCATTCGATCACCGTGCCGTCGAATGCGCCAAGCGCGTCGAACGTGTAGAGGAAGTTCTCCCCAGAACGGGAGGAATGGCAGGACTGGCAGCGGGCGGTGTTCTCGTCCATGTTGACGGACTTGTCGGCCCAGAACCATTGGAACTGCCAGTCGTCCGTCCGCCGGCTCTCGGGATAGTCGTTGCCCCAACCTTCCCCCTTCTGCATGACAAAGTAGCGGCGGACCTTTCCGTCTCGGTGGTCGACCAGCACGAAGTGCGTGCCATCAGGGATGGGTTGCCCGTTCTTGACCGCGTCGACCGCCTCGCGCGTGGTCATGATGTGCTCCGCCACCTCGCTCCGGCGGACGGTCGTGTAGTGCACAAGGTCGTCCAGATCTTTCGGGAACTGGACGCGGTTCGCTTCGGCGTAGACCTGGGTGTCAACGGCTGCGGCGGAAAATGCCAGCGCGCCCAGCCAGAGTTTAGTGCGTGTCATCGGTTTCTCTCACGAATTGGACAAGCGAACGGTACGTGAGAGCGGGCCGCGGCATTAGACGCCGAAACCGGGATGAGCTTATTAGGCCTGCTTCTTAATCACGGTCAGTTGATAAGCCGTGATTGAAAAAACAGTCTTCAGCCCCGAAACCGAAGGGCGTCTACAAAGACGGCAAAGGCAGGCGAAGCATGTCTTCGGTTCGGATAATAGAGGTGATAGCCGGGGAACGGTTCGCACCAGTCCTCGAGGACGCGCTCAAGGCGACCAGTTGCAAGGTGCTCGGTCGCCTGGTCTTCGGGTAGGTAGGCAAGGCCCAGGCCGGAAAGTGCTGCGTCGATCCGCATTGCGAGAGTGTTGAAGACAAGTTGGCCATCGACCCTGACCCGGATTTCACGACCGTCGCGTTCGAACTCCCAAGGATAGATGCCACCGCGGGTCGGCAGCCGCATGTTGATGCAGTTGTGACCGGTCAGGTCCTGGGGCGTCTCCGGCCGCCCATGGCGCCCGAAGTATGCCGGGGACCCGACGACCGCCATGCGCATGTCGCCGCTCACCTTAACCGCAATCATGTCCTTGGCGACCTGCTCGCCAAGCCGGATGCCCGCGTCGTAGCGCTCCGCGACGATGTCCGTCAGACCGTAATCGACGGTCACCTCGACGTTGATGTCGGGATACTCGATGGCAAGTTTCCGGATCGCGGGCGCGAGAACGGAAATCGCCGGGTGCTCGCCGGCCGTTATCCGGATCGTGCCCGAGGGCTTGTCCTTGAGTTCGCTGAGCGCGCCGAGTTCCGCCTCGATCTCTTCGAAGCGCGGGCCGACCGTCTTGAGCAGGCGCTCTCCCGCTTCTGTCGGCGCGACGCTCCGCGTCGTGCGCGTGAGCAGCCGGATGCCGAGGCGGGCCTCCAGTCCCCGCACGGTCTGGCTGAGCGCCGACTGCGAGACGCCGAGTTTTGCTGCCGCCTTGGTGAAGCTCCGTTCTCTCGCGACGGTCAGGAACGCGACGAGGTCGTTGTAATTTTCCTGGGGCATTCAGTAGTCCAGCTAATAGGTTCATGCCGATTATAGCGACTAATCGAAAACAGTCTCAATCGCTAGATTCCGGACAAGTACAGCGCGGTCGGGCGCCGCCATGAGCCATGAGGCATGAACTGCCCGGCGCCCCACAACGTTTGTCACCGATGTGTCGTCGCCACAAACACAAGGAAAAAGAGAAATGGAAACGCGCAAACTAGGAGCACTCGAAGTCTCTGCCATCGGGCTCGGATGCATGGGTATGAGCGCGGCCTACGGTCCTCCGGCCGACAAAGCGGAGATGATAAAGCTTATCCGCGGTGCCTATGAACGTGGGGTCACGTTTTTCGACACTGCCGAAGCTTATGGGCCCTTCGTGAACGAGGGGCTCGTCGGAGAAGCGCTCGCACCAATCCGGGACCAGGTCGTGATCGGGACGAAGTTCGGCTTCGACATTGATCTCAAGACAGGCAAGCGTGGCGGGGGAACGAACAGCCGCCCCGCGCACATCAAGGCGGTCGCCGACGCCAGCCTCAAGCGGCTCAAGACCGATCGTATCGACATCTTCTATCAACACCGCGTCGATCCGGACGTGCCGATCGAGGACGTTGCCGGAGCCATCAAGGACCTCGTCGCGGCAGGGAAGGTGAGACATTACGGACTTTCGGAAGCAGGTGTCGGTACAGTCCGTCGCGCCCATGCCGTCCATCCGCTTGCCGCCGTGCAGAGTGAATACTCGCTGTTCTGGCGTGGGCCTGAAGCCGAACTGCTTCCGGTACTCGAGGAACTGAACGTCGGCTTCGTCCCCTTCAGCCCGCTCGGAGCCGGGTTCCTGACGGGCAAGATCGATGAGAACACCACGTTCGATCCGACGGATTTCCGGAACATGGTGCCGCGCTTCTCCCCCGACGCCCGCAAAGCCAACATGGCGCTGGTCGATATCGTGAAAGCGGTAGCGGATCGCAAGGGAGCCACGCTCGCGCAGGTCGCCTTGGCTTGGCTTCTTGCCCCAAGGCCTTGGATCGTGCCGATCCCGGGCACCACGAAGTCGCACCGGCTCGAGGAAAATCTCGGCGCGGTTGACCTCGAACTGACCGCCGAAGACCGCTCCGAGATCGCCGCAGGCCTCTCCAAAATCGAGGTTCAGGGCGAGCGTCTTCCCGAAGCGGCGCTCAAGATGGTCGGCCACTGAGGACACCGGCCATATTCCCTCGGCAGATATCGCCTTGCGGTAATATCGGTTGGCGCGCGCGATCGGCCTGGCGCGCCAAGTGCTTGCAGCGACTAGGCCTTGATGCGGATGGCTTTCGGGTCATAGGCGGCCGTAACGTGAGGGGTGACAGCGAAACGAACGCCGGCGAGTTCGACCTCGAAGTTGCCGGACTTCACGAAGTCGGTATCCACGCCGGTTGCATGTTCGATCAGTGCCAGCGCGACCGAACGTCCAAGGGTATGTCCGTAGGCGGCCGAGCGCACCTCGCCAACGGGGTTCCCATCGCGAAGGATCAACTCGCCGCCCCAGAGCATTGGCCACGGATCGTTCACAGTAAACTGCACAATACGGCGAGAAGGAGCGCCCTTCGCCTTTGCGGCAAGATAGGCCTGCCGGCCGATGAAGCCGCCCGTCTTGTCGGCGGCGACTGCAAAGGAGAGACCCGCTTCGCAAGGATTGACGTCCGGCGTCAGCTCGCGGCTCCAGGCGCGATAGCCCTTTTCGAGCCTGAGGGCCTCAAGCGCATAGTAGCCGCAATCCGTCAGTCCGAAATCGCGGCCGACCTCGTGCAGCGCTTCGTAGACCCCGACGCCGAATTCCGTCGGCACGATCAGTTCCCAGCCGAGTTCGCCGACATAGGTCATGCGGTTTGCATAGGTCGTGGCGTAACCGACATCGATCTCCCGGATCGTTGCGAAGGGAAAGCCCTCATTCGAGAGATCCGCAGAGGTGACCCGAGAGAGGATGTCGCGCGACTTCGGCCCCATCAGCGCCAGGACCGCATAGGCGGAGGTAACGTCGGTCAGCGTCAAATGGGCGTCCGCGGGTACGTTCTTGCGGATCCAGTCCGCGTCGTGCACGGCTTGCGCCGATCCGGTAATCAGCAGGAAGCGGTCGGAGGCAAGGCGCATCACCGTCAGATCGCTTTCGTAGCCGCCACGTTTGTTCAAGATGCCCGTATAAACGGAACGGCCGATCTCGACGTCGATCTCCGCAGCGCAGATGCGATTGAGCTCTGCTGCGGCATCCCGACCCTGGACGAGCAGCTTGGCAAACGAGGTCTGGTCGAAGATACCGGCAGCCTCGCGCGTCGCCTGCATCTCGCGCTTGACCGCGTCGTGCCAATTCTGCCGGCCGAAGGCGTATTCCGTCACGGGACTCTCGCCTTCTGCGGCAAACCAGTTGGCGCGTTCCCATCCCATCTTCGAACCGAAGCACGCCCCCTTGGCGGCGAGGCGATCGTAGAGCGGCGAGCGGCGGAAGGGACGGGCCGTGTCCAGTTCCCGGTTCGGCCAGGGCATCGCGTAGTGGAGGCCCAGTGTCTCCTTGACACGGTCGTGCAGCCAGCGAGGATTGTTGTTGAAGCCGGCGAAGCGGCGGATATCAACCGGCCACAGATCCATGGTCGGCGCGCGGTTGACGATCCATTCGGCAAGTGCCCGCCCTGCTCCGCCGGCACTGGCGATCCCCATGGAATTGAAGCCCGCGCCGACAAAGAAGTTCTTCAGCTCCGGCGCCTCGCCGAGAATGAAATTGTTGTCTGCGGTAAAACTCTCCGGCCCGTTGTAGAATTTCTTCACCTCTGAGGTCGCAAGCTGTGGCACCCGCTGCAGGGCGTTGTGCATCAGGATCTCGAACTGGTCCCAGTCATCAGGCAAAAGAGCAAACTCGAAATCATCAGGAATGCCGGCCATGCCCCAGGGCTTCGCCTCCGGCTCGAAGCCGCCCATGACGAGACCACCGACTTCCTCCTTGAAATAGATGTAGCCGTCTGGATCGCGCATGACCGGCAGATCGGGATGCACGCCCTCGATCCGGCCGGTGACGATATACATGTGTTCAGCCGAGTGCAGCGGCACCGTGACGCCGCACATCTGGCCGACCTTGCGCGCCCATTGCCCGGCGCAGTTGACGACGATCTCGGCGGCAATGGCCCCGCGATCGGTTTCCACCCCGGTCACGACACCGTTCTTCGTCGAAATACCGGTGACCCGGACGCGCTCGATGACACGCGCACCGCGATTGCGCGCGCCTTTCGCGAGCGATTGCGTGAGGTCGGTCGGATTGGCCTTGCCATCGCCAGGCAGCCAGACGGCGCCGACGAGATCGTCGATGGCCATCACCGGCCAGAGATCCTGTGCCTCCTTCGGCGAGATCACCTCGATCTCGACCCCCTGCGCACGGGCGGAGGCCGCCGTGCGCTTCAGCACGGTCATGCGGTCCTCTGTTCGGGCGACGGAAAGGGAACCGCAATTCTTCCAGCCCGTGGCAAGACCGGTCTCCGATTCCAGCTCGCTATAGAGCTTGGTCGAGTATTTGATGAGGCTCGTCATGTTGGCGTGGCTGCGCAACTGGCCGACGAGACCGGCCGCGTGCCATGTGGTGCCACCGCTCAGCTGCCCCTGCTCCAGAAGAACGACATCGTTCCAGCCGAGCTTGGTCAAATGATAGGCGACCGAACAACCGATGATACCACCACCGACGATGACGACCTGGGCCTGCGTTGGAAATTTCTGCGCCATGAAACGACCTCCCGAAACCATGGAAGGCCACACGGTAACAAAACGCTGACAAAGAACAAGACAAAACGTTACACAATATTACATTTCATTGTTCGGCGACGATTAGAATGGGACCTTTACGCTCCAGCGCCTCGCGGATCGCCTCCGGCGGGCGCCGATCGACGATCACCCCGGCGGCGACTTCGAAGCGCGGAATACGCAGCGGCGTCAGCCGTCCGAACTTGGAGCTGTCGAGCACGAAATAGGCTTTGGCCGCAGTCGTCACCATGCGGGATCGTTGCTCGGCGCCGCTGCGGGTAAAGTCGGTCACCTCGCCATCCGGCGAGAGCCCGCCGCCGCCGAGAAAGGCGACATCGACACGGAAATGGTTGATGGCCTCGAGCGCATCGATGCCGACGGCCGCTTCCTCGTCCGGATCGATCTCTCCGCCGAGCATATGAACCCGCACGAGTGGTTGCCGGCACATCAAAAGCGCGATCGACAGTGAAGTCGTGCAAATCGTTAGGTTTTTTCGCCCGGATAACGCGTGGGCCACGGCCAGCGTCGTGGTGCCGGAATCCAGGAAGATCACCATGCCGTCGCGCACCAGACCCGCCGCAGCACGGCCGATCGCCGCCTTCGCCCCGGCATTTTCCTCCCGTCGCTCGGTAAAAGCTGCCTCAGTGGGTTCGAACAGGGTGGCGCCGCCATGCACAAGATCAAGCTGGCCGCGATCGGCAAGCAGCTTCAGGTCGCGCCTTATCGTCTGGCGCGACACGTCGAAAAAGTCCGCCAGTTCGGTGATACCCACGGTACCGTTGGCAGCAAGACGTCTAAGGATTTCGCCATGGCGGCGTGGGGCAAGAGCGCGGGCGCTTTGAGAGTCAGACATGGAACCAACTGTGTTCATTTTTGTCCATTTGACAAGTCGCGCCACAGCCTCGCGGCTCGCCTAGCTGGAAAGTACCGGCATTTCACGCGAGATCGCGGAGAATTTTCCTCCGCAGCCGTCGAAACCGGCTTGGCAACGGTTAGTTATGTTGCATAATGTAACTGTTCTATCCAACTCGCAACACGTCGCGACCTTTCATTATCAGGAAGAGACAATGCAGCAGGCACGCGCGCTGGTCCGCCACTTCACCTTCTATCTGCTCGATGGCTTTGCCCTGCATGGCTTTTCCGCAGCGATCGAAGCGCTGCGCCTTGCCAATGACGTGGCCGAGCGCGCCGTTTACCACTGGCACATTGTAACGGCAGATGGCTCATCCGCCGTCTCATCCTGCGGCACACGCCTTGCTGCGGCCGGACCGCTCGCGGATGAGCGCGGCCGGTTCCACCGGGGCGAACAGCCGGGGTTCGTCGTCATCTGCGGCAGCCGCACGAAGCCGCCCGCCGACCGGGCTCTGGAGGCCTGGCTTCGGCACTGCGCTCGCAGTCAGGTGCGCCTCGCCGGACTTGCCGGCGGCGTCTACTGTCTGGCCCGCGCGGGCCTGCTCGACGAGCGTCGATGCGCGGTGCACTGGGAGCATTTTCCGGATTTCTCAGAACGGTTCTTCATTGCCGGTGCGCGCCAGACCGCCTTCGAGATCGACGGCAGCCTTTACACCTGCGCCGGCGGCAATGCGCCCTTCGACATGTTCCTGCGTATCATCAAAGCAGACCTCGGCCCGGACGTGGTCAACCGCATCTGCGAGGCGGCGCTCTGCGAACGTCTTCGCGAGACAGGCGAGCGCCAGCGCCTTCCGCTGCAGGCACGCCTTGGCATCGACAACCCATTTCTGATCCGGATCATCGAGCAGATGGAGGCCAATCTTGCTGAGCCGCTGAAGCTTGCCAACATGTCGCCGGCGACCGGCCTTTCGCGGCGGCAGACGGAGCGGCTGTTTCGAAAGGAAATGGGCCGCACGCCGGCGCGTTATTATCTCGACCTACGGCTGGAGCGCGCCCATCTTCTGCTGCTCACCTCATCTCTCCAGGTCATCGAGATCGCGGTCGCCTGCGGCTTTACCACCGCCTCGCACTTTTCCCGCACCTACCGCGAGCGCTATGGACTTACGCCACAGCGCACGCGTCTCGCCGAAATGGAACGCCTGCGCGCGGGAAACGACCGTAGAGCGGTGATGGCAGAGATTCGGGTGGCTTAGGTTGACGCGGCAAAGGCGTCGCCCCCCTTCGGCGACGAAGGAAGGCGAGACGAATTGCGGGGCGGAAGCGGGCTAGCGCCACGCCTGAGTACGGGCGAGCAGGCCGCGCGCGATCAGCGCATGGACGAGCTTGGCCGCGACATTGGTGTAGAAGATCATCATGCCCATGGCCGCAGCCGGCGCAATGTCACCCGCATCGTCCATGTTGAGCACCGCGACCGACGCAAGCTTGGTGTCCGTCGAATAGAGGAACACCACCGCTGAGACCGTCGTCATCGCGTTGACGAAGAGATAGATCGCGATGTTGAGGATCGCCGGGAGGCAGACGGGCACCGTGACCCGGAAGAACAGCCGGTGGAAGGGCTGCTTCAGCGAGGCGGCGACGGATTCGAACTCCGGATCCATCTGCTTCAGCGCCGTCAGCGCCGTCAGATGCGCGACCGTGTAGAAGTGCGTCACCGTCGAGACGACGAGGATCGTCATCGTGCCATAGATTGGGTGCAGCGGATTGGTCGGATTGTTGAAGAAGAAGATGTAGGCGAGGCCGAGCACCATGCCGGGCACGGCCATCGGCATCATCGCCAGGAAATGGAAGACACCGCGGCCGAAGCGGAAACCGTCGGCCTTCTCGACCATGTAGGCGCCGGCAAAGACGACGACCGAACCGAAGAGAGCTGTCAAAAGCGCAAGCCGGATCGAGTTTCCATAGGCCGCCCAGCCGCCGCCGTCCATCAGGTCGAAGGCGAAGTTCTTGCTCGTGAGCGTCAGGTCATAGGGCCAGAACTTCACCACCGCTGCGATCTGGCACATGGCGATCATGCCGAGGATGAAGAGGCTGACGAGGCAGGCGAAGGCGAAGCACAGCCCGTCCAAACGCGCGTTAGGCTTCGGCGCGTAGGGCACGGCGCGCGCCGACAGCAGTGCTACCTGTCGCTTCTGCATGTGCCGGTCGACGGCAAAGGCAAGCACGGCTGGGACAAGCAGGATGACGGAGACGACCGCGCCCATCTCGAAGTTCTGCTGGCCGATCACCTGCTTGTAGATGTCGACGGCCAGCATGCCGTATTGCCCGCCGATCACCTTGGGCAAGCCGAAGTCGGTGATGACCAGCGTGAAGACGACGAAGGCGGCCGAGACAATGCCAAAGCGCGCACCGGGGACCGTAACGGTCGTGAAGGTGCGCCACTTGCTGGCTTTGAGCGACGCGGCAGCCTCATAGTGCCGGGCATCGGCAATGGAGAGCGCCGTCAGGATGATCAGAAAGGCATGTGGCAGGGTGAAGAAGATCGAGCCGATGACGATGCCGATCGGCCCGTAGATCGAATAGCCGAGAAGCCAATCCCTGAAGATGCCCTGGTTGCCGAAGAGGTAGACGAGTGCGATGCCCGGCAGCAGCGACGGCACCAGGATCGGTATCGTCAGGATGCCGCGGAACAGACCCTTGAGCAGCATGCAGCTTCGCGTCAGACCGTAGGCAAGCGCAAAGGCGATCGAGATCGTGAACACCGTGCTGATTACCGCCATCAGCACGGAATTGTAGATCGACTGCGCCAACGCGGGCGTCGAGAAATAGGCCGTGAAGTTCGTAAAACCCAAGACACGTGCGGGCCGCAGCACCACGCGCCGGAAGGTACCGGAATCGTATTCGCGCCACTCCGTCCCCTTTTCCAGGGTGGAGCCGACAAGGAAGGCCGCATCATCCGTGGTGCCGCGAATGCGGTAATGGACCGGGCTGCGGAACTTGAATTCCGGAAAGAATTTTGTGGCCGCCAGCCGTCCGTCTGAACTGCTGGAAAGCTCGCCCTCCGTCACCGCTCCGAGTTCCCGGTTCAGGTCTGCGGCACTGACGATCGGCCCCCAGTTCGCGCCGGTCTCATCGCTCATCTGGAATTCGAAAGCTGCAAGGTCGAACCGATAAGTCGAAAGCGACTTCGACAGCATGACAAAGAGCGGCGCGCCGAGCGCCACGATCAGGTAAAGCCCGATGACCGCCATGAAGCCGAGCTTGATGCGATCGTCGCGGGAGGCGTCCTGCCGGAGCCGTTTGCCGATCATGGGGAGGTGAGGCGCTTCGAGGACCATGTTCATCGTTAGGCACCCCTTGGATAGAGCAGAAGACGTTCCCGCGGGATTTCCACCTGGATGGCGCCGCCCGTCTCGATCCTGAGGCGCCTGACGGCATTGACGGAGAAGTCGGCGACAAGCGTGCGTTCGCCAAGGCGCGGTGCCGTCAAGCGCGTGCGCCAGAACATGCCGAGGAACTCCATCTCCTGCACTTCGGCATCGATCAGGTTCTGCGGCGTCGCCGGCCGGTCGATGGCGTTGGCGGCATGGGCATCGGCACCGTGCGGGATGATATCAACCGGGCGGACGACGGCCGTTGCCGCATGGCCCGCCGAAAAATCCAGGGTCGAGCAACAGAAAGCCGAGTGGCCGATCTCGACCTCGCCGTCCCCGGTGACACGCGCTGGGAATTGGTTGGTCTCACCGATGAAATCGGCGACGAACAGCGTTTCGGGGTGACGGTAGATCTCGGTGGGCGAGCCGACTTGCTCGATGACGCCGTGGTTCATGACGACGATCCGGTCGGCCATGGCAAGCGCCTCCTCCTGGTCGTGCGTGACCATGATGGTGGTGACGCCGAGTTTGCGCTGCAGTGCCTTTATCTCATGGCGAAGATGCACGCGGACCTTGGCATCGAGTGCCGAAAGCGGCTCGTCAAGCAACAACAGCCCCGGGGAGATTGCGATGGCGCGGGCAAGCGCAATGCGCTGCTGCTGGCCACCGGAAAGCTGAGCCGGATACTTCTTGCCGTGAGCCGACAGGCCGACTGTTTCCAGCAATTCGGCGACGCGGGAGGCGACCCCCGCCTTCGATCGGCCGGTGTTTTCCAGGCCGAAGGCGATGTTCTGCTCGATCGTCAGGTTGGGAAAGAGCGCGTAGGACTGGAAGACGATGCCATAGTCGCGCCTGGAGGCCGGCAGCGTCGAGATGTTGCGGCCATCCTGCAGGATGGTGCCCTGCGTCTGCAGATCGAGACCGGCGATGGCTCTCAGCAATGTTGTCTTGCCGCAGCCGGAGGGACCGAGGAAACAGACGAACTCGCCTCTGGCAATGCTCAGCGAAATGTCGCGCAGCGCAACGAAATCGCCATAGGTCTTCCAGAGATCCGAGATCTGCAAATAGGGAGCCGGCTCCGCGGCCGCGTCATCGGCGAAGTGCTGACGGCTGGTGGGCGTCGGTTCGATCGACAGGGCATGCCTCATCTGCAAGCTCCGCTGGCTTGAGGGATTTCCAAGAGAAATGCGAACGGGCGCAGCGCGGTAGCGCTACGCCCGGCCATCAGGCTCAGCTCTTCGGCTCAGACTTGGCGTCGTAGCGCTTCTGCCATTCCTTGAGGATTTCCGCGCGGTTGTTGGCGGCCCATTCGAAGTCGTTGACGATCATCCGGGAAGCGATGTCGTCGGGCAGGTGCTCGACCTGCTTGGCGACACCCGGATAGGCAACGACGGCATAGCCGGAATTGTACATCTCGTTGGCTTCCTTGGTGACCGACCAGTCGACCAGCGTCTTTGCGGCTTCGAGATTTGCCGTGCCGGCGATGATCGCGGTTGCCTCCGCCTCCCAGCCTGAACCCTCCGCGGGGAAGATGATGTCGATCGGTGCGCCGGCACTCTTGGCCTTGGCACCCGGAAACTCGAAGGACACGCCGATGACGGCTTCACCGGCACCCGCCATCTTGCACGGCTTGGAGCCGGAATGGGTGTAGGCGGAGATGTTCTGGTGGAGCTTGTCCATGAAGTCCCAGGCCTTCTCCTCACCCCACATCTGCATCCAGCCCGAGACGTCGAGGAAACCGGTGCCCGAGGATGCCGGGTTCGGCATCACCACGTGGCCCTTGTATTCGGGCTTCGTCAGGTCTTTCCAGCTCGCCGGCGGTGTGAGACCGCGCTTTTCACCCTCGACCGTGTTGTAGCAAAGGGCTGCGACATAGGCGTCCATGCCGACCCAGCTCGGCGGCGTGTCCTTGTCGACGAACTTCGGATCGAGCGCCTCGACACCCTTCGGCTGGTAAGGCTCCAGCATGCCTTCGGTCTTCAGGAGCAGCAGCGAGGTTGCAGCGAGCCCCCAGACGACGTCGGCCTGCGGATTGTCCTTCTCGGCGAGCAGCTTGGCGGTCATGACGCCGGTGGAATCGCGCACCCAGTTGATTTTGATGTCCGGGTGGGCCTTCTCGAAGGTCGCCTTGTAGCGGTCGAGGTCTACGGCTTCGACGGCGGTGTAGACGGTGAGCTGGGTTTCAGCGGCAGCGATGGCAGGAAGCACAGCGGAAGCGGCGCCGGCAAGCACGAAGAGCATGCGTCTGTTCATGATTGAAGTTCTCCTCTGAGGTCCTGGTAAAACCGGGGAAGCGCGGCGGGCAATCTTGTCGTTGCCCTCTTGTGATCGGCTTCGGGAAACATTCTGCGCAGCGGTTTCCTGTAAGTAAAATTTATTATTCTTATCGTTCAGAAGATTAAAACTATGGATGATCCGCCGCAGAACTGGGCATGACAAGCCACGATTGATCAAGGCGGCGGCAAGTTTCGATACAACTTCGCACGACCTGCCGAAAGAAGGGGCAGATCTACGATTGTGCACCGAAGACGATGCAGTGAGACGCTCCGAACCATAAAAAAGGGAGCCGCCAAGGCGGCTCCCAGAGGGGTGAGTCAGCGGGGGGAAACGCTTGAGATCACCATGGCAAGGAGAATGTCTTGACGTTGGTAAAGCTCTTCATCGCCTCGATGACGCCTTCCTTGTAGCCGTTGCCGGAATCCTTAATGCCGCCGAAGGGGCTCATCTCGATCCGGTAACCCGGCACTTCCCAGATGTTGACCGTGCCGACCTTCAGCCCGGCGATGTATTTCTGCATTCGCCGGAAGTCATTGGTGCAGACGCCGGAAGAAAGGCCGAAGGCCGTCGAGTTCGAGAGCGCGATCAGCGCGTCGTCGTTGTCGGGGGCGCGCACGATCGGGATGATCGGCGCGAAGGTTTCCTCCATCACCAGCTCGCTGGAATGCGCTACCCGGTCGACCACAATCGGTGGCAACAAGGCACCCTTTCGACCGGGGTTATAGAGGATCTCCGCTCCCTCTTCCGCAGCCTTCAACACACGCTGTTCGAAGACTTCCGCCGCGCGAGCATGCACGACCGTGCCGAGCTCGGTCGCCCGGTCCATCGGATCGCCGAACCTCAGCTTTTTCGCTCGCTCCAGCACCAGCGGCACGAAGCGGTCGGCAACGCTCTCCTGGCAGAGGATGCGTTTGACCGCAGTGCAGCGTTGGCCGGAGTTCTTGGTGGCGCCGGCAACGGCAAGATCCGCCGCTCTTGCGAGATCGTCGTCCGACAGATCGTTGAGGATGATCAGCGGATCATTGCCGCCGAGCTCCAGCACCTGACGCTTGTAATGGGCGTGTGCTGCGATCAGCTTGCCGACCGGAACGCTGCCGGTAAAGGTGATGAGGTCGAAGTTCGGATTGGTGATCATCTCCATGCCGATATCGGCGGGCCAGCCGGTCACGACCGAGAGCATCTCCGGCGGCAGGCCGGCCTCATAGAGGATGTCGGCGAAGACCAGCGCCGTCATCGGCGTCAGTTCGGTCGGCTTCAGCACCACGCAATTGTTGGTCGCGACCGCCGGCGCCACCTTATGCGCCACCATGTTGAGAGGATGGTTGAAGGGCGTGATCGCCGAAATGGCGTTGAGCGGTTCGCGGGTGGTGAAGATCTTGCGCGCCTTGCCGTGCGGGGTAAGGTCGCAGGAGAAGATCTCGCCATCGTCATGGATGCACATCTGCCCCGACAGCGTCAGCACGTCGAAGGCGCGGCCGACTTCATAGAGCGAATCCTGCTTGGAGATGCCGAGCTCCAGCGTGATCAGGTCGGAAATCTCCTCCTTGCGGGCGACGAGTAGGTCGGCGGCCTTGAGCAGGATGCGCTGACGCTCATAGCGTGTCAGCTTCGGCTGGTATGCCCCCGCGATCTCGAAGGCCTTGCGGGCGTGCTCGGCGTTACCCGCCGGCACGGTGCCGATGACGGCATCGTTGAAGGGATAGCGCACCTCGATGCGCCCTTCGGTATCGACCGCCTTGCCGGCGATCCGCATCGGCTCGTGGCGAATGGCGAACGTCGTTTCCACCTTGGTCATCGAGCCCTCCCTAGTGCGCCGTTTGTGCCGCTGCGACGAGCGCGTAGAAGAACGCGTCGAAATTGCGCAGCGTGCCGGCCGTCAGAAGTTCCGGAAGCTTGCGGTTGGCGATGAAGGGCACCTCCTGTTCGGTGAGCCCGCCATGCGAACGCAGCGGCTCGTTGAGTGCTGCGAGATCGTGCCGGTGCTCGCTGGTGCCGAGCGTCTTGTTTTCGGTTGAGATCAGCACGAGATCGCCGATGCGGTCATCGGGCAGTTCGAAACGCACGCAGGCTTCCGGGCGTGTAAGGACGACATCGATACCCTCGATCACCTTCAGGCGCTCGATGATCTCCTCCTTGTCGGCGCCTTCCGGCAGATAGGCCGTGGCAAAGGAGCCGAGCGCGCCGTGGTGCACGACATAGGGGTCGGTGATCGGCAGGATGACGCGGGCGGCGTCCTTGCCGAGCCACTCGTCGAGCAGGTCCTGGACGTAGACGACATCCGGCGACCCATCGTTCTTGTGCTTCGGCTTCATGCCGTGGTCGGCGGTGACGATAATCGCGGCGCCAAGTGCATCGAGTTCGGTCAGGTATTTGTCGAACATCTCATAGAAGGAATTCGCCTGCGGCACGCCGGGCGCATACTTGTGCTGCACGTAGTCGGTCGTCGTCAGATACATGACGTCGGGCCGGAACTCCTTGAGCAGCTTGACGCCGGCGGCAAAGACGAACTCGGAAAGGTCAGCCGAATAGACTTCCGGCACAGGGCGGCCGAGCCAGGCCGAGGCATTGTCGAGGCCGTTTTCCGCCTTGCTCGTCTTGTCGGACTTTTCCGAGGAGAAGCAGATCGCCCTGCCCTCGTCGAACTTGAGGCCGTGGCCGAGAAGTGCCCGCAGCTTGTCCTTCGCCGTTACCACCGCCACCTTCGCGCCGGCATCGTAGAATTCCCTAAAGATGGTCGGCGCGCGCAGGAAGCGCGGGTCGTTCATCATCACTTCGTTGCCGGTCTGCGGTTCATAGAGATAGTTGCCGCAGATGCCGTGGATCGCCGGCGGGCGGCCGGTGGCGATGGAGAGGTTGTTCGGGTTGGTGAAGCTCGGGATGACGCTGAGCGCCGTGCGCTCCGTTCCTGTCTTGCGGATGCGCTCGAGCGTCGGCATAAGCCCGGCCTTGATGGCCTCGTCGAGATAGGCCGGCTCGCAGCCGTCAAGGCAGATGGCGATGGCCGGAACCTTCGGCCAGGGATAGGTGCGGCGGTTGGCGGTGACGGTAATCTTGGACATCTGGTTCATTGGAATTTCCTTCGTTCAGGCAGCGAGACGGCGGCGTTCCTCAAGGGCGACGGCCGGCGGGGCGGCGCTATCGACGCCCATTTCATTGAGGGATTCACGAGCGGCTGCGACCACGCGGCGCATGACATGCTCGTCCATGCGGCCGATGCAGCCGACGCGGAAACTGTCGACCACGGTCAGCTTGCCCGGATAGATGATGAAGCCCGTGTCCTTCATCAGGTCGTAGAAACGATCGAAGGCGAAGGCGGGATGGGCCGGGCTGAAGAAGGTGACGATGATCGGCGACAGCCACTGGTCGGCAAGCAGCGTCTCGAAGCCTGCCTCCCGCATGCCGGCGACCATGACATCACGGTTGCGGGCGTAGCGCGCGCCGCGACCGGCGACGCCTCCCTCCTCGCGGTGCAGCCGCAGTGCTTCGAGGAAGGCCGCGACCACATGGGTCGGCGGCGTGAAGCGCCACTGGCCCGTCTTGTTCATGTAGTCCCACTGGGCATGCACATCGAGGCTCAGCGAATGGCTGCGACCCTTGGCAGCCTCCAGCTCGCTCTTGCGGGCAATGACGAAGCCGAAGCCGGGCACGCCCTCGATGCACTTGTTGGCGGACGAGACGATCGCCTCGTAGCGGAAGTCGTTGACGCCGGCCGGCACGGCGCCGAAGGCGCTCATGGAATCGACCAGCAGCTTGCGGCCGCGGGAATAGACGGTGTCGGAGATCTCCTTCAGTGGGTTCAGGATGCCGGAGCTGGTCTCGCTATGGACGACGACGACATGGGTGATGGCAGGGTCGGCATCGAGAACGGCTGCGACTTCCGGACCGCGCGGCGGCATGTAATCGCCCTTGTCGATCGTCACATGGTCGCGACCGAGATAGGAGAGCGTCTGGGCGATGCGCTTGCCATAGGCGCCGTTCATCAGCACCAGCACCTTGCCGTCCTTCGGAACGAAGCTGCCAAGCATCGCCTCCACCGAAAACGAGCCGCTGCCCTGCATCGGCACGCAATCGAACTCGCCCTTGTTATCACCGGCAATGTCGAGCAGTTCGCGGCGCAGCCTGGCGGTCATTGCCCGGAAGTCGCCATCCCAGGAGCCCCAGTCCCGCAGCATGGCTTCCTTGACCTCGTAGGCCGTTGTCAGCGGGCCGGGCGTGAGCAGATAGGGCTCGCCGAGCCTCGGTGTTTCCAGGGGCGCGATGGTTCTGTCAGAAGCGGTGTTTGGCATTGTCCGTCCTCGCGGTTGGCGTGTTCGAGAACGACAATGGGGCGGAAACATATATCTGTAAAATCGTTCTTTTGTATCAATCTATCGATCTAGCTTATACGTCCTATGCGGCGGGAACCAACCGGCTTTCCAGCAGGTCACCGCTCTCGCGCAGGCGCGGATAGGCCATGGTCGTCACCAGCGAATTGACTTCCTTCAGCGCCCGAACGATTTCCAAGTGCATGTCGCTCGACAGGATGCTGGCCGCCACACCCTGGCGAAGCCGCTCCAGATGGCTCTTGCTACTCTCCTCGACGAGGCGGCGCACATGTTCCTTTTGCCGGACCATCTCGCGAGCGATCACCGGGTCGGGTGAAACGAGAAGATTGGCCGCTAGCCTGACGTTGGAAGACACGGCCGCGTGCAGCAGGGTGAGTTCGCGCCACCCGTCATGTGAGAAGGCGCCCGCCCCATCCAGCCGCTCCTCGGCCATTTGCAGCAGGTTCTTTGCGACCACGTCGCCGGCATATTCGAGATGGATCGCCGCCTCCGTGAGTTCGATGCCACGTCGCGATTGCTCTTCCGTGAGGATGCCGCGGTTGACGGCGGCGATGTAAAGCTTGATCTCGCTGTGCGCCCGGTGGATCTCCCCGTCGATGCTTCGCAGCGTCTTTACGGCCTCAGGCGTTGGCGCGTGGATGACCGTCATCACCGGCTCCAGCATTCGGGCGATGAGATTGCCCATATGCAATACCTCGCGCGCCGCAGCGGCAAGCGCCTGCGGCGGCTTGTCGATCAGCGTGCGGTCGAGTGCGCTGACATGGACCGATCGGTCGCCGGCGCCGGCGGCATCCGGCATGAACAACTGGACAAGACGCGCCATCAGACCGCAGGAGGCCATCCCGACGAGAACGAGGGCGGCATTGAAATGCACATGCAGGTTGACGAGCTTTGCGGCCGCCGTCTCTCCCGGAAGCCAGTCGAAGGGGGCATGCAACGAGAATGCGCCGAAGACGGTTGCGCCGAACAGGGCGCGAAAGAGAAGGTTGCCGAGCGGCAGCCGTCTCCCCTCGACCGGCAGGCCGCGCGTCAGCCAGAGCGCGATCAGCCCACCACCGATATTGACCCCGAGAACCAGCGGAATGCCGACATCAACAGGCACGATGTCCTTCGCGGCGAAAGTCAGGATCAGCAGGATCGCCGCCACGCTCGAATGCAGCGCCCAGGTGAAAAACGCAGCGAGGATCATAACCGTCAGCGCATCCTTGCCGACGAAGGCGACGACGGAGGGCAGGACCGGGCTTTGGGCGAGCGGCTGCGTCGCATGGCCGATCATCTGCAGCGACAGAAGCAACAGGCCGATGCCAAGCACGGCGCGTCCGGCTTCGACCGCCTTGCGGCTTGATGCCTTCAGATGCACGAGGCCACCGGCCGCGACCAGGAGCGGCGCCAGCCAATGCAGATCGAAGGACAGGATCTTAACGACGAGCGCCGAGCCGAGATCGGCGCCAAGCAGCACCGCGAGACCGGTATCGAGCCCCAGCGCGCCGCTGACGGCAAAGCCGGCGGCAAGCATGGCGACGGCTGTCGAACTCTGTAGAGCAATCGCCACCATGCAGCCGCAGACGGCGGCGCGCGGCCGGCCGCCAGCACCGCCGACCGTTCGCGCGACGATGTCGCCGGCAGCTGCTTCGACGCCTTTTTTCACGAGACTGACGGCATAGAGCAACAGGACGGTGGCAGCAGCAAGTTCGAGGGCGACAGCCGGGAGGTTCATGGGCGCGCTCCGGAAAGAGGATGGAATCCGAAAACTATCCTTTGCCGCTTTACATAAATCAAATCGTTCGTTTTAATGAATCCATAGATCAAATCTATCCTGAAAGGCGTCGCACGCATGCGCTATGTCCAGCTTCGCGCCTTCCACAACGTGGCCATCCACGGCGGCTTCTCACGCGCGGCGGAAGCGCTGTTCCTCACCCAGCCTGCGGTATCCGATCAGGTGCGCAAGCTCGAGGAGGAGTACGACGTCCTGCTCTTCAACCGAAACAAGAAGCAGGTGACGCTGACCCAGTCGGGCCAGCAGCTTCTCGAAGTCACGCGCCGGATGTTCGATGTCGAACAGCAGGCGCTGGATCTTCTTTCGGAATCGCGGGCACTGAGGGCTGGAAAGCTGCGCATCGTGGCGGACGCCGCCCACCACCTGCTGCACATTCTCGCCGCCTTCCGGCGCACCTATCCGACGGTGCAGGTCTCGATCGATTCCGGCAACACCGAGACGGTCATCACCAGCCTGCACGCCTACGAGGCGGATATCGGCGTACTCGGCGAGATCCCCCAATCGAGCGATTTCGACATCCTGAAACTGAACTCGACGCCGATCATCGCTTTTGCCAGCAGCGACTATCCCCTCGCCGGTCAAAAGACCGTCACCTTCTCCGACCTTGCCAAACACCCGCTCGTCATGCGCGAACAGGGCTCCAAGACCCGGCAGAAACTGGAAGCGATGGCCGAACAATGCGGCGTGCCTCTGACGCCGCTCATCGAAGCCGAGGGCCGCGAGGCCGTGCGCGAGATCGTTGCTGCGGGCGGCGGCGTTGGCTTCGTCTCCTCGGCCGAGTTCGGCCAGGACAATCGCCTCGTTCCGATCCGGATCGAGGCGCCGGAAATGCTGATGGATGAAGCACTGATCTGCTTGCGCGAACGTAGCAACGGCAAGCTTGTCAGCGCCTTCTTCGACATCGCGCGCAGTCTTTCAAAAGCGGTAACGTGAGCTGTCGGCTTTCATCCGCCTACCCACTCGATTTCCCGCCTGAGGCCTGAACGACGGTGACGGCGATCATGTGGAAGACATCCTCGACATTGCAGCCGCGCGAAAGATCGTTGGCCGGTTTTGCGAGCCCCTGCAGGATCGGGCCGATCGCCGTCGCACCGCCGATCCGCTGCGCGATCTTGTAGCCGATATTCGCCGCATCAAGGTTCGGGAAGACGAAGACATTGGCCTCGCCGTTGAGCGCCGAGTTGGGGGCCTTGGCGGCACTGACGGCCTCGACGAAGGCGCTGTCGAACTGCAGCTCGCCGTCGATGACCAGACCGGGTGCTGCGGCATGGGCGAGCCTGGTCGCCTCCACCACCTTGGAAACGCGCTCATGCGCAGCGCTGCCGGCGGTCGAGAAGGAAAGCATCGCCACCTTCGCGGGCTTGCCGGCAAGCTGCTCGAAGGAGCGCGCCGACGTCACCGCGATGTCGGCGAGACCCGCAGCATCGGGATCCACGACGAGGCCGCAATCGGCAAAGACGAAAGCGCCCTTCTTTGCGTGATGCGGCGCGCACAGCATCATCAGAAAGAAGCTCGACACCAGGCCAACGTCCGGCGCGCGACCGATGGTCTGGAGCGCGGCGCGCACCGTATCGGCGGTGGTCGCAACCGCCCCGCCAACCGTGCCGTCGGCGGCATCCTCGCGCACCATCATCGCGGCAAAGACGAGCGGCGAACGCACAGCCTCGGCTGCCGCCGCCGCGTCGACGCCCTTGTTGCGGCGCAATTCATGGTAGGCCGCAGCAAGGCGCGGGGTGAGCGGCGACAACGCCGGATCCTCGATGCGGATTTCGCCCGGGCGCGCGCCGGCGGCCGCCAACCGTTCCTCGACGATGTTCCGGCTGCCGACGAGGGTTGTCTCGGCAACGCCCTCGCGCACGGCGCGCAAGGCCCCCTCGACGATGCGTGGGTCTTCCCCTTCGGCAAGCACGATATGGCGAGGTGCTGATTTCGCGGCTTCGAGAATGCGATCGAGCGGTTTCATCAGGCGTGTCCCAAATAGTGAATGCCGACGAGAATGAAGAGGGCGATGAAGACGGTTTCGGCGACGATAAGCGCGACCGCATCTCCGCCGACGTCGAGAACGCGCCTGAGCGAGGTGCGCATGCCGACGGCGACGATGCCGGCAATCAGCGCCCAACGGGAGGTTTCCATGCCGGCTTTGGCCACCAGTTCGGGCACGAGGCCGAAGGAGTTGAACGCCGCAAAGATCAGAAAGGCGACGACGAAACCGGGCAAAAGCGGCGGACGCTTGCCGGTCTCGCCCTCGGGCTGCGGCACCTTGCGCAGCGACAGCGAGAAGATAAGCACGACCGGCGCCAGCATGGTGACGCGGATCAGCTTGACGAGCGTCGCCGTCTCCCCCGCCTCCGGCGAGACCGAGAAGCCGGCGCCGACGACCTGCGCGACATCGTGGATGGTGCCGCCGAAGAAGATGCCAGTCGCGCGGGCATCGAGCCCCATGGTCTGGGCAATGATCGGATAGGCGATCATGGCAAGGGTGGAGAGCACCGTGACCGAGAGCACAGTGAAGATCAGGTTGCGCTCGGAAAACTCGTTCTTCGGCAAGACGGCGGCGATCGCCATCGCCGCCGACGCGCCACAGATGGCGACCGAACCGCTGGTGATGAGCGCCAGCCGCCAGCCGCGGCCGAGCAATTTCGCGGCGAGCAGGCCAAAGCCGATGGTGGCCGCGATCGCCGAGACGAGCAGCAGGATGGTGCCGGCGCCGAGTCCGATCAGGAGGTCGACGCTGATCCGCATGCCGAGCAGCGCCACACCGATGCGCAGCACCTTCTTGGCGCAGAAATCAATCCCGGCGACACAACGCCCCTCCTCGGACAGAAAGTGGAAGGCGATGCCGAGCAAAAGCGCCATCAGCATGGCCGGCGCGCCGTAGTGATCGGAGAGGAACTGGGCGGCGACGGCGACGGCCGCTGTGACGGCGAAGCCCGGCCAGTAGGTCGCAAAGCCGGAGGGCACGCTGCGGATACGTTCGTGGACAGATGCGGTAAAGGTCATGATGTCATTCCGGTCGCTCGCGGGACGCTGCGCCCGCCCGGAAAAGCCGGGCGGGCATCGTGCAATCGGGTCGGCTCAGGCCCGCTTCTGCGGACGCATGTCGGCACGATCAATGCCGGCAACCGGCACCGGCTTCTTCATCGCGTCGCGCCGGAAAGGCTCGCCGAGCTCCTGGTTGAGGATGACTTCGACGAAGGTGGTGACACCCCTCTTCTGGTCGGCGATCGCGTTGGACAGCGCCTCGGTGAGTGCTGCCGTCGTATTGACGGTCACGCCCCTCAGCCCGCAGCCTTCGGCCACCTTGGCGTAAGAGAGGTTGGGGTTGAGCTCGGTGCCGACGAAATTGTTGGCGTACCAGAGCGTCGTGTTGCGCTTTTCAGCACCCCATTGGTAGTTGCGGAAGATCACCATGGTGATCGCCGGCCAGCCCTCACGGCCGATCGAGCCCATCTCGTTCATCGAGATGCCGAAGGCGCCGTCGCCGGCAAAGCCGACCACCGGCACATCCGGGCAACCGATCTTGGCGCCGACGATCGACGGGAAACCGTAGCCGCAGGGGCCGAACATGCCCGGTGCCAGATATTTCCGGCCAGCCTCGAAGGTTGGATAGGCGTTGCCGATCGCGCAATTGTTGCCGATGTCGGTGGAGATGATCGCCTCTTTCGGCAGAGCCGCCTGGATCGCCCGCCAGGCCTGGCGCGGCGACATGCGGTTCGGCTCGCGCGAGCGTGCGCTCTCGTTCCATTCCGTGCCCGGATCGTCGTCCTCATGATCCATCGAGGAGAGCTGCTGCTGCCAGGCCGAACGGGTCTGGTGGATCGCCGCCTTGCGCTCCTCACGGCCGGCATCGCCGGCCGAGGGCGAGAGCTGCTCGAGGATCTGGCGGGCGACCTGCTTGGCATCGCCACAGATGCCGACCGACACCTTCTTGGTCAGCCCGATCCGGTCGGCGTTGATATCGACCTGGATGATCGAAGCGTTCTTCGGCCAGTAGTCGATGCCATAACCCGGAAGCGTCGAGAAGGGATTGAGCCGGGTGCCGAGTGCCAGCACGACGTCGGCTTTGGAGATCAGCTCCATCGCTGCCTTCGAGCCGTTATAGCCGAGCGGGCCGACCGAGAGGCGATGGCTGCCGGGGAAGGCATCATTGTGCTGGTAGCCGCAGCAGACCGGCGCGTCGAGGCGTTCGGCAAGCTTCATGGAATCGGAAATGGCATTGCCGATGACGACGCCGGCACCATTGAGGATAACAGGGAATTTCGCCTCCGACAGCAGCTTTGCGGCTTCCGCAATCGCCTGCGGTCCGCCGGCCGGACGCTCGAAGCGGACGATCGCCGGCAGGTCGACGTCGATCACCTGGGTCCAGTAGTCGCGCGGGATGTTGATCTGCGCAGGCGCACAACCGCGCCAGGCCTTTTCGATGACGCGGTTCAGGACTTCAGGTATACGCGAGGGATCGCGTACCTCTTCCTGGTAGCACACCATTTCCTCGAACATCGCCATCTGGTCGACTTCCTGGAAGCCGCCCTGACCGATCGTCTTGTTGGCCGCCTGGGGCGTCACCATCAGGAGCGGCGTGTGGTTCCAGTAGGCCGTCTTGATCGCGGTGATGAACCCGGTGACGCCAGGGCCGTTCTGGCCGATCGCAACCGACATCGTGCCCGTCGCGCGGCTGAAGCCATCCGCCATCATGCCGGCATTGGTCTCATGGGCGCAGTCCCAGAACTTGATGCCGGCCTTCGGGAAAAGGTCCGACACCGGCATCATGGCCGAGCCGATGATGCCGAAGGCATGTTCGAGGCCATGCATCTGAAGAACTTTGACGAAGGCTTCCTCGGTGGTCATTTTCATGGGGTGGTTCCTTTCCTGGTATTATTTCAAAGAGTTAGAGGATCTCGTCACGGAGGTAGTACCAGCGGTACATTCCCCATTGGCCGAGCCGTCGGAACGGCGTCAGAAGCCCGTGGCCCGGCAGAGGCGAAGTGAAGATGGGGAGGTCGAGGCCGCCGCCTTTGCCGGCGACCATCTGGGCCATGCGACGGCCGGCCTGGGCGGAATACATCACGCCGTTGCCGCCATAGCCCATGGCGTAGAACAGCCTCTGCCCCGGATCCGGCTGGAAGATGCGCGGCATCATGTCGTGGCTGACATCCACCCAACCCCACCAGGAGTAGTCGATGTCGATGCCGCGGAGCGCCGGGAACTTGCGGTAGAGGCCGGCAAGCAGGATCTCGAGATGCTTCGGATTGCTCGCGTCGCGTCCGGTGATGGCGCTGCGGCTGCCGATCTGCACCCGGCCATCCGGCAGCATGCGATAGTAGTGACGCAGCGTCCGCGTATCGGTGAGCGGGATGCGCGCCTTGAAGTTCAGCGCCTTCTGCTCGCTTTCCGTCAGCGGTCGAGTGACGATCGAGTTCGACAGGATCGGCATCAGTCGGTGGCGGGTGAGCGCGTTCATGCCGGGTGACGTGTAACCGGCCGTCGCGATGCAGACGGCACGCGCCCGCACCGTTCCGCCAGGCGTCGTCAGGTAATGCATGCCGCCCTTGGCAGTGCAATCAAGCACCGGGCTCGACGTATGCACCTTTGCCCCCAGCTTGCGGGCAAGCCTGAGGTAGCCGAAGGCTAGCTTGGCGGCATGGATGCCCATGCCATCGGGCTCATACATCGCCCCGCGTGCTTCCTCGTCGCGAACGAAATCGCGGTGGATCTCGTCGCGCGAGACCATGCGGGCGCGATAGCCGAACGTATCGTTGAGAACACGGACCTCGCTTTGCAGCGCCGGCAGCATCTTGTCGCGGTGGGCGATATAGAGATGGCCGCCATCCTGCGGATCGCAGTCGATTTCGGGCTCGCGGACGAGAGTGCGAAAGAGGTCGAATCCCTCGGAAATCTCCGCGTGCATCTTGCGGGCGACGTCGACGCCCCAGCGGGCAATCCACTGCGAGCGCTTAAGACGGCCAGCCGAAATCTGCGCCTGCCCGCCATTGCGGGTGCTGCAGCCCCAGGCAACGCCGTTTGCCTCCAGCACCGTCGCCTTGATGCCGTGCTCACGCGCCAGATGAATGGCGCAGGAGAGGCCCGTATAGCCCGAGCCGATGATGGCGACTTCGACGTCGATGTCGCTTGTGACTGGGCCGTCATCCTCCGGTTCAGGCCCGGCAGTGCCGATCCAATAGGTCGGCGCGTAGTCCTTGCCTCTGCCGGGGCTGCGGGCATGGTTGGGGTCATAGGCCGGGTCGAACGGCTCTCTTGCAGGCTTCAAGGGAGTGGCGCGCAGTTGCATTGCTTTCGCTCCAGCCGTCAGTAGCGGGGTTGCAGGACCGGGCGGTTCTTGCGGAACGCCTGCTTGCGCACGATCTTGCCGTTGCGGAAGGTGAAGAGGTCGCAGCCCTCGGCCTCAGTGCGGCTGCCATCGGCGGCCGTGCCGGAGAAGGTCCATTCGGACACGCCGCGGTCGCCTTCGACGAAATGGCTGTGATTGCCCCATTCGGCATCCGGCATCGATGTCCAGACGCCGCTGAAGGCGTCAGCAATCGCCGCTCTACCCGTGAAGCGGGCGCCGTAGACCTCGGGTCCGCCGACCGCGTTAAAAACGCAGTCCTCGGCAAAGAAGCGCATGACCCCATCGATGTCGTGCCGGTTGAAGGCATCGAACAAGGTTTTGAGGTCGGTTGCAGTCAGTGTCATCGTCCTGTCCTTTGGCTTAGTCGTCAGGCATGGCTTCGCCGGAGACGGGAGACGCCGTCTTCAAAGGCCGCCAGGCCGGGTACGAATGATTTGTCGAAGCTGTCGCCTAGAGCGCCGTGCGTTCAATTGAACGCGCAAAGGAACGCTCTAGCACTTTGATTCTAGGCAATCTTTCCGTCTCCAGTGATTCGACTTGAGAGCGGGATTCTCTGGTTAAAGGTGGCCCTTCCAGGGGATCAGCACCTTTTCTAGGTAGCGGATCAGAAGATCGAAGGCGAAGGCGAAGATGCCGATGATGAAGATGCCCATGATCACCGTGTCGCTTTCGAGGTTTTCAGCTGCATTCAGAACCATGAAGCCGAGCCCTCGGTTGGCAGCCACCATTTCCGCCGCCACCAGGGTCGTCCAGCCGACACCGATGCCGATGCGCATGCCGGTGAAGATCTCGGGCAAGGCGGCCTTCATGATGACCTGGCTGATGACCTGCCCGCGGGTGGCCCCCATCGCATAGGCCGCGTGGATCTGTTCGGTAGAGACCGAACGCACCCCTGCTCTGGCGGCAATCGCCATCGGCGCGAAGATTGCCAGATAGATGAGGAACACCTTCGGGAACTCACCGATGCCGAGCCAGATGATGACAAGCGGCAGGTAGGCAAGTGGCGGCAGCGGCCGATAGAATTCGATGATGGGGTCGAACAGACCGCGCACGAAGCGGTTGACGCCCATCAGGATGCCGATCGGAACCGCCGTCACCAGCGCCAGCAGAAAGGCACCGAAGACGCGACTGATGCTGGCGAGCGTGTGCTCGATCAGGGTCGAGTTCGAAACACCGTCCGTCAGCGCCAGCATGAACTTGTCCCAGACCGCCAGCGGCGACGGCAGGAACAGCGGCTTGACCCAACCGGATTCGGTTACGAAGAACCAGAGGGCGACGAGCACGAGTGTCGTTGAAAAACTGATGAGACCGCTGCTTCCGTCACCCGGAGCGCCGAAGATCTTGCCGGCCTTTACGGGCTTGGCGCGTGTCACTCTGTCAAGCATGGGCCACCTCCGGGTTGCCGGACGCACGTTCGTCGCCATAGATGATGCCGAGCACCTCCTCGCGCATGCGGATGAATTCCGGGCTGGATTTGATCGCCCGGGCATTGCCCTCGGCGAGGAAACGCTTGTTGAAGTTGAGTTCGTAGGTGTGGGTGATGCGGCCCGGGCGCGGCGACATGACGATCAGCCGCGAGCCGAGGAACAGCGCCTCCTCGACGCTATGGGTGATGAAGAAGAACATCTTGTTGGTGAGCTGCCAGACTTTCAGAAGCAACTCCTGGATCGTCTCGCGCGTCAGCGCGTCGAGTGCCGCCATCGGCTCGTCCATCAAGAGCATGGCGGGATCGCAGGTCAGCGCCCGTGCGATGCCGACGCGCTGCTGCATCCCACCCGACAGGTGGTAGATCATATGCCGGTGGAAGTCCTGCAGGCCGACCAAGGCTAGGTTCTTGGTGGCGAGATCCCGCCTGGTCGCCTTGTCGACGCCGCGCAGCTTGAGGCCGAATTCGGTGTTCTCGATGACGTTCAGCCACGGCAGCAATGCGTGCTTCTGGAAGACCACGCCGCGCTCGGCGCCCGGTCCGTTGACCTGGTGATTGCCAAGCGTGATGTCGCCCTCTGAGGGGGCCATGAAGCCCGCCATCAGGTTGAGCAAGGTGGTTTTCCCGCAGCCCGAAGCCCCGAGGGCGACGACGAAGTCGCCGCTGTTGATGGTAAGGTTGACACCTTTCAGGGCGATGATCGCCTGGTCCGAGTACAGGCCCGGATAGGTCAGACTGATGTTCCTGACGCTCAATGTTTCCATGAGAAATGCCTCCCTGCACCTCGGTCACGGTCTTGAAGATGGACGCGCCGGCCGCTCCTCAGGACCGGCGCAATCAGCAGATCAAATTATTGCGCGGCCACCTTGGCAAAGTCGGCGTTCACATAGGGCGCGTAATCGTCGAGCGAATTGCCGATCTGCTTTTGCTCGACGAGGAACTTGGCGCTTTCGGTGAGCGCGCGCGTGGCGCCACCGCCGAGCCAAACCTCGGAGGCCTGCTCATCCGCATTCGGGAAGGAAAGAAGACGCAAGGCTTCGACCGTGCTCGGGCCATCGCCGCCGATCAGCTTGACGATGCCCTGGACTTGCTCAGACTCCTCCGTCCACGCCGCCTTGTCGGCATTGTAGTCGGCATAAGCTTTCGCCAGAACCTTGGTGAAGGCCTCCATGAGCTTCGGATTTTCCGCGGCCCAGGCCTTATCAACCACCAGCCCGTCGAAGGTCGGCACGCTCGCAGCACCGATCACTTCGGAATCGGAGATCGTCTTGCCAGTCTTCTGAATTTCAGAAAGCGCCGGCGGCCAGACATAGGCGGCATCGATATCGCCGCGCTGCCAGGCGGCGACGATCTGCGGCGGCTTCAGATTGAGGATTTCCACTTCGCGCGGGTCGACGTTCCAGACCTTGTTCATGCCGACCAAAAGATGGAAATGCGAGGTCGAGACGAAGGGCACGGCGACCTTCTTGCCCTTGAGGTCCGCGGGCGTTTCGATGCCGGAACCGTCGCGGGCGACCAGCGCCTCCGATTGACCGATATTGTCGAGGATCCAGAAGAGTTGCAGTTCGACACCGCGCGTGGCGGCAGCCGCGGTGCCAGTCGAACCGAGAACGCCGATCGGCACGTCGCCCGAGGCGAGCGCCGTCGTGATGTCGCCGGCCGAGCTGAATTGGCGCCAGTCGATCGAGTAGCCGGCCTCTTTGGCGGCGGCGTCGAAGCGCCCGTCGGCGATCGCAGCCACAAACGGGCCGACGATCTGCTGATAGCCGACGACGAGCTTCGTCTCGGCATAAGCCACGCCGGATGCGGCCAGGCTCGCCACAATGCTGGCTGCTGCAGCCAGTCGTCTGAAATGTCCATGTAGCATGCTTCGTCCTCCTCTTTGTTTATTCACTGACCGGTTTTTCCGATCTTGCTCATGACGATACGGCCGAGATCCGGCTTGCGTTATATCCAGTATGGAAGTTGAATAGATCCAGATTAACGTCATTGGAGGCCGGCGTCGTGCGGACGAATGTTTCCGAAACCATCTTCTTCATCGATCGCGACAGCGGGATTGGCCTGCAGGCACAGCTGCGCGAAACGATCGTTTCGGCCGTGCTTGCCGGGCGGGTGCAGCCGCACGCGCACCTGCCTTCCACGCGCAAACTCGCGGACTATCTCCGGATCTCGCGCATCACGGTAACGCTCGCCTATCAGGAACTGATCAGCCAAGGCTATGTCGAGGCCGTCAACCGCAGTTCCTATCGTATCGCCGGCAATCCGCCAGGCATGGATGTGGAAGGGGAACGCCCATCGGGCGGCGCCGATCCGGTCGATTGGAGCCGCAAGATCAAGATGAGCTTCGATGTCGTGCGCCAAGTCCACAAACCGCTGGACTGGCGACGCTACCCTTTCCCCTTCCTCTACGGCCAGATGGACCCCACGCTGTTTGACCTTAACGCCTGGCGTGATTGCGCCCGCCGGGCGCTTGCGCGCGAGGACTTCGTGCTGATGGCGAGCGACTTTGCCGCTGCCGACGACGTGCGGCTCGTCAACTACATCTGCTCGCGCACGCTGCCGCGGCGCGGCATTCACGCCACTCCGGACGAAATCCTCGTTACCGTCGGCGCGCAGAATGCGCTCTGGATCGTCACCCGACTGATCCTGGAAAAGGGCTCAGCCGCCGTCTGCGAAAACCCCTGCCACCCGGATATCAGCGCCTCGCTCCTGCTCAGCGGTGCTGACGTCACGACCGTCGATGTCGATCGCGAGGGCCTGTCGCCGGATGCGCTACCGGAGAAAGTCGACGCCGTCTTCGTGACCCCGAGCCACCATTCGCCGACAGGCGCGACCATGCCGGTCGACCGGCGAACGCAACTGCTTGTAGCTGCGGAGGAGAAAGACTTCGTCATTGTCGAGGACGACTACGAGTTCGAGATCAGCTACCTCGCTCCGCCCTCGCCGGCGCTGAAAGCGCTCGATCCGACGGGCCGGGTGCTCTACATCGGCAGCTTCTCAAAATCCCTGTTTCCCGGGCTTCGGCTCGGCTATCTCGTGGCGCCTGCACCCTTCATTCGCGAGGCGCGCGCGCTTCGCTCGCTGATGCTGCGTCACCCGCCCGGCCACCTGCAGCGCACCGCTGCCTATTTCCTGGCGCTTGGGCATTATGACGCCGTACTGCACCGCATGCGGACCGAGTATCACAAGCGCCACGTGCTGATGGCCGAGGCGCTGCGTCGGGAGAATTTGACCGTCGCCGGGTCCTCGACCTTCGGCGGCACGTCCTTCTGGATGGAGGGGCCGGAAGGGCTCGACGCCGACCGTCTGGTCAGCGAGTTGCGCCAGGATGGCGTTCTGGTCGAATCCGGCTCGCCCTTCTTCCCTAGAAGCGACCGGCCCTGCCGCTTTTTCCGCATGGGATATTCGTCCATTCCAGGCACCAGTATTGCCGAGGGCGTCGCCCGCGTTCGCGCCCGCATCGACGCCCTTGCTTGCAGCAGCAACGACAAGACCTCCACTGCGAAGTAGAGGGGCTGGACCACTGTCGGCCATTTCCCGTCGAGCGGGCTGGTGCGCGCGACGACCTAACGCAGCTTTTTCCTTTGCTTCGAACGCTGCGGGCTCGCCGCAACCGCCATCTTGTTGTCGCTTTGGATTGTCGCTGCGATCGTATTCAATATTGTCGACAAAGTCGTTGACAAAAACTTTTGGCGTGCGATGGTGCCGATCAGCAGCAACGAGCTAGGGAGGAGCAGGTTGATGCAAGGGCTTCAGAAGACCGCCGCGATAGCGAGTTCATGCAACTTTTGGCGGCGCCGCACATACGAGCCCGCACCGCCCGGCCGGCTCGCCTGACATCCCCTCATTCGATCGCCATTCCAGCTTCTAACACTGAACCTTGGGTTTCTGTGCCGCATCTATAAAGCGGTGCGGAGATTACCCCTGTTCGAGGTGACGTTTGGCGCTGGCCATCGAATGACAGCCATATCGACGACAGGACTTGGCGCTTCAGCATCGCCGGGAGGCTTTCGCTTGAATGCCTCGCTGCCCAGGGACGCCAGTTAATCAAGATCCCCAGGGGGCCGTCGACGGCCTTTGCGGTGATCGACACAACCGAGCAGGCCATGCCCGCGCCAACAACGGACCACGCCACTAGCCGCCCCCTACCGGGCGGCGAGACGGACAGCCTGTGAGCCGTCCTTGCCTCTCAAGAAGAAGATTCCCGTTCAAGGGGACCGGTGACCTTAACAAAGGAGAACAGCAGAATGCTCAAGAAATTGATTCTCGCAGCCGTCATGTCGGCTGCGCTTTCCGCGCCGGGCCATGCGGAAACGCTCAAATGGGGCGCCTCGCGCGACATCTATTCGCTCGACCCCTATTCTTATGGCGACAGCTACACGCTGTCCTTCCTCAACCACGTCTATGAGGGGCTTGTCCGTTTTGACGCCGAATTGAAGATCGAGCCGGCGCTGGCAACGTCCTGGGAGGTGGTATCAGACACGGTCTGGCGGTTTCATCTGCGCGAGGGCGTCAAGTTCCACGATGGCGCCGATTTCACCGCGGACGACGTGATCGCCTCTCTCACTCGGGTCAGCGATCCGGTGTCTCCACTCCGCGGCAACCTTCCCGCCTACAAGTCGGCGAAGAAGGTGGACGACCACACTGTCGATATCGAACTGGTCGGACCCTATCCGCTGCTGCTGAACGACTTGACGAACATCCACATTTTCGACGCTACCTGGCTCACCGACAACAACTCGCTGAAGCCGACCGACGTCGGCAAGAAGATCGAAGGCTACGCCACCTACCACACCAACGGCACGGCTCCGTTCAAGCTCGAGAGCCGCGCGCCCGACAGCAAGACCGTTCTCGTCAAGAATGACAAGTGGTGGGACAAGTCGCAATCCAACATAGATCGTATCGAGTTTACACCGATCGTCTCGGCCGCGACGCGCGTCGCCGCACTGCTGTCGGGTGAGATCAACTTCACCGAGAATGCGCCTGCGCAGGATCTACCGCGCCTTCTCGCGCAGCCGGATCTGAAGGTCATGGAGCGCACCGACCTGCGCACCATCATGATGGGCTTCAACCGCAAGCCGAAACTGGCCGACGGCGTCGACAACAAGTTCAACGACCTGCGTGTTCGCCAGGCCGTCGCTCACGCGCTCGACAAGGAGCTCATCCAGAAACGGGTCATGCGCGGCAAGTCGAGGACGGCGGGCGCGATCATTGCGCCGGAGATTCCCGGATATAGCGAAGCACTGGACAAGGTGGTGCCGTTCAATCCCGACCTGTCGAAGAAGCTGCTGGCAGAAGCCGGCGCAACCGACCTCCCCTTCACACTCGTCTGCACGAACGAGGCCTATGTCAACGAGGAGGAGCTTTGCCAGAGCATCGTCAACATGCTGAGCCGCGCCGGCTTCAAGCCGCAACTCGACATCGGCCCGACGGCCGCACAGGCGCCCAAGCGCACGGGTGGTCTCTCCGACGTCTACATCATCGGCTGGGCGAACGAGCCGATGCTCGACAGCTACTCGATCCTGCTCCAGATGATCGAGACGAAGAGCGACAAGGCGGGCGTGTTCAACTGGGGTGGCTGGAGCTATCCGGAGATTGACAAGCTCGTCATCCAGGCATCGACCGAAATGGATCGGACGAAACGGCTCGAGCTGCAGACCAAGGCACTCCAGATGGTCAAGGACGAAATGATCATGTTGCCGTTGCACCAGCAGCCCATGGCCTGGGTGATGAGCAACAGGATCGACCGGGTCGCTCAGCTGGCGGACAACAAGCCACGCCACTGGCTGACTCATTTCGCGGAGTAACCCTCGCGCGGAGCTGGAACGGCAAGGCGTTCGGGCTCCCGCTCAACATGCGAGGCGGACCGATAAATCCCCGCCCCTCACCTGCCCGGCCGCGCCAGCGACCGGGCAATGTCGATAATGTCGTCTCTCGCTGCGGTCCGAAGCTTTCGAACAGTTGGAGGCGGGTGTTGTTTTGCCGGCCGGTCTGAACTCGCCGAAGAATGGTAGCGTGGTTCATTGCAAAGTCTGTGCGGTCCGGCGAAAATCGCGCAGTTGCCAACCTGAAAGGTTGGCAACTCACTGGTGCAGGCCGTGAGCTCCCGAGGATAAAAGGGCGCGCCCGTCAGTCGCGTTGCCGCTGTGGGGCCAACGCCATCGTCTGCGCATAGGCGAGCGGCGACCGGTTGCCTGGCAGGTTTTCGTCCAGCACCAACGTCTTGAGGTTGTCGGCGCGGATGTCGAGAGATATGGCCCGCTCGAGTTTGTCGATCGACCAAACAGCGTAGCCGAATTTCGCGTCAAATCCACAATCGCAGCCGCAATCGCCGTCGGCGATTGCCGTCGGCCTTTCAGATAGACACATGATCTGCGGTTTTGGCAGCTTGTAGCAGTGCCCCTCATAGGCATAACCATAAATCACGCCAATGCTCTTTAGATACTCTACTTCACCCCCAAAACTAACGGGAAGGAAGCTATAGTATTTTCCATCAAATAATGCGATCGTTACTCCATCGCCAACAATTCCAGAGCTTTTCTTTATGTAATCCAAAATCTCCTCTATCATCCTGTTTATATCATCAATTATCCCCGTTTCTCCAATGGCTCTTAGCTTCTTCTCAATCCCATCGAGAGCTTCTCTAATATTTTTATCTTTATTCTTCCTTTCATAAAACCTTGTCGGCCGTCCATATAATCTAATATCTCCTGGTCGATACGACTTATATTCAATTACATCTTCTAGATCCTTTGGATCTAGTGGATATCCAACAACAGGATTCGCGCAACAACCACTCATTTTTTCCTCCCTTGACTTACCTTGAAGCGATGATTTCGCGCCAAGCGAAATTCTCTTCGAGCAATTCGGCGGCCGGCCCGTCCGCCGAGGCGACGATGGCCTCTGCCGCCTGCTCAAGGCGCAGTGTGTTCAGATCGAGTGTGCTCAATGACGTCGCGAGTGCCGCACCCACCGCGTCTCGCGCGGCGGTCAATGCCAGCTTGAAATATAATGGCTTGGTGCCGAAGGCCTCCGCCGTCGCCTGCCGAAAAGTATCAAATTCGTCCCGCGCCAGTTCCCGGATATCGACATCCAGAAGCCGCCTGTCGGCGCAACCGTTCGCGACCAGATCGCGATGATAAAGTGCAACGATGCTGTCAAAGATGGCGCCAACGAACGGCAGCGCGCGGTCGTGCACCTCGCGGGTAGTTGCGGACATTCGCCGGAAATTGGTGGCCAAGCGAATCTGCGTTTCGGGGCTCGTCTCCGCAAAGCGGTTCAGTTCGTTGTAGAGCAGCAGATTGCCTCTCGTTCGCCGCAAAAGCCGGTCAATCGCGGAATCAAAGTGCAAGAACGAGATCAGTGAAACACAGTCCGAAAAGGCTTCGGAGAACGAAAAGAAGTCGCCATCAGGCGATGTCACAGTCGGTACACCCGTCTCCGAGAGCATGATCAGATGCCCGACCTCGTGCGCGATCGTGTCGAAATTCAACGCGTAAGGTCTCAGGATGCCGTCGACGTCGGACCAACCCAGTTCCAGAAAACCGTAGCCCGCTTGAGCATTGTCCCAATCGACAAATGGAACGATTTCTAGCCTTGGAAAGGTCTGATCGAAGAACCAGTGGACCCGCCGCCCCAAATAGCTCTGCCAAATGTCGAGAACGAAACGCACGCAGGCGTAGGCGTGAACAGCAAGAAATGGCCGGGAGGTCGGATCGATGTTGTCGAAGTGACGATCCGGACCCGGCCTCACCGGCGCGCGCTTCGCCCCGCCGAATGGCGGCAAGCTCGCGAGGCCATAGGGCTGCTTGTCATAGAGCGGATCCGCGACATACATGGAGAGGTCACTGGGGCCCTCGCCTAATTCGTCGCGTGGTATCGATAGCCACACACGATCGGGCTGTTCGTATCCGGGAATGAAGGGGGGCTGCGGATAAATCCAAAACCGCGTGCCGACACGCGCATTTCCAGAGTCGAGGGCATCGTCCCGAAGCAGACGCATCGCACAATTGCCCCCCTCGATTGAAAAATCTGGGATTAAGGATTCAATTTATAAGTGTTTGCTAATGTTGAGTCAATGCCGCCCGCCTCAAGATCCCGGACAAAGGTGTTCGTTGCAACCCACGCACAGCTCACAGGACCCGTATTTTCCTGCATCACGAGGGACCGCGCGTTTCGCAGCGCAAGCAGAGCGTCCCGTTTTTTTTGCCACACCATCTCCTTCTGCAATTGCTTGAGCCCCTCCTCCTGCCATCCTGCATCCCGTAAAATCGCTTCGAACCGGCGCTCTCGAAAGTTCATGTTTCGCGCAGTTGTTGTGAGCAAGTCGCGATCGGCTGCCGTTATGAAATCCCGGCGTGTCAGGCTGGCGAACGTCCGCTGGAGATCGACCAAGGCGTCTGTCAAAGGAAGAAAGCCAAGCTCCGGCGGCCCCGAAAGAACGGCGACCGCATCATCGGGAGCAAGCCGCCAGCGCCGATACCACCTGTAGATCAGGCCGACACCGATCATGCCGAACTCACTGAGTTCCGCCGCCCTGAGCGCGCCCATGCTTGCCGCGCCGATCACGACGATCCCCTGTGCCATTGCCCAGAGGATTTCCTTGTGTCGGACAGCCGGCCTGTCCTCGAATTGCCCGTCGATCAGGACCATCGCCCGCGGGCGGAATGCGTGGGCGGCAAGCAGAATGTCGCCTTGCGCGGCGGGCTGCAGGTAGGTGGCGTCGAGAACCGGCTCCGCCTCGGTCAACCGAAGCGTCGGACCAAGAAACACCAGGATCGGACCTTTCTCGCTCGCATCGACCATGTGAACACTCACCGCAGGATGGAAAAGGGAATGGCTCCGGGAAGGATGGTTCTCACGCACTGAACGCCTGTTTCGACGTCCGTTCCCACCGGCACGGCCAATATGGGCCCCATGCCGGCGGATAGGACCCTGTCGATCAGCGCGCCGAGATCCGAAACGGCGCGTGCTTCGATTGCCTGACGCGGCAACCCGGACGTACCCATAAGAATAAGCTGGCGGGCCTTGGCGACGACCGAGTCGGTGCTACGTCTGTAATGCTCCCGGGTTTGATCGTCGCGCGCCCCCGATATCGCCCCGGCCCGCGCTGACAGCGCTTCGAGCATCGCGCTCTCCGCTGCCGCGGCGATGCTCGGTCCTGCCGCGTAACCCTCGGTCGGAAGAGCAAGGATCGGTTCGCCGGGGCCTGTCTCGATCGTCTGGCACCAGACCACTGGGACATCTGCCGGCGAAGGAGCTAGCCAAAGGCCGAAGGAAATATGGTGCTCGCCCACAACGGACAGTATGTGATCAACTCCGTCACCCAGCCCGAACGGGGAAATGCGCATTCGATCGAAGAAGCCGTGGGTGGCGAAGGCGCGCGCGAGGGCGTCGCGCTCGATACATTCGAACAATCCATGCGCAAATGCACCGAAGACGGTCATATGACAGGCGAGACCCGTGGTCGTGCGCATGAACAGGCCATCATGAGCGGGCGGCGGGTCCGTGTAGCAGGTGTGAACAAGTTCCAGGGGGACCGATTGTGGGAAACCAGCCGTGATGTCGACGCCGGTGATCCAGGGTATCGCCCGTACCCGCCAGTTCCCCTGGCGATCAGGTGCCAGAAGGTTTTCAAACAGGCCGTCGGCGATCTTGAGTTCATCCGCCGTGGTGGAAAATACCCGCCCCGAGGGAATGGCTTCGGCGTAAAACCGCTCAAGCGATTCCATGATCGCCCCCACCGCCGCTCCCGCCATGGAAAGGCCGCGCCCGTGCGACGTGACTTCAGAAAGAGCGGCGGGTCGAACGGCTTGAGCCACCGGCAGGCCGATCCGGTCAAGTCCGGTCAGATCACCAAGCCGGGTTATGCCCGCACGACGACAGAGCCGTAAAATCGCGCGCAAGCATTGCTCGGCTTCTAGGTCCGCGGGAGGAGAGAGCGGGTTGCTTAAGCCGGCAAGTATGGCGTCGCGAAAACGCGCAAGCATCCCCTCAAGGTTTGACGGATCGTCGGTTTTCTGCCTCGTTCGTTCAATGTTGACCGGCAACGCCAAGCTCCTGCATTGAATGTCTCGCCCGTCGCAGAAGTGCCTTTGCTCCTTGACGTTCGGCGATATCTACGGCTGAGCGCAGGTCGAGGATGATGGGATCCTTGGTGGTGTTGCCCCGCGCCTGAAGAACGGCGCGGCGACGGTAGAGCTCCGCGAGCCAATAGGCATGACCGGTTTCCTTCGCCTTTTCGATCGCGTCATTCGTGACCTCGAGCGCTGACTCATAGTTGCCGGCTTGCCCGAGCAGCGTGGCGTGCATGTAGAGATAAATCGGGAGATCTGCGACGACACCGAGGCTTCTCAAGAGCGACAGCCCTTCGCGAAACATCGCATGTCCGCTCGTGAGGCTTTCCCCATGCGCTAGAGCCCATCCAGCAAACAGCAGCGACAGGCCGGACAGCGACTGCATTTCATGCGATCTCGCGAAGTCTGCCATTCTCTTGGAAATTTCGGTGAGACGCCCATAGTCGTCCCGATAGAACGCAGACACCGCTTCCGTATCAAGCGAATGCGCCTTGCTGGGCGCGTGTGATATCCGGTCAACGAACGCGACCATCTTCGAAAGAGCCGAATCCGATGCTTTCGATTGTCCTGTCAGCCACAGCGAAAGGGCCAGTTGCCCTAGACCGCACACCTTGGCGTCATGGCCGCCAAATAACGTTCGGTTGGTTTTCGCCGATTGCTCGTCATAAAGCGCCAGTCCGGCCTTAATCGCATCCTGGGCCTCTCGATGGTGGCCAAGGTTAAAAGCAATGGCCCAGATGCAATGGTTAACCTGGAGCTTGATCTCCGGATCTTCCGTCCCAGCCTGCATGGCCCGCACTTGCAGAGCGCGTTCGCGCATAACGCGAAAGTCTGTTCCCGTGAGCCACCACCCCCAATAGATCGGAAACCATCTGGATTGCTCTTCCATCGGTTGCCGGCGGGCGATGGCTACGCCATCCTCATATAACTTGCGAGCCGGAGGTGAGTTCAGTCCGACAAGACCGGTCAAAACTGGGCCGAGCGAAATCAGCGCGGATAGCTGCAGTGTTTCGATCGCATGTCCCGCGCCGAACCGGTCGCAAATCTCCACGGCGTGCTCCAGGTAGTTGCGCGCCTCTACCATCGCCGATCGGCTCGAGCTTTCCTTCCCTGCCGCAGTGTACAATTCGATTGCGTTTTCGATGAAGCCCGCTCGTTCCGCATGTTCGGCGAGCGTTCCGGTGTCCATCCAAGCGGCCATTTGGCGGTTTTGACTGACAGCAATGAACAGCCGCCGATGCAATGCCTGCCGCTGCCTGCGCAAGAGCCCATTGTAGATCGTTTCCTGAATCAAAACGTGCCGGAAGCCGTAGGCGATATGCCCTCGCGTCCTGATCCGCATCAGGAACCCTGAATCACTCAGGGTATCGGCGGCCTTGACCAAAGACTTTTTGCCCAGCCCTGGCAGCAGTTCGCGAAGCAACGATAGCGTGAACCGGCTGCCCGCAACTGCTCCCGCTCGCGCCACGTCTCTGGCCGTGCCCAGGTGGTTGAGGCGTGCGTCCAGTATTTCCTCGAATGCCGACACATGGCTGGGTTTGACGTTTTCCGACAGGCTCATAGTGTCTGCAGCAACGTTCTCCGAGACCCATTGGCAGATCTGCTCGATGAAGAGTGGGACGCCGCCGGATATCCTCTCGATAACGTCATAGAGCTCAGGAAGCATGCCCTGCCTCTGCTCCGGCCATCTTGCCTCTATCGCCCGTCGTGTTTCGTCACGATCAAGCGGGAGCAGCGTCAGCCGCGTGGGGTTGGCCGCGTCCAGCCAATCCGACGCAAACCCGAGACGTGAGGTCGCGACGAGGAAAATCGGAAGTTGGTGTGCAACCCGAGCGGCCTCCGCCAGCAAATCCCGGGAGGTTGGATCGATCCAGTGGATGTCTTCGACAGCCAGGACGATCGGGCCGTTCGCGCACAACGCCGCGAGTGCGCGAAACACGGCGCGATGAGCCTTTTCCCGGATGGCTTTTGGGTCGTTGTCGGCGAGCCGTTGATTTCGTCCCAGCGCACCCAGCAAATACGCGAATGTTTCAATCGTTTCTGCGTCGCGAATGCCGTTTCGTTCAAAGGGGTTTGCTACAGCGGAGGCGGACAGGCCCAGTTGATCGTCTTGTCCCGACGTTGCGCCCATAAGACTGTTCAACAGGGGATGCAGCGTCGAGCGATGCCCGCCTGGCAGGCACTGAAAGAAGTACAGCCCTGATCGCCGGTCGCGCGTCATCTTGCGGACTTCCCGCAGAAGCCGCGATTTTCCGATGCCTGCATCTCCTTCGAGCAGGAGGATTTCGCCACCTTGCGCGGTGACCTTTTCCCAACAGGCGGCGATCGTGTTCAACTCGCTTTCGCGGCCAATGAAGGGGCCGCCAAGGCTCCCGAAAGCGTAGAACCTGTCGACATCAATCTTGTGACCGAGTGCGCGCCATACCTTCTCGGGCACAGTGAAGCCCTTGAGCGTCCTGGCGCCTTCGAACACGAAAGCATGCGACCTACCGGCCAGGTCGCGCGTGTCCTCCGAAACGAAAACGCTGTCTGGGTCGGCAATCTCTTCCAGACGGGTGGCTATGGCCAGTGCAGCACCCGTAACCGGTTCCCCCTTCTCCTCCTGCGTCTCTTGAATGAGCGCAACGGATGTCGCGATCCCGACTCGAACGTGCAAGTCGTCGCGCCCGGCTTCTCGGGCAACGCCCGCGCAGCCCTCGACGATCGCGAGACCCGCGCGAATGGCGAGCGAAGCCGCATCCTTCGCACCCAACTCGATCGGAAAGAGCGCCACGCCGCCATCTCCAGCCTCAAGCTGCATGACGCCGGAATGAGAGATTATCGCGTGTTTCGCTGCATTCTGAAACGCAACGATCAGTTCCTGATAGTCTTCTATGTCGAGCAGGTGGAGAAGTCTCGTCGACCCGACGAGATCATAGCAGATGGCGGTGACGATCCGCCGCTCACCTCCATATTCGGAGAGGCGTCCCTTGCGTCCCGAAGGTTTCGTCGGTTGTCGTGGGTTGTTGACCCGACTTTCGAGCATCCGCCACCCCCACCGCTCGCATGTATGATGGATTAGGAATATATAGCATAAGCGAGCGGCGTTCGCGTAGGAGCAGCAATTCTATCGGGCCGCCGCATGCCCCCAAAGCTGTATTCGTCGAGCGCCTTGCCTGGCTCAACGCTTGAGGTTCCAGCCATCGCTGACCTTTGGTTTGCGGAAGGATGCAGTATAGCCCGTGTGCATCCGCTGGTGATCGGCCCATGCAATAAGTGAAACTTCCGCCTAAACCGGCGAAGCCCGTTTCAGTCCAGCATTGAGGACAGTCACATAGGACGAGCAATCGCTCAAAGACGACACCGCCGGCACTCTCAGAAGCCAGCTTCTTTCTGATGGCGCACGGCGAGGATTGTCAAAATGTCCCCATCAATACGGTAGCGCGTGATGTATCCGCGATCTCCAAAATCAATGAGCCACTCTCGATATTGATCAGGCAGATCATCAATGAGGCGCCCCATTTTAGGATGTGCGCCAAGGGCTTGCACACCCTTCAGAATGGCTTCACCTGCTCGCTTGGCTGCCAATGGGCTTTTGGCCTGCAAGAATTTGCGAAGGTGTTCAAGATCACGAACAGCTGCTGGCGAGAAGACTATTTGTGGCATTCAGGTGCGGCGCTCTCGTCGTCCGTTCCCCACGTGGATAGCCATTTTTCGACCTCGTCCTCAGTGGCATGTAGGCCGGTTGCTTGATACTCCTCCCACGCGCTGAGCGTGGCGTGTCGCAATGCCTCTCGCTTCTCTTCTCGCTCCACGTATTGTGCAATCGCTTCACGCATGATCCAGTGAGAAGACCGGCGGCGGATTTCGGCCAAGTGTTGAACGCGGCCCTTGAGCTCATCATCGAGCTTGAGCGAGGTCGGGGATGCCATGGCAACCCTCCTTAGTTAAAGGTAATACCAGGCGCTAAATATAAGCGCTGTCGTTTCACTTGTCTATGATCCAGCTGAGACTTGCACGCCCCGCGACTAACAATTCCCTTGCTCTTGACCAGGTTTGAACCGCGTACTTATGCGATCGTTGAAGCACACTTCCTGTACAGCGAGGATAGTGCGCACAGGGCATCGTAGACGTGCCTAAGCCGCAATCGGCGTTTCATGCAGATGCCGCCACCGGAGCGAGCCATCCGCTGAAGCTTCCAAAACGACGGTCGAGCGTCTTGCTGTTTCAACCCCGCCCGCATCCGCGTGCGTCTCGCGATAAGTGACGCAGGCTCCGCCCGACCATTCCTGACTGATCTGCATCTCGTCGACCGTGATCCGCAGCTCCGGGCGCTTCCCGTGCAGACGTGCGAACAATTCACCCACGCCCTCTTTTCCGAGAGCCGTCCCTTGCACGGAAATCATGCGAAACTCAGGCGAGAAGCGTTCGAGCAGTTGCACCAGATCGTTGGGGTGGGCTGTCCCGGTGAACCAGCGCTCGATCTCAATGTGGAGATCGACAATTTCACGGAAGAATTTTTCAATATCGGTCATGTTCGGCTCCTTGTCGGACAGCTTGAAAGAATGGGTTACGCGCGCTGACTGGCTCGCGGCAGCCGCAGAACGAAGGGCAGCGGCAACAAGATCAGAACGGCAGCGATCACAAAGCAGTAGCGGTAGGGCAGGACGTCGGCCACGCCGCCGCTGGTCGCCAGGAAAAGCCCCAGCAGGCCTCCCAGCACACTCGCACCGAGCGAGAAACTGAGCTGACGGTTGATGTTCCACAGCGCACTTGCCTCTGCCATCCGTTCCGTCCGAACCGACGTAAAGGCTGCCGTCTGGGCGGTGGACGTGCAAAGGCTTGCCCCGAAGCCCATTACAGCAAAGGACGCGATGATGAACTTTCCGGCGAATGGCGTGGCCAGCAGCAGCACGCCGGCGCAGGTGACCGTCATGCCGACGAGAAAGAGCGGGCGCGGGCCGCGGGACGCGAACAGCCGCCGCGTCGACATGATGGCGACGAAGGATGCTGCTGCCCATGGAAGCATGAGCATGCCGGTCTGTGTGGCCGTCAGACCAAGGCGGTCCTGCAAGTACAGGGAGGCGACCAGGTTTACGCCCGTGAAAACGCCCGGCACACACAGGTAGATGATGCTGCCAGTCCTGAGCATCGGATCGGAAAGCAGATGCAGATCAAGCAGCGGATTGCGCGAGCGCAACGCATGGCGGACATAGGCAGCGCCCGCGACGATCGCCAAGGCAAGGACAATTGCGGCATGAACGCCGTTTCCCGTCTGACTAATGAGCGTCAGACCAAGGGGAAGGCAAAACAGGGTGATGGCGCTCAGCAGGAAGCCGGGAATGTCGAGCGCCGGCTTCGCTTCCGCCAATCGATCGACGGGAGCCCAGGCAAGGGCCAACGCAGCTATCGCCGCTGCCAGTGGCGCAACGCCGATAAATACCCAGCGCCAGGACACATGATCGGCCGCGAGCCCGCCGATGGCGGGTGAAAGTGCCGGCACCAACAGCGCGACCGTCATGACCACGGCCGTCAGATGGGCGCGGTCTTCCGGAAGATAGGCGCGATAGGCCATGCTCTGGCCGACCGGCACGAGCAGTCCTCCGCCGAGACCTTGAACGAGGCGCCAGGCAAGAAGCGTCTCAATCCCAGTGGCGCTGCCTCCGCCGATACCGCCCACCGCAACAATGAGCAGGGAGGCAATGAACACGCGGCGTTCGCCGATCCGGCGCGCAAGCCAACTCCCCAGCGGAATGGCGACAGTCAGGCCAAGCATGTAGATCGTGCCGACCCAGGCGAGCTGCACGACCGATGCGCTCAACTCGCGTTGCAACGCCGGCAGGGCGGCGTTGAAGATGAACATATTCGCGAGATCGACGGCGAATCCGAGAAGGTAGAGGGTGGCAATTCGGGAGGGGGCGGACAACGGGAAAACCTTCGATGGGAATGACGTCCGCAGGGATATTCCCTTTCATGCCGTCGAATAAGTCGATACAATTAGACATCACCTGTCGTATATTTTTACCAATTGGAGTACTGCATGGCGGTGAGTCTGGATCGCCTGACTGTTTTCCGAGCCGTCGTGGAAACAGGATCGTTCACAGCGGCTGCCAAGCAACTCAATCAGGCCAGAGCCGCCATCAGTTTCAACCTCAAGCAGCTCGAAAGCGAATTGGGCGTCACACTCCTTCATCGCACCACGCGCAGCCTTGGTCTGACCGATGCCGGCGAACGGTTTTATGCGCGCTGCCTGCGCATTCTCACGGAAGCCGATGAGGCGATTGCCGAAGCGCGCATGGAGCAAACGGTGCTGAGCGGCAGCTTGCGGCTGACATCGACCGTTGAATATGGCGTCGCGGTGATTGCTCCGGCCCTTCAGGAATTCGCCGCGCTGCATCCAGACCTCGACATCCAGTTCGAGGCCTATCCGACGAATGTCGACCTCGTGCGCGATCGCTTCGACGTCGCCATCCGGCTGGGGCGCAACGAGCAATTCCAGACCTCGCCATATGCCGGTGTGCATTTGGGGACGTATCAGATCAGGCTGGTCGCGTCGCCGGACATCATCGCCGGCGTCGAAGAAACTGCTATTGGTACGCCGGAGATGCTGAGCGCGTTGCCGTACATCAGCAATGCCACCGTCGACCGTGTGAAAAGCTGGAAAATGTACGACGAAGACGGCCGCGAATGCACATTCGAGGTGCCTCGTCAGTCCCGGCTGCTTGCCAACAACGCGTCGGTCGTCAAGGCGCTGGCGGTTGCCGGCGCAGGCGTAGCACTTCTGCCTGACTGGTTCGTGGCGCCAGAACTCGCCGAGGGCAAGTTGGCCGACGCCCTGCCGTCCTATCGCTTCCCCGATCACCAGATTTACGCGATGCACCTGCCCATGCAGATGGTCCCGCAGAAAATCCACGCCTGGCTCCGTTTCCTCAGGGATTATGTCCGTCGTTGAACTTCCTGGCACGGCACGGCGGACTTCTGCTCGGAAGGTGTCAGCGCGCCTGATTTCCGACCTCCCCATCACATAGTGGCTCACAATTTTCGTTGCTGGTTGGTCTGAAAACCGCTTTCGTCGAACGGAGAAACGTTTTTCAGCGTTGAACGCTTACCGTCAACCCAGCCGAGAAAGAGCGCTTAGGTTGCAGCCACGCCTCTGCGCCGGCCGCGCAGTGGCGGCGAGCGCAATGGCGTTCCTCTCCTGTCACCTCGGCTGGATGCGCCGCCAATAACGCTCGAAGTTATTAATGTCTTGTGTGATGAATTGCCGTTATATTATTGTTTTACAGCAATATTTTGATTGCTTTGTTTGATCCAAGCCATGTAACCCATGACGATGCGCACGAATGGTTCGCAGCGATTGGCCAGCTCGCCGAGGCGACCTGCCCAATGACCGAAAATGGCTTCATCCGGATTGTGGGCAACCCCAAATATCCCAATTCTCCCGGTTCTCCGTACCTCGTAATGGAGATGATGGGAAAACTGCGGTCGCTCCCCGGCCACAATTTTTGGCCTGCCGACGTGAGCCCGTTGGGTCCGGTGATATTGATCCCACAAAAATTCTGACTGCTGGATAGGTCACTTCGTCCGACAGGCGCGCTTACCTGCCATGTTGAACTGCATCCTGTAATTGCCTGACGAGTTCTGCGGTCCGTGGATCGTTCGGCTGGAGACGAGCGAGCGCCTCCGCAAACTCAAGCGTCTCGGCATAGCGGCCGAGTTTGAGTCCAAGCTGAATGGCAGTGCCGAGCAGATTGGCGTCAGTCGCACCCCCCGGAACGGTCGGATCGAATAGTTCGAAAGCGTCATCCGTGCGGCCCACCGCATCCAGCGCGATTGCTGCCGTCGTCCTGTATCGGGAGTTGGCAGGGGCCAGGCGCACGGCAGCCTCCAGTTCCCGGATCGCGTCCGGCATCGCCTTTTGGCGAACGAGCGACAAACCATGTCCGTAGCGAAGGTCTGCCATATCCGGGTTGGCGGCGACCGCCTCAGCGTAGGCCTGTTCGGATTTCTCATTGTCACCGCTGGCACGATACAGCTCGGCGAGATTGATGCGCGCACCCGAAAGCGTCGGATCGAGAATAATCGCCTGGCGGAACGCCTTTTCCGCGTCGCGCCCCTGTTCGAACAGGAAGGTCCCATGGTTGTTCTGTACCTCGGCGACGTCCGCGTTGGCCTCGACATAGGCGCGCAAATCGTCGACGGCCGCATCGAAGACCCGGCGTTGGTCGCCGAGAAGGTCCAGTGACGGGGTGCTGCCAAGAGCCCTGGCTGCGGCCACCCGGACTGCTCGGGCTTCGTCGCCAAGAAGAACGCCGATCGCGGCCAATCGAAGTTCAGGCGGCAAGCTGGCAGCCGCTTCTGCTGCCCCCAGTCGGACGAGCGGATCGGAGTCTTTCGCTGCAACTTCGACGTCTGCGGCCGTGGCTACTCCGTCGAGCCTCGTCATTTCGGCAATCGCACTGCCCCTGACGATGCCTGGTTGTTCGCGGTCGGCCAAAAACCTGCGCAGATCATCGATCGCTGCACGATCGTCCTGCGCCGCTGCCGCGAAGGCGTGCGCGATCGTCGGGCGATTGCGCCAGTGCGTGCCGTACCATTTGTCCATGGTCTCCGCTGACCATGCGTTTGTCCTGCCTTCATGACACGAGGTGCAGGCATTCGGGACGCCGTAGGCTTCGGAAAGGTCTGGGCGCGGGATCACGAAGGAGTGGTCGCGTCGCGGATCCGCCTTCATGTAGGTGCGCTGGGGCATGTGGCAGTTGGCGCATTGCGCGCCGGGCGACCCCGTCGGGTGATGGGTATGTGCCGTCGTGTCGAACACTCCGCTGGGATCGTATTTTTCAAAACGCTCCGGTGCCGTTTCAGTGTGGCATTGCGTGCATAGGGCGTTGCCGACGGCCTTGACCGTACCTTCATGTGGCTTGTGGCAATCAAAGCAGGTGACGCCCGCTCTCGCCATCTTGCTCTGCTGGAAGGAGCCGTACTCGAACACCTCGTCGAGAATCTGTCCGTCCGGAAAATAGAGGTCCCGGCGGAGCAGTGCCGGCGAAAAATGGTCGAGGAAGGCGTTTCCGGGTCGATAGCCATCGACAAGCTTGGTCCGCCGCGCGTGACAGGCAAAACAGGTGCCTGCATCGACCTTCGACAGGCCCAGACCGGGAGCCGCCGTCGGGGCATCTTTGGATTTGGCCTTGGCCCACTCGACATGCTTCGCACCGCCGCCGTGACAGGACTGGCAGCCGATGCTGGTCGCGACGTAGGACGACTTGTATTCGTTCGTCTCCGGCCGAAAATTGACCTGAGGGTTGGTGGAATGGCAGTCGATGCAGGTGCGGTTCCAGCGATAGAAAGGCCCTGTCCAATGATAGGTGGATGCTGGCCGTGCCGGTTTGCTTTCGCCGAGCCAGAACCACGCCTGCTTGTCTGTGTCCCAGGCGACGTCGAAAGCCTGCAATCGCCCGTGACCGAGATCGATCAGATATTGCTGCAGGGGTTCGTAGGCAAAAGTGTATTTAACCTCGAAGTCCGCTTGCCGGCCGTCCGGTCCTTCCGTGCGGACGAAGAAGCGACCGTCGCGGCGGAAGAACTCTGCCGCAATGCCATCGCGCTCGAACCGGGTGTTGTTGAAATCGGCACGCACGGTTTTGTCGTCGGCAAGGGCCATCGCCTTGGCGTGATGCGACGTGGCGAATGCGGCCGCCTCATCGGCGTGGCAGGACGAACATGTCGTCTCGGCCACGAACCCGTCATGAATCGCGATCAGCGGATCGGCGGCAGGCGGAACCGTCTCGGCCGCAACGGTCTGTGCGGCGAACGCAAGCAAGGCGCCAAACAATAGGGCTGCCCGAATAAATGCCGCTGAGAGAACAAACCCCGTCAATCGAACGCTCCGTATCGTTCTGGAACAAAGGTCTCGCTGCACCCGGCAGCGTGACCAAAGCATCGGGCAGAAAAGCAACTGAGAGAACCCAATCAGCCGAGCTTTCCATTTTTTGTTCGTGGCGGCTGTGTTCGTGCTGACTACAACAACCTGCCAGGTTAGTAGCAAGGCGGGTACGGATAGTAGCCGCATTGCGGCGGGTAGTAATACGGATTGGCTGCTGCAGCGCCGACGGCGGCACCAGCCACCACCCCCGCGGCAACCGGAGCGCCGCGATACCAAGCCCCGTGATAGACGGGCGCGTGCCAATAGGCACCTCCGACATGGGCGAAACTGGCGTCCCCGACACGCGCATAGCTTCCATGAAACCCGCCGGCACCAAAGTCCCCACCGCGGAAGCCACCTCCGCCAAAACCACCGCCGCCAAAACCACCGGCGAAATGATCAATGAAAACCGCAGCGGGTCCGGCCGCACCACTCAGACTTCCTTCCAGAACGGCAATATCGAATGTGAGCGTAGTACCTTCCAGTTTTGGAGATTTCAGAGTGACCACGACGTCACTGACGTCCGAGCCGCCACCTCCCAGCACCGACACCGTTGCGTTTGGAGGGTCGATGGCGAAGTTGTCCTTGCCCTCATCCCACTGCATGATGAACTGTTCGGTGGTTACATGTCCGGCGGCCCGCACCGGTCGATCGGCAAAGACGATCGAATTTGCCGACACGCCAGTCAGAACCAATTTGTCACCATCGATCTTGGCGCCATCCGAGTTGATGACCGCAAGTGACGGCACCGGACCGGTGGGCGCGACCGTTCCGATCGCCTTGCCCAGCGGCACATGCTGCTTCTTCGTGGAATCCTGGGCGAGTGCAGCGGTTGCCGCCAGTGCCAGGCCTCCGACAACGGCTATCAAGCCGGCGACATGATTGATTTTCATCGTGGATGTCCTTCGAGTTTGGGATAAGCGGCAGGGCCGCCTGTCCTGATGGCCTCACGAACGTGGATGGACATTGACTGCACAAGAGGGTCGCACACGATGCACGCAACGCAGTCTACTTCTTCGGAAAGATCTCTTTCCAATCTGCCTTCATGTCGACCACGGTCCATTTGTTTATCGCCGCTGCATCGAGCGCCTCGTCGAGGCGGCCGAATTCCGTGTCGCGATCGTAGGCGTATTCACGTTCGGCATCGGTGTGATGAATGAGCATGGCGAAACGGACGCTCCCACCCGTCATTGTCGTCCATTGCAGCATTTCCAGGTCGCCGTCGGAATTGCCGAAGGCGGCGATCGGGCGGCGGCCGATATGCTCGTTGATGCCGACCGGCTTGCCGCTCTTGTCATCGATGAAGTTGACCTGCGGCAGGCGAAACAGGGTCGGCATCCCGTCACGCATCTCGAACTGGGTTTTGATCGACGAGCCTACGACCTGCTCGGGCGGGACGCCATAGACCTGTTCCGACCACGGCCGCATGAACTCGATGCCGCCGCCGGATACGATGAAGGTCTTGAAGCCGTTGGCGCGCAGATAGGCCAGCAGTTCAAGCATCGGCTGGTAGACGAGTTCGGTGTAGGGACGCTTGAAGTGCGGATCGCGTGCGGTGGCAAGCCAATCGGAAACGACTTTCTGGAACTCGTCGCTGGTCATTCCGCTATGGGTTGTCATGATGAGCTCGATGAGGCCCTTTTCGCCGGATGCGGCAAGGGTCTTCATGTCGCCTTCGAGCACTGCCTTGAACGGCTGCGTGTCCTTCCATTCCGGATGGGACGGAGCCTCGGCCTTCACACGGTCGAGCGCGAAGGCGAGTTGGGTATACATCGGATGCTCGACCCACAGCGTGCCGTCATTGTCGAAGACGGCGATGCGCTCAGGCTCCGGGACGAAGTCGGGCGTGTTCTCTGTCGTCACCTTCTCGACAAAGGCGACGATGGCCGCCTTCGGGGCGGTGTCGTTCCATGACGGCAGCGGATCGGTCTGGGCCTGGGAAGGATCGCCGGAGCAGGCGACAGCGATCGGAACCAAGATTGCCGCGAGCGTTACGAACAGTCGACGACGGCCGCGCTCGAAATGATGGAACACTCCCATGTCGTGTCTCCTGTTGTTGGCCGAGCAGTTGCCGCGGTAACGGCAAGCGCCTTGGGGGTCGTTCCGCTACTTTCCCGTGAAAAATACAGAGCGATCCGCAGCGCGTCCGGTTGGCAGGCGGCCGTCCTGGGCCGCCCCGCCATGTCGTACGCCCATTGGCGCGTCAGTCGTGACCGGTCTTCATTTCCCGGACCTGCTGCATGACCTGCTCCAGATTGTAGCTTGCCGGGTCCTGCATCGGCGGGAAGTCGACGTAGGTCTGGAGGTGCTTCAGCCACAACTGCTGCCCGATGGGTAGCATGTTCCAATCGTAGACGTAGGCGGTGGACGGTGATGCGATGGCTCCGCCCGTACCGAAGAGCGTCTTCAACTGTTGTCCGACCGAAGTCTCGAAAGGATCGCGCTTGATGTTGACGACCTGCGTCCAGGCGTAGGGGACCACGCCCGTGATAAAGCCAGCCGGGTCGTCCGACACCATCGCGAAGTACATCTTCCAGTTCTTGTATCGCACTGCCGACGGCTCCTTACCGGAGTAGTACAAGAAGTGGTCGCGCGCGGATTTTTCCGACTTGCCTTCCAGGTAGTCGCGCTGGTTGACCCCGTCGAGCGTGGTCTTGGCGATGCCAGGATACTCGCCCTTCTCGATCCGCGCCTTCAGCTCGTTGCCCTTGGGGCCGCCGGCAATGTCGACCAAGGTGGGCAGCCAGTCGAGAGCGGCGAACATCTCGTTCTTCACCGTTCTGGGCTCGATATGCCCGGGCCAGCGTACAACCAGCGGCGCGCGCATGCCGCCTTCCCAGGTGGACAGCTTGCCGCCCTTGAAGGGGGTGGTGCCGCCGTCGGGGAAGGTGATCGTCTCGGCGCCGTTATCGGTGGTGAAGACGATGATGGTATTGTCGAGCTCACCCATCTCCTCAAGCTTTTTCAGCACGTAGCCGATGTTGTCGTCCATCTGCTTCATGCCGGCTTCGTTGACGCCCCAGTCCTTGCCGCCAGGCTCGCCGACCATGGCCAGGTACTTGTCCGGGAGCACGGTCGTGATGTGCATACGGGCCGGGTTGTACCAGACAAAGAACGGCTTCTTCGTCTTCTCGGGATCGTTGCGGTCGAGGAAGTCGATAACCTTGGCCGAGATCTCCTCGTCCACGGTCTTCGATCGCTCCAGCGTCAGCGGGCCCTGATCCTTGCAGCTTTGGTTCGCCGCAGTCCCGTCGGACGATGTGCACGCGAGCATCGGCCGCGGTGGCGTCAGGCAAGTTGTCGTCTTGGGATCAACGGCCGCGGGATCCTCTGCAAGTCCTGGGATCGGCGTGTTCTTGCAAGGCGGCGCGAGTGTCTGCTCGGTCGGTGTCCTGTTGATATCAGGGAAGCTTACTCCCTGCATGGCGTCGAGGTGATACAGATACCCCCAGAACTCCTGGAAGCCGTGCGCGGTCGGCAGGGATTCAGTGTGATCTCCGAGATGGTTCTTGCCAAACTCGCCGGTGTTGTAGCCGAGATCGAATAGGAACTTGGCGAGCGAAGGCGTGCCGGTCCGCAAGTAGGACGGGCTTCCGGGAATTTCCGGTAGGACCATGCCGACGCGCACCGGCTGCATGCCGGTGAGGAAGGCAGTGCGTCCGGCCGTGCAGCTCTGCTCGGCGTAGTACGTCATGAACTTCGCACCCTCATTGCCGATGCGGTCAATGTTGGGCGTTTCTCCCACCGCAATGCCTTGATGATAGATGCTCGGCTGCATCCAGCCGATGTCGTCGCCCATGATGAACAGGATGTTCGGCTTTCTCGTCTCCTGAGCTTGCGCCGGGGCGATCGCGCCCCAGAGAAACGCCACAGTCGTCAACGCACCGAGACTGTAACTAAGGCTTTTGCGGATCATTTTCAGCTCCTCCGGTGAATACACATCTCCCGTTCGGAAGATATCCGTTGCGGTGGCCTTCGCGCTGGAGCGCCGCGCGTTCAAGGGGGAGCGCACAAAGGACACTCTGGACGCATGGACGACAATCCATCGAAATTCGGCGACCGCATGTAAAACCTTGCATTGACGGATGCGCCGGAAGCACGCCGGAGCATTCGCGTCTGCTGTCCGTTGAAATTGGAATTATGCCCAGTTCACGTAATCGCTACCTATGCGAACGCCACCCATCGCATCGGAGCCTAGTCAGGATTGCGCCTCAGCGATATTGTCCTTTGGGGCAGCGCATGAACGGCTGCGTGTCCGTCCATTCGGGATGGGAAGCTGCCTCGGCCTTCACGCGGTCGAGTGCGAAGGCGAGTTGGGTGTACATCGGATGCTCGACCCACAGCGTGGCGTCATTGTCGAAAACGGCGATGCGCTCCGGTTCGGGAGCGAAGTCGGGCGAGTTTTCCTTGGTCACCTTCTCGACGAAGGCGACGATGGCCGCCTTCGGGACGGTGTCATTCCACGACGGCAGCGGAGCGGTCTGGGCCTGCGCCGAGGCAACAACAAACAACGTTGCCAGGCCAAGCACGACTCCGCCGGCCAGTCTGAGGAAGTTACGTCCCAAAGTCATAACGACCCCTCCATCGGTTAGGTGTCCAGATTCCCGCATCGTCCCTTGAGACATGCGGAGGACTGTGCCTTGAAACCAGACGGGCGGCCCTGGAAAACCGCCCGTCGTGTTGAGCGGGCCTTCTAGTTACCTGGCTTGTTCTTAATTGCGGCGTCGATCTGCTTCTTGACAGCATCAAGATTGAACGAAGCCGGGTCTTGCATCGGCGGATAGTCAATCGCCGTGAGCGCCAGTTTTGCGACCTCCTGCTGGACGCTGACGAACCGCCAGAACTCGCGTGCGAAGAAGTCATTCATATAGCCTCCGCCGAGGTCATTGAGGCTTTGGCCGCCGATCGATGGTGTCCGCTCGAATGGGTCCTGGCGGATATTCACCATAGTGGGCATGTCCGTTGTGACCTTCCCACCGGGCCAGCCCTGCGGCTGTTGGAAGAACTGGAACTTGAAGTTGTCGATGCGAACCGCCCCCAGAGAAGGGCCGCCGAAGTAGAAAAATTCATGCCGTGCGGATGGGGATTTGCCCACCAGCAGGTCCAACTGATTGTAGCCATCAAGGTGATTCTTGTAGGTCCTGTCGCCCAGCTTCACACCCTTGAGCAACTGCTCAGTGATCTCGGTGTTGCCAGCTGCCGCCGCCAGCGTGGGGAACCAATCCAGAGCGGAGAAGATGCCGTTCTCGACAGTGCCCGGCCTGACTTTACCCGGCCAGCGGATGATTGCCGGTGCCCGAAAGCCGCCTTCCATCACCGTACCCTTGGTGCCCTTGAACGGGGTCATGCCACCGTCGGGCCAGGTAAATACCTCCGCCCCATTGTCGGTTGTAAAGATGACGATGGTGTTGTCGGTCTCGCCCGCATCCTCCACACACTTCATGATGGCGCCGACGCTGTCATCCAGTTGCGCCATGCCGGCTTCTTCGAGGCCGTAATTGCTGTCGCTGTTCATGAGCGCCTGGTATTTTGGCGACAGAAACGTCCAGACGTGCATGCGCGTCGTGTTGTGCCAGACAAAGAACGGTTTGCCGTCAGTCTTGGCCTTGTCCATGAAGTCGCACGAGGCCTTGACCAGCACTTCGTCGAACGTCCCCATGTCGTACTTTGCCTTGGGCGTGATGTCATGCATGTTCGGCACGTTGGTCATGTCGGCGAATGGCGCCAGAGGTCCCTCGTCGACGATCCGCTGCTTGCCGATCTTGCCCCAACGCGGCTGCTCGGTCGTGTCGTCCGTGTCCGTTGCAAAGCTGTGGACCAAATTGCGCGGCCCCACTTTGTCCCGGTACGATTGGTCATTCGGGAACGAATACCAGTAGGGGTCTGACATCGCATCGAGGTGATACAGGTACCCGAAGAACTCATCGAAGCCATGCAGCGTTGGCAGGAACTTGTTCAAATCGCCGAGATGGTTCTTACCGAATTGACCGGTGGCGTAGCCCTCGGTCTTGAGGGCGGCGGCAATGGTTGCGGCCTTGTCCGGCATGCCGACGTCTGCCCCCGCTTGTCCGACCGTCGTCAAGCCGGTGCGCAACGGGATTTCACCTGTGATGAAGCTTGCTCGGCCCGCAGTGCAGCTCGCTTCCGCGTAGTAGTCGGTAAATAGCATGCCCTCGGAGGCAAGCTTGTCGAGGTTCGGCGTCTTCCCGGACATGATGCCCCGGTGATAGGCGCCAATGTTGAACCAGCCAACATCATCGCCCATGATGACGACAATGTTGGGTTTTTGCTGATCTTGCGCGGCTGCCGGCATGATTGCTGCTGACGCAACAAAAGTGGAAGCCAGCAGACCAAACCAGATGTTTTTCATCTTGCTCATGGTCTCGATTCCCTTCCTGGCTGCCCGAAATGGGCCGGCAGCCTGCGCCCCATATGGCAACGCCTCATGCCGCATCTTCCAGTTATCGCAGGCGGGTCGATTGTTATCGTCGACACAGCGGAGCAGTTTCCTCGAAGGGACTTCTCAGCGTGCGTGTCCGACACTTCTCCTCAACGCACCAAGACCATAATTTATGGTTGTGCGACTCATTGCCGGTCCCCCCGACGAACGTGTGATGACGCACTCTGCCAGCCGAAGATAGCTGACGGTGGCCTGACCACATGCAGACCTTGCATTGATGGATGCACCGAAGCACGCCGCGCGTCTGTTGTCGTCGAAACTGGAACTACGCCGAGTTCACGCAATTGCTACTTACGCGAAAGCTATTCATCGCATCGCAGCCTAGTCAGGAACGCGCCTCGGCGGTATTGTCCTTTGGGGCAGCGCGCACGAGTTGGCGCGGTATGGATCGGTCAGCAATCGCATTGGGTGTGGAAGCCGTACGCAGGGCAGGAAGGTTTCGGCGCGGGGGCCGGACTAATTTTTGAAATAGTTGAACGCCGACGGGCAATCGCCCCGGCCGCATCGTCACCTCCGAACGCATTGACGGAGAATGGCGCAAAGGACGTTCAATATGGCTCGTGCATCGACGAAACCATCGAGCCCGTTCACCCGGATCGCATCCGCATTTCGTTGCCTTCTGTTGCTCTTGATCGTTGTGATGGCCGAGCCCTTGTCGGCGGAGATCGTGGACCAGGTGCCACGCATCCTCATCCTCTATCCCTATGACGAGAAAATCCCGGCAACGACCATTGCTGGCGAGACCCTGAGACATCGACTGCAGCAGGCGACAATGGGCAAGGTCGATCTGTTCTCGGAATTTCTCGATCTTTCCAGATTCCCCGAGAAGGTTCACATCGACCGGATGGCGCGATATCTCAGTGAGAAATACGCCGACCGACGTCCGGATGTAGTGATTGCGCTTGGTGAGGAGGCAACGGGCTTCATCGTCAAGTACCGGCATGCGATCGCCCCGGATGCGAAGATCGTGTTCTGCGGCTTCAGCAGCGCGGACGCCGTGAAGTTGAGTCTGCCGAGCGACGTCGTCGGGGCTTTCAGCGAGTATGACATCGCAAAAACCCTTCTCATGGCGCGCGGTCTCCAGCCGGAAGCCCGCGATCTCGTCATCATCGGCGGGTCCTCGGATTTCGACCGCTCCTGGCTTGCGACGGCGCGCTCGGATCTCCCCGGCCCCGCAAGCGGTCTTAAAACGACCTACGTCGAGGATTTGACCATCGATGAATTCGCAGACCGCGCCTCGCGTGTGCCGGAAGGGAGCATCATTCTGGTTCTGACCGTCTTTACCGATCGCAGCGGCAGGAACTTCATTCCGCGCAACGCGCTCGAACGGATTGCCGCCAAGGCGAGCGCTCCCGTCTACGGTCCCTATTCCACGTATATCGGCCATGGCGCCGTCGGCGGTAATACCGTCACCTTCGAGTCGGTCGGAACGGCGGTCGCCGAACTCGCCCTCGACGCGATCGCGGGAAAACCGATCGCCAGCGTCAACGTGCCGAAAACCTTTGTCGCCGATGCGAGAGAGTTGACGCGCTGGGGCTTGCCGGAGAGCGGGCTTCCTGCCGGAACCGTCCTGAGCTTCAAGGAGAAGAGCCTCTGGGAGGAATACTGGGCGGCGATCATCGGCATCGTTGCAGCGCTTGCGCTTCAGGGGGCGATCATCACGGTGCTTCTGGTCGAGCGGCAGCGCCGGCTGGCCGCGGAGCAGGAAGCGCGGCTTCGTCTGCTCGAACTCGTGCATCTCAACCAGTCGGCAACGGCGGGAGCCCTGTCGGCATCGATCGCCCATGAACTGAACCAGCCGCTCGGAGCGATCCGCAGCAATGTCGATGCCCTCGAAATCCTGCTTCGGAAAGAGCAGCCGGATCTCGACCTCATCCGGCAGATTCTCATCGACATCCGCGAGGACGACCAGCGCGCCAGCGATATCATTGTTCGACTGCGGGGACTGCTGCAGAAGCGAAGCGAGATCGACTGGCAGGAATTCGACCTGAATGAGGTGGTCAACAGCGCGATCCATATCCTCCACGCCGAGGCGGGACAAAAAAGCATCGTCGTCAGCTCCAGCGACCCGACCCGGGCGCTGCCGGTGCGGGCCGACAAGGTACATCTCCAGCAAGTCATTCTCAACCTCGCCACCAATGCGATGGACGCCATGGTCGATGCGGCGACGACCGAGCGGAAGCTGGTCTTTCGGACGGCGCTGATCGAGAATTCCGAGGTCGAGCTGTCGATCTCCGATACCGGCCGCGGCATCCCGAGCGACCAGCTCGACCATGTTTTCCATGCGTTCTACACGACCAAGCCGACAGGCACCGGGCTGGGTCTCTCGATCGCCCGCGCGATTATCGAAACCTATGGCGGCAAGATATGGGCGGACAATCGTGCCGAAGGCGGCGCCGTGTTTCGTTTCGTCCTGCCGCTTGCTCAGCACGGATGACCCAATTGGAACCCATCATTCATATCGTCGACGACGACAACTCCTATCGCACCGCGCTGGCACGGTTGATGGAGGCATCCGGCTATCGCGTCGTCACCTACGGCTCGGGCGAAGAGCTTTTGGCCAACCTGTCGGGCTCCGACCCCGGATGCATCCTCCTCGACCTGCAGATGCCAGGTCTGAGCGGGCTCGAGTTGCAGGACCGGCTCACCGAGAAAGCACCACTGCTGCCGACCGTGTTTCTGACGGGGCGAGGCGACATCAAGGCGAGCGTCCGGGCGATGAAGGCCGGCGCCGAAGATTTCCTGGAGAAACCGGCCTCGAGGGAGGCGTTGCTGGGGGCCGTCGAGCGGGCGCTGCTTCGCTCAGAGATACGGCGCGCCGAACACAATCGCGTCCATACACTCCAGGCGCGTCTGGACGCCCTGACGCCACGCGAGTTCGACGTTTTCGGCCTGATCGTCCGCGGCAAGCTCAATAAGCAGATCGCTTACGAACTCGGCACCTCCGAACGAACCGTCAAGGCGCACCGGCACAACGTCATGGAAAAGCTTGGCGTGCATTCGCTGGCCGAGGCCGTGTCGATCGCAGAGAGACTGGGACTTCTCGACCTGACAGCAAAACCGTCTGATGATGCGCACGGTGCTGTTCGCCGCGCTTCCCCATAGGACAATATCCAGCCTTCGACGTTGGTCATACGATCGTCATGATCGGGGCTGGACATGCCTTTCCGCATGGGCCTCAGAAAGGCATCCCTTGGAAAGCCAACCACGCAAAGTGGCCGTCGTGGAAGACGATCCGAGCATGCGCAAGAGCGTCGCGCGGCTGTTGAACGCGCATGGTTTCGCGACGGAAGGATATGCCTCGGCCGAGGCCTTTCTGAACCGCGCCACGTCGAGCGAAATCGGCTGCATCGTGCTCGATGTCCATCTCGGCGGCATATCCGGCATCGAACTCTGGCACCGGCTGAAGGACGGCGGCTCGAAGATAAAGGTCATCTTCATCACCGCCGTCGACGATCAGGCGCTCGAACAGGAGGCGGTCAAAGCGGGCTGCGTCGCCTATCTGCACAAGCCGTTCCCGGCCGAATCCCTGATCGACGCCATCGAAAGGGCGATGACGGTTTCGCCCGACGATTGAATGACGAGCCAGCGGAAGCCGCTCCGAAGCAGCACTCGCGGACGGCGGTTTCTAAAGGGGAGACGAAACATGAAGTGGCTCGGACCGTGGCGGGGAATGTGCTTTGTATTGGCGATCGGCTCCTGTCTCGTTGCCAATGCGTTGCCTGTCGGAACAGCATCTGCGCAGCAATCGACGCCAAACATCCTCTTCGTTCTCGCCGACAACATCGGCTACGGCGACATCGGCGTCTACGGCGGCGGGGAGCTGCGCGGGTCGCCGACGCCGCGCATCGACCAGCTCGCCGCAGAGGGCCTGCGGCTGACGCAGTTCCTGGTCGAGCCATCCTGCACGCCGTCGCGCGCCGCTTTGATGACAGGTCGCTATTCCATCCGCTCCGGGCTATCGCTGGTCGCGGTCGCAGGCACGCCTTTCTCGCTGCCGGACAAGGAAATCACCATGGCGGAAATGTTGCACGACGCCGGCTACGCCACGGCGATCTTCGGCAAGTGGCATCTTGGCGCCCAGGTCTATAGCCAGCCGCAGAACCAGGGCTTCGACGAGTTTTACGGAATCCCTCCTGGTGACACCTGGGACGCGTTCGGGATGATCCGCCAGGGCCATCAGACCAAGTCCATCGACGTCCCGCTCGACAAGGGGCCGCACATCGTCGAGGCCAAACGGGGAGAGCCGGTGAAGCTGGTGAAACCCTATACCGAGGAAGTGCGTCGCGGGATCGACTGGGAACTGGTGGACCGCGGCGTCGATTTCATGAGGCGCCAAAAGGCGGCCGGCAAGCCGTTCTTCTTGTATCTGCCGATTTCCCGGACGCACTTTCCGAACCTCCCCTCGAAGCGCTTCGAAGGAGCTTCCCGCATCGGCCAGTTCGGCGACTCCCTGATGGAGGGCGACGCGATCGTCGGCACGATGCTCGACGCATTGAAGGATCTTGGCATTGAGGAAGACACCATCGTGGTCTTCGCCTCCGACAATGGACCGGACGGCCCCGGTGCGAGCCGGTTCGGCACCGACATGCCGGATATGGGAACGACAGGACCCTATCGTGGCGCGCTGGGCGACGTCAGCGAGGGCGCGATCCGCACCGCCGCGGTGATCCGCTGGCCGCAACGGATCAAGCCGCGATCCTCCTATGCGATGTTCTCGATCATGGATTTCTTCCCGACATTCGCGAAGCTTGCGGGCGGCAAGGTGCCGGACGACCGGCCGTTCGATGGGATCGACCAGAGCGACCTGCTGCTCGGCGACAATGACAGCGGACATCGCCAGCATTTGCTGACCTTCGTCGGCTCCGACCTGGTCGCCGTCCGCTGGAAACAGTTCCGGGCCTATTTTGCCGACGTAGCACCTGGCCGCAGCGGCGCAGGCGGTGCAATCTTGATGGGCGGTGTCGGATCAAGCGCTGCGCCGATGAATGGCTACCCAAAGGTGTTCAACATCGAGTCGGATCCGCACGAAGAGCACAATATCGGCGAGATGTATAACTGGGTCCTCGGGCCGTTGTTGAAGACGGTAGAGGAATACAAGGCGAGCCTCGCGCGGTCACCCAATCCGCCCGCCGCAAACATGACGAGGTTCTGAACGTCAATACGTTGTGAAGGCGGGCCTTTTGGTTTGAACGCGATCATATTGCCACCGACGGCGTCACGCCGATGTAGGTCGAGGGCCGACTAAGGACCATAGGTCGGTTCAGCCGCTCACCGCTACCAATGGATCGGATTGGAAAAGAGGCCGCCGCCACCTGAGAAATGATAGCACCGCGCCAGGGACGATAAGTATGCCGACGGACGCCAGATCGAAAGAATCGCGTGATGAAGGGAGACGCAAGGACTCCCGGCTCGAAAAATTGCTCTTCCGCCTGGAGGCCCAGCGCATCTGCCTCGAATGGGCCTTCAGAGAGATAGCCGGCCGTCCGGGCATTGTGTTCGAGATGGGTCTGGGTCACGGTCGCACCTACGACCACTTGCGCATCCATCTCCCGGAGCGCGAGATCTATGTGCTGGATCGCGAGACCGACTGTTTCGCCGACTGCACGCCGCCACAGAACTATTTGCTGCTCGGCGACATCGAGGAGACGCTTGCTGCCGCAGCCACCCGCTTTGGCGGACAGGTCATCCTGGCACATGCGGACATGGGTTCATATGTCGAAGCGAATAATATTGCGACAAGCGCCAAACTGAGCCGATGCCTCCCGGCGGTCCTTTCGCCGCATGCCATCGTCCTGTCCGATTTGCCGCTCGAACTTGCGGGGACCCGTTCGCTACCGCATCCACCGGGCGCGCCCCAAGACACGTATTTTCTCTACGTCAATGGGCCCCGGTGATCCGCCGGCCGCAACGGATTAAGCCACAACTCTCCCACGCGATGTTCTCGATCATCGACTTCTTCCCGACATTCGCAAAGCTTGCGGGCGGCAACGTGCCGGGACGACCGGCCGTTCGACGGGATCGACCTGAGCGACCTGCTGCTCGGCGACAATGACGCGGACGTCGCGAACATTTGCTGACATTGGTCGGCTCTGATCTGATCGCCGTCCGCAGGAAGCAATTCCGGGCCTATTTCGTCAAAGTGGCACCCAGCCGCAGCGGCCCTGGCGGCGCAACGCTGCTGGGCGGCGTGGGAAGCAGTGCCGCACCGATGAAAGGCTATCCTAAGGTGTTCAACATCGAACCGGATCCGCATGAGGAGCACAATATCGCTGAGATGTACAACTGGGTCCTCGGGCCGGTGTTGGAGACGGTGGAGGCCCTGGATGATCCTAAGACGCACCGACCTTAGCCGGTCAGTGAAACTTGCAGAGTATCGGCCGTCGATCCTACCAGCGGCCGGCAAGTTCAGACGACTTCCCCTAAGGACAATATCGCTCAGTGGAGTTTCGCGTAATCTCAGTTGGGACGAGTTGCTTGAGCAGCCGCGCTTGGTTGCCACCCCGTCACAAGCGCAAAACCTAGGAAGGAGCATGACAATGAACCGCATTGCGACTTTTTCTATGATTGCCAGCCTCTCCGCCCTTAGCTTCGTTGGAATCGTGCACGGTCAAGGTGCCGCAATGGACTGGCCTAAAGAGATTGAGCAAACTGTGCGTAGCTACAGCGGCGACAAGATCAATGTCGTCGATGTAAGCACACTTGCGGAGCAGAACCAAACGCGCATGTGGGTCGAGCATGCCACGCCGGAACAACGTGCGGCGCTTCTCGAGGCGGTCAAAGCGAACAAGTCCTTGGCTGAAAAGCTGAAGGCGCAGAACGTCGAGATGGACAACATTGGCGGCGCTGAACAGGCGACTGACGGCGGGCTGACGATCTACGTTCGCTAACCCTCCCCGGGGTCAGTAAAGCGGGGTGCGGAACACCGATGGTACTCGCGCCGCATCCCGCTCCATCCGCGAGCATACCGCGGCAGGCGTTCGGTACTCGTTATCTTTATAGGACGCCCCACGCGCGAGACCTCCCCCTCCCGTCATTTCCCGCAAGCCAAGCTCGCCGACGATCCGGCGGGCTGCTTCGGCCCAACGTCGAACGCCTTGGTGGACCATACCGGCCGAGACCAGCGGCATGGCCATGACCAACTCACTCAGTTCCGGCAGTTTCGACGAGGTGCGTCGGGCGGACAGCTTCCGCTCCATCATCTGCCGCACCAACGCCAGCCGGTCACTTCGAAGCGCTTCGTGCTCGCGTCACTGAACGGCCCGCCAACGAATCTCCGTTCATCGCGCCAACCAGCCGCCATCAGCCGGGATGACGGCACCATGCAGGTAGCGTGAAGCCGGCGTCAGCAGGAAAACGGCAGCCTCGCCGATATCCTCGGGGGTGCCCCAGCGGCGAGCAGGAATGCGATCGATGATCGCAGCGCTGCGATCGACGTCCGTGCGAAGCGCCTCTGTGTTGTTGGCGGCGGTTGGATGTCGTGGCAATTATCCCTCTAGCGGGTCCGACTATTTCCGTTGCCCCGTCGGGCGGCAATCACGCGCACTTCCATAGCAGCGGCCGGGGTGCGAAGCCGAGTTTTTCCTTCGCTCGCGTGTTCGCGGCGCCGGTCAGACGGGTGTGGTCGTAGACCGCTTCCTCGCCGGCCGACTTCAGCGCGTCCTCCACACTGACCCGCCCCGGCTCCGATGCATCAACCCATCGAGCGAAAGCCGGGAGCCATTTGGCGACGGGCATCGGGTCGTCGTCGACGATATTGTAGACCCCCGGTTCGGCCGTAAGCGCGGCGACGGTCGCAGCGATCGCGTCATCGATATGGACGAACGACCAAACGGCATTTCCTTCGCCGATAATCACCGCCTCGCCATTGCGAACCTGATCGGCAATCGCTCCGTCCGGCCGGTACCAGGTACCGGGCCCATAGAAGAAGCCGTAGCGCAGGACGACGCCATCGAGCGACGGCGAGGCGAGCACACGGTCCTCATAGGCGCCGATGGTGCGCGTGCTCTCGCCGATCTCCCCGGGCGCGTCGTAGCTGAGCCTCGCGGTCTCGTCGGCGAGTTGTCCTGCCGGGGCATCGAGGTAGAAGCCACGAGACTGCATGATGTAGCGGCGAACGCCCAGCTTCTCCGCCGCAGCGAGCAGGTTGGCGCCGCCCTCGCGATGAAGGCGCGTATCGTCCGGCATGGCCTTGATGATGTCGGCGGGGTTGGCCGGAAGCCAGGTAAGTTGATCGATCACGACGTCCGGCGCTGCTGCCGCGATTGCCTCATGGACCGCCTGGGGTCGAAGGCATCGGCGGTCGACGCCTCGGCCCCGAGTTCGCGGAGACGATCCACGCCTGGGCCGGGGCGCGTCATGCCGGTCACCTGATGGCCAAGGGTCAAGAGCGCCCGCACCAGCGGCGAGCCGACGGCGCCTGTGGCGCCCGCGATGAATATCTTCATAGCCAACTCCTTAATTTGAGCGTTTCGGGCGTGCGCCCGCCTTTACTTTTCAAGTGCTGCCTGTGGCGTGTTACGGAAGCTGATCGCCATGCGGTTGTAGGCATTCATCAGGCCGATCGCGATCGTGAGGTCGGTGAGTTCACGCTCGTTGAACTCGGCGTACGCAGCCTCGTAGGCTTCGTCCGGCACACCCGTCTCGGCGACGCGTGTGACTGTTTCGGCCCAGGCAAGGGCCGCCCGCTCACGCGCGTCGAAGAGGTTGCCTGCTTCCCTCCACGCCTGGACCAATGCGATCTTTTCGATCTGTTGGCCCTTTTTCAGGAGGTCGCGGGTGTGCATGTCGAGACAGTAGGCGCAATTGTTGATCTGCGAGATGCGAAGATAGACCAGTTCGACCAGCACTGGCGGAAGGCCACTTTGCAGGACGTAGCCGTAGACACCGCCAAGGGCCTTGGCGCCGGCCGGTGCAATCTGGTTGTAGTCGAGACGCTTGCTCATTGTTCCGTTCCTTGGGTTCGGGTCTACTTGATCGGGGTGGTGAGTTCTTTTTCATCGCTGTCGGCGACGAACACCGCCAGCAGCTTTGCCGGCGTCGTCTGGCTCGCGTTGCGGCTGACGAGGTGGGTGGACGCCGGCGGCTCGTACCAGCTCTCGCCGGCGCGATAGGTCTGCGTCGGGCCGTCATTGACCTTGGAGACGATTTCTCCGGAGAGAACGTAGGCGAAGATGAAGGACGACTTTGCATGCGTGTGGGGAACCGAGGCACCGCCTGGGGGATAGTCGACGATCAGGGCGGTCAAGGTCTTGCCCGGAATATTGGGTATCGCCTTTTCGAAGTGCGGCGTGACAACGTCGCCGGGATCATGCGCAGCGGCCGGCAGCGTGGTGACGATTGCAAGGGCGGCGGCAGCAGCGCCAATGAAGAATCGTAAGGTCATGCCAGGGATCTCCTTTCCGTGTGGTCCTGATGACGTTTCTTCCTGCCCCTAGAAATGACGACTTCCTGGTTCTAAAAAAAGCACCAAGAACCGACAAACAACGTGTACCAGGAAAGCATGGATCAGCTGCTGGAACTGAACCTCGATCGGTCGGCGCGGACGCCACTGGCCGAGCAGATACGAAAGGGCATCAGCGCCGCGATCGAAAGCGGGGTGCTTGCCCCAGGCGCGCGTCTGCCGTCCTGGCTGGATCTCGCCGCTCAGCTTGGTGTTGCACGCGGCACTGTGCGTACGGCCTACGACAAGCTTTCCGCGGCCCAGCTCATCGTCGCCTCACGCTCGACCGGGACCCGCGTCGCCGCTCGTCCTGCAGCGGTTGCGCGGATCGAGCCGCCGCCGGATCCCGGCTCGTTCATGGAGCGCTATCGGGAGATGACAGCCGGCCCGGCGATCTTCCAGATGGGCGTACCGGCGCAGGAAACCTTTCCCGCAACGCTCTTCGCGCGGATCCGCGCGCACGCCGTACGCGTGGAGACGAGCGCTCCGGCGATCTATCCCGACCCACGCGGCGAACTGGAACTGCGCCGGGAAATTGCCGCCTATCTTGCCGTCGCACGTCGCATCGAGTGCTCGCCCTCCGAAATCATCATCACCGGGGGATACGCCAGCGGGCTTGGAATGGCGCTCCGCGTCCTCGGTCTCGAAGGGCAAAAGGTCTGGATGGAGGAGCCAGGGTTCCCATTCACCCGGCGCGGGCTGGAGCTTGCGCGACTGGAGATTGTGCCGGTCCCCGTCGATGCCGATGGCGTCAACGTCGAGCATGGCATACGCCGTGCCCCGGATGCAGCGCTGGTTGTCGCGACCCCGGGGCAACAGGCGCCGCTCGGGTCCACCCTATCGCTGGCACGCCGACTGCGTCTTCTCGACTGGGCGGCCGGGGCGCAGGCCTGGGTGATCGAGGACGACTATCTCAGCGAGTTGCAGCTCGACGGCCGCGCCGCACCGGCGCTCGCCTCCCTCGACCGCGGTGGACGCGTCATTCACATCGGCTCCTTCAGCAAGACCATCAGCCCGGCCCTCAGGCTCGGCTTTCTCGTCGCGCCGCCGGCGCTCGCCTCCCGTTTTGCGGAAGTCGCAGCCTGTCTCGCACCGCCCCCCGGGCCGTCCGTGCAGCTTGCAGCCACTGAGTTCATGCGCGAGGGGCATTATTTGCGGCATCTCCGGCGGACGAAGCGGGTCTACTCCGCCCAACGCGACGCCTTGCTGAAATCCCTGCGGCCAGAGGAAGCGACAGTTGCCGGATTGGCCGTGCTGTTGCGTTTGCCGGACGGGGCGCCGGATCTCGCTATTGCCAGAGAAACGTTGGCTTTCGGCATGTCGCCCGCACCGCTTTCGGCCTGGTACGCGTCGCCGGATTCTGCAAAATCCGGCTTGCTTCTAGGCCTTGCCACGGCGCCGCCACGGCAGCTTGCGAGATCCTGCGACCGCCTGCTTGAGATTGTAAGACGGTTTGCTTGACGTGTTGCATGTGCAAGCAAAGTGGGAACTCTCAAGCGACGGAGCCGTTCTGTGCGCCTTCGGACTTCCCCAGCCAATGGCAAGAAAATCCTGTTCCGGTCGATACACCGTGCGACCCTTCTGCTTGTCGTGCGAAACCACGAACCTGATTAAGCGGGATACGAGACTCACCTGCCAGCCGTCGCAGATGACACATCAATGGAACTTAACTGGGAGACTTTTTTCAAATTATATCAATGGTGCGCGCCTGCCGAAACAGGCGCGCAGAAACCCAACGTGTTGGGATTATTCCTCGATATCGACCTTGTCGAATCGATGCGAACCCAAGGGTTCCATCACGTAGTTCTTCACCTTTTTCGACATCGGCAGCACAACGGTGGAATGAGCAATCGGAACCCAAGGTGCCTGGTCGCTGATCATGGCCTGCGCTTCTTCGTACAGTTTCGTCCGCTCGCTCTGATCCGAGCTGGTACGCGCCTTCTGGAAGATCTCGTCGAGCGGCTTGTCGCACCAGTTGGCATTGTTGCTGCCGCCAACGCCCGAGCAGCTGAAGAAGTAGCTGAGCAGATTGTCGGGATCGCCGTTGTCGCTCGTGCCGCCCAGGATGACGGCGCCATCGCGCGCTTCGTCGCGCACCTTCTTCAGGTACTCGCCCCATTCATAGGAAACGATCTCGACGCCGATGCCGACCTTGGCAAGGTCCGCCTGCATCAGCTCGGCCGCGCGACGAGCATTCGGCATGTATGGACGGCTGACGGGCATCGCCCAGATTTTCATCTTCAGATCTTTGACGCCGGCTCCGTCGAGAAGCTTCTTTGCCGCTTCCGGATCGTAGCTGTAGCCCTCGATGCTGCCGTTATAGCCCCACATCGTCGGCGGCAGGACGCTTTTGGCGACCTGGCCCATGCCCTGATAGACGGAATCAACGATCGCCTTGCGGTCGATCGCCATGTTGATGGCGCGGCGCACCTCAAGCTTGTCGAACGGCGCGACCAAGGTGTTCATCGCGAGATAGGAGACGTTGAGACCCGGTTGTTCCAATACCGTCAGGTCCGGTTTTGCCTTCAGCCCGGCAACATCGGCCGGCGCCGGGTACGGCGCGATATGGCATTCGCCCGCCTGAAGTTTCTGCATGCGTGTCGTCGGGTCGGTGGTGATCGCGAAGATGAGATTGTCGATCTTCGGCGCGCCGGCCCAATAGTCTGCATTGGCTGCAAAGCGGATCGCCGCATCTTGCTGGTAGTCGACAAACCGGAACGGCCCGGTGCCGACGGGCTTGCGGTCGAGGTCCTCGCGCCGTCCCTCAGCCGCCAGCTTGTCGGCATACTCTTTCGACATGATCGAGCCGAAGTTCAGGGCAAGCTTCGCCGGAAGCGACGCATCCGGTTGCTTCAGCACGAACTTGACGGTCTTTTCATCGACCTTGACGATGTCCTTGATGACCGTTGGCATGTCCATCGCGTTGAACATTTCCCAGTTCGCACCAGGAAAGTAGCTGTTCCACGGGTCGTCCTTGTCCAACTGGCGAATGTAGGTGAAGAGCACGTCGTCTGCGTTGAAATCCCGTGTCGGGGTGAAATCATCCGTCGTCTGGAACTTCACGCCTTCCCGCAGTTTCAGTGTGTATTCGAGATTGTCCTCGGAAATGGTCCAGCTTTCGGCGAGGCCCGGGGCGACGTTGGTGGTGCCGGGCTCGAATTCAGTGAGGCGATCGTAGATCGTCTCGGCCGAAGCATCCCACGTGCTGTTGGCCGAGTAGAGCGCTGCGTCGAACCCCTCTGGCGCGCCCTCCGAGCAATAGACGAGCGTCTTCGCCATGGCAGGCGTCAGCGCCACGCCCGAAAGCATGGTTGCTGCAAACAGGGAAACAAGGGTTTTGCGCGTCCGCGCGAATTTCAAAGTCATTGGCGTGTCCTCCCTTGGGAATGGAATGCGAAATGCCCGGCGGATGTCTCGCCGGCTGAGGTCAATCGGCTTTGCCGGCCGTCGTGCCGAGGCCACGGCCTGGCGTCCAGACCGGGTCTGGCGCGGTCCAAAGCACGTCGTTGCGGATCAGCTTCACCAACTCGTTCGCCTGCAGGTCGAGGAAGCGCTCGCCCTTTTCGGCGGTTGCGCTGCGAGGATCGCCCCAGGTGCCGGTGACCGGCGCCCGCTCGGCGAAGGAATAGAAGCGCGACACGTCCGCAGGTACGTCAACGGGATGCTGCTGGTTGCCGAAGGCCTGGCCGAACATCTCGGTCTTTACCGCATCCGGAACGATCGCCAGCATGACCGACGCTTCGCCCTCACAGGCATGGTGCGCACCGGTGTCGACCTCGAAGATCTTGCTGGCCTCCTCTGGCGCCAGCATCCACGGCGTTGTGGCGACGATCGGCATGGCGAACTCGACCGCCAGTTCGCGCACGGCAACCGCGAGCGGGTCCATGTTGCCGCCGTGACCGTTGACGATGAACAGCCGCGAGAAACCGAGCGTCTTCAGCGATCGGACGATGCAGCGAATGACGCGGCTCAGCGTATCGTAGTCCAGCGTGATGGTGCCGCCGAAAGGCAGGTGGTGTTCGCTCATGCCGAGCCACAGGCCGGGAAGAACGGCGACCGGGATGTCGTCGGCCACGAGACGGGCGGCACGGATGGCCGCGGCCGATGCGCTGGCTGTGTCGGTAATGACCGGCAGGTGCGGCCCATGCTGTTCCAGCGAACCGATCGGCAGGACGGCAAGCGCGCCCGGCTTTCCGGCGAGTTCACGCAGGCTGGGTGCGGTCATGCGCGCCCATTCGACTTCCTTCTTCATCTTAGGCCTCTTTCATCAGATCAAATTCATTTCGGCTCGTAGCCGCGTGGACTGCCGCACGCGCGACGGCGTCCGCCGACATGGGGAAAGATGCGGAAGCGGCAGCTGACAGGGGCACCGATCGGCATCGGTCAGGTCAATGTAGTCTCCGGCGGCGTAGGTCGCGCTTCGTTCGAGTGCAGTGGTGGGATCCGCTCCAAATATGCACAGTCGGAAATATCAATCAAATTATTTTTCCGATACGAAAATTATCTTTCTTAAAATATCGGAACAGCGCATCAAATGATATGGAGCGGCCACCCCGCCAGCCGTGCCAACGGTCGGCGGAGTGTGTCTATAACGCTCGTCTGCGCCTCACCCCTGCGCCAGATGACACCTTGCACAGCGTGCGCCCTCGCCTAGGTGCTGGAGAACCTGCGGCGCCTCGCAGCCGGCTGCAGCCTTGCCGCAGCGTTCCTTGTAGAAGCAACCGGTTGGCAGTTTTCGGTTGTTTGGAAGCTCGGCGGTCCGCACCTCCGCAATGGTCGGCAAGGGACTTGCGAAACTCGGAGCCGCGGCCAGAAGCGTCTGCGTATATGGGTGCCGAGGATCGCCCAGCACCACGTCGGCCGGGCCTGATTCAACTATCTGGCCGAGATACATCACCGCGACATCGTCGCAGAAGTGGCGCACCAGTGCGACATCGTGCGAGATCATGAGGTAGGCGAGCCCCCGCTCCCGCTGCAGATTCAGAAGCAGGTTGATGATCTGCGCCTGGACCGACACGTCGAGCGCCGATGTCGGTTCGTCCAACACCATGAGGTCGGGGTCCGTGCTGATGGCGCGGGCGATGGCAATGCGCTGGCGCTGTCCGCCTGAAAACTCGTGTGGCAGACGATCGAGATGTTCCGGCCTAAGACCGACAGCGGTCGCCAGTTGTTCCGCCTTCGCATGCAGCTCGGCGTTGCTATGCCCGCCGCGAATATGCAGCGGCTCGCTGATGAGCCGCCAGACCGGCAGGCGCCGATCGAGCGAGGATTGCGGATCCTGGAAAACGATCTGCATCTTCTGCCGCAGCTGGCGCTTCTCTCTGCCCTGCGCTGCCTGAAAATCCTGACCGTCAATCGCCACCCTACCCTGCTCGTAAGGCGCAAGTCCGATGATCGCCTGGGCGAGCGTACTCTTGCCGCAACCGGATTCGCCGACAATGCCGAGGCTTCTGCCGGCACGAACTCTAAGGGTGACGCCGTTGACTGCGTGCACATGCGAGGTGGGGCGCCCGAGCCAGTTGCGGGACGCCGGGAAGCGGACATGGAGATCGGAAACCTCCAGAACCGGCCGCGCCATCGTTTCAACGCCTGCGGTCATTTCCGGCTCCCTTGCTCTGACAGTTCTCGCGCGTCACCGCGCCGCCAGCACGCCACCTGTTGGCGATCGGCCCCAGCCAATTGCGGAGACTGGGATCGACAGAGATCAACCGCTTCCTTGCATCGCGGCTGGAAATAGCAGCCCGCCGGTGGATGCAGGAGATTAGGCACCGCGCCTGGGATCGCTTCGAGCTCCTGTTTTGGCGCCACCCGATCCGGCAGACAGCGCAATAGCGCCTGGGTATAGGGGTGCTGCGGCGCCTCGAGCACGGTGCGGGTCGCACCATGCTCAACGATCCGTCCGGCATACATCACGTAGAGCCGGTCGCAGAGCTGCGACACGACGGCGACGTTGTGCGAGATGAAGATGACCGATGTGCCGGTGCGGCGCGCGCGGTTCTGGATCAGCCTCAGGATCACCGCCTGCACGGTGACATCGAGCGCGGTCGTCGGCTCGTCGGCGATGATGAGGCCGGGATTGCATGAGAACGCCATGGCGATCAGCACGCGCTGCCGCATGCCGCCGGAGAGTTCGAACGGGTAGAGCTTCATGACCCGCTCTGGCTCGCCGATCAGCATGTCGGCGAGAATATCCCGCGCAATGCGCCTGGCATCCGGCAAGCTTGTCTCCTCGTGACGCATGATGACGTCAGTCAGCTGCTTGCCGATGCGGATCGTCGGGTTCAGCGCGTTCATCGGCTCTTGAAAGATGGTCGAGAACACCTTGCCGCGCACATCCTGCAACTGACTGTCGTCCATGGCGAGGGTGCTATGGCCAAAGAGCCTGACCGAGCCGCCGGTGATCCTGTAGCGCCCCCTGGGCAGCAGCCCAGTCGCGGCCATGGTCGTCACCGATTTGCCGCAGCCTGACTCGCCGACGATCCCGACGATCTCAGCCTTTCCGACATTGATCGACACATTGTCGAGCGCCTTGATCGCGCCGCTGAAGGTGGGAAACTCCAGAGACAGGTTGTGAATGGCCAGCGCCTGGCCGCGTCGTTCTGCCGTGCCTGTCATCATCTGCCCCTCAAGCGCGGGTCGAGCATATCGCGAATGCCGTCGCCAACCAGATTGCACCCCATCGCCGTGACCAGAATGGCGAGACCCGGGAAGGTCGCGTACCACCACTGATCGAGCATGTAGCTGCGGCCGCTGCTAACCAGGGCGCCCCATTCGGAGGTCGGCGGCTGGGCACCGAGGCCGATGAAACTAAGCGCGGCTGCGATCAGCACGACGCCGCCAAGATCGAGCGTCGCCTGCACGATGATCGGCGACATCGCGTTTGGCAGGATATGCCAGCGAAGGATGTAGAACGGCGAAGCGCCGAAGGTGCGCGACGCCTTCACGAAGACCTGCTCGCGCAAGGAAAGCGTTTGACCGCGGGCCAAACGCACATAGGCGGGAATACGCACGATCGCCACGGCCAGCATGGAGTTGAACAGGCTCGGGCCAAGGGCTGCGGCCAGCGCCATGGCCAGCACCAGCGCCGGCAGAGCAAGAACGACGTCCATGAGCCGCATGATGGCGGTGTCGACCGGTCCGCCGACCACGCCGGAAAAACAACCGATCAGCACCCCGACCGACATCGAAATCAGGACGATCATGAAGGCGGCGCCGCAGGACGCCCTCGCCCCATAGATCACGCGTGAGAACAGGTCGCGGCCAACCTCGTCCGTGCCGAACCAATGCGCGGCACTTGGCGGCAACAGGCGCGCCGTCAGGGAAACCTTGTCGGGATTGTACGGTGCGACCACCGGTGCGGCGATGATCATGATGAGAACGAGCAGGATGATGGCAGCGCCAACGAGGGTCAGCGGGCTGCGGCGGCTGAGGTACCACAGATAGTGCAGCCGCTCGGAGATGGACTTGGTCCTGCGCATCGCGGCACTCGACGCAGCAGGTTCTGTCGGCATGACGGCGGACATGATCAGACCTCCCTGATTTGCGGGTCGGCGAGCATGTAGGCGAGATCGACCAGGAGGTTGATCAGCACATAGCCGATGGATGCGACGATCGTGAAACCCATGATGGCGGGAAAATCGAGCGTCTGAATGGAGGTCACGACATAGGTGCCCATGCCCGGCCAGGCAAAGATCGTCTCGGTCAGCACTGCTCCATAGAGAAGGTCGCCAAGCGCCAGTCCCAACAGGGTGATCGAAGGGATCAGCGCGTTTCTGAGTGCGTAGTTGAAGACGATCATGCCCTTGCGCAGGCCGCTCGCGCGGGCGGTGCGGATATAATCTTCCTGCAGCACATCCAGCATCGAGGCGCGGATCTGGCGGGTGATCACGCCCATATTGGCGAAGGCCAGCACGAAGCCCGGCAGGATGATGTGGTAGACGGCGCTGCAAAAGGCATCGAAGCGGCCTTGCAGCAGCGAGTCGATCAGCAGGAACCCAGTGATGCGTTCGGGTGCAACGATGCCCATGGCCAGGCGACCGCTGCCGGGCAGTATCTGGAACTTGGCGTAGAAGAGGTAGATCAGGATCAGGCCGAACCAGAACACCGGCATTGAGATGCCGCAGACGGAGACCGTCCGCGCGATCTGGTCGATCGGGCCGTCCTTGTAGACGGCCGACAGCACGCCGAGTGGTACGCCCAGACAGATCGCAATGAAGAGCGCGACCGTTCCGAGTTCCAGTGTTGCCGGCAAGAAGGTACGAATATCGGCTGCAACCGGGCGGTTGGTCCGCAAGGACGTTCCCAGATCGCCTTGCAGGAGATTGCCGATATAGATGGTGAATTGTTCGACGACCGGGCGATCCAGACCCAGGTTGCGCCTGACGTTCTCAAGCGTTTCGGCGCTTGCCCTATCGCCCGCAATCATGCGCGCGGGATCTCCCGGAATGAGGTGAGAGATCGTGAAGGTGATGACCGCGACCCCGAGCACCACAAAAAGCAGCAATATCAGACGCGGAATGATGATGCGGGTGATTGCCATGGACGTCAGCCTTTCCAGCAGGAAAACCTTGCTTGGGAAACGATGAAACCCTGCCGTCACAGCCGTTGGGGCCGGCGGCAGGTGTTCCGTGGATTGAGGCCTGTTGAGCGAGAGGATCGCTTCAATCCGGCCCCTCACTCCGTCTTCGACATCGTCCCGAAGTTGTAGACCTGGATCAGCATGGGATTGTAGACATAGCCTTTCACCACGGCGCGACGGGCGAAGATGTCATTCTTCTCCATGATGTAGAGATAGGGCGCGTCCTCGGTCGAAAGCTTCTGCGCCTCGATGTAAAGAGCCTTGCGCTTGACCTCGTCGACGATCGATCCCGCCTCACGCACGAGATCGGTCACCTGCTTGTTGCCGTAGAAGGAACGGTTGCCCGGGCCGCCCATTTTGTCGGCGTCGAACCAATAGTTCATGAACATGTAGGGGTCGGCAAAGTCAGGCGTCCAGGCACCGGGAGCCATATCGAATTTGCCGTTGGCCACCAGTTCGCGTTTGGTCGTGTCGGCGACCGCCTGCAGATCGAGCTTGATGCCGACTTCAGCCAGTGACGCCTGCAGCGCCAGCCCAACCGGCTCCCAGGCAGGGTCCGCCTGAGAGAAGGTATAGGTCAGGTGAATATCGCTCTTGCCGGAGTCGGCAAGCAGAGCCTTGGCCTTCTCGATGTCGTATGTGTACTGGAAGCCCTGCGGGTCGTGTCCCCACATGCCGCTCGGCACCGCGCCGCGCATTTGCTTGGCCTGGCCGAGCATGATGCCGTCGATGATGCCTTGATAGTCGACCGCATAGGAAATCGCCTTGCGAACCTTGGCGTCGTCGAGCGGCGGCTGGCGGTTGTTCATGTAGATGTAGTTCACATACATGCTGGGATTGCTCTCGACCACGACGGAAGCGTCCTTTTGCAGCGCCTCCGCCTGATCGAGCGGGATCTGTTCGATGATGTCGGCATCGCCGTTGGTCAACTGAAGGCGGCGGGCCGACACGTCGCCGACGATGCGAATGACGACCTGTTTCAGCGCCGGCTCAGTGCCTGCGTAATGTTCGTTGCGGTCGAGCACGATGCTCTGGTTCCGCTCCCAGGAGGCGATACGGTAGGGCCCGCTGCCGGCGGAGTGCTCGGCAAGCCAGGCCTTCGCCATGTCGCCGTCCTTTTCATGCTCCATCACCTTGGGATTGATGATCGCTGCCCCGGAGACGGCCAGCGTCGAAATGAACGGCGCGAACGGCGCCGTCAGATGAAATCTGACAGTCTGCGGATCGACGACCTCGACCTCCTTGAGCACCGGGAACGCGTCGGACGGTCCGGCCTTCAGCTTCATCAGCCGGTCGAAGCTGAATTTGACGGCCGCGGCATCGACCGGTGAACCGTCATCGAACTTGTGGCCGCTGGCGAGCTTGAAGGTCCACACGAGGCCGGCATCGTCGGCGGTCCAGCTTTCAGCCAGTTCGGGCCCGACCTCCGTTGAGCCGCCCTTGTAGGCGACGAGCCTTTCGTAGGCGGCATAAATCAGTGTGTAGCCGCTGTTGCTGATTTCAACTCCAGGATCGGCGGTCGGCGGATCTTCCGCTCGCGCCATCACCAGCACGTCCTGCGCTGCGATCGCGCCGGAAAGAGGCGTCGACGCCAGAAGCAATGCAACGCCGATCGATTTCCACTTGGAACCGTTCATCTCGTAGTCCTCCCCAGAACTGCGGCGCACGATGCCCTCCCGGCACCAACCGCAGTGCTAGACTAGGAAACGCTTTTCCTAAGTGCAATATTTTTTTCTTATCGTATTTGTTTTTTAGTTTCGATCAGCTTTTGAGCTTGATCGTCTGCGCGTTCGCCAGTGTGGAGACCAGCTCGGTTTCCGGGGTCGAGCAAACGCACAGGATATGCGCGGGTTCTTCGCTGACGCTGAGATAGGCGTGACCCATTATCGCGTCGAAGTAGCAGGAATCGCCCTTCTTGAGCCGCAAAGGCGCATAGATCTCGGTGTGAAGCTCCAGTTCCCCTTCGAGAACGTAGAAGAACTCCTCGCCCTTGTGCCGGATAAGCGGCCCAAACTCCTCAAGTGTGCGTGCCCGGGCTACCGCCACGATCGGAACCATCGACTTCTTAGAAATCTCCGTGCAAACATAAAGATAGTCGTAGTTCTGCGTGATGATCGCCCGCCCGTCGCCGGACTTGGTGTAGGTGCGCCGCCCCAGCATGTTGGGGGCTTCCTCAGCGCCCGCCATGGTCCCGAAAAGCTCGACGATGTCGACCTTCAGGCCCTGGGCGAGCTGGATCAGTCGGTCGTAGGTGAGCTGCATCTGGTTGTTCTCAACCTTGGAAAGGGTCGAGACCGCAAGCCCGGTCATGGAACTCACCTCTGCCAACGTCCAGCGATTGCGGTTGCGAATCTCCTTCAGGATATCGCCGAGGCTGGATTTCGCATCGGTCATCGTTGGCGTCTCCAATTTGCCTGCAGCCGTTCCGGACCGCGTGCCGATTTCGGCTCAGCCCGCGACGCGGCAGAATCCGACTGGCATGATAGGAAAACCATTTCCTATAATACGTGGCCGAAATCAACATTGCCTCGAAGGCAATGCGTGCCGGCGACAACCCTGCCCGCGATCGTCTTCGGATCGATACCGCCCTTGCCCTACCCCTCGAATGGGTTGGCGACCCTGGGCCAATAGGGTCGCTTCAGCTTGGTAAAGGCCAGTTTCTCGAATGAGGGCTGCAAGGCACCGGGCGCGCTGACGTAGAGAATTTCGCGCGCGATGGGTTCGAAGCCTGCGCGGAAGTGGTTGCTGGATTTCACCACGACGATCTTCTTCTGCGCCGGGTCCAGGCCGAGCGCGGTCATGCATTCCGGGTGGAAGGTTTGTGTGCGCACGGTGTTCAGCACGATGTCGACGTTGCCGACACTGACCCAGACGGCATCGCCGATGCCGAGCGGCGTCGGCCCGAAGCGCTGTGTGATGCCCGAAGCGACACGCCTGACCGTCACCGTCAGATCGAGCGGATCGCCGGAAGCCGGCCCGACCTTGCCGCCGATCCGCAGCGCCAATGTGGCCCCCTCTCCCGCCTCGCGGCACATGCGCACCGCAATCGGGTCCCAATAGAGGCAGGTCGCCACGTCTTCGATGCCGCGCTCGATGATGCGACGCAGGATGAAGGTCGAGTCTCCAGGCGCTCCGCCGCCTGCATTGTCGGAGACGTCGGCAAGCACGATCGGACCGCTCTTCGCGGCAATGGCCCGATCCAGCGCCGCGTCGATACCGAGATAGTCTCCGCGCATTTCTTCGCGCGCATCGAATATCTCCCGACCGAAGGACCGGGCGGTGCGCGCAGCCTTTTCCGGGTCATTGTCGGTGACGACGAGCATCTTGGCGCCGACATCCTCGACATCGCCCCAGGGGAAGCCGTGGCCGAAGGAGACCGACAGCACGCCATCCTGCCCCTCCACGGCTTTCATGCGATCGACAATGCCGCGCAACGGCGCGCGATGCGGGTGGAAGGTGTTGATCATGCGGCAGTCATAAACGCCCATGGCTGGTCGCACTTCGCCCGCGAGGGTCCGCTCCACCAGCCGGAACAACTGGCCGGCTACCTCCTCGATGTCCGTATGCGGATATTCCTTGTAGGTGGCGATCATGGTCGCATTGGCGAGCATGCGGTCGGTGATATGGCAATGGAGATCAAGTTCGGCGGCAACCGGCACATTCGCCCCGACCAGCCCGCGCACATGCTCGAGCAGATCCCCCTCGACATCGTCATAGCCTTCGGCGACGCAGGCGCCGTGCAGGGCAAGCATGACGGCATCGACCGGCATGGCCGCCTTGAGGTCGCCAAGGATGGTGGCGCGGAAGCTCTCGTAGACCGCCCGCGTGGTCCTGCCGCCTGGCTCGGCCACCGCGCACAGGCTCTCCACCACGCACCAGGCCTTTTCTTGAGCGGCCTTGCGCCAGACAGACAATTGCGACGAGCAGCAGGTGCGCGGCCTGCTGGTGGCATCGCCGTAGGCGATCAGGTTTTCCCGGAAGGCCTCAAGGCCCGTCTGCATCGGCGAAAATGTGTTGGTCTCGGTGTCCAGCCCAGCGATGAACAGTTTCATTTTTACCTCTTGCCTATCAAGAAAGATATTTTCTAATCATAAAACTATGTTTATCGTCGGAAAGTCAAATGCATTATCCGCGCCTTCGCGCGGCTGACTGGGGAGGCAGGAATGCGCGTCTATATTTCCGCGGATATCGAGGGCATCGTTGGGGTCGTCAGCCGCGACCAGCTGATGCCCGAAGGTTTCGAGTATGAGAACGCCCGGCGCTGGATGACGGACACAGTGGTCCATGCCTGCGAGGCTGCGCGTGAAGAAGGCGTGGAGGAAGTCATCCTCAGCGATTCTCATGGAAATGGCGAGAGCATCCTGATCGACCGCCTGCCCGACTATGTGCAGGTCGTGCGTAGCTGGCCGCGGCCGCTGATGATGATGCAGGGCATCGAGCTCGGGTCCTTCGTCGGCGCCATGCTTCTCGGCTATCACGCCGGGGCAAGCCACTCGGGGGGCGTGCTGTCGCACACCATCGGCGGCACAGCCTTCGCCGAGGTGCGGATCAACGGCGTCGTCATGCCGGAGGCCGGCATCAATGCGGCCATCGCCGGGCATTTCAATGTCCCGGTGCTGCTCGCCTCGGGCGACAACATTGCCTTGGACGAGATCAGGGAGCGCATCGGCGACATCGTGACGGTGCCGGTGAAGCAGGTCTACAGCACGCAATCGGCGATCACGCTGACGCCGGCCGTCGCGCATCGCCGCATCCGCGAGGGCGTCAAGGCGGCGCTGGCAAGAGCAGGCTCGGCAAAACCGTTCAGACTGGAAAACCCTGTCCTGGAGATCGTGTTCCGAAATCGCCTGCCGGCCGAGTATCTCTCCTATCTCAAGGGCGTCGAGCGCACTGATGGTTACACGATCCGCTACCAGGGCGACGACATGGTCGACGTATCGCGCTTCATCCAATTCGTGGTCGGCTACAATTCGCGCCTGACTTTCTGACGGGCCCTTCTGCGGAATCAAACAATGGCTACCTCCATCGTCCTCGGCGCCGGCATGGTCGGCGTCTCAACCGCGCTCGCACTGCAGGAGAACGGGCACCAGGTGGTGCTGCTGGATCGCCAGGCACCGGGCCGGGAAACAAGCTATGGCAACGCTGGCATCATCCAGACCGAGGCCGTCGAGCCCTATGCCTTCCCTCGCTCCGTGACCGAGATTGCCAGGGTTGCGCTGAAGCGCGGCAACGACGTCGACTGGCGGCTGCGCGATATGCCACAGCTGGTGAGGCCGCTCTGGCGCTATTTCGCGCAGTCGGCGCCCGCGCCTTACGCGAGAACCATCGCGGCCTATTCACAACTGGCGCTGCGTGCGAGTGACGATCACGCGCGTTTCATCGAACCCGCCGGCGCTGGGGAACTGATCGTCCGGCAGGGCTGGCGCGCGGTCTATCGTACACCCGCGACATTCGAAGCGGCTGCTGCCACCGCGGAGCGGCTGAAGCGTGTCTACGGCGTGCCGTCAGCGGTGCTTGGTGCATCCGAACTCGCAGCAAGCGAGCCGGCGCTGCAACCTCGGCTCGCGGGTGCGGTCCATTGGACCTCTCCCTGGACCTGCCGTGACCCGGGTGAACTGGTCGCGCGCTATGCCGCCCTCTTCATTGCGCGCGGCGGAACGCTGGCCCTCGGGGACGCCATGAGCTTGCAGCAGAATGGCACCGGCTGGCAGGTGTTGTCCGAGGGCGGCACTTTTACGGCACAGAACGCGGTCATCGCCTTGGGTCCATGGTCGCCGACACTCGCGAAGACGTTCGGCTATCGCATCCCCATGGTGTTCAAGCGCGGTTATCACAGGCATTTCGCAGGTTCGAACGGACCGCGCATTTCGATGCTGGATGTCGACCGTTCCACGCTGGTTGCACCGATGAACGCAGGGTGGCGGGTATTGACCGGTGCGCATATGGCACCGCCGGGCACAGCGCCGGCATCGCGACAGATACTGCACGCCGCCAACGCCGCGCGCGAGCTTTTTGGCTTGGGCGAGGCCGTCGAAGCAACGCCCTGGTCGGGCACCCGGCCCTGCATGCCCGACATGCTGCCCGTCGTCGGTCCGACCCGGTATAAGGGCCTGTGGTTCCATTTTGGCCACGGCCATCAGGGCTTCACATTGGGCCCGACGACCGCCTTCATTCTGGCGGAGCAAATCGAGGGGGGACACGGCAATCCGCTCGCCCTGCCCCTGACGCCATCCGCGCGAGGCTGGGCATAAGGTGCGGCTTTGCGCCGTTCGGTACGGACGCTGGATAGGATTACAAGAACGAGTACTTGCGGACTGGCGAGACTTTCAGCGTCTCGCCAGTCGAAGCGGTGCGGTCCCTTGGCACACCGGCAACGCTCATAGCGCGCCGCAGCCTTACTTATTTTCTCTTCAACGGACCGTTCGGTTCCGTCCCGGTACAGCCTTCATGCGGCTGCATCCCGGAAGTTGCCAGTTCGGCCGGGCGCTTAGCGCTTGAGAAGCTGTCCCCTTCGCCGGTTCCTCCGTGCCAGCGGCGATCGTTTTGTTCCTCGCGGCCGCTGACTTCCAATCCTCCAGCGCATTCAGCGCGAATATGCACAGGCGGAAATATTCTCCGGTCGCCAGCTTGACTCCGTTTCGGCGTGCTTCTATCAAGTTGTAGGCCTAACCCTACAATTGGATGCCATGCACCACTCTCACTCATCTTCAACGTCCGCGCTGTCACTCGCAGACCTTCCCGGTCCGGATGTCGCCATCCGCCCACTGCACCACCCCTGGCGGTGGATCAGTGGCGGTCTCGTCATCCTGCTGCTTGCCGTGATCGGCCGCGCCTTCGCAGTCGGGCAAATCCAGTGGACGGTGGTCGGCGAGTTCCTGACGGCTGGCGTCATCATCACCGGCTTCGGTTGGACGCTGCTGATCTCGGCCTGTGCGCTGGTGCTCGGCGTCTTGCTTGGTTTCGCTTTCGGCATCATGCGGCTTTCGGAAAATCCGATCCTGCGCTTTGCAGCATGGCTCTATGTCTGGGTGTTCCGCGGCACGCCGGTGCTGCTGCAGCTGCTCATCTGGTTCAACATCGCTCTGGTCTTCCCGCGCCTCTATATCCCTGGGCTCATCGATGCCCGCATGGTCGATGTGGTGACGCCCTTCGTCGCGGCTGTCCTCGGTCTCGGCGTGAACGAAGGCTCCTATCTGACGGAAGTGGTGCGCGGCGGCATCTCTTCGGTCGACAAGGGCCAGAAGGAAGCTGCCCATACGCTCGGCATGACGCCGGGCCAGACGATGCGGCGTATCATCCTGCCACAGACCCTGCGGCTGATCCTGCCCGTACTCGGCAACAGCGCCATCGGTATGCTGAAGTTCTCCTCGCTCGCCGCCACCATCGCCATGGGCGAGATGCTGAACGCTGCACAACGCATCTACTTCATCAATGGCGCTGTGATCGAACTGTTGTTCGTCTGCGCCGTCTGGTATCTGGCGGGAACCACCGTTCTATCCATCGGCCAATACTATCTCGAACGCCATTTCGGCCGCGATGGCGCAGCCGCAACCCGCGAGCGCCGCTGGTTCAAAGGATGGGCGCGTCGTCCCGTCGCCCCGGGGGAAGCATGACACTCGCAGTCAAGGCAGTCGGTATCCGCAAGAGTTTTGGCAGCCACGAGGTCCTGAAGGGTCTCGATCTGGAAGTCGCCTATGGCGAGGTGCTCTGCATCCTCGGACCCTCGGGCAGCGGCAAGAGCACCTTCCTGCGCTGCATCAACCATCTGGAAACGCCGAATGGCGGCTATGTCTGGGTCGACGGCGCGATCATGGGCTACGAGCTCAGCCGCGGCGCGCTTGAGGGATTGCCGGTCAAGCGGCTCAGGGCGCAGCAGAGCCAGCTCGGCATGGTGTTCCAGCATTTCAATCTTTTCGCGCACCGAACGGTGCTCGGCAACGTCATCGAGGGACCGATGGTGGTGCGCGGCTTGAGCCGCGCCGAGGCCGAAGCCCGTGCCATGGGCCTGCTCGAGCAGGTCGGCATGGCGGCCAAGGCATCGAGTTATCCGTCGCAGCTTTCCGGCGGCCAGAAGCAGCGCGTGGCAATCGCCCGGGCGCTCGCCATGGAGCCCCGTGTCATGCTCTTCGACGAGCCGACCAGCGCGCTCGATCCGGAACTCGTCGGCGAGGTTCTGGAAGTCATGCGCAATCTCGCGCGTGGCGGCACGACGATGATCGTCGTCACCCACGAGATCGGCTTTGCCCGGGAGGTCGCCGACCGCGTCGTGGTGATGATCGACGGCGAGATCCGCGAGATGGGCGTGCCCACGCACGTTCTGAGCAACCCCGGCGACCCGCGCGTGCGGAGTTTCCTCAGCCGCGTGCTGGCCTGAAGAAAAGAGTTCAAAAAGAGGGAGAACTGAAAATGAAACAACTGCTACCAATGGTTCTGGGGCTAGCCTCCGCAACAATCATCAGCCTGGCCGCAGGCGGCCTGGCGCACGCCGCCGACGAGAAGCTCGCAGCCGCTCTGCCGGACGCGGTGCGCGATACCGGAAAGCTGAACGTCACGATCAGCCTTGCCTATCCGCCAATGGAATACAGCGACGCCGGCTCGACGGAACTGAAGGGCTTCGACATCGATCTTGCCAAGGCAATCGCCGAACGCCTCGGCCTGACGGCCGAGTTCCAGAACGTCGAGTTCCCGCAATTGATCCCGCAGGTCGTCACCGGCCGTTCGGACCTGATCATGACCGCCTTCTCCGACAAGGTGGAGCGCCAGACGCAGCTCGATTTCATCGACTACTTCAAGACCGGCAACGTCTTCTATTCGGCTGCCGATCATCAGGGTGAAATTAAGAGCGAAGCCGACCTCTGCGGCAAGACTGTCGCGGTCGCAACGGGAACCAGCTGGGTTACCTGGGCGGAAAATGTCGGCAAGGCTAAATGCGCAGCCGACAAGCTGATCACCGTCATCCAGATCCCGACCCAGGCCGAGCACATCATGCAGATCCGCCAGGGCCGCGCCCAGGCTTCAGTCATCGGCCTGGAAGGTCTTCTCGACCTGATGAAGCAGGAGCCGGGCAAGTTCTACCAGATCGGCGAGGTCGGCGATGTCAACCACTACGGCATCGCCTTTGCCAAGGCGAACGGTCAGCTGCGTGATGCCGTAAAGGGCGCGCTCGACGCCATGAAGGCCGATGGCACTTATGCACAGATCCTCGACCGCTACGGCTTGAAACAGGCCGCCGTCGAAGAGTTCAAGATAAACGGAGCCACGAAGTAACCGAACCGCGCCGGAGCCTGCCTTGACCCATCCTTCCATGCCAGACGCCTCCACCATCGCAGCAAACGGAAACCCGGACGACCGGCTGGCCCGGCTGCGCCTCGATCTCTATTCGAGCGAGCAGCTCTACCGGCAGCTCTATCGGGCGCTCCGCGCCGCGATTCTCAGCGGCGACTTCTCCGAAGGGGAAGCGATTCCCTCGGAGAACCAGTTGCGCGACCAGTTCGGCATCGCCCGAACAACGGTGCGCAATGCGATGGCGCTTTTGGTTTCGGAAGGTCTGGTTCAGCAGATTCGCGGCCGCGGCACGATCGTCTCGCACCGGCCGATCAGCCACAACATCTGGAATTTCGGCAGCTTCACGGAGCTTGCCCGCCGCCAGGGCCAGCGCCCAGTGACGCGCGTGCTGGAGCACCGGGTCGAGAATGGCGAACTCTTACTGGTGCGCGCCCGCGGGCTTGCCAATGGCGATACGGTGAGTTGGCTGAACGTCGACACATCTCAGCTTGATCTTGCCCTCTATCCGGGCATCGACCGCTACGATTTCGCGGCGCAATCGCTCTACGAGGTTTTGCGCCGCGACTATGACCGCCACCCCTTGCGTTCGGAATTGCTGCTCAGCGTCGTGCCGCCTTCCGACCGCCTCAGGGAGGTCTTTGCTCCGGCGCCTGACGTGCCGGGCTACCTTTGCGCCAGCGGGGATGTGCTCGATGCCGACGACCGGTTGGTCGAGCGCACGTCGATCGTCTACTCGCCGGCCGTCCAGATGAAATTTGCAACGCGCTGGGGGCGCGAGACCGCGCCGCACGGTGCGCAGGAGAGCAAGACATGAGCCGCTTCGGCGACACTTTCACGACCCCAAAACCCATTCTTGGCATGCTGCACCTGGCCGGTGACGGCCCCGCGGCCAAGCTTGCCCAGGCCGAGGAAGAGGCCCGCATCATGGCCGGCGAAGGCGTGGACGGGGTCGTGGTCGAGAACTACTTCGGTGGTGCAGAAGACGTCGAGCGGGTGTTGGACCGGCTGTTCGGGTTCGACCTCGGCACCCGCATCGGCGTCAACGTGCTGAGAGACGATGCGCGCGCCTTTGCCCTTGCCAAAACGTACCCCGTTTCCTTTGTCCAGGTGGATTCTGTCGCCGGCCATCTGCCGCCGGGAGCGGACGAAGCCTTCGAAGCCGAACTCGCGACACGCCGCGAGGACGTTTCGGCACTGTTGTTCGGTGGCGTTCGCTTCAAGTACCAGCCCGTTCTGTCCGGGCGACCGGAATCGGAAGATGTGCGCATCGGCGCTTCGCGCTGCGACGGGCTGGTGGTCACCTCCGACGCCACCGGCCAGCCGACAGACATGGAAAAGGTGGCGCGCTTCCGCGCCGCGACCGGTGGCGCGATGCCGCTCCTGATCGGCGCCGGTCTCACCGAGGCCAATGCCGCCGAGCAACTGGCCAAGGCCGATGGCGCCGTGGTCGGGAGCTGGTTCAAGCACGACCATAAGGACACAGGCCGTGTCGAGGCAGCCCATGTCGCCGGACTGATGCGCGTCGTGCGCGCCATCAGGAGCGACGCATGAGTGCGGCCGACTCCGTTTTCGCCCGCCCGGTGACCCCGGACAATTTCTCGCGATACGGCAAGGTCTATGACCTGACCGGCGACACCGATCCCAAGGTGGTCTGGACCGCCGGTGATGGATGGAGCGACGGCTTCACGAAAACATCGTTGATCGATGGTGCCGGCCATCTCGGCGTCACGCGCGGCGGCAGCGCACCGTGGCACTGCGGCGCTATGGAGCGGCATCCGCAAACGGAGGAGGCGATCTTCTGCTTCGCCCAACCGGTTGTCCTCGCCGTCGCTCCCGCATCTGACGCCAGGGCGCCGGACCGGAATGAGATCGAAGCCTTCGTGATCGCGCCCGGGCAGACCGTGGTGATGGACCGCAACGTCTGGCACGACGCCTGCCGAGGTGTGTCGGGACCAACCCCCTATTACTGGATGGCCGTCTGCGGTCTCGGCGAAAGCCCTTGGGTGCCGGTTGCCGGTGGCCCGAAGCTGGTGCAAGCCATTCCAGGCGAAGGACCAACCGCATGACATGCTTCTTCATCGGCGACGTCGCACTCGACGAATACTACACCGCCGATCGCTGGCCGGGCCGAGCCGACAAGGGCATGGTCAAGGAACTCCCGGCCGAGGCCGGTGGCTCCATTGCCAACGCCGCCGTGGTGCACGCTGGCCTTGGCGGTGAAACGCAGTTCATCTCCCTGCTCAACGACAGTCCCCTGTCGCAACGATTGATCGCCGATTTGAAGGACAACGGTGTCGGCGTTGATCATATGCTGATCGATCCCGCCATTCCGGAATCACGCAATTTCATCTTCCTCGTCGACGGCGAGCATGTCGTTCTGACGGTCGAGATGGGCGAGCAGCCGATGTGGCTCGGCGCCGCTGCCCTCGATGCGTTGCGCCAACCAGGCTTTCTCTACACGACGCTCTATCGCGCCCGTCGTCTGCATGCGCGAACGGATCAAGGCGTGGTCAAGCAAGCCGACCTTCTTGCCGATCTCCGCCAGCACGGCCGCCGCGTCATCTTCGATCTCGACGTCGGTGGATGCACGCCGCAGGATATGCCTTATCTCACCGGTGCTACCGTCGTTATCTTCAACCAGGTCGGTTTCCGCGCTGCCTTCGGCCACGATGAAATCACGATGATCAGCGACTGGATGCAGGCGCACGATATCGACTGGGTCGTACGCACCCTCGCTGCGGATGGCGCCGAGGCGCGCAACGGCGACACGATCCTTCGCGTTCCCGGCCTTCCGGTTGACGTCGTTGACGTCACCGGTGCAGGCGACACGTTCGGCGGCACATTGACCTGGTGTTTGTCGCAAGGTCAGACCATCGAAGAGGCGCTGGACTTCTCCGTCGCAGCCGCCTCCCGCTCCGTCACCATCCACGGCCCGCGGGCGGGCAAGGCAGGCCCGGACGATATCCGCCGCTGGCGTGACGACGGGCGCCGGCCGAGAGCTCGGTGAACCGCAGCACAAGATCGGATCGCCGGGGGTTGTAGCTGAGCCCTTCCTTTCCGCACGAATTAAAGGGACGGCTGGACGTCACGACCTGCCGGCGAGGGGCTGAACCTTACTCAGATCCCCAGCATGCGCCGGTTGGCGGCCTCGTCGGTGCCGCCGCCGGCAAAGTCGTCAAACGCCTTCTCAGTCACGCGGATGATGTGGTGCTTGACGAAGTCGGCACCCTCGCGGGCACCATCCTCCGGGTGCTTCAGCGCGCATTCCCATTCGACCACCGCCCAGCCGGAGAAATCATTGGCCGCCATCCTGGAAAACACCGCGCCGAAATCCACCTGGCCGTCGCCGAGCGAGCGGAACCGTCCGGCCCGGTTGACCCAGCCCTGATAGCCGCCATAGACGCCCTGGCGTCCGGTCGGGTTGAACTCCGCATCCTTGACGTGGAACATGCGGATGCGGTCCTTGTAGATGTCGATGTTGTCGAGATAGTCGAGGCACTGCAGCACGTAGTGCGAGGGGTCGTAGAGCATGCAGGCGCGGGCGTGGTTGCCGGTGCGCTCCAGGAACATCTCGTAGGCGATGCCGTCGTGCAGGTCCTCGCCCGGATGGATCTCGTAGCAGACGTCGACACCACAGTCCTCGGCATGGTCGAGGATCGGTTTCCAGCGCTTCGCCAGTTCGTCAAAGGCGGTGTCGACGAGGCCGGCCGGCCGCTGCGGCCAGGGATAGACGAAGGGCCAGGCAAGCGCGCCGGAAAAACTCGCCATGGCGTTCAGCCCGAGGTTCTTCGAGGCGGTCAGCGCCAGCTTCACCTGTTCCACCGCCCATTGCTGCCTTGCCTTGGGATTGCCGCGCACTTCCGGTGCCGCAAAACCATCGAAGGCCTCGTCATAGGCCGGATGCACGGCGACGAGCTGGCCCTGCAGATGGGTGGAAAGCTCGGTCACCTCGACGCCGTTATCGCGGGCCTTTCCGGCAAACTCGTCGCAATAGGTCTTCGAGGTCGCTGCCTTCTGAAGATCGATCAGCCGCGCGTCCCAGCTCGGGACCTGCACGCCTTTGTAGCCGCAGTCCGCCGCCCATTTGGTGATCGCATCCCAGGAATTGAACGGTGCCGCATCGCCGGCAAACTGCGCAAGAAAGAGCCCTGGCCCCTTGATCGTCTTCATCTCTCGTCTCCTCCGTTGGAAAATGTGCCGGGCAATCGAAAGGCGCCGGCGATGCCCGCCTGGGGCTCAAGACGACACGACCTGTGATTTCAGGTGATCGTTGTGGGATGGCAGCCCGCGCCGACCGCGGGCCGCCTTTCAGTCAAGCCTGGATCAGAACGGCGAATCCGGGAAGTAGAAGTCCTTGGCATTGTCCTTGGTCACGAGCGTTGCATCGATCGTGTAGACGCCACGGACCGGAACCTGGCCGTAGAAGTTGGCCACGGTCATCTCAAGCGCAGTACCGACCATTGCCGGCGGGTAGAGCACGTCGACCGGGATCATCTTGTCGCCGTCCATGACCTTCTTGATCATTTCCTTCGAGCCGGCGCCGGCAACGACGTATTGGATGTCGGTGCGCTTCGCCTGCTCGATGGCCTGCAGCACGCCGACGGCCATGTCGTCGTCCTGGCACCAGACGACGTCGATCTTCGGGTACTTCGTCAGGTAGTCCTGCATGACCTTGAAGGCATCGTCGCGGTTCCAGTTGCCGTACTGGCGGTCGAGAACCTTGACTTTCGAGCCTTCGATGCCCTTGTCGAAGCCGTCCTGGCGCTGCTGGTCGATCGGGATCGGCAGGCCGCGGATGACGACGACTTCGGCTTCCGGCGTCGTGGCCTTGATATATTCGCCCGCGACCTGGCCGAGCGCCGGGTTGTTGCCGGCGACGTAGAGATCGCGCACGGAGTTGTCGTTGACGCTCGGCGCACGGTCGACGAGCGCGACGAAGGTTCCCTTGCCCTTTACTTCCTTGATTGCGTTGACCAGCGGATCCGGATCGGTCGGCAGGATGACGAGAGCGTCGATGCCCTGTGTCTCGAGGTCCTGCACGGCGTTGGCCTGGCTTGCCGGATCGGGTGAGGTCTTGACGATGACGTTCAGGCCCGGATTGCGTTCCATCAGGATCTTGGCGACGCGCTCGGCATGGAAGACCACGCCGGCCGTCCAGCCATGATCGGCAGCCGGGATCGAGACGCCGATCGTCACTTTCTTTTCTTCCTGCGCGTGCGACACGCCAGCGAGTGCGGTCATGGCCGCGAGGGTCAGGCCGAATAGCTTATTACGCATTAAGTTCCTCCCAAATATCAGGTCAGCCTGTTTGAGGCCGGGAGACCTGTGGACCCGGCCGTCTCACGATTTCCGAACCAGCGAGCGCTGGACGAGCATCGCAATGATGATGATCGCACCCTGGATGGCGCCGATCAGGTATTCACTGATGAAGTTGGAGAGCAGCATGATGTTGCCGACCAGTTCGAGGATGAACGCACCACAGATCGTGCCCCAGACGCGACCCGCGCCGCCTTTGAGCGCGGTGCCGCCGACGACAACGGCGGTGATTGCCTGTAGTTCCCAGAGAATGCCAGTCGTTGCCGACGTCGAGCCGAGGCGCGGCACATAGAGGAGGACGGCGGCTGCCACGCAGAGCCCCTGGATCACGAAGGCGACGGTGCGGACGCGGTTGACGGAAATGCCGGAGTAACGCGCAACGTCACGATTGGAGCCGACGGCGACGACGTGGCGACCGTAGCGCGTGCGATAGAGGATGAAGGCCGCCACGGCCGTCACCGCGAGGATGACGACGATCGGTACCGGCAGGCCGAAGATCGTGCCGAAATAGGCGGGACGATAGATTTCCTGGAGCTCTGGCTCCTTAAGCGTGATCGCGCCGCCCTGCGACAACCAGGTCGTCAGTCCCCTATAGATGCCCATGGTGCCGAGCGTCGCGATGAAGGGTTCGATCTTGCCGACTGTGGTGATCAGACCATTGGCAAGACCACAGAGTGCGCCGGCGACAATAGTAAACAGGACCGCCGCCAGAAGCATGAGCACCGGATCGGCGATGACCCCGGAGTTCATGAACAGGATCATCAGACTGGCGATGAAGGCGACCATCGCCCCGACGGAGAGATCGAGATCGCCCGACGAAATCACGAAGGTCGCTCCGACCGCGATAATGGCGATGAAGGCGCTGCGGGTAGCGACGTTGGCGAGGTTGTTGATGCTGATGAAGTTGGGATTGACCAGCGCCCCTACCAGCAGCAGCAACGCCAGTGCGACGAATGGCGCCACGGCCCTCAGATCGATGTCGCGCCAGCTGCGGCGACGAATTGCGCCCTGACTGCCTTCCTCGTTTACGCTCATATCCAATTGAACCTCCGTCCCACCTGTCGGGAATCTTGTTGTTCTCGGCATCTGCGCAGGATGCGCCGCGGCCGCCTCAGGCCGCCGTCTTCCTCTTCAATCCTGCGGCGTAGCGCATGATCTCCTGCTCGGAGATCTCGTCCCCCTCGAGAATGCCGGCGATATGGCCTTCGCGCATGACCACCACGCGACTGCATAGGCCTATGACCTCGGGCATCTCCGATGAGACGACAATGATCGAGCGACCGTCCCGGGCGAGCGCCGAGATGAAGTGGTAGATCTGCTGCTTGGTGCCGACGTCGATGCCGCGGGTCGGCTCGTCGATGATGATGATACCAGGGTCGGTTTCCATTACCTTGGCGAGAAGCAGCTTCTGCTGGTTGCCACCGGACATGCGTCCGGCGACAATCTTGTCATCCCTGACGCGGATGTCGAAGCGGCGGCGCGCCTTGACCAGAGCCGCCTCCTCGCTTCCCGGATCGAGATAGCCGAGGCGGCTATGGCGACCGAGCGACTGCAGCGTCAGGTTCGCCATCATCCCGGCATTGAGCAACAGCCCCTTGGCTTTCCGGTCCTTGGTCATGTATGCGAGACCGGCCTTGTTGACCGCGTGCACGTCACCGGATGAAACCGGCTGGCCACGAACGAGAACCTCGCCGGACACACGCGGGCGCAATCCGACGATCGCCTCCATCAACTCCGTCCGACCCGAACCGATCATCCCGGAAAAACCGAGGATTTCGCCGCGGCGGACCTCGAAGCTTGCGTCCCTAACGTAGCCTGTTGAGACCGAACTGACGCGCAGCACGACCTCCTCGTCGAAGTCGGGTTCGCTTTTGGCGGGATAGAGGCTCGAAAGCTCACGGCCAACCATCAACTGGGCGATCGCCTCGCCGTCGAGGATGGAGGTCGGCGATGTCTTGATCCATTGGCCGTCGCGCAACACCGTCACGCGATCGGTGAGTTCCATGACCTCGTCGAGCTTGTGCGACACGAAGACGAAACTCGTTCCCTTGTCGCGCAGCTTGCGCACCAAGCGGAACAGAAAGTTCGTTTCTTCGCGAGAAAGGACGGCGGTCGGCTCGTCCATGAAGACGACACGCGCGTCACGGCTGATAGCCTTGGCAATCTCCACCATCTGCTTTTCGGCGATCGACAGCGAGCCGATCATCGCGTTCTCGTCGACATGGGAGCCGAGGAGATCGAGAACGCGGCGCGTTTCCGCGCGCATGAACTTGCGGTCGAGCACGCCGAACCTGGTCACTTCGCGGCCGAGAAACAGGCTCTCGGTGACGGTGAGATGTTCGGCCAGATTGAATTCCTGATGGATGATGACGATGCCGAGCGCTTCGGCCGCACCGTTTGCTGGGAGCTTCACCGACTGGCCGTCGAGCAGGATCTCGCCCGAGGTCGGTTGCTCGAAGCCGGACAATATCTTGACGAGCGTGGATTTGCCGGCGCCGTTCTCGCCCATCAGCGCGTGAATCTCGCCCTGGCGCAGCTCGAAATCGACGCTGAAAAGCACCTGCACGCCGCTGAAGGATTTACTGATGCGGCGCGCAGACAGCACGACGGGAGCCCCGTCGACAACCTCCGTGGTCATATTCCCCTCCCTGCGGCCTCCACCGCTTTTTCAATGATGTAAACCTTTACACTGCGCGATGTAAAGGTTTACATCTTGCTTGTAAGACAATTTTTTCGGCCTGCGCGTTTGACCGTCAGGCAAGTCTGTGTAGTGTCTCGCAACAAAGCCCGAGGCCAAGCGAGTGTCCGATTCCACCCCCGCAACCATCGAAGATGTCGCACGCATCGCCGAAGTGTCGATCGCGACAGTTTCGCGGGCCATTCACATGCCCGAGAAGGTTGCCAAGTCCACGCGGCTGAAGGTCAACCAGGCCATCGCGCTGACGGGCTACACCACCAATGCGATGGCGCGCAGCCTTAGGCTGGGGCGCTCGAACATGATACTCGTGGTCGCGCCCGATATCGGCGATCCGAACTTCTCCAGCATTCTGGTTGGCCTTGAAAATGAAGCGCGTGCCCATGGCTACGGCGTGCTGATCGGGCATACCCAGAATGATGCCCAACGCGGGTTGGAATATCTGAAATTCTTCAACTCGAACCAGGCGGCCGGCCTGATCCTGTTTACCGGCATTCTTCCTTTCGGCCATCAGGAGGTGACGCCGCGCCTGCCGCCGACCGTCGGTGTTTTCGAGCCCGTCTTCAACGGAGGCATTCCCTATGTCGGCGTCGACGACGTCGAGGGCGCGCGCAAGGCCGTTGATCTTCTCATTTCCGAAGGGCATCGGCGGATCGCATTCATCGGAGACTCCCATACGCGCCTTGCCTATGGCCGTCGTCGGTCGGGGTACGAGGCCGGACTTGCCGCGGCCGGCATCCCCCCGAACCGCCGCCTTATCCTCGAAGGCGACGGAACGGTGGAAAGCGGCAGGCTGGCGCTGGAGCAGCTCTTCATGCGCGACGACCTTCCGACCGCCTTCATGTGTGTCAACGATCAGACTGCTCTTGGTGTCGCGCTTGGCCTCAAAGCGCGCGGCTATGAGATACCGGATCAGTTTTCGGTCACCGGCTTCGATGACGTCCCGCAAGCCAGTTTCATGACCCCTTCCCTGACCACGATCCGCCAACCACGGACCGCGATCGGCAAGCACGCGATGGCACTGCTTCTAGAGATGCTTTCGGACCGCACCCCTTCAGAAACGGAGATCCTGCTGAGGCCCGACCTGGTGGTCCGCAACTCTGTTGGGCCGCCGCCGACACGGCGATGAAGGATTGGGCGCGACTGTCCGGTTACTCCGAGAGCAGCCACTTCGTTCCGAAATCTAGCTGATGATCCTGTTGCGCGCTTGCATGATGATCTCGCGCAGCCACCGGTGCATCGGCGAATGATGCGAGCGGTCATGCCATAGCATGTGGAAGACCATCTGCGGGAACTCGATCGGCGGCTGGCGCACGACGAGAGGCAGAAGCCCCGCAAAGTAGCTGGCAAAATGACGGCTGGTCGAGAAGATCAGGTCCGACTGCAGCAAGAGGTACGGTGCGGTCGTAAAATAGGAAAGCGCCACGGTGCGCGCCCGGCTGACCCGAAGGCTTGACAAGTGGGTTTCGACGACACCGCGATGGGCCATCGAATAGGCCACCGGCACGATATGGGCCGCCGCCAGGTAATCGGCTTCGCTGAATTCGCCCTGCGCTAGAGAATGGCTATCCCGCATCAGGCAAACGATGTCGTCCTGCAGGAGGATCGAGCGCTTGAGATAGGCGGGCGGAGACGGCCAGTTGCCGATGACGACATCGACGTCACCCCGGGCAAGCGCTCCCTCGAAGTCGAAGTCGGGACCGAGCGCCCGGATCACGAGGCTCGCATTCGGCGCCTTGCGCCTGATCTGATCGACAATTTCCGACAGGAACACCGGCGCCATGTAGTCCGGCGAGGCGATCGTGAAGCTGTGATTGCTTGATGGGGCGTCAAACGGCGCCGTGGCGTCGACCAAGCCGGTGAGATCGGCCAACAGGGCCTGAGCGCGTGGCAAAATCGCCAGAGCGCGCTCCGTCGGGACCATTCCGTCACGGCCGCGCACAAGCAGTTGGTCGGAAAAGATCTCGCGCAGCTTGCCAAGCGCCAGGCTGACCGCCGGTTGGGATTGCTCCAGCTTGACAGCGGCACGCGTCACACTGCCCTCGGCCATAAGCGCGCAGAACACCTTTAGGAGATGTGCGTCAACGGTATCTTCTTTCGACATCTGATTTTCAGAATAGCCAACAAAATCCGGCAGGGCGAGCCGGCCAATAGGTCAACACCACCTTTTATTCGTCTGGCTAATAATGGGTATTTGCCTGCCCGCGTTGACCAAATCGCCCCCACCGAGCACCGTTTGTCATAGGAAACGCCCCGATGCGGCGGCTCAACTTCAGGGCAAGTCATGCTTGATATCGACGCGATCAACCAAATGGACTGCGACGCCTTCGTCGCCTACCTCGGTCCTGTCTTCGAGAATTCGCCTTGGGTCGCGCAGCGCAGCTGGCAGAAGCGGCCGTTCGCCGACGTCGAGGCATTGCATGGTGCGATGTTCGGCCAGATCCTGGCCCGTGACACGGCGTCCAAGGTCGAATTCCTGGGCGCGCATCCGGACCTTGCGGGCAAGGAGGCCAAGCAAGGCCGGATGACCGCGGAATCGACCGTCGAACAGGGAACGGCCGGGCTCGACAGCCTGGCGGGCCACGAGATGGCGCTGATCGACGATCTGAACCGCCGCTATCGCGCCCGGCACGGCTTTCCCTTCATCGTTTGCGTTCGCCACTACACCAAGGCCGGCATCTTTGCCGAGTTCAAGCATCGCATCGGACGGGAGACCGACGCCGAGCTTGCGGAAGCACTGCGGCAGATCGCCAACATCAGCCGCTATCGACTGGGCGCCCTCGTAAAAGAGGCGCAGGAGGTTATCACGCCGGCCGCATAGCGGCTGGTTCCTGAAATGGACTTATACGGGAGGTAGTCCACAATGGCATCGGCAGCACATGCGGGGAACAGAGGCGGCTCACCCGCCGCGAACCCCGAAAATCTCGAGTCGGTCTACCGCAAGGTGACATGGCGGCTCCTTCCCTTTCTGATGTTCCTGTGGATCCTGGCATGGATCGACCGGGTGAATGTCGGTTTCGCGAAGCTCACCATGCTGCAGGACCTGCAGTTCAGCGAAACCGTTTACGGTCTCGGTGCCGGCATCTTCTTCCTCGGCTATTTCTTCTTCGAGGTGCCGAGCAACATGTGGCTTGAACGGATCGGCGCCCGCGCCACGATCGCCCGCATCACCATCGGCTGGGGTATCATCTGCGTGCTGATGATGTTCGTCACCCAGCCCTGGCAGTTCTATACGCTGCGGTTCCTGCTCGGCGTGTTCGAGGCCGGCTTCTATCCCGGCATCATCCTCTACCTGACCTATTGGTATCCATCGCTGCGTCGCGCCAGGGCCTTCGGCCTCTTCATGTCGGCCTCGGCTCTTGCCGGCGTCATCGGCGGCCCGCTGGCAGGCACGATCATGACGCAGCTCGGCGGCGCCAACGGCTGGGCCGGCTGGCAATGGGTGTTCCTGCTCGAAGGCATCCCGTCGATATTCGCCGGCATCGCCACCATCTTCTATCTGACCGACAAGCCTGAAAAGGCGCATTGGCTGACCTCGGAGGAAAAGGCCCTGCTCATCCAGGACATCGAGCAGGACAAGAAGGCTCTCGGCCATCGTGAGCACAGCGTGCTCAAGGCGCTGAAGAACCCGACCGTATGGAAATTCATCGCCATCTATTTCTGCATCATCATGGCGAACTCGACGCTGACTTTCTTCGGCCCCTCCGTGGTACGCGAAATCGGCTTCTCCAGCCCTGCAACGGTCGGCTGGATCATGGCAGCCATCTATCTCGGCGGTGCGGCGGGCATGATCCTGAACGGCATTCATTCCGATCGTACTTCGGAGGTGCGCTACCACTGCGCCTTTGCAGCACTCGCAGGTGCCACCGGCCTGATGGCCCTGGGTTTTGTCCTGCCGGCCAGCGCTGCCCTGTCGCTCGCTGCCCTGGCGCTTGCGATCGTCGGCACCATGTCCGCAATCCCGGTCTTCTGGCAGATGCCGAACCATTGCCTGGCGGGTTCGGCTGCGGCGGTCGGTATCGCGCTCATCAACTCGGTGGCGAACCTCGCCGGCTTCGGCGCCCCCTACCTCATGGGCTACCTGAAGGACACGACCGGCGTCATGACCCACGGGCTGTGGCTGGTGGCTGCCGTCGAGGCGTTGACCTTCGTGCTGATCGTCGGTTTCGTCAGCAAGGTCAGCCGGCAAACGCAGCAGCCTGCGTAGAACAAATCCGACAAGACCTCGCGCGTTGCGGGTTCTGACCGGACGAGAAATGTATCGGATCATCGTGGCTTTGCTCGATGGTCCGATATTGCATCTGCGGCGTGCACAGCGCGTGAGAGGCCGACACGGCCAAGGATTTCGGCAGGCCCAATCTGCCTGCGGCCGGCAGGTCCGGTGCCCGGTCTCGACGGTAATTCTCAGATTTTTTCATATTTTTTCTGCGCAGTGGATGAGAACCCGCGCTCGCTCCGTATATGCGGGTATGGATTCGAAGAAAGGCGCCTTTGATATTATTGGGCAGTTGGCTGCGCTGCGGCGCTATGCCCGCTCGCTTGCGCGCAATTCGCCGGACGCCGAGGATCTCGTTCATGACGCTCTCCTGAGAGCCTACGAACGACGCTCGACTTTCCGGTCTGGAGCGAACCTTAGAAACTGGCTTTTCGCGATCGTTCGCAACACGCATATCGACCGCTTGCGATCCACGATCTCTCGTGGCCAGCGTGACGACCAGACGGCGCAGGAAGCCGGATCGTCTTACCCCGCCCACCAGGAGCACAGCGTGCGGCTGGCTCAGGTCCGCGAAGCGTTCATGCTGCTTCCGCAGGAGCAGCGCGAGGCCTTGCATCTCGTTGCCGTCGAGGACCTCTCCTATCAAGAGGCTGCCGACATACTCGACATTCCCGTCGGGACTTTGATGTCGCGCGTCTCCCGCGCAAGGGCGAGCCTGAGAGACTTCGAAAACGGAACGAAAAAGCCCAACCACCTGAGGCTTGTCGGAGGCGATAATGACTGACGTCGACACGATTATCGATACCGATCTCGATGCCTATGTGGACAATCAACTCGATGCGGCCGGTCGGCTTCGGGTTGAGACCTGGCTTGCCAGGAATCCTGATGCGGCCGCCCGTGTCATGGCCGATCTCGGAATGCGGACCACGCTCAAGCTGGCGATGACATCGGATGTCGTTGCCGGACGCCCCGAGACGCGCGAGGCGGCTCGCCGCCTTTCGTCGGGACTGGCGAATGCGCGCGTGTGGAACGCCCTGCAGAAGGTGGCGGCGGTCGGCTTGATGATTTCGGTAGGGTGGATTGCCCATTCGTCCGTCGGTCCGAGCGAAGTCAATGCCTCGGCCCATCCGCCGGCTTTCGTGGAATACGCTATCCGCGCGCATCAGACTTCGCTCGTCAGGGCGGGAATGCCGTCACAGCCGGAAGTGCAAACCTACGACCGGGACGACATTCGTGCCGCGACCGCCATCGTCATGCCGGAGCTTCCGAAGGACTGGAACGTCGTCGACGTCCAGGTATTCCCCTCGGATTTCGGGCCCAGCGTCGAGACGAGCGTCAAGACCGATGCAGGCACACTCATATCACTCTTCGCCGGCAGGCCGGGGCACTTCGCGGTCGAGCCCGTGAAGGACCTCAATCTTTCCAACGCCGAGGCTGCCTGGTGGCAGGTCGGCGAGGTCGCCTATGCCGTCGTCTCAACCACGCCGGGCATCGGCCTCTGCGATGAGGCCGAGCTTCTCAAGAACTCACTTTACTGAGGAAACCTTCATGCATTCGAACCAGAACCGCTTCGGCGGCATGAGCCAAGCTTCTGCCGCGGCCCTCGACGAAGGCCTTCGCCAGCACATGCAGCGCGTTTACAACTATATGGGCCTCGGCCTTGTCGTGACGGGACTTGTGGCCTTCATCGTCGGCACCACGCCGGCACTTTACGTGCCGATCTTCTCCACGCCGCTGAAATGGGTGGTGATGCTGGCTCCGCTCGCCTTCGTCTTCTTCTTCTCCTTCAAGATGCATTCGATGTCGGCGTCGTCAGCGCAGATGACCTTCTGGGCCTTCTGCGCCGTCATGGGTCTATCGCTGGCCTCCATCTTCCTGGTCTTCACCGGAGCCAGCATCGCCCGCACCTTCTTCATCGCCGCCACCATGTTCGGTGCGACGAGCCTCTACGGCTATGTAACGAAACGCGACCTGGCGAAATTCGGCTCGTTCCTGATCATGGGCCTGATCGGCGTGATGATCGCCTCGATCGTCAACATCTTCCTTGGTTCGAGCGCTCTTCAGTTTGCCGTCTCGGTGATCGGTATCGTCGTCTTCGTCGGCCTGACTGCCTGGGACACGCAGAACATCAAGGAACAGTATGCCGACAATTTCGACCAGGAATCCCAGCAGAAGCTCGCGGTTTTCGGTGCCCTGTCGCTCTATCTGAACTTCGTCAACATCTTCCAGCTGCTGCTCAACTTCACAGGTCAGCGTGAAGAGTAATACCCGCAGATAGCAAGGAACATATCTCATGGATCGCAACGACCAGCAGGCCATTGACGGCCTGTTCTCTAAGCTCGCCCATGTCGAGCGCCAGTCTGGCCCGCGCGACGCTCAATCCGACCGCTTCATCCAGGAACGGATCAGCGCGCAGCCGGGTGCACCCTATTACATGGCATAGACCATCGTCGTGCAGGAGCAGGCGCTGGAGGCGGCTCAACGCCGCATCGAGGAACTGGAGGCGCAGACCGCGCAGAGCCAACAGCGCGGCGGCTTCTTCTCCTCGATGTTCGGCAGCAACGCCGCCCCTCAGCGCCAGGCGCCGAAACAGCCCGGATATGGCCGTGCCGCACCCAGCTCGCCATGGGGCAACCAGAACCAGGCCTACGGCCAGCCGATGCAACAGCGTGCCGGCAGCGGCTTCCTCGCCGGCGCAGCGCAGACCGCAATGGGCGTCGCCGGCGGCGTTCTGCTCGGCAACGCGATCGCAGGCATGTTCGGCGGAATCGAGACTCAGGCTGCTCAGCCCAGCGCCACGGCTGCGGAGCCGGAAGAGCCTGCGGACGATATGGATTTCGGCGGCGACGAAGACATTTGACGCCGCTTTCGGCTTCCGGGGACCATCCCCCTCCCCCGGAAGCCGGCCCACTCAGAGACAACCTTTTCTCATGACCCCACCTGCGCCCAAGCTACAGCCTACCCCCTGTCCGGTTCCGATGACCCTCCATCTTCCCGGATGTGGAGAATGCGCAGATCTCGGCTTGCTGTCTGCCTAACTTTCCCTGAGATGGCCGCAACATCGATAAGGTCACGATCAGGGCGCTACACATGGTTACTTGAGCATGGCAACCTGCCGATGTTCAGCAACGGTCAACGCTGCCCTTCGTCCGGGAATGCCGAAGAGTAACGCCGGCGTCGCCCGGGGGCCGCTCGCAGCGTTGCTTCGAGATGAGAGGCTCGGCAAGCCTGTGGATGATCGCGCCCGTGGGCCGGCAAGCGGAGCTTGAGGCCAGCGCTTGCGCTTCAGAACGATCGCGGCGCTGGATCCATTAGTTTCACGCTGCCGGAGGTGACCTGGTAGATCGCGCAGGTTCGCTCGACGGAACCACTCTTTTCGAAGCGGAAGGCTGCGGCCGCGCCGATGAAGCCGTTTGGAGACCGAAGGCTCTCCTGCGTGATGGCGGTTTCGCCCTGGCTGCGCACCAGGCCGGCGGCAAGCGCGATCACGTCGAAGCCATAGGCCGCATCCGTGCCTGCGGCCCGCTCGTATCGATCGAGATAGCGCGAGGTCATCCGGGAACCATTTTCAGGACCAAACAGACAGAGATGGCTGCCCGCGAGCTCGGGGCGCTTGTAAGCGGCATTTGCCCAGCCAGAACTTCCGACGACCATCGCGTTCGGTTTCAGATAGCCGTTGGCCTTCAGTTGCGACAGAGCGCCGACATCCGGATCTCCCGATCCGACCAGGAGCACGCCATCGGTGTCTTTCAATGTGGTCTTGGAGGCCGCGTCGCCGGTGAATGCCGTGGTCCCCGTCACGGCGACGAGCGCCGGTTTGATGCCATAGCCGGCAAGTCCGCGATCGAGCCTTTGCCGCTCGGCGGCGGAGACGTCGCCCGGCAAGAGCACGACGAGCCGCTTGCGCCCGGACGCCACCGCATAGGACGCGCCCTCGACGGCGCTGTCGATGCGGTCGGACACGAAAGCGAAAGTGCCGGCCGGCCGCTCGGCGCCGTTGCCCCGCAGTACCAAGAGCGGCGCACGGGAAGAGCCGAGACCCTGGCGCACGGTGCTGACAGGCACGTCGGCGACCGACAGCGCGACGAGCGCGACGTTCTGGCTGGCAAGCCGCTTCGCCGCCTCTTGAATCTGCTGTGGCGAACCGTCGGTATTTTCGACTAGCACCGAGAGCTGGCCGCCACCCACCTCGTCGATGGCGAGCGACGCGCCGTCCCGGATATCGCGTTCGCGTACCGTTTCGCCTGACGGCGCCATCAACGCCGTGATGAGCGCGATCCGCGTTGCGCCCCCGCCGAAGGTTTCCTGCGGCTTTACCGCATGTTCGGCCGCGCGCCGCGCATGCCTCGCCTGCGGCGATTCCACGTCGAGAACGTCCTGGGGCGTGGGGGCGCCCTGACAGCCCGCAAGCGTACCGAGTGCGAGGACACCAAGGGCTAGCCACTGCCGACAGGACGACAGCCGCCTTGTCGGTGAAACGACAGCATCGGACATGACGATCAATCCGCCTGTCTCAATTCATGAAATTCCGCATCTTGGAATAGAAGCAATCGCACTTGGCGATGTAGTCCTCGTCGCGCCAGTTGGACTGCAGGTAGCCATAGGCCTTGCCGCAGGCAACCTTGGTCTCGGACGCCCAGACGAAAGTAGGCCGCGTCGAGGAGATCCAGTGCGGATCGTCGGCGACCGCGATTGCCTCGTCCATGCGCGACACGACCTCCTTGGTCAATGTCGCGACATCCTGGTCAACGGTGAGCGAGGATTGGCTGGCTTCAGCGCACTGCCGCGCGGCTGGCGCGTAGTCGACGATGAGATCGGCCGCGAAACCTGAAACGGGCATAAGAGCGACCATCGCCCCCACCAGCATGCTTCTGATCATGAAAAGATTCCCCCTGGAAAATGCGGTCCCCGGATGATTACCGAGAACCGCCGTACTGTCGAGATCGACGTAGCGTTTATGAAACGTCCTGTGTCTTCGGCGCACCGTTTTCGGTGAACAGGATCTTCACCACCTCGGTCGAAACCTGGAAGTCTTCCAGCACCGCGACCGTGTGCCAGGCGGAAGCATTGCCAGCGCTGCCATCAGTATCGACCTGTAGATTGGCGTTCAGTCCGTCCTGGACCACCTGGACGAAGTTGCCGTCGAGGTTCGTTCCCGTGGGCAGATTGCCAAGCAGAGCCGTCAGATCGACTGTATCGCCTTCGGCGTAGTTGTAGTCGGTGATGACGTCATCAATGCCGGGGAGTAAGGAGTCTGCGTCGATCACGAACGTGTCAACTCCTGCGCCACCGCTAATATGGTCGGAGCCGGTCCCACCATAAAGGATGTCATCGCCCCCATTACCATAAAGAAAATCGGTTCCGGCATTCCCATCGAGCGCGTTGTCAGATGAATTCCCGTTAAGTGTGTCGTCTAAATCCGAACCGATAATGTGCGGATTTGGTGACGTAGCGGTTGCAGTTTGCCCACTAGCAGCAAGCGAATAGTCTTGAATGCCCTGCCCCGCCGCCGTGAGTGTGACGTCTATGCTACTCGACGCCCGATCCCCGTCACCATCGACGACTTCGATCGGCACGTCAAAGGAGACTGGCTTGGTGGTTGGTACGGCAGCGCCGAATTGACCAAGTTTGAAGGGGTCCCCCGCAGCCCAAGTATATTCGACGCTATTGTAGCCGTTCGCAGTAAAGATACCAATCTGTGTTGACTGGCTATTGTCTCCGTACACGTTCCCGACGCTGACCGAACCGTCGAGATTTTCGCTAACCGTGAACGTGTGTCCGCCGACGGTGATCGTGTAGGTCTGCTGGAGTGCGGGTGTCAGGTCAACGATTTGGCTCGAGCCGTTGTAAGCTATGACAACGGCCGTGACAGCATCTTTACTGCCGTTACCTACTATCGTGTCACCGTCCGGGTCGTCAAATGCGGTAATCTTGACCGTGCTGCCATCTGAGATGAAGCTAGCGGTTGACCCGTTGACCGTGTAGTGAGCATCGAAAACATGGTCGCGCTTCAACAGAACATCGTAGTCGCCACCACCAGTGCCGCTTGGATCTCCCCTAAGGTCAGTCACGAAATCAATTCGGAATGTCTCGCCATTACCGACGCTTCCTCCCCCACTGACACCCCCAGAGTTGGCCGAGGTGTTGATGGTACCAGCCGGAAGACCGTTGATCGCGGGCGTGAGCAGCAGATCCGGGCTGTTATTGTCAATTGGATGCGAGACGGTCTCGCCTGCAGCGATGAAACCGGCCCACGGAGCGTTGCCACCAACGAAATCGTAACTGCTGCCACTGAATGAAACATTTGTGGTGCTGTCAACTTTCCCGTTCATGTCGACTGAATAAGTGGCATTGGTGGGATTGAGATTGATAACGAAGATTGAAGTCGCACCGGCGAAGCCCGTGAGGGTGAGCCCGTCTGGAGAGACGTGATACACAATCGGAACGCCATTAGCCGTTAGGCCGCTAGCTTGGCTTCCAAGTGAACTGGGGAACCGCACAGTACCAGCGCCGTCAGCGCCATAGTTGTTGTTGAGCGTTCCGTCCTGATCCAGTTCAAAGATAACGGGACTTCCTGCCGCATTGGTGACGATCGCGTGGTCGGGTAAGACGGCCAAAGGCGCATCGTCATTGAAGGCGACAGTCAGTGTGCCATTGGCAACCGAGTTGTCTGCGTCGGTGACGGTGTAGCCGAGACCGACCGAGACATTGTCCTCGCCGTTCGGGCCGGCCGTATGCAGCACGTTATCCTTGAGCTCGACCGTATAGGCACCTGTAGCCGCGTTCGTCACGGTGACCGTGAACAGCACGCCGCGCGGGCCCGTTGCCGTCAGCGTGTTGCCGCTCCAGCTGTAGTTTACCGTCTCCTGTCCGATCGTACCGCTCGTGCCATGCAAACCGGCAAACGAGAAGCCGTTCGTGC
>NZ_JACVAS010000012.1:0-226079 GCF_014852025.1 Ensifer sp. ENS10
GCCGAGCCCGCTTGCCCGCCACACCAGCCCCGACAGCGGGATCAACACGATCAGCACCAGCCAACTCAGCGTGATCCCGAGCGACAGCCCAAAGCCAGGCAAAACACTCGGCTGGCGAAATCGCCAGGGCGCAGTCTTCGTCGCTTCCGTCAATGACACTACCTTTACAAAGCTCGCGAGACGTAGTGAACCGCGCTTCGTGCCAAGGGCCCGGCGCGGCGCAAAGCAAGACGCGCGGCCGGATTGTCCGGCCGCGCGTCCAAGGTCGGTCTTATTGGCCCGGCTTGTAAAGCTGGTCGAAGACGCCGCCGTCGCCGAAGAATTTCGGCTGGGCTTCCTTCCAACCGCCAAAATCTTCGATTGTGACGAGCTTCAGGTCGCCGAACCGCTTGATATCAGCCGGATCGGCCGCTGCCGGCTTGAACGGCCGGTAGTAATGCTTGGCCGCAATCTTCTGACCGGCATCGCTGTAGAGGTAGCCGAGATAGGCTTCCGCCACCTTGCGGGTGCCCTTGGCGTCGACGTTGCCGTCAACGAGCGCCACCGGCGGTTCGGCCTTGATCGAGATTGACGGCGTGACGATCTCGAATTTGTCGGGGCCGAGTTCCTCGAGCGACAGATAGGCTTCGTTTTCCCAGGCGAGCAGCACGTCGCCAAGGCCGCGCTGCACGAAGGTCGTCGTCGCGCCGCGCGCGCCGGTATCGAGCACCGGAACATGCTTGAAGAGTTCCGTCACATATTCCTGCGCCTTGGCGTCATCTCCGCCATTGGCAGCCCGGCCATAGGCCCAGGCAGCCAGGAAGTTCCAGCGCGCGCCGCCCGAAGTCTTCGGGTTCGGCGTGATCACCTGGATGTCCGGCTTCACCAGATCGCCCCAGTCCTTGACGCCCTTAGGGTTGCCCTTGCGCACCAGGAATACGATCGTCGATGTGTAAGGCGCGCTGTTGTTCTCGAACTTCGTCTTCCAGTCCGCCGGGATTTTGCCGGTTTCCTTGGCGATCGCGTCGATATCGGCTTCGAGCGCCAGCGTTACGACATCGGCCTGCAGGCCGTCGATGACGGAGCGGGCTTGCTTGCCCGAGCCGCCGTGCGACGTCTGGATCGTCACGGTTTCGCCAGCGTCGGCCTTCCACTTCTCAGCGAAGGCAGCGTTGAAGTCCTTATAGAGTTCACGTGTCGGATCGTAGGACACGTTCAAGATCGTCGTGTCGGCAAACGCAACACTCGCAGCTCCCAGCTGCAGGCCCCCGAGCACAATTGCCAGTCCCACCATTCCGGTAATTCGTCCAAAGACCATTTCGACCTCCATCGGTTACCAGATAAAACTATCAATTTTATCGACTGCTACAACGCAAACAGATGACCCCGAGGGCGGCAAACGGGAAATGTCCTATCGTTCTCGCCGCGTTTTCGGGAACGGTTTGCCTGCAACCGCCCAGTATGGCCGTGCCGGCCCGCCAAGGTCATTAGATGGAGGGCGCGATGCCGGTGTCCAGTGGACGCGCGTCGATTCTCCTTTCGATCGTTTGCCGGACCGATCCATCGATGAGCCTTCAGCCCTGCATTTCCGGCGAATGCGGGGCTCTCCAGGCGAGCACAGATTTCTGCAGAATAGGGTCTCTAAGGCGCGATTCTAAAGCACGCGGCCGCGGGCGACGATCGGCCAGGTGTCTTTCAGGGTGTCGCCCTCGATGATATGGACCGCATCGACCATGTTGGTCACGACGCAGGCGTGGTTGGGCACGATGCGGAGCTGATCACCGACCTTGAGGTTGATCGGCCCATCGGTGACGAGGCGGCCGTGTTCCTCCGAGAGTTGGTCGATGCGGATGTCGTCGCGGCCGAGCACGTGACCATAGCCTGTCAGTCCCAGCAGATCCGAGGTCAACACCTTACTGCCGGCATCGATGATCGCGCGGGTTTCGGATGGGACGGAGACGACGGTCGCAAGCACGGTCAGCGCGCAATCGTCCCAGCTGGCGACACCGCGCGAAACCAGGGAGCGGTCGTTGTAGATATAGGTGCCCGGCCGATACTCGCTGGCAACCGGCGCACCGGCGGCATGCATCATGCTCGGCGTGCCGCCTGAGGTGATCACCGGCACCGCGTTGCCGTCGGCTTCGATCAGGCTTTTTGCTTCGCTCATGAAGGCCTGGACCTTTGCCTCGCCGTTGACGGGCGGATAGGTCATCAGTCCACCGAAGACGAGCCCTTGGGCATCGGCGATCCGCCGCGCCAGCCGGGCCGCCGCCTCGGGAGCTCCAACGCCACAACGATCGGCGCCGGTGTTGCATTCGACGAAGACTCGAAGCGGCTTGTCCTTGCCGGCGAAATAGCCCGCAAGCCCGTCGATGACGGTCTCGCTGTCGGCGACGACGGCAAGCGCGACGCGGCCATTGAGCCGCTCCAGCCGTGCCATCTTGGCCTCGCCGAGAATGTTGTAGGTGATCAGCACATCCTGGATCCGGTCGCTGCCCTCGACCATTGCTTCGGCTTCGGTCACCTTCTGGCAGGTGATGCCAACGGCGCCGGCCTCAAGCTGAAGCTCGGCCATCTGCGGCAGCTTGTGCGTCTTGATGTGCGGGCGCACGCGAATGCCATGTTCATCGGCATAGGCCTGGAAGCGCTCGATATTGCGCTTGGCAATTTCGAGGTCGACGAGAACGGCCGGCGTTTCGATCGGCAGGGGCATCGCGGTCACTTCCTCTTCTCGCGCGGGACAACGTGTGATGAACGATTCTCACAAGAAGGAAAAGGCGTTGCCAAAGCAATCCCGGTCGTCGCCCGCAGGCACCCTCAGTCTTTCGCCAGCGATCGGCCGGTGTCGGGATCGAAGAGATGAAGGGCATCCGCCTCGATCGTGAAGGCGCGCTCTTCGCCCGACAGAACCGCACTGCGCGGTGGCAGGCAGGCGGTGATGCGCTGGTCGCCGATCCGCGCCGTGGTGACGAGTTCGGGACCGGTCAATTCGACCACCTCGACGCGTGCCTTGAACTGCGGCACCGGCTCGTCACCAGCGGCAAGTCGCAGCGCTTCCGGGCGAATACCAGCCTTGACGCGCTGGCCATCGGAGACAACGTTGCGGAGGCGTGCCGGCAGGGCGATCGCCTGGCCGTCGCCGGCGATTTTCAACCGACCTTCCACAACGGTCGCATCCAAGATGTTCATCGGCGGCGAGCCGACGAAGCCGGCGACATAGAGCGTGGCCGGGCGGTCGTAGATCTCTTCCGGCGTGCCGAGTTGCTCGATCCGCCCGTCACGCATCACCGCGATGCGGGTCGCGAGCGTCATCGCCTCGATCTGGTCGTGGGTGACGTAGACGATCGTGGTCTTCAGCATCTGGTGCAGGCGCTTGAGCTCGGTGCGCATCTCCATGCGCAGCTTGGCGTCGAGGTTGGAGAGCGGCTCGTCGAAGAGGAACACCTGCGGATTGCGCACCAGCGCCCGGCCGATGGCGACGCGCTGGCGCTGGCCGCCCGAGAGCTGGCTCGGCTTGCGGTCGAGCAGGTTCTCGATTTGCAACAGCTTTGCCGTCTCCGCCACCGCCTTTTCGCGCTCGGCCGAGGGGACCTTGCGCATTTCAAGGCCAAAGCCGATGTTCCTTGCAACGCTCATATTCGGGTAGAGCGCATAGGACTGGAACACCATGGCGATGTCGCGATCCTTCGGATGCGCGCCGAGAATGGATCGGTCGCCGATGCGGATATCGCCGCCGCTCGGCTCCGCAAGCCCGGCGATGATGTTGAGCAGGGTCGACTTGCCGCAGCCGGAGGAGCCGAGCAGCACCAGGAACTCGCCGCTCTCGAGATCGATGTCGATGCCCTTCAGCGTCTCGACCTCGCCATAGCGCTTGTGAATGTTCTGAATGGCGAGTGCGCTCATGCGCCGGTCTCCTGAAGGTAGGACGAAAGCGGTTTGCCGTAGCTGCGCGGCAGGGTGGAAATCGCCTCCGAGGCGATGGCGACGCCGGTGCGAAGACAGGCCTCCAGAGGCATCTCGGCGGCAAGGGCTGCCAGGAACCCGGCATTGAAGACGTCGCCGGCGCCGATGGTATCGACCACAGTAACCGCTGGGGCGGCGGCCGATGAAAGACGGCCTTGCGCATCGATAGCGATCGCGCCATGGGGACCACGCTTGACGACGACGATTGCGCCTTCGGGCATGTGGTTCCTGAGCTCGTGGGCTGCCTCGGTCGGGTCGGAGAGGCCCGTCAGCGTGGTCGTTTCAACCTCGTTGAACAGTGCGAGCCGGCAACGCTTGAGCCAGCCCACGGTCGCCGCGCAGTTCGTTTGCGTCCAGCCGTCGAGCGGCCAGCCGGTGTCGAGCGCGACAGCGATGTCGTGGGCATCGGCCCAGTCGAAGAAGCGGTCATAGTCCGATGTCAGCGCATCGGTCAGGAAGGCACCGGTCAACAGCGCATAACCACCGCGGAGCTTCTCGCCGTTGAGCATGGTGCGGACTTCGTCGAAGCTGAGCAGCGGCAGATGCCCACGCGTCGTGAAGAAGGTGCGCTCGCCGTCGGGATGGGTGATGCCGACGGAAAGCGTGGTCCCGACATTTTCGACCGGCCAGGACTTGGACCGCGCGGGAAAAGCCTCTTTCAACCAGGTGCCGAACTGATCGTTGCCGACATTGGCGGCGATCGCGTAGTCGACGCCGAGGGAATCCCAGGCGAGCGCGCTGTTGCCGGCGCAGCCGCCGACACGCAGCTCGTCGTGGTCGACGATGATTTCGGTTCCGGCTTTGGGCCAGGGGGCCGCCGGCCCGAGGATGAGATCGACATTGGCATTGCCGACCACGGCAAGAGGACGCATCGTTTATTCGCTCCGGGTGATCTTGGTCGAGCGCACGGGAGTGCCGGCATTCTCGACACGCGACGCCGCAAAGGCGATCATGAAGGACTGGGCGACGGGCAGCATGGCGAAGATCGCCGCCATGCCCGCGGCCGGCGCAAAGGGAATGGTGGTGACGCCTTCGATGGGCGCCTCGCCGGAGGCATCGAAGACGATGACCGGCGAGCCGGCTTCGGCGGCGGAAAGCGCCATGGCTTCTACAAGGCCGGCGGTCGGATCTGTCGCGCGGAAGAGCACAACACCGACGGATGGACCGAGCATTTCCATCGGGCCGTGGCGAAGCTGGCCGCCTTCAAGCGAGAAGCAGGGCAGGCGGGAAAGCTCGGTCAGGCCGAGGCCGATCGCTTCGGCGAGGCCTTGCAGCCGGCGGCCCGAAGTTACAACGGATCGGACGCTGTGCAGGGCTTCGAGTGCCGCCGACGTATCGGGCGATTGCGGGTTTTCCAATGCGTGAAGGGCATCGGCCGGATCATCAGCGAGGGCGGCGAGAATGGCGAGGTGCAGGGCGAAGCTGATGGTCAGGCTGCGGGTGGCGGCAAAGGCCTTTTCGGTTCCGCCAACGCCGACCAGAGAAGGCGCATTGCTGGCGAGGAAGGAACCGCCTTCAAGCGTCAGTCCGAAGGTGTGCGGCGTTGCGCCATTGGTTTCGCTGAACCAGCGCAGCACCTCGGCGCTTTCGCCGGACTGCGAGGTGATGAGGATCGTCTTGCCTTCGATGACAAGCGGCTGGCCGAGTTGTTCCGAGAGCGGCAGGGCAATGGCGTCGATGCCATGGGCGCGGTAGAGCGGCTCGACGGCGCGACCGACGGCATGCGAGCCGCCCATGCCGAGCAGCAGCAGCTTGCCGGTAGACTTCAGTGAGGCAGCGACACTGGCCGCCATCGCTGTCGCCTGGTGCACGGAGGCGATGGCGTCGGAGGCCTGACGCGCCATTTCGCGATCGATCGCGACGAGCCCGGCGGGGCGTTCCGAATTGGTCATAGCCGTCATCCTTTGACGCCGCCGCTGGTGAGCCCGGAAATGAGGGCACGCTGCATGACGAGACCGATCAACACCGGGGGCAGGGCGGCCAGCACCCCGGCTGTGGCGATCAGCCCGTAATCGGAGACACGGCCGCCGGCGAGATCGGAAATGGCAACCGTGAGGGTCTTGGCGCGCAGATCCGACGTGAAGAGCAGCGCGTAGAAGAATTCGTCCCAGGCGAGCAGGAAGGCAAAGAGCGCCGACGTCGCCATGACGGGTGCCGCGAGCGGCAGGGTGATGAGCCGGAGGATCTGGTCGAGACGGGCGCCGTCGATCATCGCGGCACTCTCGATTTCCTTCGGGATGGAATCGAAGCCGGATTTCAGCAGCCAGGTGGTGAAGGGCGCCAGAATGGTGAGATAAACAAGCGCGAGGCCGAAGACCGAGTTCAGAAGGCCGAGATAGGCAAGCCCCATATAGAGCGGCACGGCAAGCGCTACTGGCGGCAGCATGTAGGTGGCGATGACCGCATAGAGCGACCAGGAAACGTTGGATGTGCGCGATACCGCCCAGGCGGCGGGAATGGCGACCGCGATCGCCGCCAGCGTCGCCATCCCGGCAACCTTCAGGCTGTTGAAGAGCGAGGCAGTAAAGGCAGCGCCGGTGCTGTTTTCGATCGTGGACAACAGCAGGCGGTAGCGCGACAGATCGATCTCGTTGGGCCACCAGTTGAGCGGCTTTGTCGAGAGGTCGGCGGCCGACGAAATGCTCATGACGAAGAGCCAGAGAATGGGGGCCAGGATGATGGCTGCCAGCAGCAGAGCCGCAGCATAGACGAAGGCGGTGAAAACCGGGTTCTGGCGTTCCATCAGGATGCTCCTGCGGCTTTGCGCACCATTGCTGCATAGGCGACGGCGAGCACGGTTACGAGCAGCGTGACGATCAGCGCCAGCGAGGCGCCCGATCCGGCACGCTGGAAGGAGAACGCTTCCTGGTAGACGAGGATCGACAGCGTGCGTGTGCTGTTTGCCGGGCCGCCGCGGGTCATCACCCAGATCAGGTCGAACACCTTGAACGCCTCGATCGTGCGCAGCACCAGTGCCACCAGCAGGGGACCCGCCAGATAGGGCATGATGACATAGCGAAAGCGATTGAGCGGACCCGCGCCATCGACGAGCGAGGCGGCGGTGATGTCACGCGGCACGGCCTGGAGTGCCGCAAGCGCGATCAGCGCAACCAGCGGAAAGTTCTTCCAGCAGTCGGCGATGATCAGCGCCGTCAGCGCCGAGCCGGGTTCGCCGAGCCAGGAGCGGTAGCTGTCGATCAGGCCGATTTGCGTCAAGGCGGCGTTGAGCGCGCCATATTCCGGATTGTAGATCAACCGCCAGAGCGTGGCGTTGACCACCGTCGGCAAAGCCCAGGGCAGGATCATCAAGGCTCTGAGAGCCGTGCGCCCGCGAAATTGTTGATTGAGCAGCAGGGCTGCGAGCACCCCGAGCACCATTTCAGCGGTGACCGAGACGACGGCGAACCAGGTCGTCGTCACGAAGGCGCGCAGGAAGTTCGAGCCGCCGAGCATCTTGGCATAGTTGGCGAGGCCGACGAACGTGCCTTCCGTGCCGACGAGCCTGGCGTCGGTGAAGGAAAGCCTGACCGTATCGATCAACGGCCAGCCGATGACGGCGATCATGACCACCAGCAGCGGCAGCATGAGCAGCCATGCGCGCGTTGTTATCCAGGTGCCGGACATAAGATGGAAACCTTCTCGGGCCTAGGGAGCCCCGTCATGCTATCGCATATTGCCCCGGATCGTCATCGACCCAAGCGAATGATGCACCAAATCAAAGTGTTAAAGCGCGTGGATGCCAGCGCTACCGCATAATTCCCGCGGTCCCCGGGCGGTTACCCGCCCGGGGCTTGGGAGGGCGGCTCAGAGGCCGCTGTTTTCGGCCGCCGTCTTCAAGGCGTCCTCAGGCGAAGCCTGGCCGAGCAGTGCTTCCTGGATCGCCTGCTGAAGCGCAGTCGAAAGTTCCTGGTATTTCGGTGTCGTCGGACGCGGATACATGGCCGCGAGGCCGAGCTTGGCGGCGCCGATCAGCTCTTCCTGGCCCTTGGTGACGCTGGCATCTTCGTAGGAAGAGGCCCAGATCGGCAGGCTGAGCTTGGCGTAGGCATTCTGCGTCTGCTGCGAGGTCATGTAGACGATGTACTTCCAGGCCTCGTCCGGGTTCTTGCTGGTCGAGGTGATGCCAAGACCCATCGAGCCGTTGACGGCGGAGACTTCGCTCTTGCCGGCAACGCCCGGCGCCGGCACGACGCCGACCTTGCCTGCAACCTTGCTTTCCTTCGGATCGTTGGCGAGGTTGTACATATAGGTCCAGTTGAGAGCGAAAGCGGCTTCGCCGTTCTGGAACACCTTGCGGACATCCTCCTCCAGAAACTCCTTGGAGTTGGGATTGGTGAGGCCCGAAGAGTAGCTCGCCACCATGTAGTTGAGCGCGTCGAGGCCGCCACCCGACGCGAAGGCCGGCTTACCGCCGTCAATGAACTTGCCGCCGTAGGCGCTGACGAGCGTGGTATAGTCGCAGATCGCGGCTTCGGCCTGCGACCAGCTCCAGGCGATCGGGGTCGCGAGCAGACCCTTGTCCTTGATCACCTTGGCCTGTTCGGCAAGCTCGTCCCAGGTCTTCGGCGGCGCCTTGATGCCGGCCTTCTCCAGGATTTCCTTGTTGTAGAACAGGTATTTGGTGTCGAGGATCCAGGGCATGCCATAGCGCTTGCCGTCATATTCGACGGTCGTCCAGGCGCCCGGCAGCACGCCGGATTTCATCTCGCCTGTGATGCGGTCGGTCACATCGACGAGCACTTTGTTGCTTGCATATTCGGCCGGCCAGATCACGTCGAAGAGCACGACGTCGTAGCCGCCGCCGGAACCCTGCGCCAGCACGGTCTTGTCGTGCAGGCCCTCATAGGGCACGAATTCGAGATTAACCTTCACGTCCGGGTTGGCCTTGGTGAAGGCCTCGGTCATGGCGCGCACATCCGCCTCGCTATAGGCGGCCTGGGCCATGAAGAGGGCGTTGAGCGTCGTTTCCGCATGCGCGTGGCCGACGAAGGAGACGCCGGCGAGGGTCGCGCAAAGCAAGGTGGTTCTTATCGATTTCAACATGATTTCCTCCAGTAACTTGAGCGTTTCAGCCTTCTTCGGCGCGCCTCTGCGATGCGCCGTATGCGAGAAGTCCGTCCGTTTCCGAGCGGCCGTCGACATATCCATCGGAGCGCCCGCAGCGGTGCTTGCCGCTGCTTTCGTTCCCCCGGAGCTCTTTTGGGCTCCTATTAAGTCAATTGTCTTGACTTATTTTTTGTTCAATATTCTAACAGTGTCAAGAGGGGTTTTTTGGATGAACGATATGCGCCTGATCCGGGCGAAGAGCGGCACCAACCAGGAGGGGACGAGCGCACACAACCGGCGCGTCATGATCGACGCGCTGCGGCTGAACGGTCAATTGTCCCGGGCGGACCTTGCCCGCGCGACGGCGCTCACGAAGCAGACGGTCTCCAACATCATCGAAGACCTGGAGCGGGACGGGCTGGTCGAATCGCTCGAGGCGGTGCGCAACGGCCGCGGGCAACCTTCGACGCCCTATCGCCTGGTGCCGGAGGGTGCTTTCGCGATCGGCCTGCAAATTGACAGGCATGTGACGCGGACCATCGCTGTCGATCTCGTCGGCCGGGTGCTCGCCCGTGGCGAGGCCAACCTGCCGGTCGGTGGGCCGGCGACAGGCGTGCGGACGATCCTCGAACTGATCGAGAAGACCCGCCGTGATCTCACGGAGATCGCGCCGCAATCGGAGGATCGCCTCGTCGGCCTTGGGGCGGCGATGCCCGGGCCCTTCGGTATCGAAGCCGACGACGACGATACCTGGATGATGGCGGCGTGGCAGAATTTTCCGTTGCTGGAGACGCTTGCGACCGGCACGGGGCTCGATGTCGGCTTGCAGAACGACGCGGCCGCGGCCGCTACTGCCGAGCGCATGGTTGGCGCTGCGCACGGTGTCGACCATGCCATCTGCATCTATCTCGGCTATGGCCTTGGCGCCGGGCTGATCCTCAACGGCGAGCTCTACCGCGGCGCCAATGGCAATGCCGGCGAGATCGGCATGATCCTCAGCCTGCCGCGTGGCGCATCGCTGGACGAACGCACGCCGCTCGAACATCGCGCTTCGATCGCCTCGCTCTGCAGGCTGCTCGACCTCGATCCCGCCGATCCTGAGCTTTACGCCCATATCGATGCGATTGCCGCCGGCCCGGACGAGCGGGTGCGGCGCTGGCTCGATGCGGCGGTCTTTGAACTACGCGCCGCCGTTCAGGCGCTCGAAACGATCTTCGACCCGCAGACGGTGATCCTGTGCGGTGGGCTTCCGCCGGGGCTCGCGCGCCTGTTGGTCGAGGCGATGATGCCGCTGCTCCCCTCGATCGCCGATCGGCGAGACCGCAGTCTCCCGCGATTGCAGATCGGTTTCACCGATCCCTGGGCGGTGGCGATCGGTGCGGCGGCAGAGCCGATCAGCCGCACGTTCGATCCGCGCTTCTCCGCGATCTTGAAAACACGAGAGCACGCCACGGTGTAATGGCGCGACCGTCAGGTTCTGGGCTCGTCCAGACGGGCAAGTTCAGCATATCCGGCGGCCAGAAAATCGAGCAGGGCGCGCACCGAAGGAAGCAAACCCCGGCGTGAGGGAAAGACCGCGTGAATGATGCCGGCCCTCGGCGCCCAGTCGGGCAGCACATCGACAAGCGTGCCATCCTTCAGGTCTTGCCGTATCACCATCTCCGGCAGTTGGCAGATGCCGACACCGCGCAGGGCGGCAAGCCGCAACGTCACCATGTCTTCGGTGGCGAGCCGCGGCCGATGGCGCACGATTGCGGTTGCGCCGCCGGGGCCCTCCAGCCGCCAGTCGTGCTCCGGGCGATCAGGGTTCCAGGCAAGGCTTGGGAAGGCGGCGAGGTCGGCCGCCATCAACGGCTTGCCGATGGACGCGAGCAGCCCCGGGCTGGCGACGAGCCGCTGCCGGCTCTCGGCAAAACGTTTGACGACAAGATCGCTTTCTTCGAGTGGCGGAAAGCGGACGCGGACGGCGATGTCGATGCCTTCGCGTAGCACGTCGGCGCGCCGGTTGGTGCTTTCGAGCACGACCTCGACCTTCGGGCATTCTGCCATGAACCGGGCGATCATTTCTGCGACCTGGAAATAGACCACAGAAGAGGGGCAACTGACATGGACCACGCCCTGTGGCTCGGATCGCATGCGCTCGATCATCTCCTGCGCCGCTTCGGCTTCCACCAGCATGGCGACGCAATGGCGGTAATATTCCCTCCCGATCTCGGTGATGACGAAATGACGCGTCGAGCGCTGCACCAGCCGCACCCCGAGCCGCTCTTCCAGAAGGCCGATGCGGCGGCTCAAACGTGAGCGCGGCATGTTCAACTTTCGGGCGGCAGCGGCAAAACCGTTCTGCTCGACCACGTCGACGAATAGCTTGAGATCGTTCAGGTCCTGCATGGGGAATTGTCCTATTTTCAGGACATTATAGCTCGATATGGCCGTCTACTGCTAGGTTTGGTGCAGGGATATCTTCTCCTCAACGCCAACCACCATGGATGGGGTGGTTGCTCAACCGAAAAGGAGCAAGACCATGACACCTGCAAACTTCAACGGACAGCGCCCGGTCATCGACCCCGATGACGCCGTGATGCTTCTGATCGACCACCAGAGCGGCCTGTTCCAGACCGTCAACGACATGCCGATGCCGAAGCTGCGCGCCCATGCGGCGGCACTCGCCAGCATGGCGACGCTGACCAAGATGCCCGTCATCACCACGGCCTCCGTGCCGCAGGGCCCGAACGGCCCGCTGATCCCGGAAATCCATGCCAATGCGCCGCATGCCAAGTACGTCGCCCGTCGCGGCGAGATCAATGCCTGGGACAACCCGGATTTCGTCGCCGCGGTGAAGGAAACCGGCCGCAAGACCCTGATCATCGCCGGCACGATCACCAGCGTCTGCATGGCCTTCCCGGCAATCAGCGCCGTCCATGATGGCTACAAGGTCTTCGTAGTTGTCGATGCTTCGGGCACCTATTCGAAGATGGCTGAGGAGATCACCCTTGCCCGTGTCGTCCAGGCCGGCGTGGTGCCGATGGATACCGCAGCAGTCGCCTCCGAGCTGCAGCGCACATGGCACCGTGACGATGCCCAGCAATGGGCGGAGATCTACACCAAGATTTTTCCGGAATATCAGTTGCTGATCGAGAGCTACCTGAAGGCGCAGCAGGTCGAAAAGGACCAGGAACAATTGGACTCGCAGCGCGGCTAAGAACGCAGGCAAGCCGTGAAACCGGTTTGCAAGCACCCACGGCAGACTGTCTGCCGTGGGTGCTTGGCTTTATCGGTCAGTGCCGGTCGAGTTCCAGGATGGTCTGGAACAGAACCTCTGCGCCACGGGCGCACTCTTCGGGCGCGGTGTATTCCGCTTCGTTGTGCGACAGCCCGTCCTTGGAAGGCACGAAGATCATTGCGGTCGGCATGATCGTCGCGATATGCGCCGCATCATGCCCGGCACCGGAAACGACGTCCGTGGCCGAATAGCCGAGCGCTTCCGCGCTGTTGCGGACGGCATCCACGATCGATGGATCGAAGACGACCGGCGCTTTAGACCAGATGCGCTTCAGTTCGGCGCGGGCGCCGGCCTTGCGAACCGCCTCCTGCAACGCACCTTCCATCTGGTCGAGGCCGGCCTCGGACGGATGGCGCATGTCGATCTGGAGTCGAACAGAACCCGGCACGACATTGCGCGAATTGGGGCCTACCTCGACGAAGCCGACGGTGCCGACACCGGGAGGGTTCTCTCGGGCGATGTCGCGCACGGCGAGCACGATTTCGGCCGCGGCGACAAGCGCATCGTCGCGCTGCGCCATCGGCGTGCTGCCGGCATGCGCCTCGGTGCCGGTGACAGTGATATCGAACCAGCGCAGCCCCTGGATGCCGGTGACGATGCCGATCTCGGTTGCGGAGGCTTCCAGCAGCGGTCCCTGCTCGATATGCAGCTCGACGTAAGCCGCGAAGGCCGCCGGCTCGACCCATGCTTCACCGCGATAGCCGATGGTATCGAGCGCCGCACCGATCGTGACGCTGTCTCGGTCGGTGAGCGCGCGCGCCGCATCGAGCGAAAGCGCGCCGGCAAAGACGCCTGATCCCATCATTGCAGGAGAAAAACGCGACCCTTCCTCGTTCGTCCAGTTGACGACCGTCAGCGGATGGCGGAGCACGGTGGATGTTTCCTTGAGGGTGCGCAGCACCTCAAGGCCGGCAAGCACGCCGAGAATGCCGTCGAACCGGCCGCCCTGCGGCTGCGTGTCGAGATGGCTGCCGACGGCGATCGCCGGCAGCGACATGTCTTCGCCGGCATAAGTCGCGAAGATGTTGCCGATGCCGTCGACTTCGACCGTGCAGCCGAGCGTCCGGCACGCGGCGACGAACCAATCGCGGACCTCACGGTCCTCCTCAGTCAGCGTCAGGCGGGTGACCCCGCCTTTATCGGCGGCGCCGAAGCGTGCGGTCGCGACGATGTCGTTCCACAGCCGGTCGCCGTTTGTAACCGGCGTGTTGATGCGCTTGGGCTCAGTGCGCAAGGCTTCGGCGCTCATTTCGGCTGCTCCGGTGCGTCCTTGTTCAGCTTGTAGCGGAAGTCGCAATGGGAGGCACCCTGCATCACCGTCTGGGTGCGCTCCAGCGTGATGCGCGGATCGTAGCCGGTACAGAAGACGCCGTCGCGGTTGCAGGAAAGCAGGTGCCCGATATGGCCGAGCCCCATCTCGCGATAGGTTTCGGCGTAGCGACAGCGCTTCACATTGTAGTGGAATTCCTCATCCGTCGCCTTGGTCACCTCGATGACAAGCGCGTCGTCCTGCGTCCAGAGGTCCTGCAGTTCCTGGAAGGTGCGCAGGTTGGTGCCGCCAGGCGTCTTTGCCGCAAAGGTCCTGCCGGCTTCGATCGCGGCCTTGGTGATCGCCTTGTCGAGGATTGCTTGCGCGCGCTCCTCGCCGATCTCCTCGCGCATCGCCTCATAGATCGGCGCGATGATGCCGGCCTCGATGCGGCGGCGCGCGAGTATGCCGATCTCGCCATCCATTGCCGCCCGCGAGGTGGTTTCGGTGTTTTCTTTGTCCGTCTTTTCCATGGAATGCCTCCCTGTCTGCCACAGGGCAGAACAACGGCGGCAGGATACTACGTGGGCAATGCCTCTGTGTTGCAAATCTGTGCCGGAGGTATTTCGCGTCGTGCAAAAATTTTGCGCTATTCCGCGATTATGCAGGAATCAATCTTAGCCCGACCGATGCCACGCGAACTGCAGTCGCGTGGGGGCCCGGATTCGGCTGTGCGCAATCAGCGCTCGCTGCTCGAAACGAACCAGCGGTAATAGGGATTGTCCGGCTCCACGCGCATCAGCAGTTCCATGTCACGCGCCCATTCGTCGCGATAGCCGGCATAGGCGTTGAGCGAAGCCTGATAGAACAGCATTAGCCGGTTGTGGGCGTCCGCTACGGATTTCTTGAACGCCACGTCCGCTCCGACGAGCGGTGCCTTGCTGCGCAGGCCGACCACGGCTGGGAGTGTGCGCTGCAACTCGCCGGGACGAACCCAGCTTGCATATTCGATCCGCGGCTGGTCGTCGGTGGCAGGCTGCGCCGATCCGGCGTAACGATCAAGTCCGGCGCGGTCGGTCATCCAGGTCGCGAGCAGGTCGGCTGCACCACCTATGCCGACTTCCTTGAACGCCGCGGCGACGGACGGGTCGGCCATGCGCTTGGCAATGCGCGCGACGTCGAGTGCCTGTGGTTCGACGGAGCCGATGAGCAGCATCTCGTGCAGCTCGGTCGACCAGAGCGAGGCATGCGGGAAACTGTCGAGGAAACTGCGCACGAGCGCGCGCGTGTCCTCGTCGTTCTGTGTGGCGATCGGCAGCCATTGCGCAACAAGACCGTTTGGAGCGAGGCGTTGGCGGGCCAGCCGGTAGAAATCGGACGAATAGAGATTGACCACGCCAGCGGCCGACGGCGGCGGTGGTTCCAGCGTGATGAGATCGTAGCGCTCCGCGCTGCGCATCAGCTCGCGGCGACCGTCTGCAACGCGCACTTCGAGGCGGCTATCCCCTGCCGCGTTGAAATTGCCGGCAAACAAGGTCGAGGCGCGGGCGACCGACGGCAGCAGTTCGGCAGCGACGCGTCGGTCGAGCCCAGGATAGGCAAGCAATGAGCCGGCGGTAATGCCGGTGCCAAGCCCGATGACGAGCGCCGATTTCGGCTCGCCCTTGTGGATCATGAGCGGCAAGAGCGCCTGCAGCCGCATGTAGCGCAGCGACGGCATGGCGTCGCCGGTGTTGGACACGCCTTGGATATAGAGGCGGCGGAAGCGCCGGTCCGGCTGGCCCTGTTCGATGACTGCGACGGTGGCACCGAGGCCCTCCTCATAGGAGACGATCGTGCCGTTGCCGCGCGAGAGATTGAGCAAGGTGGCCAGCCGGTCCGATGGTGCCATCACGGCGATCAGCACGGTGACGACGCCGAGCGCTGGCGCCGCAAGGCGCCAACCCTTCCAGCCGGTTGCCCCGCGGCTGGCTGCGATGACGCCGATGATGGCTGCAGCGACGGCGAGAACGGCGAAGCTTCTGACGATACCGAACGACGGAATTAGCACGAAGCCGGTCAGAAGCGTGCCGGCGATGCCGCCGAGTGTGTTGAACGCCAGAACGCGCCCGGTGTCGCGACCGACATGATGAGGATCGACCGCGAGCCGCAGGGCGACCGGGAAGGCGGCGCCGAGGATCAGCGTCGGGACGAAGACGATCGTGAGCGCCGCGACGAGGAAGCGTGCGCACATGCCGGCAAAGATGCTGCCAGTGATACCGGCGATGGCTGCTTCCGCGCTGGCCTGCAACGCCGTCAGCCAGGGGCCGAGCAGGGCAAGCTCGGCCAGCGCCACGAGGCCGGCCAGCGTGATGAGCAGGCCGAAGGCACTCCAGGGATCCGACAGGCGGTCGGTCCGGCGCGCAAAGAGTGCGGCGCCGAGCGCCAGCCCGGCGAGATAGGTGGCCAGCACCACGGAAAAGGCAAAGGAACGGGTGGAGATGAATTGCACGATCGCCTGCGACCAGGCGACCTCATAGCCGAGGGCGATGCCGCCGGCGATCGCGTAGAGGAGCAGCGCCAACCTTGAACCAGCGGTGCCCTGCGCCGGTATCGGCATATCAGCTTGCGCGTCTTCGCGAATCGCGGTCGTGCTTAGCGATAGCGCGATCGCCGCGGCGCCAAGCCCGAGGCCGGCGGCGGCAAGGCCGCTTGCCTGCACGCCGAGAGTGGGGATGAGAACGAAGGAGACCGCAAGGCAGCCGAAGATGGCGCCGAGCGTGTTGGCGGCATAGAGCCGGCCGCCCTTTGCGCCGACGCCTCTCGGCGCCCCTTTGAGCGCTCGCAACAGCAAGGGGAGGGTGCCGCCCATCAGGAAGGCGGGTGTAGCGACGATCAGGATCAGCAGGGCCCAGGCGGCGAATGCTGTGGTGTCCTCGATTGCGACGAAGAGCGGCGCGATCTGGGAAAGGATGAGGGTGACGCCGGCGCCGAGCACGGCCACACCGGTTTCGAGCAGGGCATAGAGGCGGAGCGGCTGTCGGGAGCGGTCGCCAATGCGCCCGAGGGCGAAGCTGCCGAGCGCCAGGCCGAGAAAGAAGGCGCTGACCCCGGTGCTGACCGCATGGACATCAATACCGGTGATGAGCGAGAGCTGCTTGATCCAGAGAACCTGGAAAACCAGCGCCGCGGTGCCGGAGAGGAAGAGCATGAAGGCGGCGATTGCCGGCGCGACGTGTGCCCGCGGTCTCGCCAAAGGGTCTTCAATCGACTCCTCGTAGGCGATCGTTCGAGCGGGCTGAATGTTCTTCGTCATCGCGGCACGCCATTTTTAGCAAAAGTGAAAGAGAAGGCGGCGCGGGGCGCCGCCTTCTCGAGAGCGTTATTGTGCCGGCTGGGTCTTCGCCAGGATCTCGTCGATCTTCTGGTGCACGCTTTCTTCGATCTGGTCGACCGAGAAGCTTGCCGGCGTCTGGCTTGGCGGATACGCGACGAAGGTTTCGAGGAATGCCGCCGATTTCCCCACCGCTTCGGCGAAGAGATAAGCGTTCTTCGTCCGCCAGTCGTTGTACTGATCGGAGACGGTATCGGCTCGCTCGTAAGGGTCCATGCGCAGGTTGAAGATCTTCGGAACGCGCAGGCAGGTGAACGGATCCTGCCAGACGTCGAAGCCACCGGGTTTGCGCATTTCGCAGAAGACGGCTTTCCAATTGTCCCAGCGCATGCCGACGAGCTTGGCGTCGTCATTGAAGTAATAGAACTCGTTGCGTGCGCTCTTCGGCTGTTCACCGGTGAGATAGGGCAACTGGTTGTATCCGTCGAGATGCACCTTGAAGGTCTTGCCGCCGAGGTCGGCGCCCTTCAAGAGGCGCTCCTTGATGTCCTTGTCACCGGCTGCTGCAAGCAGTGTCGGGAACCAGTCGAGACCGGAGAACATCTCGGTGGAGACGCCGGGCTTGATCTTGCCCGGCCAGCGGACCATCGCCGGGACGCGGAAGGCGCCTTCCCAGTTGCTGTCCTTCTCGCTGCGGAACGGCGTGGTTGCCGCGTCCGGCCAGGAGAACTGGTTCGGGCCGTTGTCGGTCGTGTAGACGACGATGGTGTTGTCGGCGATCTTCAACTCGTCGAGCAGGTCGAGCAGCTTGCCGACATCGTTGTCGTGCTCGATCATGCCATCGGCATAGTCGTTGCCGGGCATACCGCTCTGGCCCTTGTACTGGTCGCGAACATGGGTGAACAGGTGCATGCGCGTCGTGTTCATCCAGGTGAAGAAAGGCTTCTTCGCCTCCGTCTGTTTCTTGATGAACTCTATCGCTGCGGCGGTCGTCTCGTCGTCGATCGTTTCCATGCGCTTGCTGTTGAGCGCGCCGGTGTCCTCCACCTTGCCGTCGGCGAAGGAATGCAGCACGCCGCGCGGCGCGTAGGACTTCAGGAAAGCCGGGTCGTCCTTCGGCCAGTAGGGGCGTTCCGGCTCCTCCTCGGCATTCAGGTGATAGAGGTTGCCGAAGAACTCGTCAAAGCCGTGGGCTGTCGGCAGGAAGCGGTCCTGGTCGCCGAGATGGTTCTTGCCGAACTGGCCGGTGGCGTAGCCGAGCGGCTTCAGCGCCTGGGCGATGGTCACGTCACGGTCCTGGATGCCGACGGGGGCACCGGGAACGCCGACCTTGGACATACCTGTGCGCAGCACCGTCTGCCCGGTGATGAAGGTGGAGCGGCCGGCGGTGCAGCTGTTCTCAGCGTAATAGTCGGTGAACAACATGCCGTCGCGCGCGATCCTGTCGATATTCGGGGTCTTGTAACCGACGACGCCGAAGGAATAGGCGCTGATGTTGGTCTGACCGATATCGTCGCCGAAGATCACGAGGATGTTGGGTTTGGCGGCGTCTTGCGCGACGGCGGGGAGCGCCGAGGCGGAAATCGCCGACATCAGCACGGTGCCGGCGAACGCCAGCGCTTTCGGTTTCATCGACCGCTCGACGGCGCACGCCGCGAGCCGCCCAAGCCTGGTCTTCAAATCGATACTCATTTCAAGTCTCCCTGAGGCCGCAAACAAATCGCTCTCGGAATGCAGGCAAAGTTTCGAATTTACCGATGCAATCTTCGCGGGAACGCGACCTCAGGTAAGTACGTAACAGTTACGAAGGCACGCAGGACGCGTAACACGCGCCCTCACAGGGCTTCAGCGGATCTGCCGCAAGGCGCTGTCGAACACCGGGTTGAGCTCGGGCAATTCATCTAGCGCTTCGTCGCCGTCGTCGGAGAATTCGTCCAGCCAGCGTCGCCGCGCCGACTTCAATCCGCTTCGCAGCCGGGAGAAATCCGGCCGTTCGTGATGGGATTGTGGAGTGCCGTAGCGGTTCTTTCGGTGCATAGCGAAAGCGACCCTCGCCTCCGGATCGGCAAACCGGTCGAACCATTTCGCAAGAGGTACATTGCCGGTCTTGCGCGACCAGCGATCGAGTGCCGCGTCCAGCCGCGCCCTGTCGTGGTCGCGGCAAGCGTCGAGAACATGGCGGAAGGCCGTCTCCTCTGACTGCGCCTTGCGCGAGAGCGCCGCACCGATCCAAGTTTCCAGCCGTCCGAACAGATTGGCGGCGAACTGGATGACAATGGCGACGGCGAGGACAGTGGCCATCGCGATGCCCCACCAGAGCCAATCGAAGGGTTCCTTTGTCGGCGGAGGAGCGGGTGGTGCGATGGCAACCTTCGTTGCCGGCCCGGCACCGACGACCACTTCCGCGCCATCGGCCTCCGCGGTTTCGGTCTTTCCGGTCTGAGGATTGAACCACTCCAATGTGATTGCCGCCAGAGAGAAGGTGCCCGGCTCGGCAAAGACGTAGGTTGCGGTGTCCTTGCGCAGTCCCGCAGCGATCTCGCCGCGCGGCGTGCGCTCCTCGGAGAGTGCCGGATCATGCTGATAAACCTGCACGCCCTCTGGAGCCTTCAAGCTGGGCTCGGGAATCATCATCGGCGCGAGGCCGGCTGCGCGGGTGGTGACCGTGCGCACCAGCGCATCGCCCGCATGCAGGCCGGCTGGGTCGCGGTCGAATGTCTGCGTGATGGTGATTTCGCCAGCGGTCACGCCGGGCGTGCCGCCGACACCTCCTGGTACCGCTTCCACGGTAAATTTGAGCCGCGGCACGGTAACCTTACCCTGTGTCGTTTGGCCCGGCACGGCGGCATAGCCAAAGGGGATCACGATTGTCGGCAGGGCATAATTACCTGCCGCCTGTGGCGTGATCACATAGGTTTTGCGGATGCCGGAAAAGGCCTCGCCATCGACGGTCTCGTTGAGGTTCAAGCCGCGGTCGTCGGGCATGGTGACCACCGCACCCCTAAGATCGAAGAGCGGAAACTGCGGTGGTGTCAGGAAGTAATTCGGCACGAAGACGTCGATGTCGATCTCTATCTGCTGCCCGGCATAGATCGTGCCCCTTGTCGCGAGCGTGGCGCGCGCGAAGGGGTTGTCGGCGAGCGCATGGCCCGCAAGCCAGAGCGACAGGCCGACGAGCCAGACCAGTAACCGAGGCATTCCGGACAAGGCACTCACGGCGTCGCCTCCTTTGCCTCGATCGCGAATTTTCGCGCGAGCAGCTCGGCGGGCGAGACCTGGATGTTGCGCATCCACATGTCCGCCGTCTGTGGTCCACCCTGGATCGTCGCCTCCGTGCCTTTCTTGCCCTTTTCGTCGAACTGGACCTGATCGGGGTCCATGCCCGCCTGTTCCTGTTGTGCGTCCTGTTCCTGCTTGTCCTTGTCGGCCTTGAATTTTTCGGCAGCCGCCAGGTTCCTTTTCGCGTCCGGCCAGTCGGGGCGGCGTTTCAATGCCTGCTTATAGACGGTGATCGCCTCTTCCGCCTTGTCGAGGTGCATCAGGGCGTTGCCCTGGTTGTAGTAGCTCTCGGCCGTATCGGTTTCGGCAAAGGCGTCGATCGCATCCTGGAAACGGCCGGCCCGGTAGAGCGCCGCTCCGCGCCAGGTGGGATCGGCGAATTTTTCGGCGGCACCCTGGAAGTCGCCCTCTTCGAACGCGCGACGACCCTGCTGGTCCGGCGTCAGCCAGAGATCGAGGAAGCGGTTATCGGCCGCCTCCGCCCGCTCGTTGCTCAAGAGCAGGCTGATGGCGAGCAGATAGACGGCCCAGCGCACGGTCCAGCCGCGCCGGAACCAGAACAGCCCGAAGACGGCGATCGGGATCGTCAGCCACCACCCGGCATCGTGCCAGCGGGTCAGCCCCTCGGCGGTCTTTGCGGCAAAGTTGGTCTGGATGCGCCTGACGATCCAGCGCACGTCGGCATCATCCGATGTGATAGTCGCGACCTCGGCCTTAGATGCGGACTGCAAGGCCTTGAGGCCGTCGACATCCAGTTTGGAGCGAACATGACTGCCCGTCGCGTCGGTCAGGAACCCGCCGTCGGCAGTCTTCACCGGGCCGCCTTCTACCGTGCCGATGCCGAGCACCATCACCGCGTTGCGGCCTTGATACTGGCTGAACGCCTGAAAGGCGGAGCGCTCGACCCCGTCGGTCATGAAGAGGATCGTGCCAGGCGCGGTTTCATTGGCCAGGGCTTTCTCGACCTCCTGCAGGGCCTTTGCCGTATCCTTGCCTTCGACCGGCATGATCTGAGGCGAGAGTGCCGCGAGATAGGTCTTGACCAGTGCCGCATCGTCGCTCAGCGGCAGCACCATATGGGCGGAGCCGGCATAGGCGAAGAGCGCCGTGCGCGAACCTTTTCTGAGGCTCAAAATATCCTGGACCTTGAGCTTGGCGCGTTCGAGCCGCGTCGGCGAGATGTCCGTCGCGTTCATGGTCGGGTTGAGGTCGATGGCGATCGCCAGCGGCGCGGTGTCCTCGACGAAGGGCGGGCGCTCGCGCTGCCAGGTCGGACCGGCGGCAGCGATGGCCGCAACGGCGATCAGCGCTGCGGTGATGTGCACGGGCTGGAGGCGCCGCTTGCCACCCTTCTCGATCAACAGGTGATCGAGCAAGTGCGGCGCGATCATGCCTTGCCATTGCGAGCGGACATCGCCGCGCCGGCTGACGAGGTAGACGAGCAGGGGGACGGCGAGCAGTGCCAGCAGCCAAAGCGGTCTCAGGAAGTGGAAGTCCGAGATCATGGCGCTGCCTCCTGCCGCCGGCGGCGCTCGGCGAGTGAAGAGAGGAGCCACATGATGGCGTGGTAGGCGAGGACGATCAGCAGTGCTGCGCCAAGCGGGTAGTGGAACAGTTCGATGCGCGGCCGCCAGGAGAGTGTCTTCTGGTTCGCCGGTGTCAGTTGATCGAGCAGTTCATAGATGTTCTGCAGGCCCGCCTGGTCCTGGCCGAAGAAGTAGCGGCCCTTCGTCGTCTCGGCGATACCCTGAAGGGTTACCGTATCGAGCTTCTGCTCGCCTTGCGCACTGGGATCACCAATCCCCACGGTGTGGATCACCACGTTCCGGTCGGCAGCGATGCCGGCGGCCTTGTCTGGCGGCATCTTGCTGGCGGTATCGTTGCCGTCAGTCAAAAGGATCATCACCTTGTCCGGCGCGGTGCTGGCGTCGAACATCTTGATCGCGAGCCCGATCGCGTCGCCGACCGCAGTGCGCGGGCCCGCCATGCCGGGCAGGCTGTCGGCCAGCATCAACTTGACCGTCTTGTGGTCGAGCGTGAACGGCACCAGTGGATAGGGCGCGTCACCGAAGGCGATCAGGCCGAGCCGGTCGTCCGGCCGCCGGTCGATGAAGTCGGCGACAACCTTGTGCACCGCCTCGACGCGGGTCTGCAGATTGCCGGAGGGATCGCGAAAATCCCGCGTGTCCATCGACTGCGAAAGATCGATCGCCAGCATCAGGTCGCGCTGTGGCTCGGTCTTTTCGATTGGCGGTTCGACATATTGCGGCCGCGCCAGCGCCACTACGATCAGGGCCCAGCAGATGGGCGCAATCGCCTTCTGGCCGAGATTGGTCCTTGGGACGACGGAGCCCTCGGTCGGCCCGAGATTGGCGGCGGCCGTTATGTCCTTGAAGAAAGGTATTCTGACCGCGGCCGATTGCTCGCGGTAGGGTGGAAGCAGCCACCAGACGACGAAGGGCAGAGGCAGAAAGATCAGCGCCCAGGCGTGGTCAAGCACGTACATGGTGCGCCTCGATCCAGTGACGTGCCGCGGCGGCATAGGTCCGCGCTTCGGGTTCCGGGACGGCGCAGAGCGCCGCGCTGCCACGATATTCGGCTTCCTCGAAGAAACGCGCCGAGGCGATCGGGAACACCGGGCCGCCGGAATGGGCATCGAGGAAGCCCGTCCAGCCCGTGCCATGGAGCCCGGCTATCGTTTCGCGCGGCCAGAGCACCAGGGCGGTGCGCTTCAAGAGGACGGGCAAAGCGACGAGCGCCTCGCCGCGGGTTGCGGGCGCGGTGAGCCGTCCCTCAATTTTCTTGAGGTCGGCGAGCGCTTCGCGACGGTAGCGATTGGCCTCCCAGCGCCGGTACCAGCGCCAGCATGCGAAGGCGATCAGCAAGAGTATGACGCAGCCGAGCGCCGCCCAGGCCCAGGTCTGCGGCATCATCGAGACGGGCTGAGGCATGGCGATGTCCGCGAGCTGCCGAAGGGTTGCCTCGAGCAACGGGTCTTTCGCAGGGGCGGCCGTCGCCATCGCTATCGCCTCCGTTGCCGGCTGGCGAGCTGGCCGAGCATGGTGCGCAATTGTGGCGCGACCTCCTCGGCGGCGGAAATCGGCAGCATCGGCAGGCCGAGTTCTTCCTGCCAGGCGCGCAGTTCCCGCCCGCGTTTTCTGGCAAAACTGTCGATCGCCTCGCGGACATTGCCGTGGGCGAATTGCACTTCGGCTTGAAGCAGGCCGCCGCTGAAGACGATATCGCCCTTGCGTGGCAGTTCGAGCAGGAAGGGATCGTAGATGAGAACGGAGATCACATCGTTGTGGGCCGAGAGCTTCAACAGCATGTCGCGGGTTTCGAGGCTGTAGCCGTCGAAATCGCTGATGACGATGACCAGGTGGTCGTGCCGGGCAATGTTGGCGACGGTCGTGAGGACGACGTCAAGCTGCTCCGCGCCATGCGGCGCCTGCGAACCGGCCTGCAGCGCCGTATTGTGGCGAACAATGCTGTCGGCAAGCCGGACCACCGCCTCGCGGCTGCGGTAAGGGCGCACCTCGGTAACCTCTTCGTCGCCGAAGATGAAGCCGCCGACACGATCGCCGAGCGCCAGCACGCGCCAAGCCGAGAGTGCGGCGACTTCGGCCGCCGCGACCGACTTCATCGCCCGGCGGCTGCCGAAGAACATGTTGATGCGCTGGTCGACGAGGATCAGGGCCGGCCGGTCCTTCTCTTCGTCATAGACACGGACGACCGGCTTGCCGGTGCGCGCCGTCACCCGCCAGTCGATCGTGCGGATGTCGTCGCCCGGGAGATAGTTGCGTAGCTCCTCGAAGGAAAGGCCGCGGCCGCGCATGCGCGATTCATGGCGCCCGGCGAGCAGGCGCTGCACCGGTGCCTTGCGCAGGAAGGTCAGGTCTCGGGCCATGGCCTCGAGGCCGACGAGCGTGTCGACCGAGGTGTAGACGCCGGTCGTATCGACCTGGCGGGGTTTTACGATGCCGCGGGAACGGGCGAGAGCCGGCAGGGATATGGCCATCGGCAAACCTCCATCCTCAGGCGACCGCGACGAGTTCGACGATACGGTCGATTACCTGGTTGGCGGTGGTGCCGCCGGCATGTGCTTCGTAGGAAAGCACCAGCCGGTGGCGAAAGACGTCGTGCACGGTGGCCTGCACATCGTCGGGGGTCACGAAGTCGCGGCCGTTCAGCCAGGCGTGGGCTCGCGAGACCTTGTCGAGACCGATGACACCGCGCGGGCTGACGCCGACCTGCAGCCATTTGGCGAGATCCTTGTCGACCTTGTCGGGGTAGCGGGTCGCCATGACGAGCGCGACGATGTAGTTCTCGATTGCCTCTGAAACGGTGATCGCCGAGATCTCCTGGCGCGCGGTAAACACAGCATCTTGGGCGAGTTTTTCCGTCGCGTGATTGTTGGATTTCGCGTGGATTTCCTCGGAACGTACGAGCCGCATGATGTCGGCTTCCGACGCGGCGTCGGGATAATCCACCTGGATATGCATGAGGAAGCGGTCGAGCTGTGCCTCGGGCAGGGGATAGGTGCCTTCCTGCTCGATCGGGTTCTGGGTCGCCATCACCAGAAACAGATCCGGCAGCGTGTGGCTCTTGCCACCGATGGTGACTTGGCGCTCCTCCATCGCCTCGAGCAGGGCCGATTGCACCTTCGCCGGCGCACGGTTCACCTCGTCCGCGAGGATGAGGTTGGCGAAGATAGGGCCTTCCTGAAAACGAAACTCGCCTTTGCCGCCGTCGGAAAAATAGATCTCCGACCCGGTGATGTCGGCGGGCAGGAGGTCGGGGGTGAACTGGATGCGCGACAGCTCTGCGTCGAGGTTCTTCGCCATGCTCTTGATGGCCCGGGTCTTGGCGAGCCCCGGCAGGCCTTCGACGAGCAAGTGGCCGTTGCTAAGCAAGCCCAGCAGCAACCGCTCGATCATGCCCTCCTGGCCGATGATCGCTTCGCCGATGCGCTTGCCGAGTTGCTCGATATCGTCGCGTGCACCCATGAATTCCTGCTCCCTCTGCCTCTCCGGCAGCATCGGTCATCATGAAATTTTGGCAGAGCTTATTGTTAAATCAGGCCAATTGGAAAGAACGTAACAGTAACGAAGACCACCGCAAGGACCACATTTGGCCGATTTTCATCGTGGCCACGAGGTTTTGTTTGCCATCGTAACGGTTACGTACTTTGGGCCGGCGAGGAATGGCGTTAGCTTGGACCGGTTTGGTGGTCGAACCCGCCACCTTCGGGAGATGGAAGCCGCATGCAAGTGTCGTCGAAGATACCGCTTCTCAACGAAACGCCGGCAGCAATCAGCGCGCGCGAGCCGATCTGGATCGAAGGTGGCACCTTCGTCATGGGGTCGGACAAGCACTATCCGGAGGAAGCGCCGGCGCATCCGGTCAAAGTGGACGGCTTCTGGATCGACGTGGCGCCGGTGACCAACCGGCAGTTCGCCGCTTTCGTCGAGGCGACCGGCTACGTCACCGAGGCGGAGAAGACCCCGGACCCCAAGGATTATCCCGGCGCCCTGCCGGAGATGATGCGCGCCGGCTCGGTGATCTTCGATCCGCCGAAGCGGATTACCAGCAACAGCCCGTCGCAATGGTGGAACTTCAAGTTCGGTGCCGATTGGCGGCGGCCCTATGGGCGGCAGAGCAATATCCGCGGCAAGTTCGATCATCCGGTCGTCCAGGTCTCCTATCTGGATGCCAGGGCCTATGCGGAATGGGCGGGCAAGGACTTGCCGACGGAGGCGGAATGGGAGTTCGCGGCAAAGGGCGGGCTCGAAGGCGCGGAATTTGCCTGGGGTGACGAACTGGTGCCGGAGGGACGTTTCATGGCGAACACCTGGCATGGCATGTTCCCGACGGAAAATCTCAGACCCGACGGCTTCGAACGGACCTCGCCGGTCGCAAGTTTCCCACCGAACGGCTACGGCCTCTACGACATGATCGGCAATGTCTGGGAATGGACGAGCGACTTCTGGTCGACCAAGCATCCGGCGCCGGCGCAAAAGAGCTGCTGTATCCCTTCCAATCCGCGCGGCGGCGACAGGGAAGCAAGCTTCGATCCGAGACAACCGACGATCCACATCGCCCGCCGGGTGGTGAAGGGCGGCTCGCATCTCTGCGCGCCCAACTATTGCCGCCGCTACCGGCCGGCGGCGCGCCATGCGCATGAGGAAAACGCGGCGACCACCCATATCGGGTTCCGCTGTATTCGGCGGCCCTGACCCTGCCAGAGGCTTCAAATCGTTCCCGCAAGGAGGATGCGTGATGAGGGCAACAGCGATGCGATCCAACTCGGTGCCAAGCGGGTACCGCTCGCGGCTCGTCTGTCTCCTGTTCCTGCTTTCCACGGCGTTCGCTGCTCCGGCTGCCGTCGTCGCGGCCGATGCGCCGGCCGACAATCTTCCGTCCTGGAACGAGGGCGAGGCGAAGTCGACCATCGTCGATTTCGTCACCCGCGTGACCAGCGAGAACGGAGCGGACTTCGTGGCGCCGGAGGAACGGATCGCCGTCTTCGACAATGACGGCACGCTCTGGACCGAGCAGCCGAACTATTTCCAGGGCATGTTCGCTGTGGATCGCGTCAAGGCGATGGCGCCGGAACATCCGGAGTGGAAGGACAAGGAGCCATTCGCATCGCTGCTCAAGGGCGATATGGCGGCCGTCGCCGCCTCGGGCGAGAAGGGCATCGTCGAACTCGTGATGGCGACCCATGCGGGCATGGCGACGGTTGCGTTTACCAAGACGGTCAAGGACTGGTTTGCGACCGCCAAACATCCGCGCTTCAACCGTCCCTACAACGAGATCACCTATCTGCCGATGCGCGAGCTGCTCGATTATCTCCGGGCAAACGGTTTCAAGACCTACATCGTCTCCGGCGGCGGCATCGAATTCATGCGGCCGATGACCGCACAGATGTACGGCATCCCGCCCGAACAGGTCGTCGGCAGCAGCATCACGACGAAGTATGACCTCGATGGCGATACGCCGGTGCTGACACGCGAGCCCAAGATCGACTTCATCGACGACGGCCCGGGCAAACCCGTCGGCATCAACACGTTCATTGGCCGGCGGCCGATCTTTGCAACTCCGACGGCGACTATGAGATGCTGCGCTGGGTAACAGCGGGCTCCGGTCCACGCTTCGGCCTGATCGTGCACCATACGGACGGCGAGCGCGAATGGGCCTATGACCGGCAATCGCCCGTCGGCAAGCTGGACAAGGCGCTGACCGAAGCCGAACAGAGAAACTGGCTGCTGGTCGATATGAAACAGGACTGGCGCAAGATCTATACTTTCGACAAGTAAGGAGCGGACAATCAGCCCCTTTGGTTGCGCGCCCATGTAGGTCGACTTCGCCTGCGACGTTCCGGCCGACGGATTCTAGTCTTTGAGGAGTTCCGGAGACGATGACCTACGGTTCGACAATGGCGTCCAAACCGGTCTGTCATCGATAGGGATCGCCTTGGCGATACCGGGACCTGCTGAGGCATAAAGCTTGTCGTATCCAGGGACGAACTCGGACGATCATATCGTCGGCGTCAAGACTATCGGGGCAAAGTTACTGTTACGTACTTCCGAAACGGAGCGTCTGTTGTCACGTTAACCACCGAGGGAGAGGTCCGGTCCGGCTGCCAGTTTTGGTTGAGCGCTGGGCGGGCTGATGTGTCGTCACGGTCCCGGAGAAAATGATCCTTGAGAAATGGGGCGCCAGCGTATCGGGCCGGCGGCAAGGTCATCGATTGTCGATCAGGCGGGTAGGAAACAATGCCCAACGCGGCCGTACAGCGCGGACTTCTGAAGCTCATGCTGAAGCTTCCGGCGTTGCGCGGCCAACTGCAACTGCTGAGCGTCAAGAACCTTTCTCTTTCCAACCTCTGCGAGGCCTATGAAGAGGCGAGCTCCATGCTCGACCGGCAACGTAAGCTCGATCCGCTGGATCATTCGATGATCTCGGAGTATGAATTGATCTGTCGCGAGATCGAAGAAGAGGTAATTTCCATCTGTATCATCGATTCAGGCCGCGAACCTAGTCCATTGTGATTAACAAATAGCCTTATCGGGTTCATTCATTTCATGTAAATCCCGTGAAAATTCTGTGGGATTTTCGATTGGTTCTTGCTCTATTTTGAAATGACTCATTTCCTTCGTGAAAATGTTTTGTGATGGCGCAATATTTTTCTTTTCGCCACTGCGGCTCTCGTCTAGAGTTCGTCTCGCGTTTGCACTCTCTTTGAGGTTGTGGGCAGTTGGGAGCGCATCATGGAAGCCAGAAATGCGGGTCAAGCAGCGCATTGTGCCGTTGCCGAATGTGACGCACGCCCTGCACTTGATCGTATTCTTGCCGATAGTCAGTTTCATGCGACTGAGCGCCACCGGAAACTCCTGCGCTACCTGGTCGATGAATTCTTCGCTGGGCGCTCGGGGCAGGTCAAAGCCTATACCATCGCGATCGACGTTTTCGGTCGGCCGGCTTCCTTTGATCCGGCAACCGATCCGATCGTGCGTGTTGAAGCTTCGCGCCTGCGCGCCGCGCTGACGCAATATTACGAGACCGTCGGCGATAAGGCGGGGCTTCGCATCGAGCTTCCCAAGGGCAATTACGTTCCGCATTTCGTGGTGAGCGACCGCTCACCGGACCCGTCGGAAATCGCGACGGCTCTCAAGGAGACGGCGAGTGAGCCGGAGGAACTGGTCGATGTCGCTCCCGCCATCGTCCAGCCGAAGCGTCGGCCGTTCGGTCTGATCGCCGTCGCTGTCGCAGGGACCGCGGTTATGGCTGGAGCCTTCTATCTCTCCGTCGTCGAGCGCCTCCCGTGGCAACCGGTGCTTTCCGCCAAGCCGACGATCGTCATCGACGTTCCGGCGGCCAGCGGAGCCGGTGCCGAAGAGCAGAGGAGGGCGGGCGACTATCTGGTCCACGCGCTGTCGCAGTACTCCGCGGTGCGCACTTTGGCGCAAGCGCCGGCGCCGGGTGTCGATGTTGCATCGGTCACCGGCTGGGTCGCGTCGGCACCGCCGGTGAAGCTGCAGGGGAGCAAGGAGTACCGGCTCTCGGTCGCTTTCAGCGCTGACGTCAAGGAGCATCAGATCTCGTGGCAGGTTGTCGATGCGCAAAGCAATGAGGCGCTCCGAGCGGGTACGGCGAAAGCCGATATCGACAGCGGTGACGCACGAGCAGTTCAGGAAAAACTGCTGGCTCGGCTTGCCCGATCGCTCGCCGGCGAAGAAGGTGTCATCGTCAGCCTGGAGGCGGCGCGGCAGCTCGTGTCACCGTCGATCGGCTACGGTTGCGTGCTTCTTGCCGATGTCGCGCTGGCGCGGATCGACCCGGAAGGATTGGCTTCGGCACATGCCTGCCTGGAGCAATCGGTGACCTATCAGGCCACAGACCCTGACGTCCTTGCCAGCCTGGCCACGGTGCTGGTGGCGACCGGCGAGGCAAGCGCCTTGCCGACGGTGGCGGCGCGGGCGGTGAAGCTCGCGGACAAGGCCGTGGCTCTCGCACCGCAATCGAGCCAGAGCTACATCGCTCAGATGCAGGCGCGCTTCGCCTCAGGCGACACCGAGGCCGCGTTCATGTCCGGTCGCCGCGCCGTTGCGCTCAATCCGCTCGATGATGCCATTCCCGCTCGGCTCGGCCTGCTGCTCTTCGTCAGCGGGCAATATTCGGAGGGCGTGAGTCTTGCGCGGGTGGCGGAAGTGGGCTGCGAATATGTGCACCACGACGCGGCGCTCACGCTGGCGCTCGAAGACTACCGAAACGGCAAATACCGCGAAGCACTGACGCGTGCGCGCCAGCTCGCCAATCCCGCCGACACTGCCGTCAACCTCCTGCGGATGGCGGCGGCAGGTCAACTCGGCCTGACGAGAGAGGCCACGAGTGCCCTTGACGGCTTACAGCGGAACAAGGCTGGCTCGATGCGGTCGATTGAGAGCGAACTCGCCGCGCGTGGTTACACGCCCGAACTGATCGCGCTTCTCGATGATGGTCTTGGCAAGGCCGGCGTCCGCCTCGCCAGCCTGCACTGATCGCTCGCGAGGCGTGGTTTTCAGTTCTCGGCGGCCACCCGCACGACCAGCTTGCCGAAGTTGCGGCCTTCGAGGAGCCCGATGAAGGCATTCGGGGCGTTCTCGATGCCATCGACAACGTCCTCCTTGTAGCGAACCTCGCCGCTGGCGATCCAGCCTGCCATCTCCTGGTAGAAAACCGGACGCTGATCGGCGAATTCGCGCTGGATGAAGCCCCTGATCAGCAGGCTCCTGCTCAGAACTTCCCGCATGACGCCCGGCAGCCTGTCGCCACCAGCTTGCGGACCGCCGGCTTGGTTGTATTGCGCAATCAGGCCGCAAACGGGCACGCGGGCGAAGTCGTTCAGCAGCGGAAAAACCGCGTCCCAGACATGGCCGCCGACATTCTCGAAATAGACGTCGATGCCTTTGGGGCAGGCCGCGGCGAGCTGCTCGGCGAAATCCGGTGCACGGTGATCGATCACCGCATCGAAGCCGAGCACGTCGCGAACGAAAGCGCATTTGTCCGCACCGCCCGCAATGCCGACCGCGCGCGCCCCCTTGATGCGGGCGATCTGGCCGACAGCCGAGCCGACGGCGCCGCTTGCGGCGGCCACGACGACTGTCTCGCCCGGCTTCGGCTTGCCGATCGTCAGCAGTCCTGCATAGGCGGTGAAACCGGGCATGCCGAGAATGCCGAGCGCGGTCGACAGAGGTGCCGCCGACGGATCGAGCTTGCGCAGGTCTGCGCCGCGCGACAGCGCATAGCTCTGCCAGCCGGAATGGGAGAGCACGAAATCACCGTCGCTGAAATCCGGGTGGCGCGAGCGCACGACGCGGGCAACCGTGCCGCCCTCCATAACCGCGCCGATCTCCACCGGCTTGGCATAGGACCGGCCGGTGTTCATGCGCCCGCGCATGTAGGGATCGAGCGAGAGGTAGAGGATTTTGAGCAGAACCTCGCCTTCGGCCGGCTCCGGTATTGCCGTCTCGACGATGCGGAAGTCGCTCGGCGTCGGTCGCCCCGATGGCCGGGCGGCCAGCAGAACCTGGGTGTTCGTGCTCATTGTCTTTCCTTCCTTATGCATGGCCGGATCTGCGCCGGGGTGCCATCCGACGGACGCTCGATTAGAGCATGTTGTGGCATGAAACCGAACGGAGGCCTACCGGCGCGTTCGGACGCCAAAATGGCGCCGCGGGCCCGGCCCTAAAGGGCGAGCCCGCGGCAACTCCCGCAAAAGCGTTCGATCAGGCGGCGTCAATCGCCTGCTTGATGTCGGCGATAATATCGTCCGGATGCTCGATGCCGATCGAGAGCCGGACATAGCCCGGCGTTACGCCGGTCTTCAGCTGGTCGTCCTCGGTAAGCTGCGAATGCGTCGTCGTCGCCGGGTGGATGGCAAGCGAGCGCGCGTCGCCGATATTGGCGACGTGGTAGAGCAGCTTCAGCCCGTCGATGAGACGGCGTCCCGCCTCTCGTCCATCCTTCAGTTCGAAGCCGACCAGGGCTCCATAGTGTCCATTCCGGAGATACTTCTCGGCGCGAGCCTTCGCTTCGCCCTTCTGGAATTTTGGAAAGATCACGCGCGCCACTTTCGGGTGGGTGCGGAGGAACTCGGCCACCTTGATCGCATTCTCGTTATGCTGGCGGATTCTGAGCGGCAGCGTCTCCAGGCCCTGGATGAACTGGAATGCGTTCAACGGACTGATGGCGGCGCCGAGGTCGCGCAAAAGCACCGCGCGGGCGCGCAGAATATAGGGATGGAAGGCGATCGCCTCGGCCTTTTCGAGCCAGGTCTTGCCCTGGTAGCTCGGGTCCGGCTCATGCAGGTTCGGGTGCCGCGTCTCATGGTCGTGCCAGGGGAAGCGGCCACTGTCGATGATCGCGCCGCCGATCGAAGTGCCGTGACCGCCGATATATTTCGTCGTGGAGTAGACGACCACTGCGGCGCCGTGATCGAAGGGGCGGATCGTCAGCGGTGCGGCCGTGTTGTCGACGATCAGCGGAATGCCGAAGCGCAAGCCGACTTCGGCCACTTCGGCGATCGGAAAGACCTCGAGCTTCGGGTTCGGCAGGGACTCGGCATAGTAGGCGCGCGTCCTGTCGTCCGTTGCCCGGGCAAAGGCCCCCGGGTCGGCGGCATCGACGAAGCGCACCTCGATGCCGAAGCTTTTGAGGGTCGCGGCAAAGAGCGCCCAGGTGCCGCCATAGAGGCCGGCGGCGCTGACGATGTTGTCGCCGGCACGGGCAAGGTTCAGCAGCGCGAAGGCCGATGCCGCTTGGCCGGAACCGAGCGCCAGTGCTGCTGCGCCACCTTCGATTTCCGCCAGCCGCTGCTCGAACGCATCCTGGGTCGGATTGGAGACACGGGTGTAGAGATGCCCGGGAGCCTCCAGCGCAAAGAGCTTGTCGGCGCCATCGGTGCCCGGCAGCTGATAGGAGGTCGTCTGATAGATCGGAACGGCGACGGCGCCGCTTGCCGGATCGAAGCGATAGCTGCCGCCATGGAGCGCCAGCGTTTCCGGATGCAGCCGTCCGCCGGGCTCGCGCAGCCCTGTCGGTGCCTTGATCTCGGCTGCTGGTTCTTCCGGCTTCTGATGGATCGTCATGCCATTTCTCCTTGGTTCTCAGGTTGATCGGCGCTGTCCGGTCGATCAGGCGGGCACGGCCGCCTTCTGCTGCTCCAGCAGGTCTGCATGGTGCTCGGCGGCGACATCGGGGTGCGAGCGCAGCCGGGATTTCAGCACGTTGCGGCCGACCTCGTGGAAGAGCGGGTTCTGCGGATCCTGGGTGACGCCGCGGACCTCGGCCGCAAGCGCCGGCGGCAGGTCGAGCACCGGGATGGTGGAGGCGAGGTTGGCGCCGAGGAAGAAGGCGACGGAAAGCCGGTCGCCGCCTGCAGGTGGCGTAACCACCCGGTGGATATTGGCGAGCAGATAGCCGTTCGACGCCAGTTCCAGGAGTTCGCCGACATTGATGACGAAGGTGCCGCGCTTCGGCGGCGCGTCGATCCAGCCGCCCTTGCCGTCATCGACCTGCAAACCGCCGACCACGTCCTGCAGCAGGATGGTGACGAAACCGCCGTCCTTGTGGGCGCCCACCCCCTGGTCGCTTTCCGTCTTGTCGCGGCCGGGATAGCGGATGATCTTCAGGAGCTGGTTGGGGCCATCGCGGTAGATCGGCCCGAAGACATCTGGCTGCTGGCCGAGCGCTTCGGAGAAAATCTCGATCAGTCGGATACCGAGCCCGGTGACGGCGTCTATGTAGGCGAGGATCGCCAGCTTCAACTCGGGCAGAGCTTGCGGGAACTGGTTGGGGCCGACCAGCCGCTTCCACGGTGCATCCTCGGGCTTGACCTCAAGGCTCTGGCGCTCGGGGCCGAAATCGACCTGTTCGCGCCAGTCCTGGGTGCCGCGGGTATATTCGAGCCCGGCGCGATTGTAGCCGCGAAAATGCGGCGACTTGCGCATCTCGATTGCCAGCTTGTCATCCTCAGACAGTGCGAAGAAACGCCGCGAAAGCGAAAGGATACCGTCGATCTGTTCCTGCGGAATCCCGTGGCCTTCGAGATAGAAGAAGCCCACCGAGCGGGCAACGCTGCGCAATTCGTCGAGCGCCGTCGCCCGCTCGGGGTGGCCCGCCGCAAAGCGCGAAAGGTCGAGGACGGGTAGGGTAGGGGTGGTCTGGCTCAAGATCGTCTCCGTTGTTTCGTTAGGCGTGCCGCTGGCTGCCGAAACCCGCGGATTAAGCGGAGCGAGCAGGGGCACATCGAAGGACTTCGGGTGAGGCCGGCGGATGCGGCAGCAGCCGCAGTGCCTATTGGCCGCAAGGGGGTGCTGCGCGACAAAACGCTGGTCGTTGAACGGCGTTGGCTCATGGCATCCCCGCTTGTGTCGAGTGGTTCAAGCCTAACCGGCGGCGCTGATTATTCAATAATATCTATGGAAATTATGGACTAAATTCTGAGCGTCAGGCGAAGCAAACATTCGAACGGGCCGAGGTTCCGGGGAAATTCCGTCCGTCCCCTTCCATCTCGCCCTGGCGAGCGTGCCCTCGCGTGGAAATTGAAATACCGACGACTGCCCGGTGACGCAGCGGCGGAGCTGCAATGCCGTCACCTTAAGCCGCGCCGTGCACATCGCAGCAGGCGAACTCGCTTGCAGGCGGAAAATGAAAAGCCCCGTTTTGCTTTTCTGCAAAACAGGGCGTTGTAACGATTGGGTTGATCAGATCATTCCATCGTTCCGGAAGACGGAGGACGATCCTTCACGGCTGCGCAATTCTGGACGCAGAACACCCGAACTTGCTGGCCTCAGCAGCGGCCGAGGCTCGGTCGCGTCAGCAGTTCGTTGGTCAGATGTGCGCGCTTGTCTCCCCATTCCTCTGCCTCCTTGAGCAGCGATGCGAGCGCCAGCTCGAGACAGTATTGCACACCTTCGACATTGAGGGTCTTGGCGGAGTCTCGCGCATAGGTGACAAGGCGAGCCAATGCCAGTAGCTCCTTCTCCTTGTCTTCCGGTTCCACCGGTACAGCAAATGAAGACAGCATGATTTTCCCCAGCTCCCTATGGATCAGCCAGATCCAGTTCAGCGTGACCAATCATAGCGTGACTGCGCGGCAGTGCGCGTGACATGAGCGTGACACACGTTGTATGGGAAAACCGCGCGCTTAAGATGAGGCGTCAGGTTGACCGGACAACCTCTTCCACATGCTGGTAGAATTGAATTCCCAGTCTCGCACCACAACCGTTCGTTGGTTCGGCGCGTTGTGCAGTGCGTCGAGCAGAAGCAGCGCATCGATACGTTTCTGATCGACGAATTCGGCGGCAAGCAGGTCTGCGAGACACGTGCGGTCTGTACCGGCGGGAAGGCGTGCGCGCTCGACAACCGCGGCCCAGGTGCGCTCCTTGTAGAAGACGCCGGCTGCCGCGGCGCGGACCGCCGCCACCGCTTCAACAGAAAGCAGCTGGCGATCCGCCAGGCGTCTGAGGGTCACGTCCACATTGACGAGCGGCAAGGTCAGCGGCAGGTATCCAAGCTCAGCCGGACTATGGATCAGGGCGACATCGGCATCGTCCACTCGCTCGCCTTGCGCATATTGCCGATAGATCTCGCCGATGCCCGTCATGCCGAAGGGAGCGCATTCGGCAGCGCGAAGCGCGCCCATGCTGGCTGCCCCGAAAACCTGAACGCCTTGCGTCAGTGCGTAGAGGATCTCCTTGTGCCAGACCGGCGCGACCTGTTCAAAGTTGCCGTCGATCAGACCGATAGCCGTTGCACCACGCTTGGTCGCGCGGAGAATGTCGCCCTGCATGGCAGGCGGCTGGAGCGTGATGGCGGCGCCCGCAACGCGGCGCGCGTCCGGCAGGGTCGGCCCGACGAAGACGATCTTCATCCGACCTCCAGTGCGCGTGCCAGCGCCCGCTCTCCGAAACGGCGCTTGCGCAGCCCATCGGGGTTTTCCAGGCCCGGAACGAGAACCTTGACGGCAGAGAACGGCACGGCCCCTTCTTCCACCAGCGGTACGACCACAACCGAGCGGATACGCGCCTCCCTGAGCCGCTGCATCAAGAAGCGCAGCAGCGCGGGCAGTCCGCCCTCGGCACCTGTGGGGATCGTCGTTTTCCGTTGCGGGACCGCCTCGAACAGGCGCCGCGTCTCGCCCGGAAGGGGGCGGATAAAGGTCTCGGGAAAGACGTCGTCGCGGGCGCCGCTGATATAGGTGAGCCTTGACTGGGCCGCCTCCGTCACGGCGCGGATGGCGGCTCTGCGCGCCACCAGGTGCGCACCGTGGCCGATTGTCACGTCGTGGTACCGAGGTTGCCGCGCGGTCAGAATGCCAGCATCGGCAAGTGTCGCCGCATAACAGGGGACGGCGACGTCGCTGGTCATGTCGAAGAGACGCAGGTTCAGGCCGCAAGCCGTGATCTGCCGCGCCATCTGGTCGAGGAGCGGGTCCTCGAACGATGCCGGATCAATGCACGTCGCGAGCTTTCCGCTTAGCGGCAGCAGGCGCCAGAGCGTTTCGGCGTCGCGCTCGATCCGCTCGAGCAAGCCATGCAGGATGGCTTCGGTCTCGGTGTTGCCGGAGGCAAGGCCATCGGAGGATTGCCAGTATCGGCAGCCCTCGATGGTTCGGTCGAGGGTGGTCGCATGAAGCGGCGCCCATGTGGTAGTTCCGTCTGCGAGATCGAATCCGCGAAGCCAGGCGACCGTCTCATCGTCGCCGAGATCGGGCTCGCCCGTCGCGACCAGACCGGGAAGCGTCAACGCCCGATCGCCGCTTTCGCACAATGCCCGCCGCGTCGCCATTCTGGTCGGCACTGCCGGCGCGCAGGCAACGGCGCGTTCGATCGCCTCCATGGCGGCCGAAACCTTGGCGTCGTTGTCGGTGATGCCTTTTCCTTGATTGATGACGATCGACCGCGCGTTCGGGGATATGGCGCTCCAGACCGGGATCCCGATCTTGTCGAGCCCGGTCAGGCGCGCAAGCCTGCTGACGCCGAATGTCGGCAAAAGCGGCTCGATGCGCCGAAGGGTCTCTTCGGACGGACAGGCACGATCGCTGTATGAAAGCATACCGGCCGTCGGATAACCGAAGCAATCATCCGACGGCCGATCAATTCCGGTGACTTGCGCCACGTGTCGGCGCTAGCCGTCCATGAACCCGCCGGAAACCGAACCGGACGAGGCCGCCACCACAGCGAGGTTCACGCCCTTGTGCACCGTTGCGCCACCGTTGACGCGCAGATCGTTGGCCGCTGCCAGCGGCCCCTGCGTCGGCGTCGGAATTTGCGTCACCGTTCCCGCGTCCAGATCCGCCATCCAGAGCCTGTCGTCGCCCGCCACGCCAATTACCACCACTTTCGCCATTTACCCCTCCTGGCTTTCGCTGAATGAAGACGTCAGAAACCTGCCTTGCGCAGGCCCTCGCAATAGTGGACTCGCTGCCACTCTTCCCTGAAGGGAACGATGGCCATCCATTTGTCGAGATCAAAATCCGGATGTACGTCGAATGTCTTGCGGACGAATTGGCGGGCCTTTTTCCTGTTGCCAAGCATGCCCCAACTCGCCGCCGACAACCGGTCTGCAGGCGTCGGATCGCGCATACGCTCGATATAGGCGATCGCCTGCTCGTACTGGCCAAGCGAATAGCTGGCGCCGGCTGCAGTCCAGAAATATTCATCCGGTGCGATCGGGTTGAGGTCGAGTGCCGCCTGGATCTTGCGTAGACCACCTTCCGGACGCGAGGCCTGCACCAGCGTGTCGGCATAGCTCGCGATCACGTTGGCATGCTGCGGGCTGAGCGCCTCCGCCTTGTCATGGTATTCCATGCTCTCATCGAATTGTCTCAGATAGAGCTTGACGACACCGAGCTCGCGATAGCCCGTTGCCAGCGTGTCATCGGCCCCCACCGCGTCGCGCGCATGCCTTTCCGCAAGCGCCAGCAACTCGCTGTCACCACGCGCCGTCAACAGCCACTCGAAGAAGTAGCTGCGCGCCAGCCCGCTCATCGCCGGCGCAAAGTCGGAATTCTCGTACAGCGATTCACGGAAACTCTTGCGAGCGCGCCGCACTTCCGGAAGGTTCAGCTGCTTGAGATAGCGCTGCCCCAGTAGGAAGCTGCGATAGGAGCCGACATTGGTTTCGTAGGTCTTGCGATGCGCCTCGTTGCGTTCCACCTGGCTGGCGATGGCATAGGCGATCTGGCGTGCGATCTCTCGCCTGGAGGTCATCAGTCCGTCGCCGTCGAGGTTGAAGCGGTCAGCCCAGATCACTTCGTCATTGGCAAAAAAGATCAGCTGCGTGAATAGCGTCAGCCGGCTGCCCTCGTCCGTCAGGCGAGTGTCGAGGATGTAGCTGATGGCGTGCTTCTGGTAGGTGTTTGCCTTGTCGGCCTGGAGGCTGATCTGCGCGGCCGTGTAGGGGGCGATGACCGAAACCGAACGAAGCGCGCAAAGGCCGATGGTGACGTCCTCGATCAAGGCGCCAGCAAACTGGGTGGCGGGACTGTCGATCGCTCCGTTGCTCGGCGGCAGCAGCACGACGCGCGGCGGACGCAAGTCCGCGGCCGCCTCGGAGGCCGGCGCAAAGATCGTCGAGGCTGGCCGCCATTCCGCGATCGCCGGAACGGCCGGCGCATTGCTGTGTGCAAGTGCTCTCGCTTCCAGGTGATTGCCTTCCAGCTGAAACACCTGGGTCAGGATCTTGCGCACCTCCTCGTCGAGCGGATTGCGCTCGAGGAGCCGCGCTGCCGCGGCCTTGACCAGCTTGCGATGACTCTTCGCCGCTTCCGGCGCGGCTGCGATGAGACTTTCGCGCAAGAGCGTCATGTGTTCGCCGCGCTGCCGTTCGATCCAGCCGTGCAGCGCTTGCCCCTGGGACTTCAGGTCCTTGAGAAAGTCCTCCTGGAATGTCGTTGCTGCCAGTTGGAAGCGGTTGAGCGCATCGCCCGGATCACGACTGATTTCGTCCAGGTCGCTCTGCAGTCGATCGACGTCGAGTCCGACCGACGATGGAGAGAAGCTCAGGAAATGACAGCCGAGTTCGTCCTGCCGTGCACTAATCCGGGAGATCGTCTTGCGCAGATTGACGAAGGCCTGACTGGGAACGACTTCGTCCCACAACAGCTTGGCGATGTCGTTTCTCGATTGTTCGCGATATCCGCCGACGATCAGATAGCAAAGGATAAGCAGACCCTTCTCCGGGAACGTCACTTCGCGCCCGTCCTTATCGACGAGACGCAAGCGCCCGAGGGTCTGCAGTCTGAATGTCATCCGGTCATTCCTGTCGGGTGCACACGATTATCCGTGCAGATCCTGGGCGTGGCTGGTTCCTGTACGGGTGCTCTCCGTCTCGGGCGTCTGGGCGACGGCGGCGACGAGCGAGATGATCTTCTTGCGCAGCACCGGATCGGTGATCTTCAGGAAGGCGCGGTTGAGAGCGATGCCTTCCTTCGACGAAACGAAAGAGGAGATTTCGCTCGGCTCGCGCGTCGTGTCGCCGTTGCGGGCAGCGGCGTCGTCGCCTTCCTGGAAGAAGAAGCTTGGATGCACGCCGAGGATATCGGCGATCGCCTGGAGGCGGCTGGCGCCGATGCGGTTGGTGCCTTTTTCGTACTTTTGAACCTGCTGGAATGTGATCCCGAGACCGTCGGCCAGCTTTTCCTGGCTCAACCCGGCCATCAACCGACGCATCCTGACGCGGGAACCGACAAAGACATCAATCTGGCTGGGGGCTTTTGTGTTCACTTGTATTTCCTCCGCACGTAGGAATGGTCAAATCATACATATGAGTTTGCTTGAATAAATCCCCTGATGCAATCACCACGGGCTAAAACGCGGAGATTTGCGGCGCCGTCCCGGTTTTCCAGGGGATGGGCCGGGCGATGCTGCCGTCACCGGGGCGCAAGCGCGCGAATTGTGGCGGGTCGCGTGCGTCACGTTGTCTCGATCGCGCCAAAATGCGAGGCGGCCCCATGCGAATCGATCCTGCGTCAATCTGCGTTCGGCGGCCCGAAGGGAGGCTCATGCCCGGGCCTCATCGTCCCTTTTCAACGGCCTGTTACGGTCGCCGTTACTGTTACGTACTTGTGCTGCCCCCGATGCCGAAGATGCTGCGATCATACCGGTCCGATGTCCGCTCCTCACCTGCCAACAACGTGGCACAGGCGGCGACAGCACGGTCTCGGTTCGGATTGCTGCTAGACGCCGGAGAACCGTGATGCGCAGATTGACCCTGGCCTTGACCCTTTTCGTGATTGCCTCCGTTCCGGCCGAGGCCGGTCCGGCTACGACAAACGCGTCCGTCAATTTCCGGGAAGGGCCGGGCACCGCCTTCGACAGCCTCGGCACGATTGCGGAAGGCGCGGAAGTCGACGTCAAGGAATGCGACGATGGCGGCACATGGTGCGCGGTGAGCTTCAATGGCCAGAACGGCTTCGTCAGCGGCAAGTATCTGAACGATGCCGATCCCAAGGGGCTCGGCTGGCCACGCGCCTTCAAGACCGACATCGGCGCGACCATTACGCTCTACCAGCCTCAGATCAACGCTTGGAAGGACTTCACCGATCTCGATGCGTTGATCGCCGCCGAATACAAGCAGTCCGACGATGCCAAGCCGATCTATGGCGTCATCGGGGTGACCGGCATGACCGACGCCGACAGCGCATCCGGCCAGGTCGTCGTATCGGACATCAAGATGACGGAGATCAATTTTTCCGTCCTCGACCGGAAGGAACTGGCGGATCTCGCCCTCGAGGTCGGCAAGCTGATGCCGGTCGGAACCATCACGGTTTCGGAAGACAAATTGACGGCGAGCCTGGCGGACTACGAGCGGCTCGGCAATGTCGAGGGGCTGAAGGCCGACCCGCCGCCGATCTTCGTCAGCAAGGCGCCGGCGGTGCTGCTGCAGACCGACGGCAAGGCGGTGTTCGCGCCGGTCAAGGGTGTCGAAGGCCTGTCCTTCGCGGTCAACACCAATTGGGACCTGTTCAAGGTCGATGCGGACAGCGCCTATTATCTGCGCGACGACAAGGCGTGGCTGCAATCGAAGGACCTGGCCTCGGGGTGGCAGCCTGCAGCGTCCCTGCCGGACATTTTCGGCAAGCTTCCGGACGACGACAACTGGAAGGATGCCAAGGCGACTATCCCGCCGCAAGCGGACAAGGCCGCGGTGCCTGACGTCATCTATTCGGACAAGCCCTCCGAGTTGCTCGTCTTCGACGGCGAGCCGAAGCTGGAGCAGGTGCCCGGCACCGGGCTCAAGGTTGCGACCAACAGCGAGAGCGACGTCTTCTATCGCGATGCAGATTCCAACTGGTACATTCTCGTCTCCGGTCGCTGGTTTGCGAGCTCTTCCCTCGACGGTCCGTGGACTTTCGCGACGCCCAAGCTTCCCGAAGATTTCCAGAATATCCCGCAGGACGCCGCCTATTACACGGTGCGCTCGTCCGTTCCAGGCACGTCCGAAAACGCCGAAGCGCGGCTGAAGGCAAGCATCCCCGAAAAGGCGCGTGTGGCGCTCGACGGGTCGGTCACGGTGGACGTGACCTATAGTGGCGATCCGAAATTCGAGAAGATCGACGGCACCTCGCTGACCTACGCCGTCAACACCAACGAGACCGTCATCAAGGTCGGTGACAAGTATTTTGTCGTGAAGGACGGTATCTGGTTCGTCGGCGATGCGCCGACCGGACCCTTCAGCGTCGCCAAGGCGGTGCCCGACGAGATCTACAAGATCCCGCCATCCTCGCCCGTCTACAACGCCACCTATGTACGGATCTACGAGACCGAGCCCGACGCGGTCTGGTTCGGCTACACGATGGGCTATCTCGGTGCCTATCTCGCCTGGGATACCTTCGTCTACGGCACCGGCTGGTACTATGACGATTATTGGGACTATGGCTGGGCTGGCGGCGGCTACTGGCCCTATTATCCGCGTCCCGTGACCTATGGCGTCGGTGCGTTCTACAACCCGGCTGTCGGAACGTTCGGCCGCTACGGCTATGCCTATGGCCCCTATCGCGGCATCGCCGCCGGTGCAGCCTACAATCCGCGCACCGGTACCTACATGCGAGGCGCTGTCGGCTACGGGCCGAACGGTGACCGGGGCTTCGTCGCCGCCTACAATCCGCGCACCGGCAACGCGGCGATCGCGCGTGGCGGACACAATGTCTACGGGAGCTGGGGAACGGCATCCGTCAAGCACGGTTCCGACTTTGCGCGCATTTCCGGCGGTTCGACTGCGGCCGGCGCGGGTGCCCGTTGGCGCACGTCAGACGGCAACCATGGTTTCGTCGCCGGCGGCAAGGGTGGCGACGTCTACGCCGGGCGCGACGGAAACGTCTATCGCCGCGACGACGGGCAATGGCAGAAGCACACGCCTGACGGCTGGCAGCCGATCGACAAGCCTTCCATCCAGGACAGGGCCAAGGCGGGCGAACAGTTTTCCGCCAATCATCCGGACGCCGTCCAAAACCTGAACCAGCGGATCGGATCCGGCCAGGGGGCAGGCACCCGGACTCTGGACCGCGCACCCGATCATCTGGCCATCGACAATATCGGCCGACAGCTCGGCAACCAGCGTTCCTTCGAGCGTCAGTCCTTCGATCAGCGGCCGCTGAATTTCCCGAGCAGTGGAGGTGGTGGTTTTGATCGCCCGGGTGGCTTTGGTGGCGGTGGCTTCGAGGGAGGCGGTTTCCACGGTGGCGGCGGTTTTCAGGGAGGCGGGGGCTTCCACGGTGGGGGAGGCTTCCATGGGGGCGGCGGCTTCCGTCGTCGTTGATCCGCGGCGCGGCGAAAGGGCGTTGGTAGAACCGCCTACAGGTATGTTAGCATTTGTAAAAGTTGAGAATCGTGCCGGTCGGGGCCGGCATGATCCCTGGGGGTGGTAAGAATGGGCTGTGTCGGGTCGTCGCGTCGTTTTCTGGGGCCGGTATTCGGCCTTCTTGCGTTTCTTTCAATTATTTTCTGTCCCGTTTCCGAGGGGTTTGCGCAGGAGGCGGTGCCCGCAGCTCCGCCTGCGAAGGTTCAGCAATTGATCCAGCTTCTTGATGACCCGGAAGTGAAGCAATGGCTGTCGGCGAAGCCGGCTCCGGCACCGGCTGCCCAAGCGCCGGCTGCGGGCGTCGTCGCGCGCTGGACCGCCGAGATCAGGCGGCGGCTGACCGGCATTCGCGATGCCGTGCCGCGCGTTCTACCGGAAATGCAGGCGGGGCGGGATCGGCTGGCCGGCGTGATGGAGAGCCACGGCAGGGCGCCCGTTCTCAAGGGCTTCTTCTTCATTCTCCTGATCGGCTACGGTGCCGAATATCTGCTGCGCTGGCTGTTGCGGCGTAGCCTGCAAGGGGCCGCGTTGGCAGGACCGGCGCGGACCATGTTGGCACGCGTTCTGCCGCTCGTCGTCTTTGCTGCCGCCAGCATGTCAGTGCTTGCCTTCGCAGAATGGCCAAAGCTGCTTGAGGCGACGATCGCGCCGCTGCTTGGAGCCTGGATCGGCGCTCGCCTGCTGATGATCATCGCATCCGCCGTCCTGAAAGGTGGTCGCGAAGGCGAGGAGAGCGCCGACGCCCGTGGCGGCTATCTGTCTCTGACCGCAGACGAGGCAGGCTTCTGGTATCGTCATTCTCTCTGGCTGATCAGTGCCGCCGCGCTCGTCTGGGGCGTCGGTGATGCGATGTTGGCGCTTGCCATATCCGCGGATGTGCGCGAACTGGTTACGGCGATCCTCGGGCTCGGAGTCCTGGTCCTGGCGATCGCAACGGCTTTGCGGCGACCTATTGGCGCGGTTTCCGGCTCGCGCCGCGTGGTTAGCAATGTGCTGCTGGTCGCTTTCCTCATCGTGCTGTGGCTGCTCTGGGTCGCGGGCATGGAGGTCCTGTTCTGGATCGGTCTCTATGTGATTGGCCTGCCGCCACTGCTGCGCTTCACCAGCGCCTTCACGAAGACGATGCTGGACGCCGACGCCGCCGATGATCTCAGGGTGATGCGCAACGTCCTGATCGAGCGGGGCGCCCGTCTGCTGATCATCGCCCTCGCGGCCGCCTGGTTGGGAGTCGTGTTCAAGGTCAACGCGACGGCGATGATGCATGATGATGTTTTCAATCGGATTTTCCGCGGGGCGCTCGCCGGCGTCGTCATTCTGCTGGCGGCGGATCTCGTCTGGCAACTGGTGAAGGGTTTCATCAGCCTGCGCCTGACGCAGGCGCATGCGGCGGCCAACGATCCGGCGGAGTTGGCTCGCAACACGCGCATGCTGACCCTGTTGCCGATCCTGCGCAACTTCCTCGCGATTTTCATCGCCGTCGTGGCGGTACTGATGGTTCTCTCCGGCCTCGGCGTCGAAATCGGTCCGCTGATCGCCGGCGCCGGCGTGTTCGGTGTCGCACTCGGCTTCGGATCGCAGTCGCTGGTCAAGGACGTCATCAGCGGCATCTTCTACATGACGGATGACGCATTCCGGGTGGGCGAATATATCCAGAGCGGCAGCTACAAGGGCACGGTCGAATCCTTCAGCATTCGCTCGGTCAAGCTCCGGCACCATCGGGGCCCGGTCTTTACCGTGCCGTTCGGCTCGCTGGGTGCGGTCCAGAACATGAGCCGCGACTGGGTGATCGACAAATTCATGATCAACGTTTCGTTCGATACCGATGTGGCGAAGGTAAAGAAGGTGGTGAAAGGTATCGGGGCCAAGCTGCTCGAGGATCCCGAACTGGGGCCGTTGATCCTGGAAACGGTCAAGATGAAAGGCGTCGAACAGTTTGGCGATTATGGGATGACGCTCAGCTTCGCCATGAAGACGAAGCCGGGAAATCAGACCCAGGTCAGACGTCGGGCCCAGGTCATGATCAAGGAAGCCTTCAAGGAAAACGGCATCAATTTCGCTTCGCCGACGGTGCAGGTGGCGGGCGACGAGCAGCAGCAAGCTGCGGCGGCCGCTGCCGCGACCCGTGATGCCATAGCCAAGAAGAATGCCGCAGCAGCGCTCGGCGAAGGTGGCCCGCCGCAGGAATAGGATTTCGCCAACAGGTTTTCCAGGGGCGGGGGAGGCCGACCATGAAACGCGTTCTGTTCGGGATCTTGCTTCTCGTGTTCTTCGCGGGCGGCAGCGCCTTGGCGCAATCGAACGAGCAATTCGTTCGGTCGATGCTCGCTCCGCACACGGACGACTTCGACGGGATGGAAAAGCGACGTGTGATCCGCATCATCGTACCGTTCAGCAAGACGATCTATTTTATCGACCGCGGCCAGCAATTGGGCACGGCTGTTGAATTTGGGACGGCGCTCGAAAACGAGCTCAACAAGGACCGCAAGAAGCAGACCGACAAGATTCGCGTCGGTTTCGTACCGATGCCGCGGGCGAGACTTCTGTCGGCGCTGGAAGAAGGTCTCGGCGATATCGTCATGGCGAACCTGACGATCACCGAAACACGGCTTGCCAAGATGGATTTCACGGCGCCGCTCTACGACGAAGCCAGGGAGGTTCTCGTCACCGGCCCATCCGCGCCCGCAATCGCCAGTCTTGATGACCTGAGCGGACAGGAAATCCATGTGCGCCGCTCGAGCAGCTACTACGAGCACCTTGCGGCCCTCAGTGCCGGTTTCGAGAAGTCCGGCCGCCCGCCTGTTGTCTTGAAGGACATGGATGAGAACCTGGAGGACGAAGACGTCCTGGAGATGATCAATGCCGGCCTGCTGCCGTGGACGGTCGTCGATATGTACAAGGCGAACATCTGGTCGAAGGTCTTCACCGACCTCAAGGTGCGGGAGGACATTGCTGTGTCCGATCATGGCGAAATCGCCTGAGCGATCCGCAAGGACAGCCCGAAGCTCAAGGCCGTCCTCGACGACTTCGTCAAGTCTCACAAGGTCGGCACCACCTTCGGCAACATCTTGAAGAACACCTACTACAAGGGCGACAAGATGCTGAAGCGCGCCTATGATCCGGCGGATGTCGAACGCTTCAAAGTGCTGGTCGAGATCTTCCGCAATCACGGAAAGACCTATTCCTTCGACCACCTGATGCTGATGGCGCAAGGATACCAGGAATCACAACTTGATCAGTCCAGGCGCAGCCATCGCGGTGCTGTCGGCATCATGCAGCTCCTGCCGTCGACCGCAGCGGACAAGGCGGTCAACATCCACGGCATCGACAAGGACGAGAATCTGAATGTCGAAGCTGGATCCAAGTATCTGCGCTTCCTCGTCGATACCTATATCAACGACCCGGCCGTGACCCCGCGAGATCAGTTGCTGTTTGCCTTCGCGGCCTACAATGCCGGGCCTGGGAACCTGCGCAAGTTCCGGGCAAAGGCCAAGGATATGGGGCTCGATCCGAACCTCTGGTTCGGCAATGTCGAAAATGCCGCCGCCGCGATCGTCGGGCGCGAGACGGTTCAATATGTCAGCAACATCTATAAGTACTATGTGGCCTACAGCCTGCTGGACGCCCATGACGCTGACGCGGTCGCGGCGAAAGTCGAAAACAGGTCGGCGGCCACCGCGCCATAGGCGTGCGGCGCACGTGTTCTCGCGAGATGTGGAGGTCTCGAAATGGTCGCTATGAAATGCAACTCGCCTGTGAGGCGGTCGGCAGCCTTTCTTTGCCTTTTCGCTCTGATGCTCTCCGGCTGTACCACGCCAGATATCGAGCCGATCCCGGGCAGCATCACCTATGGTGGACAGCCCCGCACGAAGCTGACGAAGGCGCCGGTGGGCAGCATCGTCCCGCACCGCTTCACGAGCGGCAACAGTTTCGTTCAGGAGACCTACGTCATTGAACCGGATCGCACGCTTAGACTTATCCGACGCGATTACTATGATCTGCCGATCGACTGACGAACCGGTTGTGCGTACGGAAACCCATTGGTTGACAGTCTCGGGCGGAGGCACGATAGCTCGCTGCGGATGAAGATCGCCTTTTATGCACCGCTGAAATCGCCCGATCACCCGGTGCCGTCAGGCGACCGGCTGATGGCCCGCATGCTGATCGCGGCACTGCGGATCGGTGGGCACGAGGTTGCGATTGCATCGGATCTGCGCAGTTTCATGGCCAAGCCATCGGATCAGGATTTCCGCGAACTTGAGCTTGCGGCGGAAACCGAAACCGCGCGCCTTCGGACACTCTGGCAGAGCGAGGGCGTTCCCGATCTCTGGTTCTGCTACCATCCCTATTACAAGGCGCCCGACCTTCTCGGCCCCGGGCTCGCGGGCGAGTTCTCCATTCCCTATGCGACGGCGGAAGCGTCATACTCGATGCGGCGGAATGAAGGTGTCCGCGCGATTGCCCAACGCCATGTTCTTGCGGGGATTTCGCAGGCGGCCGTCAACATCTGCCTGACGCGCCGCGACCGCGACGGCCTTCTTGAAGCCGCTCCCTCATGCCGCCACGCGATGCTTGCGCCGTTCATCGACGCTGCGCCGTTCATTGAGAGCAAGCCATCAGCCGATGCCCCCTGCCGGCTGGTCGTGGTCGCGATGATGCGCAGCGGCGACAAGATGAATAGCTACCGCATGCTGGCGCAGGCGCTGACGCGTGTTGCCGACGCCGCCTGGACCTTGACGATCGTCGGCGACGGACCTTGCCGCGACGAGGTCATCGGGGCCTTTGCGACTTTGCCTCCCGAGCGATTGATGTGGCTTGGCGAAAAGGATGCAGCCGACCTGCCGGATATTCTTGCCAGCACTGATCTCTACGTGTGGCCCGGCTGCGGCGAGGCCTACGGGCTTGCCTATCTCGAAGCGCAGGCTGTGGGCCTGCCGGTCGTTGCGCAACGAACGGCCGGCGTGCCGGAAGTGGTGAGAGACGGCGAGACTGGGCTGCTGACGCCGGACGGGGATATCGGCGCCTATGCGGCGGCGGTGCGCGACCTGATCGAGGATCCGGCCGGCCGCAGGCGATTGGGCGCAGCCGCCCGACGGTTCGTTCATGAGGAGCGCTCGTTTCCGGCAGCCGCCCTACGGCTTCGCTCGATTTTCGATGAATTTCTGGAGACGCCGAAATGACAGAGGAAATCCATTGGCAGCGCCTTGCTGCGGAGCTCGATCGCATTGAAGCGTCGGGACGGCCGGTGGATTTCTGGCTGCGTGACGACGACGCAGCCGAGCCGACGCGGGCGCTCGATCGGCTGCTGTCGCTGGTCGACCGACACGCTCTTCCGGTCGTTTTGGCCGTTCCGCCAGCCCAGACCGGCGAGGCGCTCGCGCGCCGCCTTGGCGGGCTCGCAGATGTCAGCATTGCCGTGCACGGGTGGGCGCATCGCAATCATGCGCCGCCTTCGGAAAAGAAGCAGGAGCTTGGCGCGCACCGGCCGCGCGCCACGGTGCTCCACGAACTCGAACTCGGCTATGACCGCTTGCGGACGCTCTTCCCGGGCGGCTTCGTGCCGATGCTCGTTCCCCCGTGGAACCGGATCGACAACACGCTTCTCGACGGCTTGCCCGACATCGGTTTCAAGGTGCTCTCGGTCTTCGGGCCGGAGAAACCATCGCCGTTCAAGCTCGTCAACACGCATGTCGATGTCATGGATTGGCGCGGGACGCGCGGTTGCCGCGACCATGCACTGATCGTCTCCGACATCATTGCGAGGCTTCGGCAGGTGACCGGCGACGTCGAGGAGAGAGCGGAGCAGAAGGGCCGCACGATCGGCGTGCTGACGCATCACCTCGTTCACGACGAGGGCGTCTGGACATTCCTCGAAAAGCTCTTTGCGGCGACCAGCGGACATCCGGCCTGCCGTTGGCTTGCCGGCCGCGAGATTACAGCTCGATGATCTGTCCGTCGCGGGCGGCAAAGGCGCCGGCGAACGTCGCCTGAACGTCGCGTTCCATCGCGGCCAGCGCCTCGTCGGTGCGGGACGGATCGTGATGGAACATGGCGAGATGCTTGACACCGGCGGCCATCGCCAGCCGGGCGCCATGCATGCCGGTCGAGTGCCCAAAGCCCTGAAAATGATCCATCTCGCTTTCGAGATAGGTGCAGTCGTAGACCATCAGATCACAGCCGGCGATCAGATCGAGAACCGCGGGATCGAGAATGCCGGGCTCGTGCTCGGTGTCGTAGACGAGTGCGACGGCGCGCCCGTTCCATTCGACGCGGTACCCGACACAGCCGCCCGGATGCCTGAGGCTTGCCGTGCGGACCGTGATTCCCGCCCGTGGCGTCAGCACGTCACCGGGTTTGAAATCCAGGCCGTCGAGGCTTGCCTGACAGATATCCGGGTCCACTGGGAACCACGGTGGGCGCATAAAGTCGCGGATCATTTCCTTCGTGGTCATCGTGCCGTGCAGATGGCCGGACCAGAAGCGTACCGAGTTCTGACACTTGTAGATCGGCTTGAAATAGGGAAGGCCGATGATGTGGTCATAGTGGCTGTGGGTGAAGAAAAGGTCGAATTGGTCGATGCCTTCGGCGATCAGCGAGTAACCGGCCTCGCGCAACCCCGACCCCGCATCGAAGAGCAATACATCCTTGCCGCATCGAATCTCGATGCAGGATGTATTTCCCCCATAGGCGACGTATTGTTGGCCGGATACCGGCAAACTTCCTCTTACGCCCCAGAACCGCACTCGAAAGTTGTCGTCACGCATTCAGTTTCGGCTTCACTACGCACGCTCGGACCATTTTGATCCTTGTGTGACTGTTAAACAAGCACAATGGCCACACCCCTGCAATGCCATGGGTTATTATTTGGAAAGTAACCTTAGCGTCGCCAAGAGCGCCCGGTTGGAAATCGTCCGACGAAACCGCATTTCAGCGGGGGGCGCCGGATCGATGGCGAGGCCTTCGCAACAGCACATGAAACTTTTCCTTGCGCTGTTACGTGGATTATTTATCGAACGCAGTAACGTAGGGAACAGGTCACGCATGGTTGAGGCAGCAGACGGGCGGTTCTATGACAGCGTACCTCTCTTCGATGCGTTCGAAGGGGTCGCGGACGAGGCGAATTATCGTCCGCTGCCGGACGGCTGGCTTCTCGCCGTTGCCGACATCGTCAACTCCACCGGCGCGATCGCCGAAGGCCGCTACAAAACTGTGAACATGGCAGGCGCCAGCGTCATTTCGGCGTTGATGAACGCGCTCGAAGAAAAGTCGATGCCCTTTGTTTTCGGGGGAGACGGCGCGCTCGCCGCGCTGCCGGCGCCGATGACGGACCGCGCACGCGACGCACTCGCCGCCGTGAAGACCTGGGTCGCTGAGGAACTCGGGCTCGAATTGCGCGCCGCCCTGGTGCCGGTCAGCGATATCCGCGCCAACGGCCTCGATATGCGCGTCGCCCGCTTCAAGGCGAGCGAAGAGGTTTCCTACGCGATGTTTGCGGGCGGCGGCGCCAGTTGGGCCGAAGCGGAGATGAAGGCGGGACGCTATCCCGTCGGCGCCGCGGCGGCTGGCAGCCGGCCCGACCTCACCGGGCTTTCCTGTCGCTGGAACCCGATCGAGTCCCGCCACGGCGCCATTGCCTCGATCATCGCCGTGCCGGGGCCGAAGGGCAATGGGCCGGAGTTTCAGGCGTTGATCGCCGATATCGTCGCATTGGCCGACGAGGAAGAACGCAATGGCCATCCTGTTCCCGAACTTGGGCCGAGGCCACGGTTCTCCTTCAAGGGCATTGAAGCCGAGACGCGGGCCGTGGCGCCGAAAGGACGGCGCTTTCTTCCCCGTTGCTTCATCACCGTGCAGACGCTGGTTCTGTTTGTTTGCCTCCGGCTGGGCTGGAATCTGGGCTCGTTCGACACAAACCGCTACCGCCGCGACCTCGCCGACAACACGGATTTCCGCAAGTTCGACGACGGGCTGAAAATGACGATCGACATCAGCACTGAACGGCTCGAACGGATCGAGACGAGGCTAAGGCAGGCAGAGGCCATAGATGTCGTGCACTATGGCCTGCATCAACAGGATTCGGCGCTGATGACATGCATCGTGCCGACGCCGATGACACGGGATCACATGCATTTCGTCGACGGCGCGTCGGGCGGCTACGCGGTGGCGGCAAGCAAGCTCAAGGCCGCGCTGGCGCGCGTAAGCACCGCCTAGCAAGACGCCGCAAGTGCCGCCTGTTTCAGCCGTGGTGGGCCGGGCGGACTAAGCCTTGACGATATGCTCGCCGGTCAGTCTGTTGCGGTAGAACACGTTGCGCGTATCGACGATGAGCGAGGCGGAAGCGGCAAGGGCCGCGTAATCCACCTGGTCGTGATCGGTGGCAATCAGCACGGCATCGAATGTCGCGACTGTTTGTGCGTCGAGCGTGACCGATCGCCGGCCCTTCAAAGCACCGTGTTCGCGTGTCGGTGGGATCTCGGCGACGTAGGGGTCGTGATAGGAAGTGCGTCCGCCGCGCTCTTCGATCAACTCGATCAGGCGCAGCGACGGGCTTTCGCGAATATCCGGAACATTCTTCTTGTAGGCGAGGCCGACGACGAGGACGTTGGAACGGCTGAGCGCCTTGCCAGCCTTGCGGTCGAGTGCCTCGGCGAGGCGGCTGACCACATGGCGCGGCATGGCCGAGTTGATCTCGCCGGCAAGCTCGATGAAGCGCGTCGGCAGCTCGTATTCCCGCGACTTCCAGGTGAGGTAGAAGGGGTCGATCGGGATGCAGTGGCCGCCAAGCCCCGGTCCGGGGTAGAACGGCATGTAGCCGAACGGCTTGGTCTTCGCCGCTTCGATCACTTCCCAGACGTCGATGCCCATGGCCTCGTAGACGATCTTCAATTCGTTAACGAGGGCGATGTTGACCGAGCGGAAGATGTTCTCGGTGAGCTTCACGGCCTCCGCCGTGGCGTTGGAGGAGACCGGCACGACGGTTTTCACCACGGCTGCATAGAACCGTTCCATCAAGGCCGAAGCCTGCGGTCCATCGCCGGCGACGACCTTTGGAATGCTGACCGTTTCGTAGGTCGGATTGCCGGGATCCTCACGTTCCGGCGAAAAGCCGACGAAGAAGTCGCTGCCGGATTTGAGCCCGGTTTCCTCGAGGATGGTGCGCACGACGCCGTCGGTCGTCCCGGGATAGGTGGTCGATTCCAGGACGACGAGTTGTGCAGGCCTGAGGGTCGCCGCGATCGCGCGTGACGTCTTTTCGACGAAGGAAAGATCCGGGTCGCGGTGCTTGGTAAGCGGCGTCGGCACGCAGATGATGATGACGTCGCAGTCCGCCAGCTTTTGAAAGTCCGTCGTCGAGCGGAAGCGGCCGGCACCGCTCTGTTTCGCGAGCGCGGCGTCCGATACGGCGGCGATGTAGGACTTGCCCGCGTCGAGCGCGACGATCTTGGTGGGGTCGATGTCGAATCCAATGACGGCAAAACCCGCGCGAGCAGCGGCGATGGCGAGCGGCAGGCCGACATAGCCGAGACCGATGACGCCGACCTTGGCGTTCGAGGCGGAGATGGACGAGAGCAGGCTTTCGAAATGAGGTGAGGTCAAGTTTGCTTTCCGGATCTCGTGGGCAGACGGGTGGCGCCGCGCGAACATGTCGTGGTTTGTTGGAGAGAAACAAGCTCCAAGTCAAGCGAGGCACTGCGTCACGCCGAAGGACAGGCCTTTGAGCTCTCTATCAAAACATCATGCGAGAAAAACTTTGCCCGGCCTCTGGAAATCGCCGGGTGGCATCAATATCTGCACCATATAAGTGCCGCATTCCGGGTGCCTGCACGTCATCGACGCCGGAATCGGTTGGAGCATTTTCTTAACGGGCACGGCTCATCATCATCCACCGCGAACATGGACCGGCAACTTGCCGGGGCGTTCGTCGTCTCCGGATGCTGACGCGGGACGGTCTGTCATGGTGAGGACGCGAAATGGCCCCGACGAACGACAACGTATCCGAAATCCTCATCGACAAGGTTGCCGACTGGCTTATGCGGACGTCGCTCAGCGACGCGCCGCTGGAAACGATCGTCAAAGGCTTTTGCGAGCGGCTCGCTGCCGCCGGCCTGCCGCTGATGCGCGTCCATCTCTCCTTTTCGATGTTGCACCCGCTTTATGATGCGCTTGGTTTTACCTGGATCCGCGGCAAGGGCGTCGAGGTAAGCGGCCTTCGGCACGAAGAGCTGGCGCTCAATCCCGAGCGTTTCCTGCAGAGCCCCTACTACTATCTGCTCAACAACAATCTCGAGCATGTCCGGCGGCGTCTTTACCAGGATACGCCGTCCGAGTTCCCGATCTTCGACGATCTCAAGGAGATGGGCGCCACGGACTATCTGGCCTTCATGCAATCGCTCGGCGCCGATTCGGGGCATGGCATGGTCGGATCCTGGACGACGGACCGCCATGGCGGCTTCACCGATGATGTGATCGGGGCGTTGCTCAAGCTTCAACACCACCTGGCGGTCGCCGCGAAGATGGCGGTGCTCGGAAAGCTCGCCGACAATATGCTGACCACCTATCTCGGCTCCAGTGCCGGCCGGCGCGTGATGAGCGGCCAGGTCCGCCGCGGCGACGGCGAAACCGTGCGCGCGATCCTGGTCATGGCCGACATGCGTCGCTCGACGATGCTGGCGGAGAAGGAGGGGCGGCAGTCCTATATCGAGACGTTGAACACCTATTTCGACGCGATCGCCGCGCCCTTCAATCGCAATGGCGGCCATATCCTGAGCTTCGTCGGCGACGGGTTCATCGCCGTCTATCCGTGTGGGCGCCATAAGGAACCGTCCGAATTTGCCGCCCGCGAGGCCTTTGCCGCCGTGCGCGCAGCAACGGCGCGGATGGAGATGCTGAACGGCGAACGGCGCAAGCAATCCCGCGATCCCATCGGCTACGGCATCGGGCTGCATGTCGGCAACGTGATGTTCGGCAATGTCGGGCTGCGCGACCGGCTGACCTTCTCCGCCTTCGGCTCGGCCGTTAACGAAGTGCAGCGGTTGCAGAACCTCACCAAGAAATATGCGCATAGCGTCGTCGCCAGCGAGGCCTTCGTCAATTACTGCGGCGGAGATTGGACGGCGCTCGGCCAGGAAAAACTGCGCGGAGTGCGGCAGAAATTCACGATTCTCTACCCCAACGATGCAGCGTTGCTTGCCAGAGCAGATGAGCGCTTCGACGATGTGTTGCAGGATGGACTTTCCGAGGCGGAACATGTCATGCTGCTTCACCGCAATACTCGTCCGCTTCAGCCGCCGCGCGGCCTTATCGACAAGATGCTTCAATAGGGGGAAGAATGTTCCGAGCCGTGTTTGTCGCCGCCAGCATCACCATGGCCGGAGGCGCGATGGCGCAGCCGTGGGAAAGCAAACTGTCAGACGGCTTCGAGGGACAGAATTTCGCACCCGAAGGCGGGCTCTACTATCGCGATAACTTCGAGCAGAGTGCGGGCACGGTGGAATTTCAAAACCAGGTGACGCACACCGGCAAAGGCGCACTCAAGTTGAGCGTCGTTCCGACCTGTCCGGATTCCCTCGACGGTTGTAGCGAGCGAGCCGAGATCTGGGAGAAGACGGCGCTGCGCGTGCCCTACGACCAGGGGGTCTGGTATGGTTTCGCGGTCAAGTTCGCCGATCCGGTCCCGAAGGAGGATCATCGTTATCTGATCGCCCAATGGAAGCGTGAGATCGATCCCGGCGCCGAAGGTGATTTCAGTCCGTTCCTTGCTTTGCGCCTCGAGGCGGGCAAACTCTTCGTCACGGTGGAGACGAATTACATGGCGCCGCTCTCATCCGGCCCGGAAGGTACGCCGGCGAACTGCAGGCCTGGCGAGATCCCGGTGTGGGGGCGGCCTAGCGTCAACCAGATGCGTATGCTGGTCGCCGCCGACAGCAACTGGAAACCGGAAGACGGCAGTCTGTTCAACGCCTGCACGGATGCCATCAAGGTGACCAACCATGGCAATCCGCTGCCCGATCCGAAGTCCGGCTGGATCGACTTCGCGATCTACACGCTGCCGGGGGCCGGTGGCACGGGACGCATCGAACTCTTCGCCAACGGCAAGCCGATCATCACGGTGGCGGGGCATGTCGGCCACGCCGACAAGGGGCTCGGCAAGAATCAGTACTTCAAGTTCGGCCCCTATCGGGCTGCCGATACGACCGACTGGACGCTGTTCTATGACGACTTCCGCCGCTCGCCGAACTGCGCCGACGTGCTGAAGGGCGGGACGTGCCCCGCGCTCTAACCAACTGAAGATGCACGAGGCAATGCTCCGGTTGCAGTTGGCCATGCTGGACAGCCCTCTGAAGCTGCGCTAGTCTTTTTTAGAGGCGGCGGATAAAAAGCAATGAGGGAAGCGTGCTGCTATGACATCTGGGGCGGACCTGCTTCGAGTTGAAGGTCTGCGGATCACATTCTCGGTGCTTGGCGGCGAAGTTCAAGCCGTCAATAATGCGAATTTCAGGATCTTGCCCGGCAAGGTCACGGCGCTCGTTGGCGAGTCGGGATCGGGCAAGTCGGCAATCAGCCAGGCGGTGATGGGCATCTTGCCCAACGTCGCCAGGGTTGGTGGCAAAATTCTGTTCAACGATCCCACGACGGCGGCAAAGCCCATCGACCTGCTTTCGCTGGAGCGGGAAGGTGATGAGATACGTAGCCTGCGCGGCACGCGTATCAGCAAGATCTTTCAGGAGCCGATGACGTCGTTGTCGCCGCTCCATACGATCGGAAACCAGATTTCCGAGGTGCTGAAGATCCACACGGATGCGGAAAAGGCTGAACGCCGGGCACGGACCGAGGAACTGCTCGGCTATGTTGGCTTTGCCAAGCCGAAGCGCGCCTACGAAATGTATCCGTTCGAGCTTTCCGGCGGCATGCGCCAGCGCGCGATGATCGCGATGGCACTGATCTGCCGACCGGCCCTCTTGATCGCCGACGAGCCGACAACTGCGCTCGACGTGACCGTACAGGCCCAGATCCTTAAACTTCTGCGCGAGCTTCAAGTGAAGCTCAATATGGCAATGCTGCTGATCACCCACGACCTCGGTGTCGTCGCCAACATGGCCGACGAGGTTGTGGTGATCTATCATGGGCAGATCGTCGAGGCTGGCCCTGTCGAGGCCATCTTCCGCAACCCGCAGCATCCCTATCTCAAGGGCCTGATGGCCGCCGTTCCGCATTTCGACATGAAGCCCGGCGAACGGCTGAAGGCGCTGCGCGAAGTGCCGGTCAAGGCCGGGTCAGTGCTTGGGACTTCGGTGGCCAACCGGCGCGCCGGCCCACAGGTGCTGCTGTCCGTCCGTAACCTCTCGAAGACATATGGAACGCGAAAATCGTCCTGGTTTGGTGGCGGCGAAAGTTCTCATCACCGCGCCGTCGACGATGTCAGCTTTGATATCCGCCGCGGCGAATGCCTCGGCCTCGTCGGCGAGAGCGGCTGTGGCAAGACGACAGTCAGCAAGATCCTGATGCGGGCGGTAACGCCGGACACCGGCTCGGTGACCTTCGACAACGGCGAAGGTCCGGTCGATGTGCTGAAGGCTCAAGGCGACGAACTGAAGGCGCTCCGGTCGAAGATCCAGATGGTGTTTCAGGACCCGGTTTCGTCGCTTTCCCCGCGCATGACCGTCAAGAACATTCTCAGCGAGCCCCTGGAGATCCATGGGCGCGGAACGGGCAAATCGCGCGTCGAGACCGTGCGCGAACTGCTGCAAGCCGTCGGGCTCGACCAGCGCTTCATCAACCGCTATCCGCACAGTTTCTCGGGCGGGCAGCGTCAACGCATTGGCATTGCCCGCGCTTTGGCGCTGGTGCCGGAACTGCTGATCTGCGACGAGCCGGTATCGGCGCTCGACGTTTCCGTTCAGGCGCAAATCCTCAACCTTCTCAAGGATTTGCAGAAAGAACTGGGACTGACCTGTCTGTTCATCTCGCACAACCTCGCGGTCGTGGATTACATGGCGGACCGCATTGCCGTCATGTGCGCCGGGCGCATCGTCGAGCTTGCGCCGCGCGAGGTGCTGATGCGCAAGCCGGTTCATCCCTATACCAAGTCGCTGTTGGCGGCCGTTCCCTATCCGGATCTCGATCGGCCGCTCGACTTTGACAGGCTGAAGGACAGCGAAGGATCGGATATGCGGCGCTGGGGACCGCAGTTCCGCGTCGACGACGCTGGCGACACGCTCATCCCCGCCGATCTCGGTGGCGACCACTTCGTGCTGGCGCGCCGGTCCGTGGATGCAAGGGAGTTACGGCCATGATCACCCGCCGAACTGTACTGGCATTGCTTGCATCCGTGGCATTTCCCGTGCGGCTCCTGGCTGCTGGGAGTGAACCGGCGTTTCTTGAAAAGCTGATTGCCGACGGCAAGCTTCCGCCGGTCAACGAGCGCTTGCCCAAGACGCCGCGTGTCATCAACGTTGCGGCGCTGGGGCGCACGCCCGGCAAGCATGGCGGTATCGTGACGATGATCATCGGCAGTGCCAAGGACATCCGGCTCATGACCGTCTACGGCTATGCCCGACTGGTCGGCTATGATGAAACGCTGAAGCTCGAAGCGGATGTCCTCGAAAGCTACGAGACGGTAGAGGACCGCATCTTCACCTTCCACCTGAGAGAAGGGCACAAGTGGTCCGACGGGACACCGCTGACGACCGAGGACTTCCGCTATTGCTGGGACGATGTGCTCAACAACGAGAAGCTGAGCCCCGCCGGTTTGCCGACTGCGCTGGTGATGGACGGCGAAGCCGGAAAGTTCGAAGTCATCGACGAGCGAACCATTCGCTATACTTGGTCGACGCCGAACCCGGACTTCCTGCAGAAGCTCGCCGCACCGCAGCCGCTGGTGGTGGCGGTGCCTTCAGCCTATCTCAAGCAGTTCCACGAGAAATATCAGGAAGAAGACAAGCTCAAGGCTTTGATGAAGGAGCAGCGCGTTAAGAAGTGGAGCCAGCTCCATATGCGCATGGCTCGCTCCTATCGCCCTGAGAATCCTGAGCTTCCGACGCTCGATCCATGGCGCAACACGACGTCGCTTCCTGCCGAACAGTTCATCTTTGAGCGCAACCCCTACTTCCACCGCGTCGACGAGAACGGGTTGCAGCTTCCCTATATCGACAAGTTCGTGCTCAACGTCAGCTCGTCGGCGCTAATCCCGGCGAAGACGGGCACGGGTGAAAGCGACCTTCAGGCGACGGGCATCGACTTCGTCGACTATACTTTCCTCAAGGATTCCGAGAAGCGGTACCCGGTTAAGGTACTGCTGTGGAAGAAGACGCAAGGCTCGCGCCTGGCGCTGTTGCCGAACCTCAACTGCTCCGACACGGTCTGGCGGTCGTTGCTGCAGGATGTGCGGGTTCGCCGTGCGCTCTCGCTGGCCATCGACCGCACCGAGATCAACAAGGCAGTCTTCTACGGCTTAACCAAGGAGAGCGCCGACACGGTTCTGCCGGACAGCCCGCTGTTCCGTCCGGAGTTCGCCAACGCTTGGGTGGCCCACGATCCAGCTCAAGCCAATGCACTGCTCGACGAAGCGGGCCTGACGCAACGCGACAGTGACGGCATTCGCGTCCTGCCCGATGGCAGGGCCGCGCAAATCGTCGTGGAAACGGCCGGCGAAAGCACGCTCGAGACGGACGTGCTGCAGCTCGTCACCGACTACTGGCAGAAGGTCGGGATATCGCTTTTCATCCGCACCTCGCAGCGCGACACGTTCCGCAGCCGTGCTGTCGGCGGCGAGATCGTCATGTCGATGTGGTTCGGGCTCGACAACGGCGTTCCGACCCCGGGCATGAACCCGGGGCAACTGGCGCCGACGGCCGACGACCAGCTGCAATGGCCGGTCTGGGGGCTCAACTACCTGTCCCATGGCGAAATGGGCCAGCCGCCGGATCTGCCTGCCGCTGTCGAACTGACGGAGCTGTTGCAACGCTGGCGGCATTCGGCTGAAGACGCCGAGCGCACGGAGATTTGGACCCGCATGCTGTCGATCTACACAGACCAGGTCTTTTCGATCGGTATCGTCAACGCCTCGCTACAGCCGATCCTCGTGGCGAAGAAGCTGCGGAATGTGCCGGAAACGGGGCTCTACGGCTTCGATCCCACGTCCTATTTTGGTGTTTACAAAACCGATACCTTCTGGATCGAGCAGGAAGCCTGACATGCTGCGATATATTCTCTGGCGTATCGCAGCGATGGTTCCAACCCTCCTCATCATATCGGCTCTTGTCTTCACCATCATCGAACTGCCGCCCGGCGACTACTTCGAGAGCTATGTCTCTGAGATCAAGGCGCAGGGCGAAGGCGTCGACATGGAGCAGATCGAGGCGCTGAGGAAGGAGTACGGCTTCGACCAGCCACCGGTCCTGCGCTACGTCTACTGGCTCGGCGGCATGCTGCAGGGCGATTTCGGCTATTCCTTCGAATACGAACTGCCGGTCAGCGCCGTCGTCGGCGACCGTCTGTGGCTGACGATCCTCGTCTCCTTCGTCACCATCATCTTCACCTGGCTGATCGCCTTTCCGATCGGCATCTATTCCGCGACCCACCAGTATAGCTGGGGCGACTACGGCCTGTCGCTGGTGGGCTTGATCGGCATTGCCATTCCGAATTTCATGCTGGCGCTGATCCTGATGTATTTCGCCAATATCTGGTTCGGGATTTCGATCGGCCACCTGATGGACCAGCAGTATCTGGCCGAGCCGATGAGCTGGGCCAAGGCGAAGTCTATCCTCGAACATATCTGGATCCCCGTCGTCATCGTCGGCGCGGCGGGCACGGCCGGCATGATCCGGCGTCTGCGCGCAAATCTGCTCGACGAGCTGCAGAAGCAGTATGTCGTAACGGCCCGCGCAAAGGGCCTTTCGCCGATGCGCACGCTGGTCAAATACCCTCTGCGCATGGCGTTGAACTTCTTCATATCGGATATCGGCTCGATCCTGCCGGCGATCATTTCCGGCGCTGAAATCACCGCGATCGTGTTGTCGCTGGAAACCACCGGGCCGATGCTGATCAAGGCCCTGCAAAGCCAGGACATGTATCTCGCCGGTTCGTTCCTGATGTTCCTCGCCTTCCTAACCGTGATCGGCGTGCTGATTTCCGATATCGCGCTCGCCATTCTCGATCCTCGAATTCGGCTGCAAGGCAGGAGCACCAAGTGACGTCATTTCTTCCGGCGCCCGGCGAGCCCTTGCCGCATTACGTATCGACTGCTCCCTTCGATCCCTATTCCGTCGAGGCGATGACCGACGAGCAGGTGCGCGTCAACCAGGCTTCCCAGCTTCGCCTGATGTGGTGGAAATTCCGCCGCCACAGGCTCGCGCTCGTCTCCGGCATCTTTCTCGCGGTGTTCTACCTCACGATCGTCGTCTCTGAGTTTCTGGCGCCTTACAACCTGCATACCCGCAACATGGATTACATCTACGCACCGCCGCAGGCGGTGCACCTGTTCCATGAGGGCCAGTTCGTCGGTCCCTTCGTCTATGGACGGACCATGACGCTGGATATGGAAACGCTGAAGCGCAACTATGCCGACGATGTCACGGACGTGCAGCGACTGCGTTTCTTCTGCCGGGGCGACAGCTATCGTTTCTGGGGCCTGTTCGACAGCAACGTGCATCTCGTTTGCCCGGCGAAGGACGGTCAGGCGTTCTTCCTGGGGACGGACCGTCTCGGTCGCGACGTGTTGTCGCGCATCATTTACGGTGCCCGAATTTCGCTGACGATCGGCCTGCTCGGCATCACCGTCAGTTTCGTGCTCGGCATCGTCATCGGTGGCCTTGCTGGTTATCACGGCGGCGTCTTCGATCTCGTCGTCCAGCGCGTCATCGAAGTCCTGCAGTCTATCCCGAGCATCCCGCTCTGGCTGTCGCTCGCAGCGATCATGCCGGCGACCTGGAGTCCGATCCTGATCTATCTGGCGATCACGATCATCCTTGGCCTCCTGGACTGGACGGGGCTTGCGCGCGCGGTGCGCTCGAAACTGCTGGCGCTGCGCGAGGAGGATTATGTGCTTGCGGCCCAGTTGATGGGCGCAAAGAGCAGCCGCATCATCGGCCGGCATCTCGTGCCTGGCTTCATGTCGCATCTGATCGCCACTGCGACGATCTCGATCCCCGGCATGATCCTCGGCGAGACGGCTCTGAGCTTCCTCGGTCTCGGTCTTAGACCCCCCATCACCAGTTGGGGCATTCTCTTGACGGAGGCCAAGAGCGTCAGCGTTATTGCTTTCTACCCCTGGCTCCTATTTCCCACAATTCCGGTCATTCTTGTGATTTTGGCGTTCAACTTCTTGGGAGATGGGTTGCGTGACGCAGCCGATCCCTACAAATGAAGCCCGGTTTGAAGCTGACAACCAGTCAGCGCCGAACGGTTCATTGATCCTGAGCGAAAGGTTTCTTGCATGATGCGGCGTTTTGAAGATGCCCGGATCCTCATGTATAGCCATGATACGTTCGGGCTTGGGCACCTCCGGCGGTGCCGCACGATCGCGCATTCCCTGGTGGAAGACTACCGCGGTCTGAACATCCTGATCATCTCCGGCGCGACGATCGCCGGTGCGTTCGACTACCGTGCGCGCGTCGACTTCGTGAAGATTCCGAGCGTCATCAAGCTGCACAATGGCGACTACACCTCGCTCGACCGTCATATCGAGCTCGACGAGACGCTGAAGATGCGTCAGGCAATCATTCGCCACACAGCCGAGACCTTCAAGCCGGACATCTTCATCGTCGACAAGGAGCCGATGGGCCTGCGCGGCGAGGTAGAGGAGACGCTGACCTATCTGAAGGCGCATGGCACGACGCTGGTCTTGGGCTTGCGCGAGGTCATGGATGCGCCGCATCTGCTGGAAGCGGAGTGGAAGCGGCGCGACACCATGCGCAAGATCGAGCAGTATTACGATACGATCTGGGTTTATGGCCCGCCGGATTTTTACGATCCGCTGACCGAGCTCGAAGTGCCGCCGGCTGTCCGCGACCGGATGAATTTCGTCGGCTTCCTGCAGCGCAGCGTTCCGCGGGAAGAACTGCCGGGCCACAAGCCGCAGGGCGATTATATCCTGGTCACCACGGGGGGCGGCGGCGACGGTGCGGACCTGATCCACGACGTCATCCACGCTTACCAGCAGGACCCGGAGCTTACGCACAATGCGTTGATCGTGCTCGGGCCCTATATGCCGGTCAAGAAGCGGGAAAAGCTGATCCGCAAGGGCAGCAAGATCCCCTATATCAAGATCATCGAGTTCGACAATCGCATGGAAGAGCTCATCGCCGGCGCAAAGGGCGTCGTCGCCATGGGCGGCTACAACACCTATTGCGAAATCCTCTCCTTCGACAAGCCGGCGCTGATCGTGCCGCGCATCCAACCGCGCGAGGAGCAGTTGATCCGCGCCCGCCGCGCGGCCGAGCTTGGGCTCATCGAAATGCTGTTGCCGGACGAAGCGGACGATCCGCTGCGGTTGGCGGCGGCGCTGAAGGCGCTGCCGTCCCGGGCGCCGCCTTCGAAAAGCACCGCCAACGGCTTGCGGCTGGAAGGGCTCGTGCATATCTCCGAGATCGTTGGTCGGTGGCTCGACCGGCCGTCGAGCGACCACTTGAATATCGTGAAGAAATCGAGCTGAAGCATTGCCGACAGATCGCAAGATTGCAGTCGTGCTGAAGGGCTATCCGCGTCTTTCGGAAACCTTCATCGCGCAGGAACTGCTTGGCCTTGAGCGGGCCGGACTAGATCTCGTACTGATCTCGCTTCGCCGTCCGACCGACGGCAAACGTCATCCGGTGCATTACGAGATTCGTGCCGATGTTCACTATCTGCCCGAATATCTGCATGAAGAGCCGCTGCGGGTGCTGCGCGGTCTCGTGCGTTCCCTGCCGAAGCCGGGTTTCTGGCCGGCATTCGGGCTCTTTCTGAAAGACCTGCGCCGCGATTTCAGCCGCAACCGCTTTCGCCGGTTCGGGCAGGCGGTCGTGCTCGCTTCGGAATGGCCGGGCAATCCGCGCTGGCTGCATGCGCATTTCATCCATACGCCTGCTTCGGTGACCGCCTATGCCAGCGTGATCGCCGCTACGCCCTGGACCTGCTCGGCGCATGCCAAGGACATCTGGACGTCGCCGGACTGGGAGCTTTCCGAAAAGCTTGGCCGGGCGCGCTGGACGGTCACCTGCACGCGCATGGGCTACGAACATCTGAAGAGCCTGACGAGCGAAAAGGCGAGGGTGCATCTGAGCTACCACGGCCTTGATCTTGATCGTTTCCCTCGTTTCGAGGGCACGCATTCTGACCGCAATGGTTCCGACCCTTCGGATCCCGTCCGCATCGTCAGCGTCGGCCGCGCCGTCGACAAGAAGGGCTACGACGTCTTGCTGAAGGCACTCTCGCTGTTGCCGGCGGACCTTCATTGGCGGTTCGAGCATATCGGTGCCGGTGAACTGACCAGCACGCTCAAGAGGCTTGCGGCCGAGCTTGGCGTTTCCGACAGGGTTGCCTGGAAGGGTGCGCTCGACCAGACCGACGTGCTGGCGCATTACCGGACGAGCGATATCTTCGCGCTTGCCTGCCGGATCACCGCCGACGGCGATCGCGACGGGTTGCCCAACGTGCTTGTCGAAGCGTCGAGCCAACGGCTGCCGTGTGTCTCGACGGCGATTTCCGGCGTTCCGGAACTTCTCATCGATGGTGAGAACGGCAGGGTCGTCCCGTCGGAAGACCCGCAGGCGCTTGCACGGGCCCTGGAGCAACTCATCCGAGATCCCGCGCTCCGTCACGGCCTGGGCGGTGCGGCGGAGCGGAAGGTCCGCGCGCAATTCGATCACCACACCAGTATCGATCAGCTTGCAGGGCTGTTTGCCAGCGAATGGAGAGCCGCGTGATGCGTGCGCGCCGTGTCTTTTTCTACGTGCAGCATCTCCTCGGCATCGGCCATCTGGCGCGGGCGAGCCGGATCGCGAGCGCCCTTGCCGCCAGGGGCTTCGAGGTGACCGTCGTGACCGGCGGCAGCCCGGTTCCGGGATTCCCGGGGAGTGACGTAAAGCATGTGGCCCTTCCGCCGGTGCTCGCGGGCGACAAGGGCTTTTCCGGCCTTGCCGACAGCGAGGGAAATCCGGTGAGCGACGCCTTCAAGGATCGGCGCCGGGAGCTGTTGATCGAGGCGTACCTTGAATGCGATCCCGATATCGTCATCTTCGAAGCCTTCCCTTTCGGCCGCCGCCAGATGCGTTTCGAGCTGATGCCCTTGCTCGAGGTGATCGAAAGGCAGACCCCAAGACCCCTCGTTGCCGCTTCGCTTAGGGACATCCTGCAGGAGCGGACGAAACCCGGCCGCGCCGAGGAGACACTCGACGTCGTCAGGGCGTATTTCGACCTCGTGCTCGTGCATGGGGACCCTGCCTTCGCGCGGCTCGAAGAGACCTATCCCTATGCGGCCGAGATCGAGGACAAGGTCGCCTATACGGGCCTCGTGGCGGGGCCGACACCGGACGCTCCGACGGAAACGTTCGACGTACTCGTTTCGGCCGGTGGCGGTGCGGTGGGGAAGGAACTGATCGGCGCGGCGTTGCAGGCGGCGAGCTTGCTGCCGCGCGAGCTGCAATGGTGCCTGGTCACGGGGCCGAACCTGCCGCAGCAGGACTATGACGCCTTGCAAGCTGCCGCGCCCGGCAACGTGCAGCTCTTCCGCTTCCGCAAGGATTTCGCGAGCCTGCTTTCGGGCGTGCGGCTTTCGGTTTCTCAGGCCGGCTACAACACGGTCTGCGACATCATCCGCGCCGGTTGCGGATCCCTGCTGATCCCTTTCGTCGCCGGCGGCGAAACCGAGCAGTCGACCCGAGCGGAACGGCTCGAAAAGCTCGGCCTTGCCGGCGTTCTGCCGGAGGCGGAGGTGACGCCCGAGAGGCTGGCGCGCGATGTCGAAGCGATGCTGGGGCGACCGAAGCCGAACATTCCGCCGCTGGATCTTGACGGCGCGATGAAGACCGCCGAAATCCTGGAAGGCCGCACGGCTCTTTGATCGGTCTCCGCGCGGGCGGCGGCTTCTGTGAACGTGTGGCCGGTTTGCGGTGCTATTCGACAGACAGATAGCTCGCTTCGCTGCGGCGCCCCAGCCGCCCTCAGACCGTGCCGATCAGCATGAAGCGGGTATATTTTTTCGTCGGCAGCGCGCCGGCAAATTCGACCGCCGAAAGCGCCGCCTGTTTCGTGAACTCCTCGACGGAGGCCACGCAATTGATATGGGTGGGCTCGCTGAAATAGTCGTTGGATTGCAAGAGGACGCGCGTGCCAGCGGGAATGCGATCGAGCCACGACCTCAGATCGGCGATGTGTTCGCAGCTCGTGTTGATGACCAGGTCGGCCCCAAGCGTCGTATAGTCGATCGCATACATGTCGGCCGTGACCGCACGGAATTTCTCCGGGAAGGCAAAATTCAGGGTTCGCGCAACCGTTTCCACATCCGGGTCGATGTCGAAGCTGTCGACCGCAGCCACGTTGAAGCGCGCATCCTCCAGCAGCATCGCGCCCAGGATGCCATACCAACCGCCGAGGATCGCAATCCTGGCGTAGGATGAACCAGCAACACTCAAAAGCGTGTCGCGCGCCCAGAGCTTGCAGGCAATCTGCTTGTGATTGAAGGCGTTGGCGATGTGGGCTTCGGGATGTTTGGCGATTACCTTCGCGACGCCTTCGATGAGGGGGCTCTGCGTATAGGCGGCGATACCGCGTGCCAAATCAAAGGCATGCTCGTACCAATCGCTGGTTTGGGAAGTCGGGTGGCTGGTGTGTTTCATGCTCTCGTTGTAAGCTGGGCGCCGGGCGAGTGCAATAACGGCGTGTGCTTCGGAGAGTGACGTTCTCTGTGGTTGCTTTCGCGGCAGTGGAGTCGAAACCACGTCCATTGCAGATTTCCCTCGCACCTGCATAATCGACAGAACCGGATTCGGCGCCGGACGGAATATGCAGGCATCCACTTCGCGATCGAGCGCCGACAGGCACCCATCCGGAGGCTTCGCCGAGGAATGATGCGTGGTGAGGCAAACGGCAGCCCGCCACGCCAGCAGCTATCGTGTTCAATAAGGTCCTATTGCCAGACACATGGAACCACGCCTTTCCCGCTACATCTGGGCCCACACGCGCAAGGATCAGCTTTGGATTCTGGTGATCGTCGCGCTGTCGATGATCCCCTATTTCCTGTCCTTCGACCTGCCGAAGCAGATCGTCAATGGACCGATCCAGGGTGACGGCTTCGACAGTCCGGAGGCGACGCAGGCCTTCCTGCCGATTTCGTTCGACTTGCCGTATTTCGGAACGATCAATGTCTTTGACGGTTTCCATCTCGGCCGAGAAGGCATGCTGCTCGCGCTCAGCCTGGTTTTCCTGCTGCTGGTGGTCATCAACGGCCTCTTCAAGTTCTACATCAACACTTTCAAGGGCCGGCTTGGCGAGCGCCTGCTGCGGCGCATCCGCTTCGAACTCGTCGATCGTGTCCTCCGCTTTCCGCCAAGCCACTTCAAAAGAGTGAAGCCGGCCGAAATCGCAACGATGATCAAGGATGAGGTCGAGCCGCTCGGCGGCTTTACCGGTGACGCCTTCGTCTCGCCGGCGCTGCTCGGCGGCCAGGCGCTGACGGCGCTGGTGTTCATCCTGCTGCAGAGCTTCTGGCTCGGTCTGATCGCGACGCTGATCGTCGCCGTGCAGGCGGTCATCATCCCGCGCATGCGCAAGCGGCTGCTGGTGCTTGGGCGTGAACGGCAGCTGACGGCGCGCGAACTCTCCGGTCGTGTCAGCGAAATCGTCGACGGCATCGGTGCCATCCGCGGGCACGATACCTCCAACTATGAGCGCGCCGACATCGCGGCGCGGCTCGGCCGGATCTTCAAGATCCGCTACGACCTCTACCAGTGGAAGTTCCTCGTCAAGTTCATCAACAATTTCCTGGCGCAGGTCACGCCTTTCCTGTTCTACGCGATCGGCGGCTATTTCGCGCTTCAAGGTCGCCTCGATATCGGTCAGCTCGTTGCCGTCATAGGCGCCTATAAGGACCTGCCAGGTCCGCTGAAGGAACTGATCGATTGGGATCAGGCTCGCCAGGACGTTCAGGTCAAGTACGCGCAGGTCGTCGAGCAATTCAGCGTCGATCCGTTGCTCGATCCGAAGGTTCAGGCCGTTGCGGCGGGGACCATCGAATCGTTGAGTGGTCCGCTGGCGGCGGTGAACCTGACGGTGATCGACGACGGCGGCTCGACCGTGCTCGACCACGTGTCGCTTCAGGTGCAGCCTGGCGAGAAGGTGGCGCTGACAGGCGGTGGCGAGGTGCTGGCGGAGGCCTTCGGCCGGCTGGTCTGGCCGGCGAGCGGCAAGGTGGTCATCGGCGGCCAGGACATTCTGGAGATCCCGGAATCGGTTACCGGACGTCGGATCGCCTACGCTTCGTCCGATGTCTACGTGTTCCAAGGCAGCCTCGGCGACAACATCCTCTACGGCCTCAAGCACGCTCCGCTGACGGAAGTAAACTACGAAGGGGAGGGCGCTACGCACCGCAAGTGGGAAGTGACCGAGGCGCGCCTGGCCGGCAATCCGCATCTGGATGTCAACAGCGACTGGCTCGACTACGGTTCGGCCGGGGCGAGCGGTCCGGATGATCTGCTCGTGCAGATCCGCCCGGTTCTCGACGCCGTGCTGCTGACCAATGACGTGATGGCGCTGGCCGTCCGCTCGACGATCGACGCGAACCGCCATGCGGCGTTCGCAGCCGGCATCGTCGAAATGCGCAGCGCGCTCAGGCAACGTCTTGAAAAGGAAAAGCTCAGCGATCTCGTCGTGTTCTTCGAACCGGGAACCTACAACATCGAGGCGACGATCGGCGAAAACATGCTGTTTGGCACGATCACCGATCAGGCGATGTGGGCGAACGCGCTTGAGAACCACCCGTTCTTCAAGACAATCCTGCAACGGGTCGGGCTGCGTGACACATTCTACGCGATGGGGATCGAGATCGCCGAGAACGTCGTCGAACTGTTCCGCGACTTGCCGCCGGATCACCCGTTCTTCCAGCAGCTGACCTTCATGACCGCCGAGGAAATACCTGTCTACGAGGCCATCCTGCAGAAGGTGCGCAGTCGCGGCAAGGCCGAGGTTTCCGAAGACGATCAGATCAAGATCATCCGGCTGTGCTTCGATTACATCGAGCCGCGGCACCGCTTCGGTTTGCTGACGGAAGAGGTCATGGCGAAGGTTGTTGCCACGCGCCGTGAGTTCGATGAGGGTTTGCCGGCCGACCTCGCTGGAATGATCGAGCATTATCGTCCGAACCGTTACATTGCCTCAGGCAGCATCATCGACAACGTGCTCTTCGGGCGTATTGGCCACAAGCATGCCGATGGGTCGGAAAAGATCCGGGCGATTGTCCGCGATCTCTTCGAAGCCGGCGGCCTCTATAACGAAGTGCTGGCTTTCGGTTTCGACTACAATGTCGGCGCGGGGGGCAAACGTCTGACGGCAGCACAGCGACAGAAGCTCGATCTTGCGCGCGCGCTTATCCGCGCCTGCGATTTCTATATCTTCAACCAGCCGCTGCTTGCGCTCGATCAACGCGTCCAGGAGCAGGTCGTGCGCAACGTCTTCTCGATGCTTGACCGGGCCGGGCGCGATCCAGCGATCGTCTGGGTTCTTGCCAATCCCTCGTTGATGGACCTCTTCGACCGTGTCGCAAAGTTCGAGAATGGGCGCCTGATTCATGACACCGGTGCCGATGCCGCAGTGGATGACGGACGCGACTACAAGGAAATGGCATCTTGATGTAATATTAATGTCAGGGCACGAGCATATGGTCCCGCCGCGATGCGGGAGGCAGACTGCTCCCGACGGGAAATCGGAGACACGGATTGTGATGTTGCTCAAGGATGAAGTTGAAATGCTGCGCCGGATAACCCTGTTTTCAGGATTGCCGCCGGCAAAGTTGAAGCTTCTTGCCTTCACGTCCGACAGGGTGATGTACGGTGCCGGCGACGCGCTGTTCTATCAGGGCGACATCGGCGATGCGGCCTATGTCATTCTCTCCGGCAAGGCGGAGGTCCTGATCAACACCGCCGGCGGGCCCTTCAAGATTGCCGAGTTTGAGCAAAATTCGATCGTCGGCGAAATCGCCATCCTCTGTAATACGCCTCGTACGGCGACCGTGCGGACCACCACACCGCTCGAAGCCTTGCGTATTCGCAAGGAGGATTTCCTCAAGCTGCTGGCCGACTTTCCCGAGATGGCGGTGGAAATCATGCGTGTCCTGGCTGACCGCCTGGCCCAGACCACGGCCGAACTCAGCGAAGCCCGTAACCAGGTCGAGCGGGTTGACGCCTGACGCACCTCGCAACCTAAGCTGTACCATGTGGAGACATTCCCTCGGGGCATGTGAGCCTTTCGCAAAAGGGATTCCGCTTGGCGGGTTTATCGGCTAGACAGGCGACATGCGTTCGATCACCTATTTCCGCAAAACCGTTCAGTTTCCCGAAAAGCCGGAGAAGAAGCGTTTCTTCGCGCGGCTGCAGAATGGCGATTGGGAGCCTTGTACGTTTCAGAACATCGAGCGCCTTGTCGATCGCAAGACGACCTTCATCGACATCGGCGGATGGATCGGAGTGACGCCCTATTGGGCCGCGCAGATCGCAGACAACGTCATCACCGTCGAGCCCGACCCCGTTTGCTTCGGCATCCTCAAGGAGATGCAGCCCGAAAACAGCGGTGAGGTGCGCGTGATCAACGCCGCACTTTCCGAGGACGAGGTGCTGGTGTTGCACTCTGTCGGCGGCGGTTTCGGCAGCTCGGAAACCTCCGCGCTGATTGCCGACGACAACGGCGAGGCGATCCGGGCGCAGACGGTTACGATCGCCGAGCTTCAGACCATGGCCCGGACCGAGCGGCTCTGCTTCAAGATCGACATCGAGGGATATGAGTATCGTGCCCTGGATCAGTTCCGGGCTATCGATCCGCAACGCACAGCCGGCGTCCTGCTTGCGGTGCACCCGCAAATCCTCTTTGCCTCGCTGAGCGGTCCTTCAGTGGTCCGCGCCATTCGCACGATTACAGCCACGATGCGCCTGATCCGCAGCCTGCGCGGCTTCAGCCTCGACAATCCCTCGGCGATCTGGGCGGCGCTGCGCAAATCGATCGCCCGCCGGGAGTTTCGGGGCTTCGACCTTTTGTTCGTTTCCAGGCAGCGCGACCGCTAGGCGGTTGCGAGAACGGCACCCACCGCTTGAAGCAGATGGCTGTCTCTTCGCGCAGACGCGCTCGGCGATAGGCGTTCAGGTCACGTCCTGCGGGATCATTCTCGAGCGAGACAGGCTCCCGCCGACAACAGGCGCGGAGCCGGCATGGTTAACCATTCTTTAGAGAATGTTAATTCTTCGTTTAAAGACGTAATTTTCAGTGCTATAAATTTCTTGGCCGCTATTGCTTACCGCGCCGCGCGTCATATGAGACGCGCAAAGGTTGTTGTAGTACTTTGATTTGCTGCATGCCTTTGTCCTCAGATTGAGGTCGATCCAAGGGTTCATGCAGGAAGCTTGATATTGTATCGTGAGGGCGACCGCATGTCATGGATGTATTTTGCGTCTGCCGCCTATTGCCTGACCGCCTTGTTTCTCCTGGCGATGACTTTTCTTGAAGGTTTGCAGGCGCGTGCGCCTTGGAGCATGTATCGCTTTGCTGGGCTGCTCATCTGCATTTTTTGGCCGGTCCTGTTTCTCTATCTGATGTTTAAAATGATATCGAAAACAAGAATTTCGGAGCGATAAGGTTAGACTTCCCTGCCACTATGTCGGGTTTTGCGCCCGAACCGTGGCATTTACCATACAACCAGAAAATGCCGGAGATTTAACCCATGAGTACCTCATGCGGATTATGCTTCAGCGGTGATCGACCGGTGTGAAAGTATTTGAACATGTGCGGTTTCGGTGGCTATTTCGGCTCAATTCCAGACGCAAAGCACCTCCTCGAGAGAATGGTTTCCGCGATTGCCCATCGCGGCCCGGACGAGAACGGCGTCTTCGTCGACAAGGAGGCCGGGCTTGGTCATGCGCGCCTGTCGATCGTCGGTCTCGGCGACGGCCAGCAGCCGATGTCGGACGAGAGCGGTGAATTGACGATCGCCTTCAACGGCGAGATCTTCAATTATGTCGAATTGCGCGATGAGCTGCGTGCCAAGGGCCGGCGCTTCCGCACCTCGAGCGACACCGAAGTGATCCTCCATCTTTACGATGTCATGGGGGAGGAATGCCTGTCCCGTCTCAATGGCGACTTTTCCTTCGCCATCTGGGATCGCCGCCGCCAGCGGATGATGCTGGCGCGCGACCGGATGGGCGTACGCCCGCTGTTCTACATGAACCATGGCGGCACCCTCTACTTCGCATCCGAGATCAAGGCCCTGCTTCAGGTGCCGGGCGTTTCTGCCGAACTCGATCCCATCGCGCTCGATCAGATCTTCACGCTCTGGGCGCCGATCGCGCCGCGCACCGGTTTTCGCGACATTCATGAGCTTGAGCCGGCGCATCTCATGATTGCAGAAAAGGGCAAGGTCGCGATCCGCCCCTACTGGCAACTCGACTATCCCGACCGCGGGGCGTCGCCGCTGTTCACGGACGACCGTGCCGCTGCCGAAGAACTGCGCGCGCTGCTCACGGATGCCACCCGGATCCGGATGCGCGCCGATGTTCCCGTCGGCTCCTACCTTTCGGGCGGGCTCGACTCCTCCATTGTCGCGGCGATGGCGACCGGCATGGCGCCGCGGGGGCTGAGGACCTTCTCCGTCACCTTCGATAGCGTGGAGCATGACGAGAGCGCCTTCCAGATGGAAATGGCGACAGCGCTCGGCACGCATCACAGCGCCGTTGCCTGCCGGGCGGGCGACATTGCGCGGTCTTTTCCGGAGGTGATCCGCTTTGCGGAGCGACCGATCATCCGAACGGCGCCGGCACCGCTCTATCAGCTTTCGGGTCTCGTCCGGGAGCAGGGGCTGAAGGTGGTTCTGACGGGCGAAGGCGCCGACGAGGTCTTTGCCGGCTACGATATCTTCAAGGAGGCGCGGGTCCGTCGGTTCTGCGGCCGCCAGCCCGGGTCGCGCATTCGCCCGCACCTCTTTCGCAAGCTCTATCCCTACATCCCGGGCCTGCAGCAGCAATCGGCGGAGTATCTCGCCGCGTTCTTCGGCGCCGGCGACGTGCCGCTCGACGATCCGCTCTTCTCGCACCGGCCACGCTTCAAGAGCACGGCGGCGACCAAGATCTTCTTCTCGGGCGATCTGCGTACGCGGTTGAGCAACTACGATGCGGCAGAGGATCTGGCGAGCCGGCTTCCGGCAGCCTTCGGACGCTGGCACCCCTTGCACCAGGCGCAATACCTCGAAAGCCGCTTCCTGCTGCCGGGCTATATCCTGTCGAGCCAGGGCGATCGCATGGCCATGGCCCACGGGATCGAAGGACGCTTCCCGTTCCTCGATCATCGCCTCGTCGAATTTGCGACCCGTCTGCCGCCCGAAATGAAGCTGAAGGGGCTGGTGGAGAAGCATATCCTGCGCGAAGCGACGAAGGATCTGTTGCCCCCGTCCATCGGCCAGAGAACCAAGCAGCCCTATCGCGCGCCGGACAGCCATTCCTTCACCGGGGTGGGCGAACTCGATTACGTTCGCGATGTCATGAGCGAGGCGCGCGTCAGCGACAGCGGGCTTTTCAATGCCAAAGCCGTGACGAAGCTCTACGAAAAATGCCAGTCGCAGCCGGTCACCGGCTTCCGCGACAATGCGGCTTTCGTCGGAGTCCTGTCGACACAGCTCTGGCTGCAAATCTTTACCGGCACCAGCGTCCGCGCGGCGGAAGCAGCCTGAACTATTGAGGAAAGGAAACCACATGACGGAAACGATCAAAGACAAGGTTAGAGCCTTCGTCATCGAAAACTTCCTGTTCGGCGATACGTCCTACGATCTCGCCGATACAGCCTCGCTGATCGAGAATGACATCATCGATTCAACTGGCGTTCTCGAACTGGTGGCCTTCATCGAAGATCAGTTCGGCATTGTCATGGGCGACGCCGACATCGTGCCTGCGAATCTCGATTCGCTTGCGCGCATTTCGGCCTTCATCGAGGCCCGGGTCGGGGCGCCGGCCACGGCATAATCTAGGCGCGAGGGGGCGTCCATGCGGTTCGAGCAATTCCTTATTGGCAATGCCGGCAGGCAAGCGGCGAAAACGGCGCTGGTCACCGACCGCCGTCGCCTTAGCTACGGCGAATTCGACGACCTAACGGGCAGGCTGGCTGCCGCGCTGGCGCGGGCCGGCGTCAAACGCAACGATCGCGTGCTCGTCTTCATGGACAATTGCTGGGAAGCGGCTGTCTCGATCTTCGCGATCCTGAAGGCCGGCGCGACCTTCAGCCCGATCAACGCCTCGACCAAGGCGGACAAGCTCGCCTATATCATCACCGACTGCGAGGCGGCGGCGATCCTGACGCAGGCAAAGCTGATGCCGATCGTGGCGGAGGCCCAGGCGCTGAGCGGCAACTCGGATCTCTTCGTTGCCTCGACGGCTGCGCCCAATGGCCAGACGCCGGCTGACGCGATCTCCTTCGAAACCTGCCTCGCGGAAGTGGCAACGCCCGTGCCGCATCGCGGCATCGATGTCGACCTTGCGATGCTGATCTATACCTCGGGTTCGACCGGTCGGCCGAAGGGCGTGATGATGACCCATCGCAACATCGATGCTGCATCGGATTCGATCACCACCTATTTGCGCAACGAACCGGACGATATCATCCTCAACGTATTGCCGCTTGCCTTCGACTACGGCCTCTACCAGATGCTGATGGCGATCCGCATCGGCGCGACGCTGGTGCTCGAAAAATCCTTCGCGTTCCCGCATGCGATCTTCGAGCGGATCCGGGAGGAGGGCGTTACCGGCTTCCCACTGGTTCCGACGATGGCGGCGATGATCCTGCAGATGCGCGATCTGGAACCCGGCTTCCTGCCGAGCCTGCGTTATCTCTCCAACACCGCCGCTGCCTTGCCGCCGCCGCATATTGCGCGGCTCCGCGAGCTCTTTCCGGGCGCCCGGCTCTATTCGATGTACGGGCTGACGGAATGCAAGCGATGCACCTATCTGCCGCCGGAAGAACTCGACCGCCGGCCGGGTTCGGTCGGCATCGCGATCCCGAACACCGAGGCGTTCGTCGTCGATGACGAAGGCCAACGCGCGCCGCCGGGCGTTCCCGGTGAACTTGTCATTCGCGGTCCCCACGTCATGCAGGGCTACTGGCGCAACGATGCCGCGACCGAGCGCATGCTGCGGCCGGGGACGAACCGATGGGAAAAGGTGCTCTATACGGGCGACCTCTTCCAGGCCGACGAAGAGGGCTTCCTCTATTTCGTCGGCCGCAAGGACGACATCATCAAGACGCGCGGCGAGAAGGTCGCGCCCAAGGAAGTCGAGACCGTGCTGCATGCGCATCCGGGCATCGCCGAGGCCGTGGTGGTCGGCGTCGCCGATCCGGTGCTCGGCCACGCGATTGCGGCGCTGGTGGTGCTGTCCGATCCCAGCCTGACGGACAAGGACATTATTCGCCACTGCGCCCGCCATCTCGAAGATTTCATGGTGCCGAAGATTGTCGAGTTCCGCACCGAACTTCCGAAGACGGATACTGGTAAGGTCAGCCGCCGCCTTGCGGCTGAGACGATGGAGCCCGCCCAATGAACATTCTGATGACTGAGGGCGCGCGCCCGTTTTCGGCCGAGACGCTGACGATCGATCATGCGGCCGAGACTGACCGGATCGTCGCCGGGCTGCGTGAGCAGTTGCGGTCGATGAAGAAGCGCGGTCTGGTGCTCGGGCTCTCCGGTGGTATCGACTCGAGCGTTTCGGTCGCGCTGGCCGTGCGCGCCGTCGGCGCCAAGAATGTCTTTTGCCTGTTCATGCCGGAAAACGATTCCGATCCGGAAAGCCTGCGCTTTGGCCGCCTCGTCGCCGAGACCTTCGGCGTCGAGGCAATCATCGAGGATATCGGTCCGACGCTGAAGGCGATGGGCTGCTACGAGCGTCGCGATGCATTCATTCGCGAACTGGTTCCGGACTATGGTGACGGATGGGCCTCGAAGATCGTGATCGCCAATGCGCTCGAAGGCGAAGGCTACAACATTTCCTCGCTCGTGGTTCAAAGCCCTGAAGGCACGCAGTCGAAGCATCGCATGCCGCCTTCGGTCTATCTCGGCATCGTCGCCGCCACCAACATGAAGCAGCGCACGCGCAAGCAGGTGGAGTATTACCACGCCGACCGGCTGAATTTCGCCGTGCTCGGCACGCCGAACCGGCTGGAATACGACCAGGGTTTCTTCGTCAAGAACGGTGACGGCGCGGCCGACGTCAAGCCGATCGCGCATCTCTACAAGTCGCAGGTCTACGCGCTTGCCGCCCATCTCGGCATTCCTGAGGAGATCCGGCGCAGGCCGCCGACAACCGACACCTATTCGCTGGAGCAGACGCAGGAGGAATTCTACTTCTCGCTGCCATACGACCGCATGGACCTCTGCCTCTACGGGCTCAACAACGGTATCGAGATCGACGCCGTCGCTCAAGCGGCAGGCCTGACGGTCACGCAGGTGGAGCGCGTCTGGGCGGATATCGCCGCGAAGCGCAAGGCGACGCGCTACCTGCATCTGGGTCCCCAGCTCGTGCAGCCGGTGGAGGAGATCAAGGGCTGAACGCGAGCCGCGTAGCTCGGCGAGGTTGTTGCGGTGGCTTCAAGGAAGCGCCGCAATAACCGAAGCCCTGGTCAGTCGAACTGTCCGGCGATCAGCCGGCACCAATGCTCTCCGGCAATACCATTGAAAAAGCCTTGCCCGTCCCGGCAGGCCTGGACGATTGCCGGGTCACGGGAGTGGAGCACGGTCGAGGCGACATGGACGAAGGCAATCCGGCGCCCGAGCATGGCTTCCATAAGCACCGGCTGTGTCCGTCCCCGTAGGCCCGGAAGTCCACGCTTGGCGGCATGATCGACAAGACAGTCGATGACCGGGCCGGCCTGGCCCGGCAGCGCCAAAACCTGGAGGACCCGTCCGATCGCACCCGCCCTGGCGTAATAGGCGAAAGCGCCAACGAGCGTGCCGGTGCGCGCCGCGACCAGAGCGTAGACGAGCTCTCCCTGTTCGGGCTTTTGCTCCGCATCACCGAGAATGTAGTCGAGCTGCCCTTCGGCCCATTCGGGGCGCAGCGGAAACTGCGCGATGAAACGATCGACCACAGCGGCAAAGCCGTTGCGATCGGTTTCCTGTGTCGTGAAACCGGCCTGGCCGATGCCGGCGGCAGAGACGGCGGACCAACGTTGTTCGCCCGGCGCCATCCGCTTGCGGTAGGCACTGTCAATGGCCCGCGCGAAGGGTGCGGCAAGCCGCGCCGGCTTGATGCGGTTGGCCGCTACACTCAGGCTGAAGGAAGCGGGTTGGATGACACGCACCCAATCGAGGCTGTATTGCGGCAGGACGACGCCCCGAAGCCGTGTCCACATCTGCATCGAGACGTCGCTTGCGGTTTCGCTGAAGGAAAGATCCTGTGGGCCGGCCAGAAAGGCCTTGAGGATGCGCGCTCCGGCCAGGGGGTCGCTCTCGCGATCCTCGACCATCAGCGAGCCGCAGATGGCGGCGCGCAGCCGGCGGCCATTCAGCACCATTGGCAGGACGTTGACGCCGACAAATCCGGAAATGACGCCCTTGTCGTTCACGTGCACGAGGGGGCGTATCTGCGGATCGCAGCCGGGCGCATCGAGGTAAAGCTGCTGCATGTAATCGGCAAGTGCCGGCGGCGGTGTGCTCTGGTCATTGCGGAACACCCGCTGGAACATGCCTGCAATCGCCGGGATGTCCGCGCGTTCGAGCGAACGGATTTCGCTCATGTGGGTAAGCTTCCGGCCCGGTCATCGATTTTTCTGACGATGGCGACGCGTGGCTTGCCGTCGCGATCGGTTGCGAACGTCACAGGCTCATAGGTCTTGATGCGCGACAGAAGGGCCGCCGCCTGTCGATCCTGGCCCTCGCCAAACTCGAACAGCAGCCAGCCGCCCGGCTTCAGAAAGGCGACGGCGTCGCGGATCAGGCGCTGGTGAATGGATATGCCATAGGGGCCGCCATCAAAGGCTTCACGCGGCTCGCTTTCAAGCAGGTGCGCCCGGTCTCCCTCCAGCCGTCCGGTCGAGATGTAAGGCGGGTTGCAGACGATCATATCGACCGCGCCTTCGAGATTATCGCCTTCGAAGGCGGCGAAGAGATCCCCCTGCCGGATGCCAACGCGTGCGCCGGTTCCGAGCCGGTCGACGTTGCGGCGCGCCAGCGCAACGGTGCTGTCCGTGAGGTCGGCGCCCCAGACGCGGGCAGACGGGACATCGTTGGCGATACCGAGTGCGAGATTTCCAGAGCCGCAGCACATGTCGATGACGGTCGGTGCCGAAGGGCCATCCGCGAGGATCGACACGGCTTTTCTTCCGAGGAGCTCCGTTTCCTCGCGCGGGACGAGAACGTCGGGCGCCAGTTCAAGCTCCACGCCCATGAAACGATGCAGACGGATATGATTGTCGTTGTGCGGCACGGCCACCCCCTCATGTCCTCGGTCGAATTGTTCCTGGATAAATCTGTAGACGCGCAGTGCTGCAGCCTATTGTAATCGGGTAAATGAAGCTCAAATGCAATTGCGGCGCATGTGTTAACCGCGCAATCATCTCTACCTGCTACCTTGCGCAGCGATCAAAGGCGATTGCTCGCTGTCATTGAGTGCGCTTCTGGGCAATGAACGGCTGGTTGGTGTCAAAGGCAGATCGGAATGGCTTCGGAAGGTGTGAAGGAACGCGCGCACAGACCGTTCCTCTCGATGATCATGTCCTATGCTGCATCCGGCGGCAGCCTCGTCATCGGGTCCGCCGCCCAGCTTCTGACGTTTGCTATCCTGGCGCGCTGGCTCGGCGTGCATGAGTTCAGCGTTTTCGTCGCAATTACCGCTGTCGCCAACATCGCCGTGCACCTGTGCGGTCTCGGCGCGATGGAATGCCTGGTGCGCCGCGTGGCGCGCGATCGCAGCATGTACGCGCGCATGCTCGGGCACAATATTCTGCTGACCGCCGTGAGCGGCGTGATCCTGGTTCTGCTCGGCGCTGCCGTCCTGCCATTCTTCTTCACATTGTCACCGGATCCCGCCACCAATGTCGCGGTGATCACGCTGATGCTCATCACCAACATCGTCTTCGTTCGCATCATCGTGCTGGCGGAGCAGATTTTCCTCGCGCATTCGAATTTTGCCTCGGCAAACAAGGTCGTCGTCGGCTTTGCCGTGGCGCGCACCATTGCCGCCGCGCTCGCCTGTATCGCGTTCGGAGTTGCGACGGTCGCCTCCTGGGCGGTGTGGCAGTTCATCTGTCATGTGCTCGTGGCTGTCGGATGCTGGCGTGCCGTCAAGGTGCTGGGGCGTCCGACCTATGGCATCGTCCGTGAAGAGTTGCCGCTGGGGCTCTATTTCAGCATCCCGTTCATCCTGCGGGCCGTCAGGCAGAATGCCGACCTCTTGGTTTTGAGCCTGGTGGCGACTGCCGAGGTCATGTCGAGCTACAGCGTCGCGCGGCGTATGCTGGAGAGCAGCTATCTGTCGGTCGAAGCGCTGAACCGGTTGATCTATCCCGGCTCCGCGAAAGCGACTGCAACCGGGCTGCATCATGCGTTCGAACGTGTGCGCAAGGTGCTGATTGCCGCCACCTCGATCAGTATCGCTGCTGCCGTCGCGGTCTTTGTGCTCGCTCCAGTCTTGCCCTATCTTTTCGGCAAGGATTACGTGTCGCTCGTTTCCTTCGTCCGCATCCTCTGCTGGGTCGTGGTGCCGCTTGCCATGTGGACGGTGGCGATGGAGGCGCTCGGCGCATCTGGGCACCATCCGGCGCGCGCCTCGGTCATGGGCCTCGGCAGCGTGCTCGGCGCCGCGCTTACGGCCTGGGCCACCTGGCATGCGCCGCCGACCGGAACCTTCGTCTCCTTCTACGTCATCGAAATCGCGATGGTCATCGTGTCCTGGACCGTCTTCCTGCGCTTCGTGCGGAATGATCGGGAGCAGGCCGCTGGCGGCGCGTCTCTGGCAACGAGGATGGCCCATGAAACTTGAGGCCGAAAACAGCCATGCCGCAAGGCCGCTCGGCCGGGAAACGCCGCGCCTGGGCAACGTACGGGCCATGGAGCCTCGGGATATCCCCATCGTCAGCAGCATGTTCACCCGGATCTTTCGCAAGCGCCAACAGGCGGCGAGCGAAGAGCTTCAGCGGTATCTCGAGACCACCTTCTTCGGCAGCCCGCTCTATACCCCGGACAACGGCAGCATCGTCTATGACGACGGGACTGGCGGTATCGGCAGCGCCATACTGGCGCTCCCGATGGAGTTCACGGTCAATGGCCGACATACGGTGGCGAAACTGCTTTGCGCCTTCATGTCGGAAGGCAAGGCCGGCGCAGTCGGCGCGGCCTGCCTTGCCCGCGCCATGCGCGCCGCCAGACAGGACATGTGCTTTTCGGACAATTCGTCGCCGGTCAGTGCGGACCATTGGGTGGCAGGCGGGGGCGTCGTGCTTCCGATACAGAGCCTCGATTGGCGCCGTGCCTTTCGGCCGCTCAAAGCCTGGGCTCTGACGATCGGCCGGCAGGCGCCGCTCCTCCGGTCGCGCGTCGTCCTGGGGCCGCTTGCGGTTGCCGATCGAATCTTGCGCCGCCGCCGCCCCCGGACGAAGCCGGATGCGCGAGCCGGTTGCGCGACGCGCGCCATCGATCCCGCGGCCTTTGTCGAATGCGCCGGGCCGATGCTCCAGCGTTTTGCCGTCAGACCCGTCTGGTCCCGCAGTGAATTCGACTGGCTGACGGCCGTCGCCAGTTTGAACAGCACTCTGGGGGAACTCCTGAGCCGGGAGGTCGTGGATGAGGGCGGGCGCGTGATCGGCGCCTATCTCTATTTCGGCAAGGCCGGCGAGACGGCGACGGTGCTCAACATCGTCTGCGAGGCGGGCCGTGAGTTCGACGTCACCGCGCAAATGTTCCATTCGCTTGATGCGGAGGGCTACGTGCTTGCCACCGGCAGCGCGCAGCCTTTCCTGATGAACGCGATCTCTCGCCAGAGATGGCTCTCCTTCCATCATCGCGGCTACTTCTGCATGGTGACCCGGCACGCGGATCTCAAGGATGCCGCGCAACGCAACGACATCTATGTCGGCGGACTGGCATCAGAGAGCTGGAGCCGGTTGCTGACTGACTTCTGACCCCGCGCGTTAAGCGGCAAGCCCTGCCATTTAACGGAATATTCACCCTACAACCTTAATTCTGCGATAGATGGCGGCTCGCGGGGTCACGATCTTCGCGTCTTGATGGGCGTGCGTGAGGGATGCTTATGTATAGGCCGGACGAGGCCGAGAAACGGAGGCCCAGCCAGCCGGCGCACGATCAGCGTGCACCGGCCGCGAGAGGCTCGTTGCTCGATCTGCTGTCGTCTGACTTGCCGGAAGCGGAGCAGGTGGCCGATAAGCCCGCGAATGCGCGCTTGCAACCCGACGAGCCCTTGGGAGCGTCGCGGCTGCAGCCCAGGGCCGCTGTGGCTACTCCACCGGTGCGTCGCGAAAGTTACTTCCCGGGATTGAACGAACTCGGCAACGTCGGCGTCGATGATATCATCGGCTGGCTGCGGGACGGGCTCCTCTGGATCGTCGTCGCAGTGATGCTCTGCGTGGCCGCCGCGCTTGCCTATGCGATGACGGCGACGCCGCGCTACAATGTCTACACCGACATCGTTGTCGACCCCTCCAATCTCAATGTCGTCAGCGACGACGTTTTCACCTCCAACCCGCAGCGCGACGCGCAGTTGCTGGAAGTCGAAAGCAAGCTTCGCATTCTCACATCGCGCAACGTGCTGTCGCGCGTGATCGACCAGTTGCACCTTGCCGAGGATCCGGAGTTCGTGAAGCCCTCGGCCTTCGGTTCGCTGAAGAGCCTCTTTTCGACGAAGGCGGAGCAGCAGGCAGGAAATGAACTTGCCGCGATGCGAGCGCTATCGGAGCGCGTCGAAGCCCGGCGCGAGGAGCGCTCCTTCGTCGTGGTCATGAAGGTCTGGAGCGAGGAGGCGGCGAAGGCGGTGACACTGTCCAACACGATCGTCGCGGCCTTTGAGCAGGAGCTGTTTCAGTCTGCCGCCGAGAGCGCCGGCCGTGTTGCCCAGAACCTCAATGCGCGCCTCGATGAATTGCGCCACAATGTCACCGAGGCTGAACGCGCCGTCGAGGATTTCCGCCGCAAGAATGGTCTGCAGTCGACCAACGACGGCCAGCTCGTCAGCAATCAGCTTTCGAACGAACTGAACACGCAGGTTCTCGACGCCCAGCAGCGCTTCATCCAGGCGGATACGCGCTACCGGCAGATGAACGATGCCATCGCTCAGGGCCGAACCGCGAGCGCCTCGGAGTTCGAATCCGTCAACATGACGAACCTGCGCGAGCAATATAACGTGCTGCAGCAGCAGATCGCCTCGATGCAGCGCACCTATGGCGAGCGCCATCCGCGTCTCGTCAATGCCCGCTCCGAGCGCACGACGCTGGAAGGGGCGATGACCGACGAAGCGCGCCGCATTCTCGATCGTGCCAAGGCGGACATGGATCGCGAGCAGCAGGCATTTGCTGCCCTGCGGGCCAAGGCGAGCGACGAGAAGTCCAACGTGTTTTCCGACAACGAAGCCCAGGTGCAACTTCGGGATCTCGAGAGAGATGCCCGTGCCAAGGCCACAATCTACGAGACCCACCTGGCGCGCGCCCAGCAGATCACCGAGCGCCAGCAGATCGACACGACCAATGTCCGCGTGATCTCGCGCGCCTTGCCGCCGAATGCGCGGAGCTGGCCGCCGCGGACATTGATCCTGCTCGCGGGAGGCGCGATCTTCGGTCTCGCGCTTGGTATCGGCCTGGCCCTGACGCTGGGGCTCTGGCGTTTCCTGCGCGGACGCCGGCCCGCAGTGGCCTGAGAAAGGGGACGGCATGACGAGCGCCGTCTATCGCGAGGAGAGCCCGGCGGACCTGCTCCGCGTCCGTATAGGAACCGTGCTCTTCATGGCGACGTTCCTGTTCTTCTGGATAACGACCACGCCCTTCATCGACCTGACCGGGGCGGCGGTGCTGGATCCTTCGGCCGGCAATTCCAATCGCTTGAACCAGATCGTATCGCTTGCACTTTTCGCGGGCATGTTCGCCTATGGGCTGGCGCACCCGATGCGGGGCATCATCCTGCAGCCGCGGCCATTGCTGGCCGTGCTCTACATCTGGTTCCTGTTCGTCTCGGCTATATCGGCCTATCCGATGTTCGGCATCAAGGGGACCGTGCTCGCCGTAATGGTGACGATCAACGCCAGCATTTACCTGCTGCTGCCCGCTTCGGAGCGACATTTCGCCAAGATGCTCGGTATCGGCACCTTGTTCATGCTGACGGTCGCCTACTACGGCATTCTCTTCAAGCCGACCCTGGCGATCCACCAGGCCTCCGAACTGCGCGAACCGATGAACGCCGGCCTTTGGCGTGGTCATTTCCCCCACAAGAACAGCGCCGCGGCGGCCATGGTGATTGCCGCCTTCTTCGGTCTCTTCGTCATGAACGTCTGGTCGCGCGTGGCCGGGGTGGCTATCGTCGTTCTGTCGTTCAACTTCCTGCTCCACACGGGCGGCAAGACTTCGACCGCCATGCTGCCGGCGATTGTGCTGCTTGCCTGGGTTTTCGAGCGGTTCCGCTTTCTGCGCATCCCGATCGTTATCGGCGGGGTCGGTCTGTTCAATCTCTTCGCCGTCGGCTCCGCTGTGTTCAAGCCACTTAGCGACTTCGTCACCGAGCTTGGCATCGATGCGACCTTTACCAACCGCGCCGATATCTGGCGCTTTGCCTTCACGGCGCTCGCCGAACAACCGATCACCGGCTACGGCTTCAAGGCTTTCTGGCAGACGTCGGAACTGGTCAACAGCGGGGGCTCGATCGAGACCTGGGCTGTGGCTGCCGCAAATGGTCACAACTCCTATCTCGACATCGCCCTGACGACGGGTTTTCCCGGATTGTTGCTGACAGTGATCTGGCTTTTGGTCCTGCCTCTCCGCAACATCGCGCGCCTGGCACCGGCCGTGGAGCATTCGCATCTGACCCGGCTTTACATCCGCGTCTGGCTCTACACGATCTTCAACGCCGGCCTCGAAAGCCTGTTTTTCGAGGGCGGCAACCTCCTCTGGTTCACCTTCCTCTTTTCCCTTTACGGCCTGCACCTACAGTCGCGCGCGGTTCTCTCGGTGGCCCCGCAGCAGGTAAAATCCGGAGCCGTCTATGCCTGATCTCCTGCAAACCGTCGACGGCCTTGTCGATCGCGTCGCCAACCGGTTGATCTGGCGCTTCGCGGCCAAGCCGCGCGACGTTGTGACCGATGTGCCGCTCGTTTCCTTCACCTTCGATGACGTGCCGGATACTGCGCTTCATAACGGGGCAACGATCCTCGAACGCCACGGTGCGCGGGGAACGTTCTACATCGCTGGCGGATTGGCCGATCGCGTCGAGGTTGATCGCACTCTGATCTCAGCGGAGGGCTGCGCCGATCTCGCCGATCGAGGCCACGAAGTCGGCTGCCATACCTTTTCACATAACAAGATCAGGCGCCTGGGTGCTGCCGGTCTTGCTCGCGATCTCGACCGCAATGCCGACTATCTGAAGCGCAGCGGTGTCGGGCCGGCAGCGACGAATTTCGCCTTTCCCTACAATGCCGCCTGGCCGCTGTCGCGCCGGGAGCTGAGGCGGCGCTACCGCACCTGCCGCGCCGCTGGCGAAAGCATCAATCGCACCGCCGTCGACCCGTTGATGCTGAAGGCAGTGGAGATCCGTCAGCCGGAAGCGGATGCGCGCGCCCTGAGCGGATGGATCGACGATGTGGTCGCCCGCCCCGGCTGGCTCGTGTTTTTTACCCACGACATCGCCGCGCGTCCGACGCCCTATGGCTGCACGCCGGAGACCTTCGAACACCTCGTCGAATACGCGGTCGCGAAGGGATGCATGGTCCTGCCCGTCGAGCGGGTGCTCGACAGGCTCGGCTGGTAGGGGAGCGCCATGTCCGGTCAGCGGCTGCTCGCAATCAACAACTACTTCTATCGCCGCGGCGGCGCCGAAGCGGTTTTCTTCGACCATGTGAAAATGTTCGGCGACATCGGCTGGGACGTGGTGCCCTTCGCCATGGAGCATGAGGACAACGAGCCTTCGCCATGGTCCGACTATTTCGTCTCCGAGATCGAATACGGCCGGCGCACCAATCTGCTGCGCAAGGTCGTGCAGGCGGCGAGCGTGATCTATTCGCGCGAGGCGCAGCGCAATGTCGACCGGCTGATCCGGAGTGCCCGGCCCTCGATCGCCCATGCGCACAATGTCTATCATCATCTGTCGCCGGCGATCTTCTCGACGCTGAAGCAAGCCGGCATCCCTGTCGTCATGACGGCGCACGACCTGAAGCTTGCCTGCCCCTCCTACAAGATGCTGCGTGACGGCGCCGTCTGCGAGGACTGTCGCGGCGGGCACGTCTACAACGTGTTGCGCCACCGCTGCATCAAGGGAGAGGTGACGCTGAGCGCGGTGGTGCTTGCGGAAACGCTGGTCCACCGCGCGCTCGGTCTCTACCGCAACCAGGTGGACCGCATCGTCGTGCCGAGCAAGTTCTACGTCGAGAAGCTGGTCGAGTGGGGATGGCCGCGGGAGTGCATGGTCCACATTCCGAACTTCGTCGACGTCGACGATTATTCCGACCACTGGACAGAGGGCGACTACCTCGTCTTCGCCGGACGTCTGGCGCCGGAGAAGGGGTTGGGGACGTTGATACGAGCGGCGGCATCGTCGCGCCAGCGCCTGGTGATTGCCGGAACCGGGCCCGAGGAAGCGATGCTTCGCGCACTCGTCGAGCAGACGGGGGCCGATGTCACATTCGCCGGTTATCTCTCGGGCCAGGCCCTGCACCGTCTGATTGGGGAAGCACGCGCCCTGGTCCTGCCGTCTGAATGGTACGAGAACGCGCCGATCAGCGTGCTTGAAGCCTATGCCTTGGGACGACCCGTCATCGGCGCATCGATCGGCGGTATTCCCGAAATGATCCGGGAAGGTGAGACCGGGATGACGGCAAAACCCGGTGATGCTGACGATCTCGCGCGCGCATTGACGCGGATGGCGGCGCTCCCTTCCTCCGAACGTGCGGCCATGGGGGCATCGGGCCGGCGCTGGGTCGCCAGTGAATTCTCGGCTGCCGCCTATCGCGACAGAACACTTGACCTCTATGCATCGCTCGGGGCGGGCGAGGGCCGGCGCCGTTAACCGTCGCGCGCAATTTGTAGTAAAGTGGGCTCGCCGTATGGTTTCTGGTCAGTTATATAAGTGGTCAATGAAATATTTACTTGGTCGATAAGTATTTCGCCGTGAAATCCGGTACGGACAACTTTCGAGGCGACGCATGAGCAGTAACTCTGATGTCTCGCGAAGTCACCGCCAGCAGCCGGTGATTGCACAGGAGATGGCACAATCCGGGCTGTCCGAGGGACGCGCGCAGATGCCCCGGCGCGGCGCGGCTCTGTCTGGGAGGCAGCGGGCTCTGGCCGTCCAGAGTGGAGCTGTTGCCGCCAGAGGCGAGCGCAAGCGCGTGATGATGCTGGGCTTGCGCGGTATTCCGAACGTCCAGGGCGGTGTCGAGAAACACGTTGAAATGCTCGCCAGCAAACTCCTGGGCTACGGCTGGGATGTCGAGGTCGTCGGGCGTCGGCGCTATCTTCAGGAAAGCGACTGCTACGCCTGGAACGGGGTCGAGGTCATCCCTCTCTGGTCGCCGCGCCGCATGGCGCTGGAGGCGCTGGTTCACACGTTCCTCGGCGTATGTCTTGCCGCCTGGCGGCGGCCGGACGTATTGCATATCCACGCCATCGGCCCGGCATTGATGACGCCGCTTGCACGCGTTTTCGGACTGAAGGTTGTCGTCACCCATCATGGCTACGACTACGACCGGCAGAAATGGGGCGCCTTTGCCAGGCGCACGCTGAAGCTCGGCGAGTTCTTCGGCATGCGGTTCTCGAACGGGCGCGTGGCGATATCGCAGGATATCGTCCAAACCATGCGCACCCGCCACCATGTGTCGATGACGCTGGTCCCAAATGGTGTCGCGATTACGCTGCCCTCCGGCAACGCCGGTATTCTGCATGAATTTGGCCTGGCGCCGCGACGCTACATCCTGCTCGCCGCACGATTGGTTCCGGAGAAGCGGCAGCTCGATCTCATCAGGGCCTTTGCGAAATGTGGGCTGATGGATGTCCGGCTCGTTATCGCTGGCGGCGCGGAGTTCGAGACACCCTATGTCCGAGAGATGAGAACCCTCGCCGCCGAGGTGCCGGGGGTTGTGCTTACCGGCTTCCAGTCCGGCGATAGACTGGCAGAACTCTTCGCCAATGCCGCCCTGTTCGTGCTGCCTTCAAGCCATGAGGGCATGCCGATCGCGCTACTGGAGGCGATGGCCTACGGCCTGCCCTTGCTGGCAAGTGATATCATTCCCAACCGGGAACTGGACCTTGCGCCCGACGAGTATTTTCCGCTGGGCGATATCGATGCGCTTGCAGCCGGCATCACCGCAAAGCTTGCTGCGCCACTCAGCGATGACGATGTGCGGGAGCGCACGGCCCACGCGGAAGCTACCTACAGTTGGACAAGCGTGGCGCAAAAGACTGCGGCGGTGTATAGCGCATTGCTGGCGAAATAGGCTGACGTTTGCGTCTGCCCGTGTCTTCGCCAATTATGTACGACAGCGCGCCTTGCACGTTTGGACGGGCAGGCGGGCGCCGTCGTGGCCCGTTCGACGATTGCCGTGCCTTGCACGCCGCCTGGAAGACAAGCTGACAATGAACCTCAAGCGCGCCGCCGGCCTTTTCGCCTGGCTCCTTTTTTCCGTGATCGCCTATTCGACGATGTCTCCCCTCGAACTGCGTCCGCGCATCGGGCATCTCGTCCACCTCGAGCGGTTCGGCGCTTTCGGCCTGCTGGGGCTGCTGTTCGCGATCGCCTATCCGAAGCACCTCATGCGTGTCTTGGTTCTCGTGCTTGCCACCGCGATCGGCTTCGAACTCTTGCAGATGATTTCGGCGGATCGCCATGCGCGGGCGGCTGATGTCGCCGTCAAGCTTCTCGGTGGTGCCTGCGGCGTCTTCGGCGGCTGGTTCCTCTTTCGCTATCGGTTGCCATTGCTGCGCTTGCTGGGGCGGTAAACCAAAACGCAAAATATCGCGGGTAATATCGCCCGCGACTTGGGCGCGGTTGTCGACGCGCAGTTGATATGGGGGGAACGCGTGGCAGTATCCGTCATCATCAAGACGCTGAACGAAGAAAAGCGCATCGCCGCGAACATCGAGAGCGCGCTTGTCGCGCTCAAGGCGGTCGGCGGTGAGGTCATCGTTGCCGATAGCGGTTCCTCCGATAGAACCATAGAGATTGCCTCCCTCTATCCGGTCGTCATCGCCCAGATCAGCCCGCCGGCGCTTCCAAGTTGCGGGATCGGTCCGCAGCTCGGTTTCCAGTATTCCCGCCACGAGCACATCTGCCTGCTCGATGGCGACATGCTTCTGGACAGCGATTTCCTTGAGGTTGCCGAGGCATTCCTGGCCGACAATCCCAAGGTCGGCGGCGTCACCGGTCATGTCCAGGAGATGCTCACCTCCAACCTCGAATTTGCCCGGCGGGTCACGCGCAATGCGCCGGAGAACCGCATCGGCGCGATCGACCGCATGAACGGCGGCGGCCTCTATCGCCGCTCGGCGATCCAGGCGGTCGGCTATCTCTCCGATCGCAATCTCCATGGCTACGAGGAGTTCGACCTCGGTATCCGGCTGCGCAGTGCCGGCTGGAATCTGCATCGCCTCGACCGCCGCTTCGTCCAGCATTTTGGCCACACGGACAATTCCTACCGGTTGCTCGTCCGCCGCTGGAAGAGCAAGTATCTGTTCGGCATTGGCGAGCTGCTGCGCGCATCGCTTGGCCGGCCCTATTTCCTGCAGCTCATCAGGGAGCTGCCAGAGCTCAAGCTCTGGGCGCTGGTCTATCTCTGGTGGGCGGTTTCGCTCGGCCTGCTGCTTTTCATGCCTAACAAGGCGCTCGCGCTCGGCGTGGTCCTTGCGATCCTCGCCGGCGTCGTCGGGCTCATGAGCCTGCGCAAAGGAGGCATCAGCATGGGGCTCTATACCGTGGTCGCCTGGTTCTTCCATGCGGCGGCCCTGCCGGTCGGTTTCTTCCGGGCGCGCCGGAAGCCCGATGCGCCGATCGAGAGCAAGCTGCTCGGGGCCTCGGCGTGACGGGGCGTCGGCTGTTCGCTGCTCTGGCAATGCTTCTCGCACTTGGTTCGCCCATGCGCGCATCCGATCAGTGGCTTCCTGTGCGCGAAGTCTCGCTCGAACTGCGCACAGGCAGTCCGCTCGACTTTTCCTCTTTCCTGCCGAACGGGACGATCGATGCGGATCGTCGCCTGGTCGCAGGCGCCAATGGCCGGCTCGCGTTCGCGAGCTCGCCCGAAAAACCTGAAAGGATGCTCTGCGCGTCACTCGCCTGGAGCCCGGCTTCCGGCGGGTTTCCCGATCACGTAACGGCCGATCGCTACGCCCGGCAGTTGGCGATGCGCGGCTACAATCTCGCTCGACTGCATTTCGTCGATGCCAGCCTGATGTTCGGCCGTGACCGGGATTTCGACTTCGACCCCGAGACACTCGACCGCATTCACTATCTGCTTGCGGCGCTGAAGCGCAACAGCATCTATTGGATGGTCGATGGCCTCTCGTCGTTGCGCGGCGTCTATGGCGGCTTTGACGACCGTTGGGACGATGGAGGAAACCTCAAGCTCGAGCTGTTTGTGGATGACCGGGCGTTCGATCACTGGAAGCGCATGCAGGAAACGATCCTTGCGCGCGTAAATCCCTATACGGGCGTCGCGCCCATCCGCGACGATGCCCTGGCGGTCGTCATTCTCGCCAATGAGAACGGGATGGAGTTCGACGCTGTCGTGCACGATCGGCCGGGAAAAGCGCCTTACGATCCGTTGCTCGCGAAGCCGTTCAATGACTGGCTGGCGAAACGCTATGGCTCCACCGAAGCTTTGGCCAAGGCTTGGCCCGATCTTCGCTCCGATGAGACGATCGAGGCGAGATCGGTCGAGCTTCCCGCAGACCGCTACGGCGACAGCGCGCGTCTGCGGAATCTGCAGGCTTTCTTCATCGAGACGGAACGGGCCACAACCGCACGAATGAGCGCGGTGCTGCGCCGGCTTGGCTACCGCGGCCTGATCAGCAACTACAACAATTGGCCGACGGTCCAGGCGTCGCTCAGCCGCCGCGACCTCGAAGCCGTGACCATGAACACCTATCACGACTGGGTCAGCGGCTACGCGCCGGGAAGCAAAACCACCCAGGTCAGCTCGATTGCCGACGGGGTGAACTATCTCCGGATGATCGCGGCAGCGCGCTGGCTCGGCAGGCCCTTCGTGGTCAGCGAGTACGATCATCTTTTCTGGAACCGCTACCGCTACGAGGCGGGGCTGGCGATGCCGGCCTATGCGGCGCTCCAAGGCTGGGATGCGCTTTGCCGCCACGGTCACGGCCCGATTGTTCTTACCTATGGCGAGCCCTTTCCGCACAAGAAGGCGATGCTGCCCTACGCGATCGCGCTCGATCCCGTCGCCCGTGCCGGCGAGACGCTGGCAGCGTTGCTTTACCGCCGCGGGGACGTTGCGACATCGGACGTAACCGTTCCGTTTGCCGTGCGTGGTGAAGAGGATCTATCTGACGACATGCAGGCGCGGGAGCCGGAATATCTGACGGATCTTGCACTCATCGGGCGGATCGGACTTGAGGACGCGAACCGGCTAGGCGAAACTCCTGCGGTGCTGCAACCACGTCAGCAAAACAGCGAAGCGCTCCTCGAAAGCCTGCGCCAAAGCGGCGTGCTTCCGAGGGACAATGGCACGAACATCGATGCCGGCATCTATCAGAGCAGCACAGGCGAGATCGTGCTGAACCGTTTTGCCGGGCAATTGCGCGTTGCAACGACTGCAACCGAAGCCGCAGCCTTCTCGTCGCTGCGGGAGCCTATCGATCTCGGCGTCCTGCGCATCGAAGGGGCCGACGGCAACGGGCTCGTCGCGGTCTCGGCGCTCGATGGCGAAGCATCTCTGAGCAAGAGCCGCCGTTTCCTCTTGATCTTTGCGACCGATGCGCAGAACACCGGCATGACATTTCGCGACACCGAAGAGAAGGTGATCGAGGATTTTGGGCGTTTGCCTGTCCTGATCCGGGAAGGCTATGCGGACCTTTCGCTGGAGCGAAGCGCTGCGAGCTGGAGCGTTTCGCCTGTTGGACTCGATGGGACTGTGCATCCGCCCGTCGTGAAGGGGAAGGGCGCCGTCGCCTTCCGTCTCTCAAACGACGTTCCCTCCGGTCCGACGACCTATTTCCTTCTCGAGCTGCAATAGAAATCGTCTGTCGCCAGTGGATCAATGAATGGCCACGATGTCAGCTTACTCTCCGCCGCTTTCAAGCACAGGAGGGTACGATGAAAATATCGGAAGCCATGCATCCCGGCGCTCGCTGGATCTCTCCCGAAACAGATATCAAGACGATCGCACGCATCATGCGGGACGAGGATATTGGGGCCTTGCCCGTCGGCGAAAACGACCGCCTGATCGGCATGGTCACGGATCGCGACATCGCCTTGCGTGCCTTTGCCAACGGGCGCGATCCCGCTTCGATGACGGCACGCGACTTGATGACCAGGGATATTGTTTACTGCCGCACCGGTGAGACGATCGAACACGCCGTCCACCTGATGGAAGCGAAACAGGTCCGGCGTCTGCCTGTAATCGACGAGGACAAGCGCATGGTCGGCATGCTGTCACTGGGCGACATATCCCATGCCAGCAGCCGGCAGCTGTCAGGTGAACTTGCGCGGGCAGTCACGGCTCATCACCTCTAACATCCTGCCTCTACAGTTGCGGCGCCTACTACGGCGCCGCAAACGGTTTCTCGCGTCGCTCCGCGAACGGATCAGAACCGGTAGCTGATACCGGTGCCGATCAGCCACGGGTCGAGCTTGACCTTGCCGCTGACCGCGCCGGCGCCAGGTAGCGTTGCGTTGACCTCAGGCTCAAGGAACAACTTCTTGACGTCGAAGTTCAGACCCCAATGGTCGTCGAGCTTGATGTCGACGCCCGCCTGCAGCGCCACGCCGAAGGTGTTCTTCATGTTGAAGCTCGAGAAATCGCCCCGGGGCTTCTCGTTGTAGAACATCGTGTAGTTCACGCCAGCGCCGACATAGGGCTTGATCTCGTCGGTGACGTTGAAGTGGTACTGCAATGTCAGCGTCGGCGGCAGCAGCCACGCCTTGCCGATTTCGCCGAGACCGGAGATCGAGCCGCTGCCACGCGCCGTGTGCGGCGTCGTGCCGAGGACCAGTTCAGCCGCGATGTTGTCGGTGAAGAAGTAGGTGATGTCGAGTTCCGGCACGACGGAATTGCTGACGCCGACCTTTTCGCCATCAAGCGCTGTGCCATTCAGGGAGAGCGAGGCTTTGTCGTCGGGCAGGACGGCCAGCGCGCGGGCACGGATCATCCATGGGCCGGGCTCGCTGGCGAGAGGCATTTCCGGTGCCGCGACCGCGCTCGGCTCGGAGAGATCTGCCGCCGTCGCGATCGCGAGCGGCGCCGCGAGTACGGCAAAGAAGACGGCAGATGGCAAGATGGCGCGAGTAGGCATGATTTCCGGGCCCCCAGAAGAAATTGAACATCGCCGGTCAGGGCGTTCGGCCACAGAGTATCTGCGGCCGGCGGCACTATGCTCACGATGTGCGTCTCAGGGGTTGTCCTGGATCAATGCGGCCACGAATCACCAAGTCTTTGGGGATAAAGGCGGATTCGTCCGGACCCACGAACTTCGTGCAATCCCTTGTCAGGCCGGCATGCGCGGAATGCTGGCAAGCAACCGCTGCGTATAGGGGTGCTTGGGTGCAGCCAAAATGTCGCGGGTCTTGCCGCTCTCGACCACCTTGCCCCGTTCCAGGATGATCATTTCTTCACAAAGGGCGGCAACGACGCCGAGATCGTGGGAGACGAACACCAGCGTCAGCTTTTCCGAAAGCGTCTTAAAGAGCTCGACGATGCGGATGCGGGTCGAAAGATCGAGCGCACTGACCGCTTCGTCGGCGAGCACGATCTGCGGACGGGCGACGATCGCACGGGCAATAGCGATGCGCTGGCGCTGGCCGCCCGAGAATTCGTGCGGATAGCGGCGCATCGCGTCAAGCGGCAGGCCTACCGCTTCGAGCGCTTCGGCGACCGTCTGCGTGCGATCGCCCGGGATCCGCAACGACCTGAGCGGCTCGCCGATGATGTCGATCACCCGCTGGCGCGGGTCGAGGGACGAATAGGGATCCTGGAAGACCGGCTGCACCGCGCGTCGATAGCGCTGCATGAAGGCACTGTTGCCAGTATCGAGGCTCTCCTCGCCGAAGCGAATGACACCGCTGGTCGGGCGAATGAGCCCGAGCATCAGCCGCAGAAGGGTCGTCTTGCCGGAGCCGGATTCGCCGACGAGGCCGACGCTGGTACCGGGGCGGACAGACAGCGAGACGTCGTTGAGCGTGGTCTGTTCGCGGGAATAGCCGAAGCTGACGTTTTGAAGATCGAGCATCATGATCCGGTTGCCCCGAGCGCTTCGTCGAACAGGCGGGCGGCCTCAACCAGGGTTTTGGTGTAGTCGTGTTGCGGGTTGCCGAAGACCGTCTTGACGCGCCCTTCTTCGACAGCAACGCCGTTCTTCAGCACGATCACGCGCTCCACCACTTGGGCAACGACGGGCAGGTCGTGGCTGATGAACAAAAGCGCCATGCCGGTCTCGCGCACCAACTGGTCCAGTAGCTTGAGGATTTCTGCCTGCGTCGTGACGTCGAGTGCGGTCGTCGGCTCGTCGGCAATCAAGAGCTTCGGGCGGCAGGCGAGCGCCATGGCGATGGCGACGCGCTGGCGCTGGCCGCCCGACACTTCGTGCGGATAGGAATTGATGATGCGTTCCGGCTGTGGCAGCGCCACCTTGTCGATGAGGTCGCGGACTTCACGGCTGATGGCATCCTTCGATGCCTTGCCGCTCTCCAGCTCCAGTCGGCGGCGAACCGGTTCGGCGATCTGCCGGCCGATCTTCATCAGCGGGTCGAGTGCTGTCAGCGGCTCCTGAAAGACAACGGCGGCGGCAGCGCCGCGCAGGCGGTTCAGGACCCTGTCGGTGGCGCCGACCACCTGCTGGCTGTCAAGCTCGATCGAACCGCTTACGCCGATCGACACGGGCAGCAGGCCGGTCGCAGCCATGGCGGTCATCGACTTGCCTGAGCCGGACTCGCCGATCATTCCGATGCGCTCGCCGGGCCGGATCGAGAAGGAGAGATCGGATACCAGCGGCTTATCGCCGGCGCGAATGCAGAGGCCTTGAATGTTGAGAAGCGCTGTCATCGCGATCTCCCGCGTGTCGGATCGCCGATGTCGCGCAGGCCGTCGGCGAGAAGGTTCATGCCGATGACAAGGGCGACCAGTGCGATGCCGGGAGCAATCGCGCCGATCGGCGCCGTATAGACGGTGCCTTGTGCTTCCTGCAGCAGCCGTCCCCAGGAGGCGTTCGGCGGCGGTGCGCCGAGACCGAGATAGGAGAGCGACGCCTCGGCGATGACGGCAAGGCCGAATTGCAGGGCGAAATTGACCGAGAGCGTGGGCCAGATATTGGGAAGCACGTGGCGGAAGACGACACCGGCCCAGGAGGTTCCCGATGTTCGCGAGGCGACGATATAGTCCTGGCGCAGTACCCGTTTGGTGAGGATGCGGGTCAGCCGGGCGACGATGGCGGAGATCGCGAGGCCAAGGGCCAGGATTGCCGTCCAGAGGCTGGCGCTGTCGCTTGCCGCGACCACCAGCATGGCCAGAAGCAGGGTCGGGAAGGCGATCAGGATATCGAGCGTCGCGGCCATCACGTCGTCGGCAATGCGCGTTGCAAAGGCGGCGAGAACGCCGAGACTGACGCCGATCGTCGCGCCGATCGCAACGGCGCCGGTGCCGACAAGAAGCGCCGTTCGCGCACCGATCATCAGTTGCGTGAGCAGGTCGCGCCCCAGCCGGTCGGTCCCGAGCCAGTGCAGGAGCGATGGCGCTTCCAGTCGGCCACCGGAAGCGTTCAAAGGATCGTACGGTGTCCAGAACAGCGTGAGCAGGGCGACGAGTAGATTGACGCCGACGAGCGCGAGCCCGACGGTGAGGGCAAGAGAGTGCCGTTGCTCCCGTCTGGATACGGACGTCTCGACCGGGCTCATGCGCTGCCTCCGACGGCGCGTTCGCGCAGGCGCGGATCGATCAGCCGCTGGGTAAGATCGGCACCAAAGCCGATCAGCAGCACCAGCAGCGTCGAGATGAACAGCACGCCCTGGACGTTGGGATAGTCACGCTGCTCGATCGCGAGCAGCAGCATCGAGCCGAGACCTGGCAGCGCGAAGACACGCTCGATGACGACGGCGCCGAGCAGGGTCGTGGCAAGCTCGATGCCGAGAATGGAGACGATCGGCACGGCGCCGTTGCGGATGCCGTGGCGGATGAGGGCTTCCGGAAAACTGGCGCCAAGGGCGCGCGCGGTGCGCAGATAATCGCTGCCGAGAACATCCTGTGTCGCCGAACGCACGTAGCGCAGCAGCGATGCGCCCATGACGAGCCCGATCGTCAGTACAGGCAGCGCCAGCGCATAGAGCACCTGTCCCTCATTCTGCCAGCCGCGGCGGGGAAAGCCGCCTGATGGAAACAGTCGGAAGGTGACGGCAAAGACGGTGACGAGCAGGATGCCGACCCAGAAGACCGGAATGGCGATGCCGAGCTGCGAGACCGTCGAGATCAATCCGCCATACCAGCGGTCGGCCTTGACGGCCGAAAGGATGCCGAGCGGCACCGCAATCAGAATGGAAAGCAGGAAGCCCATCAGCGCCAGCGGCACGGTGACCGTCAGCCGCGCGGCGATCTCCTCGATCACGGGCTTGCCACTGACGAAGGAGGTGCCGAGATCGAAGCGGGCGAGGCTGCCGGCAAAGCGAAGGAACTGCTGCCAGAGCGGCAGGTTCGAGCCGACCTGCTCGCGAGCCTTTTCGATCTGCGCGGCATCGGCGCCGACGGACAGAAGCGCATTGGCCGGGTCGCCGGGGAGCAGGCGCAACAACACGAACAGCACCACCGCCGCGATCAGCAGCGACAGGAGCAGGATGGCAAAGCGGCGGACGAGATAGGTGAGAATGGCTGCATTCCTTTCTTCTCACGGGGCGCCGTGATCAGAGAAGTTGGCTTTTGCATCAAAACAGAGAGGGAGGCTAGAGCGAGGGCCTTACTTTAGCGGGACCTGTGCGTGGCCGGCCGAAACGGCGCGGATGAAGTCGGCCATGATCGCGAAACGCAGAAGCCCCTGGATCCGATCCAGGGGCTCTTGGTGCCGCGAAAAGCGGAAGTGGTTTGGCTTACTGCTCGCTCTTCTTGATGCCGAAGGCGAAGAACTGCGAGTTCAGGCCGTTCACCGGGTAGCCAGTCACCGCCGAGCTTGAAACGACGATCTGCGGATAGAGGTAGAGCCAGTTGCTGGCGGCGTCCTCCGCGATGATCGTGTTGGCTTCCTTGAGCTTGGCCGTCTGCTCGTCTGTGTTGGCGGCGGATTCCGAGGCCTTGATCAGGTCGACGACCTTGGGGTTGTTGTAGCCCCAGTAGAAGTCCGGGTTGCCATAAAAGACGATGTCGCGGTGGTTGACGTGCTCCTGCAGCGTCGCCTGGAAGTCATGCGCCTTGTAGACCTTCGTGTACCACTCGTTGGCGGTGATGACGTTGATCTCGACCTTGATGTTGACCTTGGCGAGTTCGCTCTGGATGAACTGCGCGACGATCGGATGCGGATCGTAGTTCGGTGTGTCGAGCTTGAAGGTGAAGCCATCGGCAAAGCCCGCTTCCTTCAGCAGCGCCTTGGCACTTTCGACGTCATAGGCGTCGACGGCGGTCAGATCCACGTACCACGGATCCGTCGGCGGCACGAAAGAGCCGATCAGCGTGCCGTACTCGCCCCAGATCGACGTCAGCAACTTCTTGTCGTCGATGGCGCGGGCGATCGCCTTCCTCACCTTGACATTGTCGAAGGGGGCGACGCGATCGTTGAAGGCAAGCAGTTCCTTTGTGGTCGACTGGCCTGCCGTGACGGTGAAGTCGGGATTGTCTTTGAACTGGGCGATCGAATCCGGGCTCTGGACGCTGGTGATGATGTCGACGGCGCCGGTCAGAAGCGCATTGTTGAGCGCGGTCGCATCGGTGAAGTACTGGAAGACGACTTCGCCATTGGTCGGTGCTGTGCCCCAATATTTGTCGTTGCGGGTCAATGCCAGCGACGAGCCGCGGCGCCATTCGTCGAGGCGATAGGGGCCGGTGCCGTCTTCGCTGGCGTTCAGGTCCTTTGCCGCATCGTTGACGATCCAGACGTAGCTCAGATTGTAGGGGAGCGAGATCGAGCGTGCGGACAGCTTGACGACGACGGTTTGGTCATCGGGCGTCTCAATCGCGCTGATCGTCGAAAGGCTCTTCTTGCGCGAACTCTTGGAATGCTCGACGGTCACGCGCTCGATGCTGTACTTCACGTCGGCTGCGGTGAGCGGGTCGCCGGAATGGAAGGCAACGCCAGGGCGAAGCTTGAACGTGTAGGTAAGGCCGTCTTCGCTGACGCTCTGCGCGGCGACCAGACCCGGCTGGACGTCGCCCGCATCGGTCAGCGTGAACAGCGCTTCATAGACATTGCCGTTGAAGGCTTCGTTGATGCCCTGGCCGGCGCCGGCGGTGTTGTCGAGGTTCTGCGGCTCGTAGAGCGACCCGATGGTGATCGAGGCGTTGGGGTCAAACTTGGCGTCCTCGGCGAAGACGGCTGTGCTCGTCGACAGAGCGAGCGCCAGTGTGGCGGCAGCCAGAGTTGCCCCTCGTGCGCGGCGGGCTTGTCCCGCGGTCTTGCCAAAACCGATGATAGTGCCAGTCATGTCCCAAACTCCTGCATTGTGCCTGTCACGCGGATCGCGTCGCCACCCGAATGTACGCACCGGATGATTGCGATGCATCATACTTATTCCCTAGTAATTTAGTGGGAAAATTGGTTTCTTTTGTCCGTCGAAGTTGAAAATTGTACCCGCGGCCGTGGCGGATGGGCATACGCGTATTTCGCCTTCCGTCGTCCGGCGCACTTTCGAGATATATCAGGGAGCCTTCACGGACCAGTTTGGTTCCGGCGAATTGGGCCGCCACCCAACTCTGATTTTGAACGGTCTTCTCCATAAGCTTTATGCAGGATTGCCGGCTTGGAATAAGGGGGGACGTCGATTGTTATTCATGACGATTTTCCCTCGAAAATTGCAAAATGCAACACGTCGACAAAAGGATTCGACACCCAGGAGATTCTGATATATCGCATGATTAATCGTTTAATCATGCGATAGCGGAAACCACGGATTTTGGCGCGTTCCGGACCAAAACTAACGAGGATTGCCAGAACGCTCGGCGTGTCCGCAGCCACGGTTTCGAACGCGCTCTCCGGCAAGGGCCGCGTGTCTGCCGAAATGGTGGAGAAGATCCGCGCGACCGCGGCCGAGCTCGGTTACGTACCGAGCCAGGCGGGCAGGGCGCTCAGGACCGGTCGCACCGGCGTCATCGGTCTCGTTCTTCCCGATATCGCCAATCCGCTCTTCCCCCAGATCGCCCAGGCGATCGAGCTTGCCGCCTCGTCGTCGGGCTACGGCGTGCTGATTGCGGACTCGCGCGGCGACGTCTCGACCCAGACCAAGGCGATCGAGCGGCTGATCGACCGCGACGTCGACGGCCTGGTGATCGTGCCGCGGCGCGGTACCCGCGTCGCCGATGTCGGCTGTCCGGTTGCCGTCATCGATACGCCCTCGACGCCCGGCAACACGGTTGCCGCCGACCACTGGGGTGGCGGCCAGCAGATCGCCGAGCACCTGAAGGCGCTCGGGCACCGGCGCGTGCTGATCATCGGCAACAATCCCGCCTCGAACGTGCAGAACGACCGCGCCGGCGGCATCCGCTCCGTCTTCGGCCAAGGGCTTCATACCGACACGCTCTGGATCGAGCCCTTGGAGAAAGTGTCCGGAAAGGGCTGTCCGCTCGGGCTCGCCGGGAAGGTGGCGGAAGGCTACACCGCGTTTGCCTGCATCTCCGATCTCCATGCGCTCCGGGCACTGACCGAATTGCAGCGCGCCGGCATCAATGTTCCGGAAAAGGCGAGCGTGACCGGTTTTGACGATCTGATCTGGTCGCCGGTTATCACTCCAGCGCTCACGACCGCGCGCATGGACATGACCGAGATTGCCGCGATTGCCGTTGCCGCGCTCGTCAAGGCGATCCGCGAGCGCGATCCGTTCGATCCCGAGATCGGCGCACCGGTCACGGCCGAGAAGTCGAAAGTGCCGATGCATCTGGTCGTCAGGCAATCGGCCGCCGCACCGCCCGCGCTTCAACCCGTTCATACCACTGCCACCGCAGCCACATCCGTCACCGAAGGAGGACACCAGTCATGAAGAAGTTCCTGCTTGCCTCGAGCGCGCTCTTGCTCGTCGCCCCTGCCGCGTCTGCTCAGGAAAAGACGCTCACAATTTCCGTCTACGGCTTTGCCCAGGACGCATTCAAGGAGCTTGTCTACACGCCGTTTGAGCAGAAGTGCGGTTGCAAGCTGGTGGTCGAAACCGGCAACAGCGTCGAGCGCCTGGCAAAGATGGAAGCCAACAAGGCAAGCCCGGTTGTCGACATGGCCGTCGTTTCGATGGCCGACGCGCTCTCGGCTTCGCGCGCTGACCTGATCGAAAAGATCGACACCTCGAAGCTCCAGAACTTCAACAAGCTCTATGACCTTGCCAAGGATCCGAACGGCGACGGCATGAGCGTCGGCTACACCTTCTACGCAACCTCGATCGTCTATCGCTCGGACAAGATGGAAGTGAATTCCTGGGCCGATCTGCTCGACGAGAAGAACGCCAGCCACGTCGCCTTCCCGAACGTCACGACCAACCAAGGCCCGCCGGCGCTCTACATGGTTGGCGAGGCCATCGGCAAGAATACGCCGGACCTCAAGGAAGCGATTGCCGCCGTCGGTGCCAAGAAGGACGACATCGTCACCTTCTACGTCAAGTCTTCGCAGCTCGTGCAGTTGATGCAGCAGGAAGAGATCTGGGCCGCACCGATCGGCCGCTTCTCTTGGGAAGGCTTCACCAAGCTCGGCCTGCCAATCAAGTGGGCAACGCCGAAGGAAGGCCAGACCGGCGGCATGAATGTGATGGTGCTGACCAAGGGCGGCAAGAACCAGGACTTGGCGCTTCAGTTCATGGATTTCTGGCTCTCGACCGAAATCCAGACGGCGCTCGCCGAAAAGCTGGTCGACAGCCCGGCCAACAAGGACGTCAAGGTTTCGCCGGAGATCGCCGAGAACCTGACCTACGGCGAAGAGACGGTGAAGAACCTGAAGCTGATCCCCTCGGCTGTTGCCCTCGACAACCGCGAAGCGTGGCTGTCGGAGTGGAACGCGCAGGTCGGCCAGTAAGCCAAACAACTGAACTCCATCGGCCGAACTTTTCGGCCGGTGGAGCCACGGCCACCGGGACGGGCAGGCCGCTCTACTTGATGCCTTGAAAGGAAGAAGGATGTTTCAGAACCGCGCCGAAGCCCTGGCGCTCGCTCTGCCCGCAGCGGTCTTTGCGGCGATCGTCTTTCTTGCGCCGGTGGTGATCCTGCTGGCGGAAGGCTTTCGCAACGCCGACAGCTGGTCGCTGTCGGCCTATACGACCTTTTTCTCGGATCCGCTGAACCGCACCGTCTTCCTGCGTACCTTCCGACTTGGTCTGATGGTCACCGCTGTTTCGGCGGTCATTGGCTATGCCGCGGCCTTTGCCATCGTCAATCTGACGCCGCGCAACAAGGGGCAGATGATCGGCCTCGTCGTGCTGCCGCTGATGATCTCGTCGGTTGCCCGCACCTATGCCTGGATCGTCATCCTCGGCCGCACCGGCATCGTTAACCAGGCGCTGCAACTGGTCGGCCTCTCGGATGAGCCGATCCGCTTTCTCTTTACCGAAACGGCCGTCTTCATCGGTCTCCTTCAGCTCTTCCTGCCGCTGATGATCCTGTCCTTGATCAGCGCGCTTGAGAACATGCCGAAGGATGCAATTCCTGCGGCGCGTGTTCTTGGCGCCAACTGGTTCCAGGTGTTCTTCAAGGTGATCCTGCCGCTCACCAAAGAGGGCCTTGTGATCGGCGGCACACTGGTCTTCACCGGCTCGCTGACGGCCTACATCACGCCTGCGATCCTCGGCGGTTCCAAGGTGCTGATGCTCGAAACGCTGCTCTACCAGCGCGTCACCGTCGCCAACGATTTCGTCGCAGCCAGCGTCATCGCCTTCATTTTGATCGTCATGAGCTTTGCCGCCAATCTTCTTTTGAAACGGCTTGCCACCGCGAGGAACAAGCGATGACACCCCGCGTCTTTTCACCCCTTGTGCTCTTCCTGGTGATTGGCTTCCTGATAGGGCCGTTCTTCATCATCGTCGCCGCCTCGCTTTCAGGCGGCGAGACGCTGGCCTTCCCACCGCAGGGCTTCTCGCTCAAATGGGTCGCCAAGGTCTTCACTGTCGAGAGCTTCCGCGAGAGCTTCGCGATCTCGATGCTTTTGGCGATCGGCGGTACGGCTGCGGCGCTTGTGCTTGGCGTTCCCGCGTCCTATGCGCTTTCACGCTACAAGCTGCCGTTCGGCGAAACCATCCGCACGATCGTGTCGCTGCCGATCATTGTGCCGGGCATCATCGTCGGCCTGGCGCTGCTGCGCTACATCGTCGTGCCCTTCGGTTTCAACATCACGCTGACCCTGTTTCTCGCGCATACGGCGCTGGTTCTGCCCTATGCGGTGCGGGTGGTCTCGGCGAGCCTCAACAACCTGCGCTCCGACATCGAGGAGGCGGCCGTGCTGCTCGGCTCCTCGCGCGCCGGCGCCTTCTTCCGCGTGGTGATGCCGAACATCCGCAGCGGCATCTTGGCCGCCTTCATCCTCGGCTTCGTCACGAGCTTCAACCAGGTGCCGGTATCGCTCTTCCTTTCCGGCCCCGGCGTGCGCACGCTGCCGATCGACATGCTCTCCTACATGGAGATCACCTACGATCCGTCGGTCGCCGCCCTCTCGGCACTGCTCGCCTTCATGTCCATCGGCATCGTCTTCCTTGCCGAACGCTTCCTGGGATTCTCTCGCTATGTCTGACGCCGCCTTCCTCAGCCTTGAAAAACTGACGCTCGCCTATGGCGATACCGTTGCGGTGAAGGATCTCGACCTTTCGATCCGCAAGGGCGAACTCGTGGCGTTCCTCGGACCGTCCGGTTGCGGCAAGACGACGACGATGCGCTCGATCGCCGGCCTGCTGACGCCGGCCTCCGGTGCCATCAGGCTCGACGGTGCCGATATCACTCGGGTCTCCGCAAACAAGCGCTCCGTCGGACTAGTCTTCCAGTCCTATGCACTGTTCCCGCACCTGACCGTGTTCGAAAACGTCGCCTTCGGCCTGCGGCTGAAGAAGCTGCCGGCGACAGAGATCGAGAGCAAGGTAACGGCCGGGCTGAAGTCGGTCGGGCTTTCGAAGTTCTCCGCCCGCAAGCCGGGCGAACTCTCGGGCGGCCAGCAGCAGCGCGTGGCGCTGGCGCGCTCGATGGTCATGGAGCCGAAGGTGCTGCTTCTCGACGAGCCGCTGTCGAACCTCGACGCCCGCCTGCGCCTCGAAATGCGAACGGAATTGCAGCGCGTCCAGAAGGAAACCGGCGTCACGATGATCTTCGTCACCCACGACCAGGGCGAAGCCTTGTCGCTGGCGGATCGGATCGTCGTCATGCTCAACGGCGCGATTGAGCAGATCGGCACGCCCGAGGATATCTACAACCGCCCGATCTCGCGCTTCGTCGCCGATTTCGTCGGCTTCGAGAACATCTTTGCCGTCGAGGGCGGCAAGCTTGCGGTCGGCAACGGCCCGATCGATCTTTCCGGATCCCTGCCGCCTGACACGGCAGGGCTTGCGTGGCGTCCGCGCATGGTGACCCTTGGTTCAGGTCCTTTCCAAGGCACCGTGCGCGGAGCCTCTTTCTCCGGCAGCACGCGCGAATACCTGCTCGATACGCCGCTCGGTGCCATCAAGGCCGAGGAAGATGCCGCATTGGCGGCGCGCGAAACCGGCTCTACGATTGCCTTCGATCTCCCGGTCGACAAGGCTGCGCGCCTCAAGAAGTTCGGTTGACGTCATATGGGTGTCTGGATCGATACGGACATGGGCTTCGACGACATCGCCGCGGTGCTTGTCGTCCTTCATGCCGCTGAAGAAATCGACGGCGTTTCGCTCGTCTTCGGCAACACGCCGATCGAACAGGTGAAGCGCAACGCCGCCAGTGCCGCGCTCGCCTTCGGCTGGAACTTCCCCATCCATGAGGGCCGCGCCTCGCCAGTGCTTGGCAGGCTTGAGACTGCCGAACGTATTCTCGGCGAGGCCGGCATGCCGACCGCCGGGCTGACGCTGCCGCGAGCCGATGCACTGCCGCAAAGCGACGCTTTCGCTGCTCTCTCAGCCTGGTTGGAACAGGAAGGGCCAAAGCGCATTCTCGCTCTCGGGCCGCTCACCAACCTTGGCGCCCTCTGCCTTGCCCGCCCGGACCTTGCCGCGCGCATCACCGACCTTACCTGGATGGGCGGCGGCGTCACGAGCGGCAACCACACAGCCTCCGCCGAATTCAACGCCTTTGCCGATCCGGAGGCGCTTGCCATCGTGCTCGCGCACGGCCTGCCGCTGCGCATGGTCGATCTCGATCTCTGCCGCAAGGTCTTTGCCTATCCGGACGACGTTGCGCCGATCCGCTCGGCCGGCGGCGTCAATGCCGCGCTGATCGCCGATCTGCTTGCCGGATACATCTCGATCGGTACCAGCCGAGGACGCCCGGGCATGGCGATCTATGACCCCTCAGCCGCCGTCGCCTTCGTCAACCCCGGCGCAGTCTCCTTTAAGAGCGCACGTATCGATGTCGAGCTTGGCGGATCCCTGACGCGAGGGCGTACCGTCGTCGAAACCCGCGCGAGCCATGCGACCTTCAATGCCGAATACGCCGTTGACGCACACGTCGAGACGACGCGGGCCCAGATCCTGGGTGCGTTGATGAAAGAAGCGCAGAAATGAACTCCGTGCTGCAGCCTCAGGACCTGGCCGATGCGGCGCTCCGGACCCGCGCGGTGGCCGCAGCGCGCGGTGAGCAACCCTTCGACATCCTGATACAAGGCGGGACGCTGGTCGACGTGGTCACCGGCGAGCTTCGTCCGGCCGATATCGGTGTGGTCGGATCGTTGATTGCGAGCGTGCACGAGCCCGGCACGCGCAGCGACGCGGCTGATATCATCGATGCGGGCGGTGCCTCCGTTTCACCTGGCCTGATCGATACGCATATGCATGTCGAAAGTTCGATGGTGACACCGGCGACCTATGCCAACGCGGTGCTGCCGCGTGGTGTCACGACCGTTGTCTGGGACCCGCATGAGTTCGGCAACGTCAACGGTGTCGCTGGAGTGCGGTGGGCTGCGGATGCCATTCGCGATCTGCCGCTGCGCACCGTTCTGCTGGCGCCGTCCAGCGTACCGTCGGCGCCGGGTCTGGAACTGGCCGGCGCCGATTTCGACGCTGGCATCATCGCCGACATTTTGAGCTGGCCGGAAATCGGCGGCATTGCCGAGATGATGAACATGCGCGGCGTCATCGACGGCGAGGCGCGCATCAGCGCTATCGTCCAGGCCGGGCTCGCCGCCGGCAAGCCGGTCAACGGCCATGCGCGCAGCCTTGCCGGCACCGACCTTCAGGCGTTCGTCACCGCAGGCGTCAGCTCCGACCACGAGCTCGTGTCCGGCGACGATCTGATGGCGAAGCTGAGAGCAGGGTTGTCGATTGAACTGCGCGGCTCGCACGATCACCTGTTGCCTGAGTTCGTCAATACCCTCAATGCCCTAGGCCATCTTCCTCAGACGGTGACGCTCTGTACCGACGACGTCTTTCCGGACGATCTCGCCCGCGCTGGCGGCCTTGATGATGTCGTCCGCCGGTTGGTCCGCTACGGCCTGCCCGCCGAATGGGCGCTACGGGCGGCGACGCTCAACGGTGCCGTCCGGCTCGGCCGGCACGATCTGGGGCTCGTTGCGCCCGGACGCCGGGCGGATATCGTGGTCTTCGAGGACCTGAGCGAGTTCCGCACGCGCACGGTGATCGTCGACGGCAAGGTCATCGCGAAGAGCGGTGACATGATCGAGCCGCTGACTGACATCGATGTCGCGCCGTTATACGGCACGATGAAAATTGCACCGCTCGCAGAGGCCGATTTCCGCATCTGCGCTGCCGGAACGAAGGTGCGCGTCGCGACCATCGATCGCCCGCGTTTCACCCAATGGGCCGAAGCAGTTGCCGAGGTGGAAGGCGGCTTCGTCGTGCCGCCCGAGGGGACTACGGTGATCGCAGTCGCGCACCGCCACGGGCGCGCTGACAGCCGGCCACGCGTCGGTTTGCTTTCGGGTTGGGGCGCCTGGCGCGGGGCCTTCGCCACCACGGTCTCGCACGACAGCCACAACCTCACCGTCTTCGGTGGCAACGCTGCAGACATGGCTGTGGCGGCCAATGCGGTGATCGCCGCCGGCGGCGGCATGGCCGTCGCGTCCGGCGGCAAGGTTGACGTTCTCCTGCCGCTACCGATTTGCGGGTTGGTTTCGGAACAGCCGCTCGCGGAGATAGCTGCCGGCTTCGCAGAACTTCGCGATGCTGTTGGCCGCATTGTGGATTGGCAGCCACCCTATCTGGTCTTCAAGGCCTGCTTTGGCGCGACGCTCGCCTGCAACGCCGGACCGCACCAGACCGACCGCGGCATCGCCGATGTCGCAATCGGCAAACTGATGGAAAGCCCGATATTGGAAGTGCTTTGAGGTGTAACTCGCGCGGTCAGCTCGGTTTAAGCCGCCTGTGCGATCCGCTCTCAGCTCCAATGGGACAGATCGCTTCTCCGTTCAGAGAACTGATACAAGCCCCTGAAATTGCGCATCTTCGGGTGATTTGCGGCCACGCGCCCGGGCTGGCGCGCGCTATTCGGCGCGCGGCAGCTCCTGCTCCACCAGCGTCGACCAGAAGGCAACGCCCGGGCCGATCGCGGCGTCGTTGAAATCATAGGCGGTGTTGTGATGCAGCGCGCCGTCGACGGCGGGGCCGTTGCCGAGCCACACATAGCAGCCCGGAGCTTCGAGCCCGAAAAAGGCGAAATCGTCGCCGGCGGTGGAGGGCGGAAATGCCGTGCGGGTCTTTTTGCCGAAGACGGTTTGGGCCGCCTTCAGCGCCCGGGCGGTCGCATCGCCATCGTTGACGACGGGTGGGATGCGGCGCTCGAATTCGTAGTCGACCGCAATCCCGTACATTTCCGCCGTGCCCCGGGCCAGTCGTCCGATCTCGGTTTCGAGCTGGTCGCGCACTTCGGGTGTATAGGCGCGGGCGGTGCCGCCGATTTCCACGATGTCGGGGATCACGTTCAGTGCTTTTGGGTCGCCGGCACGCACGGAGCAGGCGCTGACGACGGCCGGTTGCAAGGGATCGACGACGCGGCCGACGATCGACTGCAGCGAGGCAAGGAAGGTACCGGCCGCCGTTACGGGGTCGCGGCCGAGATGCGGCTTGGCACCGTGGGTTCCGACACCGCGGAAGGTCAGACGCCAGCTGTCCGAGGAGGCGAGCTGCGGCCCGGCGACGACGGCGATTTCGTCCGGATCGAGGCCGGGCATGTTGTGCAGACCGTAGACGGCGTCGCAGGGAAAACGCTGAAACAGCCCTTCCTCGACCATGCGCTTCGCGCCGCCGCGGCCTTCCTCGGCCGGTTGGAAAATGAAATGAACGGTGCCTGAGAAATTGCGGGTCTTTGCCAGATGGCGGGCGGCACCGAGCAGTAATGTGGTGTGGCCGTCATGGCCGCAGGCATGCATCTTGCCGGCTTCGCGGGACTTGTAGGGTCGGTCGGCGATTTCGGGCATGGCGAGTGCGTCCATGTCGGCGCGAAGACCGATCGAGCGCGTGCCGTTGCCCACTTGCAGGGTGCCGACGACGCCGGTTTTTCCCAAGCCTCGATGGACCTTTAGCCCGGCGGCCTCGAGCCATTTGGCAACGAGGTCGCTGGTGCGCTCCTCCTCGAACCCGAGTTCCGGATGGGCATGCAGATCGCGACGGAAGTCCGTGAGGAAGGCGAGGTCGTCAGCAATTCCGTCTGGCAGGCGCATGTTCAGGTATTCCCGTGGTTCATCTGGCGAAGGGCTTGTGAATTCCGCGCGCTTTGCTCGCTGCACGGTGCCCTTTCGGTTTGATCGAAGTCGCAAACGGTATAGACGAAAACCACCGGGATCAGAACAGCGAACCGGCTTTTTTGGTCGCCTTTCAATCCGGGCGAAATGCGCAGACGAGGACGGAACCGATGCAGCCTCACGACTTCTGGCAGGAGGTTTACCCGCCGAAAAGTTTCGGCATTCAGGCGGGTTATCGCGATTTCTTCCCGGCAACGCTCGGCGACGGCCGCCAGATATTGCTGCCGATCCGGCCGCTCTCGGATGGCAGGCACGCGCTCGCCTCGCTGATCGTCAACCAGGCGAGCTTTGCGGTGGAAGATGCGCTGGCCACCGAACTTGCGGCAAAGCTTGCCGCCTTCGAGCCCGATGTCGTGGCCGGTCTCCCGACATTGGGCCTGACGCTTACTTCTGCCGTTGCGCGCAAGCTCGGCCATAGCCGCTACGTGCCGCTCGGTACATCAAGAAAATTCTGGTATGTCGACGACCTGTCGGTGCCGCTCTCCTCGATCACGACGCCGGACCAGAAGAAGCGGCTCTACGTCGATCCGCGCATGCTTCCACTGCTCGAGGGGCGACGTGTCGCGCTGATCGACGACGTGATATCGAGCGGCACGTCGATCCTGGCCGGGCTGACCCTGATGGAGGCTTGCGGCATCGAGCCGGTCGCGATCGGCGCCGCCATGCTGCAGACCGAGCGCTGGCGACAGCCGATCGCCAACCTCGCGCCGTATTGGCCGGAACGCGTCGTGGGGGTGTTCCAGACCCCGATGCTCGCGCGCAGCGACGATGGCACTTGGCAGGTGGTCTGACCGCGTAGAGATCGCAAACAGGCGCGCTACCATGAAACGGCCGAGCCCGAGAGGGCTTCGCGAACGGCATTCTCTTTGCCATCTTTCAACGTGAAAACTTTAGGCAAGCTTTGATCCGAGCGGCAGTCTTCGCGAAAGGAAGTCCATGCGCTTCGTCAATCCGATCCCTTTCGTCCGCGACATCGCCCGGTCGCGGGAATTCTACGAGAAGACGCTCGGCCTGACAGTTCGCGAGGACTTCGGAAACTTCGTCCTCTTCGAGGGCGGCTTTGCCATCCACGAAGGCCGCTCGCTCGAGCGAACAGTCTGGCGGGAAGAACTCGCCTCGGCGGAACCCTATGGGCGAGGAAACCTGCTCCTGTATTTCGAACACGATGATGTCGACGCAGCTTTCGCACGCGTCGCGCCCCATGTGGAACTGATCCATCCGGTCGAACGGCAGGATTGGGGGCAGCGCGTGTTCCGTTTCTATGATCCGGATGGGCACGCCGTCGAGGTCGGGGAGCCGCAGGCGCTGGGATCCACGGTCGAACTGGAGAAGCGCTAGCTTCCTGCGAGGCTGAGCTTCATTGGGGGCCAGACGCTTCCGACGAAAGAGGAAGCGCCCAGGTTTCGTGCTTGCGAGGCGCTTCGGGGCCGAAGCGCTGCCGCTTTGCAGCCAATGCCCTAATTCGCCGGACGGACCTGATAGTAGACCGTCGACTGGGCGCCTGCCTTGGCGATCGTATAGACGTCGTAGGACGCCTGCGGGTCATTGCCCATGCCGAGCGAGCCTGCGGGCATGCCGGGCACGGCGATGCCGGCGATATCGGGCCGCTCAGAGAGAAGCTTGCGAACCGCTTCCAGCGGCACATGCCCCTCGATGACGTAGCCGTCGACTACTGCCGTATGGCAGCCTTCCACGTCGGCGGGCACCGCGAAGCGCGTCTTGATCGCCGACATATCGGCCTCGTCGTGCACCTCGACCTTGTAGCCGGCCGCCTCCATCGCCTCGGCCCATTGCTCGCAGCAGCCGCATTGCGGATCCTTGTAGATGGCCATGGTGCCGGCCGCAGCCGCGGCGGCTGTCGCAAAGAGGGTGATGCCTGCGATTGCGCCTGCTACGAAATGTCTACGTAACACGTCCATTGGACGCTCCTTTCCGGTTCTGCCTGACTATAGCATCGTGCCGGCCCGGGCGGCGTGATTTCGACCCGGGCCGTTTGTCGCAGCTTACTTGACTTCGGTTACGGTCAGCTTGCCGTTGACCCGGTCGGCGACGAATTCGATCGAGGCGCCTTCCTTGAGCTTGGCAAGCACCGCATCGTCGCCAACGCGGAACACCATGGTCATGGCCGGCATGTCGAGGTTCTTCAGGTCTTCATGATCGATCGTCACCTTCTTGGCCTTGGTATCGATTTTCTTGACGACGCCCTTGGTGAACTCCGCCGCGTGTGCGGGAAGGGCAAAGGCGGCGGCGGAGGCAGCGAGCGCAAGCGCTGCGAAGAATGTACCTACGGTCTTCATGGTCAGATCCTTTTCTATGATCGGGGATTACTTCTTCACGACGTCGAGCGGACCGTGCATGCCGGCGTCGTAGTGGCCGGGCACCAGGCAGGCGAACTCGAAGGTGCCGTCATTGGTGAAGGTCCAGTAGATGTCGCCGGATTTGCCGGGCTCGAGCCGGATGGCGTTCGGGTCGTCGTGCTCCATGTCGGGGAACTTCTCCATGGTGATCTTGTGTTCCTGGATCGTCGCCTTGTCGTCGAGAACGAATTCATGGGCCAATTCGCCGGCATTCTTGATCGCGAAGTGAACGGTCTGGCCCTGACGCACCTTGATGGTCGCCGGGGTGAAGATCATCTTGCCGTCGTCGGTTTCCTTCATCGTGACGCGGATCGTCTGCGTCGCCTTCTTGCTGTCACCGGGCTCGCCGACGGACACTTTGTCGTGGCCGCCCGCGTGGCTGCCCGATGCGAGCGCCTGGGTGGAGAAGGCAGAGGCGACAACGAGCGCCAGAGCGAATGCTGTTTTCTTCATCGTATGGTTCCTGGTGGAATTGAGAGAATTCATCGTGGTCAGCCGTTGCTTCATGGTTTCGGCGTGATCACGGTCTTGGCACCCTTTGCCCGCGTTGCTTCCGGCAGTTCGCCGGTCCACTCCCAGGCTTGTGTTCCCGGCGGGTTCTCGTACCAGCCGGGATCGCTGTAATCGCCGGCGGAGATGCCTTCGCGCACCTTCACCACCGAGAACATTCCGCCCATCTCCAACGCGCCGTGCGGACCCCAGCCGGTCATCATCGGGATCGTGTTGTCGGGGAGCGGCATTTCCATTTCGCCCATGTCGGCCATGCCGGCCGTTCCCATGGGCATGTAGTCGGGCTTGACCTTGCGGATCTTCGCCGCGACCGATGTCTTGTCGGCGCCGATGAAGGTCGGGATATCGTGGCCCATCGCATTCATCGTGTGGTGCGATTTGTGGCAATGGATCGCCCAGTCGCCCTCATACTTTGCGTCGAATTCGTAGGCGCGCATGGCGCCGACGGGGATGTCGATCGACACTTCCGGCCACCGCGCCTCCGGCCGCACCCAGCCGCCATCGGTGCAGGTTACCTCGAAATCGTAGCCGTGCATGTGGATCGGATGGTTGGTCATGGTGAGGTTTCCGACCCTCACCCGCACCCGGTCGTTCTTGGACACGACCAGCGGGTCGATATCGGGGAAGATCCGGCTGTTCCAGCACCACATGTTGAAGTCGGTCATCTCCATGATCTTCGGCACGTAGGTGCCGGGATCGATGTCGTAGGCGTTGAGCAGGAACACGAAGTCGCGGTCGACGCGCATGAAGTCCGGGTCCTTCGGATGCACCACGAAGAAGCCCATCATGCCCATGGCCATCTGCACCATCTCGTCGGCGTGGGGATGGTACATGAAGGTGCCCGACTTCACGAGGTCGAACTCGTAGACATAGGTCTTGCCCGAGGGGATGTGCGGCTGCGACAGTCCGCCCACGCCATCCATGCCCGAGGGCAGGATCATGCCGTGCCAGTGGATGGTGGTGTGTTCCGGCAGCTTGTTGGTGACGAAGATCCGAACGCGGTCGCCTTCGACCGCCTCGATCGTCGGACCCGGCGACTGGCCGTTGTAACCCCAGAGATAGGCGGTCATACCGTCGGCCATTTCGCGTTCGACCGGCTCGGCGACGAGGTGAAATTCCTTGACGCCGTTGTTCATGCGGTGTGGCAGTGTCCAGCCGTTGAGGGTGACGACCGGGTTGTAGTCAGGTCCGCTCGTCGGCACCAGCGGCTTCTGGGTCGCGGCATTGTCCATGCTTGCCGCTTCGGGCAGGCCGGAGTTGGAGGTTTGCGCCCATGCGGCGGTGGAAACGAGAGCCGCGCCTGCACCAAGGAAGTGTCTTCTGTTGAACATGATCCTATTCCTTCTCAATGCCCTGCAGCGCCGGCTTCCGCCGTCGCGGGGGCGGCCGTTGCTTCGGCTGCTCCGCCTGATCCGCCACCGTGGATCGCCGTCATCAGATCGCTGTCGGCGAGCCAGAAATCGCGTTTCGCATTGACTGAGAGAACGGTCGAATCGACCCTCGCCCTGACGTCGGCAAGCAGTTCGAAGGTGCTGGTGATCATGCCGTTGTAGCTAAGCGTCTCCTCCTCCTCGATCTTGCTGCGCAACGGCACGACGCTGTTGCGGTAGTGGCGGGCGATCTCGAAACGCGAGCGATAGGCCTCGTAGGCCGAGCGGGATTCGGAGCGGATATTGACCGCCTTTTCGGCGAGCAGGTTGGCCGAGCGCATGTGGGCAAGCTCTGCCTTGCGCATGCGCGCATTGCCGCTGTCGAAGATCGGGATGACGAATTCGAGCTCGAACTGGCCCGTCGTCTCGACCTTGGTGCCGTGATCCTCTTGCTCCCGTTCCGCTTCTGCACCAGCGACGAGTTCCAGATCGGTGACGAAGCGGGTCGCCTCGGTCAGCTTGTAGGATTTTGCGACGGCCTCGAGATCGAGACGGGCGATCTGCAAGTCGACGCGTCGCTTCAGCGCCTCCGCCTCGATGCTATCCTTGCGGGCAAGCGTCTTCGGCAGGTCCGGCAGGCGGTTCGGTACCTGGTAGTCGACATCGGATCCCCACAGGCCCATCCGTCGTGTGAGGTTCTCCTTGGCAAGCCGCGCGGCAAGTCGCGCCTCGGCCGCCTGTCCGGCAAGTTCCGCATTGAAGACATGTTCCCGCGCCTGCGCGCCCTTGCCCATGGCACCGGTTTCACCGAGCTTGGCGGCAAGTTCCGAGGAGGCGTCAGCAGCAATCTGGGCCCGGCTCAACTGTCCGACGGTTTCCCAAGCAGCGACGGCCTCGATCCAGGCGCGACGGGCTTCAGCGGCAAGTTCCAGGGTCCTGAGCGCTGCTGAAAGTTGCGCCTGGCGAAAACGGGCATCGGCGATGGCAATGGTCTTGTCGCGCGTCAGAAGAGCCAGGATGTTGGTGGTGACCAGGCCCTCGATTGCGCGGTAGGCTTCGAGTTCCGGCGCGCCGATCCCGGTCGTGCCGATCGAGACGGTGGGGTTAAGGAAAAGGGTCGCCTGCCAGGCGTCGGCCGAAGCGTCGCCGAGATCGGCATAGGCGGCCTGCAGGCCCTTATTGTTGAGAAGCGCGATCTGGACGGCCGTGTCAGCGTCGATCGTCTTGCGCTTCAAGAGCGCCTTGACCTCGGCATTGACCTTGGCGGCCTGCGCGCGGTTCTGGATCCAGACGCTTTTCTTGGTCGCAGCTGTCGCAACCTTCGCATCCACCGTCGTAAAGCCAGCGTCCCTGGCCGAATATTCGGCGTTGGTGGCGCAGCCGGCGAGCGCGAGCGGCAGGCCGATGAACGCCGCCAGCTTGATCTTGCGGCTCATCATGACGCGTCTCCCTTGGCGGTCGACTGTGCGTCGTTGAGTGGGCCCCAGGCCTTGGGGCCGGTCGGCTCGCGGTGGGTGTAGCCTGAAATGGGGCTACGATACTGCGTGCTTCGAATGCTGCTGGAGCTATCGGCGGGATCGCCAAGGCTTGAAACCTCGGCAGGCAATGTGGCAGCGCATCCGCCCAGGATCATGGGCAGGAGCGCCATGGAAAACAATCGTTTCATGGTCAAACCTGAAATGTGAATGGCAGAGGTCGGCGACCGACCGGCAACAGTCCGGGCGGGCCTCGTCGCGGACCGCGCTACAGCACCGAGCGCCTCAACAGGCGCGCAAGGGCCGCTGTGCTTTGCATTACTGCAGGCTCTTGCCCTTCAATCGGCTACGACCAAAGGAAACATGCAGTAGCGGTCACGGATTCAGAAGTCAGGCTTTTGGAGGGCGATGTAGGCCGTCGCGTTCACCCGGGGCGAGCTGCGACTGCGGTCCGAAGGTGAGGATCGAACGCGGGACGACGGGGTGGCTGCTGCCGGTATCGGCAAGAACGGCCACAGCGGCGCAGAAGGTCTTGCAGCAATCCTTCTTGCCGGCCTTGCCGTCCTGTTGGATGGGCTTCACCTTGCCCTTGTCGAGGCTCGGGCAATGCTCGGTCGCTGCCTGGATCGGGTTGTCCGAGGACACCTCGATCTGCATCGAGCCGTGCGTGGCCGCATGTGTCATGCCGGATGCGGTGGAATAGGGCAGCAGGGCCAGCGACAGCATGACTGCCAGCTTCAGCACAATCAGCAAACGCAGATATGTGGTTCGCACCTTTTCCATAATCGATCCGTAAAAACGCCCGCGATTCCTGTCAATGCCGCTTGCGCTTCGCACCGTCACGAATGCGTGAGACTTTGCCAAGCGCATGGGACCACGTCATCCGCGGCGGCGGTTGCGAACAGGATCGATGCCGGCCGTGCCGAAACGGGCGGGCTCCGCCTGCTTTGCTGGGGTGTTCCCGGCATCGGCCAGATCGTCAAGAATAGGACAGTCCGGGCGTCCGTCGCCATGGCAATGGGCCGCGAGATGCGTCAGCGTCCGGCTCATCGCCTTCAGCTCCTCCGCCTTGCGTTCCAGGATCTCGACATGTTCGAGGGCGATCTTCTTGACCTCGCCGCTGGCACGCGATCGGTCGCGCCACAGCGCCAGGAGGTCGGCCATCTGCTCGACGGTGAAGCCGAGATCCCGCGAGCGGCGGATGAAGCGCAGCGTATGGACGTCGTTGTCGCCATAGTTGCGGTAGCCGGCTTCGCTGCGGTCGGCCTGTGGAATGAGGCCGATCGTCTCGTAATAGCGGATCATTTTCGTCGAGACGCCGGAGGCGCGTGAAGCTTCGCCGATATTCATGATTTCATCCTTGCAGCCGCCCTCGCGGCCATTCCCTTCGAATATAAGGGCTCTCCCCGGCTTCCGCCATGCGTGGCAGGTAGCCGGGAGAATGTCGATCTTATGCCGCGCGTCCTGCCGCTACCGGGCGAAACGCCCTCAGCCGCAAGGCGTTGCCGAGCACGAAGACGCTCGACAGCGCCATGGCGCCGGCTGCGAAGATCGGCGACAGCAGGAGCCCATAGGCCGGATAGAGCGCGCCGGCGGCAACCGGGATCAGCACGGCATTATAGGCGAAGGCCCAGAACAGGTTCTCCTTGATGTTGCGGATCGTCGCCTTGGAAAGCGCGATCGCATTCGGAACACCGAGCAGGTCGCCGGACATCAGCACCACGTCGGCGCTTTCGATGGCGACATCCGTGCCGGTGCCGATCGCCAGCCCGACATCGGCTTCGGCCAGGGCCGGCGCGTCGTTGATGCCGTCGCCGACGAAAGCGACAGCGCGTCCGCCTGCCTTAAGCTTTTTCAGCGCTGCGACCTTGCCGTCGGGCAGGACTTCGGCGATGACCTCGTCAATGCCGAGCTTGGCGGCGATGGCTTCGGCGGTGCGGCGGTTGTCACCGGTGATCATCGCCACCTTGAGACCAAGGTCGTGCAGCATGCGGATCGCCTGCGGCGTCGTCTCCTTGATCGGGTCTGCAACGGCGATGATCGCTGCGAGCTTGCCGTCGATCGCCGCATAGAGCGGGCTCTTGCCTTCGGAGCCGAGGCGGGTCGCCTGCTCGGCGAAAGCGGAAACGTCGAGCTTCAACTGCGCCATCAGCCGGTCGGCGCCGACATGGACGGTGCGGCCCGTGACTTCGGCGCTGGCGCCGAAGCCGGGGATGGCCTCGAACTTCGCCGGCTCGGCGATCGCCAGGCCCTTTGTCTTTGCGGCCTCGACGATTGCTTCGGCGATCGGATGCTCGGAGCGGGTTTCGACGGCGGCGACCAGTGCCAGAACGGTATCGCGGTCGAAGCCTGCGGCGGTTTCTAGGTCGGTCAGTTCAGGCCGTCCCTTGGTCAAGGTACCGGTCTTGTCGACGGCGATGACGGCGGCATTGCGCAGCGTCTGCAGTGCCTCGCCCTTGCGGAAGAGTACGCCCATTTCGGCGGCGCGGCCGGTGCCGACCATGATCGACGTCGGGGTGGCAAGGCCCATGGCGCAGGGGCAGGCGATGATCAGAACTGCGACGCCGTTGACGAGCGCGAAGGTCAGCGCCGGATCGGAGCCGAAGACCAGCCAGATGCCGAAGGTCAAAAGCGCGATGGCGATGACTGCGGGCACGAACCAGGCGGTGACGCGATCGACCAGCGACTGGATCGGCAGCTTCGCGCCCTGGGCCTGCTCGACCATGCGGATGATCTGCGCCAGCACCGTGTCTGCGCCGACCTTGGTGGCACGGAAGGTGAAGGAGCCGGTCTTGTTGATCGTGCCGCCCACCACCTCGCTGCCGGCGACCTTTTCAACCGGAACCGGTTCGCCGGTAATCATCGATTCGTCGACATAGGAGTTGCCGTCGATGACGCTGCCATCGACGGGCACGCGGTCGCCGGGGCGCACCAGCACGGTGTCGCCGGCGTGCACGTCGGAAAGCGGGACCTCGATCGTCTCGCCGTTGCGGACCAAGCGGGCGGTCTTTGCCTGCAGGCCCATCAGATGCTTGATCGCCTCGGATGTCCGGCCCTTGGCGCGTGCTTCGAGGAAGCGGCCGAGCAGGATCAGCGTGACGATGACGGCCGCCGCCTCGTAGTAGACGTTGGCAGTGCCGTCAGGCAGCAGATCCGGTGCAAAGGTTGCGACGACCGAATAGATCCAGGCGGCCGACGTGCCGATCGCGACAAGCGAGTTCATGTCGGGCGCCAGGCGGAAGAGGGCGGGGACGCCCTTCTCATAGAAGCGCAGGCCCGGGCCGAAGAGCACCAGCGTCGTCAGCACGAACTGCAGATACCAGCTTTCCTGCATGCCGATATTGGTCATGACGAAACCATGCACGGCCGGGATGAAGTGCGAGCCCATTTCGAGCACGAAGATCGGCAGCGTCAGGACGCCGGCGATCAGCAGCGAGCGTGCGAGCTTGCGGGTCTCCTGTTCGCGCTTCTCGCCTTCGCGGTCGGCGCTTTCGTCGCCGGTGATGCGCTTGGCGGCGTAGCCGGCAACGCGAACCGCCTCCTCGAGCGCGGCGGCCGTTGCGATCCCCTTCGTCACGTGTACGGAGGCGCGCTCGGTCGCCAGATTGACATTGGCCCCCGTGACGCCCGGCACCGCCTTCAGCGCCTTTTCGATGCGCCCGACGCAGGAGGCGCAGGTCATGCCTTCGACTGTGAGTTCGATCGTGTCTTCGGCGGCGCCGTACCCTGCATTTTCGATCGCCTTGACGATGTCGGCGGACTTGGTGCTGGCATCGAAGCGAACATCGGCGCGTTCCGTTGCGAGGTTGACCGAGGCTTCGGTGACACCAGGCACGGCGCGGATCGCCTTTTCAACGCGGGAGACGCAGGACGCGCAGGTCATGCCCTCGACGGGTATGCTCGCACTCAGCGCGGCCGCGGAAATCGCTTCGAGATTGTTCGTTCTAATGGGGGTCACCGATCCCATGATCGTGCTCCTTTCGCTGTCTTTGTCACAAGATGGAGCTTCCAACGATGGGAAGGTCAATGGCGCTGCCGAACTTTCTGTGCGCCGCCAACCCTGATGGGCCAAAACTAATTTGAAGCGGCGCCAAAAACACACGGCACAAACCCAAAAAATCTTGGTGTTTCCGTTTGCGTATGTCCTTGATGTAAAATTGATTAGTCGCTCTCGCGCGATTTAAGCGGGCCCGCCGTTACTTGGCTTCGTCCTCGGTCCGCTTCTCGAAACGAACATTCGCCGCGCAATGACCATCTCGCGCCCGATCAGTCTTGTGCTCCTTATCGCAACGGTTGGCATGTTCGTGCTGATGGTCGTGCCGTCCTTCCGGCGGACGCGCGAAGAAGCATTCCAGGACGAGGAGGCCTGATCGCAAGCCGACTGGGAAACTTTGATAACGGCGGCCACGTGCGGCCGTTATCAATTTCAGCTCGGTCCCAGGTGAGCCAGAAGCTCTCGCATTCGAAAGCCCTGATGGAAGGCTCGAATCTGTTCAAGGCGAAGAAGCTGGTCCGACATCGTGCTCGATGCCAACTGCGGTCCACGCTCAACGACGGCTTTGCGCCCTCGCTCCTTCCGGAATGCCCGGTGGAGTTCCCAAGAGCATACGTTCCCCCGGAGGCGAGTTTCCCGACCCGCGCTACTCGTCTTTGCTTGAAAGCAATTCGTCGAGCTGCTCCAGCTGTTCCGGCAATGCGGCCGCCGAGCCCTGTAGTGCTTCCTCAAGCGCCTCCTTGGACGGATAGATTTCGTGGAAATTCAGCAGCGTCTTCCCGCTCTGGTCCTCGAAGGTTACGGTCGTGACCGCGCCCTCTTCGCCCTCGTCGTTGGTCCAGACGATGCGCTCGTTCGGCACCACCTCGAGATACTTGCCGTAGAAGGCCATGGTGTCCGAACCGCCGGCGCCGAATTCCAGCCGATATTTGCCGCCGGTACGGACGTCCATATCGCACGATACGAGCGAAACGCCGGATGCCGATTTTGGCACCCACCAGCGTTGGAACAGCTCGGGCTGGCTCCAAGCCCTGTAAACCGTGCTCGGCGGCGCATTGAATGTCCGCGTTACGACGAGTTCGCGATCCCCTCTGCGCTCGACTGACATGCCGTGCTGCTCACCACCTGGACTGTTAACTTGCTGAATCATCGCTTCCCTCCTTTTTCATTTCGCGGATGATTTCGTCCAATGCTTCGAAGCGGGCCTCGAAGAGTTTGCGATGCGCCTCGATCCACTCGGCCTCCGGTTGGAGGCCGCGTTTCCCAAGCTTGCACGTTCTCACTCGTCCGACCTTCTGCGTGACGACGAGCTCCGACCTCGGGAGTCGGGCACGTATCGCCCTCAGGATCAATCCGGTTTGACCTCAAGGCTGCTGGCATGAAGATGGGCGGGGGCCCAAAGCAGTTTGGAATTGACCAACGCTGAAAGCCGACCTCTGTATTCAGCGTAGTGGGCCGACTGCAGAGACGACGAACGGAGCGACGGCCCTTACTTCACCGTGATGGCAATACCGCTGAGATCGGCGTTGACTTGCAGGCCTACCTGCTTGCCTGAGAGCTCGAGTTGGGCGCCCTTGTCATTGGTCATGACGATCACCTGGGCCCCTTTGCCGACCGCGCCGCCACCGCCCGCCGCACCGTAGACCCCCGTCACATCTCGGGCGCGGCGAATGTGGCGAACGGTACCATGGAAATAGGTCTTAGAAGCCCCGAAGGCGAGGCCGCCCGAGATGCCGCCGACAGAGATGGGATAGCGGCGACCATGGAAGGTCAGCGTGCCCTCGCCGCCAGAACCACCCACAAAGAAGGCCGCCTTGTAGACTGAGAAGCTGATCGTACCGCTGTCGGCATGCGCGGCACCGGCAAAGCTGATTCCTGCTGCAGCGATAACCGCAGCCGCGACTGAACGAAATCTGGACGAAATCTTCATGATGCGAGTCTCCTCAAAATCGAGGCTTACCCAGCCAGGAGGGCGCGTCAGCGTCATGCCAAAGTCACAGCTGAAACAGTCTCGCCCGTCATTAGTTCCAAGCACGCGGCCAGAATCCGGCTGCGAGAAGGCCGCCGGCTCCTGTCGACGGTGAAGAGAACGTCGCCCTTGCGAACCACGGCATTGTCGGCGACCGCAACGCGATCGACGAGCCCGGTGACGTCGGGCGCAAGCGAAACGATGATGCAGCGACCGCCAAATCTCCTATGATCCGGAACTATCGCGCTCGCCAGCTATTGTTGCGCGAAAGGAGCGCACCGATGACAGACATCCGAAACGCCACATTCTACGTGTTGGAACCGGACGATCCCCCTACGCCCAGTGATGCAATACCTGTCAGTTTTGAAGACGCCTTCAAGGAAGCTGAAAAGCTCACGGCGAGCGGCCGCGCGGTTCACGTCCTTTACACCGAGGATGCAACCCAGATTCAGCTCACCCGCTTTGCCGCGGCTGGCATCAGAACGAGCGTTGCTCCGCACGGGTAGGGTGGATTGGCCGCGCAGGGCGCGAACCTCGGATCACAAAAACCACGGAATAATAACGGCGAGGTTCGTGTCTAAGTTACAAGCGGCGAAAAATGCATTCCGTTCGGAGGACATCCGACGAATACCGGGATCCCGCGACTCTCGATCATTGTCTCCATCATAGGTGTCCTCGCCACCGGTTGTGTCGCCGTTTCGGATCAGAAGACGGGGGCAATTGCCTCCAACGGCGGCTATGGGCCGAACCCGACGCTGCCAAAGCCGCGACCGACGCTTATCCCCACGATCCGGATCGCCGAAGCGAAAGGTTGGCGGGACGGCACGGCGCCGACGCCCGCAAAAGGCTTAAGGGTCAATGCCTTCGCCACAGGTCTCGACCACCCCCGTTGGCTGCACGTCCTGCCCAATGGCGATGTGCTGGTTGCTGAAAGTAACGCGCCGGAAAAGAAGGGCGGCGGCTTCAGCCTCCGCAAGCTGGTCATGGGCGCCGCAATGAAGCGTGCCGGCGCGGCAACCAAAAGCGCCAATCGGATCACGCTCCTGCGCGACACCGATGGAGATGGCGTCGCCGACATGCGCCGGACATTTCTGGAGGGACTGAATTCGCCCTTCGGCATGACTCTTTCGAACGGCAGGATCTACGTCGCCAACACCGATGCCCTCGTCGCCTTCCCCTACAGGAGCGGCCGCACCCGTATAACTGCTCCGGCGCAAAAGATTGTCGATCTGCCGGCGGGCGATCTCAACCACCATTGGACCAAGGACGTCACCGCCAGCCCTGACGGGCGCAAACTGTACGTTACAGTCGGCTCGAACAGCAATGTCGGGGAAAACGGCATGGCAGCGGAGGCGAACCGGGCCGCTGTTCTCGAGATCGACCGCGCAAGCCGCCGCACGCGCGTCTTCGCCTCGGGCCTGCGCAACCCGAACGGCCTCTCCTGGAATCCGCAGAGCGGCGAACTCTGGGTCGCCGTCAACGAACGGGATGAGATCGGTAACGATCTCGTCCCCGACTACATGACCTCCGTCCGCGATGGAGGCTTCTACGGCTGGCCCTACAGCTATTTCGGCGGGAACGTCGACGCCCGCGTCAAGCCACAGCGTCCCGATCTCGTCGCCAAGGCTATCAAGCCGGACTATGCGCTGGGCTCGCACACCGCCTCGCTGGGTCTTACGTTCTCAAAGGGCGCTTCAATCGGCCCACTCTATCGCAACGGAGCTTTCGTTGGTCAGCACGGCTCCTGGAACCGGAGCGTCTACAGCGGCTACAAGGTTGTCTTCGTGCCTTTCCGAAATGGCAAACCCAGTGGCCGGCCACAGGATATTCTCACGGGCTTTATCGGCCCCGACAACAAGGCAATGGGTCGTCCGGTCGGCGTAGCGATCGACAAAAGCGGCGCATTGCTTGTGGCAGATGACGTCGGCAACGTCATTTGGCGCGTAAGCCGACGCAATTGAGAACCGAGCGCAGGTATAGAACTCATTTTGGCGAAGGGGAGGGGCGTGAGTTCGTCTCCGAAAGCCGACAAAGCGCCTGACGGCGAGCCTAAGCGCAGTATCAGCACAGCCTCAGCTTGTTGCTCAGAATAGGCGCCTTTCGAGAATGACTGCATGTCTCGCGACCCATCGGCGACGCAATAGACCATACTGTCCGATCCCACGACGCGGTAGATCAACCGCCAAGGCTTGTGCGATAGCCCATATTCTATCGTGGCCAACCGCATCGAAAGGAATAACGACGCCAGCAGGCGTGTCATACGCTTCGACAACAAAAAAGATGGAGTTACTGCAATGAGGATCGTTACCTTGATTACCGCCTCGGCGGCCTTGCTGATCTCCTCCGGTGCGATCGCCCAAGCGGACGACCATCTATTCCAAGCGCAACAGAACGGATTGGCGGCTGGCGGCACAGCATCTTCCAACACACACGCTTTCACGACAAACAGTGCAGGCCATAGTGGTACCTTGGCGCCCGGTCAGGGCAGTCCCTTCACCGGCCATGACACCCAGACGCCCGCTACTGATACCGATGCCGCCAACCAGCACGCCAACGTGAAAGTCCGCTAAGGCTGAAGGAATGGCAAGGGCTCCGCGTCTCCCTGCTCTTCGACGGCCCCGTTACATAGGCGATCGAGGCAGCGGCGCCGGCTCCGAATCTGAGGCGAGGCCGGCTGGCTGGCGGAAGGCGAGGAGGTAACGCTCTTGCTGGCTGGCTTGGCGTGGTCGTACTGGCCTGACGGCATTCCTTGATCTGAAGCCGGGCGAAACGTTGCGAGTGTCACCGGAGCGGCAGCATGCGGGCGACAATGGAGTGGAGCACACAGCACAGCACGCCCGCCAAAATCAGGGCTATGCGATGTAAGCTTCGTGATGGCTTCACTAGAACATTGCGATGCCTGCGCGCCCTCGAAGTGGTAGGATAAAGTTGGCCATTGGAGTGTGGGCGGGAAAATGGAGAGGCGGCTCACCGCAATACTCTCTGCTGATGTTGTCGGCTATAGCCGCCTGATGGGAGAGGACGAGGTTGGCACCCTAGAGCGGCTGAAGGCCTGCCGCCGGGAGTTGGTTGATCCCGCCATAGCCGACTTCCATGGCCGCATCATCAAGCTCATGGGCGATGGTGCGCTCGTTGAATTCGCGAGCGTTGTGGACGCGGTTCAATGTGCCGCCGTGATCCAGCGGAGAATGGCCGGCCGCTGCGAGGCTGTTACCGCGGCACAGCGAATTCAGTTCCGTATTGGCATCAATCTCGGTGACGTCATCGTCGAAGGCGATGACATCTACGGCGACGGCGTGAACATAGCCGCGCGACTGCAAAGTGTGGCCCAGCCTGGCGGGATATGTATATCCGGAACCGCGTTCGATCACGCCGTGCACAAGGCCAATGTCGGCTTTTCGGCCCTCGGTGAGCAGCACCTGAAAAATATAGCCGACCCGGTCCGTGTCTATCGCGTTCTGCTCGACCCATCCGAGGGGGGAAAGGTCTTGACGGTCGGCCGCAGGCACGGCCGTCGGGCTATTATCTTGGTAGTGGGCCTCGCCGCGATGCTGATCGGAACCTTGGCGATCGTCTTCGCATGGCAATGGTCGTTTGCCCCGCAGCATACATCGGTTGCGGTGCTGCCATTCGCTAATCTGAGCGGCGACCCGGCCGAGGATTATTTCACCGATGGCATCACCGACGATCTGATTACCGATCTCGCAAGTCTATCGGACGTGGAGGTCACCGCCCGGAATTCGGTGTTCGCTTACAAAGGCAAAGCCGAAGCTGCGGCGGACATCGGACGCAAACTCGGCGTGCATTTTGTCGTCGAGGGCAGCGTTCGTCGAACGGGGGATCAAATCCGCATCAATGCCCAACTGATCGATATCGCAAGCGGCGACCATGTTTGGGCCAAGAGGTTCGACCGCGACGAAGCGGAGGTATTCGTGCTGCAAGACGAGATGAGCAGGCAGATCGCTAAGGCACTCGGGTTAGAGTTGACCCGGTCGCAGACCGAACGGATTGCCCGACCGCCGACCGCGAACCTTGAAGCATATGACAATTATCTGCGGGCCGAGCAGGCGACGAGGACCGGACGCCCTTCCGAGTTGCTGGAGGCCCTAGCCCTGTTTGACAAGGCGGAGGCGCTCGACCCCGGTTTTGCTGAGGCCTTCGCGGCCGACGCGCGCGCCACCGCTTACGTCTGGCGAAACGCATTTGACGACGTTCTCCAGAGCGCATTGGCGCGAAAAAGGGCCTACGACAAGGCAAGCCGTGCCTTGGCGCTCGACCCCGCCCTTTCATCGCCGTACGCGGTCCTTGCCGTCATTCAGGTCGTGGAGCGACGCTATGAAGAGGCCATCGCCTCAGCACGGCAGGCGATAGCCCTCGGGTCCGCCGATGCCGAAGCGCAGATGGCCGTCGCATACGTTCAACTGTTCTCCGGAAACCTTGCCGAAGCCGCTGCGGCCGTCGAGACGGCGCTCAAGCTCGATCCGAACCTGTCGGCCATCGACCGGTATACCGCTGGGCTGATTTTCTATCTACAACGCGACTACGTGAAGGCCATCGAAAATTTTGCGCTTGCGCGCGATGGTTCGCCCGGAAACGGCTATTTCGTTACCCCTCTCGCTATGGCCTACGTCCAGGTCGCCCGGCTTGAGGATGCCCGTGCGGCTGTCGCCGAAGGAATCCGGCTGCTCGGCGGTAGCAAATCTGCGGAGTCCCTGGCGGGCTGGCGGATGAGTCATGCCCACTTTCGAAACGCGCAGGACTTGGCGTTTATCCTCGATGCCCTGCGCGAGGCCGGTATGCCGGAGTGGCCATTCGGATTCCAAGGCGACGCGCACGACCGGTTGAACAGTGACGAAATAGCGAGCACGGTCATGGGGAAACTTCTGCGGGGTAAGATCGGCCCCTCCGGAAGCCCGGCACTCCTGCAGGTTAACCGCGATGGCAAGGCGGCATTCCGCTCAGCAACGCAGATGATGACCGAAACGGTTTTCGTCAAGGGGGACTTGCTCTGTGAGCAGAGTGAAAACGCATTTGGTCAAGCCGATTGCGGCCCGGTCTACAAACGTGCAAGTTCGCCCGATGAAGGCGGCTATGCTTACGTGAACTCGAGCAAGGTCTTCTACTTCTCGCCAGTCAAATAGATACGCGCATCCGTGGCGGTTCAGTGATATTGATCCAGCTTGAGGTCGGCCGCGATCTTCGGCCAATTGTCATCGGCTTTGGCCACTGCTTCCACCGCGTGGGTCGCAAACCAGTTCGCACCGCCCTGATCGTAGGTCAAGTAAAGCTTGCCGTCGATAATCTTGAACGCTTCTGGATCGATGTTTACCGTGACTGACCCGAATGCGACCTCGCCCGCGCAGTAGCCGCCATACTGCGGCGCATACTTCATCGGCTCGCTGATAAACATTTCGCGGTGTTTGGCATTGGCGAAATGCCAGGGCGTCCCCAGCCATTCGTAGGAGAATTTCTCGGAACCTTTCATTGCCTTGCCGCGGGTGAAGTAGGCGACCGGGTCGTATCCCATGATCGCTACGCCGCCGAAGTAGCCTGTGTTCACCGAGTCATCGGCGAAAGCTGATGGTCCACCAACATTGGCTGCGATCGCAAGGATAACCATCGCCACAGAGCCGCGAAGCCCCCGAGTCGGAGCGCGTTTGCTCATCGCATGCATCGTTCCCTCCTGCTCAATCGTGGATTCCCAAACACTTCATGTAATCGTCGTCGCCCAAAACGCTGGCCGGAGGACAGGTCGCGCCATGCCGCTTCAACAGCCGGACAATGTCGGTATTGCCTTTCCAAAACGCCCGTGTGATGGGCGTGTAGCCGTGAACCTCCACACGGCCGACATCGGCTCCCCTGGCGAGAAGAAACGTAGCGAGAGCGACGTGGTTTTCCTCCCCGGCAACCATCAGCGGCGTCACACCCGCCTTATTGGCCGCATCGTCGAGCGTCGCGCCGTGGGCGAGCAGTAGTTTGGTGATCGGCAGGCTGCCAGAAAAGGCCGCGGCATGAAGCGGGGTAAAGCCGCCAGAGTTTCGCGCCATAACGTCGGCACCTTTATGTATCAGCAACTCGGCGATTGCGAGCTGGTCGGCCAAAGCAGCGTTTATCAGAGGCGTTGCTTGATCGTGCGCCCGGCTGTTGACATCGGCGCCCGAGGCCAGAGCCTTCTCGACAGCGGCGGAATCTCGGGCTGTTACGGCATCGAACACGGAATTCCCCGCGGCGGCGATTGTCGCCGTGAAGATCAGCGTTTCCAATGCCAATAACCCGCGCATGGCTGGCCTTTCTAGGCTTCTAAAATAGCATGGACCCTGTTTTTTGGGTAGGCGGCGACGCGCCTAGTCTCGTGTAGGCCCCTCCTTGTGGGCGATCACAATCATAAGGAGAGTAGTAGGTTTCAAAGCGGGCACGCGGGTCTTTGTCAAACACTGTGCGGCATAGCACCGGCCCTGACTGCACAGCGTATCTAACGCGGATTGTGCCGCGGTGAGGTCCACCAAAGGGGTGCTTGGTGTCAAACGCGTGAATCTGTCCGGCCGGCATTGCCTCAGGCAAAATGGTGCGCTGGCTTTAACTGCGTGGGGGAGGGCGATGCCGGGGCACAGTCGATTGGGGCCCCGACCAGCTGCGCGCGAGAGCCTCGTCAGCACGTCGCGTGTCGTCGCCTTGCCCGAAGCGAGATCGGCGTGGAGGATCTGAAGGGCGAGAAGATCATCTCGTTCTCACGGCAGAACCTCTCTGACACTGAGCGATATTTCACTAAAAAGTTCGAGGAGCACGATCTGTCGAAGAGTTTCGCCTATACTGCGACGACACCTTCTCGCTGGTGTCGTTGGTCTCCGCAGGTCTTGGCATCGATCTGCCCAACCGCAAGTTCGAGCCCATGGAGGTGAGGGGCATCGACTTCCCTGGCCTTCCCGCGGCGCGGCGTGCCGGGTAGTCGGCCCCGGTCCCCGGCTGATGGCTTGGCTCTCCTAATTCTCTTGGCAGACGGCACTTTTAAGCGATTAAGGCCCGAGCGGACGGACTCTCCAACATGCTTTTGCTATCTTCTAGCTCGGCAACCTTTGCCGCTGCCTCCTTCAGCGACGACTTTCTCTGCTCGGAACTTACGTTGACCCCATCTGCAGTGATAACCTCAGGACTGGCGATTCCGATGAAAGTCAGCACGCTCTTCAGATAGCTCAGCGTGTGCTCCAATTTCTCTGCTGGTGAACCCGGTCCGTAGAAGCCGCCGCGCGCCAACGCTATGATGACGCGCTTGTTGAACACCAAGCCTTCGGGTCCCTTTTCGGTGTACCGAAACGTCTTGCCCGGGACGGCGATTCGATCAATCCACGCTTTCAGTTGGCTGGGCACGCTGAAATTATACTGGGCTACGCCGAGAACGACGGTGTCGGCTGCCAGGAACTCTTCCAGAACAGCTTGGCCAAGCGCAAGGTCGACCTGAAGCGCGGCATCATGGCTCGCTTCCAAGCCTCCCCTGACCACGGCTACGTAGTTGCCTGAGAGGTGTGGGATCGGCTGGGCTGCAAGGTCGCGATACACCACGTCAAAGCCAGGATTGAGATCCTTAAGGCGTGTGACCACAGCCGCCGAAAGCGCTCGGCTGACGGAGTTTCCGCCGAGAATGCTGGAATCGAGATGCAGGAGGGATGGCATCGATGAACCTCACACACGGAATTGAGCGGGGATGGGGCTGAGCAAGATGGAAGTCTCGATCAACAGAAATGATTATAAAGTCATTTCGACGATATAGTCAATATGAAAGTTCACTGATCATCTGGAAATTAGAAATGGGTCACGCCAGCTTTCGATCGCCTCTGTCGCGATTTTGCGGTTGCCCTTTCAGGATGGCTTGGCCTGCCGCATCCGTCGATCGGGCGCGGCGCCGGGAAGCGAAAGCTCCAATACAATTGAACGCAATAGTCAAAACGACTATATGCTCATAGCGAGCCACGGGATTTGCGGAGCAGGTTGACGAATGGCAAAGATAAATATGGAGCGCCGGGCGAAGATCGGGCGCGAAAGGCGGGCCAGGACGCACGCGCAAATCGTCGAAGCGGGGACGATGTTGCTCGCGCAAGGGCCCGCCAAGGCCCTCACAGTGGAAGCTGTTGCAGAGGCAGCGGGCCTCGCCAAGGGCACCTTCTACTATCACTTCCAGAATATCGAGGAGTTGGTTTCTGAGGTAACCGGGCAACTCGGCCGGAGTTTCGACGACGTGCTGTCGCCTGATCGGTTCGAGATGAGCGACCCTATCGCCCGTATTTCTTTCGCCTTCACGCAATCACTGGAAAAAGCGATTTCAGACACTGGCTGGGCGCGGTTGGTCGTTCAGAGCGCGCAAACCCGCGGCGAGTTCGCCCGCAGTGTTCGCGACAATCTCAAAACCGAGATTGCTGAGGCGATTGCCCAAGGGCATATGACAGTGAGGGACCCGGAACTGGCTGTCGACATCCTCGTTGGAATTTGGCTGCAGGTGACCCGTGGCATTCTCCAACGAGTCGCCCCCCCTGAATTGTCCAGCCAGGCCCTGGAAGCGGCACTTCGGGCCATCGGGAGCGCCCGACCCAAGAGCCCGAGTCCTTGATGGGTTCTGGCGAAGCTTCCGTGTCGGCATTAGAGAGCATGTACCATGCCCCCGGGGTGTGCCGCTCGCAAAGCAGTCCGAAATCGCGAAGCTTGCTCCGCCCCGCATGTTCGCTACTTGGTCGCGCTTCGCGAGGAATTGTCCGACATGGGAGTTGCCGGTAAGCGCATAAGGACAGACTTGGCCTCCTGGGCATTGAGGCCGATCGCGCGCAGAATCGCGCTGATGGCAGCGTCACGGTCGATCGAGGACAACCTTCCTTCGCCGAGCGCGCGTAAGATCTGGAGCATGATTCCGACGACAATCTCCAGTTTCAGCTCTGCAGACACCCCGTCGTCCGGCAATGCCTTCGAGAACTGCTGTAGGTCTTCGAAGAGGCGGCGGCGGGCAATCTCGCCGCCCTTCGGCGCCGCTGCCGCCAGTCTTGCGACAACGCTGGCCCATAGAGGGTCTTTGAGAGCCTTGTCGATGAATGAGTAGCACCCGAAGGCAATCTTTAGAGCAGGGTCGGTGAGGGAGCCCCGGCCCGGCTGAAGCAGTTCGTCGAAGGACCGCACCAGTTCCTCTGCGACCGCTGCGGTCACTGCCTCCAGGCTGTCGAAATGAACGTAGAAGGTTCCCTTGGCGACGCCGGCCTCCTTGACCACGTCATCCACTGTGACAGATTCCACCGCCTGCCTAGCAAACAGCGAATTGGCGGCAGCAACAAGCTGCGCTCGAGTTCTCGCGCGCTTTTCACGCCCGATTTCGGCGCGTCGGATCGGATCGATTTTGGCCACGGTACAGACAACCTGAAAACTTTTCATGCAAATAGGTCATATTGACCAGAATGTCCAGTTATCAGCCCTAACCAGATGCGACGACCTTTCTAAGTCGCGGAGGGGCAGCACCGGCTAGTTCTGTGCGATCGTGCCGCTGCAGCCGTCGTAAAGCTACCGGCAAACCCAGTGCGCAAGAAGTACTATCATCGCGCCCCCGTATTCCCGGCGCTAGGCTCGGCGAGGAGAGAACTCCTGCATCGTACAAAAGCGTAATTCTCATATTGACGTTAAGGTCGAATTGACATATTAGTCAACTCGAAGGTCAAATTTGATCATGCGTAGGCCTTCTCATCGTCAAACCCTTACAACCTCGAACCTTTCGAGCGGAGGCTTTCATGCGCCCGTCGTCCGGTCAGTTTCTTTGTGTCTGTGTTGCTAGCCTTTATCTCTCTGGCAGTTGCGAAGTCCTCGGACTCGCAGTCGCGACCATGCTGACGCTGGTCTCCTATATCGCCGTCAACCAATTTCGGGAGACGGACGAGCCGGCGATAGATCCGCGTGCACTCGCGGCGCCTGCTGCCGTACGGCTGCACTGAGGCGGAACAGCCATGCCGGAGACCCCAGCCTCGCTCCTTGAGCGCTCTCTTCGATCGGATACCCCGATGTACGCCTCGCCGAGTGAGAACAAGCAGGATTATGTAGACAGGATGCTCCTTGCCGCATTGCAGGAAACGCAAGTGACGGCGCGCTCCTATGACACCAAGGCGCAGATCGTTGGCGCCGGCTACATCCTGGCACTCAATCTGGTGCTGCATTTCGGCGATCTCCTGCCGACGCGTGCACCGCTTGGCCCGCTGTTCTTCGCCGTGGTCTGGGGCGTTGTCATCCTGCCGATCCTGCAGTTCGGGCAAGTGCTCTATCCGAGCCGAACCCGCGCAGAAAAGGACCTGCTCGGGAAAACGTCCGCTGCTTCCGATCAGCGCGTCTACTATGTCGAACCCGACACATTTGCCGATCTCAAAGACTTCGTCCGAGAGGCGCTGAGATCCGACTGGACCTCGGTGCTCGGCGCCGAGCTGCTCAAGACGTCTCGCGTCAGGATCATCAAACAGGTGCGCTTCCGGCGGGGCCTTATGATGGCCGTCGTGTCTTTCATCGTGCTCGGAGGCGAGCAGTTTATTCGAAGTCTCGCCATCCCCTGATAAGGAACATTCGGTAGGCGGGGACGATCCGGCCCGGTTCGAGTTCCACACCGGAAAAGATAGGAGATTCTATGCGACTTTAGAGGTGCACAGAGATCGGCAAGATCCACCTGGGGCTATGAACGCGGTAACAGTCCGTTTAGGGCCAGGTCGAAATGCGCCTCGATGAAGGCAGGCCCATCAATCGGCTTTCGATCCGCAAACATCAGGCGCCACACGGCAACGTGAAGGATCGAACTGGCGACGACGTCGGGAAACTTTGACGCGGCCCCCTCGCGGAATTCTCCCGATGCCACGCCTTCATCGACGAGCGTACGGACGGCAGCGATCAACGGAGCGATGAACTCGTCATGGTGTCGGTCCACAATGTCGGGGAAGCGCGTCCCCTCGGACAATGACAAGCGCAGGAGTTCTCTTGTTTTCCGGTCGTCGGCGATCTTTTCGTATGCCAGGAGCAGAAGGGCCCGTAGCTGGTCCGCCGTCGAACCTTCGAGTGTGCCGACAGACGCCAGCAGGTCCGCGAACGGGGTCGACATATGGCGGAACATTTCCTCGAAGAGAACGTCCTTCGTCGGAAAATAGAGATAGACGGTGCCCTTCGTCACCCCGAGGCGGGCAGCAACGTCTTCCACCCGCGTCGCCGCGTATCCCTTGACGGTAAATTCTTCGAACGCGGCCTCGAGGATCTCCTGAGGGCGCCTGGCTTTTTGTTCCGCCCGAGAGGTCTTCTTTTCGGTCTTTGTCATCACACTTCCATTTCCTGCTGGATTGGACCGGTTGTTCGAGTCGCCTGGTTGCAAGCAATCCTAGCAGGTTAGCCCGGGTACAGACGGTTCGCCGCTTTGGCAACTGTGATCATCCCGGCGCCTTGCTCAACTAATTGACTAACCCGTTAGTCAGTGATACTAGCGCACCACCCTTTTGATTGCAAACCGCTGTGGAGAAAAACATGCAGCCCTTTCGTTTGATTGGAATTGGTCTCGCCTGCGCCTATCTCGCCGCTTGCGAAGACAAAGCCGAAGTGGCCGCGCCACCACAGCAGGTTCGGGCGGTTCGCGCGTCTGCGGCCGAGTATCAACCGGCCGCAGAGATTACCGGCGAAGTCAAGGCACGGATCCAATCCGATCTGTCCTTCCGCGTCAGCGGCAGGGTTATCGAGCGTCTCGTCGACGTTGGATCGCATGTGCACGCCGGCGACGTCCTCGCTCGTCTCAACGATACCGAACAACGGGCCGATGTGGAGGTAGCCCGCGCTGGGCTCGAATCGGCGCAGGCGATCGTCAAGCAAAAGGCCCTGACGTTCGAACGGTATGACGCGCTATTGCGCTCACGCTCGATTGCTCAGGCGACCTTCGATCAGGCTGACAAGGAACTGCGAACGGCACGAGCGTCACTGGATGCTGCGGAAGCGGCGTTGGCAACGGCCAAGGACGCATTGTCGCATACCGAGTTGAAGGCCGGCTCGGGAGGGATCATCACCGCGCGCGAGATCGAAGTCGGCCAGGTGGTTTCCGCGGCGCAGCCTGCCTTCACTCTCGCCCATGACGGCCCCCGCGACGCCGTTTTCGACGTCTTCGAGGCTTTCTTTCTCGAAGGACGGCCATTGGCGCAGGTCGGTGTCGCACCGGTCGGGGATCGCGCGCTCGAAACTCAAGCGACCGTCAGGGAGATCGCTCCTTTCATCGACACGAGAACCGGAACGATCCGCATCAAGGTGGCGCTTGCGGAAGATGCGCAATGGCCGCTTGGCACGCCGGTTGTCGGTGAATTCCGTTCGCCGTCACGCAAGGGGATTGTCCTGCCCGCCGGCGCGATCGCCTCCGCGATGGGCGAGCCCGCCGTGTGGCGCATCAACCCCGTGAAGAACTCCGTCTCGCTGCAAAAGATCGCAGTCGCTAAGTACCGGCAAAGCGATCTGATCGTGGAGGGCGGGATCGCCCCGCAAGACCTGATCGTCACAGAGGGCGGAAAGTTCCTCAAGCAAGGCCAAGTGGTGGCCTGGGAGGGCAAGTAAGATGGTTGCTTACCGTCCCCAAGTCTCGTTTTCACTCCTGGCAGCGCTGGCGATTCTTGCCGGCTGTAGTCAGGATGCCGGCGCAGGTGAGACCGCCAGGCCGCGGCCGGTCAAGTCCGTTGCGGTGAGTGCAGCGCACGTGCAGCTAGTGCGCCTCCCCGGGATCGTCCAGGCCAGGGTTGAGACCGATCTTGCATTCCGAACCTTGGGACGCGTCGTGTCGCGCAAGGTAAATGTTGGCGACCTCGTGCGTGCCGGCGATGTCGTGGCTGAAATCGATCCGTTTGCTCTTCAGCTTGCGGTCCGCAGCGCCGAAGCCGATCTGCGCAACGCTGAAGCGCAGTTCGAGAACGCCTTGTTGACGCAGGACCGCAAGCGGAGGCTTGCCTCGACGAGCGCCGCGAGCACCGCGGATCTGGACCTCGCCGATCAGGCGCTGAAATCGGCCTGGGCGGGCGTCGGCAAGGCAAATGCCAGCCTGGAGAAGGTACGCGAGCAGCTTGGCTATGCTGTGTTGAAGGCCGAGTTCGATGGTGTTGTGACTGCGACCTGGGTCGAAGTCGGACAGACGGTAACTGCCGGGCAGCCTGTCCTGAAGCTTGCGCGTCTTGATCAGCGCGACGTAGTCGTCGACGTTCCCGAAACGTATCTACGATCGTTGCGTCTGGGGGACCGAGCGGACATTGCCCTCCAACTCGATGACGCGCTGCAGACCTCCGGCGTCCTGCGCGAAATTGGCCCGCAGGCGGATGCCGGTACTCGTACTCATCGGCTGAAAATCGCCATCGATGAGGCGCCGGAGGTCTTCCGGCTGGGATCGGTAGTGACCGCGGCACCAGCCGGCGTTCGGCAAGGGGCGGCGATCGACGTACCGGCAACGGCCGTCGTCAAGAAGGACGGCGCCGACCGTGTCTGGGTGGTTGACCCGGAGACACACACCGTCTCGCTCAAAGCCGTGCGGCTCGACGGCTCCTCCACGGACATCCGTTCTGTCCAAGTCCTCTCCGGGCTCAAGGATGGCGAAGAGATCGTCGTCGCCGGCGTGAATGAACTTGCCGAGGGGCAGAGTGTGAGAACTGAACAGGATAATCGCCCGTGAACAAATTCAATCTTTCAGACTGGGCGCTCGAGCACCGCTCGCTCGTCTGGTATTTCATGATCATCTTCGCAGTGGCGGGAGCGTTTGCCTATCTAAGCCTTGGCCGTGAAGAGGATCCATCCTTCACGATCAAGACGATGGTGATCCAGGCCCAATGGCCCGGCGCCTCTGCCCAGGAAGTGACGCAGCAGGTTACCGACCGCATCGAAAAGAAGCTGCAGGAACTCAACAATCTCGAACACACCCGCAGTATCACAACCGCCGGCCAGACGATCGTCTTCGTCGATCTGTTGCCGGATACGAATGCGCAGGATGTAAAGCCCACCTGGTCGCGGGTGCGCAACCTGATCGACGACATCAAACACGAGTTCCCTCAGGGCGTCATCGGTCCGTTGTTCGATGACCAGTTCGGCGATGTCTACGGCAATATATTTGCCTTAACCAGCGACGGGCTAAGTCACCGGGAACTGCGGGACTTCGCGGAAGATGCCCGTACCCAGATCCTCAAGATTGCGGACGTCGGCAAGGTCGACATCGTCGGCGCGCAGGACGAGGTCATCTATCTTGAGTTCTCCACCCGCAAGATCGCGGCCCTCGGCCTTAATCGCGCCGACATTATTTCCACGCTGCAGGCGCAGAACGCCGTCACCCAGTCGGGTTTCATTCAGACGGGACCAGAACGCGTCGCATTGCGGGTCGGAGGACGCTTTATCTCCGAAGACACCTTGCGTGGGATCAACCTACGGGTAAACGACCGATTCTTCCCGCTGACAGACGTTGCCAACATCACGCGTGGCTATGTCGACCCGCCGACCTCGCTCTTCCGATTCAAGGGAAAACCGGCCATCGGGCTCGCAATTGGCATGAAGACCGGCGGTAACCTGCTTGCCTTTGGCGAAGCGCTCGAAAAGACGATGGCCGGGATCGTTCAGGATCTTCCCGTCGGCGTCTCGGTCGAACAGGTATCCGACCAACCGAAAGTCGTTCACGAGGCCGTGGGAGGCTTCACGAAGGCCCTGTTCGAGGCGGTGGCCATCGTGCTCGCGATCAGTTTTATCAGTCTCGGTTTCCGGGCAGGCCTGGTCGTGGCGATCGCGATCCCATTGGTTCTCGCTATCACCTTTATGGTGATGCTCTATTCGGGCATTTCACTGCAGCGAATCTCGCTCGGTGCGCTCATTATCGCACTCGGTCTTCTCGTCGACGACGCAATGATCGCGGTCGAAATGATGGTGGCCCGGCTGGAAATGGGTGACAGTCTCAGGAAGGCCGCCACCTACGTCTACACGTCCACGGCCTTTCCGATGCTGACCGGCACGCTCGTGACCGTCGCGGGCTTCATCCCGGTCGCCTTCAACAAGAGCAGCGCCGGCGAATTCACTTTCACCCTCTTCGTCGTGATCGCCGTATCGCTCGTCGTCTCCTGGATCGTTGCCGTCCTGTTCACGCCTCTCATCGGCGTTACCTTGCTGCCGAAGACTATGAAGAAGCATGCCGAACACAAGGGCCGGTTCGCGAGGGCATTCTCGAGCATGCTGCAGTTCTGCTTGCGCTGGCGCTGGATGACGATCCTCGCGACCGTTCTCCTCTTCGCAGGTTCGCTCGCGGGTCTGACGATGGTGCCGCAGCAGTTCTTCCCAAGCTCTGACAGGCCGGAACTGATCGTTGACTGGAACCTGCCGCAGAACAGCTCGATTGCCGAAACGAGCCGTCAAATGGCTCAGTTCGAGCGCGAGATGCTGGCCGGAAACCCTGCGGTCGATCACTGGTCGACATATGTCGGAAGGGGCGCGCCGCGCTTCATCCTTTCCTTCGACGTGCAGCCGGCAGACGTTTCCTTCGGTCAGACCGTTATCGTCGCCAAGGAGCTCGACGCCCGCGACAAGCTGAAGCAAGAAGCGGAAGCTTACCTCCAGAAGGCCTTTCCCGGCACTGACGCCTATGTGAAGCTGCTGGAAATCGGACCGCCGGTCGGCAAGCCGATTCAGTACCGCGTGTCCGGCGAAGACCTCCAGACGGTGCGCGACCTGGCACAGAAGCTGGGGTCTGTCATCGGTGCCCATCCTTCCCTCAAGAATCTCGCCTTCAACTGGAATGAACCGGCACGTGTCGTAAAGATCGACGTGCTGCAGGACAAGGCGCGGCAGCTCGGTGTCTCGTCCCAAGACATCGCGATGGCGCTCAACACCGTCGTACAAGGTGACGCCGCAACGCAGGTCCGGGACGACATCTATCTGGTCAATGTCGTCGGTCGTGCCTCGGAAAAGGAGCGCGGCTCGATCGACACGCTGCTCGACCTGCAACTGCAGAGCAGCAACGGTCAGTCGGTTCCGCTCTCATCGGTCGCAACGTTCCGTTACGAGCTCGAACAGCCGACGATCTGGCGGCGCGACAGGGTCCCGACCATCACGATCAAGGCCGGGATCAGTGGTACGACGCAGCCGGCGACCATCGTGAAGGCGCTCGCCGACAAGGTTGCGGCGTTCGAAAAGACGCTGCCGGTTGGCTATTCCGTTGCAGTCGGCGGCGCGGTCGAAGAAAGCGCCAAGTCGCAGGGGCCAATCGCCACGGTGGCGCCGGCCATGCTCCTTATCATGGCGACCCTGCTGATGATCCAGCTTCAGAGCTTCCACAGGCTCTTCCTGGTCTTCTCGGTTGCCCCTTTGGCGCTGATTGGTGTCGTCGCGGCGCTGTTCATGAGCAATGCCCCGCTCGGCTTCGTCGCCCTCCTGGGCGTGCTCGCACTCGTCGGCATTCTCATCCGCAACTCGGTGATCCTGATCGTGGAGATCGAGGAATTGCGAGCCGCGGGAAAGTCGCCCTGGACGGCGGTCGTGGAGGCGACCGAACACCGAATGCGGCCAATCATGCTGACGGCCGCAGCCGCGACCCTGGCGCTGATCCCGATCTCGCACGAGATATTCTGGGGACCCATGGCCTATGCAATGATGGGCGGTATCGTCGTGGGCACGGCACTGACGCTCCTCTTCCTGCCGGCGCTCTATGTCGCCTGGTTCCGGATACCGCGTGAGATCGGGCAGAACTGACATGACAATTCCCAAGATCTCATTCCCCGGGCGTGGTTTCGCCCGGGGGCCGCAACGAACTGCCCTGTCGCACCGCACCGCTGCAATGTATGCGTTTCCGCCGCGGGCGCTTGCTTCCCTTATTGTGTTATGTGTCCTCGCCTCCGGCTGCGCGACCCGGGTGGAGAACGTCCTTCAGCCTCATCAGGTGGCAGCCAACGACGCCAGCCGGGTGAGCATGCTGGTGGCAACGACGCGAAGGCCATCCGACGATCCCGGCCGCCTCTATTCGGGCGAGCGTGGAACGGCGATCTCGCTGAATAACCTCACCGTCTCCATTCCTCCGGATCGAAACCGCAAGATCGGCGAGGTGCAGTGGCCCTCACGCGTTCCGCCGAATCCGGAAAAGGAGTTTGCAATCCTTGAAGTCGGCAAGGTTGCGACGGAAGGGCAGGCTCTCGCATGGTTTCGCAAGAATCGGAACGCCAAGCGGCAGGTGCTCATCTTTGTTCATGGCTTCAACAACACTTATGCCGACGCCGTCTTTCGCTTCGCCCAGATCGTACACGACTCGGGCACCGATGCGGCACCTATACTCTTCGCCTGGCCATCGCGGGCTCGCGTTTTCGACTACCTCTATGACAAGGAGAGCGCCAACTACTCACGGCGAGCCTTGGAGGACCTGCTCCTTCAGGCCACCCGAAGCCCCGATGTCGACGAAGTGACGATTCTCGCGCATTCGATGGGGACCTGGCTCGCGGCGGAGGCACTGCGCGGTGTTGCCATGCGAGAAAAATCGATCCCGGCCAAAATCAAGAATGTCATCCTTGCATCGCCGGACATCGACATCGATGTGTTTCGCCGGCAGTTTATCGAAATGGGACCAAAGCGGCCGCATTTTGCGATTCTGACATCCACACGTGACAAGGCGCTCGAGGTTTCGGGCTTTCTGTCGGGCGGAGTTGACCGCGTCGGAGGATCCGATCTCAGACCCTATGCCGCTGCGCTCGAGGAGTTGGGCGTGTCAGTCATCGACACGAGCGCCATTACGTCAAACGATCCGCTTGGCCACAATGCCTTTGCTGACAGTCCCGAGATCGTGCGTCTGCTCGGCCGGCGTCTGGCCGGCCAATCGATTTCGGGCGGCGAGGAGACGTTCGCGGATCGCGTGGGAGTAGCCGCCGCCAATTTCGCCGGGTCTGCAGCGCGCGTGGCCGTTGCGGCTCCGGTCTCGGTCATCAGCGGCGATGCGCGCGAAGTTTTGAAACGCGAACTTTCTCCCTCGAGCGGGCAGATCGTGGATGGGAGGATCGCGTATTGATGACAGGTCTGCTTGGCAGACCTGTTTTCTGCCTAGCTGCCTCCATTCATGTTTGGCGCCCCTTGGCGCGCACCGTCGAGATCATCCAGTCGATCTGCGACGCCGTTTCCGGCGGCGAGGATCAAAACGAATACCCCACTTTGACGGCGGCGCTGACGAGATCGTTGTCCGTAAAATTTCCGAATGAACCCGACGCATCACCGAACTGGTGGTAGCTGATAGCGGTGGTTATTTTCATCCCGTCCTTCGTATAGATCGCCCCAAGCGTGGCGCCCCACAAACCGTCGGTTGCGTCGAGCGGCCCTTCAGCCGATACGTCGGTCGAGGGTTCATATGTCAGAGTTGTGAAACCCGACCATTGTTCACTGAACATCTGTGCCACGCCGAGCGTGTAGGTCGTCGTGTCGTTGAAGTGGACGAGTGATCCCAAAGGGTAGCCCGGCGGATTGATCGTGTGTTCGCTCCAATCGGCCCAGCGAACTGTCGCGAAGAGCAACGTGGAAAGGCTGATCGGCGCCTGGAGATGGACGTTGACCGATTGCGGGGTCTCGACATCCGTGGTCCCTTGATAGGCACCGGACGTGTCGAAATCGTAGTCGATCGCGGAATTATATGTGACTGCGATCCGGACATGGCTCTCCGGGATTTCAAAGGCCGCCCCAACCACGTAGCCCGCCACCCAGGTGTCGTCAAAGGTGACATTGCCAATACCGGCAGGCACGCCGCCTGCGAAAACTGAGATATCGGTGTCGCCACCCATACGTTGCAGTCTGGGTCCGCCGAAGACGCTGAAACGATCCGTGAGCTTGTAACGCAGCAAACCTGTGACTGCGATCGACTCGACTTTTCCCGACAGGCCGGACAGCGGCCCGCTATCGTACTCGACTCTGCGCCCATAGGGATTGTCTACGATGACCGCTCCTGAGAATTGTTCGTTGATATCGGCCTTGAAGGCGCCATTGTAGAATGGAACCGAGGGCGCCGTATCGCCGGAAGCAAACGGGGGCCCGACGGCAATGATTTGTCCCCCCACGTTCGGACTGCCAAAGCCGATCCCGAATTCGACGTAGCGTCCCGTCTCGAAAAGGGCTTCATTCGGCTGCCCCAGGAGATCGAAGCCTCCTCCCATCGCCGGTGTGACCAAAAGACAGCTGAACAATCCGGTCGACAAATTAATAGCTTTCATGCGGGTCTCCCTCCTCCGAGACGTGTCGCTTTTCCGCAAAGCCCAAGGAAATGCGCATTGCTCTCTTTGCCTGCAGCCCTGCGCGTTGCCGGCTGCTCCAGGTCAAGGGGCTAGACCAGAAGGTGACACCCGAGCCCTTCACACCTCCGCCGATTAGACTGTGGTGCGGGCGGCCACGGCGTGCGCGTCCTGGTCTCGCCGAGATCACGCGTCCGCGATTGCGAGCAATTGCCTGCCAAAATCGACCGCGCTGTCATCGGTGCGCATTTCGGCACGCATTATGTCGCCCGGTGCGAGGTAACGTGCGTGCGCGGTCGCCTCCTGGATGATCGCTTCCTTCCGCTCCGAATCCTTGAAGAGCTTGGTCGTCAGGATTTGGGCGAGGGGGGCGCTCGCTTGCAGGATCACGCCGCCCGGCGTCCCCGTCAGGACCAGATCGCCCGCAGCCAGGTCCATTAGAGACGCAATGTCGTTGAGGCAGGTTTCCGGGCGAAAGACGAAGTCCCGGGAATGGGCCGACTGCCGCAGTTCGTCGTTCAGCCAGAGACGGATCTCAATCCTGTCGAGCAGATCCGCCACCTCGTCCGCTTCGGGAATGACCAGCCACGGACCACAAGGGCAGAAGGTCCGGGCGCTTTTGCCGCGGAACCACTGCAAGAAGGCTTCACCGAACATGACGTCGCGGGCTGATATGTCGTTGCACATGACGAGTCCGCCGATGAAATCGCCGAGGGTCTCTCGGGTGACGTGGTCGCCTGCAGTTAGTGGTCGCTTCAGGACAAGCCCAAGTTCCACTTCGTAGTCGAGCATCTGACATCCTGTCGGCCGGATGACGGGATCGAACGCTCCGGATAGCGAGGAGGCGGCCTTCATGAAGAGCAGGTTCTTCTGGCGTGACGCATGCCCCGATTGATCCGCGTGATCTGCATAATTCAGACCCTGGCAAACGATCTGCGCCGGCGCTGTGACGGGGCTCAGAATGGTTGCCGAGTTGATCGGGAAACGTTCAGCGCCTGCCCGCGCCTTGAGCTCAGTGGGAGGAAGGCGCAGGATGTCGGCAGTCGAGACGAAGGTGCCTTCGAGGGGTGCGATCTCTTCTCCATCCAAAATTCCCCACAAGGGTTCTCCACCGATCGCAAATCGGGTCACTTTAACAACCATTTCATTTCCTTTTTTGAGGGGGCCGCTTGGAAAGCGGCTCGAATCTCCGCTCACAGCACTTTGAAGGTCGGCGCGGCGTTAGGCGCGGTCCTTGCCCTTGAGCTCCCCGTATCGCTCGCGATAGTTCTCGATCGTGTCCATTGCCCCGCAGAATTCGACATTGTGCCAGTCGGGGTCGTAGAGATAGCAGGCCACGTTTCCGCCGGTCTCGCCGTCGCCCAAAGGCGGTTCGCTGTTGTGGCGGACTGGACCGTAGTTCAACTGGAATCCGTCGGCCTGCTGTTGCTTGGCAAAGGCCAGGACATCCTCCAGTTGGTTTCCTTTCACCTCGAGCGCGAAATGGAAGAAGCTCATGCCCGAAGGTACGGTAATCCTGCCTGAAGGATCGTATTCCTCGACGAGCACGAGGCATTCCTCGTGGTCAGTTGCACTCATGTAGCAGCAGCGAATGCGCCACCCTTCCTTGAACGGATGCGGCTCCAGCTCGCAGGTGCGGCTATGGATCATGCCGGCAACTTTCTCGTACCAGGCCCGGCTTCGCGCGATGTCGCGCACATAGATGGAGAGCTGTCCGATATGAGAAACGAGCGAAGGCTTGAAGACGCCGTAGTCCTCAGTCTTGTTGGAGAACCGCCGCTTCGTCAGCGTCGGCCACAACAGCACCATTTCGCGAAACCATTTCCGCTTCAGGAGGCCTGCGAAGCGTAGCTTGAATGGGGGCAGGACGTTCGGGGGAACGAATGCGGTATTGCTCATCTGCTGGGCTCCTCAATGATCTCGATCCAGTGCCTGTCTGGGTCCTGGAGGCAAAAAGCACGCGGTACAGGGCGCGCGGAGGCGAGCATGCGCCCCTCGCGGATCGGTAAGTCCATGTCTCGTGCGCGGCGTCTGATCTCGTCGAATGCCTCTGCGTCCTTCACGGCTAGCGTGAAGTGGAGCATGGAATTGTTGTCCATCTTCAGCTTGTGATGCTTCACCAGGCAGATGTCGTGATGGTGGAAGCCGAATGAGAAGAAATGCATTTCCTGCTGCGACAAACGCATCGCGGCGCTGCTGTCGGGATGGTTGAGAGCGGAGAACTGCAGGTCGAAGACCTTGATATAGAAAGCCTTTGAGCGTTCCAGGTCGGTAACGTAGAAGACGTGGTGTTGAAGGTGGGTGACGAGGATTCGAGTTGGAGCGTTCATGACTGGTTTCCTGACTGCTGGTTTGCCCATGAGAGTGCTGGCGCCCCGATCTCGGAAAGGGCAAAATTGATCGCCATGACTGGCTTCCTTTTCTTCTCGCGAGTGTTCAGAGGAATTGCGCCTTAAAGGCGTAGTGGCCCAGTTTTTCGCGCAATAGGCGTGGATCGCCCTCTGCTGTAATTCTTGCAAGCAGCCCGAGCCGGGCGTCTTGAATGACCGAAAGCGATTCGAGCTCCACGCCGGACGACGCCGCCTCCTGAAGGACGACATCCTCGATCTCCAGCATCGACAACGCTGGCTTGAAGAGCTTGCCGACGGGTGTGACGGGGAGCGTGGGCAGAATCCGGACGGATTTGGGGTGCGCAGCGCGCTCGGGAATACGGCCGACGGCATGGGCAAGCAGATCCGCCTCCGTTGCGGTCGTCCCGGGCTTCAATTGGACGTAGAGCACCGGCAGTTCTCCCGCGCGCTCATCGGGTCTTCCCACCGCTGCGGCAAGCTGTACCGCCGGGTGATCTTGCACGGCATTTTCGATCAGCTTCGGATCGATGTTATGCCCGCCCCGGATAATGAGCTCCTTCTTGCGACCGGTCAGCCAGAAGTAGCCGTCAGTGTCCTGGCGGGCGAGATCGCCGGTGTTCAGCCAGCGCTCGCCGTCAATCTCAAGCCAGAGGCCCTTGTTGTGTTCGGCATTGATGTAACCGGCAAAGACATTCGGCCCGCGGATCGCGAGCACGCCGACCTCGTCCGTCCCGGCGAACCCGGTGAAGCCCGAATCGTCGAGTCTGACCACTGCCATTTGCTGGTAGGGGAGGCGTAGGCCGATCGAACCGACACGCCGCTCGCCTTCCGGCGGGTTGACGCTGGAAACACAGGCGCCTTCCGTCAGGCCGTAGGCCTCCAGAATGCGGATTCCAATCGTCTCTTCGAAAGTGCGGAACAGTTCCACGGGCATCGGAGCCGCGCCGCAAAAACCGTAGCCGACGCTCGAAATGTCGCGGCCGCCGACCGGCACCTGCATCAGTGCCGAGTATACAGTCGGAACGCCCGAGAAGGCCACGACACGATAGTGTTCGACGATCTCCCAAAAGGACGGAATAACTCCCTCTCCGCGATAGCCGTGCGGCGTGCCCATGACGACATGCCCGCCTTGCGACCACGGGATGAGGCCTGTCACCAACTGTCCATTGACGTGGAAGAGCGGCAGGCCGCAGAAGATCGCCTTGCCCGGTGCGAACACACTCCCGATAAAGGCTTGGGTGGACCAGGCGTCGAACACCTCCGACAAATGGGTGCGCGCGGCGATCTTGGGCAGTCCGGTTGTGCCGCCCGTGCAGAAGTATGAAGAGATATCTCCGGGATTGGGCATCTCGAAGGTCAACCCGTCGCCGCGTTCCCCGGCAATTTCCTGACGCAGGCTGAGAACGGGGATAGAAAGGCCGCCGACATCCCGAGCCTGTGAGCGTACCTCCGTGGCTTCCTCGGTGGTGCCGCGGAAATACGGTTCAAAACTGACGGTCAGAATTCCCTGCAAATCCGGTACATTCGCCGCGGCCTTGATCGCCTTCTGCCAGATGTCTGTTCCCGGAAAGGGGGCCAGTGTGACGAGCCATTTTGCTTTCCCGGCAATGAGGAGCTCGCAGATCTGTCCCGATTCAAGCAGCGGATTGATCGCGAAGGTGATGCCCGCCGCCTCGCCACCCCAGATCACGAAATGCGCTTCGGGCAGATTGGGCAGCACGAAGGCCACGACGTCGTCGCGACCGATGCCCAGCCGCCGCAGGGCATTGGCTGTCCTCGTGATGTCAGCGAGGAGCTCGGCGTGCGTCCAGACGACGGGATCACGGAAGTTTTCAGAGCGCAGAAAGAAGGACAGGGCAAGCTGATCCGGCGCGACAGCGGCGCCGTGCGCAAGCATCTCATAGGTGCTTGCCGGGAGGTTACGCTCCGGCAAAGGGATTTGCTCGAATGCCTCAACATCGGGCAATGTGGCAATGGGGCGACTGACGCCGCCATGGGTTTTTGCGAGCATAGTGATCTTCCTCCCTGTAGGTCTGCGCCGGCTCACTTGGACACCGGCGGCAACTCCCAATTAGCGATGCGACGAGCTTCCTCCGGCTCGATCTCAAGTGCCTGGAGCACGAACTCCGCAGCGTCGGAGCCGCCATCCGCCCAGGTCCTATGGCCCTGCAGCACCAATGGCACTGCAGCGAGACTGGTGCCGGCAATCATCGCCAGCCTTAAGAAGGACCCTTCCGGAGGGCCGCAACACTGAAGGAAATCAGGACTTCGGGCGTGATGAGCGGGTGCCTGAGATTGAAATTCTTTATCGCTTTGGGCTCCCAGAGTGCCGCAGTTGACGCGCAAAGGCATTCAGCGGCCCGAACACTGTCCTGTTGTCGAAATTCCTGTGCATCAACACCCTGTTCGACAAGTTCAGCGACGATGCCCTTAACGCGTTGTGCGTGTGCCTCGAAAGCGGGCCAGCGCTCATCATCGGCGATCGTGAGCAGCTCGAATATTTTGTCCTCATCCCGCATGAGAGCAAGGGCCCCTCCATGCAGCCCCAGCATGAACTCTCGGAGCGTTTCGGCACTCGTAAGGGTTCCGGAGCCGAGTTGGATGACGGGAAAATTGTCTTCGAGCACCCGCGTAACAAGCCTGTCATATATCGCCACTTTGGAAGAGAAAAAACGATAGACGTTTGCTGGCGACATCTTGAGGTAGCTGGCGATGTCGCACACGTTCGTTTTCCTGGAACCATAGAGAGCGCACAATTTCTCTGCCGCGCTTAGAATACGGGCAACATTCGTTTCCCGGTTCTCCTGCCGGCTTGTTCGCCGGTGGGGCATGCCCGAGCGGCAGTTATCACTCTCAAGCATCGGCGCCCCCCCGCGAATCTGCGGCGCCGGGACGGGCCAACCTCAGTTCGCCCAGATAGACGCTCTCGGACAGGACGCAGTCGCGCCAGACGCTGCCATGGGCATGGGACACTTCGACACGATATGTGCTTCCGTCACCCCGCAAACCGTCGAAGCCAAAATCGCCGAAGCTGTTCGTCGTGGCTCTCGCGAGACGCTTGCCTGCCTGGGATAGGGTTACCTCCGCCCCTTCGAGACATTCCACCGCCCCGGCGATGTCGGCGCTGACGCTGCCGCCTATGAAGCATGTCTCCCACCGTTCCAGACCCCGGTACCAGATGCGGGGGTTGGTTCCGAGCTCGGGCTTTTGCACCTTGAGCCCCTCGGTGGCCGCCTTTAGCTCCATAGCGGCGTCATCTAGTTTCACCGCCTCGAAGACGTCCGTCGGACAACTCTGCTGGCAGCGAGGCCGCTGCCAGCCCTGATCGAGCAGGTGGGCATCAAAGATCCAGGTCTGCGGCACCTGCTGCTCCTCGTTCCAGACGATTGCCCGGTACGGGCACGAGCCGAGAATGTCCTTGCGGCCCTTAGCCTTCTCTGGATCAATGATAACGATACCGTCGTCGCGTTTGCGGATGGCGTCGCCCGCATATCGCATGCAGGGCGCGTCATCGCAGTGGTTGCACATCACTGGCAAATAGGTGGTCTCCACCATCGGCGCACTGCCCTGTACGCGGCGCAGGATGCGGATCGGACTCTCTCCCACTGCAGCAGCCGGCGCCGCGTAGCCCGGAAAGTCGTTGCCGACATGTTCGTCCCGGTCCGCGATCACGCAATTGTGGCAGTTCTCGCAGCGGCCGACGTTGATGATCAGATTCCATTTGCTCAAGACTTTCTCCTACGCCGCGCAGCCATCTTGAAGGCGTCCGCGTTCTGCCACTTCTCGATTTGCACAAGGCAGGAATTGGGAGCCATGCTGCTGGTTCCGCGGGTCTGCGACCGGTCCGGGGTAAGGATGTTCAAGCAGCCGCCGACCTCTGCGGTCTCTCCTTCAACTTCGATAAGCTGGAACTCGGCGCTGGCCTCATAGGACTTGACGACGCCCGGGGTCACCAGGGCCGAAATGTCGGCGGCGCAGATCACGGCTCCGCGATCGTTGAAGATTTTCACCAGGTCACGATGACCAATGCCGCGGGTGGCGGCATCGGCCGGGTTGATCCGCAGCAACCAGAAGCGATGGCCTGCAACCAAGGCACGATGGTCCTCCACCTGATTAACCGCGCTGTTCTTGCCATCCATGCTGGTGTGGAAGCTGTAGCGGCTATGTGTGGCGATCATCTGCAGCGGATAGCGCTCCGTCAGCTCGGTGGTGCGCCGCCCTTCCCAGGAGGGAATGTAGTGATTGATCGGTGGCCGATCCGGATTGTCCGCCGTGTTCCGCTTGAGGATCTCGGGCACGAATTCGAGTTTGCCGCTCGGCGTTTGCAGGCCCATGCCGAACTCTTCGGCATACTGGGATGGCATCGGAAGTGGTTCCGGCAGATCCTTGCGCCTGCCCTCGGCGAACCAGCGCATGTCGACGGGCTGGCGCAGTTCCGGCTTTTCGGGCGGCACGACGTAGTAACCTTTGCGACAGAATTTCTTCCAGGAAATTTCGCCGGGCAGATCTGACGAATCGAACACCCGCTTGACCCAGTCGAGTTCGCTGCAGCCTTCGCTGAAGACGGCGCCCAGGCCCAGCCGGGTCAGGATGGCTGTGAATATGTCGTAGTCGGACTTCGACTCGCCCAAGGGCTCGATGCACTTATGCTGGAGGGTGATGACGCGATGGTTGACCACGTTGACGCCGTGGTGGGCGTAGCCTCCGGAATTCGCCCATTCGCCGATGTCCCAGCGCTCCAGCGAAGTGCAGGCCGGCAGGATGACATCGGCAAACTGGGCCTCGCCCTCCATCCAGATGGACTGGTTCACCACAAACTCGATGCTCTCGTGCCGATAGGCGTCCACCCAGCGTCCCGATCGAGTTACGGTGCTAAGGGACGATCCGCCGTAGCGGTAGATCATGTGTATCGGCGAGTAGCCCGGCATAGGATAGCTGAAAGGCGCAAACTGGGCCTCTTGGGCCATGCCGTCCCAGAGATAGCCGGTGGCGTGACCGGTGATGATCGCCTCGGGCAGTTGCTGGCGCGGCACCATCTGCTTGACGGGATTCATCGTCAGGATATGGGGCATGCGCTGATAATTGTTGACCGCATTGCCGGTCCACGCCAGGTCGCCGGAAATCCCTCCATCCGCATAGCCCGGAAAATAGAAATGCAAGTCGTGCGGGACCCCGATCTGGAGACCGCCGAAATTGACGCCCGGCTTGCCCCAGCCCTGCATGGCCATCATCATGATCATGCAGCGGGCCCACTGGGCTCCGGTCGCGCCGCGGCCTGCGCCGCCGAACCCCGTGCCGGTCATGCCAACAGCTAGATAGACCTTCCTGCCGCCCCACTTGCGGGCCAGGGCGCGCACGTCCCTGGCAGGTATGCCGGTCTCGGCCTCCTGCCATTCAGGAGTCTTCGGAACGCCATCGGTTTCGCCCAGCAGGTACGCCTTCCATTCGTCGAAGCCGGTGGTGCGGGTCGCGACGTATTCCTCGTCATAGAGGCGTTCCTTGACCCAAACATACATGATGGCCTGGGCCAGGGCCGCGTCGGTCTGCGGCCGGACGGGAAACCAGCGTCCGCCCAGCAACTGGGCTGTCGGATTGCAATGCGGGTCGATATGCACGAGCTCAATGCCGAGTTCCTTGGCCCATAGACGACGTGTCGTGCCCTCAAACCCCGCATAGGCTCCATTGGTGCTTTCGGGATCGCAGGACCAGAAGACGATCATCTCGGCTTCCTTCAGGCAATCCTCGACCCCGCCATAGCCCGCAGGCACGCCGACCCGCATTGAATTGCCGAAATGATGCATTGCGCCCCAGTACCAGCCTTCCCAACTGTCCGGATTGGCCGCGACCCGGGTGAATCCGATCAAGTTGGCGAAGCGCATCAGCGAGCTCAGGTAATAGCCCACATTGCCCCACTGGTGGTGGGACGACATCGGGAACGTGATGGAACCGGGCCCGTGGACGCGCTTCTGCCGATTGATCTCCGTCGCAACGATGTCCAGCGCCTCATCCCAACTGATCCGCACGTAGCCGGATTTGCCGCGGTTCTGGGGATTGCGTTCGCCATTGGGATCGAAATCCACCCGCTTCATCGGGTAGAGGATACGCTTGTCCGAATAGACGAGGGATTTCATCGTCAAGGCGTGCGGCGCTACCAGCGCCCGCCGAGGCGGACTGAATTTGCGGCCGCGAGCCTCGATCACCCAGGTGGCCGGGTCGGTATCGTCGAACTCGATCGGCGTAACCCGCAGAATGCGTCCATCCTTGACATAGACGAACAGGGGACCGCCGTTGGTGCAGGTGGTGAAGCGATGGCTGCCATCGGGCATGGGCATCCCCATGGCCACGCCGGCGGTCTCGCTCATGTTGAGAGTCTGGGTGAACCAGACAATCAGTTCATCGGGCCCGGTGGTCACCACCTTAAAGTTCTTGGCCGCGTGGATGATCTCACCCTGATCGCGATTGGGTAGCAAGAGTTTCAAGGCGGTCGCCACGTCCTTGAAGGACATGACCACTTCGCCCTCGGCCGCCGTGCCCGGACGGGAGCGGAATTTGCCGCCTCGGATTTCTACAATGCGGCCGATGCTGCCGTCCTGCAGGCCGATCCACGCGGTGACGTCGTGCTGCTTCAGCCGCTCCGCAAACGCGGGAGCCCGGGACGCCGTGTGGTTGAGCACCTTCGGCAGGGCAAAGAGGATAGTTCTGAGAACCTGCCGGTTCACTCTGGATCTTATGGCTACCATATCGATGCGGTCCGCCAGTCGAAATGTTCGTTTTCGACGTCATGAAAAAACGGCCTGATCGCGACATAGCGCGAGGCTTGCACGTCCATTGATCGCTCTCCTCCAACTCCCATTCCTCAACATTGACTATAAAATCACAATGACTAATTAGTCAATTCCAAAATGAGGGCCGAGCGGCGGTGGAGGGATGAAGGCGTGAGCAGGCCAAAGATACGCCCGCGTCGCTACAGCCCGAGCCCAGCAATCGACGGTTCCAATTCATGGCATTGACGTTGGCGTTGCCCAAGTCACGTTGGAAGATCAACAAGTCGCCTTCCTCGAGCCGCGGGGGCGGCGTTTGCGGCGACCTTCCGCCAGATGCTGATAGAGCTCCAGCGCCTGATCTTCCTTGCCGTAGATGAAGCGATAGATCGTCTCGGTGCAGACCCGCACGGCGCTCACGCCATCGGCGAGCAGACGACCGGCGATCTGTTCCGGGGACCACAGCGCCTTCAGCTGCTCGATCACCAGTTCGCGCAATTGCGGGTGCCGCACAAGCTTCCTCAAACGCTGCCGCCGCTCCTTGCGGATCTCGTCAGCAACCGTTGGGAAGTAGCCGCTATAGTCGGGCAGCTCGCGATCGTGGAAGGTGTTGCGCCGGATCTCACGATAGATCGTCGATCGATGACGGCCGAGGTCGCGCGCCATTTCTTTGATCGGCAGCTTGCGTTCGACAAAGTGGAAGAGGCGGCGTCGATCGGCCAGATTCAGCTGCGAATAGCGTCGGGACATGCCAAAATCTCCAAGGGGAAACCATTGAAATCATTGGCATGTCGCACTTCAAATTAGAATGTACCTTCTATGCCTCTAGGATCGCATAACGTATCGTCGGGAACCGCATGGGCCAGACCCAAGCCGCCCGGAGACCCAGATAGCTCAAGTGTCTTCCGGTTCTGCCGACAAACCGCTGGAGCCCAGCGCGGGAAGGATCGCCCTGACGTTTCGAGGCCGTGACGCCGAGCTGACGGGACCTAAGTCCCCATGGAGGACATATTGTCGGCCCTATGTTGAGAATACGTGCTCGGTCCGCGTGATCGAGACGCCTGTAAGGGCCCACCTGCCATCAGTGTCCCCGCTAGAGGTGGGTCTACCGAGGTCCCTGATGCTCGCAATTCTCGACCGGCTAGCGAAAGCCGGGCGCTGTTCACCTCACCGGTAACGCTTCGGCGGGGCGTTTTTTTTTACCCAGCAGGGATGAGTTGTAGTGACCCACCCCGCAGGGCCTCAGCTGGGGTTCGAGTATGTTCCTCATCCACTTGGGTTAGGGCGAGCTGCGTGGACCTCTTTCGTGCCGCGAGCGTTCCACAACCGTTCGCGCATATTTCAGAAGTTGTAGCTATTCGGAGCGCCGCTGGGATGTGCTCCCGCAAGTTGCAATAGAAGAGCCCCACCTCCGCCCGAACGTCGATGGAGCTCTACCTTGATCCGGAGGGATTTTGGATCATTGGCGAGCCTAACAACGCGCGTGTTCTCGGAATGGTTCCTTAAAAGAAATGGCCCCGTCGGGGTGACGAGGCCAGAGGCTACCTTCGGACTTCACTCCGGGGATTTGGTGAAGCCTGCCATGTGATCCCGAGCGGGGGTGTCGGGACCAAGACACGCGAGAAACGCGCATACGGCGGAAAGGTTCCTGCTGGCAGGGAGCGAGCCAAAAAGAATGGCCCCGAAAGGCGACGACGGGGCCAAGCAAGCGTGTACCTGGCAGGCTCCGTGGACATAGGTCCGGCGTCGTGGATCATCGGCAAAGCAAAGAACGGTCACCGATGCGGAATGTTCCCTATGCGTCCGGCCGATACTGAGCAACGTCGGAGTGCTGCTCCTGCCACATGGCGCTCTCGAACAGCGCAGCCTCATCGCTCACCCCGTTGCGAAATTGCTCGATGATATTCCGGGCCAACGTTTGAGCGCGCTTTCCGTAGCGTGGAATGCTGCACCAGATGCACACCCGATCGAATGTTCGTTGAAGCATATCAACATCGTCCGGACTTATCTTGACGGATGGCTCTCCTGCGATCTCCTGCATCGAGACTTCCGGATTACCGTGGATGAGCGCTTCGGCGTTCGCTGGCGCCACCGATCTTTTGTCGAAACCGGTCATGTATTTCAGGGCGCCGCTCTCTCGGATGCCTCTCTGGTAACAACTGAGAATGCGTCTTGCGATCACTTCTGCCGTCTCACAATCTCGCGACAGCCCCCGTTCGCGCAGGATGTCTTGGAAGATCCGATCGATCTCGTTCATTTCGTGAGGGAGAAGCGCCATCGATCTAGGCAGGGAATGCATGCGCGACCTCCTTTCCCAGGGGTGGCGCGAGGTTCCCTCTGCCGGAGCCCCATAGTTTCGAAAATCGAGTGTGAAGAAAAAATAATATCGGCTAATCAATCCGACAAGATAGCCAAAAAGGGTGATTGAGGTCGCTGATAACGGATCGGAGCGGTCTTTATTGTGGCGCGCCAGTTCGTCGACGGCGAGGCTGCTCGAGTACGCGCGAGTGTCGCGTTTTCGGCCAAGTGGTATCCACAAACCTGCCGATCGACCGCAAATGGGCGTCAATCTCAGTTTCAGTGGATTGCGGTTGCCGTACTTCTCTCCAATGCAGTGGCGTCCTGTTCGTCGTCATCGCCAATCACATACTTATCGTGCCCCACGGCGCTGGTGTCACACCCAGCCTCGATCACGTCCGACGAATGCAGGAATTTCGTCCTCGCTCATCAGGCGCGTCACAGGGCTTTGCTCATGCTGGTTTCCTCCCCATGTGGGATCTGAAGTGAGGTAGGCCGAGGCGCCGAGTGGTCGCTGGGCGCAAAAGTGCTAGTAAGATTTCGGGGCATGGGCCACGTGTGGGATGGACCCTGGAGCGCGGAGTTGATTGGGACGGGGACTTGCTAGAATTTTGCCAGTTCAGCTCCTGTGGTCTGGTCCAAAACGGCGGAGAAGTCAGTCAAGATAGCAAGAGAGCAGAGGTGCTCGTCAGCGATTTGGATCAACGCTATGGCGACGTCATCATCAGACCAGCCCGCTGCCGTACAATAATCGACGAACACTCCGAACGCCTCTCTGAGGGCTTCTTGGCATTCATCGCTGCTCTGTTCGTATTTGGTTCGGCGGGTTGGAGGGGCGATTATCGGTAGAGTTACGTTCTTCATTGCTTCACCCAAGCAGCCTCATTGATTTTCCAGTGGCCCACAGCGGCCCTGGTTGAATCAGAATATGCCGTAATCGAAATACGCGACAATTGACCTCAGACCATTGGCGGACCGACTGGGACTTAGGTCGTTACAGCAAATGGGTGGGTCACAGAGTAGCTCCTAACTCGAAGTGGCTATCCGGAATCCAAAGGGATTAACTGCCATGGCCGCGAGGGGCGGGAACCTCTGCGTCAACCACTTGTTTCCGTGTCCTACGAGCCCACCTTTGAAAGCAAGATCGACCCCAATCAACCTCGCTGCCAACGGCGTCGCACCGAACTGGACGGCAACAGTGTCGGCTACATCGGGCGTATCAGGAATGAGACCGGCGGCAGGTCAGATCACGACCATGTGTTCTCGCCCCGAGGAATTGCTGGTTGCTCGCTGTACATTCCAGACTCAGCTCTTTGATGTTCCAGACTCGTGCTCTTAAGCTGCGGGGTCGGTAGATGGGGACGCCACCCCGCCCAAGAGCCTTGCCGGACCGGCTGCTATCGCGAAGTGGCCACGGAGAGCTTCGGAAGGACAGTGGCGATCGGACGGCCGCCGTCGCTCAAAGCGCCCCCGACCAGCAGGTAAGCAGCGATTACCGCCATTGATAGAAGCATTACTCCGATTGGGAGGGCCGTCGTAAACTTCCTCTGTGGCGTTCCGTAAGTGTGTCGTTCGTACATTCGCAAATCCTCAATCCTTCAATTGGGCAACGACATCAAAGCTGGTCCCTGCTGACTGCAAGGGGCGCTCCGGCGCCGTTGCCCGCCCAAGGCAGTTAAGGGCTGTGCTGCTTGGGCTAAGAAGAAACTAACGCGACGGTAGGGTGCGACAACGAACCTAAGACCTTTGCGCTGGCCGTCTGGGACTGAGGTCCCATGGCGGAACCTTTTCCGCCGCCCTAGGTTTGGATATGTTCTCGATCTTCGACCCGATCGAGGCGCCTCTGGGCCCCGCCTGCCATTAGTGTCCCCGTTAGATGTGGGGCCCACCGAGGTCGTTAATGCTCGCAATTCTCGACCGGCTAGCGAAAGCCGGGCGCTGGTTCACCTCAGGTCCCGCTTCAGCGGGGCCTTTTTTTACCCAGAATGGATGAGTTGTGGGCTGATCTTGTAGTCGCACACAGCCCCGGGGAGCTTCCACCCCCGGAGGAGGCTCCCCCATCTTCCATTCGGGAAGGGACAGCCGACCGCCGCCCGAACCTACCTTGGCTGCAGCGGTCACACCCAAGCAGGCAGAAAGACTGGCGCCACCCGGTAGCGCCCTCACGCAACAACGAGTCAAGTAGCTACTCGTTGGCAATTCCTGCCCACCGCGAGACGTAGGGCAGCGTCCCGGTTGGTAGGTGCGGGCGGACCCTCCTCGCTCCACGCCAAGCTCCCGCAGGCGGGTACCACATTGAAGCTATCGCGCCTGTTCAAGTCACTAGGAACCGAGGGTTTGCAGCTCCTTGAAGTCTGGTTCGTCGAGCAATCCGGACTGCGCCGATATCAAAGGAACAAGGATCAAATTCGCTGGTTTGAAGCTCAATGGATCGGGCTCGCGCCTGACCAAGAGGAGGCGCAAATGATCGACGACCCAAAGGACCGCAGACCCCAGCAACAACAAAGTTTCTCACCGTCCGAGGAGCGCGGTCGATACCGGGAAGGTCTTGGAAATCGTTCTGCCGAGTGGCTGGATGAAAGCCAGGCTGATGAAAGCTCACCCGGTGATGATCAAGTCAATCAAGCGAAAAGAGCCGCAATGCGGGCCGTGGATGACGAAAAGAGCGCGCTGGCCCGCCAACTGCGCGGTTTAGCAAGCGCCGTGGAAAAGGTCGGATCCGAACTTCGCCAGTCGGAGCAACCGGCGCTTGGGCGCTACACACAGCAAATTGGGAATTCAATCGGACGGCTGGCGCGCGATTGTGAAAACCGAGAACTGGGCGAAATAGCGGCTATGGCAGAAGATTTCGGGAGAAAGCAGCCTCTCGCCTTTCTCGGAATCGCAGCAATTGCTGGACTGGCGGCAAGCCGATTCCTGTCTGCCTCGGCCGAACGGTCCCACATCACCCCGAATGTTGCCCAACCGAATTCCGCTGCGACACACCGCAAGGAAGGCGACTGGGACTTTGAAAAGGAATTGCGCGATGCTTGACCCTCGTGATGACCGCTCCTTATCCGACCTCATGACAGGATTGGTGACAGACATATCCGGGCTTTTCCGAAAGGAAATCGATCTCGCGAAGGCCGAGGCAGGCGAGAACCTAAATCGGGCTATCGGCAGCATCGAGACGTTTGTCGTTGGGCTTATCTTCGCAATAGCGGCCGTTGGTGTACTCTTGGGCGCGGTCGTGCAAGGGCTCGGCGCCTTCCTCATTGCGCAAGGAATGCAGGAGGCGAACGCTGATGCCCTATCAGCGGCCGTCGTCGGTCTCGTCGTGGGTCTTCTCGCATGGGTGATGATCTCGCGTAGCCTCGCCGGGCTCGGACACCGCAGCGTGCGCTTCGACAAAACGACGGCGTCCCTCCACCGTGACCTCGAAGTGGCGAAGGAGACAGTACGATGACCGTGGACACGCATTCGTCTGCTCAGTTGCAGCGCGAGATCGAAGCCGATCGCCAAAGGATCGAAGAAAAGCTTCACGCTATCCAGGAACGGATGTCGCCTGGTGAACTGATGGATGAGTTACTTGCCTATGCGAGGAGGAGCGGAGGCGCAGAATTTCTCAAGAATCTCGGCGGCGCGATGAAGTCGAACCCCATTCCGGTAGCCCTGACGGGCATCGGCCTTGCGTGGCTGCTGGCGGATCCTGCGTCCCGTGCACCTCAAGCTTCGGCCCCCGATAACGGTGTAGACAACTATCCACTCGCTTTCGTGAACGGCAGTCTTCGGCGTGTTGGGCCGGTCGAGGCAAGTTTTGGCGAAAGATACAGCCATTTCGAAGATCAGGGAGGCAGTCGCTTTCGCGCCCGAACCGATGCGGCCGGCCACAGGGCCGGTCATTTCGTGGATCCGAGTGGCGCCGTCTATCGCGGCTTCACCGACGCATCCGGATCACCGATCGAGGACATCCGTGATGAAACGGGAAGGTTGTTCGACGAAGCCTCCGGCTGGGGGTCGGCTACCTGGCGAGAGATGAAGAGCGCAGCAAGCGGCATTTCCGATACGATTGCAGAAGCCGGCCGATCGGCGGCGGACAGTGCTCGCGGCGTCCGCCAGATTGCTCAGACTCAAGGAGCACAGCTGAACGCTGCCATCCTCAAGAACTTTCGCGACCAGCCTCTCGTTGGCGGCGCGCTTGCGTTTGCGATCGGTGCAGCCATTGGAGCAGCGCTGCCTGCAACGGCGCTGGAGGATGTTACCGCCGGCGCGGCCTCGGACCGCGTGCGCGACCATCTCGCGGCTACGGCCGATGCCGCCGCAGAAGGAGCGATCGAAGGTGCCAAAGGAGCCTTGGACGAGACCCGCAGAACGACACCAGGCGAGACGCCTAATGGATGACGCCCGACCGGGTCATCCGGCCGGCCCATTTCGATGATAACCCAATGCCGCCGGCGGTTGAGAGCGCTTCATGTTAGAGATTGCCTATATTCTGCCGGTGGGCGATCCTGCCGCCGGTGGAATGGAGGGGGAAATGAGTGGCTTCACCAACAAGGAGACAGCGGCCGGGCTAAAGCGCCGTGATGGCATACTTGTTTTCAAGTATGTCGACGGCACGTTCGGTAACTTCGAGGTCGCAGCGACGGCAGAGCAATTTTCGAAAGATTAATCGCCCAACAAAAAGGCCGAAGCGATCGCTTGCGGCGCGGACTTCGCCCACGCCCAGTTTACCTGTTCATCTCCGGTTTTGGTTGCCGTGATACAATTTGCGAGTCGGATGCATCCAAGAGGAGCCAAGCATGAGCCGAAATACCGTCCTTGGAATAATTCTTGCCGTGGTGGTCATCATCCTCGTCGTCCTTCTAATGCCAAAGAAGGAAACGACCCCGGAGACCGCAACACCGCCTGCGACCACGACTGAGCCGACGACATCTCAACCGTCGACGACCACGCCATCTACAACAGCACCGTCGACCGCTGAGCCGTCAACCACCCAACCGTCGACGACCACACCGTCCACTACGGAGCCGTCAACAACGACACCGTCGACTACGCAGCCGTCTACGACGCAACCTTCAACTACGACGCCTGCTCAGTAGAGCTTTTAAGTGTCGCGACCACCCTGCGCATAGACCGCGGTCCTTGGGTGGTCGCGCTTACCCAGTAGGTACTCTTCTGCTCATCGTTCGCAATGTTGAGGGCCTGTCGCGCGTGTTGTTCTTGAACCTGGAGGGCCTTCCAACGCGCAGAGATCTCGTCCATGCCGGCATCGGCATCTTGCGAAACAGTTCAGCGCTCACTTGACCATCTCGACTTCCAAGCCGTGGCAGGCCTTCATGAGCTTCTGTTTAATACGGAGTAGCGGGGTGACGACGCCCTTCGCATCGATGACGCGGCGGCGCCTCATGACGACATCAGAGGTTGCGCTTGCGGCCTCTCTGTTCCCAGCCTGTCGACGGGTGGGAGACGGAGCTTAATCATGCGGCCACCTCGATCGAATCTTGGAACAAACACAGTCCGGTATCGGTTGACCTCCTAAACAGGAGTCGAAAACGATGCCGACTGAACCGATCCCGAGGCCGCCCGATCCCGAATTTCCGCCCGGCATGCCGCCGGACGTGCCGCAGCCGCCCATCGAGGAACCAGAGCCCGACGTCCTTCCGGACGAGGTTCCCAATCCGAACCCGGATGAGAATGACAAGCCACCGAAGCTGAAAGCGTGAGTCCAGCCAGCACAACCCTGACGGAACGAAGGTTGCATCCCGCGGTTATGTCAGTATGGAAAGGAGGCGCCGATGATCGAAACTTGGAACGAATGCGTGATCATCCAGCTTCCGGAACTCGACGGAGTTCAAATAGTGTGGACTCCCGCCAGGGCAGCTATGCTGCTTACCGAGAGTGGCCTGTCGACTATGGCGTCGCCTATTTGGCCGCTCTGAACAAATGCACGGACGCCATGCTTGGCACCTACCCGTGGGAGCAAGCGCGAGATGCGTTCGCGGCGGCCATTGCCGAGGCTAGGGTAAAGAACAAGGTTGAGGGAATTTCGATACCGTGGCTCCGCGAGCAGGAAGGTCTCATCGCATTTTATCCCGGCAAGCCGATCGACCCACGGGAACGGGAATTCTGGATGATCTCGATTTGGAAAGATGTGGAGTCAATTAAGAAGGCTGCTGGACATGAATGGCAGCAGCCGATTCTACTAGAGGACGAGGCGGACCTCGTTGAGACCGTCGAAATCCATCACTTCGAAATCTTTGGAAACAAACACACCTGAAGCTCTTAAAATCGAGCGGCAGGAAATTCTTCTTTCCACCCTTCTGAAGAAGCTTTGCCCCGCTTGGGGTCGGCTCCGGTATTATCCCCTTACACTGCGCTGAGAACGACTCGGATGCTTCCGTTCTGGCTTAAAAAAGCGGAACGTTCGAGAGGCGGCCCGCGCCGCTGCTTTACGGCTTCAACAGCGCGCGCACACCACCGAGGTCTCTAGATATTGTCGATCCGGTACTCGGGCAGGGCACCCAACTTCGGCCTGGGACCAAATAGTTAGATGCGAACCTTTGGGCTTGATGAGCTTACCCATTCGCCGGGACTCGTCAGAGAGAAAGAGCGCCTGATGCAGTCGGCGACGACAGGTCTGTCAGTCATTGCTGCCTTGCGCCAGAAATTGTACGAGCGCCGAAACAAGGGCCTCCGCGCTGTAGTAATCCAAAGGGACTTCGATGTTCGCGCCCGTGAATGAGGTCAGTTCAAGTGTCCCAAGAAGCGGCTCCCGTGAGACGATACTGATTTCGAAACCCTGAAACTCTGCGGTTATTGTGGTCCGATCGTCTTCCATCTCTATCCCCCTCCAGGCAAGTAGCTGGCAATAGAGCGCTGAAAGGTTGGCACATCTCACCGCACTCCCTTGTATATAAGCGATACGTAATATAACTCACCTTCAAGGCCGACGAAAGCCGTCCCCCGGCCAGAAGAGCCGCGTCTCATCAAAGCAGAGATTGCGAGTGCGATTGTGGAGTTGTTCCGGAACTCGGCTATGCAGTGTGGCAGATCGATAAGCTTGAACGCGTCGTAGCACTCGACGTCCGTTCTGACGATCTCAAGACGCTGGTTCTGGACGAAAACCTGCCAGGCAGCCGATCGCCTATGCGCAGACGATGGCGTTGGCCCCACAACGGCAGCGGGACTAGCGGACGCGCCCTTGTATCGTTGGGAACTCACAGCCTGGCACCGGTGATTTCCCAACCTTCCAGATTGGCAACTGCGCGATTTTCGCCGGACCGGACAGACTTTTTCAATGAAGCGAGGCTACCATTCTTCGGCGGTTCGTCCTGCAGGCAAACTATGCAATCAAATGGCTATCGTCGCGCTAGTCTCGCCGTTTAGTAGTCGCCTCAGGTGGAAGCTCGCAAGCCGATCATCCGAGTTTCGACCGACGAGGGCTGCAAATGACGCGACCGCATGGGGATTACCCGCCTCCAACTCTTCGAATGCTTGGAAATACGCCTGTGTTGTCTGGACTGGCGTATCGCGCCGGCTCAAGCGGCTCGAAAGCGTGGATCGGCTCGACCCTGCCTCGAAGTAACAAGTTGCCAACCGGGCGACCACAGAACGCCTGCACCCGTGCAGCCAGGCTGCTACTGACGCAGATACGTGTGCCGATCGTTTTGTTGGCCGACTCCAATCGCGCGGCGACATTGATGGTGTCGCCATAAGCACTGTAGTCGAAAAACCGCCCTCCGCCGAAGTTGCCGACGACAGCGGTGCCCGCGTGTGCACCGATCCGAGTATAACCAAGCGCTATTCCCTTACTGCGCCATTGCTCGCGGAAGGACGAGGCGATCATCCTGGCAGGCATGCTCGCCAACATGTGCGTGGAATCGCATTTGCGGGAATTTCTCGAACTGGGATTTGAGGTAGCCGTGGTCCGCGACGCCGTTGCCGCACCGAAAATTCCCGAAGGCGATGGCTATCTGGCGGCCCTCATCAACTTTAGGTACATGGCGAATGGGCTTTGGACGACGGAAGAAACGGTCGGAATGCTTCGCAGCTAAAGCGGTTCATGGCGCTTCGGGATCGGCATGAGATTCCCAAATCTGCAGATTTGTCATTCGTATTGGATGCTGGATGGAGGCCAGCATCCATGACACGACCCTTAGCAGGCGCCATTGTCTGTCACGACACGGGCAACGGCGACACCGAGACCGGCATTAATAGACGACGGCCGCATCGAGGAAGGCGGCCGCGCTTTCTTGTCGCCTCTTCGGGGAGCCGCAGCCCAGCTTTTTTGGCCGCTCGGCCAGGGCACCACGCGTCAGTGTTCTCAATGGCTGAGACCCTTCGGCGGCATGAACGATAGGGACGCAACTGAAACGGACATTTCTCGTTCCCAACGGCTGGCGATCCGTGTTCTCCAATCCCCGCAGATGTTCCCAGTGGGTGAAGGGTCGGGTGTTTCGTTTTCGCCCAGTCTTTCGGCTCGAAAGCGCGTTAACTTTGTTCACAATCTTTAATTTAGCAAATTGAAATCTTCTCTTTTCTACTCCATGAAATATGTTATGAATCCATTAAGGATATGGGGTGTCAAGGCCGATTGGGGAAAAACCGGCTGAGGAAACCAACATAAATTTCAGGAAGTTAGTTTGGGAGCGGCTGTTTTCTCGGCTGCCCCGATAGGAGTAGTCGTGCGCGGATATTTCTCGCTCCGAGAGGGCGTGCCTGCTGCAATGAAACCGGCTCAGACTGGCCCGATTTCTTGCCTCTGCTTGGACGAGAATTGCTGCGTCGCTTCTTCTACGGACGTTCGACCAATCAGGCGATTGCGACCAGGTAGTCGCGGGTTCGAACGCGGTCGCTTCGCACAGAACATCGGTGCTTCGGGACGTTTTTGCGCTCCGCATGAAGGATATCAATCAACGGTGGGATGGGATCACCGGTGACACAAAAGCGCCACCGGGTGGAAATCGCGTAACACCACAGTTCCCCGGATACCGGGGCACGCGACGGGAGGGGTAAAGTCATGGCTACGCAGACCACGGGTGGTGGAAGCACGACGTCGTTCAGCAATGCACCGCAGGCGCAGGGTGACGCCTATGCGTGGACCGAGGAGCAGCTGAAGTCATCTGGCCTCTACAATTCCACTACGAACACCATCACCCTCGATGTCATGGCAAACGACCTCGGCGGGAAGGCAAAAACGCTTTGGTCGGTCGACGACGGTGGCTCCGATATGATGTCCGAGCTTCTGAAGAGCAACGTCACGACGACTTGGGAGAGGACCGCAGCCGGAAACTGGATACGCATCTACGACGGAAAAGTCGAGTTCAGGCTCGATGACGGTTCGAACACGCCCGGCAGCGCCAGAAGCATCGATGCGCTCTCAGCATGGGACCACATCCAGGACTCCTTCTATTATTCCATCCGGCTGGGCAACGGAACGCTCAGCTATGCCAAGGTGACATTGGACATCGGCGGCCAAAACGATGCTGCGTCTGTAGGCGGAAAGTTCACGGGGACCGTGACGGAGGCGGGCGGAACAAACAACAACGATCCAGGCGCACCGTCCGCCTCCGGAACGGTGGCGGTATATGACGTCGATCTCGGAGAGAAGCATTTCAAGGCAGCGTCGGAAGCTGCGCTGAAGGGCACCTACGGCAACTTCTCTTTCAATCCGGCGACAGGCGAATGGAGCTACACGCTCGAAAATGGGCGTGAAGCAACACAGTCGCTCAAAGCCGGACAGGTTGTGACTGAGACGCTGACGGTCTGGTCTGCCGACGGTACCGCAAGCAAGGACATTGTCGTTACGGTCAACGGTAGCAATGATACTCCGACGACGTCGGCCGTGACGCTGGCAGCGATCGCCGAGGACAGCGGCGGACGGGTGATCACCCAGGCCGAGCTTTTGGCCAATGCCAGCGATATCGATAGCGCCACGCTGACGGCGACGGGCCTGACGATCGACAGTGGCAGCGGCACGCTGACCGACAATGGTGACGGCACCTGGACTTACACGCCGGCGGCGAATGACGACAGCGGCGTTTCGTTCAGCTACACGATCAACGACGGCAATGGCGGCAGTGTCGCTGGTACCGCGAGCCTCGACCTTACCGCGGTCAACGACGATCCGACGACGTCGGCCGTGACGCTGGCAGCGATCGCCGAGGACAGCGGCGGACGGGTGATCACCCAGGCCGAGCTTTTGGCCAATGCCAGCGATATCGATAGCGCCACGCTGACGGCGACGGGCCTGACGATCGACAGTGGCAGCGGCACGCTGACCGACAATGGTGACGGCACCTGGACTTACACGCCGGCGGCGAATGACGACAGCGGCGTTTCGTTCAGCTACACGATCAACGACGGCAATGGCGGCAGTGTCGCCGGTACCGCGAGCCTCGATGTCACGCCAGTCAACGACGCGCCCACCAATACTGTGCCGGGCGCGCAGGCCGTCAACTCGAACGCGTCGAGCGCAATCGGCGGTGTCGCCGTCGCGGATGTCGACAACGCCAATGTCTCGACAACCTTATCTGTCGCCCATGGCAAGCTGACGGTTGGCACCGCCGGCGGCGTGACCGTGAGCAACAATGCCACGGGTACGGTGACCATCAGCGGAGCGCTCACGCAGGTCAATGCGGCGCTGGCTGCCCTGAGCTACGTCAGCGAAACGAACTACGGCGGCATCGACACTTTGACCGTCACCACGTCTGACGGCTTGGTGAGCGATACCGACACGGTGGCGCTCACGGTCAATCCGCCGCCAAATCAAGCTCCGGCGGCGCCCGCCTTTACCTTTAATGCCGGGGCGGTGAGTGGAGACGATGGCAACAAGCTGCTTTCGGGCACGCATCTCGGCACCTTCGCCGCGGTCGACCCCAATGGTGATACCGTCACATACGGTTTCGGGGGCGGTGCGACCGCCGGCTTGAGCCTGAACCCGGCCACGGGCGCGCTCAGCCTTTCCGCTGACCTCAACAATGTCGATCAAACGTTCAACGTGGTCGCCACGGATACGCATGGAAATCAGTCAACCACGACCACCGTCCGGCTTTGGATCGGAACCTCGGGCCAGAACACCCCTACTTTCACCAATAACAGCGAAACGATCATCGCTTTCGGTTTGAACCAGAGTGACACGATAACGATCACCGGTGGATCCGGACATGATGTTCTCGTCGGCGGCGGCGGCGCCGACTCCCTCGGCGGGGGCGGCGGCAACGACTGGCTTATCGGCGGTGCAGGCAGTGATGTTCTGAACGGAGGAGCCGGCAACAACATTCTCGCCGGCGGGATTGGCGACGACACCTTTGACTTCGGAAACTTCGGCAGTGCGGTGAACCACATTACGGATTTCGAAACCGGTACGAATTCAACGACCGTCGATAGGCTGCGTTTTGATGTGGGAACCGGAGCGGGCGCGTACTCCGTTGGTGACAACGATACGACCGTCGAGAATTTCAAGTCGGGGAACAATGCAGCACTCAATGTCGCTGGTACTGAGATTGCCGTGAAAACAGATGCGAGCGTTACCAACGCCTCGGTCCAAAGCACGATTAACGGCTACGGCAATATCACCTCTGGCGCGTTCTTCGTCTTCCACAACTCGGAACTGGGTCACGCAGCGGTCTACTACGACCCCAATCCCAGTGCCACAGGTGGTGCGATCCTCGTTACAGAACTCGACAATGTCACGCTGCTCGGCAATCTCGGCAACTTGAATGCCGGCGATTTCCAGTTCTCCTAGGAGCGACGATGAGCCGGGCTTCAAATCAGTCCTCCCTCCAGGCGGTGATTGCCGAACTTCGGCGTGCCGCCTGGCCGCTCGTAGCCTTCAGCGCGGCGATCAACATCCTGATGTTGACGGCCGCACTCTACATGCTGCAGGTCTATAATCGGGTGCTTTCGAGCCACAGCCTTGAAACGCTGACGGCGCTTACCGTCATGGCCGTCGTTGCGCTCCTGGCTCTGGCCATACTGGAGACCGTGCGATCGCAACTGCTTATCGCGACCGGGATCTGGTTGAACGGTCGCCTGTCGCCGGTTCTCCTTGCCGCGTCGGTCGAGCAGGCGGCCGGAAAGCGGGGCAATGGCGGCGCTCGGACACTGCGCGACCTCGAGCAATTCGGGAATTTCGTAACCGGCTCGGCAATTTTCCCGATACTCGACGCGCCCTGGGCGCCGATCTTCTTTGCGGCAATCTTCCTTTTGCACCCTTGGCTCGGCTGGCTGGCTTTGGGTGGCGGTATAGCGCTTTTCCTTCTGGCCGTGCTTACGGAGCTTGTCACGCGAGAGCCGGTTGCCCACGCGAACAGTGCTCAGAGCAAGGCCTATGCGCAAGCGGAAGCAGCGATCCGAAATGCTGAGGCCATACAGGCCATGGGAATGCTGCAGGCGATGATGTCCACCTGGAAGCCACTGCAGAAGGCTGCGGCCGAGGGGCAGGCGACTGCAAGCCTTCGTTCGGCTGTCCTTGCCGCGGCGGCACGCTTCCTGCGTCTCGGTCTGCAGATCGGCGTTCTCGGGCTCGGAGCCTATCTTGTCGTGCACGCCGAAGCGTCTCCCGGCGCGATGGTGGCGGCTTCCATCCTGATGGGGCGGGCACTCGCACCCGTTGAGCAGGCGATCGGCACGTGGAAGGCGGTCGTGAGCGCGCGATCTGCATATCAGCGACTATCGGGTGTGGCCGGCGCTCGGCGTGAGGAAGCGCCCATTCTGCCATTGCCGCGGCCTGAGGGACGGCTTGTCGTCGAGAACGTCATTGTTGCGCGCGAGGGCGGCGGCGAACCCATCCTGAAGGGCGTGAGCTTCCAGCTCGAACCCGGCGAGGTACTCGCGGTTATTGGTCCGTCTGCGGCGGGCAAGACGAGCCTGGCAAGACTCATCGTGGGGGCTGCTACGGCCGGCCACGGCCGGGTGCTACTCGGTGGCATGGATGTCGCGCAATGGGCGACCGCCGATCGTGGCCAGCATGTCGGCTACCTGCCACAGGACATCGAGCTTTTCTCCGGAACCGTCGCCGAGAACATCGCTCGATTTCAGGAACTCAACGAGCAATCGTTCCGGGATGTCGTGCGCGCTGCCTGCGAGGCCGGGGTCCACGAGCTCATCAAAGGGCTCCCGAAAGGCTACCACACAGAAATCGGGGAGGCGGGGGCGGTGCTCTCGGGCGGCCAACGTCAACGCATCGCGCTTGCACGCGCACTCTATCGCGATCCTGCATTCCTGCTCTTGGACGAGCCCAATTCGAACCTCGACCGGGATGGTGAGCAGGCGCTGAGCAATGCGCTACAAGGACTGAAGGCTGCCGGAAGAACGATCGTTCTGATTACGCATCGCTCAAACATGATGGAAAGCGTCGACAAGGTTCTCGTGCTTCAGCGCGGTCAGATCGATCTCTTCGGTCCGCGTAGCGATGTGTTACGTGCAATGGAAGAGCGAGCGCGAGCCGCGACGGCTGCCCCGCGATTGGGGATCGTGAGCGCATGATTGCAAAGCTGACAGCCCTTGGTCGCGGCGATCCCACGGCATACACGGCTTCTGACGATCCGCGGCTTCAGCCGCGACTAAAACCCGCCATTGCGATCGGGAGTGTGGTGGTACTCGCATTCTTTGGCATCTTCGGCGGCTGGGCAGCTCTGGCGCCGCTCGACAGTGCGACAGTCACGCAAGGCGTCGTCAAGGTCGAGGGCGAACGCAAGGTGATCCAGCATCTCGAAGGCGGTATCGTTTCGGAGCTGAAGGTCGTTGACGGCGAACACGTCAAAAGTGGCCAGGTCCTGATCAAGCTGGATGACACACAGGCGGCCGCTCATTTGGAACTCCTTAGAAACCGTGTCATGTCTCGCAAGGCGTCGGCCGCCCGCTTGCGGGCCGAACGGGACGGAAAGGACGAGATTGCGTTCGAACAGGAGCTTCTGGTGCCTTCGTCAAACTCGGCTGCCCGAGAAGCGGTTGCGGTGCAGAACGAAGTTTTTCGGGCGCGGCGTCTGGCTCTTGGCAACGAAACCGGCATTCTGCATCAGCGCACCCTGCAAAGCGAGAATGAGATCAAAGGGCTCGAAGACATGGTCGCGGCCCAGGACCAAGTGATGGCGTCCATTGAAACAGAGGCGGCTGATCTTGAAAAGCTGTCGAAGAAGGGCCTCGCCACGCGCGAGCGGCACCTTCAGTTGCGCCGGCGCCAGGGAGAGCTCAAGGGAGAGCGCGCCACGAACATCGCCGCAATCGCACGGATTCGGGAGTCGATGGCGGAGATTGAACAGCAGATCATGAAATTGTCCACGACGCGCCTGAACGAGGCGGTTGCCGAGCTCAGCAAAGTGGAGGCCGAACTTTTCGATCTTCAGCAGCAGTTGCGCGCGGCAGAGGACGTGCTTGCCCGCGCTGACATCCGAGCGCCCGTCGACGGCGTTGTCATGGGATTGCAGGTGCACACGGCCGGTGGTGTCGTCCGCCCCGGCGAGCCGTTGATGTCGATTGTGCCCCTCGGCCAGAAACTGGTGATCGAGGCGATGGTCCGCCCGGAGGACGTCGACACCGTCGCCATCGGGCAGACGGCACATGTCAGGATATCGGCCTTTGCACGTTACGATATGCCGCCGCTTGAGGGGCGCGTTGAGCTCGTATCGGCCGATCGCATGACGGACGACAGGACCGGCGCCGGCTACTTCACGACGATCATCGTGGTCGATGAGCAAGAGCTCGACAAGCTTGCCGGCCGCAAGCTGCTCCCTGGCATGACCAGCGAAGTGATGATCCGCACCGGCAGCCGAACGATGCTTGCGTATATCGGGGAACCGCTTGCGCGAACGTTTCGCAGGGCTATGCGGGAAAACTAGAATTCCTTCGCCGGCCCGGTCTCGAAGTTTTTTACGCGACCCCCAATCAAGCTTCTATATAGGGCCTCCGCGGAAGCGAACGCCGCTCGCCCATGCGATATATTTAGGGGAAATCGGGTTCCAGCATTCACGCAAGGGGTAGGGGTGGCGGATGCTCGAAAGTCGGGCCATCAATCCACGACAACCGACGAACCTTCGGGTCGCAAGAAGCGTCTCTCCGAGTATGGACTCGTGCTGTGCTGCAAATCCATCCTCGAACAATAAGAGTGCCGCCAGGCCGCCAGGGAGATGGCGTGCGGCCGACCGCATGCACCATAACGTTGGCGTCGCACGAACGAGTCCCTGCCTGGATCATGGGCTTGACGGTATTGTCCGTAAGGGCACCCTGACGTCTCCTAATCCAGACACTAAAGCTTGTAGCCGATCTTTCGCAGCAAGTCTTTCCGCCACGTAATGTCCGCATCGGTTTCGACACCCAGCGGTGAGGCGCCATCCACCACGCCGAGCACGCCGCGGCCCAGCTCCGTTTCAGCGACGATCACCTGCGTCGGGTTGGCCGTCGCGCAATAGATGCGGCAGACCTCTGGCACCGCGCGCACCGCAGCCAGCACGTTGACGGGAAAGAATCCGTCGCCCAGGAAGATCAGGAAAGTGTGGCCGGCGCCAATGGCCAATGCGTTGTCACGTGCGAGGGTGAGCATGGCTTCTTCATTACCCGACCAGCGCACCAGCCGCTTACCGGAGGCCTCGCAGAAGGCCAGCCCGAAGCGGATGCCAGGAACCGCGCCCACCAGCGCCTCGTGGAGGTCTTCCACAGTCTTGATGAAATGCGACTGGCCAAAGATGAAGTTGGCGGCGTCCGGCTTGACGATGGGCACCACGGTGAGTTCCATGGCTGCGCTCCTTCAAGGTGGGCAACGCAATGGTAGGTAGGACCACGGAAGGCGATTTCAAGCCGCCATATGCGACCGCTTTGGCCCCCCAGCGCTGTCACCTTCACTTCTTCGCGGATCGACCAACACAAGGGAGGCGAAGACCAAGCGTGAGGTCAGTTTTTCAAATGCTGGGGATCGTCGTTTTATGGGTGAATTCGGTATCCGATATCGGGAATATCCGACGGCTCCCTCCCCGCCAGACGGGGTCTGTTGGCCGCTTACTTGAAATCAGTGAATTTCCAGCGATAGATGGCGCGTCTGTGAATTCGAACGCTCAGACGGAAGGCTCCAGATCATCCTCGTGGCGTTCTGGGTCCTTTTTCAATCTCAGATCGCATTGCTCACAACGTGAGCTGCGACAACGCCAGTAGGGCCGCGCCAGTACGATGGCCGTTCTGTATCGCGCTAGAGAAGCGCTAACCCTTCCGGATTTCGCCGGCGCGCTCGTCGTAGCATGACTGAGCCTCTGCTCGTGGACGGCATTCGCGGCACTGCATCCGTCCGCAAGCCAAAGGTCCAGTAACCCGATGGTTGGGACCTCAAACGTTAAGCCACGCAAGCAGTAAGAGAAGGACCAGCCCGGCGCTCACGACTCGGACCCAATGATTGTGAATGATTTGGCTCAGTAGGCTAGGGGAACCAGGCCTACCGTTGACATAGCTGGTGGTGACGTCTTTGCCGGCATAGGCAATGTCGTCATCGTCCCATCCATAGCCGGCTGACGTCATGGATGCCCACTTTCGCTGTCGCCTAAACTCCTCTATCCGCCACAAACTGCGTTCTTGCACCGCCTTGAGAGCTTCGTCCTTCACATTCGGCGTTTCGATGATCCTGACCGCCGTGAGCTCCGTGGCTTTCAGAACTTTCTGCTGGGCAAAGATGTTCCCGCCGGTGTGATAGGGATTGAGAAATTGCCTTTTGAGCTGCTTCTCACTCAGGTCCCCGAACAGAAAAATCGGTTCGTCACCATTCTGAGCGGTCCAAACGACGACGTGGAAATAGTTCTGTTGCTCCATCGTCTGCCTCTAGCGTTCGAGGTGAAGCAAACAGTGCGAAGGGAAGCAGTGTCAGATCGCCGAGAAAGTCACAGGCGAAGAGGCGGGCACCCAATTAACAAAGCGGGCACTGATATTGGTGAGCAATCTCACCACTTTGTCTTCGATCGCCTGACAGTTGCTTTCGTATTGGGCGAGCAGAGATTCGCCTGAGATCGTGTGTCCTTGGAGTTCATCCCGGGTGATCACCGCGATGCCACAAGCCTCTAACAGGGTACTCAGCGAAAGGAGCCTTAGCTTCGCAAGCTGTTGCCGATGCCTCGGCAGCCGCACCATAAGGCGTGTCCGTCCGACTTCTCGAAATCCATCGTTTCGGCCTTCAGGCAACGCCTGAAAGCCAGTGTCCTCCACAATCCGATAGGTAGCAACATGAATATGACGCACAGGCTCTGCAGCGACGACATGATTTTGCCCGAAGGCTCAACAGTCGCCTCGAGTAACCGGCGCTGTATCTGGCGATTGACCACGTCTCTTTGGATATCGAGGAAACCCCTGGCTCTCGCGGTTTCAGGCGGTGATGCTGGCACACCTGTCGCGCCGGTCGCGCATGACGAGAGTGGCGATAATAAAACCCGGGACTAAGAGCAGCGCGTAGCCTCCGAGTATGATCTCGCACGGCACCACAAAATTCAGTTGCGGCGCGGCGCCGAGGATGACCGGCACGCTCCAGGAGACAATCGAAATCACGCCGCATCCTATCAGAGCGGTCTTCGTGGCGGGTCTGATTTCCGAGAGGAGCGTGGAGCCGATTTGGCGGCGGATGAACGGTATCACGAAGCGATGGATAGCGAAGCCGTTGACAGTGAGGATGCTGACGATCGTCACCTTGGCCCAGATCTTCGGGTTGAGCAGCTTCTCGGGTTCGGTCACTTGATAGAGAAGGAGAAATCCCAGGCCCGAGGCCCAGAGCAGCAAGAGTCCGGCCGCGATAAACCGGCTGATCCATTCGACGTGTTCGACGAGTTCCGAGCTGACGATCATCCGACGGTAGCGTGACAACATCAGATCAAGAAACACCGCGCCGCCGAGCCCGAGAACCAATCCCGAGAAATGGACTAGCCGTAGCGTTGTACGGATGTATGAGGCCAGCTGGGGCGCTGACGACAAAGAAAGATCCAGAACACCCATTTCCCAACTCCCCCAAGAAAACGCGCAAATGCATTCGCACCCCGAAACAGGGCACGTCCGATGCTTCGGACTGTTGTGATTTGCTGCTCCGAAACGCGATCGGGACCCGGTCTCGGAGCGAGCCCGTTCTATGAAATGGTGAGTTCCATTGTCAAGTATTATGCCGCGCTAATTCAGCAATTTGTAGATTGAAGGTGCGGCTAGCCGCCTTTGCTGCTTCGGGCTTGATGGCGGCTGATCCTGGCGATCGCCACCAGGATCAGGAAGCTTGCAATGCGGCTCGTACTTCAGATTTTGACCAGTATTCCAGTGGTTTACACAAAGGCAGCACCGGATGCCAAACCAGCGAAGGAGGCGGCGTAAGGACTGCCTTGATGCCTTGTCCGTTCGAGCGCCCGATCAGGCCGCACACCTCCACGACGACCTGGTGCGATCGCGCCGGCTCCGACGGCAAGCGCGATTGCCGTCCACTGCAGCGAGTAGGCGAGGCGTCCGGTCCAGATCCCGATGACGGCCGGGCCGCCCGCAAGCAGAGCCAGGCCGACAAACGACAGCGGGCCCGTCGTATGGCAGATAGCGCTTACAGCGCGGGTCCGCTGACGAGGCCATAGGCTACATCCCGACAGCCGAAGGCGCGGAGCAGTCTTACTGCAGGCCGATCGAGCCAGCCATGGTCGGAGCTTCACCCACCCGGTCTCCGGCAAAGCTAGGGCGGTCAGTCTAAGCCGATCCAGACAGAGCCGTCCTGTACGCGGCACGGGTAAACAACCAGCTTGGCGCGGTTTTTCGAAATGTCGCCCGCGTATTCATAGCCAGGCGCGGTGCCATCCTGCTGCAACTGCGCCCACTGCCTGATTTCGCCTGTGAGCAGATCAAAACAGCTGTGATGCCATCGGCAAACCAGGCCAAGATCGCTGGTAATCGCACTTTCGGTGTGTGGGAGTTGCAGCCCTTTTGTCTGGGCTGGACTGCGACGCTCGTATAAAGGCAGGTGAAGATGTGGGCAGGCGTTGTTGAAGGCACAATAGCCATCCGCTTCGCGAACGATGACGATGTCGTAGTCCTCGAAGTCGAGGATCCGTCTTTCGTGGAGCTGAAGGTCTTGTTCAGCAAGAGCGCAAACCCACCTTCTGCCGCCATGTCGGATGGTTTCGCGGGAGGGCTTGGCGTTGAGTTCGGCGTCGATTTCGGGCCTTAGCCTATCGACTTCGAATAGCGTCGTGCGCTCGCTCGTACCGCGAAGGCGCACCCTGACAAAGTCAGCGATTTCAACTTTATCGGCAAGTGCGTTACGGAGCGGTTCGGATATCAGCAGCCGCGTACCGGCATCCTTGTTGGCGGCCTCGATCCGGCTCGCCACATTCACAACGTCACCAACGGCGGTCAGTCGTCCATGTCCGGAAAAACCCAATGTCCCGATGACAGCCTCGCCGTAGTTGAGGCCGATGCGGATCTCGAAGTCGATGCCATACATCGAGGCAAAGAACGGCTTCAATCGATCCACGGTGCCGAGAGTCTGGAGGGCTGCATTGACGGCACGGAGCGGTGCGTCAGGTTGACCATCAATGCCGAATATGGCCATGAGCCCGTCACCAATGAAACTGTCGATGAACCCGCCATTCTTCTCGATAATTTCGCCGACCTGGGCGAAGTATCGATTGAGTAGATACATCACGTCGTAGGCAGAGAGCTTCTCCGACAGCGCTGTGAAATCGACAATGTCGCTGAAGAACACCGTGACGTGCTTCGCTTCCCCAGAACGTGTCGCGGCTGTTGCGCCAAGTTGGTTGGTGATCATCAGGTCGGTTTCGTCCAACACCAATCGCCGGATACGAAGGTCGCCTTGAGGTTTAAGCTGGCAAGCCAACCGAACTTCGTCCGTCAAACTCAATCGATCCGCCATCGAAGCCTCAGCGGCATTCCGATTTGGGCAGGCCTCCAAGCCAGAAAGGATCCAGACACGGCAGGTCGAGCATTTCGCCCGCCCGCCGCATGCATGCGCGAACGGCACGCCCGATCTCAAGGCCGCCTCCAGCAAGGTCTCGCTGGCGGTCACGTCGAAGTCCGTCTGATCAGGCAGGGCGGTTACTCTGGTCGTCATCTTCGACTCCGCGGGTTGGTCCCAATTCTAACACCAAGGGAACAGGCGATCGAATCCTGTACGGGGTCGGGAGGCCGCAAAGTCCATCGGTGATCTCGGAGGTGTCGGCTTAACGATTGGCGCTGATCGCGAAAGTATCGCAAGAGGGAAGTGCCCTGGACAAAGGCAGCGCCTCTTGCATTGTTCAATAGCGGAAGTGGCTTAAGCGACGCGACAAAACGCCATCGGTTCGATTCCTTTCACATCAGGATTTTTGTCAATGGTTCATTCACGTGGCATCGAATTGTTCCTTCGTAAGCGGATCCACGGTCTGAGCCCATAGCATTTACCGGCCCGTCCCCGGACCTGTACAATCTCACATCCGGTCGCCGCTTGTTACGGCTGCACCACTAACCCGCTTTCGACGGGAACGGGCTCAGGAGAACGGGACCAATCTCAAGGTCGGCGGGTAAAGCCAAACGGAATCCCGGTCCGTCCACCTGGATCCGTCAGGGCTGATCAAGCCCTGAGGATTGGAATTTAGGTCTATTGGCTGGTTTGATGGCTTAAGCGCTTTTCATGATCGCGCCCTCGATGACGACGCCAGAGCTCACGTATTTCCAAAGTGCAACCAGCAACTTGCGAGCCAAAGCCACGATCATCGGCTGTTTGAGACGGCCGCTGTTGCGGGCAATGCGCTCCTTGAACCAGAGAGCGAGCGCCGAATTTGGTTGGTGACGCAGCCACAACCAGGCAAGCTCGACCATCGTCGCTCGCAAACGCGGATTTCCTGCCTTCGAGACACCTTGCTCACGATTAACGTTGCCGCTTTGCCAAGGCGAGGGAGCTAGTCCCGCGTAGGCAGCGACTTGGCGCCGATTGTCGAAGTGTCTGAACAGACCTTCCGAGTAGAGGATCGTCGCGAACTCAGGACCTATTCCCCGGATTCCTAAGAGCGCGGCGGCTCTTGGCGGTGTCTCGGCTGTCTCGCGAGCGATCAAAGCATCCGTCACGAGCCATGTGGATTTGCTCAATTCCAACGAGACGAAAATTGCGCCAAGATCGATGTGGGTAGCGGCCCGTGCTGGAGTTTGATCTGCTGTCATCGGCATGGTTGGCCTCCAGAGAGTTTTCTAGCGACCTCACTCTGCCACGGTGCAGGCCGCTATCCACCCCTGATGGGATCTCAAGGCGAGGGAATTATCGGTCGTGGGGCGTGCAGGTTTCAACTGGATGATAGGCAAGTGGGCAGCCGTTTCCTCCCCCCCCAAAGAAGCCTCAAGCGTAGCGAGGCCGAGGCGACTCCAACAACGTCGTGTGTGTGTCCCCGTGGAACTTTTGGCATCAGATCTGATTTTACAGTTACTTTCACGGGAGGAGCGAATGAATGGCGAGACCCCAAGTGCAGTGATGCATCGACGAGTGCCACAGCTGCTATTCCGTCTGTTTCTGGACCCAGTGCACAGACTGCAGGCGCGTGGCCGACATGAGCGCTTATGTCGAGGCTTACCGCAGTTGCATGGAAGTCCGTCGCCAGCGTTGGACAGATGGTCATTGAGGTAAATACGCCTGCGAAAGGTGTGCGATGGTTGGCGATCACGGTGATCTGCGCCTGCTGTGCTACCTGTACGACCACGCAAGCGCCCAACACGAACCGCAGCAAAGCATACATCTCCGAAAAGGTATACGGAGCGAAGGCTAATCCGTGGGTCGCCCACCGCAAGAATGTCGCCAAGGGCGGTGGCCGCTATGTGGTTGGCAAGCCCTATGTAGTGAAGGGCAAGAGCTATTTTCCGAAGGAGGACCCGAACTACGACAGGAAGGGGGTGGCTTCCTGGTACGGCTCAGCTTTTCGGGGGAGGCGGACAGCAAACGGCGAAGATTATGACCCGAAACACCTGTCCGCCGCACATCCGACCCTTCCCTTGCCCAGCTATGTGCGGGTGACCAATCTTGAAAATGGTTCTTCGCTCATCCTGCGCGTCAACGATCGCGGTCCTTATCGAAAGGGTCGCATCATCGACGTTTCCAGCAAAGCAGCAGACATGCTGGACCTGAAGCACCGTGGCACGGCATCCGTTCGGGTGCAGTATGTGGGGCGCGCCCGCTTGGGTGGGGACGACATGCCCTACCTCCTAGCCTCCTACATCAAGAAGAGTGACCGTTTCCCAGCCGTCAATCCGGAGCCTCAAATCGCAACCGGCGTGATGGTGGCCTCGAATCAGTCGATCGGCGACCAGTTGCGAAGCGACAGTCAGTCTTTCTCTCCGACGCGAACGAACCTTGCCGGAAAAACGCCGAGCGCCTCCTACCAGATTGGGACCAACTCCGCGGTCGCGTCACACACATCCAACCAACTCGGGATGTTGCCTGATTGGCTGTCCGAATACACACCATCGATGTCACGAAGCGCCAAGATGGCACCACAGACTCACGAAATAGCTTCCCTGACGACCCCTGGTGTCAAATATTGCTTGGACGAGGACGGCGATGACGGTCTGCGCGACATGTGTGGGGTTCAAGTTCTGCCTCTGGCGGCCGGCAGCGGCACCAAGCGTCTTACCGGGGTAATCTCCAAAAGCCGGCGCCGCTCTTGCGAAGGCGGCTGCCGCAGGCGGGGCACAACATTAGGTCTTACTTAGCGTCGCAAAGGTTCATCACCGGACATGCCCGGCACATTGGGCGTTAACAAACGAAATGAGGGTTCAGAAGTCCGATCGGGCCGAGCGATTGACGTTCGTGCCGAGACGCCTATTCACGGGCATGCAACCTACGGCGTCCCCTTTGGGTCGAATCCGGATTGCCACACTCGGCTTGTTAGGTGATGGGAGACGGAGGATGGGATGGGTTTTGATGAGCGCGCGTGCTCAATCGGTTGTCGGAGTTCATTGACGGTCGTCACCGCCCGCCGCGGCTCGATGGAAAGCCTTCCATTGACCTCCGTGGCAAGCACCGTTCATCGGATGCTATAGTCGGCTGAGCAACTCCGACTTCGTGGCCTCGAATTCCTGATCCGTGAGAATGCCTTTCGCATGAAGTGCTGCGAGGCGTTCGATCTTGTCGAAGATGTCCTCATCCGACCGAACCGCCTCCGGCGCTGGATGTGCCCCCTGTTGTGGCTCGGCGGATACCGACGCGGACGATGCGAATATCGACGGCGCAGCCGTGGCGGCGGATGCTTCGGTAGCCGGCGTGTCTGCCGGTTCCTTGCCGCCCTGCCGTATCAAATCCAGTTCCGCAATTTTCACCAGCCCATACTGAGAGGTAAAGCTCAGCGACTGGTCGCCGCTTTGCTGTTGCGAGAACCCGCCAATGCGATGGTCCTTCGTGTCATAGACCATAACCTGGCCGTCGATATCGATCGCTAGCCGTCGGGTTGTCGGGAAAAAGGCATAACGCAGGTCATTCTGCGCGCCGGTCGAGGCAGGATGCCCGAGCTCCTCGGGCCACCAGTTCCCAGCCGAAAGCGCGCCCGGCACGAACAGGCTGGCGCCGCCGCCCTGGTCTTGATATTGGGACTGGTGCGACGTCTGCGGGCGCAGCAAATCCATGCCGCGCACCAAGGCGGCAAGCTCGGAACAAACTCCGGCCACGTTCGCCTTCAGCGCATTGTTGAACATGTCGCCGACCATGATCATGCCGCCCTGCGACCATTGCCCCATCCCACCTAGATCGGGATGGTTGAACTGGGCCTGTGTCGCCTGCCCGGCGATAATCGCCATCAGAAGGTGCTCCACCGCGCCGAGGCTGACCCCGTACCGCTCTGCAATCTCTCCCAGGGTTCGCCGGCCCTCTTCACTGAGTTGTCTCATCGCGCTCGCTTCCTTACGCATCTCCGCTGAGGTCGCCTGTCTGTTCCGTTTGAAGGTCTGCAAATCCGATTTTAGCGGTCGTGTTGAAATCCAGCACGCCGATAATACTCGCGCGCTGCCCTGCCTTTCAATGCGGTCTAGGCGTTTCTCGATTTGAAGTGGGCGAAGAGCTTGTCATAGCGTGTTGCGAATGTGCTTCGTCAAACTCGCTATCGCCCTATGGCTCAGATAGTAATTCGTCACTACTAGGCCTCGCCCCGCTCCATCGCCAGTTCTGCCTCGAGGCTCTCGGTGTCGCGGAAGATCGTGGCGACCGCCAGCACACGTCCGCCGCGCTTGAAGCGCAGGAGGCAGTCCTTGGCGGGAATGTCGCCCTCGACCTCGATCTCGTCCCATCCCTCGGCATGGCCGACATAGTTGATCGGAACGTTGTAATGCTGGCTCCAAAAGAACGGCACATCCGTGAACTTCTTCTGGCGTCCGAGCATGTTGAGTGCGGCGGCAGCGCCTTGCCGCTGCGCCACCACCCAGTGCTCCACTCTGATGTTCTCGCCGCTGTGGGGATCGGGCCACCGGGCGATATCGCCGGCCGCATATATGCCCGGTCCGCTGGTCTCAAGATAGGCATCGACCAGGACGCCCCGATCGGTGGCCAGCCCGGCCCTTTCGGCGAGATCGACCCGCGGCCGGACGCCGATGCCGACAACGACCATGTCGGCGGCCAGCGAGCTGCCGCTGCTCAGCAGGACGTCACTCGCGCCGATGCTCGCCGCAGTATCCCCAAGGTGGAAGATGACGCCATTTTCCTCATGTAGGGCGCGGATGAAATCGCCGATCTGTGGCCCCAGTATCCGTTCCATCGGCCGTTCCTCGGGCGCCACCACATGCACTTTGACACCGCGGGTCCGAAGGGCGGCGGCAACTTCGAGGCCGATGAAGCTGGCGCCCAGGACGACGGCGCTGCGTGCGGTGCCGGCTTGCGCGATGATCTTCCGACTGTCGGCAAGCGAGCGCAGCGTGTGGACATGAGGCTGGTCGGCGCCGGGTATGGTCAGGCGAACCGGTTCGGCGCCCATCGCCAGCAACAGTCTGTCGAAGGCGACCCGCGCCCCATCGGCGAGCAAGATTTCGCTGGCGCGGACATCTATGCCGGCAACCCTGGTTCCGAGGCGCAAGTCGATGCCGTTCTTGGCATAGAAGCCCTCCTTGCGCAGCGGGATCCAGTCCTCCGGCGCCTTTCCGGCAAGATAGTCCTTCGACAGGTTAGGGCGGTCGACGGGCAGCGCCTCGTCATCGCTGATCATGACGATTGCGCCCTGAAATTGTTCGCGCCGCAGTCTTTCGGCGGCGGCAAAGCCGGCGGCGCCGCCACCGACGATGACGATCTTTTCGGGAGCCGCTCCGGCATCGCCTTCGCGTGAAACCGGTGACTGCTTCTTGCGCTTCTCGCCGACGATTATTTTGTCGCCGTGCTGTTCAACCGACCAGCAGGCAAGCGGCGATAACGCCGGAGCACGCAGGGCCTCTCCGGTGCGCAGATCAAAGCAGGCGTGATGCCAGGGGCAGCGAACGGTGTCGTCGGCGACGAGGCCATCGACCAGCGGCCCACCGTAATGCGAGCAGTTGGCGGCTATCGCGAAAATCTCGGATCCGCGGCGCACCAGAAGCACCGGCTCGCCATCGCGATGACCGACCAACTTTCCGCCATCGGGGAGATCGGCGAGCGCAATGCCGAAGGCGAGGTCGGGTCCGCTCGGATCTGATTGGTTACCGGCCATCTTCTCCTCCGTCGAAGGGCAACTGCCGATGTCGCCCACTGCGACGCTGGGCTTGCCTACCCAACAGGCAACTCGTCTGGAATTGTCCGCCATTCTGGCTCCCAGGCAAGCGAATTTGACCTGCAGTTGCGCGCAATTTTCGCAATATGCCCCATAGGAGCAACCCGGGCACCGGCGCTGTGCCTCCGTGAATACGGCGGCCCTCGCCAACGTGACCATAACGTTGTTCGGCGGTTCAGGACCGCGCGAATTCCAATAGTGGGCCGAAGTCGTGATTGTCGGCGGATCGCAAGGCAGTCACATAGCACGCTCGCAGCTGAACGAGGCGGCGTGTCTTGCGCAGCTGGGAAGGATCAGTGAGGCAAGTAGGGCGGTGAGCGAACTGCCCGACGACTTCGATGCCGCCTTATACGCTCGCATTACCGCCGAGATCTGCAGCTTGAAAGAGGACGCGGCTCTTTGGTTTGATGGTTTTCGTAATGCTGGAGTTGCGGTCTGAGGCTGTGGCAAGACTATGCGACCGATGGTTCGAATCCTTCGAGAGCGTCAAGTTTTGACTTCGCTTGGCTTCACTCATGCATCCGCTGATCTTACTTCAGCCTTTCGATTTCTCCCGCGCTGATGCCTAAGCGGCCGCTCATGTGGTGGGGCAAGATAGATTTCCAACAAACGCAATCCGAGGATCAGTGCCGAATTGATGACCAAATATATGGCGGCTACCATGCAGAATACTTGGATGACGGCGAAGGTCTCGCTCATCAGATCCTTTGCTACGCCGGTCAGTTCCATCACCGTGATGGTGCTGGCAAGCGACGTCGCCTTGAGCGTCACGACGATCTCGTTGCTGTAGGCCGGCAAAGCGCGTCTCACAGCTATCGGAGCGGTGACGAGAAAAAAGACCTTGATTGACGACAGTCCCAGCGCGCGGGCTGCCTCGATCGCGCCTTTGGGCACGGCGGCCAGACCGCCGCGCATCACCTCGGCCGTATATGCGCCCGAGCAAAGGCTCATGGCGATCACCGCACAGGCGAAAGGCTCCCTCAACAAGATCCATGCTGGACTTTCGCGCAGCCATGCGAACTGGCTGAGGCCATAGTAAAGGACGAAGATCTGAACCAGCAGCGGCGTGGAGCGGAACGCTAGAACATAGGCTGATGCGATAGCCCGAAGAGACCCATGACGCGAAGCACGCGCCCAAGTGGCAATACCCGCCAGGACGAAACCAAGTGGGAGGGTTGCTGCCGCCAGTGCCAATGTGACCCAGATTGCGCCAGCCAGCTCGCTAGCAACGTGTAGTGTCGTTTCGAAATCCATGATCAGCCCCAGCGCATTCTGTTCTCGACGGCGACGAACACCCGCGAGGATACGGCGACAAGCACGAAATAGATGACAGCTGCGGCGCCGTAAAAGACGAATGGTTGTCCGGTCGTGCGCCCGGCGAGGCCGACGACCCGCATAAGCTCGGCCACAGAGATCACGGAAAGCAGTGTCGTTTCCTTGATGGCCATGATCCAGACATTGCCCAGGCCCGGCAGGGCCTGCCGGAACATTTGCGGCATGATGACCAAATAGAGTCCCGGAAACGGACGAAGGCCGAGCGCGGCAAAAGCCTCGAACTGCCCGGCTGGAATTGTGCCGTGCGCGCCGCGAAACACTTCGGAGCTATAGGATGCCGAGACGAGGGTGACGGCCATCACGCCGACCGAAAACGCGTCTATCTCGATGTAGCCGGTGTAGCCGAAACCGCGCGCGACCCACATCAGCGCCCCGTTGGTTCCGAAAAAGAGAAGGAAAATGACGAGCAAGGGCGGCACTCCTCGCATCACCGTCGTATAGAGATTGGCTGCGCCCGCGATCCAGCGATTGCTTCCGAGCTTCGCCAGTGCAATGGCAAAGCCAAGGGCGACACCAAGAACGTAGCCGAGGCTCGCGCAGGCTACGGTGACGCCGAGCCCGAACAGGAGCGGCCTGGACCAGCCCTGATCGCCCCAGGCCAGCATTTGAAGAATGGACGCGTCCGCAGCCATCAAAAATCATTCCCCGCAGATTTTCGGGTCGGCCTTGGTCGAGATATCGAAACCAAACCATTGCTGCGAAATCCGTGTGACTTCGCCGTCTTTCTTCAGTTGGCAAAGGGCCACGTCCCATGCTTTGCGAAGCTCCTCGGTATCCTTGCGCATCAGTCCGCCGACACCGACGCCGAGATAGTCGAACTGCTCGAAATCAAGATTGGGCGACAGGATCTCGATCGTTTCGCCTTGTGACGAACCCGTGAGAGCTATCCACGGGGAACGCCCCGCAAGCGCGGCGTCAATCCTTCCAGCCAATAGGTCGAGATTGAGGCTGTCCTGATTGTCGTAGAGGCGGACGTTGACTTCGCCCTTCAGTTCATTGTCCATGAACTTTTGACTTTGCGTGCCGGATTGGACGCCGACCGTCTTGCCTACCAGCGCATTCTTGAGCTCTGCCCAGGAGCTTTTCCCGTTCAGGCCGGAATTCTTGGCGGCCGCAAAATTGATCGGCAGGTTGCCGTAGCTCTGCGTGAAGGCAAGGCGTTTCTGCCGCTCTGGGGTGATCGATATCCCACCGACGAGGATGTCATATTTGCCCTGCTCAAGAGCGGGAATCTGTCCTTCCCAGGGTTGGGCGGTGAAGCGGCAGCTGCGCTGCATTCGCTGACACACGAGCCTTGCCAGTTCAATATCGAAACCGGTCAGCTCTCCCGCAGGCGTCATCGAGGTCCAGGGAAGATAGCCGCCATCCGTTCCGATGCGCACTTCAGGTAAGTCCTCAGCCAAGACTGGTGTCGCGCATAATGCTGCAAGCGTCAATGCTGCGACCAGTTCCGTCCATTTTGCATTCATGATTGTCCCCCTCTTTGTATTTGTGTTGGTAGGCTCAAAAGCGTTCGGGTCGGTCGTCCGTGCCGAGGTCCCAGAACAGGCCTGCCATGATTGCAAGACCCTCTGCGACAAGTGGCGTCAGCAGATGTTCGTCCGGCGCATGCTGACAGCATCCCGAATAGGAGTGCGGCACCCAGACCGTTGGAATTCCTAACAGATCTGCGAAGCAATCGTTCGGTAGAGAGCCTCCGGCATTCGGCAGAATTGTCGGCTCCACCGTCGTCGTCCTTTGAACGGACGCGGCCGCCCAGCGCATCAAGGGATGCTCGGGATCGAGGCGTGTGGCGCCCCATTCCAGTTTCGTTGCCGTTGGGACGACGGCGACATTGCCAAAGCCGTTTTCGTCGAGGTAGACGCGAATTGTCTGCATGAAGCCCGCCGGATCGGTATCGACGGTGTAACGGATCTGCAGTCGTGCAGATGCGCGGGGCGGAATGGCATTGATCGGTAAAGCCGGCGTGCCTGCCGTCATCGCCAAAACTTCGAGCGCCGTCCAGCCGAAGACGCGTTGCGATGGCGTCAATCCCGGCTCGCCCCACCAGCCGTCAAGCTCCGGGCCGCCGCTCTCGGCTTGAAGCTCTATTCGACCGAGCGCGGCCATGACGCCTTGAGGAACTTCAGTCGGAAGAATTCCTCGAACATTGATTTGACCGGTCGCCGACACCAGGCTGGAGATGGCGTTGGCGAGGATCACGGCCGGGTTGGCAAGCAGACCGCCCCAATTGCCGGAATGATGTGCGCCAGCCCTGAGATCGCAGATCAGATCGAAATCAACGGTTCCACGGGTGCCACCATCAAGTGTCGCGCGATCGCGGGCCAGGCGAGGTCCGTCCGATGAGATCAGCCAATCGGCCTTGAGCTTCGAACGATGTTCCGAACAAATCTGGTGAAGTCCGGCCGAACCGGTCTCCTCAGATGTTTCGATAAGCACCACGACGTTAAAGCCGAGGGATCCGCGCGTCGCCAGAACCGCTTCCAGAGCCAGCATCACGATTGTGTGCTGGCCCTTGTTGTCGGCGGTACCGCGACCGTAGAGGCGGTCGCCCTCGACACTCACTTCCCAGGGATCACGGCCATTCGACCATGCGCCTTCCATGCCAGCCACCACGTCCGCATGTCCGTAAACGAGCAGTGTTGGCAGATGTCCGGCTTCGTCGCGCCGCGCGATCAGCAGCGGGCCGCCTATGGGATCCGGGTTGTCCAGAATGTCGCCAGTAAAGCCGAGGCTTGCGAGATCCTGCCTGAACTCGTTTAAATAACGCACGCATTCCGGGCGCCGTGCGGGATTCTGGCTTTCCGTCGCGATTGCGACCCGGCGTGTCAGATCGGCCAGAAAGCGCCCGTTGGCCAGATAGGCGACGGCGGTGGCTATAGATTGATCCCTAGACATAATCCTGCTCATTCATTGCGTTGACAGCACGATGTCACGGGGACGAATATGCAAGCAAACCAAAAGTTCTCTCGGTTACCCTTAGCTGGATTGAGTCTCGACATGGCCCGTCATTTGCCACCGCTGCCCGCACTGCGCGCTTTCGAAGCTGCGGCGCGCCACCTGAGCTTCGCCAGGGCGGCTGGTGAGCTGAGCGTGACCCCGGGCGCAGTCAGTCATCACATGAAACAGCTCGAAGAGTGGGTCGGTGGACCGCTGTTTGAACGGCGCGCCAATGGCGTGGGGTTGACGGAGACCGGCCGGGTCTTTGCAACGCGCCTCGGTGCGATCTTCGATCAACTCACCGCCGTCGGCGCTGCGGCGCGAGTGCCCGGTGGGCTCAGCACCGTCACCGTTCGTTGCCAGTTTTCACTCGCAACGAAGTGGCTTGCACCCCGCATTGGCAAGTTTCGCAAGGCCCATCCCGACATCTCCGTGGCTGTCATGGCTCTGCCGCACCGATGGAGCGCCAGGGAGCCGGATCCGGATCTTGCAATCTATCATGGCCGTGGAACGATTCCGGGCGTCCGACAGGATACGCTGATCAATGGCAGCCTGGTTGTCGTCGGTTCGCCCGACTTGGCGGCCACCCTCCCGCCTGCGTCGACACCTGCTGACTTGTTGTCCCGGCCCCTGATCAAGGTGGATTATGCCGAACCGGGCTGGCACGATGAAGGGTGGGAAGCATGGTTTGCTGCAACTGGGTTTGGGCATCTCGAACTGCGGTCAACCTTGTCGTTCAATCTGGTGCACCTTGCGATCGATGCCTGTCTGTCGGGCGCCGGCTTCGCTCTGGTTCCAGATTTCCTGGTCGAGACCGAGCTTTGCACCGGGCGGCTGGTCGATGCCTTCGGGATATCGCTGCCGATTAGGCAGCCCTATGTCATCATGACACCCGACGCTAATCTTGCGCGACCAGAGGTTGCGATCCTAAGAAGCTGGCTCTTGGATCAAGGTATTGCGACGGCGAAACTGGGGTAACCGGTCCCGCACGGCTTTCAGTCCGAGTACTGTTTTCGCCGACCCCGTTCGAGCAAGAGACGCATGGCATTGGGCAGAACGCGCCATTCACCGCGCTTGGCGGATGACAGAAACGGGTCAAAGGGAGCCGTTCTCCTCGATCCCCGTGCACGGCTTGCTGCGAGGTTGTTCACGTTCTGGGCTAAGAAGATCGCATAATTTATCGACGGGAAGGGACTGTCGTGATCCTTCGATCCCCTACGCACTCAGCGCGGAAGGCTTTCACGCCACCACAATCGGGACTTTGGTCGGCGAAGCCTTGACCCGGTTGTAGAGGTCGATGACGTCCTGATTGATCATGCGCACGCAACCGGAAGATGCTTGAGTGCCAATGGTCCACCATTCCGGTGAGCCGTGCACGCGATAGCCAGTGTCGTGGCCGTCCTTGTAGATATAGTGCGCGCGGGCGCCGAGCGGGTTGTCGAGCCCGCCTGGCTGACCGCCCGTCCATTTCACCAGTTCCGGCTTGCGCGCGATCATCTCTCTGGGCGGTGTCCAGGTGGGCCACTCCTTTGTGTACTGGATCTCCGCGCGGCCGTTCCATTCGAAGCCGGCCTTGCCGATGCCGACGCCGTAACGGATCGCTTCGCCGCCTTCCTGCACCCAATAGAGATGCCGCTCGTTGAGCCGCACCACGATCGTACCCGGCGCCTCGCCGGTCGGATCGATAACAATCTGACGCCGGAATTCCGGCCTGACCTTCTGGAATGGGATTGCCGGGATCACGAAACCATTGTCGACCAGCGAGGCATACATCGTGCTATTGTCGGTGATGTTGCTGTCGACGCTGATCGGTGGGATCGGGCGGATGGACCCGGTCGGCATGTGGTCAACGCCCACAGGCGGCATACCACCAGACGGCTCGATTGGTCCCAGCGAAGGGAGTTCCAGCGTCTGCGAGCAGCCGGAAGCGCCAAGCAGGGTCATGACACCGAGGCCCGAAAGTACGGCGCGGCGGGAGACGATGTACCCGGACTCCGGTATGGGAGCGTCAGAGGATAGCTTCTGATCTTGCGGCTTACGCATGCACTTTTCACCCCAAACGAACGGTCGGCATCATACCCACCGGATGGGCACATTTTCACAATTCATGGTTAAGAAGGCGTAAAACCGGCCGCCCGGCTGCTTGCCATTTGCAAGTGCAGGGTAATTCAAGCTCGAACTAAATATGGCTCTGGTTGCCAGCGATAGGCGAGATATCACTGGCAATTCCAATGTAGTGATAATTTTGAATGGCGTGTTTCTGACGGCCCCGAATTCGTACGAGGGGATGCGACGTTTCACGTAGGAAGCTCGATGCTTCCTATGGAAGTTCGATCTCGCCGGTCACCACGTGGTCGAGGTCGGTGCCTTCCGCCGTCAGCGTCATGCGGACCTTCAGCTTTTGGCCGCCGGTCTGCCCTTCGCGCACCGTCTCCTCGATCTTGCGCTGCGAGGTGATGCCGACTTCCTTCAGGAACTTGCGGATCGACATGTTAAAGGCGTCTTCGCTCATGGCAGAACTCCACTATGTTCAGAAGGGATTGTAAGGGAAGGGAAGTGGTCAAGGAAGCAGGACGGTGAGGCGCGGTGTGCTACAAACAGACTGCGACCGAAGAAGAGGCGCCGAGGCCTTTTGAACTTAACCGACTCTGAGAGGAGGCGTGAAACCGATCCACGTTATGCGCGGCGGGGGGAGCTCGAAAATCGCATAATGTTTCGTGCTGAACTTGAGTTTCGCGTTGCGCTCGGAGGAGCAATTCGACTTGCTCGGAAGTTTGGTGGGGGATGGTGTCCGGCTCCACACCCGGAAGGGCGACGATCGGTTCGTAGCGGCTATTTTGCGAGCAACCTTGTAGGTTTCGTCCGGCACGCCTGTCGGGACGTAGCCAGAGACGCCGCTGAGGGCTTTGACGACGGACGACCGTGATTGCTGCCCCTGCTTGCTCTCCACCCCGAGAATCCGGCACCACTGTCACGCGGCGCCGTTACGCTCGTCTATTTCGGTAAGTTCTCTGTATGCACTGATGCGAGGAGATCCGGGCGTCCCGCGTCTCCCAGACATCACGGAGGCTGATACTCGTCCACCACTTCGGCGCGACCCTCGTTCGACGGATATGCATGCGAACCACGGGTCTTCGGTTCCGATCCCATCAAGGCAACGGATGCACAGTCCAACTCCCAAGGTCGGTGTCTCTTTGGCCCAGAGCTCAGCTCAGAGCTGGTATCGTCCAGGAAGCGGAGCGGATGCTATCCACGAGAGTGCAGGTCTCCCTCACGACCGAACCGGTATCGGGAAGGCCGAAAGCGCCTCCTTGATGCGGCTGTAATACGCCTGTCACGCTGAGTTTCTATCGCAAGAAGGGTAACCACCGCTCAAGAGAGGCTCTCCCATGCGTAAACTTCTCCTCGCCCTGGCATCGGCAACGATCCTTTCCGGCGCAGCACAGGCCGCGACTGTTTATCCCATCGATCGCGCGACGATCCTCGTCGGTTCGCCGTTCGACTTCAAGGTAGAGTTCGATACTGTCGTGAAACCGGAAGACGTGAAGGTCACCGTCAACGGCCAGGACTACGAAACCGTTTTCGGCAAGAAGGCCGAATTCGTCGTCGAGGAAAAGGGCGCGGAAGACAAGGTACTCGGTTCCGCCCTCGTCCTGCGCGGCCTGACGATCGGCACGGCCGGCGCCTACAAGGTTGAGGTTTCAGCCGGCAGCGAAACGCAGTCGGTGGGCTGGGATGTCTACGGCACCGCCGCCGAGCCGAAGGCGAAAAACGTCATCTTCCTGATCGCCGACGGCCTCTCCGTCGCCCACCGCACGGGCGCGCGCATCATGTCGAAGGGTATGACGGGCGGCAAGGCGAATGGCCGCCTCGCCATGGACGACATCCCGCCGGTCGCCTTCATCGGCACGTCCTCGACGCATTCGATCGCAACGGACAGCGCCAATACCATGTCGGCCTACATGACCGGCCACAAGTCGCGCGTCAACGCGCTCGGCGTCTATGCCGACCGCACGCCGGCAAGCCTCGACGACCCGAAGATCGAGACGATTGCCGAGGCACTGCGCCGTACCACCAAAAAGTCCGTCGGTATCGTGACGACCGCCGAAGTTGAGGACGCCACGCCGGCAGCCGTCGTCTCGCACACCCGCAAGCGCGGCGACAAGGCGGAGATTGTCGGCATGCTGTTCGATGTCAAGCCGGACGTGCTTCTCGGCGGCGGCTCCGCCTATTTCCTCGGCAAGGACGTACCGGGCTCCAAGCGCAAGGACGACAAGGACTACATCGCGGAATTCAAGAACGCCGGCTACGCGCTCGCGACCGACAAGACGGAACTGGCCGCTGCCACCGGCTCCAACCAGGACAAGCTGCTTGGTCTCTTCCACACCGGCAACATGGACGTGACGCTCGACCGTGAATTCCTCAAGAAGGGCACCGTCGAGAAATTCCCGAACCAGCCCGGTCTTGTCGAGATGACCAAGGTCGCGCTCGACAAGCTCTCCAAGAACCCGGAAGGCTTCTTCCTGATGGTCGAAGCCGCTTCGGTCGACAAGATGAGCCATCCGCTCGACTGGGACCGCGCACTCGTCGAAACGATCGAGTTCGACAAGGCCGTGGGCGTGGCCCGCGAATTCGCTGCTGCCAATCCCGACACGATGATCGTCGTCACCGGTGACCACACCCACGGCGTCGCCATCATCGGCACCGTCGACGACGAGAAGCCGGGCGAGGACATGCGCGCGAAGGTCGGCACCTATGACGACGCCGGCTTCCCGAACTACGAGGACAAGGACGGCGACGGTTATCCGGATCGCATCGACGTCACGCGTCGTCTCTTCCTGGCCGCCAACAACGGTCCGGATCACTACGAAACCTTCCGTCCGAAGCTGGATGGTCCGTTCGTTCCGGCCGTGCAAAACGAGGCGAAGGAATATGTCGCCAACGAAGCCTATAAGGACGTTCCCGGCGCCGTCTTCGTCCGGGGCAACATCCCGAAGGATGGCGACAGCGGCGTTCATGCTGTCGACGACGTCGTGCTTCAGGCGGCCGGTCCTGGTTCGGAAGGCTTCCGTGGTTACATGGAACAGAGCGACGTCTACCGCGTGCTTGCCGACGCCTTCGCCCTCGGCACCGCGAAGGACTAAGGGCTTACATCCCTTTGACGGACAGGCGGTCCCGCGCCGCCTGTCCGCATGATTGCGAATGAAGAGGGAAAGCACGGCCATGACCGAAGAAACCCGTAGGTTTTTCAACAGACGGCGGGTGCTCGGCGCGCTCGCGGCCCTGCCCCTCCTGTCCCTCTCCCGCCCGGCGCTGGCGGAGGAGACGCTTGGCTTCGAAGAGCTCTACAAGAGCTTTGGCGTGCTGGGCCTCGAGTTTTCCGACAAGGTGAAGCGGCTGAATGGCCAGGACGTCACCGTAAAAGGCTTCATGGCGCCGCCTTTAAAGGCCGAAGCGAATTTCTTCGTGCTCACCGAAATTCCGATGTCGCTCTGCCCCTTCTGCTCTTCCGACGCGGACTGGCCGGACAATATCGTTGTCGTCTATCTCGCCCGCAAGCAGACCTTCGTGCAATTCAACGCACCGATCGAGGCGCAGGGCGTACTGGAATATGGTTCATGGATCGATCCGGAAACCGGATTCGTCAGCCAGCTTCGCCTGCGCGAAGCCGCATTCAATACGGTCTGACGATGCTGGCGCTCGCTATTTCCGGCCTCACGATGCGGTTTCCCGGCCTCGACGCGCCGGTGCTCGCCATCGACCGGCTCCACCTTCCGGCCGGTGGTCGGCTTGCAGTCACCGGCGCTTCGGGCTCCGGCAAAAGCACGCTGGTCAACGTCATCACGGGGCTTGAAATCGCAACCAGCGGTTCCGTTTCCTGGGGTGGGACGGACATCGCCCGCCTTTCGGCCGGACGCCGCGATGCCTTCCGCGCAGCGCATATCGGCCTCGTCATGCAGGATTTTCATCTTTTCCCCGGCCTTTCGGCCTTCGAGAATGTCGTGCTGCCGGTCCGGCTCTCCCGCCGCCTGACGCCGGTCGAGCGCGAGCGGGCGCTGCATCTTCTCGAAACCACCGGCATCGCTCGCCCGAACCAACCCATCGAGACCCTGTCGCGCGGCGAAATGCAGCGCATCGCGGTGGCACGGGCACTGTTGTCAAAACCTGGCGTGATCGTCGCTGACGAGCCGACCGCCAGCCTCGACCGACGCACAGGCAACGAGGTGGCCGAGCTGATCGTCCGGCTCGCCCGCGAGCAGGGCGCCACACTCGTCGTCGTCACCCACGATCCGGCCCTGGTGGATAGGCTTGACCGTCGGATCGGCCTCGACGGCGGCCGCATCGTCGAAGACAGCGCGGAGGCGCGCGCTGCGTGATCCGTTTCATCCTCGCCGATCTTCGCCGGTTCAAGGGTGGTGCGCTTGCCGTCATCGTGCTGATAGCGCTCTCCGTCGCGCTCAGCGTCACCGTTACCTTGCAGGAGCGCGCCGTCAGGCTCGGCAGCGCCCGGGCGGCGGAAAATTTCGATCTGCTGGTCGGCGCCGCCGGCAGCGAAACCCAGCTTACCCTCTCGGCCGTCTTCCTCCAGCCCTCGCCGCTGCCGCTGATGTCCGGCAGCGTGCTGGCCAAACTCTCCGAGGACCCGCGCGTCGATTTCGCCGCCCCGGTTGGCTTCGGCGATTCCGCCGATGGTTATCCGGTGGTCGGCACAACCGTCCAACTCGTATCGGCTCTCTCGCCAACGCTCGCTGAGGGTGCGATCTTCGCTCGCCTCGGCGATGCGGTGATCGGCTCGGACGTGCCGAAGCGGTTGGGCGCACAGATCAAGCCGATGCATGGTGCAGCCGACGAAGGCGGTCATGCCCACACCGAGCTCGTCTACGAGGTCACCGGCCGCATGGCCCCGACCGGCACCGCCTGGGACCGGGCGATCCTCGTGCCGATCCGCGCTGTCTGGCAACTGCACGGTATGGCTGGGGACGGCGGACACGCCCATGACCACGTGACCGAAGGTACCGCGGCGACCGATCATCATCATGCCAGCGAAGCATCCGAACGCTCGGCCGCAGACGAGCGCGACCGCGAAACGCATGTCGAGGGCGATGCGGCGCTCGACGAGCATTTCGATACCGATACGCCCCGCATTCCCGCCGTTCTCGTCAAGCCGAAGACGGTCGCCGATGCCTATCGCCTGCGCCAGGAGTATCGCGGTGAGACCACGCTCGCCGTCTTCCCCGCCGAAGTGCTGACCCGTCTCTACGCCACGCTCGGTGATGTGCGCAGCCTGCTGCTGGCGATCGCCATCGGCACGCAAGTCATCGTCATCGCCGCCATCCTTCTGGTCACGATCATGCATGTCGGCGCCCGCCAGCGGCAGATCGGCGCTCTCAGGGCCTTCGGCGCTCCAGGACGCGCGGTCGTCGCCATCGTCTGGGGTGAACTCTTCCTGCTCTTCCTCGCCGGTTTCGGTCTCGGCATTCTCATCGGCTATGGCGCGGCGCAATTGATCTCGGCCTCCGTCACCGCCACGACGGCCATCCGAATGCCGGTGGAGTTCGCCCGCGAGGATGTTTCGCTGGCCGCCTGGTTCGGGGTTCTGGCTGTGCTGGTATCGATCGTGCCGGCGCTCTCGGCCCTGCGTCTCAGCCCGGCAACGGCGCTGAGGGCCTGACGTCTCGTAATCATTGCCGCGTTCGAACTACCAGTGCTGCCGTTTGCCACCCTGAGCAGCGATGCGGCGCAGGGGTATTTCGCCGACGGCCTCGCGGAAGACCTCATCACCGATTTTCCAAAGTTCAAGGCCTCCTGGTGATCGCCCGTCATTCGAGTTTTGCCTATCGCGCGCTGGATTTGCGCGATCGCCAACGTCCGCTATCTGGGGCTTTCCGCCGCAAGCCCAGAAACTGCGAAGTTGAAACCGTTGACTACGACAAGTCCGCACATTGGATGACTCGCGTTTTCCTCGCCTTGAGCGTTAACTGTGTTGTTCTGGCGGAGGAGACAAATCATGGCCATTTATCTCACGCGCTTCAGCTACACGCCCGAAACGTGGGCGCGAATGATCGAAAACCCCGAGGATCGCCGAGAGGCGGCGCGCACTTACATTGAATCCGTTGGCGGAAAGCTCCATGGGTTCTGGTACGCCTTTGGCGAGCATGATGGTTGGAATCTGTGGGAGGCGCCTGATAATATATCGATGGCGGCAGTCGCCCTTTCTATTGGCGCAGGAGGCGCGCTCAGTTCTATTGAGACCACTGTTCTGCTCAGCGTCGACGATACGATCGAAGCCTTGGAAAAGGCAAAGTCAATTCGGTATCGTCCACCGGCAGCGTAGGCGGCGACCCACTGCTTGCCATCATGTTGAGATGCGTGCTTCGTGCGTATCTCCGTCGCCGGCGCAAGCTGTCTTTGAATAACGCTGGAGGCAAGAAGAGTCGAGAATGGGTCGACAGTGGCCGCTGATCGCAAATTATCCGATGTTCATGCACGAAGTTGACTCGTAGACGAGCGATGACCCCGTTATGTGCTTCTAGCATCGCATAATGTATCGACCGGAACTGGTCACCAATTGCCTGTCTGCGCCGGTCAGCCGATCGGGCGATAAAACCAAGCCAACAACAGGCTATAGCGGCCGGTAGATTTACTCGGCCCGTGGCTCGCGTTGGCAGAGATAATTTGCAGGGTTACCAGCCACTTGCCTTGCCAATCACGATGACCGCCCGGTGGCGAGGAAAGTAGTTGCAAGCGGGGTCGCCTCAGATGCATCCGCGGGAGCGACGTCCAGGCCATGCGCCGCTCGGTTCATGGCGGTGGCGTCACTAAATGGGGTTGGATCATTCGGAACACCGAACGCGCAAGCTATTCTCCATTCGGAAATCCGAACATTGCCCAATGGCTCGGCAAACCGCAACGTTTGACTTCAATGACTTAGCGGCACGGCTCGGGCCCGCTCGAATTGGCACGCCTGTTGCTCTCTTCAGGTGACACTCGCTCGGCAGCGGGTGGATGGAGAGGAGTAAAACGCCCGATGACTGTTGCCTTGAGCCGTACAGAGCATGATCTGCTCGGGGACCGTGAGGTCCCCACGGACGCCTATTACGGCGTTCACACGCTGCGCGCCGTCGAAAACTTTGCGGTGACCGGCATTCCGATTTCACACTATCCGGATCTGATCCGCGCGCTCGCGCAGATCAAGATGGCGGCGGCGCGGGCGAACATGGAGCTGGGACAGCTCGATGCCGAGAGGGCCGAGGCGATTGTTGCCGCCTGCCACGAAATCGAGGCCGGCGCGCTCAACGATCAGTTCGTGGTGGACGTGATCCAGGGAGGAGCCGGTACGTCCACCAACATGAATGCCAACGAGGTCATCGCCAATCGGGCGCTTGAGCTCCTGGGCCACGCCCGCGGCGACTACCGGCGCCTGCACCCGAACGAACATGTCAACCTCGGCCAGTCAACCAATGACGTCTATCCGACGGCGCTGAAGCTTGCGACCTACAGCGGGATCTTCCGCCTGATCGATGCAATGGCCTATCTCCGCGCAGCCTTCGAACGCAAGGCAGACGAATTCCACGACATCCTCAAGATGGGGCGGACCCAACTGCAGGATGCAGTGCCGATGACGTTGGGGCAGGAGTTCTCCACCTACGCGGTGATGCTTGGCGAGGACGAGCAGCGGCTGCGCGAAGCCGCACTACTGATCCGCGAGATCAATCTCGGCGCGACTGCCATCGGCACGGGCATCACCGCCCATCCCGATTATGCGGCTCTGGTTTGCCAGTTGCTCGCGGAGGATAGCGGCGTGCCCGTGATCACTGCGCCCAATCTCATCGAAGCCACACAGGATTGCGGTAGCTTCGTCCAGCTGTCGGGCGTCTTGAAGCGCGTGGCGGTCAAGCTTTCCAAAGTCTGCAACGATCTTCGCCTGCTTTCCAGCGGACCGCGGGCGGGCTTCGGGGAGATCAACCTGCCGCCGCGCCAGGCTGGCTCCTCAATCATGCCCGGCAAGGTCAATCCGGTGATCCCTGAACTCGTCAACCAGATCGCCTACGAGGTGATCGGCAACGACCTGACGGTGACCTTTGCGGCCGAGGCGGGCCAATTGCAGCTCAACGCCTTCGAGCCGATCATCGCCCACAGCCTGTTCAAGAGCATCGGCCACCTCAGCCGGGGATGCCTGATCCTCGCCGACAAGTGCGTCGACGGCATCACCGCGAACCGCGAGCGCCTGGAGGCGAGCGTGCTGGGTTCGATCGGCATCGTCACCGCGCTCAACCCCATCATCGGCTACGCCAATGCGACCGAAGTCGCGGCGGAGGCGCACCGAACCGGAAAGGGTGTCGCCGAACTCGTGGAGGCGCGCGGGCTGATGACCGCCGAAGCGCTCGCCGAAGTCCTGCGCCCCGAGGCGCTGACCCAGCCGCGCCCGATCACGGCGCGCAGCTGAACCACCCATCTGTTGACTGAAAAACCGCCCGGATGGACCGGGCGGGGGAGGAAGGAGATTATCATGAAGATAAACAAGCAGACGACCTGGATCGTCATCGCAATGATCCTGGGGGTTGTCGTCGGCTACGGCTGCAACGTGCTCTCGGGCAGCCCGGCCGTGGCGAAGGATATCGCCGGCTATTTCGCGATGGTGACCGACATTTTCCTGCGGCTGATCAAGATGATCATAGCGCCGCTTATTTTCACGACCCTCGTCGCCGGCATGGCTGGCATGGGCGATGCCCGGACCGTCGGCCGTATCGGCGGCAAGGCGCTCGGCTGGTTCCTGATGGCGTCGCTCGCATCGCTGGCAATCGGCCTCGTCTTCGCCAATCTTTTCCAGCCCGGCGCCAATGTTGGCGTGCCGTTGCCCGATGTCTCGGCCTCTGCTGACCTGAAGACCTCCTCGCTCAATCTCAAGGACTTCATCACCCACGTCTTCCCCCGCAACATCTTCGAGGCGATGGCGAATAACGAGATCCTCCAGATTCTCGTCTTCTCGGTATTCTTCGGTCTCGCCCTCGGCAGCTTGAAGGACACGAAGGCTCGAGCCCTGATCGAGGTCATCGAAGGCGCCGTCCCGGTCATGCTGAAGGTGACGGATTATGTGATGCGTTTCGCACCGGTCGGCGTCTTTGCTGCCGTCGCCAACGTCGTCACCGTCCAGGGTCTCGGCATCCTGATGGTCTACGGCAAGTTCGTCGGCAGCTTCTACGCAACGCTCGTCGTGCTTTGGGCCGTGCTAGTCGGCGCCGGATTCCTGGTGCTCGGCGCGAACGTGTTCCGACTGGTCAGGGAAGTGCGCCAGCCGATGCTTGTCGGTTTTTCCACCGCTTCCAGCGAAGCGGCCTACCCGCGCGTCATGGAGAAGCTGGAAGACTTCGGCGTGAAGGAGCGTGTCATCGGCTTCGTCCTGCCGCTCGGCTATTCGTTCAACCTCGACGGCTCGATGATCTATACAGCCTTTGCCGCTCTTTTCATCTCGCAGGCCTACGGCCTGCCGCTCACAATGGAACAGCAGATCGTCATGCTGCTGGTCCTCATGGTTTCGAGCAAGGGCATCGCCGGTGTGCCGCGCTCCGCGCTGGTCGTTGTCGCCGCCGTTCTGCCGATGTTCAACCTGCCGGAGGCGGGCGTGCTGTTGATTATGGGTATCGACCATTTCCTCGACATGGGGCGCACCGCCACCAACGTGCTCGGAAATGCGATTGCCACCACAGTTGTCGCCAAGTGGGAAAACGCGCTCGACATTCCTGACGAAACGGAAGAGCGCACACGCGGAAGACTGGCCGCAGCCGAATAGCAGGACGCCCAAGGACAGTCTGCCCGCTTTCCCTTGAGAAGGCGGGCAGTTTCCCGCACGCTCGCTCGGTCTCATCGGATGTGGTAGGGAGCCGGATCAACAACAACACCGTTGCGGCGTGTGCATCCGCTTCCATTCGTTCCCATGTCGATCGCCTCTTTCATTCACAAATACGGTTTGCTGCTGCCCGGCCTCGTCGCTATTGCGCTTGCCGCCGGCATTGCCGGCTTTCGCGTCAGCGAGAACCTGGGGCTCGCTGAGTTGCAAAGAACGGGAACCCAACGCCTCGAAGTCTACGCCACCAGCCTGAACAGGCAGATCGACAAATACGCCTACTTCCCGGCGACGCTTGGACTGGAGCGGGACGTAATCGACCTGGTCGCGCGCGGAAAACCGCTCACCGACACCGTCAACCGCTACCTCGAACAGCTCAACCACCGGGCGGGCACGCTGTCTATCTATCTGCTCGACCGGCAAGGACATGTGGTTGCTACCAGCAACTGGAACCGACCTGACAGCTTTATCGGAGAGGACCTGTCCTACCGCTCCTACTTCACAGATGGCATGCGGGGCCGGCCCGGCCGGCTCTTCGGCATCGGTATCACCCGCGGCGAGCCGGGCTACTATCTCTCTTCGCCGTTGCTCGCGAATGGCGAGGTTGTAGGCGTTGCCGTGGTCAAGGTCAGTCTTGAACAATTGGAGCAGTCCTGGGCGACCGTCGAAGTGCCCGTCATCGTCACTGATCAGAACGGTGTCGTCATCCTCGCGTCAGTGTCATCCTGGAAATTCACGACGCTGCGCCCGTTGCCGGATCAAGAAAGGCGGCGGCTGGAGCGCAGCCTGCAATATAACGCCCGCCCGCTTCCCTCGCTCGGCCTGACGCGTGAGGAGGCTTTCGATGAAAATGCTGTCCTCGTGCGGCTTGCTCTGCCGTCGGACGTCGACGGCGGCTCCAAGTTGTCCGGCAATTTTCTGGCGCAGACTGCTCCCATGGGCGACACTGGCTGGTCGCTGACCGTGCTCTCGCCCGCCGGCGAGGTCAGGGCTATCGCCTGGACACGCGCCGCGCTGGCGGCGATCGCCAGTGCCTTCGTCGGCATCTTGCTGGTGCTGCTCGACCAGCGGCGGCGGCATCTGCGCGACCGGCTGCGGGCGCGAGAGGCGTTGCAGCGCGCCCATGACGAACTCGAACGCAAGGTGGAGGAGCGGACACGGACGCTACGCGCGGCGCAGGACGAGCTCGTCCATGCTGCCAAGCTGGCAACGATCGGTCAGATTTCCGCAGGCCTTGCCCATGAATTAAATCAGCCTCTGGCAGCGCTACGCACGCTTTCCGGCAATGCGGTCAAATTCCTCCGTCGCGGCGACATCGCGACCGCCGAAAGCAATCTGGACCGCATCGGCAGCATCGTCGATGGCATGGGCACGCTCACCAACCAGCTCAAGTCCTTCGCCCGCAAATCCTCCGGCATGCCGGGCCCGGTCGATGTCCGACGCGCCGTCGACAACGCGCTGTTCCTGCTCGACCAGCGCCTGCGCCGCGCAAACGTGACCATAACCACCGAGATTGGGGCGGAAATGACGGCGCTCTGCGACGCCAACCGCCTGGAGCAGGTCATGGTCAACCTGATTGCCAATGCGCTGGATGCGATCGAGGGCATTGCGGCGCCCATGTTGCGCATTCGCGGCCGGCGCGAGGCGACGCGCGTGATCGTGGAGGTCCATGACAATGGGCCGGGTCTGCCGGAAGACGTGCGCGAGCACCTCTTTGAGCCATTCTTCACGACCAAGGAAAGCAACAGGGGATTGGGGCTCGGCTTGGCCATTTCATTGGAAATCGTGCACCATTTCAGTGGAACGCTGTCGGGGGCGAACCATCCCGAGGGCGGCGCGGTTTTCACCGTCGCTCTTCCCGCAGCCGATATCGGAGAAACGCCATGGGCGACCACCTCAAGGTCCTGATCGTCGAGGACGAACCGAACGTCCGGCTCGGCTGTCAGCAGACGCTCGAGCTCGAAGGCATGGCGGTCTTGGCGGTCGAAAGTGCCGAAAAGGCACGGCAGCTCGTTGCTGCGGATTTTCCGGGTGTCGTCGTCACCGACATCCGCCTGCCGGGCGATGACGGCATGGCTCTCATGCATGACCTCCTACGGCAGGATCGCGACCTGCCGGTGGTCCTGATGACTGGCCATGGCGATGTTTCTCTGGCGGTCCAGGCGATGAAGGACGGAGCGCACGACTTCATCGAGAAGCCGTTCTCGCCCGACTATTTCGTTGAGATTGTGCGGCGGGCGCTGGAAAAACGCACGCTGAGGCTGGAGGTGCGCGAATTGCGCGCGCGACTTGAGAACAGGCAATCGACCGCCAGCCGCATCATCGGAGATTCTGCTGCCATCGAGCGCGTACGCCATCTCATCGGCGAGCTTGGAAATAGCGCAGCCGACGTGCTGATTCAGGGCGAGACCGGGACCGGAAAGGAGCTCGTCGCGCGCTGCCTGCATGATGCGAGCCCAAGGCGTAGCGGCAATTTCGTCGCCATCAATTGCGGCGGCGTGCCTGAGAACCTGTTCGACAGCGAAATCTTCGGCCATGAGCCTGGAGCCTTCACCGGCGCCGCCAAGCGCCGGATCGGCAAGATCGAGCACGCCAATGGCGGCACGCTGTTTCTCGACGAGATAGAAAGCATGCCGATGGCCATGCAGGTCAAGCTGCTCCGGGTGCTGCAGGAACGCACGCTCGAGCGTCTCGGGTCAAACACCCCGATCCTCGTCGACTGCCGTGTCATCGCTGCGACCAAAGTCGATCTGGCAGTACTTGCCGAAAAAGGCGAATTCCGCGCTGATCTCTATTATCGCCTGAACGTCGCGACACTGCCCTTGCCGCCCTTGCGCGAAAGGCGCGAGGACATCGGTCTCCTGTTCGAGCATTTTGCTCTGCAGGCTGCATCACGCCACGAGCGCCCCGTGCTCGCGCCTGACGCCGAACGCACGCGATGTCTGCTCGCTTACAACTGGCCCGGCAACGTGCGCGAGTTGCGCAATGTCGCCGAGCGCTGCGTGCTGGGGATCGCAGCCGGCTTCCCGCCCTTTGGTGGGGCGACAGGCACCGCCCCTCGGCCGCTGGCGCGAACCGTCGAAGCCTTCGAGCGTGCCCTTATCGCCGAAGCCCTCGGCCGCAACGGCAACAGCCTAGCCCGCGTCAGCGAGGAATTGCTAGTGCCGAAGGCGACCCTGCATGACAAGATCCGTAAGTATGGCTTGTCGTGATGCTGGTCCATCCGCGTTGGGTTGCGGTGTGGTTATATCCTTAAGATCGAATGTTGCTCAATCGCTTTCGCCGGGGACGAGAGCCATGGGCCAGAGAAATCGCTCAGACCTCGCCGGGTAGTAATCTGCAAAGGCTGGCATCGTTGCAAGCAGGGACTCGGCAAGCGCAATCCCGAGGTCGCGCAGCGACAGACTGAAGGATGTCAGACGGGGCGACAGGAATTGCGAATGCGGGCTTTGGCGTCCGATGATCGCCATGTCTCGCCCGGGCTTTATCCCGGCTTCGACAAGCCCCCGATAAAGGCCGACAGTGATTGCTTCGTTGATGAGCACGATTGCCGTTGGCCGGTCCTCAAGCGCGCTCAGTTCGCGGGCGATCTGGTATCCTCCCGCCTCGTTCGGGGTTGAACGAAAAACGTGACGCTCGTCGAGGTGAAGCCCGTGTCGGGCGAGGGTCGCCCGGCACTGATCCGCGAAAACGTAGCCGAGATTCATGTCGTCGTGCGGTCGTGTAACGGCGATGTGCTTGTGGCCGCGGGAGACGAGCCGATCGATGGACGCCTCGGCCATGCCCTCGAAATCGAGATCAAGCCAGGGCTGACCGACATCCGTCAAGCTTCGTCCAAGCGTGATGAACGGGATCTTGCGTTTGGCCAACAGTTCGAAACGAGCGTCGTGGCGCCGGGTCGCCGAAAGAATGATGCCGTCGGCAAACCCACGCGCAACCACGCGTTTCAAATAGTCGTTGGGATCCTCCTCGGAGGAGCAGAGCAGGGCGACAAGATCGAGCTTGTGACGGGCAAAGACGGTCTGAACACCGTCGAAGACGCTCATGAAGAAGGTGTCACCCTGACCGGTAATTTCGGAGCCGGTCTGCATCATGAAGCCGATGACGCCGGTCGCGCCCTTCCTGAGCGCACGGCCTGATTGATTGGCGACATAACCAAGGGATTCTGCTGCTTCAAGAACCCTTTTTCTGGTTTCCTCGTTGACGTCGGGCTTGCCGTTCAGCGCGCGCGATACCGTGCCGATAGAAATATCGAGGTGTTCGGCAAGTTCGCGAATCCCCTTCATTTTTCCGCGTTCCTCCCCAGACCCGCGATTGGTCATTTTCTCACCTCTTGACATAAAAACCCGTTGCCGCATAGTATCGTAAACGTTTACGGAAGCCAATTGAGGAGTTGCCGCTTCCGTTTCTTGGAGGAAATCACGTGAGACACAGGGCCGTTTTGTGTGGGTGCGGAGCTATGGCCAAAGGGTGGCTAAGAGCTCTGACGCAGAGCAAAGTTCTTCGAGAGAAGGTAGAGATTGTCGGCCTTGTCGATCTTAATCAGGCGACCGCAGACGCGCTCGCCGCAGAATTCCACCTTGGCCACATCCTGATCGGTACGGACCTGACGGAGGTTCTTCGCGGAAGCCGGGCGGACCTGCTCTTCGACATCGTCGTTCCTGCGGCGCGGCGCGCGGTGGTCGCTGCCGGTCTTGCGCATGGTTGCCACGTTTTGAGCGAGAAGCCGATGGCCGCCACGCTCGATGAGGCGCGCGAATTGCGCCGGCTTGCGACCGCGGCCTCGCGCGTTCACGCCATCGTGCAGAACCGCCGCTTCATCGGTGGTGTCCGTCGCATCCGTCGCCTCATCCAGTCCGGCGCCTTGGGCGAGCTGACGGCGTTGCATTGCGACTTCTTCCTCGGTCCGCATTTCGGGGGATTTCGCGAGCAGATGGACAATGTCCTGCTTCTGGACATGGCCATTCACACCTTCGACGCAGCGCGCTTCATGTCCGGCAAGGAACCGCTCGCGGTCTATTGCCACGAATACAATCCTGAGGGTTCCTGGTATCGCCATGGCGCCGCCGCCAATGCGATCTTCGAGTTTTCCGACAACGTTGCCTTCACCTATCGCGGTTCCTGGTGTGCTGAAGGCGCGAACACGAGCTGGGAAAGCGCGTGGCGCATAACAGGTTCGAAGGGCACGTTGCTTTGGGATGGCGGCGAGCGCTTTGAGGCCAATGTCGTCACAGGCAGCGAAGGTTTCCTGCGTGCCGTAGAGGCGATCGCAGTGCCTGAGGCCGAAGACAGTGCCGACACCAACGGCCACACGAGCGTCATCGAGCGTTTCATCCGCGCGATCGATGCGGGAACAGTGCCGGAAACCGACGGCAGCGACAACATCAAGAGCCTTGCCATGGTCTTCGGCGCGATCGACAGCGCGCGCGAGGGCAAACGCGTTACCATTGCAGCCTAGGGAGCCCATTTTGACCAACCCCAGCAAATCCATTCGCATCGGCACGATGATCCCGGCCACCAAGGGCGGCGCCGACAGGCGCATCGGCCAGATCGCCGACATGGGCTTTGAGAGTTTCGAGCCCTTCTTCTGGCAGACGACCAACGGCCAGGATCTTGCCGAACTTGGCAAACGTTGCGTGGCGGCAATCGGCGACCGCGACATCACCATGTCTACCCTTGGCATGTTCGGCAATCCGCTGGAGACGACAGAGATTGACGAACAGACCCTCCAGGGCTGGCGAGACTGCATCGACAACGCCCACCACTTCGGCGCCACCTGCGTCGCCGGTTTCACCGGCCGTCTTCGCGGCAAGCCGCTGACCGACAGTCTGCCGCGCTACCGGAAAATCTGGTCAGAGCTATCAAAGCGCGCAGCCGACAGGGGCGTGAAGATCGCCTTTGAAAACTGCGCCATGGACGGCAACTGGCAGAGCGGTGACTGGAACATCGCGCACAATCCGGACGCCTGGGAGCTGATCTTCAATGAGACGCCGGACGATCATATCGGGCTCGAATGGGAACCATGCCATCAGATGGTCTATCTGATCGATCCGCTGCCGCAGATCCGCAAATGGGCAAAGAAGATCTTTCACGTGCATGGCAAGGACGCCACGATCCGTTGGGACGTCATCCGCGAACACGGGATCTTCGGCAAGGAGAAATTCGTCTTCATGCGCACGCCCGGCTTCGGCGACACCAATTGGACCGACGTGATTTCCGAACTTCGGCTGGCCGGCTGGTCCGGCTCGATCGATATCGAAGGCTGGCATGACCCGGTCTATCGCGACGAACTGGAGATGACCGGCCAGGTCCATGGCCTGAATTACCTTAAGACCTGCCGGGGTGGCGACTTCGTCATCGACCCGGCCTGAGACGTGCATGTCGGCCGGCATGGAGGATGCCGGCATCGGGATAACCAAAGGAGGAGAAAATGGCTATCCGCGGATCCGCAATCCTGGGCGCTCTCGCCCTTGCAGGTGTCTCTCTGTTTGGACTTTCAGCCAAGGCGGAAGATGTCACGATCAACGTCTGGTCGCTCGATCGCGACATCCAGCCCGCACCGAACCTGATATCGGACTTCAACAAGCTGAACACGGGCATCAAGGTCGAATATCGCCAGATCCAGTTCGACGATGTCGTCAGTGAGGCGATGCGTGCCTATTCGACCGGGCAGGCACCCGATATCATCGCCATCGACAATCCGGAACATGCGCTCTTTTCGTCACGCGGCGCCTTCCTCGATCTAACCGACATGATCGCAAAGTCGACCGTGGTGAAGACCTCGAACTATTTTCCGGGACCTCTTGCCTCCACCATGTGGGACGGCAAGAACTATGGCCTTCCCAAAGCGACGAACACGATTGCGCTCTACTACAACAAGGACATGTTCAAGGCGAAGGGGCTCGATCCGAGCAAGCCGCCGCAGACCTGGGATGAACTGGTCGATGCGGCTCGCAAGCTGACGGATCCTTCGGCGAACGTCTACGGGCTCGCCTTCTCGGCCAAGGCCAATGAAGAGGGGACATTCCAGTTCCTGCCCTGGGTCCAGATGGCCGGCGGCAGCTACGAGCACATCAACTCGGAAGGTGCCGTCAAGGCGCTCGACATCTGGAAAACCATCATAACCGAGAAACTGGCCTCGCCGGATACGTTGACCCGCGGACAGTGGGATTCGACCGGCACCTTTAACTCCGGCAATGCCGCCATGGCGATCTCCGGTCCGTGGGAGCTCGACCGAATGGTGAGCGAAGCGAAGTTCGACTGGGGTGTGGCGCTGCTGCCGGTGCCCGAGGCCAGTGCGGAGCGTTCGTCGGCCATGGGCGATTTCAACTGGGCGATCTTCTCCAACACGCAGCACCCCGCCGAGGCGTTCAAGGTGCTCGAATACTTCGCCTCCCAGGACGTCCGCATGTTCAAGGACTTCGGACAGCTGCCCGCCCGATCCGATATTGCCATCCCTGAGACTGGTGTGCCGCAGAAGGACGCGGCCCTCAAGGTCTTCATCGAGCAGCTCAAATTCGCAAAGCCCCGTGGACCCCATCCGGAATGGCCGAAGATCTCCAAGGCCATCCAGGACGCAATCCAGGCGGCCTTGACCGGGCAGATGACGTCGAAAGATGCCCTCGACCAGGCGGCTGAAAAGATAAAGGCAGTCCTTGGCTAAAGCCTCTGGCAAGGCGGCCTGCAGGCTTCCGGACGGACCGGAACAGCCGGCCGCCTTTCACAAGCGCTTAATCCGCTTGAGGCGCTCGGGCGGAAAAACCGCAAAACCATGCCGGCGAGGCCGGCGTGCTTCTGGTCGTTCTAGTTTGCAGGCCGGGTTGTGCGAGCGGTATATGCTGGCGCCTTGGCGGCGGAGGAGCTCATGAAACGCTTTCTATCCAGCATGATCGATGGTCGCGGCTTCGATATCGGCCTTGTCGGCCTGCCGCTCGCGTTCCTGCTCACGCTCTCCGGTCTTCCGCTACTCTACAATATCGCCATGAGCCTCCAGGAGGTCGACATGTTCAGCCTCGGGAGCTTCTGGCGCCCTTTCGTCGGCCTCAAGAACTACCGTGATCTGTTCGCTCAGCCGGAAACGTGGCCGATCCTGGTCAATACCGCGACCTTCGTCGTCGCCTCGATCGCGGGTCAGTTTCTTGTAGGTTTTGGCCTGGCATTGTTCTTCTGGACGAATTTTCCGGGCGCCTCGTGGCTGCGGGGTCTGTTCCTAGTGTCCTGGGTGATGCCCGGTCTTGTGGTCGGTGCGATCTGGAACTGGATCCTCTCGGGCGACTTTGGCGTGCTCAACTTTATCCTGCGTGAAACCGGCCTCATCGACGGCAATATCTTCTGGCGCTCGGACCCCGGCTTTTCGCTCTGGGCCGTCATCATCGCAAATATCTGGCTCGGCACATCTTTCAACATGATCCTTCTGTCCGTTGGCCTGTCGTCGATCCCACGGGATCTTTATGAGGCATCCGAACTGGACGGCGCCAATGTCTGGCAGCGCTTCTGGACGATCACCTTGCCGATGATGCGCTCATCCATCGGGGCCATCATCGCGCTCGGTCTGATCTTCACGCTGCAGCAATTCGATCTTTTCGCCGCCATCACCTCGGGAGGACCGAACAATGCTTCGAACGTCACACAATACTGGGCCTGGGATTTGTCGTTCCGACAGTACGATTTCGCCAAGGGCGCGACGATTTCGGTGATCATGATCGTCTTCGTGATGATCGCCTCAGTCGTCTACGTGCGCTCCACACGGCACGAGGTGCGCGGATGAGCCATCAAACCCGCGACCGTCTGCTGCTCGCAATCGCGATCATCCTCGCCGGCATTTATCTGTTTCCCCTCTACTGGATGTACATAACCACGATCAAATCGGGATCGGAGATGTTTGCCACTCCGCCGACCTTCTGGCCGACCGATCCCCAATGGCAGATCTTCGGCAACGTCTGGCAAGGCCGCAACATGGGCCGGTACATCTGGAATTCTCTGGTCATCGCTTGCGGAGCGGTCAGTGTCATCACCGTACTCGGTGTCGGCTGCGCCTATGTGCTGGCGCGCTATCGTAACATTTGGGTCGATATCGGGCTCTTCCTCATTCTCATGTTGCAGGTGCTTCCGGCCTCACTGATGGTCACGCCGATCTTCGTGGGTTTCTCTCAGATCGGGCTGCTCAATTATCCCCGCCTTGCGGTGATCCTTGCGATCGCGGCGAAAAGCATGCCGTTCTTCGTGGTTCTGGTGCGCGCGACCTTCATGAGCGTGCCGCAGGAATTGGAGGAAGCCGCCCTCGTTGACGGCAACTCGAGGGTTGGCGCCTTCTTCAACATCGTCCTGCCGCTGGCACGAAACGGCATCCTTGTCAGCGCCATCCTGATCTTCATGCAGGCGTTCGGAGAGTTCGTCTATTCGAAGTCGATGATCCAGGCGGTGGAGCTGCAGCCGGCAAGTGTCGGACTGAATTCCTTCATGGGACCGAACACCAACGAATGGAACAATATCATGGCCTATGCGGCGATCTACGTGACGCCAATCCTCGCCATCTTCGTCCTCCTGCAACGCCGCATCGTCTCTGGCCTTACCTCGGGAGCGCTCAAATGACCGCCCAGATCGAACTGACCAACGTCAACAAGTATTATGGTGCCTATCATGCATTGAAGGACATCGAGCTCTCGATCCGCAAAGGCAGCTTCACGGCGCTTGTCGGCCCTTCCGGTTGCGGGAAGTCGACACTGCTGCGGTCGCTGGCCGGCCTGGAGAGCATATCGTCCGGCACCCTGAAAATCGCCGGCGAGGTCATGAACGCGATGCCGCCGCGCAAGCGTGACGTGGCGATGGTTTTCCAATCCTATGCGCTCTATCCGCACATGACGGTCGAGGAGAACCTCACCTACAGCCTGCGGATCAAGGGCGTTGCCAAGGCTGACCGCAAGAAGGCGGCCAATGAAGTCGCTGCAGTGACCGGGCTTACGAACCTGCTCGGACGCTATCCGCGTGAGCTTTCCGGCGGTCAGCGCCAGCGGGTGGCGATGAGCCGGGCGATCATCCGCCATCCCAAGGCGTTTCTGTTCGACGAACCGCTTTCCAATCTTGATGCAGCGCTTCGCGTTCATATGCGCAAGGAAATCCGCGCGTTGCACGACCGTTTGGGTGCCACTTCGGTCTATGTCACCCACGACCAGGTCGAGGCAATGACGATGGCGGACCATGTCGTCATCATGCGCGATGGCGTCATCGAACAACAGGGCAGCCCGCTTGAGCTCTATGACCGGCCGGACAACAAGTTTGTGGCCGGGTTCATCGGATCTCCGGCCATGAATTTTCTGCCAGCAGTCGGCGGTCCGGATGGCCGGTCGATCATTCTCGATCTCGGTATGAAGCAAACGGTCTCTCTCGAACGCGCCGTGCAGCCGGGGCGGGCCTTGGTCGTTGGCTTGCGCCCGGAGAACATCGAGCTTGCCCCGGCGGATGAGGGCGTTGTCTCGGTACAGGTGGCGCTGGTCGAATCGACCGGGGCGACATGCTTCTTGACCATGGCAACGACGCCTGAGCTTTCGGTAGTCTTCAACGGGCGATCGCAGGCGCAAGCCGGCGATCGGGTCGGACTGAACTTTGCACCCGCCAGCATTCATCTTTTCGACGCAGATACCGAACGGCGTTTGCCGGGCTGAGGGCAGATACTGACCGCCCTATAGCGCGTGGGTTGCTTCGATATGCGTCCGGCTGGCCCTTGCCAGTGGCTCAGGGACGCACCAGCGCATTCCCGTCCGCTTCTTTGAGATAGCTAACAACGGCGTCGGCGATCATGGTCCGATGCCTGCCGATCGTATGTGGCTCTGAGAGGTCACGGCGAAAGATCGTGCCGAACGTATAGCGGTTGGAGACCCGGAAGAAGCAGAAGGCACTGATCAGCATGTGCACGTCGATCGGGTCGGCCTTTCGCTTGAATACGCCTTCAGCGATACCGCGCTCCAGAATGCCGGCAATCGTCTCGATGACCGAGACATTCAGATCGCGGATCGCTTCCGAACGCAGCATATGTGCGGCGTGGTGGATGTTTTCGATGCTGACCAATCGCACGAAATCGGGATTGGCCTCGTCGTGGTCGAACGTACTGGAGATGAGGGTGCGCAGCGCCTCTTCCGGCGCAAGGCTTGCAAGCTTCAAATCCTCCTCAAGTGTGCGGATCTTGCGATAGGCGCGCTCCAGCACGGAGAGGTAAAGTCCCTCCTTGCCTCCGAAATAATAGTAGATCATGCGTTTGGAGGTGCGGGTCCGCTCCGCGATGGCATCGACCCGCGCGCCAGCCAGACCATGCGTCGAGAACTCCTCCGTGGCGACGACAAGGATGTCTTCCTTGGTCCGTTCCGGATCGTTCTTCCGACTTGCCTCAGCCCGCCCCACCATTCTTTCGTCGTCACTCCTCCGGCGTTAACCGAAATTTTCTCAATAAAACCAATTCGAAACGGGCGGGCCACAGGGACTCGTCATCTCGCCTCCGTTGAAAGTCATATTGAGGTTGCAGGGGTCTTTCAAGAGACTCCTCTTGACATACGTACTAGTTCGTACATTTTGTTATGAGCGATTACGCCTGGAGGAGGGCGTGGTCGCCCCGTGCCCCTGATGCGCATCCCGAAGCCGATACAACGCTCGGGCGCAAAGACGGCACTCTGCTTTGGGAGGAGCGCATGACCCGCATCATCGATTTCTATTTCTTCGCGCTGAAGGTGGCGATTGCCGTGCTGCTCGCCGGCATGGTTGTCCTCGTCTTCGGCAATGTCGTTCTGCGTTATGCCTTCAATCAGGGGATTACGGTTTCCGAAGAGCTGTCACGCATCTTCTTCGTCTGGCTGACATTCCTTGGCGCCGTCGTCGCCATGCGCGAACACGGTCATCTCGGCGTTGATACGGTCATCAAACGTCTGCCACCCGTCGCGGCAAAGATTGCTGTGCTCCTGGGCCATGCGCTGATGCTTTATGCGACCTGGCTGATGATCAGCGGCAGTTGGGCGCAGACGCTGATCAATCTCCACGTCGGTGCACCGGCGACCGGGCTTTCGATGGGCTTCTTCTACGGCGCCGGTCTCGCCTTCGGCATTCCTGCCTTCCTGATCCTACTTGCCGACGCGTTGGCGATCGCCACCGGCCGCATCGACGTGACAACGGCCGAACTCGTGCGCGAGAGCGAGGACGAGTTGGCCCTCGACGATCTTCCCGAGCCGGTGCTCGATCCCGTTTCCGCGAAACGCTGAGGAGCTGGCCATGACCGTTACGATCTTCCTCGGTGCACTCCTTGGACCCATGGCGCTCGGTGTGCCGATCGCCTTTGCACTCATCCTCAGCGGTGTGGCGCTGATGCTTTACCTCGGTCTTTTCGACGCACAAATCGTGGCGCAGAACGTCTTGAATGGTGCTGACAGTTTTCCGCTGATGGCCGTGCCCTTCTTCCTGCTCGCAGGCGAAGTCATGAACACAGGCGGGCTTTCCAGGCGCATCGTCGCGCTGGCGCTGGCGATGGTCGGCCATATTCGTGGTGGTCTCGGCTTTGTGGCGATCTTCGCCGCCTGTATTCTTTCAAGCCTCTCTGGCTCGGCCGTCGCGGACGCGGCTGCCCTCGGAGCGCTACTCCTGCCGATGATGCTGAAGAGCGGTCATGACGCAGCGCGCGCTGGCGGGCTGCTCGCCTCCGCCTCGGTGATCGGACCGATCATACCGCCGTCGATCGGCTTCATCCTCTATGGCGTCGTTGGTGGCGTCTCGATCACCAAGCTTTTTCTCGCCGGCATCTTCCCGGGGCTGATGATCGCTGCGGCCCTTTGCATCACCTGGCTGATCGTTGCCCGCAAGGAGCAGTTCGAGTTGCCGCCAAGGCAGAGCGGCACCGTGCGGCTCAAGGCGCTCGTCGACAGCATCTGGGCGCTGATGCTGCCGGTGATCATCATCGTCGGCCTGAAGTTCGGGGTCTTTACACCAACCGAGGCCGGCGTTGTTGCTGCCGTCTACTCGCTTTTCGTCGCCATGGTCGTCTATCGCGAACTGCCGCCAGCACAGCTCTTTCACGTCTTCGTTTCGGCGGCAAAAATCACCTCCGTCGTCATGTTCCTGGTCGCTTGTGCCGCGGTCTCCGCCTGGCTGATCACGGTGGCCGACGTCCCCGGTGCGCTTGCCTCGCTGATCGAGCCGCTGATGGACAACCAGACGCTTCTCTTGATTGCAATCATGGTCCTGATCGTGCTCGTCGGCACTGCGATGGACATGACGCCGACCATCCTCGTGATGACGCCGGTGCTGATGCCCATCATCAAGCAGGCGGGAATCGATCCGGTCTACTTCGGTGTCCTGTTCATCATCAACAACTCGATCGGTCTGATCACGCCGCCCGTCGGCACGGTTCTGAACGTCATCTGTGGCGTCTCGAAACTGTCGATGGAAGACCTTATGAAGGGCGTGCTGCCCTTCCTGGTCGCCGAGTTGATCGTCCTGTTCCTGCTTGTCCTGTTCCCCGCGCTGGTGACCGTTCCGGTTACCTGGTTCGGGCACTGACCGAAACTTCAAGCTTCAACACGGCCGGCGGAACTACCGGCCAAATCTGGGAGGAGAACATGTTGAAATTGACGAAACTGGCCTTGGGCCTTGCTCTGCCGCTCGCTTTGCTGACGGCAGGACCGACGCTTGCCGAGATCCGCGATCAGACGATCAAGTTCGCTTCGGCCAACAACAAGGGTCACCCGCAGGTGACCGGCATGGAGAAGTTTGCCGAACTCGTGAAGGACAAGAGCGGCGGCAAGATCGAGGTAAAGCTCTTCCCGGGCGGCACGCTCGGCGGCGACGTCCAGACTGTCTCGGCCCTGCAGGGCGGCGTCATCGAGATGACGGTGCTGAACGCCGGCATCCTCGCCAACAACGTCAAGCAGTTCGGCGCCGTCGACCTTCCCTTCCTCTTCGACAGTGGTGCGGAGGCGGACAAGGTCATGGACGGTGCTTTCGGCGACAGTCTCCTCAAGCTTCTGCCCGATACCGGCCTTATCGGTCTCGGCTATTGGGAACTCGGCTTTCGCAATCTCACCAACAATCGCCATCCGGTGACGAAGCTCGAGGACATCAAGGGTCTGAAGATCCGCACGATCCAGTCGCCCATCCCGATCGAACTCTTCAACACGCTCGGCGCCAATGCCGTGCCGCTGCCCTACACGGAACTCTATACCGCGCTCGAGACAGGGACGGTCGACGGGCAGGAGAACCCGGCCGCAAACATCATGAACGCCAAGTTCTACGAAGTGCAGAAGTACATGACGCTGACCCGTCACCAATACAATCCGCAGATCGTGCTCGTCAGTAAGAAGTTCTGGGATGGGCTGAATGACGAGGAAAAGGCCGTCCTTGAGGCGGCCGCGACCGAAGCGCGCGACTACCAGCGCAAGGTGTCACGCGACGCGGACGCCGCAGCTCTCGAGGAAATTCGCAAGACCGGCATGGAAGTCAGCGAATTCAGTCCGGAGGAAACGCAGAAGCTGCGTGATGCCGTCAAGCCGGTGATCGAGAAGTTCAGTGCCGAGATTGGCGCTGAGACGGTTCAGGCGCTGTTCAAGGAGATTGGTGCCGCACGGGGCCAGTAACAGGGTGCGAAGTCTTCGGCCCGCCCGCAAGTCACGGCGGGCCGGAAGCTGGCTGCCCGTACTTGCGGGCTTTGAGGATGGAAACGCAAATCATGACCGAAACGCTTGTAAGACCCTTGAAGGCCGGTCTGATCGGCGCAGGCATTCAAGCGTCGCTGACCCCAGCGATGCACATGGCCGAAGGCGCGGCTCAAGGGCTCCGCTATGTGTACGAACTGATCGATCTTCGCGAAATCGACGCGACGGAAAACGACCTGCCGCGTCTGCTTGCCGATGCTGAACGGCAGGGATTTGCGGGCCTCAATATCACCCATCCATGCAAGCAGGCGGTCATTGCGCATCTTGACGATCTCGCACCTGACGCGCAGCGGCTTGGCGCCGTCAATACTGTCGTGCTCAAGGGAGGGCGGCGACATGGCCACAATACCGACTGGTGGGGTTTTGCCGAAGGTTTCAGGCGGGGGCTGCCGGATGCCGACCTTTCCTTCGCCGTGCAGCTTGGAGCAGGCGGCGCCGGCGTTGCAACGGCCTATGCCGCACTTTCGCTCGGCCTGAAACGTCTAGCGGTTTTCGACCGCGAGCCGGAGCGGGCACAGTCGCTTGCCGAGATGCTGACCGCCCTGTTCCCCGAGGCGGATATCTCAGCCGGCACGGACCTTGCGGCTGCAATGCGGTCGGCGTCGGGGTTGATTCACGCCACGCCGACAGGGATGGCGAACTATCCGGGGCTGCCGCTCGACGGTGACCTTCTCGATCCGCGCCACTGGGTCGCCGAGATCGTCTACTTCCCGCTCGAAACGGCGCTGCTCAAGGAGGCGAGACGGCGCGGCTGCCGCACGCTCGATGGGGGAGGAATGGCCGTCTTCCAGGCGGTCGGCGCTTTTCGACTGTTTACCGGGCTCGAGCCGGACGCAGCGCGGATGCTCAACCATTTCAAGGCCATGACCGGCTGACACTGACGCCGGAAGTTCCAGCAAGGACAGAAACATGAAGACCTCGATAGCAACGGTTTCGCTGAGCGGCGATCTCAAGGACAAGCTGCGCGCCATCGCCAAGGCGGGCTTTGCCGGTGTCGAAATATTCGAGAACGACTTCCTTGCCTTCGACGAAAGCCCGCGCGAGGTCGGCCGAATGGTGCGCGACTTTGGCCTGGAGATCAGTCTGTTCCAGCCGTTCCGTGATTTCGAGGGTATGCCGGAGCCACTCAGAGCCCGGACTTTCGACAGGGCCGAGCGCAAGTTCGACCTGATGCAGGAGTTGGGCACCGACTTGGTGCTCGTCTGCTCGAACGTGTCGCCGGCGGCAGTGGCTGGCATCGACAGGGCAGCCGCCGACTTTTGCGAACTCGGCGAGCGGGCGGCGAAGCGGAACTTGCGCGTCGGTTACGAGGCGCTCGCCTGGGGGCGCCATATCAGCGACCATCGCGATGCCTGGGAGATCGTCCGGCGCGCCGATCACCCGAGCATAGGCCTGATCCTCGACAGCTTTCATACCCTGTCGCGCAAGATCGAGATCAATTCGATCCGCTCGATCCCGAAGGAGAAAATCTTCATCGTCCAGCTTGCGGATGCTCCGCTGATCGACATGGATCTGCTCTATTGGAGCCGGCACTTTCGCAATATGCCGGGCGAGGGCGACCTGCCGGTGACCGACTTTACCCGCGCGGTGGCGGCGACCGGCTATGATGGATATCTGTCGCTTGAAATCTTCAACGACCAGTTTCGCGGCGGTAACGCCAATGCCATCGCGGTCGACGGCTACCGCTCGCTGATCTATCTCGGGGACCAGGTGAAGCGCGCCGAGCCGGACGTCCGCCTGTCGGTTCCTGAGATGCCCCCGCGCGTCGACGTCAAGGGAGTGGCCTTCGTGGAGTTCAGCGCCTCGGAGGACGAGGCGGGCGAGCTCGAAGCGCTGCTCGTCACCATCGGCTTCAGGAAAGCGGCGCAGCACCGGACCAAGCAGGTGGTGGTCTACCGCCAAGGCTCCATCAATCTGGTGATCAACACCGAGCGGGAAGGCTTCGCCAACGCTTCCTATCTGGTTCACGGCACGTCCGCCTATGCGTTCGGCCTCGTGGTCGACGATGCCAAAGCGACTGCTGAGCGAGCCCGGGCGCTTGGCGCTGAACCCTTCGAACAGCCAGTCGGCCCAGGAGAATTGCTGGTTCCGGCGATCCACGGTGTTGGCGGCGGGATCATCTACTTCCTCGACGAGCGATCCGACCTCGCCAGGATCTGGGAGATTGAGTTCGATCCGGTGCCGGACAAGGGAGCGGCGATACCAGCTGGCCTGACGACCATCGATCACATTGCCCAGACCGTCAAATATGAGGAGATGCTGACCTGGCTGCTGTTCTACACATCGCTGCTCGATGTGCGAAAGACGCCGATGATCGACATCGTCGATCCGGCCGGCATTGTTCGCAGCCAGGTCGTTGAGAATGATGCCGGGACGCTGCGCCTGACGTTGAACGGCGCGGAGAACCGCAACACGCTTGCGGGCCACTTCATCGCCGAGACCTTCGGCTCCGGTGTGCAGCATATTGCCTTTGCCACCTGCGACATCTTCGCAACGGCTGAGGCGCTGCGTGCAAACGGCTTCAAGGCGCTGCCGATCTCGCCGAACTACTACGATGACGTCGAGGCGCGCTTCGGGCTCGACGCGGAACTTGTCGAGCGGCTGAGGGCCGAGAACATCCTTTATGACCGGGACGAGAACGGTGAATATTTCCAGCTCTACAGTCCGACCTACGGCGAAGGGTTCTTCTTTGAAATCATCGAGCGGCGCGGGTATCGCGGATACGGAGCCGCCAATGCAATCTTTCGCATTGCGGCGCTGAAAAAATACCTGAGGCCAGAGGGTGTGCCTAAAAACTGATCTTCCAACGTCAGCTTTGCGTCGGTAACTGGCACGGCTCAGGCAAGTGCTCATTCCGATCGTTGAGGCGTCCTAGACGACCCAGCGTCACGCACGCACTTGCTATTGATGCTCTTTCCTTCGCGACCGAGGGGTCCGGCGTCGATGGAATGGGCGCCGAACGCTCTCTCGGCGCCCACATAATCAAGCTGGGGGCTAGGTTGTCAGAAGTAGCGAACCTCTTCGGCCTTTATGCTGAGCGGGTCTTTGCCGTGTTTGGACAGCCAGGAGTAGACGGGCGGCGATCGACTCCACGTGGATGTCGAGATCATGCATGGGCCGTCAGTATAGGCGAAGGCCGCAAGGGCTGCGTCCAATTCCCTTCCGTTTTTTCGCCGTTCATGCCTTCACAGGCAATTTCCGGATGTTTCCGATAGATACGGAAGTTCCATAATTAGTCGTACGCCTCAGCGGCCGTCAGATGTTCGATCCGAGGGGAACTTTACTTATGTCGACCGGTTTTGCAGTGGAAAGCGCGAGCAACGAGTTTATGACTGAGAAAATTGTTCCTCCGCCCAAGAAGGGCGATCCCAAACCACGGCCCGTCCGCCGTCCCGAGCCCCAGGACTCGACGCCGAAGTCCGAAGAACGGATACATCCGCCTCGGGACACTAGAGAGGCGCCGGCGCCAAACCCGAATGGCGAGGATGCCACTCAACCGTGACGGCGCGCCGTCGTGCGCCGAAGGCTAGCTGATCTGCCGCCCTTCGCCCGGCGCAGCCCCGACACGCCAAAAGGGGTTCGAGGGCGGGGAAGAACATAGGGCTCGACAGAACCGGCGTCGTGGGTGAGCCATAAAGCTGCCGTTCAATGGTCAGCAAATTGCCCCGGTACCGCCGCACCGAGCCCTTCCCAGCGTTTCATCGTCACTGACGCGTTCGGTATCCAGCCGACGTGAGTGACGATCGAAAGGCCCTATCGCTGCCGATTACGTCATGAACATCATAGAGGAATGAATATGATCACTCGTTACACGCCAATTTCATCGCTGACGGCTGCAATCTTCAGTTTCATGATCTTCAGTCCAGCATCTGCCTTTGAAATTGCTCAGGCGCAAGAGACGCAGCCGACGCAGGGACAGGCCGACAACAAGGGTACGGACGCCGCCATCAGCGAACAAAAGATCGAAGCCTTTGCTGTTGCCTATCTTCAGGTCGACAAGGTCAGGCAGGAATATTCCGCAAAGATAGAAGCAACATCGGACGAGGCGGCGAAGAAGAAGCTGGAGACCGAAGGCAGCAAGAAAATGGTCGAAGCCGTCAAAGCATCGCCGGCCATTTCGGTCGAAGAATATTCGGCAATTCTTACAGCGGCACAGAGCGATCCGGCAGTCGCCAAGAAGGTTCAGGCAGAACTTCAAAAGACCGCTCCGGCACAGCAGTAGGTGGCCTCGGCAGCAATCGGATTGCCGGACACTTGCGTGCGGCCCGCGAACTCATTTTGCGGGCTTCCGCTCCCGAGTGCTAAATACGCAAGGAGGCTTGCTGGCAGGCCCCGTGGAACTGTCGGCTACTAGCGGCCACTTGCCAAATTTTGGCGGCCACTTCCAGCGACCTTTCGAATGCCTGCACCGGCAGAAACGCGAAACGCGTGTGGAAGTTGTAGGCGCCGGTGAAGACGTTGGGCGTCGGAATGCCGCGGGCCGAGAGCACCGCGCCATCGGTGCCGCCGCACATCGGGATCAGCTTCTTGTCGATCCCGAGTTCGATGCGCCGCGATCACCACGCCATCCTCGAAGAGGGGATGTGTTTCCACGTCACCCCCTGCCACAAGTTCACGAGGAACCCAGTTCTCTTGCTTCCGCTGCATCGCCCGCGCGACAGGAAGGGTGCTTCAACGATCGCATAATGTATCGTCCGGAACGGTCGCTCGGGCAGGCGGATCGCGCATGGCCAGCCCTCCATGCTTTCCACTACGATTTCAGCGACGATCTCCTGACCGTCGGCGCGCGGTTCTGAGCTTGATCGCCATCGCCTCGGAGCCGATAAGAGCGGGAAGCCATAGGGAGAATCGTTGCCATGAGAGCACTTATCCAGCGCGTTTCATCTGCGCGTGTCACCGTCGACGAAACGGTGACGGGGGAAATCGGCAATGGTCTGTTGGTCTTCGTTTGTGCGATGAAGGGTGACTCTGAAAAGGAAAGCGAATGGCTGGCGCGCAAGATTGTCAACCTGCGCATCTTCAGGGACGATGCGGATCGCATGAACCGTTCGCTTGTCGATGTCGGCGGCTCAGCTCTCATCGTCAGCCAGTTCACATTGGCCGCCGAGACGAAAGGAAACCGGCCGGGCTTTTCTACGGCAGCGCCGCCGGAGGAGGGCAAACGCCTATATGAGACTTTCTCTGCCAATTTCTCGGCCCTTGGCGTTGCCGTTGCGAATGGCGTCTTCGGTGCGGACATGCGGGTGGAATTGGCCAACGACGGTCCAGTTACGATCTGGCTGGACACGACGTCCGGCTAACCGCTTCAGGGTCGCATATTAAGCGGAACGAGCTTGAGGCGATGATCACCTATACTCGCGATCGGATCGCCTGGATGAATGACTGTCGGGCCGGGTCAGAGCCCAGGTTGAATAGCATCGACATGCGATCGGAGGTGCCGGGCTTTGAGTTGAATTACTACGAGCGTCGGTGCCCTTTGTTTGCGTCCACCCGCACGGCCGACGGCGCGATCCCTTCCACAAGGTCTGTGCTGAAAAGGTCGCGTCATCTATCGAACGGAACTGCCAAGCTGGCGCCGAGTACGTCAGCTCCGGCTCCTGGCGAGAATTCCTGCGAGCACTGTAATCTCACGTTCGAGCACTTCGGGCGTTATGCCGACGAACCGTCCTTCAAGGCTGAGAGAGATCACGCCATGAACGGCCGCGAAGAACGTCCGGGCACGAATTGCCACGTCTTGGCGAGAAGCATCAGGCATATGTCGCGCGAGTGGTGCTGCGATGAGCCCGATCAGGAAAGCGTGTTCGGCAAGGTGCCACTCCGGAACGGAGACGCCCTCCGGCATCCTATGTTCGAAAAGGGCGGACCACAGGTTTCGCTCTGCTAGCGCGAAGCGCAGGTATGCCAGAGACAGGCTGAGGAAAGTCTCCTCAATGGCCGCTGATGGCGAAATCGCGGTGTTGAGGGTGTTCTCCAACTGTTTCAGCGTCCCCGAGTTGACGTGGAGAATCAGCCCGTCGAGATCATCGAAGACCGTGTAAAGACCACCGAGCGCCGCGCCGGCGCGTTCGGCGATATCCCGCGCGCGCAGGTTCTTCAGCCCTTGTTCGCGAATGAGCTCCGTGCAGGCGACTATCAGCCTTGCCTTCAGGTCTTCCTTCTTCGTTTGACGCTTTCCGACCACCGGTAACCTCATTTTTGAACGTTGTTCATTTTTAACTTGAACATCGTTCATCTTTGTGACAAAAGATTATTGAACATTGTTCATACATGGAGGTGAGGAAATGTTCAAACAAATCGCAACGCTGATACGAGGTCGCGCCCACGAGGCGGAGGAGGCCTTCGGCGATCGGCATGCGCTACCGATACTTGCGCAGCAGATCCGTGATGCCGCGCGCGGCGTCGAAAGCGCACGTCGGGCGGTCGCTCTGGCGATCGCGCAAAATCGCCTGGAAAAAGAAAATGCCGAGAGGCTCTCTGCCCGCATCGATGATCTCGAAGCGCGCGCTATCGCAGCCCTTGAAAAGGGGCGAGAGGATCTGGCTACCGAGGCTGCAGCCTCGATTGCTCGGCTGGAAACCGAACTGCAGAACGCACGTCAGGTTCAGGCGGAATTTACAGATGGAATAGATCGGTTGAGGCAAGCGGTGCGGCAGAGCGAAACGCGCCTGGCTGCGCTGCGCCGCGGCGAGCGCCTGGCCGAGGCACGTGACCGGACGCGGCGCCTTTCCCGAGACGTGCCTGGCAACGATCTGGCTACGCTCAGCGATGCCGAGGCAACACTTGCGCGGCTCGAAACGCGCCAGCGCGAGGCTGAGTTGACGGCCGAGGCGCTAGTTGAGCTGGAAGACCGGCCTGATCCGACCGCGCTTGCAGAGAAACTGGCCGCTGCCGGTTGCGGCCGCCCGCTCGTAACGAGCGCTGAAGACGTGCTCGAGCGTCTGCGTGCCAAGGCAAACCCTACTCTTTGAACCCACTATCTCTCAAAGGAAAACGACGATGAACGACAGTCTGATGAAACACTCCCCGGCCTGGACCTCCTTCTCCTATGTGAGCTTCGGCGTGGCCGCCTTCATGGTGGTGATCGGCCTTTACATGATGCCGATCGATCTCTGGGGAAAGGGCTATCTCGCCATGGGCATCCTGATGCTCCTGCAGACGGCGGTAAACGTCACCAAGACGCTGCGCGACAATCTGGAAGCTGAAAAGCTCATCCGCAGGATCGATGATGCAAAGACCGAGAAGCTGCTGCTCGGCATCAAGGCCGACGACGTTTAATTCATCGTTAGCCCTGTCGCCACAAAGCACAACCTGTGAACGAGAGTGAAACGACTTTCATCTAGAACGCTCAAAAAAAGGGGAGACGTTCCGTGAAAAACAATCTCATGACTTCTCGGCGGTTTGCGCCACTCTTCTGGACGCAGTTCCTGTCGGCGTTCAACGATAATTTCCTCAAGAACACGCTCGTCTTCCTCATCCTCGCCACCGTGGCGGCAAATGATGCCGGATCGCTCGTTACGCTGGCCGGCGCCGTCTTCATGGCGCCGTTCCTGCTCTTTTCCGCACTCGGCGGCCAACTTGCCGACAAGTTCGACAAGGCGGTCGTCGCCGAGAGGCTGAAGCGGTGGGAGCTCGCTGCCGCAGCCGTTGCGGTCGTCGGTATTGCGTTCTCCTCCATTGCCGTTCTGCTGGTTGCGCTCTTCCTGTTCGGTGCCATCTCCGCGCTCTTTGGGCCTGTCAAATACGGCATCCTGCCGGACCACCTGGAGCGCAAGGAACTGCCGCGCGCGAACGCCTGGATCGAGGGGGCGACGTTCATCGCCATCCTCGGCGGCACAGTCGTCGCAGGGCTTGCCGCGGCCGATGGCGTCGATCCCTGGCTGTTTGGCCCCATGATGCTCGGCCTCGCGCTCGCCTGCTGGCTTTCCAGCCGCTACATTCCTCGCCTGGGCGCCAAGGCGCCGGACCTTGTCGTCGATCGCAACGTCCTCCGTTCCACGGGGCGGCTCCTCGCTTCACTGCGCAGCGACAAACGGCTCTGGCGCACCGCGCTGATGGCGGCGTGGTTCTGGCTGGTGGGCGCGATCGTACTGTCGTTGCTGCCGCCCATGGTGAAGAACTATCTCGGCGGCGACGAGACTGTGATCACTGCCTATCTCGCCGTCTTCGCCGTGGCGATCGGCGTTGGCTCGGCAATCGCTGCCTGGATGTCCGCAGGACGTATCGTGCTCCTGCCGGCACCGCTCGGCACCCTGATCATGGCGCTGTTCGGCCTCGATCTCGCCTGGTGCGTCGGACATGCCGGTGCGGCCGCAGCGGCCGAGACGCTCTCCGCCTTTTTCGCCGGTCCCTACACTCTGCGCATCGCCATCGATCTGGCCGGCATGGCCATCGCCGGCGCCTTCCTGGCCGTACCCACGCTTGCGGCCCTTCAGGCCTGGGCGCAAGAGGACGAACGATCGCGTGTCATCGGCGCGTCGAATGTATTGTCCGCGGCCTTCATCACCGCCGGCGGCGGCCTTGTCGCCGTCCTGCAGGCGTCCGGCGTGTCGACAGCGGTACTTTTCGCCGGCCTTGCGCTCGCCAATGCCGTGGCGGCCTGGGTCATGCTGCGCACGTTGCCGACCAATGCTTTCCGTGATTTCGTATCCATCCTCTTCCGCGCCTTCCTTCGGCTGGAAGTGGAGGGCCTCGACAATCTGAAAAAGGCGGGGCGTGCGCCGATCATCGCGCTCAACCATGTTTCCTTTCTCGATGGCGCACTGGCCCTGGCGCTGACGGACGAGGAACCGACCTTCGCGGTCGACTACACCATCGCCAAGGCGTGGTGGGTGAAACCGTTCCTGAAGATGTGCAACTTCCTGCCGTTGGATCCTTCGAAGCCGATGGCAACGCGTACGCTCATCAAGACGGTCAACAATGGTGAGCCGCTCGTGATCTTCCCCGAGGGCCGCATCACGGTCACCGGCGCGCTGATGAAGGTCTATGACGGCGCCGCGATGGTGGCCGACAAGACCGGCTCCATGGTCGTACCGGTTCGTATCGACGGGCTGGAGAAGAGCTACTTCTCGCGCCTCAGTTCCTTGCACGTTCGCCGCCGCCTGTTTCCGAAGGTGAAGGTCACCATTCTAGAGCCCGTTCGCCTCTCTGTTCCGGAAGAGCTGAAAGGTCGCAAGCGCCGCATGGCCGCGGGTGCTGCTCTCTACCAGGTCATGTCGATGTTGATGTTCCGCACCACGGATACCAACACCACCGTGCTCGAAAAGGTGATCAAGACGGCCAAGGAGCGCGGATTCAACCGGCTCGCTGTGCAGGACCCGGTCACCGGTTCCCTGTCGTATGGCAAGCTGCTGACGGGCGCGGCCGTGATTGGCGCGAAGTTCAAGTCGCTCTTCCCGGCTGAGAAGGCGCTCGGCGTTCTCTTGCCCAACGCCAACGGTGCGGTCGCAACCATCCTCGGCGTGATGTCCGCCGGCAAGGTGCCGGCAATGCTCAATTTCACGGCGGGCGCGGCCAACATCATTTCGGCCTGCAAGGCGGCGCAGGTCCGCTACGTGCTGACGTCGCGTGCCTTCGTCACCCAGGCGAAACTCGGCCCCGTCGTCGAGGAGTTGGCGAAGACGGTGGAAATTATCTGGCTCGATGATCTGCGCCAGACGATCGGCCTTGCCGACAAGCTGCGCGGTCTCCTGCAGAAGGCACGTCCGCTTGTTCGACGCACAGCCGACGATCCGGCAGTCATACTCTATACCTCCGGTTCGGAAGGAACGCCGAAGGGCGTGGTGCTGACACACCGCAACATCCTCTCCAATGCGGCTCAAGCCGCGTCCCGCATCGATTTCCACTCGGGCGACAAGGTGTTCAACATCCTGCCGGTGTTCCATTCCTTCGGGCTCACCGCTGGTACTGTGCTGCCGCTCATCTCCGGCGTCCCCGTCTATTTCTATCCGTCGCCGTTGCACTACCGGATCATTCCGGAACTGATCTACGCCTCCAACGCAACGATCATCTTCGGGACCGACACCTTCCTGAACGGTTATGCACGGACGGCTCATCCCTATGACTTCCGGTCGATCCGCTATTGCTTCGCCGGCGCCGAACCGGTCAGGGCGGCTACCCGTGCGCTCTACATGGAGAAGTTCGGCGTCCGCATCCTCGAAGGCTACGGTGTGACCGAGGCGGCGCCAGTGATTGCGCTGAACACGCCAATGTTCAACAAGGCCGGTAGCGTCGGCAAGATCATGCCGGGCATGGAGTATAGGCTCGATGCCGTGCCGGGTGTCATGGAGGGCGGAAGGCTTTTCATCCGCGGCGCCAACGTCATGGCCGGATATCTCCGCGTAGAAGCGCCCGGCGTAATCGAGCCGACGCCGGACGGCTGGCATGACACCGGCGACATCGTCACTGTCGATGAAGATGGTTTCATCGTCATCCGGGGTCGGGCCAAACGATTTGCCAAGATCGGCGGCGAGATGGTTTCGCTTGGCGCTGTGGAGGCGCTGGCGGGAGAGCTGTGGCCGGGTCAGTTGACGGTTGTCGTGTCGCTGCCTGATGCCAAAAAAGGCGAGCGCCTGGTCATGCTCACTGACGCTCCGGGTGCGACACGCGCCGCATTCCTTCGCTTCGCCAAGGAAAAGGGGGCGATGGACATGATGGTTCCCTCGGATGTGAGGGTGGGAGCCGTGCCTGTGCTTGGAACCGGAAAGGTGGATTTCGTCAGTGCTCAGAAGCTTCTCGCCGAGACTGCAAGGACCGAGGACGCCGCCTGATATGGAAAAGGGAGCCGGCTTCAGTCCGGCTTTCCGTCCAGCACGAGAGCATGGGCCGGAAGGCGATACTTCGGAACGGTCGACGGCGCCGGCCCCACGCGCAGGACATTGATCAGCCGGTGGCCGGGTGGCAACGGGAAGCGCTGCCGCATCGCCTCTGCAGCGGACGGTAGATCAGCCAGCACCGCCATCGGCCAACCGGCGAAGCCGAGACGCGTGAAACCCAGCCAGAAACGATAGAAGGCTTGTCCGGAGACGATTGGGCTCTCGTCTTCCGGCCGATGGAACAGGAGGCAAGCCGCGGCGGTTATCGTCTTTCCCGCTTCGGCGACGAGACTTTTGCCGAGGCCCAGCCGATCGGCAATGTCGAAAAGTGGTGAAGCGAGCACATGCTCCGCCAGTGCGCCTTCCAGCCGCCCCATCTGCAGCGCGGCAATATTGAGCCCATCGAAGGCATAGGCCGGATGGGTTGGAGAAAACCGCATCCACGCCACGAGTTCATTGCGGAACGATCTATCGCGCATGATCGACAGACTTGCGCGGTCGTTAAGTGCGGCAATGAAGGCGAGATCCTCGTGGCCGCTGGCGAGCTTTACATCAGCCGTCTCAGCCACCCAGTGCTCGAGCCTTTCGATCTGTTCGGGCGCCGCGGGCAAGAAGCGGGCACGCCATGTGAAGCGCTTGGTGCTCCAGCCGGCAAGCTCCGTGGGCATCGCCGCGCGCGCAAGGGTCAGCCGCGCGGCCAATCGGTAGTCGGGCCTCCAGTCGAGAATGTTATCGCCCCAGAGATCTTCGATGGCCACACCGATCCCGCGCGCGGCGAGCGCCATCACCATGCCCTCGAGCGCCGCTCCACAGGAGAGCCCCATATCGCGACCGGTCGGATCGCCGATGCCGAGGTGCCGGGAGAGGTCGGCAGCAAGCAGAATGCATCCGTCTTCGTCCAGTATCCAGCGGGCCGGCTGGGTATTGTGGACGGAGGGGGCGAGATTGGCCTCAGCCGCCAGATCGACGAGCATGGCGGTGTCAATGCGGCTCATAATGTCTTTCCGAAGAGATGCAGACGATGCAGGGGCCTTGCGCCGGCTTTTTCCACCTGCCTCAGGCTGGCCGCATTGACGTCCGCGATCCAGGTGCCGCCGGCAGTCTCGTAGCCGGCGCGGCGCATTTCTTTGAGCACATGGGCAAGAAGGAGCGGATTGAGGCCGCGCCCCTGATGCTCCGGTTTCACACCCTGGAATATGATCACGGCACGGCGGCGCTTGAGGCGGTGCTTGAGCAGATGCCAGGGCGCACTCAACCCGAGCCGCGAGCCCATCGCCTTCAGCATCGGATTGACGTCGGGTATGGCAATCACCGCACCGGCTGGCGCGCCGTCTTTCTCCGCGACCGCCGAGATGCGTGGATCCATGATCCACTTCATCTCCTTTGCCTGAAAGTCGTATTCCGCACGGCTGACGGGCACGAACATCGGATTGTCGGCGAAGCTCTCGTTGAGGATCAGCCGGGAATCCTCCAATCTCCGTTCGAGCGTTGCCCGCCGGATCGGTGAAAAACGGAAGCCGTCGTCGAAAAGCGCGCGCATTTGCGCACTGGCGAGCAGACCGTCGACTGCCACAGTGCGGACGTCGATTTCGAAGGTGGTCATCGGGAAGCATGGGGCGTACCCCCGGCGTTCCAGCAGGCGGGGCAGATGCGGTGGCCCCCAGATCTGATCCGTATAGGGCGCGTTCTCGAAACCGCCGGTCATGATGCCGACTTGCTGCATGGCAGTCAGGTTGAAGTTTCCGAGGATTTCCCCAAAGCCCTTCGCGCGCGCCCAATCCTCTGCCCGCTCCAACAGGGCGGCCGCGACGCGCTCGTCGTCGGCACAGTCGAAGTAGCCGAAATAGCAGCGATCGAGGCCAAACTTCGCGTTCGATGCGCGGTGCACGTGGGCTGTTATGCGCCCGCGCACGGCGCCGCCTTCATGGGCCGTGAAGATGGCGAAGTCTTCTGCCGTATCGAAGAGAGGGTTCTTTTCAGCTGAAAGGAAACGCCTGAGGTCGCTGAACATCGGCGAGACATAGGGCGTGCGTGCACCGTAGATCTGAAGGGGCGCAGTGAAGAAGGCGTCGATATCCCCCTCGCGGATCTCAATCATGGAGCGGGTTCCTCTCGGAGATCAGCATGGCCATGCGCTGGACGACCTTCAACTCTGTCTCCGCACCCGGTGTGGCAGTGACGGAGGGCATGTTGAGCGCAATGAGCCGGAACGGCCGGTTCGACACCAGCATGACATGGGTGGCCTCGTATTTTTCGAGCAGCCAGGCAAGCTGCTCGGCATCCGATTGGGAAAGGCTGCCCGTTTCGGTAGTGCGCATCAACGGCCGGGCAGCAAAGAGCGCCTTGATCACCGGCAAGTCGAGGTCTGAAAGTTCATTCTCGCCAAGCAAAAGTGCGCCATCCACCAACGGATGGTTCTGTAATTCCTTGAGGAAGCCGAGCGTGTCGTCGATGCGGTCCTCGGCCAGATGCCGGATCAGGCTCTGCCGCCTTTGCTCCGTGCGAAGGCTTAGGCTGTCTTTCCAGATCACGCCAAGCAAGGCGGCGCTGAGGATGACGCTGGCCGCTCGCACCAGCGCTGCCGGTTCGAGCCCGTTTTCGAAGCCGACGACAAGGGCTGCGAGCAGAGCGACCGAAAGCAGGATGGCGAAGGAAACGACCGTGTCACGATGCCCCGCGGCGCGCTGGCCAAGGCTGATCAGCAGCCAGCACAGGAACAGGATCGCGACCCCGCCGAGCCGCACCGGCTGGTCGATGTAGGCCGAGCGGAAATCGGTGACGAGGAGTGGCAGGATCAGAAGCAGCGAGAGGGCCATGCGGTCAACCGCCTGGTTCTCCGCCTTTGACAGGCTCGCCCGGTCGCGCGTTACCGTCATATGCCCGGCGAGAGCGAAGGTGACGAGTTGATAGACGAACAGCAGCGCGACACGCCAGGGCTCGGCGATCGATGCCGGAAGGAAGGCGAGCGCGAAGAAGGTGGCCGCGCCGCCGGCTGCGATCCATTTCGTCGTCCTCGGTGCATGGCGGCGCAACAGACCCTCGGCGAGGAGAACTGTCGAGAGCGGAACGAGGCCCGCAGTTATGATCGTTGCGGCTTTGAAGATGAAGAGGTCCGTCCACCAGGCGAGCACCCGGCTCGCCATCAATGCCGCCAGCACCTGCAATCCAAAGAGGAAGCGGCGGTTCAGCGGGCTTTCCGTATCGAAGCTACGGATGGTGCCGATCAGCACAAGGAGGCCGCCAAGCGCCGCCAGCGAAACGAAACTATCGGCAACGAGCGGCGTGTTCATGGCGCTGCCGGAGCCGCAAGGCGCTTGAGGTAGCGACGTACCAGCGGACGCAGCAGCGCAGCGACGATTGCATTGCGGGGCCGTTCGATGCGCCCGGCATGGAGGTTGAAGAACCAGCCGCGGCAATCGGCGGACTGTGGACGGCCGAGGACCACGTGGATCGCCTCGTAGGCCATCAATGTGCCGGTGGAGATCACCATTGGCGCGAAGGACATGCGACTGCGGGTGCCGGCAATCACTTCGCCGGCGAGCGAAAGATCGACATGGTGGCGTGACGACGAATGGACCATCACGTATTCCGCCTCGCGCAGGAAAGCTTCCGTCCGCTGGTCGGCCGTCAGTGCGTTCCAGGCGGTTCCGGCAGTCGGATAACCGAGCCGCTCTTCCGGCATCGGATCTTGCGGTCGCGTCACGTACACGGAGGGCAAAGGAGACGCATAGGCGTCGATCACCGTCCGGCCGAGGTTTCGCGAGACGCGATAGAGCAGGAGGCTGGCGCCGAGATCGTCCGTCCCGTTGATGACGACGTCCGCGTCGGCAATGAGCGTCTCGGCATGATCGGTCCAATCCGGGCCGAAGACGGTCACGTCCAAGTCGGGATTGATCTTTAGGCAGAGGTCTCGGGTCGCTTCTGCCTTGGGGGTGCCAATAGTGTCGGCAAAACAGAAGACCTGGCGATTGAGGTTCGACAGCTCGAAGCGGTCGATATCGGCGAGGATGAGACGACCGATGCCGGCCCGCGCCAGCGCCTGGATGCAGGCGCCGCCCATACCGCCGGTTCCGCAGACGAAGACGGTCGCCAGTCTCAAGCGTCGTTGCTCCGCCTCCGTGACGAAGCCGATGTTGCGCGTGGTGAAGGCCTCATAGGAGAAGACGCTGCTCATTGGTTTGAAGGCCTCAATATGCCCCACTGCCGACGGCTGTCCGCCCAATGCAAGACCGGTAGAGCCAGCCTTTGGACGAGGATGACGAAACTTGCGACGGCAAGACGACCGAGCGCGTTGCGCGGCACGCTTTCCATGAGGTAACGCTGCGCCGCGTTGAGGTCGAGCTGTCCGATTTGAAGCAGGTCGTCGCCGCGATCGTAGTCGAGTTCGGCCGCGCAGAAATCGTTGTACTCAGCCTTGCGGTGCATCGGCGCCGCCTCGAAGGTCTTTTTCAGGTTGTCGGAACCGCCCGTATAGGCGTTGGTGATCACGAAGCGATCGGCGTCGAAACCGGCATCAGGACCGACGCCGAAGACATGCCGATGGGAGCCCATGATCGCCGTGGCGATCAGTTGCTGATGCAACGATCGGCGCGCGCCGCGCGTGGGCGCAGGGAAGACGCCACTGAAGGTCTCGGCCACCATGCCGGCAACGGCCGGCACCTGGGTGACATTTGAAATCCAGAGCGGACGAAGCTGGTTGCGCAGGAAAAGAAGAAAGCAGGTGAGACCGTAGAGCACCCAGGAAAGCCCCTGGCTGCGAACTGCGGGATCGATCATCACCAGCCCCAGGTGGAGAACGTCGACGGGTTTGCCCGAGAGAGAGACCTGGATGACCGGCAAGGCGTTGAAGGCGACCGGCTCGCCGTCGGAAACCCGATAGACGACCGTCACGATCGTCCGGGCGAGGGCGTCTTCACGCTCGGAGAAGACGCCGTAGTCCAGCTCTCCATCGGCAACCGATCGCTGCGCGACCTTTCGCAGATCGTGCCGCAGTCTGGCGACTTCCCGCTCGCTCATCCACAGCCCGGGAGCTTCCACGATCCTCGCGCGGAAATCTGGTGAAGTCTTGAATGAGAGGTCGAGGCGCTTCTTCAGCACGACCGATATCAGATTGTACAATGGCCCGGCCCGGCAGCGTCAATTCTAGAATGGAGGTTTGTGCAAGCTTGGGTCGCATCTTCGCGGGAGAGAGCAAACATTTGGTTTAATTTTTGCCTGAGAGCAAGCGCCAACGGTTTGGTGTCAGGCAGTGATGCCGTGATTGACCTCGCCGACGCCTCTTTTTCTCACAAGAAGCGCAGATCGTCATAAGACAAGCGCCGTGCGTTCAGATGAACGCACAAAAGTACGCTCCAGCACCTTGATTCTAGAGTATCTTTTCGCTTCTAGTTATTCCACTTGAAAGCGGGAGCTCTAGTCGAGCATGACCATATGAGCGGTCAGTTGTTCCTCGAAGAATTTCGAGAACGTCGCGATGCGCGGCGGTAGGGCCTGGTACGGCGGATAGTAGAGTGTCAACCAAAGGTCTGGTGGCGACCAGCCACGCAGAACATGGACGAGCCGTCCGCTGCGAATATGCTCGGCGATATGAAATCCCGGCAGCATCGCCACGCCCGCGCCGTCTGCGGCCATGTCGGCAAGTACCTCGCCATTGTTGGCGCTGAATGCCCTTCCGGCGACGATGGTGATGCTCGAGCCTCCGTCCGAAAGCAGCCAGTTCTCCCGTCGGCTTTCGCCGCTATAGGCGAGACAATCGTCCGGGGTCAGCTCGCTCGGGTGTTGCATCTCAGCGAACCTGCTGCCTGGTGCGGCCACCAATATCCTCGGCACCACCTTGATCTTGCGCCATATCGTGAACTTGTCCGACGGCGCCGACGAGATGCGGATCGCGAGATCGTAGTCGTCGTCAACGATATCGACCAAGCCGTCCGACAGCGAGATCTCGAAGCACATTTTCGGGTAGAGCTCCCGGAAGCCGGAGAGGATCGGCGGCAGCACCGTCTTGCCGAGCCAAGTCGGCGCGCTGATCCTTAAGCGTCCCTGGTCAGCCTTGTGGGCATTCTTGACGTCGCGCCGCGCGTTTTCGAGCGTTTCGACCGCCGGCTGGATCTGGGCGGCAAAAACGGCGCCGTCCGTCGTCAGCGATACCTGGCGGGTCGTGCGAACAAACAACTGGACCCCGAGATCATCTTCAAGCGCGGCAATGGCCCGCGTGACGGCAGCGGGCGTCATATCGAGCTCGCGGGCAACCTGAGCGAAGTTGCGCTTCTCGGCGGCCATCAGGAAGATTTTCAGGGCTTTATGATCGTTCATCTCTATTGTTTCAAAAATCGCAACTCACTCGAAAGAAATATTGCAATTCTGCGACCTAATCAACCCGAGTACATCTCTTCGCATCGACGGACAAGTCAACGAAGAAAGGCACGGGCCATGATCAAGGATATCAAGGGACTGCATCACGTCACCTCCATGGCGTCGGATGCGCAGCAGAACAACAGGTTTTTCACCGACACGCTCGGCCTTCGCCGCGTGAAGAAGACAGTGAATTTCGATGATCCGAGTGTGTATCACCTTTATTATGGCGATGAGAACGGTACGCCTGGTACCGTCATGACGTACTTTCCGTTCCCGCACATGATGATCGGGCGGCCGGGCGTCGGCGAAGTCGGCGAAACCCAGTTCTCCATTCCAAAGGGGGCGCTGGCCTTTTGGAAAGACCGTCTCATTGCGCAAGGTGTGGGTGGTATTCAGACCGATACGGTCTTCGGCGCCAATCGCCTGCGTTTCACGGGCCCCGATGGTGACGGCCTCGCCCTGGTCGAAGCGGCCGACGACGTCCGCGCCCCCTGGCTTGCCGAGGGCATTTCCGAGGCCAACGCCATCCGCGGCTTCAGCGGTGCCCGCTTCAACCTTCACGACACTGCGGCGACCGAAGAACTCCTCCGTTTCATGGGCTATGAGCGTTCTGAAATCGAAGGGGACGTCACGCGGTTCATCATTCCCGGCGGCAACGGTGCAGACACGATCGACTTGGCGGCGCTCCCGAAGACACCGTTTGCCCGCCAGGGGGCAGGTTCGGTCCATCACATCGCCTTTGCGGTCGAGAACCGTGAAAAGCAGCTCGAAGTGCGCAAGGCATTGATGGACACCGGCTACCAGGTAACCCCCGTCATCGATCGCGACTATTTCTGGGCGATCTACTTCCGGACACCGGGCGGGATCCTGTTCGAGATCGCAACGAACGAACCCGGCTTCGACCGCGACGAGGATACCGCTCATCTCGGCGAGGCGCTGAAGCTGCCGAACCGATACGAGCCTTTCCGCAACAAGATCGAGGCAAATCTGGCTCCGCTTGCTGCATGAGGTCAGCGCCTGACCGGCGCCACCCGCAAGCAGCGCGTCCACCCTGGAAAACGCATCGGATACGATAGGCAAAGCCACTCTGGGCCGACCCGCTCGGGGTGGCAGCTACACCAATCAAGGATCACCGTCATGAAACTCTATCTCCTGTCACTCGGCGCCGGACTGCTCGTCGGCATTGTCTATAGCCTCCTCAATGTCCGCTCGCCGGCACCGCCGGTTATCGCCCTGGTCGGTCTTCTTGGAATTCTCGTCGGCGAACAGATCGTTCCTTTTGCCAAAACTCTGTGGGGCAAGGAGCCGGCGGTGATTTCCTGGATCAACCAGATCAAACCCCACATGTTCGGTCACATGCCGAAGGGAGAAAACCGGAGCGATGTCGCTGCGGCCCAGCGGGTTCGGATCAAGTCTGATAGCTGAGCCCGCGCCGAAAACCTTTCCGCGTCCAGCACGAGCCCAATCGAAATGGCAGAGTCGGAACGGCAAGTTCTGAAGCCCCTTCGATACCGAGAGATTGCAACCTCGCTGCCAAACGGCGAAACATTGGCAGGGCCGATCCGACAGGCCCTGTCGACCTCTGGAGAACGATCATGAGCGGAACCAGGCTTTTCTCGCCCTTCGAAATGGGATCGCTTAATCTGCGAAACCGCATCGTCATCGCGCCAATGTGCCAATATTCGGCCACGGACGGGCAGATGACCGACTGGCATCTTATTCATCTCGGTAATCTGGCCATGTCGGGTGCGGCTGTGCTCACCATCGAGGCGACCGCAGTCCTGCCTGAGGGCCGTATTTCCTATGGCGATGTCGGGCTTTATTCGGATGCCTGCGAGCGCGCGATGGGCCGGGTTCTGGACGGGGTGCGTCGGTGGTCCGACATGCCCATCGCCATTCAGCTCGGCCATGCCGGACGGAAAGCTTCCAGCGAAGTCCCATGGAAAGGCGGCCGCCAGATCAACCCGAAGGACGAAGGCGGCTGGAAAACCGTCGCACCGAGCCCTGTCCCGTTCCACGATGACTATGACCATCCGGTTGCGCTCGATCGCGCCGGCCTTGCGCAGGTCCGCTCGGCCTTCGCCGACGCCGCCCGTTGCGCCGCCGCTCTCGGGCTGGACGCTGTCCAGATTCATGGAGCCCACGGCTATCTCCTGCATCAGTTCCTGTCGCCCCTCTCCAACCGTCGCACGGACGACTATGGTGGAACGCTGGAAAACCGCATGCGCTTCCCCCTTGAAGTCTTCGAGGCCGTTCGCGCGGCATTTCCGGCGGACCGGCCGGTGACGATGCGGGTCTCGGCGACCGACTGGGCCCAGAACGGCTGGGATATCGAGCAAACCATTACCTTTTGCCAGGCGCTTGAAGCACGTGGCTGCTCGGCTATTCATGTCTCGTCGGGCGGCCTTGCATCCCACCAGCAAATTGCGATCGGCCCAAGCTATCAGGTACCCTTTGCGCGCGCCGTCAAAGAGAATGTGGCGATACCGATCATCGCCGTCGGCCTCATTACCGAGTTCGAACAGGCCGAAGCAATCCTGACGACGGGTGATGCCGACCTCATCGCGATTGCCCGCGCCATTCTCTACGATCCCCGCTGGCCCTGGCATGCCGCCGCGCATTTCGGCGAGCGGGTGTGGGCGCCCGATCAGTATCTGCGATCGCAACCCCGACAACTCCGTCATCTCTTCGACCGCTAAAGCCTGTCGCGCAAAAGTGCGCAGCGGTTTTGCGACAACGACATGCGAAACATCAAAAACTTAGAGCGCAAGGAGCGAATCTGAAAGATCGCGACGCGCTTTAGGCAGACGTAAGAACCGGCGCCCCCGCCATACCGATGTCGGATCGCGCCCTGGTTCATTCCGGCGCAGAAAGAAGACCGTCTCCTGCGGCAGGAGACGGTCTCAGCGGCCCGGGGCGGCCCGGGGGTTTCGAAAGGTAGACCTGCGCGGTGCGCCACGTAACTACACTTAGGTATCGGTGCGCCTGGACAAGAAGCTTGTTTTGTCCGGCGAAAACGGCGGGAGCGCAAACGGATCGTCGCCTCCTATCCATCAGTTTCTGCAACAGGCCGTTTGAAGCCCGGCCGGAGAAGGGAACGCGTCCCATGAACCAATCCGAAAACAATGTGGTTATCGAGCGCCCGGAGCTGCGCCGCTTCGAACTGGCGGTCGACGGGGGCATCGCCGCCGTCTACTACCGTCAGGAGGATGGGCGCCTAGTGTTGATCCATACGGAGGTTCCTGAGGAATTGTCCGGCCGCGGGATCGGGTCGCGGCTGGTGACCGGCGTTTTCGACCTCGTGAGAGCGAGCCACCGGAAAGTCGTCATCCGTTGCCCGTTCGTGGCCGCCTGGTACGCTCGCCATCTGGACTATGGCGACGTCGTCGACGGTTGACCGGCGCGACCGACCGTCAAAGCTTGGCGTCACCGCGCGCCGCATCAAGGCCGACGGGTCCGCCGCCTGCGGCAGCGAGGTAGAGGAACACGAAACAGAAGATGATGGCGGCCGTACCGCCGTTCTGAGCCGGATAGAAACCCTGCGGCGCATGGCGCAGGAAATAGGCCGACGCCATGAGGCCGGAAAGAATGAAGGCGGAAAGCCGGCTCTTGAAGCCGACCAGCAGCGTGAAGCCGAGGACGAGTTCGAACAATCCGGCAATCCAGGGCAAGGAGCCGACGGGCGGTCCGCCGCCGTCACTTGCGGGAAAGCCGATAACCTTCTGCGTTCCGTAGCTGAAGAGGACGAGGGCGGAGACGATGCGCAAAAGGCTGAGCAGATAAGGGGCCAGCTGGTTGGATAAAGCGTGCATGCGTGTTTCCTTTGCAAGCGACCCGGTGAGGTCAATGTGGGCGTGATCTGAAACATTCAAAATAATGACCGGCTTCATGCGAAGCCGGTCTTATTGTGGGTCTGGGGTGTTGCGCGGTGGGCAGATCGCCCCGTTATTTTGCCGGGTTCGGGCCGATCGTCTTGCCGTGGCTGACGCGTTCGTCGCCCTTGTGAACCATGGTGACGGCGTAGTCGATGCCCATGCCGTAGGCGCCGGAATGCTCCTTCACCAGCGAAGTGACGGCAT
>NZ_JACVAS010000013.1:0-216015 GCF_014852025.1 Ensifer sp. ENS10
TTGCCGTCGACGTATCACCGTCGCCGTCCGTCACCGTGTAGGTACCGTTGACCGGCAGAGATGCTCCGACCGTCGGAGCATCCGCCTGGAACTCGTAGCTGCCGTCGGCCTTGACCCGGATCGAGCCTGCACCGACATCGATCCATGCGGACCAACCGGTGACTGCATCGAAAGCACCGACCGAGGTGCCGTTGATCTGTGTCAGCGTTGCTCCATCCGCGCCAGCCGCAAAGTCGAACGAGCCACTGATCGTCGTGCCTTCCGAGACGTTCCCACCGGCTTCGCTCGACGCCAAAGGTACGTCGTCGGAGACGGAGACCGAGACAGTGCCTTCGGCCGTATCGCCATCGGTATCGGCAGCGATCACCTTGACCGAGCCGAGGCTCGCAAGGTCGTCGGCGTTGATGCCGGGGTGGCTGGCATAGTTATCGTTCAGGGTCGCCGTCACCGTCGCGCTGTCGCCGTTGCGCACCAGGTCGAGGGTGACGATCGCAACACCACCGGCACGGCCGATAATCTGCGTGTCTGAGACGCGATCCCAGGTCAGTGCCCCGGTCAGGCCGCTGGTGTTGCCGAACGCGATCGTCGCGATCGCATCCGAACCGGCCGTAAAGCCGATCGTGCCGCTGCTCGTGTCCGAACCGGCCGGCGTCGAGCCGTCCGCAAGGTTCTGGTCGTCAAGCGTCAGCGAGGCGGAGGCGGCAAGCGGATCGACCGCCGGGCCAGCACCATCCGTCACCGTGATCGTCTGGCTGTCGCTCGTCGTGTCACCGTCGGCATCCGTGGCCGACAGCGAGAAGGTGACATTGACGCCACCAGCATTGTTGAGGTTGCTGGCCGCATCGAACGACCAGGTCTTGTCGGCATTGACCGTCAGCGTGCCTTCGGCAAGCGTGAACACCACCGACTGACCTGCCGTCAGCGCCAGGGTGTGGGTGGTGTTGCCGACCGTGACGTCCACGGTGCTGACACCGTCAGCGCCGGCCGAAAGCGTCCAGTTGCCGGCAAGCGCCTGGCCCTCGACCACGTTGGACGAGGCCGGATCCGTGATGCCGATTACCGGAACGTCGTCGGAGACCGACACGTTCACCGCGCCCTCGGCCGTGTCGCCGTCCGTGTCGGAGGCGATCACCTTGACCGAGCCGAGGCTCGCAAGGTCGTCAGCGTTGATGCCGGGGTGGCTGGCGTAGTTGTCGTTCAGCGTCGCCGTCACCGTGGCGCTGTCGCCGCTGCGCACGAGGTCGAGCGTGACGATCGCAACGCCGCCGGCGCGGCCGACGATCTGCGTGTCGGAGACGCGATCCCAGGTCAGCGCCCCGGTCAGGCCGCTGGTGTCGCCGAACGCGATCGTCGCGATCGCATCCGAACCGGCCGCAAAGCCGATCGTGCCGGCGCTCGTGTTCGAACCCGGCGTCGAGCCGTCCGCAAGGGTCTGGTCGTCGAGTGTCAGCGATGCGGTTCCCGCCTCCGCTTCGATCGACGGACCACTACCATCGGTGACGGTGATTGTCTGGCTGTCGCTCGTCGTGTCACCGTCGGGGTCCGTGGCCGACAGCGAGAAGGTGACGTTGACGCCACCGGCATTGTTGAGGTTGCTGGCCGCAGCGAACGACCAGGTCTTGTCAGCATTGACCGTCAGTGTGCCTTCGGAAAGCGCGAACACCACCGACTGACCTGCCGTCAGCGCCAGGGTCTGGGTGGTGTTGCCGACCGTGACATTCACGGTGCTGACACCGTCAGCGCCAGTCGAAAGCGTCCAGTTGCCGGCAAGCGCCTGGCCCTCGACCACGTTGGACGAGGCCGGATCCGTGATGCCGATCGAGGGAACGTCGTCGGAGACCGACACGTTCACCGTGCCCTCGGCCGCGTCGCCATCCGTGTCGGAGGCGATCACCTTGACCGAGCCGAGGCTCGCAAGGTCGTCGGCGTTGATGCCGGGATGGCTGGCGTAGTTGTCGTTCAGCGTCGCCGTCACCGTGGCGCTGTCGCCGTTGCGCACCAGGTCAAGCGTGACGATCGCCACGCCGCCGGCGCGGCCGATAATCTGCGTGTCGGAGACGCGATCCCAGGTCAGTGCCCCGGTCAGGCCGCTGGTGTCGCCGAACGCGATCGTCGCGATCGCATCCGTACCGGCCGCAAAGCCGATCGTGCCGGCGCTCGTGTTTGAACCCGGCGTCGAGCCGTCCGCAAGGGTCTGGTCGTCGAGCGTCAGCGAGGCGGAGGCCGCAAGCGGATCGACCGTCGGGCCAGCACCGTCGGTGATGCTGATCGTCTGGCTGTCGCTCGTCGTGTCACCGTCGGCATCCGCGGCCGACAGCGAGAAGGTGACGTTGACGCCACCGGCATTGTTGAGGTTGCTGGCCGCAGCGAACGACCAGGTCTTGTCGGCATTGACCGTCAGTGTGCCTTCGGCAAGCGCGAACACCACCGACTGACCTGCCGTCAGCGCCAGGGTCTGGGTGGTGTTGCCGACCGTGACATTCACGGTGCTGACACCGTCAGCGCCAGTCGAAAGCGTCCAGTTGCCGGCAAGCGCCTGGCCCTCGACCACGTTGGACGAGGCCGGATCCGTGATGCCGATCGAGGGAACGTCGTCGACGATATCCACGCGCAGCGTCGCCGTACCGATCGCGCCGTCAACGTCGGTGACCCTCAGATTGAAGGTATCCCGGTCCTGCTCGACATTTGCGCCCGGGCCGGAGCCAGTAACGGGGCTCGTCAGTTCATAGGTATACTGCGCCGCGCCAGTGGCGGGGTTGTACGCGGTGATGGTCAGCACGCCGAACAGGCCCACGACCGATTGGCCGACGAGTCCGCCGATTGTGAAAGTCTGGCCGTTGATCGTCAGGCTGGCGACATCGCCCAGGCCGTCCGGATCGGAGATCGTGAAGATGCCATTGACCGAAGCGCTGCCATCGCCTGCGCGCGATCCGCTGGCGAGGCCAGCTTCGTCGACCTGCCGGTCGCTCACGAGGATACCGCTGGGATCGCTGCTGCCGCCATCGGGGATGATCGACGGGTTGTCATTTGGGTCAAGCGTAAAGGGAAGAAGCTCGGTCGCCTCGAGGGTCGGAAATTCCAGGGCGGTCGGCGGCAACAGACCGATAACCGGTCCGGCCTGGCCAATGTCCGCGTTGGCGTCACCAAAACCGCCGCCGCTGCTCTGGTTCGAGACGACGCTGATGCTGCCATCCGGACCCGCTGCAACGTTGATGCCGTTTTCGCCGAGCACGGCCACCAGGGTTTCGCGCGGGATTTCAGCATCGCCGATGACGAAGGTCGGAACCTTTAATGCGGCGTTGTGAATGGTGATCGTCGAGCCGTCCGGCTGTTCCAAAACGATATCGGTACCGACGACCTTGATTTTCTCGATCGACGCGCCTGCGGGCAGGTGCACCACGTTCGAAGCATCGGCTGTGACCGTCGCGGGCATGGGCGGCGTCTGTGGCGCTGTCTCGGCGCCTTTCACCGGCGCTCCGGTTGCCGGGTCGACGAGCTGGGGTTCTCCCTCTGCTCCCGTCGCCGCCTGCGCCACCAGTCGGTCAGCCTTGCCATCCGGCGCGTTGCGGAACTCGATTGCCTCTGCCTGCGTAGCGGCGGCTTCGTTCGAAATTGTGGTGCCTTCGGTTGCCATAGAAATACCCCTCGACCTTTGCGAGCAAGAAAACACCAAGCTTTTTGGAGCGCAATCGGGGGCTGAGGGATTAGCGAAAAACAGCATAATATATTATGCTAATACCCAAAATTGGTGAGCTTAGTACAAATTTAGTATTTCTGGTCATTGGTCCATAACCATCTTCCGCGCGGGCACGGCGACTCGAAAGAGTGGCCCCGAAATCGTGCTCGGCGACACCTAAGCCCTTCCATTGGTTCGACGTGCAGGCTTATCGCTTAGGGAACCTCAAGAAGAACTGCGAAACAAACGGTCGCGGTTTGCAATCCACGCGACATGCCGCCAATGACGATGTTATTGGTGTGTCTACAAGGTGGGCTGGCGACCTGATCCGAAAGAATACACAAGTATAAAATTTGAATAAAATTTTACACAAAACGTATTGTTCCGAAGCACACTAAATAATACATACCGCTTTACCGGCATTTTTCTTTTCATTCGTACAGTGTCCTCACGAAACCGAGAGACACGGCAATGAACAAGAACAGCTGGATGCACTGCGGAAAATACCTGAAGACTTCGGTGTTCGCGATCGGCCTGGTGTCGCTATCTGCGACATCATCCGTTCAGGCGGGCCAGTCCGGTATGCTCCACGCTGGTCTCTTCCAGCAGCTGCTGAGCATGGCAAGCCCCCTGGCAGCCGTCGCCACGGAGACGATCAACACCTTGTCGAAGCAGGCTTCCGAGGCTCTGAAGAGCCGGCAGGTGCAGAAGGTGGCGGTGACTGCGCGCCCGAGCCTCGGCGGCCAGGCAGCGGCAGAGTCGGAACCCTCCGCCGTGTTCCATTCGGTCGCCTTCCGCGTCTCTTCAATCCCAGTGGCGCGCAAATGGAAGACCGTATATCCGGCAGTCGTGGCGGCGGACTTCAACGGCTGCGCACAGGAGAGTGGTTGTGCCGCCCGCGGCATTCTCGGCAAGGCGATCGAAAACGCCAACGGTCTTGCATTCCGCCAGAAAATCAGCGGCATCAACCGCACGGTGAACCGGATCGTGCGCTACCAGCCGGACGCGGAGAACTACGGCTCCAAGGACTACTGGGCAAAGCCGGATGAAATTCTTGCCCGCGGCAAGGGTGACTGCGAAGACTATGCCATCCTGAAGATGGCTGCCTTGAAGGCGGCCGGTCTGCCGTCAGAGGCCATGTCGATCGTTGTACTTCGCGATGTCCGGCGCAACCTCTATCACGCGGTGCTCGCAATCACGACGAGCCAGGGCCACTTCATTCTCGACAACCTGAGTGACGAGGTGAAGCTTGACCGCGCGCTTCCGAGCTATCAGGCGCTCTTTTCGGTCAGCGCCGATCGCTCCTGGATCCATGGCATTAAAACGACCGGTGATAAGGTTGCGTCTGCCGCACCTCTCGCGGATGTCATGCCCGGCGAGGGCATTGCGGTTCGCTGAATGTCGGCTCCAACGTCGATGCCTTCCCTAAGCAGGCTATGAATGCCGCCCAGCCGTCATCGCGGCAGGCAGCACTTCCGAGCGCTCAGGCCAGGATGAAGCCGATGATTACATCCTGGTCGGCCAGCGGGGCCAGTGCGGCGTTGAGTTTGCCGCGCGTCACCTGCCCCTGCACGCCGATGGTGAAGCCCGCGGGCTGCGGCTCGCCTGGAGCTGCCTTCAAACGACGGACAAGATCGACGAACTGAACATCGAATGCGAGCCTCAAGCCGCGCGCCGGCTGCGGTTGCTGCGACCGCAGCACCCGCGACTGGACGAAGGAGAGGAACGCGGGGTTGAAGGCGACGATGTTCTTGTTTCCCGTGAGGGCAAAGGCAGGCGTTGGGCTGGCGCGCACCTGACCGGCGACGATCGCCAGATTGCTGCGTTGCCTCGCACCGATAAGCTGGTCGCGCATGTAGCGCGTGGCGACATAGCGCAGTCGCGCCGTCAAATTCCCCTCGCCTTCAAGCTCTCGTTCACAAGCTGCAACGATATCCGCAAGTCTTCGTCCCTGCCGCGCGGCAAGCTCGCCAAGACACTGCCAATAGATTTCCTCGAGCTTGATCCCGCGGCGCTGACCGCCAACGGTGACGACGCGGAACCGCAGCGCGCTCAGGTCCTCATCGGACGGTGGAGGCTGCGTTTCGTTCATTCATCAGCGCTCCCGCAGGGCTTCCTCACGCGCCTTGTTGATCGGCTTCATCAGATAGGCAAGGATCGTCTTCTTGCCCGTCATGATATCGACCGAAGCGATCATGCCCGGCATGATGGCGTATTCCCGCCCGTCCTTCACCAGCGCAGCCGTGTCGGTTTTAACGCGCACGAGATAATAGGTCTCGCCATTGTTCTGGTCGACGAGACTGTCGGCGCTGACGGTTTCGACGATGCCGCCGAGGCCGCCATAAATCGAGAAGTCATAGGCGGAGACCTTGATCAAGGCCGGTTGGCCCGGACGCACGAAGGCGACGTCGCGCGGCGAAAGCCGCGCCTCGACGAGCAGCGTCTCCGACGTCGGCACGACGCCGCCGATCACTGCGCCCGGCGTCACATAGGCACCGACCGTGTTGACATCCAACGTATTGATGATGCCGTCGACCGGGGAACGGATGTCGGTGTTGGCGACCCGGCTGGTCGCCCCGCGGATCGTTTCGTCGATCACGGAAAGCTGCGAGAGGGCCTCCGTTTTTTCGGCCAGGGCCTCCTGCTTCAGTTGCAGGGAGAGTTCGGTGACCTGCAGCGACGCCTCCTCGAGCGCCGCCTCCAGCTTGCCGACCGATTGCTTCCAGAGGGCGAGCTGTCCCCGGGTGTCGGTCAATTCCTTTTCGACCCGCAGCAGCTCCGTTTGAGCGATGAGCTTGCGTTTGGCCATCGGCTCGATAAGTCCCTGTTCCCGTTCCGTGACCTGCAGGCTCTCGGTCAGCCGGGTGATGTTGGCTTGCGCCTCCGCCAGTTCCTTCTGACGCTGGCCCTCGCGCGCCTGCATGACCGACAGCTTGTTATTGAAGTTTCCAGCCTTCGCCTGGAGCAGTTGCTCCTCGTTGGCGCAGATAGCCGGTGCGACCTTGGCGATATTCTCGGGGCAATTGTACTTGGCGTCGTAGGCCCCACTCTCTTCGAGTTCCAGCCGCGCTATCTGCGCGCGTAGCGACCGCGCCTTTGCTTCGAGCTCGCCAAGCGAGGAGCCGCTGGCCGTATCGTCGAGCCGCAGGATCAGATCGCCGCGACGGACGACCTGCCCGAGCTGCACGGCGATCTCGCGCACGATGCCGGGCTCGCTCGACTGGATGATCTGCGTCTTCGAGACGGGAATGACCTTGCCTTCACCACGTGCGATTTCGTCCACTTCGGCAATCGCCGCCCAGGCGACGAAACAACTGATCAGCAGGCCAATGACAAGCAGTCCGGCGCGAGCGGCGAGCGGCGGTTTCTCAGTCATGCTGTCCCCTCCCGCCGCTTGCGGACAGGCATTGCTTCGTCGTCATGTCGAGAGCGTGGATCATAGCGCCGCCCCCTCGGCCGGTCCGGCAGGACCGGAGCGTCGTTGCAACTGTTCGATGACCGCGGCCTTCGGGCCATCGGCGACGAGGCGCCCGCGGTCGAGAACAAGCAGGCGATCGACGAGGCTCAGCATGCTGTGACGGTGCGTGGAGATCAAAAGGGTGACATCGCTGCTGAACACATTGGAGAGCTTATTGATCAGCTCACGCTCGCTGGCGAGATCCATTGCCCCGGAAGGCTCGTCCAGGAACACCACCTTCGGCTTGCGCAACAACAGCCGGGCAATGGCGACCGCCTGGCGCTGCCCGCCCGAAAGCTGGGAACCGCGCTCACCGACCGGCATGTCATAGCCACGCGGATGATGGGAGACGAAGTCGTCGACGCCGGCAAGCCGCGCTGCCGCGACCACCTCTTCATCGCTGGCTGTCGGGTTCGCCATCAGCAGGTTTTCCTTGATGGTGCCGGAAAACAGGTCGGAATTCTGCGACACGAAGGAGACGGCCGAGCGGACGACGGAGGGATGCAACTGCCGGATATCGACGCCATCGAGCAGAATACGGCCGGCGCTGGGCGCGTAGAGACCTGCGAGAAGCCGGCCGAGCGTGGTCTTTCCCGAACCGATACGGCCAATGATGCCAACACGCTCGCCCGCCTTGATCGTAACGTTCATGCCGCTGACCACTTTGTAGTCGGTCCCCGGATAGGCGAAATCGAGATTGGTGAAAGTGATGCTGCCGCTGCGGATCTCGCGGTTGACGAAACCGATCGTGTCCGGCCGATCCTCCGGCTGCTCCATCACCGCATTCAGGATGCGCAGCGACAAAATCGCCTGACGCAGCCGTGCCAGCGTCATCGCAATCTGCCCCAGCGGCGCGACGGCGCGGCCGGAAAGCATGCTGGCCGCAATGATCGCGCCCGAGGAGATGTTGCCTTCAGTGAATTCGTAAGCGCCGGCGACGACAATGCAGACCGTCACCAATTGCTGCACGAATTGCGTCGCGTGCGAGGCCCAGGAGGAGATCTCCTTGATTTGCTCGGCCGTGTTCGAAGAGTGCTTGGCCAGTTCGTTCCAGCGGCGCAAAAGCTGCTTTTCCGAATGCAGCGTCTTCACCGTCTCGATGGCGCTGATCGTCTCTACCAATAGCGCCTGGCGCTGGGCCGATTCGTTCGAGGCGGCGGCGACGCGGTTGCCGATCTTGTACTGCGCGACATAGCCGATCAACACGCTCAAGAGGAACGCGACCGCCGGGATGAGCGCGATCCAGCCTGCGACCGCGTAGACCGCTGCGATGAAAACAAAGACGAAAAGGCTGTCGATGAGGGTGCTGAGCGTATTCGAGGTGAAGAACTCGCGAACGAATTCATACTGCATCGCTCGGTTGGCGTATTCGCCTGTCGAAGGTGGCCGCGATGCCATCGTCGCATGCAGTATCTTCTCGAACAGCATGTAGGAGAGCTTCAGGTCAGCCTTCCGTCCGGCAAAGTCGATCAGCGCGGCACGAACCGTCTTGAGCAGGAAGTCGAACAGAATGGCGGTGCTGATGCCGAGCGCCAGCACCCAAAGTGTCGCCATCGCCTTGTTCGGCAGAATCCGGTCATAGACGTTCATCGTAAAGAGCGGTGCGGCCAGCGCCAGCACGTTGATGAAAAAGGCCGCGATCGCCACCTGCACATAGGCTTGCCAGAATGGCTTGACCGTGGCCGTCAGCCAATGCCGGCGGTCGATGTTACGGGCCTCACCGACGCCGCGGCCGGACGCCGTATTGAGATAGGTGGCTGAGAAGGACAAGGCATAGGCGAGACCGCCGAGCTGCAACTCAGACAGTTTCACCGCCGCTTCGCCGGGGGCAACTGCTCTGTTCGAAAGGTTCAACGTGCCGTCAGGCGCCTCTTCCAAAAGCGCCATGGCGCTGCCGTCACGAAAGACGAGCAGCAGCGGGTACACGAAATCACGATTGCTGATCGCGCGCCCGGAAACGATTTCCGTTTCCAGGCCGACCCGCTCCGCAATACGTGAGACGTCCTCGGCGCTCGGCAACCGCGCGTCAAAAGGAACGTCGGAATAAAGCACGCTGTCGGACGAGGGGCGGTTCAAGAAGATACAGATCTCCTTGAACGCCTCGGAAAAGCCAGTCAAAGACGGGCCGATCTGCACATGCCTGTCAATGCTTTGCACTACCACCGATTGTGTCCACCTTGACGAGGACTATCATTTCTGCCGGATCGGCGCCAACAAATCGAGCGGCAAGTCGTTCGTCTGGCGCGAAGGAACACGGCGATAGGTTTCCGTGGGCGGCGTATCCGGAACATTGAACTCGTTGCGGGCATAGGCTTCGGCCTGGGCCGGCGCCTTGATCTGCATCGTAGAAAGGAGCTGGCCGGTAGCCGCAAGCAAGCGGTACTCGGCAAACAGAGCGGCGTACTGCGAGGTTTTCGCGAGAACGCTGACATTGAAACGCGAATTCTGCGCGCCGAGCACGTCAAGCAACGAACGCTGCCCGACCTTGAGCTGTTCGCGATAGGACTCGACGAGCTGTACGTTCATCTGAGCCTGCGCGTTCAGCGTGCGGGAGATCTCGTACTGGCTGTTGCGGCGTTCCCAGGAAATGCGAACGGCTTCCTCGACCTCGCGATGTGCCTGGTGGAAGACCAGCCGCTGTTCGCTTGCGCGGCGCATCTGCTCCTGCTCGTTGGCGATATCAATGCCGCCACGATAGAGGTTCCACTTCGCCACGATCCGCGCCTGGGCATCCCAGCTGTTGCCGGTCGCGCCGTCGATATCGTTGCCGGTGCGCACACGCCCTTCGGCGAAGACTTCCGGAAGCATGTTCGAGCGTGCCGCTTTGACCTGCGAATCCGCAGCGCTGATGTCGGAATCGGCGGCCTTGATGCGCGGATTGCTGCCGCGGGCGATACCGATTGCCGTCTCGAGCGTCTTCGGCAGAACGCCGGCCACCGACTTCGGCATGGACGGCTTCGTGAGCGGCTGGCCAACCAGGCGGTTGAAGCTGATCTTGACGGTTTCGAGCGATTCCTCTGCTTCCTGCAGACGGGCCTTGGCCGACAACAGGCGTTCACTCGCCTGCTGGCGATCCGCATCGGTAAGGGCGCCACCTGAAATCAGCGAGCTGATATCCGACAGGATCGACTGGTGCACGCCGACGTTCTTGCGCGCTTCCGCAACGATCTGCTGCTGGAGAATATATTCGAAATATTCGCGGACGATCTGCAGACCGATCGTCTCGGACCGTTCGAGGACCCGGAAGGAGGCGCTGTCGACGCGCGCCGCCTGACGCTCCAGTTCGGCGCGACGACCACCGCCATCGAAGAGCTTCTGCGTAATGGTCAGCCCGACGTCGGAAGGATAGAGCGGATCGTTCTCAATGGAACCAAGGCGACGGGCTTCGTCCTCAAGATGTTGAACGCCCGTCGAAGCTTCCATGTCGACGCTCGGCAGATAGAGACCGCGCGCCTGCCGCAGTTCGAACTCGATTGCCTCGCGGTTCTCGATCGACTGCCCGATTTCCGGGTTCGATTCCATCGCGATCTGAAGCGCTTCCCTCAGCGTCATCGCTTCGGCCGCGCCACCTGCAAATACGGTTGACGCGAGCAGAATGGAAAAAAGTCCGCCCTTAAAAGTTTTCCCCACTTTCAATATTATCCCCCTCGCAATCCGTACGTCATGCTGGCGAATCCGAGCGTGCGTTACAACTGCCGAAATTTACCGATAGATAATACAGAGGTAATATAACGCGGCCACCAATTTTGGGGTGGTTCTATGGCGCCCCAAGCTTTCGCACGGCTATGTTGCAAAAATGGAACATTCGTGTGGCGAGAAGAGTAACCGTTAACCTATTGAAATAAAATAAATCAGCCGCGGCTGCCCAAAGTAGCAAGGCGCTTCGACCCACTGCAACGTCGCCGTCAACGCAACGGCAGCGCGAATTCCTTACCATAGCCTCAGCCGCCGCGAGCGGAGGTTACCTGTTTTCCTGGCACTGGCGCTGGCACCAGTAAATCACGCTGAAGGCAGCCGGACGAAATCGACGGTTTGCGTTCCCTCGCTGGCCACCAACACCGTTTCGGATGCCGCCGCACGGCGCAACCTTTCGAGATCTACGCTGCCGTCGAACAATGCGCCGCCGACGCTGAGTGCCAGATCGACCTTGCTGCCGTCTGCCGAGAAGTGTGCCGAAGCCAATGCCTTCGTCAGGCGGACGGAAACCTGCTCGGCATCCGATTCGCTCGCGCCGACCAAAAGAACGTCGAAGCTTGCCGGGCCGGTTCGAGCGACGATGTCATCGCGCCGCACCGAGGTGCTGATCGTGGAGGCGACGAACTGGAGCAGTTCTTCGCTCCAGGCCGGACCGAAAGCGGCACCAACATCGTCGAGGTTGTTGATCCTGAGATGAATGAGTGCTCCGTGAAGCTCTTCGCCGGCGCGTTGCCGGCGACGCTCGAGGCCATTGACCTGCTGGACCAGCCCGCGGCCGGTTACGCAGCCCGTCGTGGCATCGTGGGCGACGACATGGTTGATCTGGTTGCGAAGGCGCTGGGCCCGGCGAAACTGCGTCGCCGCGAGAACGATCAGCGGCACGCCCATCAACAGGGAGATCAACGCGGCGCCAACCACGGCGGCCGCATAGGGCCGATCGACGAGAGCCACCAGGCTGAGATAGACCAAAACCTGGGCGAGTACGGCGAAACCAATAATGCCACCGATGACATATCGCGCGATTCGCCAGTCCCTCTGCCCGTTGAACTGTACTTCTCTTCGCATCCACCGCTCCCGATTCACCAATGACAATCGGTCTAGCGCCAGTTTATGGATATTCCATTTCCAGGGTACCTACAACTTTATGCAGTATGCGGGCTTTCCAAGAAAAATGCTCCAAAACGGGATATCCGGTTCGCCGAAAGCAGCTTGCCGGTCCCTCCCGCGGGCTTGAACGCGCCGTCAACCGCCACCGACGAAAAGAAGCGATTCGATGCCGGATGTCACCTTACCGACCGGGCTCACGCACAGCAACGCTTCCCAAGCGGTCGCCGGCTGTCGTCGATCGCTTTGTTCTCAGTACGCGAGTGCACCGCCGACAACCGACGAAGAGCGCCTTGTCTTCGGCGCTTGATAGGGCCCATGCGTCCGTTCAACTGCGGCAAGGTCGGGAACCCTCCCCGTCTTTCGGCGTTCCTATTCCGCCGGGCGCCCTTGCCCGATGCTGAAGCGCCACGAAAGGAACCGATGATGTACGACAGGGAGCGTTGGCCAGAACAAAGGGCATCAACCGGACTGCCGGTCGGAATCATGCTCCTTTCAGCCCTCACCATAACCGCCTATCTCGCCGTCGGCGGCGCATTTTCGGACGGTGGTGATCGGGCTGTCGTCTACATCCCACAGACAATCGGAAAGTAGCCCACGCAGCGCGGAAGTGCACGGCTACGTTGACCGAAGCTGGCGGACATGAGACATGGCGTGAGACGGGGCGGCTCCTCCTCCGTCCCGTAATTCACGACAGGCCTAAAATGTCTCTACAAACAATGCCGTGAGTGACCGGCAATGAATCCGGCGAGCATACAGCCCGTCCGGTGGCCATTCACGAGCTATCAAGGTGACAGCGACGGCCATTAAAGGCAACGAATCAAAGGGGTGGCGAACTACTCAATTCGGGCTAGGCGGCGCTGACCTCAGCGTCGTATTTTACCTGTTGCACAACTGCGCGCGAGCGCCCGCTCGCCGTCCTTGAGACGATGGAGTGCCGACTGTCCGGGGCCCTTTCTCATCCGAAACGATCAGATCAAGTCGAGACGCATGTGGATCTTTCGAACGCGCCCCAGCGCGCGGCTCCAATATTTGCTAAATCGGCTATAAGCCACTCGCTCAAACCAATCAGGAGAAATCATGGAAACCGTCGAGATCAGCGGCCGCAGCGACTTCGCACTTTGGGCAATCCAGCGCGCCCAGGAAATCGTCACGGCCGAGGGCGCCGCCTTTGCTATGGCCGCTCGCGACATGAATGAGGATACGCTGGGGGAAACTGCCGCCGCGCTCGGCAAAGCCATCAGCGATGCCATGCTCGAAGTCTTTGACGGTCTGACCGCGGAGTGACCTGAGCCGTCGGGACGCACACCGGTCTCGCGATAGGGGCGAGCGCCGGATATCCAAATGGAGGGTGGCGGGTAGCGATCAGCCGCACATCTGGCTTGTGGTTCGCGGTCCGGAGGGCTCGCCGTTCGCCTGTCACCAGCCAGAACGCAATGGCGCGCGCCTGTCCTTCATCAACGCATCCAAGTTCTTGAGGAGGGTTCACTTCTGCCGCACGTCGAGGCCTAATGCCTCGGCGATTGTGATGGTTTGGTCGATCGTGATGATCGCGTCCTTGAGGTGCACGTTTTCCGGTTCGATCGCACTGAGGTCGCTGCCCCTGAGATCACAGGCTGTGAAATCGATGCCGTGCAGCCACGCGCCGGAGAGATCGACGTCTCTCAGCGAGCCACCCTTGCAGGAGGCACCGGTAAGGTCTGCCTCCCGCAAGCGGGTTTCCTTGAAGGATGCGCGGCCGAGACCGGCGCCGGGCAAGCTGACGAAGGACCAGTCGCCGCCTGAGACCTGCATCTGGTCGAAGTCGCATGTATCGAACATGCTGCCGACGAACTTGCACTCTGTGAACCGGCTGTCGAAGAATTTGCAGGACACGAAAGTGCAATTCACGAAGGCACCCGCCTGATGCGACGAGGCATTGAAGCGCGCCCGCCGGAAGGTGCATTCGTGGAAGACGACACCAACGGTCTGCGCCTCGGTCAGGTCGAGATCGACGAACAGAGTGTTCTGATGACGCTCGCGATCGATCTGCCGGCCATACCAGTCCGCACCGGCAATCGTGATATCTATCTTCGGCGGCGCTTCGCCATGTCGTCGTTCAGCCATCGTCATCCATCCATTGAGCTCTGTTAGACGGCGAACGCCTGCCGTTCGGTCATCCTGTTCGACCGGGCAACAATTGAGGACACCGGCAGCGACCTCGCTTCACGCGAGGGTCGACAGACTGTTCAACCTGACTAGCAGAGTCGACAGATTCTAGTAACCGGCAACTGCCGAAGACCCGCCCGGCCGCGCGTCAGTCGTCGATCCGGAAACCGACCTTCATGACCACCTGATAGTGCGCCACTTCGCCGTCCTTGATGTGGCCCCGGATCTGATCGACCTCGAACCACTCGAGATTTCTCATGGTTTTCGACGCCCGCGCGATCGCCGTTTCGATCGCCTCCGTAACGGAAGACTTCGAACTGCCGACAAGTTCTACCTTCTTGTAGACATGGTCACTCATGACACCCTCCCGGTTGCCTCTAGAAGCGATCAACAAGCCTACAGGCAAATCACGAAAACAGCACCTGCCCCACGCATCGAAAGCGACGCGCGCGAGTTGCGGGCATCGCCACGGCTTGCTTCGACTACCCGTCGTCCTGGAAAGCGAGCGTGACCTCAAAGCGGATCATGCCCATGCCTCAGCGACCGCGTGATTTGCACAAGGAACGTGCAGTTTGCCTGGCACTGGCCGGTTTTTCCCGCAAATCGGACGCGCGGTCGTGCAAATGCAACACCGTTTCAGGTGGCCCAACTCTTGCTTCACTCTGTCTGAAACATCCAACCAAGGGATTGTCGGATGATGTGGAGTGGGTTGCTGCTGTCGCTGCTGCTGAGCGTTTCAATGGCCTTCAGCCTGACGGAGTTGAGTTTCGTGCGCAATGGCCGCGGCCAGCAATCGCGCGGCGATGCGGTGCGAACAACGCTCGCGATGTCAGCTGGATTGACCGCTTTGGGATTGGCGTTCAGTCATCAGGGGCCATCACTGGGGGTAATGGCAGTCGTCGCCGGCATAGCGCTCTCATGGCTGGCGGCGCGGTTCGCCTCACGTACCGTTGCGCTCGCGGTCACCATCCTGTCGCTCGGCTTCTATCTGCAGTTCGCGGAACTCGCACCCTTGCGCCCTTGACCGACGGTGCATGAAAGCGTTCGCCCTTCGGTCACGATCGCATCCATCGCGATGTCGTGCCATTGTGGCCTGATGCTCTCCATTCTCTGCTGTTCGAACCCAACGCCGATCACGAATGGCTTCGGTTGAAGCACGGCGAGTGTACGATCGTAATAGCCCCCACCATAACCCAAGCGATAACCGCTCTCGTCGAAACCGACGACCGGGGCGATGACGATGGTCGGCTGAACATCCCGCCCCTCGGTCGGAATTGGGATCCCCCAAACACCCCTCTCGAGCGCCTCGCCAGCGCGCCAGGATCGAAAGCCGAGAGGTTTTGCCTTGGCGAGCACCACCGGTAATGCGCAGTCGGCGCCGCGGGCAATGAGCGTGTTCATCCAGGAGCGCAGATCCGGTTCACCACGGAACGGCCAATACAGCGAAATCGTTTCGCCTCGAACGTTGGACAGAAGTTGGTCGAGCGCAGAAACGATCGCGTCTGTCCGTGCGGTCCGTTCTGCAATCGGAATGCCCTGTCGCGCGGATATCAGCCTTTTTCTCTCTTGCTCCCGCCATTGCACAATCGAGATCGCCTCTGGAGATTCCATGCCCATATAGGCCGGATCCACCTCGTGCATCAGGCAAGGCGGTGATGAAAAGCGCGGCGGAAGATCGTCCTCATCAGGCGTGCACATGGTCGATGGCCTTTCTCCGTTTCCGGGAATGTTTCGAACGCAGTTTCACGAGATCACCTTGATTATCATTTCCCATTCGAGAACAATAAAGCAGCTTCATTCCCTTTCGTAGATAAAATGGACTTCACGACCCTTGAGATTTTTCTGCTGGTAGCCGAGCGCACCAGCGTGACCCGCGCCGCCACCGAGATTGGCCGTGCGCCATCCAACGTCACCAACCGTATTCGCGCACTCGAGGAAGAATTGGGCGTCGGCCTGTTCAGCCGCGACGGCAAGAAGATGACGCTGACGCGCGAGGGGCGTCTTTTTCGCTCCTACGCCACACGGCTGGTGGCGCTCGGTGACGAGGCGCGCAACGCGCTGAAGCCGACGATGATGCCGGACGTCTTGCGGCTGGGCAGCATGGAGAGTACCGCTGCCAGCCGCCTGCCGACGGTTCTGCAGACGATCAACCGAACGCACCCGGATTTGGCGCTGAGGCTCACAATGGGCTCGACGGAGGAACTGACCCGAGCCGTGCTCGCTGAAGAAATCGACTGTGCGCTGATCGCACGTTTGCCAAGCGATATCGCGATGCCGAGACCCGACCCGCTCGAGGACCTCGATGGAGATCCGATCTACCGCGAAGACGTATTGATCGTCTTGCCCGCGTCGCATCCGCCGATCAAAACCGCCCTGGACGTGCGTGTGAGCTGGTTGGCGGCGCTCGAACCCGGATGCACGTACCGCCGTGTCGCGGAACAATGGGCACGTCCGTCGCCGACGATTGCGACCAAGGAGGTTTCCTCCTATCACGCCATACTGGCGAGCGTTGCAGCCGGTGACGCGATCGGTGTAGTGCCACGATCCGTATTCGAACTGATGGACTGGCCAGGCGACGCTCGAACCCATTCATTGCGTGAAATTCAGACACTGCTCATCTATCGTAGGGAGGCCAGCTCCCCTGCGATCGAAATCCTGCGCCGCGCATTGCATACCGACGCTGGCGCCCACTGAAATATTCAACCTACGCGCTGCCATTTACAGGTGACTGCATGACCAATTCGCCCAACCAGACGCCCTCGCAACCGCCGGGCCGTCGTTTCTTCGCGCCGATCCTGGCGGGTGCGACATTGAGGGAGCGCCTGATTGCGTGTCTCGGAGCGCTGGTTGGTATCCTCCTGACCGGTATGATCAGCGGCAGTATCTTTGGTGGCGGTGCCAGCCTTCCCTTGATCGTGGCGCCGATGGGCGCATCCGCGGTTCTGCTGTTTGCGGTTCCCACAAGCCCGCTTGCCCAGCCGTGGTCGATCGTCGGCGGCAACACGATCTCCGCCTTCGTGGGGGTTCTGTCAGCTATGTTCGTGCCGGATCCGCTGATCGCAACTGGTATTGCCGTGGGGATCGCGATCGCGGCGATGTCCTTTACGCGCTGCCTGCATCCGCCCGGCGGCGCCGCTGCGTTGACGGCAGTGCTTGGCGGCCCTGTCGTGGCGAGCTGGGGCCTCCTGTTCCCGCTGGTGCCCGTCGCGCTCAACTCGTGCCTGCTGGTGGCTCTCGGGATCCTGTTTCACAAGCTGGCGAGACGCAACTACCCGCACGTCGTCGCTCCGCCCGCAAATATGCACGCGACCATTGATCCGCCCGCCAATCGCCGGGTCGGCTTTACCGGCGCGGATGTCGATGCCGCGCTCGAGGCGCTGGATGAAACGTTTGACATCAGCCGGGAAGATCTTGATCGGGTGCTGCGCCAGGTGGAATTACAGGCGGCAATTCGGGCGACACCCCACATCCTGTGCCGGGATATCATGTCGAGGGACGTCATCTGCATCCATCAAGACGACAGCAGCGAGGCAGCGCGCTCGTTGCTTCTCAAACACAATATCCGGACCATACCCGTAAAGGATGGAAACGAGCGACTTGTCGGTACAGTCGGACTGAGGGAGCTGACCGAGCCCGGCGCCACCGTCGGCAGCAACGTTGCAACGCCAGTGGTCGCGCGCCAGGACGACCGGGCGATGAGCTTGCTTCCGGCGCTCACCAGCGGAACAATTCACGCGGTCATCATCGTGGATGACGACCATCATGTGCTGGGACTGATTTCACAAACGGATCTGCTGGCGGCAGCAGCGCGGACGTTATTCGATCACAACTCAGGTCGCGAACAGGCTGCATAGGATTTGCCTTCGGTTGTCCACCCGGATCAATCCACCATGCCCGTCGTCAGATTGGCGAGATCAGCAGGCTCAGTGCAGCGAAATCTGTCGCGTCGGTTGCCTCACGTGATGCACGAGCGGTGTTTCGCTCGATATCAGTCGCGCAACCAGACGCCCTGACGCCGTAACCACATCGATGACTGCGTCGCAATAGTCGTCGTCCTTGGTCAATTCATCGACAATCCTTTGACCATAGGCAACTGCGGGTCCATCTGATGGGTATTTCCGGCCAACTTCGTCGCGGCTGACGACGCCTGCTGCATAGATATTGAACAGATAGCGGCGCATGATATTCCACTCCATACGGGATGCCGCTTCGGCGCTGGCCATGCTGAAGGAACCGAAAGCGCTATGAGCGGCATTGCAGGGTTTGAAATGACCCTGCAACCTATCGCGACATCGTCTCCTTGTCGCGTGACCCGAGCGTGACATTTACTCTACGTTAAGCATCGTCAGCTTCACCGTGCTCGACGGACAAGCTGGGATCGGCGTGTCGACCTCGCGGATGCGTGTGACGCTGACCTGACTCGGGACATATTACCGGTCAAAAAACGGCTCGCTGTCGAAGTCGATTCCTGGGCGGACGACGCCCCGTACCTAAGAGGAACGGGTAGGTCAACGACGAGACGTACGCGCGTTTCTGGCGTTTGCGCAGGCACAAAGACGAAGATCCTCACCTCGCGTAGCCAAGGATGCTCTCTGCGCCGCACGGCAGCCCGGAAGTCCCCGGCGCCGGAGGGGCCGATACACATTGCCTCAACCCCAGACGACTTCGATGCGTCCGAGCGCTGCTCGGAATCCGTCTGCAAGCATCCAACAAGGAACAGATGATGATCGATCTCAGCCTCGAAAGCACAGTCGCAACGATCGCAGCCGAATTGCCGGGGGCCGCGGAACTCTTCCGCCGTTACGGCATCAGCTTCTGTTGCGGCGGCAAGATGTTGTTGTCGGAAGCTGCGCTCAAGGCCGGTATCGCCCCTTCGGCATTGCTTACAGAACTGGAAACGCTCAAGCGTTCCGCAAGTCGAGATGCCCCGGAGGAGACCGCCGATCTCATCGCTCACCTCCTCCACAGGTACCACCAAACGCACCGTGCTGAGCTCGCATGGTTGATTCCGCTTGCTCAGAAGGTGGAACGGGTACACGGCGGCCATCCGTCGGCGCCTGTCGGGCTTTCCCAAGCCCTGGAGGCGCTGCGCGACGAGCTCGAAAGCCACATGATGAAGGAAGAGCTCGTGCTGTTCCCGATGATGCAGCGCGGTGATGGCGCTACGATTTCCTATCCGATCGCCCAGATGCGGCGCGAGCACGACGACGAGGTGGAGCATCTGCGAACGATCGAGCACGTCACCCACGGGCTTTCCTTGCCGGACGGCGCCTGCGGTTCGTGGGCTGCGCTTTATACCGGGTTGCGTAAGCTCACCGACGACCTCGTCACTCATATGCATCTCGAAAATGCCGTGCTGTTTCCGCGCTTCGAGGCCGGCCTCCAGACGATTTGATGATCGCGGCGCCAAAGGCGTGGACATCGATCTGGCAGGCGCCGCACCGACCCCTGTTCTTTCTGGCGGGTCTATGGGCGTTTGTCGCGCCTGCGGTCTGGCTTCTGCCCGAGGGTATTGGACCGGACAAAGCCGCCTGGCACAGCCATGAGCTTCTCTTCGGCATGGCCGGTGCGGCGGCAGGTGGCTACCTGTTGACCGCCCTGCCTGCCTGGACAAAGAAGGGCCCGGTCTCGCGTGATGTCACCGTGCTCGCGACCGTTCTCTGGTGCGTGGCCCGCCTGACGACGGCTCTTTCGGCGCACCTCTCGGTCGTTGCTGCAGCGGTCGGGATGTCAGCCTACTTCGTCTTTCTCGCGGTCGTTCTCGCCCGGGGGGGTGTATCGAGCAGAGCGGGACGCCGCTTCTGGGCACCGTTCGCCATGGCGCTGATTGGCATGCTCAGCTCGCTGTGGCTTGACGGAGAGGCAAGCTATCTCGTCGCAGAGGCAGTGCCGCGGATCTTCCTCGCCCTGATCACCCTGATCGGCGGGCGTGCCGTGCCCGCTTTCACACGCTCCTGGCTCGGACGAACTGGTGAGGCAGGTCTCCTTCGGGACCAACACGGGCTTTCCTACCTGGCGATCGGCGGCATAGTTGCCGCCGCCTGGCTCAACGCTTCCGAACAATCGAATGCAGAGGGCATCTTCCTCGTACTGTCCGGCTTGGCGCTCGTGTTACGAATGAGCGGCTGGCAATGCCTGAGAACCCGGCGCTACCCGGCGCTCTTCATTCTGCATCTTGCTTTTTCCTGGACGCCGGCGGCTCTCCTGCTCATTGGGTTCGCCACCATGTTTCCAGACCAGATGTCACCCGCGACCGCCGTGCATGCGGCGACCATGGGGGCAATGGGAACAATGATGGCGGCCCTCATGATGCGTGCTGCGATGGCGCGCAACGAAGGCATACTCGTGCTCAACGGGAAGATGGCATGTGCTTTCGCCCTTACCTGCCTCGCCACAATGATTCGCATTCTCGCCGAATGGATCGGTAGCGCGTATTTCAATCCCATCGTCGCCGCGGCCGCATGCTGGATGTTGGCATGGGGGCTGTTCCTTCTTGCCTATCTACCGGCGCTAAGAGGACCTGTTCCGAGACCAGTCCTGAGCGCTGACAGGGCGCTAGCACCGCTGACCGAACCCGAACGATAGGCTTTGCGCGGTCCTTTCGGACCCGCCATGTGCACCGCCGCGAGAGCGAGTTCTGTTGCCGGAAACACCTGCCTGCCGGCCAATTGCACATTGCATCATGAACATTGTCAGGTCACAAGGTCGCGCTATCTTCCGGAAGATCCATTTAGCGGTAGCCGATGCCACGCCCTCCCAAGACCTCAACCCAGATTGCAAACACCACCAGCAAGGGTGCCGATCGCCCGGAAAGCTCGGAATCGACTGTCGAGCATGTCGTGCTCCAGACGGGCGCTTCAAACCCATCCGACGGGCCGGATCAATCCACGAAAGCCACCCCCTCCCCGACACTCTTCGGCCAAAGCGGACAGGCAGCTCGCCATCTGCTGGTTGCGCTCGGCCACGACTTGAAGGTGGGTGCAATCTTGGTCCGCGCGAAGACCAAGCATGCGGCTTCGTACTTGAAAACGAAATTCAGCCCTTCGAATGCAGACGAAGCCGCATCAACTGCCGACGATCCCCGTGGGTGGTTCGTGGCTGCTCTGGCGAAGGTCGGGAACCGGCTGGGTGCGCTGCGTAAGAAGCCCTCCGAAGATCGCGCGCGCACCTTCGTCAGGCCAAGCTGGTGGAAGGTTGCCATCGGCTTGGCCCTCCTCGCCTGCCTCCTTCTTCCCGGTACTGTACTCGTGTGGGCGCTGAAGGATGTTCCCTGGAGCGAGATTAGGGACGGAACTTTGAAGCCTGTCGTGGTGCTGGAAACGGCGGACGGAGGACCGCTGGTCAGACAAGGCCCTTATCAGGGACCCTACGCACAGTACGACCAATTCCCGCCGCAGCTGATCGATGCCGTGCTGTCAATCGAGGACCGCCGGTTCATGGACCATTTCGGCATCGATGTCAGAGGGATCGGACGGGCACTCGTGCGGAACTTCGAAGCGGGCTCGGTGGTCGAGGGCGGCAGCACCATCACCCAACAGCTCATCAAGCTGCAATATCTCGACAGCGACCGAACAATGAAACGAAAGATCCAGGAGTTCGTGATCGCCCTGTGGCTGGAGTGGAAGCTCGGCAAGCAGGAAATTCTGACGCGTTACCTCAACAGCGCCTATCTCGGCGCCGGCGCGACCGGCATGCCCGCAGCCGCGAGGATCTATTTCAACAAGGACATCGGCGCACTCAACCTGCCGGAATCGGCGATGCTGGCTGGATTGTTGCGGGCGCCGAGCCAGTGGAATCCGATCGACAATTTTGAGGGTGCGCGCCAACGCACATCGGTCGTCCTCGACACGATGGTAGCCAATGGCAAGATCACCGCACCCGAGGCTGCACAAGTCAAGGCGAGCTTCGCCACGCTCCATCCGACGACGCCGACGCCGCGATCCGGAAGCTGGTTCGCCGACTGGATCTCGCCGCAGGCGAGCGAAATCGCCGGCGCATCGCCGGGTTCGACGACGGTACGCACGACACTGTCCCCACAGCTGCAACGGATCGCCGAAAGGGTTCTGGCAAACGCGCTGGATACGGAAGGAAAGGCGGCCGGGGTATCCCAGGCCGCGTTGGTTGCGATGACGCCCGACGGAGCGGTCGTCGCCATGGTCGGCGGTCGCGACTATAAGCAAAGCCAATTCAATCGCGCGGTGACCGCCATGCGGCAACCGGGTTCCACCTTCAAGCTGTTCGTCTACTATGCGGCCCTGAAGGCCGGGTTCACTCTGTCCGACCAGGTCCTGGATGCGCCGATCGACATTAACGGCTGGTCGCCCGAGAATTCCGGTGGCCGCTATCGCGGCTGGGTCACGCTTGCCGAGGCCTTTGCCCGCTCGCTGAATGCGCCAACGGTGGCGCTTGCCCAGGAGGTCGGGCTCGACAATGTGATCGCCGCAGCGCGCGAGCTCGGCATAAACGCGCCGCTGGCCAATACGCCGTCCTTGGCCCTCGGCACTTCCGAGGTCAGCTTGCTTGACCTCACCAGCGCCTATGCCTCCGTCCATCTCGGCAAGGCGCCCGTAGAACCCTGGGGCATCATCGACTTTCAGGCGGCCGGGCAGCCGGAGGCGTTCCGTGTCGGCTCACAGGCCGCGCCGACCATTGATCTCTCCGCGTACCAGCCGGATCTCGTTGGCCTTTTGCAGTTGGTGGTCGAGCGCGGAACCGGACGCGGGGCCGCTCCCGGCGCGTTCGCGGCCGGCAAGACCGGCACCAGCCAAAACAATCGCGATGCCTGGTTCGTCGGCTTCACAGAGCCACTCGTCGCCGGCGTATGGGTTGGCAATGACGACGATACGCCGATGAAGGGGGTCACGGGTGGCGCCTTGCCAGCGCATATTTGGCGCGACTTCATGCTGGAAGCGATGGCGGCGCCTGCGGCAGGAGCGCTTGTCGAAAGCCCGGCCGCGCCGCAGTCCTGCAACATCACGGCCTGCTCCCGCAGCTATCGTTCCTTCAGGCCGTCGGACTGCACCTATCAGCCCTATTATGGCGGACGGCGACTCTGTGAAAAATGAGCCTTGCTTGGGCACGATGCCAGCTGACTGGAGCACGGCCTTTGACGTTGGACGGCGGCGATCAATCCAGTTCTTCAGGAATAAAGCCGCCGGTCTGTCGCTTCCAAAGACGGGCATAGAGCCCGTCTCGCTCCAGGAGCGCATCCGGTGTGCCTTCCTCGATGATCCGGCCGCGATCCAGAACGATGATCTTGTCCATCCTAGCAATCGTCGAAAGGCGGTGGGCAATGGCAATCACTGTCTTGCCGTCCATCAGCAGGTTGAGCTTTTCCTGGATCGCCGCCTCGGCCTCGCTGTCCAGTGCGGACGTGGCTTCGTCGAGGATCAGGATTGGCGCATTCTTCAGCAGCACCCGCGCGATCGAAACACGCTGTCGCTGACCTCCTGATAGCTTGATGCCGCGATCGCCGACAAAGGCCTCGTAGCCCTTGCGACCCTCGCCATCGGTCAGTTCGGCGATGAAGGTATCGGCTTGCGCTGCCCTTGCGGCCTGCTCGATTTCCGGCCGGGTTGCTTCGGGATGACCATACAGAATGTTGTCGCCGACCGACCGGTGCAAGAGCGCGACATCCTGGGCGATGACACCAATGTTTCGCCGCAGGCTCGCCTGGCTCACGGCGCGAATGTCCTGCCCGTCAATGTGGATGGTGCCCCCCTGGATGTCATAAAAACGCAGCAACAGGCTGACCAGCGTCGTCTTGCCCACACCGGACAGGCCGACCAAACCCACCTTCTCGCCCGGGCGAACCGTCAGCGACAGATCATCGATGACCGGCCGGTCCACCTTGTAGGCGAAGCGAACATTCTCGAACCGAATTTCGCCGCGCGGAACGGTGAGCTTCGTTGCGTCCGGTCGATCGGTCACAGTCGGCGGCGTGGTCATGACCGGCATGGCATCCTTGATCGTGCCCAGCGCCTTGAAGATCTGCTGCCCCATCTGCAGGAAGGTGAAGGAGCTCGCCGAAAGCCGTTGGAGGATATAGACGGTCGCAACGAAATCGCCGACCGTCAGAAAGCTGTCGAATAGCCCCCAGAAGCCGATGCCCAGCATGACGAGCCAGAGCAGCATGTTGAGGCTGATGACGACGAGCTCGGTCGTCCGGTAGATGCGCTGCTCGTGGTGCAGCGTACCGACCGCCTTCGACATGATCTTCCGCAGCGCACCCGCCTCACTGTCTTCGGCAGCGAATTGCTTGACCATCTGGATGTTGCCGTAGATGTCGGTCATCGCGCCGGAAACCAGGCTGTTCTGCTTCGCCGAGCGCCGTGCGCGCTCCGTGAAATCCGGTACGACCTTGATGGTGAAGAGCACATTGACGATCACCCAAAGGACGACCGGCAACGCCAACTGCCAGGAGAGCGCAAACAGGAGCAGAACCGAGCCGACGATCTGAAGCAGGAAGCGCGGCGCCGTCTGAAAGGCAATCAGGATCTGTTGCTGAACGGCATTGGCGACCTGGCCGAGACGCGATGCCACCTGCCCGGCAAAAAGGTCATGGAAGAAGGCGAGATCCTGCCCTTCGATGGCCTTGTGCCCCTGCCACTGTATGGCGATCGGCAGACTGATGCCGATCGTATGCGAGTTCAGAATGTTGGTGATGTAGAAGAAGATCGGCATCACCGGAAAGATCAGAAAGGCCAGGAACGCCAACAGCCAGAACCGGTTCTCGACGAAGAGCGCGACGCCCTGTGTCGCCACGCCATCGACGATCACCGATAGCCCCCAGATGATCGTCAGGTTGATGGCTTCCACTGCCATCGACGTCAGCGCCATCGCAATGACGACGGCACGAAACATCCGGATGAAGTGCAGGAGGACCGCGACGGGTCCGCTGGTGGGAAGTGGTTGGTATGGGATGTCGAGCGGTCGGATCAGCGTTTCGAAGGGGCGGTAGATCGCATCTGAAATGGACATAAGCCGCTCGGTTCGATCGTCGGGAGAGGAAGGTCTAGCTACACGCCGAGCATTGCACCACCATCGCGCCGCAATCTCAACTAGAAAAACCTTCTGGCTGGCCACAGGCATAGAAGCCAGAACGCGTTCGCACCGTTATTTGTCAGTTGGGGAGCCCGCCGGATTAACGACTGTTTGGCTGACACTTGTTGGTAGTCGTCGTTCAAGCTTTGCGGTCACGCCAAGCAGATTTGAGATCCACCGCGTCAGGTCCTCCATGTAGAGGTAGATCACGGGCGTCACGAAGAGGGTCACGAACTGCGATACCATTAGGCCGCCGACCACCGCGACACCTAGCGGCTGGCGCAGTTCGGCGCTCGCGCCACTGCCGACCGCGATCGGTAATGTGCTCATGATCGCGGCGGCGGAGGTCATCATGATCGGGCGGAAGCGCATAAGGCAGGCGCGGTGGATTGCCTCGCGGGCCGAACTGCCAGAACGCTGCAGCGCCAGCGCCACATCGATCATCATGATCGCGTTTTTCTTGACAATGCCGATCAGCATCAGCACCCCGACGATCGCGATGATCGAGAGGTCGAAGCCGCAGAAGTAGATCGCAAGAAGCGCCCCGGAAATCGCCGACGGCAGGCCGGAGAGCACGGTCAGCGGATGGATGAGGCTTTCGTAGAGGACGCCGAGCACCAGATAGATCGTCACAATCGCCGCGAGGATCAGCAACCCCTGGTTGGCGGCAGCATCCTCGAAGAGCTGCGTGGTGCCGTAGTTTCGGGTGGCGATCGCTGAGGGCATACCAATCTCCGTCTTGAGGCGCGCGACCTCCGCAAGTGCGTTGCCAAGAGCGACCTGCGCCGGCAGGTTGAAGGAGATCGTGACCGCCGGCAGTTGCCCCAGCTGATTGATGGTGAATGGCCCGGACACCGTTTCGACACGGGCGAAGGCGCCGAGGGGCACAAGCGCACCATTCGCGCCACCGACGCGCAGTTCGGCGAACTTGTCCGCAGACCACTCGATGCTCGGATCGAGTTCCACGATGACTTCGTAGCTGTCGCCTGCCGTGTAGATCGTTGAGATCTGCTCGGCGCCGAAGCCGCCATAGAGTGTCGTACGCACTTGACTGGCATCGACTCCCAGCGTTGCCGCCTTGTCGAGGTCGACGACCAGGCGCGTTTGCGGCGCGTTGATCTGAAGGTCGCTGTTGACGTCGGTGAAGAAGGCGCGATCAGAGATCATCGCATCGCAGAGCTTTTGTGCCCACTCGTTCATCAGCGGCTGATCGAGGCTCTGGAGGACCAGCTGATACTGACTGGCGGCGGCGCGCGACCCTACGGAGAGGTTCTGGATCGGCGACATATACGCCTGGATGTCGGGAATGGCCGCAAGCTCCCGGCGTAAATCGGCAAGAACGGTTTCGAGCGGAGGGCGGTCGCGCTTGGGCTTGAGTTCCACAAACAGACGCCCGGTGTTGAGCGCCGTCGATGCACCACCCGAACCGATCGCGCTTGCCACATGGGCGACATAGGGCGACTTGGCAAAGACCGCCTCTACCTTGGACTGAAGATCCGTCATCGCTGCAAAGGAGATATCCTCGCGCGCCTGAGTGGTGACCTGGAGCTGGCCTATATCCTCCTGAGGGAAAAAGCCCTTCGGGATCGTCGTGATCTGATAGGTCGTGATCGCGACGGTGAACAGGAAGAAAAGAAGCACCAGGCCACGCTGCCGGATGCAGATGGAAAGCAGCCGTTCATAGGTAGTCACGACGCGAGCGAAGCCGCGCTCGAACGCAATGTCCAATCGCGCAAGCACGCCGGCCGCTGGCGCGCTGTCCTTGTTGGCAGGCAGTCGCGCGGCGAGCATCGGCGTCAGCGTGAGCGAAACGAGGGCGGAGGCGAGTATCGCCACGGTGACGACCACCGCGAACTCGTGAAGGATGCGGCCGATGACGCCGCCCATCAACAGGACCGGTATGAACACTGCGACCAGCGACAGGGAGATCGCGACGATGGTGAAGCCGATTTCCTTCGAACCCGCAAGCGCGGCCGAAAAGGCATCGGCGCCCTCCTCTTCCATGTGCCGAACGATGTTTTCCAGCATCACGATCGCATCATCCACCACGAGCCCGACAGACAGCGTCAGCGCCATCAGCGAGATATTGTCGATCGAGAAGCCGAGTGGATACATTGCGGCAAACGTGGCGATGATGGAGATCGGCACGGCTAACGCTGGGATAAGCGTTGCCCAGAGACGGCGGACAAACACGAAGATAACGAGGATCACCAGGCCAACGGTCAGCGCGAGGGTAAATTGAACGTCGCGCACCGCGCCGCGCACCGAGGTCGAACGATCGTTGAGCGTTTTGATGAAGGCGGACGCGGGAAGCGACTGGCGCAGCGACGGCAGGAGCGCCTGCACCCGGTCGACGACTTGTACCGTGTTCGCATCCGGCTGGCGCAGGATTGCCAGGATAATGGCGCGCGATCCGTCATGCCAGCTCGCCGTCTGATCGTTGGCAATGGAATCGACCACCGTCGCAACATCGCCAAGCCGCACAGGCCTGCCGTTGTCGCTCTTGATGATGATGTTTGCGAAGCTCGCAGCGTTCATCCGCTGCGTATCGGCAACGATCGCCACCTGGCGGTCTTTCGTCTGCGCTGTGCCGAGCGGGGAATTGTCGTTGGCCGCAACGACCGCGGTTTTCAGCGCATCCACGGAGATACCCCGCGCCGTGAGCGCATCCGGGTGCATCTGAATGCGCACGGCGAATTGTTGGCTGCCGAAGATGGACACTTCGGCCACCCCGTCAAGCACGGACAAGGTGGGAGAAATCACCTGTTGTGCGATTGCATCGAGATCGGTGAGAGGCACCGTATCACTCTTCAGCGCCAGCAGCAGAACCGGGGCATCGGCCGGGTTGACCTTACGATAGCTTGGCGGCGCCGGCATATCCTGCGGCAGGAGCCTCAGCGTTCTGGTGATGGCCGCCTGCACGTCGGCGGCGGCGGCATCGATGTTGCGCCCGAGCACGAACTCGATGGAGATCGACGTGGAGCCAAGCGCGTTGGTCGTCGAGATCGTGTCGATCCCCGCTATCGTCGCAAACTGCTTAATAAGGGGCGTTGCAACCGAGGTCGCCATGGTATCCGGTGACGCGCCCGGGAGCGAGGCCGAGACGTTGATGACCGGGAAGTCGGTGCGCGGCAGGGCCGCAACCGGCAGGACGAGATAGCTGAAGACACCCGCAAGGATAAGTGCGACCGACAACAGCGTGGTGGCGATCGGACGGCGAATGCTGAACTCGGACAGTGGCATCTTCGTTCACTCCCGAAATATCGCAGGAACTCAATCCGTCAGCGGTTGTGCGCCAGGAGGCACCGCCTTTACGGCATCGCCCGGTTTCAGGCGGGCTTGTCCCTCGACCACGACCCTTTCGCCCGGGGCGAGCCCCGAAGCGATCACAGCCAGTTTTCCGTCATCGAACAGAGGCTTTACGGCCAGTGTTTCCACCGTGTTGTCATCCTTCACATGGAAGACGAAGGGGCCGTTCTGGCCTGGTTGCACGGCAACGCTCGGGATCACCGGCGCCTGATGCAATTGCTCCTGTTCGATATCGACATCGACGAACTGACCTGGCCATAGCTTTTGCGCGCCATTGGGGAAGGTCGCCCGCATGGCGATCGTGCCTGAGGCGGCGTCGACCGAGGAGTCGATGAAATCGAGCACGCCCTCGCCTATGGCCGTTTCAGAACCGCTCAGCTTGGCCCGCACACGCGGCGGTTTGCCCTGATCGAGCAGCGCCTTGAACGTCTGCAATTGCTGTTCCGGCAAATGGAAGGCAACGTCGATCGGGTCTATCGCCGTAATCGTCACCAGATTGTTGGAGGTAGCGCCCGTCTGACCGACAAGATCACCGAGAGCGACCTGAACGACCCCGAGGCGACCACCGATAGGCGCGGTGATCTGGGTCAGGCTCAGCGCGACCTGATCGGCGTCGACCGATGCTCGGTCAGCATCAAGCGTTGCTTGCGCCGACTGTTGCAGCGAGAGAGCGGTGTCATAGGTCTGCTGCGTACCCGTCTTGTCGTCGCGCAGGGTTCTTGCGCGCTCCATCTCTATTTTCGCGTCCGAGAGCTGCGCAGCGTCCTTGGCAAGGATCGCCGTGTTACGCGCGAGCTGCGCCTGCATCACCCGGTCATCCAGAGTGAAAAGCAGATCCCCCGCCTTGACCATCTGGCCGTCCTTCACGTGGATGGCGGTGATCTGGCTTGCGACGCGGGCACCCACTTCCACGGTATCGGGCGCCTGGACATTGCCCAAGGCATGGACAATGACGGGAACGTCCTGAAGCGTGACGGTGGCCGTTTCGACGGGCACGCTGCCTCCATGTCTGGAGTTGGCTGCAACACCACTTTCGGGCTTTGCCTCGCTCAGTACGGCCGTCCTGGTCACACTGACCCCGACGGCGGCCACACAGAGGAAACCCGCGGCGAGGATCGCGATACTTGATCGACTGGCCATCAGCGCCTCCGCGATCCTTGATATGCTCCGGACGTCCGCCTCAAGAGGGACCGCGACGTTAGACCCAGAAGACGGTATCCGCACAGCCAGCGTGGTCCGTTTGCGGGTGCAGCGGATCCCTTCTGATCTGTTCGGCCAATTGGGGCGGCGGAGGCGCATCGTGGGAAAGAGCGCGCGTCGTGCCAACGCTTCCGAAATTGGGCGCGAATCTGGCCGCTTCAATGGCGCAACACGCTGAAAAACAATTAAAAATTGTTCATGTTTAGAGATCTACACGCGGTCGCGCTTGGCGGCAGCTCCAGCCGCACGAGACGCTTCTCCTGGCGGGTCGTCAGGCGAGAGTGATGGTCGGGTTTTAGATAACCTGGCCAAGTGCTTGATCCATTCACTGTTTTGGCGGTGGAACTGTAGTGCCAACTGATTGCAAGGAATGCAGCAATCGAGCAGAGCACGTCGGCGATGTGGCGCACCACGCCCGCGCTTCTGTGGGTTGGTAGGAGCGCATCATCCTCGTCGCGCCTGGATCGGCCCGTCCTGCCCAGTCTCCTTCGATCACTCCAGGCGGAGAGCGTGGCGGCGCTGTGTTGCGGGGACATTGCGGCCCGGGATCGGATTGGGCTCGGACGACTCTGGTAGCGGACGGGTAGAGGTCGGTAAGGGACAGCGACACCCTCGCGGGTGCGTCGACGGAGACGGAGCACTGCATGGATTCGCAGTCGGCGCGAAGCTTGCTGTTGCATCGATGCCTGGGCAATGCTTGCAGCTCGATGGATTGACAGCGCGCATTTCACCGGCGAGATGATCGAGGCGAACACGATCGCGCCTGACCTGCGACCGCTCTCTGCTGAAGGCAGCGCATAACAACAAGACCGCCGAATCGATAATGCACAGCAATCGCTCGATCTTCGAACGCCCCTTCTATCTGGCCCTCCTTTGGTGTCTGCTCCTGCTTGTCGGTGGAGGCATGCTGGCGGGCTGGGAACGCCAGGCGCTGGTTGCCGAACTTGAGCAAGAGAGCACGCTCCTCCATAGCCTGGCCTCCCAGCGGGCCGATCAACACGATGCGCACCTGACCGCGCTGTCGGCCGTTGCCGTCGCCTCCGAAGGGCGCAGGCACGACCTGTTCCTCGAGGTCGCCCGCACGATTGCGCGCTTCTATCCGCGGATCGACGAGGTTCAGCTCGTCCCCCTGGATCCAAATGCGGAGACCGTCGGGACCGATCCATTCGACGCCAAGGCCACAGAGCTCATCCGGGCAGCTGCCAGAGCTTCGGACGGGCGCATTGCTCTCCTGCCCCATCCGCAACGCTCCGGCCACTACATTATGGTCAAGCGCAGCCCGAACAGCGACGGGGCCCGCTATGGATTGATGCTCGGCATCGACGCAGCGAAGTTGATCGGAGACGTTGGGCCATTCTGGTCTCGCCCGGGGGTCGCGGTGCGGTTATCTTTGCCGGACGGACACCTCCTGCTCCAGCCTGCCGCCCTGCCCGAGGCAATCCGCTTTTCGAAGGCGCTGAGCAGCGTATCGCAGCCATTGCTGCTCGAAACAGGCATGGAGATCGGACTCGCGGACATGTTCCCGCCCGTACAGACCGGCTTGACGCTTCTGGTGGTCAGCCTCGCCTATCTCGCTGGATTGGCCGCATTGCGCCAGCGTGCGCGCACGCGCGCTGCAGAACAGCAGGCAACGCTCAGTGCGCTGGAATCGCGCCTCACGCACGCCTCGCGCGTCAACGCGCTTGGCGAAATGGCGAGCGGCATGGCGCATGAACTGACCCAGCCCCTGACTGCAATCCTTGCGCAGGCGCAGGCCGGGCGCCGGCTGCTCAGCCAAGGGCAAGACGCAGCGCTTGCTCCGGTACTGGAGGATACAGTGAGCCAAGCGCGCCGGGCATCCGCCATATTGGAAAGGTTCCGCAACTGGTCGCAGCCGCATGCGGCGCCGGTTGCTGCCTTCGATCTGCGTCAGGCGCTCGCAAATGTTGAAGCGCTACTTGAACCGGACGCGATATCACGCGGAATTCAGCTTGATTTTCAGGTTCCAGAAACATCGGTTTCGGTCGTTGCCGATCCGGTCGAGATCGAACAGGTCGCATTCAATCTGGTCCGCAACGCCTTTGAGGCTTTGGCTCAACAGGCGGGCGATACAGGACGCGTGGCCGTTACCTTGAGCGAGGACGATACCACGGTGGTCTTCGAGGTCGCCGACAACGGCCCCGGCGTTCCGGAAACACTTCGCCCGCAGCTGTTCACGCCATTCGTGACGACCCGCACCGGGGGCACCGGGCTCGGTCTGGCGCTGAGCCGGCGACTGGTGGAACGCGCCGGCGGCGAAATTGCCCTGGTCGAGAGCGACCACGGTGCCACCTTCAAGGTGACGCTGCCCCGTGCGCGCCGAACCGAGGAGCCGATGCGATGACCCTCCCCGTCTATCTCGTTGACGATGACGATGCAGTGCGTCGCGCGCTCAGCCTGTTGCTCTCGACGGTCGGCATCAAGGTCACGGGTTTTTCTGATCCGCAAGCCTTTCTGACACAGGTTTCGCGCCTCGAGCCCGGCTGCCTGGTGCTCGATATCCGCATGCCCGCCATCTCCGGGCTGAAGCTGCAGGAAAGACTAAGGGAGCATGGGGTAGACTGGCCGACGATCGTTATCTCCGGTCATGGTGATATCGAGGCCTGCCGTCGTGCCTTCCGTAATGGCGCGATCGATTTTCTCTCGAAGCCTGTCGACGAGCAGGACTTGATCGATGCGATCCATAAGGGCCATGAACTGCTGGAGCGGACCATGCGCGTGCATGCCGAGAAGGCAGAGACGCTCGCTTTGCTGGCGATGCTCACGCAGCGCGAGCGCGAAGTTCTCGACCGTATCGCTGCGGGTTTCACCACCCGCCAGATCGCCGAAGGTCTCGGCCTCTCGCCGCGTACCGTCGAAAGCCATCGCGCCGCAATCGGTGCCAAGCTCGGCAGCACGTCGCAGGCGGAGATGACGCGCATCTGGCTCGACGGAACGAAAACTCCGTAGAACTACGGATGCTCGCGCAAGGTCTACGAATACCGGCGACAGCCGAGGCGGGATAGCCTTTCCACATCAACAGGAAAGGAACCTATGATGATCCGCAATATCGTGCTCGCAGCCGCGCTTCTCGCTCCCGTCGCCGCCACGGCGCAGGAACTCCCGACCGCGGCCTACCTGCCGCTCGACATGGCCGTCAAGGCTGCCGAAGCCGCAGTGAAGGCTTGCGCCGCGGAAGGCCACAATGTCAGCGTTGCCGTGGTTGGTCGCGATGGCGCAACCAAGGTGCTGCTGAAGGCCGACAATTCCGGTCCGCACACCGGTAACAGCGCGCAGGGCAAGGCCTTTACGTCTGCTGCCATGGGTCGCGACACGGCTGGCCTCGGCGAGTTCATCGCCTCCAAGCCGGCGAATGAAGGTCTTCGCGACATGGACGCCCGGATGGTGATCCAGGCTGGCGGCGTGCCGATCAAGTTCGGCAAGGCCCTGGTTGGCGGCATCGGCGTAGGCGGTGCGCCGTCGGGCGATATCGACGCGAACTGCGCCACGGCCGGCCTTCAGGCCATCGGCGCCAAGTAATCCGCTGGACATCAGAAGTGGCCCTCCCAAGAGGGCCACTTTCCGTTGGAGGTTCTGCGCTTCGGAACCGATCCAACAGAAACTTTCGCAGGGCCGAAGCGCCTGCATGCACTGGCCGTCAGTCCTGCGTGGGCTTCATGTTGCCGACGGATATCGTGCCGGATCGCACGCCTCGGGCAAGGTCTTTGCGGACCCTCGGTGCTCCGCTGCGCCGGCCATCATCTGAAGCCTACTCGAAACCGGCCCCGCACTGGTCCCTTGAAATTGCAGCCGCCCACTCCATTTAAGGGACATCACCCGTTTCGAGAGCTTGTCATCAGCGATGCTATCAGCATGCGATGACGGCACTCCGGGTCCGAACAGGGCGCTCCCCGGAACACGGGTCGAGCGCCCTGTTTCGTTGAACTCGGGCGAGCGGAATACTGTCGTAGATGAGCGGCATCAGCCGTCCCAGCCGGAACCGAGCATACCCGGCGCTCTCAGTCTGCTTTGATCCGCTGGCGGTAGACGAGATACGCACCTGCGGCGCTCATCGTCGCGAGTGCGAACCACGTCAGCGCATAGACCAGGTGGCTGTTGCGAAAGCGGACGATCGTGAGGCCGCCGATCGGCAGTCCACCGGGATTGGGTGTTGCATCCGCATCGATAAAGTAAGGCGCGACATTGTGCAGGCCCTTCGCTGGGGCGATTGCGGCGACGTCTCGCGAAAACCACCGATCGCTTGCCGGGTCATTGGACCGCAGGAAGGCGCCGCCGGGTTCGGTGATGCGGAGAAGCCCGGTTACCACAGCGGTTCCGTCGAGCTCACCCTCACCGCGTCCGGCAACATCGCGGCGATCGGCCGGCACGAAGCCGCGATTGATCAGCACGGTTGAGCCATCCTCAAGCCGCATCGGCGTCAAGACCCAAAATCCGGCGCCAAGCTCCGTCACCGCCTGTACCAGAGCGGTTTGGTCGTGCCTGAAGGTACCGGTCGCGCTGACGCGGCGGTATTCGTCCTTTTCCCGGCTGACGGCACCCCAATCGGATTGCGCTGGCGCCGGTACAGAGGGTGCACCGACACGCGCCTCGACACGGGCAATGAGATCGAGCTTCCAATAGAGCCGTTGCACCTGCCAGGTGCCGAGCGCCAGGAACACCGCAACGAGGAAGAGCAAGGCACCCGTCATCATCAGGCGGGCGCGGGAGGATAGACGGACCCTCCCCGTCGCCTTGTCGTCGGTGATCATCGTCGTGTCCGCCTGCCCCGTCCCGCGCTCAGGGCATGTTCTTCATCATCTCGTGGGTCATCGGCATCATGTTGGTGTTGAGATGATGCATGACCCAGAGCGAACCTGCGAGCGCGATGCCGACGATGACGATCGTGAAGATCAGCGCCATCAGCGTCCAGCCCCCTTCGGAACGGGCGTTCATGTGCAGGAAGTAGATGACGTGCACGACGATCTGGACGACGCCGATGCCCATGACGATGACGGCGGTCAAAAGCTTGCTGTCCAGCACGCCGCCCATGACCAGCCAGAACGGGATAGCCGTCAGGATCACCGACAGGATGAAGCCCGTCATGTAGCTCTTGAACGAACCGTGACCGGCGGCATCGCCGTGATGGCTGTGCGCGTGGTGAGGTTCGAACGCGCTTTCGTGGTCGGAATGTGCGCTCATCCGAGAGCTCCCAGGAGATAGACGAAGGAGAAGACGCCGATCCAGATGACGTCGAGGAAGTGCCAGAACATCGACAGGCACATCAAACGGCGACGGTTGTCCGGGATCAGCCCATGTTTGCTGACCTGCACCATCAGCGTGATCAGCCAGATGATGCCGAAGGTGACGTGCAGGCCGTGCGTGCCGACCAGCGTGAAGAACGACGACAGGAAGGCCGAACGTGTCGGGCCGGCGCCCTCGTGAAGCAGGTGATTGAACTCATAGAGCTCCACAGCCAGGAAGGTTGCGCCGAACACGCCGGTGACGCCGAGCCAAAAGAGCGTCTCCATCTTGGCGTTGCGCTCCATCTGGAGCATGGCAAAGCCATAGGTGATCGACGACAGAAGCAGCATCGCCGTGTTGAAGGCAACGAGGCTAAGGTCGAACAGGTCGGCCGGTGACGGTCCCGCCGCGTAGTTGCGGCCGACGACGCCGTGCGTGGCAAACAGTACGGCGAAGATCAGGCAGTCGCTCATCAGGTAGAGCCAGAAGCCCAGCATGGTGCTGTGTTCCGGGTGATGCTCTTCCGTGATGTAGAACTGCGGCTTCTCGTTTTCTTGGACTTGGGTTTCGCTCATCGTCTCAGGTCCGTTCCGCGAGCAGCTTGGAGCGTGCATCTTCAGTCGCCGCTACAGTCTCTGCGGGGATGAAGAAATCTCGCTGATAGTTGAAGGTATGGCCGATTGCGACGGCAAGCAGGGTAATGAAGGACACGGCCACCAACCACCAGATGTACCAGATCAGCGCCAAACCAAGCACGACGCTGATACTGGCGAGAATGACGCCCGTGCCGGTGTTCTTCGGCATATGGATCGGTTTGAAGCCGGTGAGCGGGCGCTCATAGCCGCGGTTCTTCATATCGTACCAGCTGTCGTGGTCATGCACGACCGGGGTGAAGGCGAAGTTGTAGTCCGGCGGCGGCGACGAGGTCGACCATTCAAGCGTTCTGGCATCCCAGGCGTCACCGGACGTCTCGCGCAGTTGCTCGCGGCGCAGAAAGCTGACGATCAGCTGCATGATAAAGGAAGCGATGCCGATTGCGATCAGGACGGCGCCGAAAGCGGCGATGATGAACCAGATCTGCAGCGACGGATCTTCGAACTGGCTGACACGGCGGGTCACCCCCATCAGGCCAAGCACATAGAGCGGCATGAAGGCGAAGAAGAAGCCGAGCTGCCAGAACCAGAAGCTCATCTTGCCCCAGAACGGATCGAGCTTGTAGCCGAAGGCCTTCGGCCACCAGTAGACGAGCCCGGCCATCAGCCCGAACAGCACGCCGCCGATGATGACGTTGTGGAAGTGGGCGATGAGGAACAGCGAGTTGTGCAGCACGAAGTCGGCTGGCGGGATCGCCAGCATGACGCCGGTCATACCACCGATGACGAAAGTGACCATGAAGCCGATGGTCCACAGCATCGGCAATTCGTAGCGGATGCGGCCGCGATACATGGTGAAGAGCCAATTGAACATCTTGGCACCCGTCGGGATCGAGATGATCATCGTGGTGATGCCGAAGAAGGCGTTGACCGACGCGCCAGACCCCATCGTGAAGAAGTGGTGCAGCCACACCAGGTACGACAGGATCATGATCACGCAGGTGGCGTAGACCATCGAGGTGTAGCCGAAGAGACGCTTGCCGCAGAAGGTCGCAACAACCTCGGAGAAGATGCCGAAGGCCGGCAGGACGAGGATGTAGACCTCCGGGTGGCCCCAGATCCAGATGAGGTTGATGTACATCATCGGATTGCCACCAAGGTCATTGGTGAAGAAGTTCATGCCGAGGTAGCGGTCGAGCGACAGGAGTGCCAGCGTCGCCGTCAGGATCGGGAAGGTCGCGACGATCAGGATGTTGGTGCAGAGCGAGGTCCAGGTGAAGACCGGCATCTTCATGAAGGTCATGCCCGGGGCTCGCATCTTCACGATGGTCGCAATCAGGTTGATGCCCGATAACGTCGTGCCGACGCCCGCCACCTGTAGCCCCCAGATGTAATAGTCGACCCCGACGCCGGGACTGTAGTCGGCGCCCGAGAGCGGCGGATAGGCAAGCCAGCCAGTGCGCGCGAACTCGCCGACGAACAGCGACATCATGATGATGACGGCGCCGCCGGTGGTCATCCAGAACGAGAAGTTGTTGAGGAAGGGGAAGGAGACGTCGCGTGCGCCGATCTGCAGCGGCACGACATAGTTCATAAAGCCGGTGACGAAGGGCATCGCCACGAAGAAGATCATGATCACGCCATGGGCGGTGAAGATCTGGTCGTAGTGATGCGGGTTGAGGTAGCCCTCATTGCCGTTGAAGGCGATCGCCTGCTGCAGGCGCATCATCAGCGCATCGGCAAAGCCGCGCAAAAGCATGATGATCGCCAGGATAATATACATGATGCCGATCTTCTTGTGATCGACGCTCGTGAACCACTCGTGCCAGAGATAGCCCCAGAGCTTGTATTTCGTGATCAGGGCGAGGATCGCAAGGCCCACCACTGCCACGACCGCGAAGGTCGCGACGAGGATGGGTTCATGATAGGGGATCGCTTCCCAGGTAAGCCGCCCGAAGATGAATTGCGTGAGGCTGGTGTCACCAAACATGGGTCTTCCAATATGTCTCGAATTGCGGCCCAAAGGGACCTTGGCGCTCGCTGGATCGGAGCCGGCGAGCGCGCGAAATCCTACTGCGTCTTGTGCATATCGTGGTTCATCGGCGCTGGCTGCTTGACGCCCTCGGCCGGTTCCTCGCTACGCGCAGGATTGCCGGTTTCGGGGAAGGTTGCGCCGGGTGCGGCCGCTTCCGTCGCGCCGCCGGCATGACGGTTGTCATGCTCGAGCTTGGCGCGGTTCTCGTGGCTTTCGACGCCGGCGCCGCCCATCATGTCGATGTGCATCATGTCCTTCATGCACATTTGCCCTTCCCGCACGCACATGTTGAGCACCGCCTCATAGAGGCCGTCGTCAACGGAGGCGTAGTAGCGCACCGGCTCCTTGATGCTCGGCTTTTCGAGCTTCAGGTAGGCATCGCGGTTGAGCATCGTGCCGTTCTGCTTCGCCCGGGCGACCCACTGGTCGAAGCCCGCCTGGTCCACACCGTGGAACTTGAAGCGCATGTGCGAGAAGCCGTCACCGCTATAGTTGGATGAGAGCCCTTCGTATTCGCCCGCCTTGTTGATGACGGCGTGCAGCTTGGTCTCCATGCCGGGCATGGCATAGATCATGCCGGCGAGCGCCGGAACATAGAAGGAGTTCATCACCGAGGATGCCGTGATCTTGAAGTTGATCGGCACGTCCACGGGTGCTGCCATCTCGTTGACTGTCGCGATGCCATAGTCCGGATAGAAAAACAGCCATTTCCAGTCGAGGGCTACGACCTCGACCGTGATCGGTTTCACCTCTTCCGTCACCGGACGTGCCGCATCGATGCGGTCGAGCGGCCGGTAGGGATCGAGCTTGTGTGTGCTCACCCAGGTGATCGCCCCGAGCGCGATGATGATCGCCAGCGGCGCCGACCAGATGATGACTTCAAGACCAGTGGAATGGTGCCATTCCGGATCATATTTGGCGGCAGTGTTCGACTGGCGATAGCGCCAGGCGAAGAAAAGCGTCAGGAAAATGACGGGTACGATGATCAGCAGCATCAGGACCGTCGAAATGACGATCAGATCCCTCTGCTGTGCGGCAATATCGCCGGATGGCGACATCACAACCATGTTGCATCCCGTGAGTGTCGAGAGCAACAGGACGGATATCATCGATCGTCCGGCTAAACTGAATGGCTTCGGCATTGCGGCCTCAACTTGCGTTTTGTCTAGTCGGCATTACTCGGGCATGATCGCGCATGGAAGTGAGGTCCATCGTCGCAGCGCAGCATTTTGCCGCAGTGCAGTGACAGCCTTATCGCTCTATGCGCGTTTGTACGGGCGCAAAGTCTCATTGTCGGTCCGATGCCAGCTGCTCCAGCGAACGTTAGGCACGAACTCAAATGAGACATGTGCGCAGGTACGTGCGCGGCATTCTTGATATCAGACGCCAATTGGTCAACACTCTAACGACAAGACGTTCGTTCGTCGGAGAAATTCATGGTTTCGGTCTCTCACCCCACATCGTCTGGTCTCGAGCGGGATGCACGTCGCATTCATGAAGACGACAAGCCTCTTTCGCCGGGTAGCATCGCCATTGGGGTGGTCATCGGGCGAACCTCCGAATTCTTCGATTTCTTCGTCTACGGGCTTGGTTCGATCCTTGTCTTCCCGAAATTGATCTTTCCGTTCGCGTCCAATGCGGTGACCGCGACGCTGATGTCCTTCGCGCTGTTCCCCCTCGCCTTCCTCGCGCGCCCCGTCGGTTCCTTCGTCTTCATGTGGATCGACCGGAACTACGGACGCGGCACGAAACTCACCATCGCCCTCGTCATCCTCGGCGGCTCAACGGCATCGATCGCCTTCCTGCCTGGCTACAACACGATCGGCTACTGGGCTGTGGCCCTGTTGGCGTTGTTCCGCCTTGGACAGGGGTTTGCCCTTGGCGGCGCCTGGGACGGTCTCGCCACGCTGTTGAACCTCAATGCGCCACAGAATCACCGCGGCTGGTATGCGATGATCCCGCAGCTCGGCGCGCCGATCGGCTTTGCACTGGCGAGCATTCTTTTCGGCTATTTCGTCAGCAACCTTTCCGAGGCGGACTTCCTCGCCTGGGGTTGGCGCTATCCTTTCTTTGTCGCCTTCGCGATCAACGTTGTGGCGCTCTTTGCGCGTCTGCGCATCGTTGCCAGCAAGGAGTTCGGTGCGGCCATGGAGGCCAAGGAGCTTGAAGCCAGGCCGATCTTCGAGATGCTGAGCAAGCACAGCATCGATGTCGTGCTCGGCGCCTTCGTGCCGCTTGCGAGCTTCGCGATGTTCCACCTCGTGACAATCTTCCCCTTGAGCTGGATAACGCTCACTGGCGGTCAGTCGGCAGCCGAATTCCTGTGGGTCCAGGTTGCAGGTGCCGCTCTCGGCGCCATCGGCATTGTGCTGTCGGGCGTGATCGCCGACCGGGTCGGTCGGCGAAACCAGCTGATGATCGGCGCCATCCTGATCGCGATTTTCAGCTTCTCTGCGCCGTTCCTGCTCGATGCCGGCGGCAAGGGCCAGGACGCGTATATCCTGATCGGCTTCGCCATCCTCGGCCTTTCTTTCGGCCAGTCCTCCGGCGCCGTTTCGTCGCGCTTCACCCAGTACTATCGCTACACCGGTGCGGCGCTGACATCCGACCTCGCCTGGCTCGTTGGCGCGGCCTTCGCGCCGCTTGTGGCGCTCGGCCTTGCCACCAGCTTCGGCATCATCTTCATCGGCGGATATCTGATCTCCGGTGCGATCTGCACGATCGCCGCGCTCAGCCTGACCCGCGCGCTCGATCAGCAGTAAGGGCATGGCGGGCGGCAGCGCCCGGCCTGCCAATCGTCAGAGACGGACTTCGACATGGAAGCCCCGGTCCATGCCTGGGGCCGGCGAAGCGATCAGCAGTCGTCCGTGCATTTGTTCCACCAGTCGCTGCACGATCGCAAGGCCGAGGCCGGAGCCGGAAGCTTCCGTCGGCCCGCGATTGAAGCGCTTGGTCAGGCCATTCAAGGTATCCGCGTCGATGACGACACTGTCGTTGGTGACGCGCACGCCTTGCGCATCGACGTCGATCCTGACCGGGCTGCCGGAAGGGCTATGGATAAGCGCGTTTTCCAGGAGATTGCGCAGGACGATCGCAAAGGCATCGGGGGGAATCGGACGCACGAGTTCGGCGCCTTCGGCAACATGAACCTTGAGGCGGCTTGCGCCGAGCGCCGACCGCTCCATGTCCTCGAGGACAAGAGCCAGCACCGGCAACAGGTCCGTGCTTTCGTCTGAGATGGCGATCCCGGCTTCGGCCCGCGACATCTGCAACAGCTTCTCCGCCAGTCGACCGAGGTGAAGCAGCGCGCGTTCGATCTGGCTGGTTCGTTGCCGAAAAGCCGGAGGCACTTCGCTCGCAAGCCGCTGTGTCTGCGCGAGTGCACCGGCGATCGGGGTCCTCAGTTCATGGGCGCTGTTGGAGGTGAACTCCCGCTCTGCGTCGAGCGCGGCCTTGAGCCTCGTCAGCAGAAGGTTCACCGAACGGGCAATTGCCCGCAGTTCCTTCGGCAGCGCCGCTTCGTCGAGCGGGGCCATGTTGCCGCTGTCCTTGGTGAGGATTTCTTCGCGCAACCGTTCGACCGGCGCAAGCGCGCGGCGCGCGACAAGGATGATGGCGATGATGCTGGTCGGAATCAGGGCCAGCAGCGGCAAGAGAAGCGCCGTGCCGCCCTCGAAGAGGGCTTCGGTGCGATGCTCGAAGGCGTCAGCCACCTGCACGAAGAGGGAGCCGTCGGCCGTTCCGGCGGTGTAGATCCGGTGCGTTGCCGTTTCCGAGAAACCGACCTCAAGCGGAACGGCGAAGGGTTCCGGCGCGCCGTCGTCAAACAACACCCTGCCGCTGCGGTCGCGGACCTGATAGGCTAGATATTGTGAATTCAGCTTTGGCGCGACCAGGCCGACGGCGGGCGTGCCATCGGCACGGTCGCGGGCGATGTCGTCGACTACGATTTGCAGCAGCCGTTCGGCCGTTTCCTGGACACCGCTGTCGAAAATCTCGGTGAATTCGTCCTGCATGACATAAACGCCAAGGCCGAGCGCGACGAACCAGAAGATGGCGATGACGCTCGTCAGCGCGATGGTCAGCCTGCGGGTCATGCTTGCAACGCGCGACATCCGGTCACCTGATGCTGTAGCCGAGGCCCCGCACCGTCTCGATCCGGTCGGAGCCGATCTTCTTGCGCAGGCGGCTGATATAGACCTCGACCGTATTGCTTTCGATCTCAGCGCCAAAGGCGTAGAGCGCGTCGTGGAGTTGCTCTTTCGAAACCAGCGCGCCGGGGTGGGCGACGAGTTTGTCGAGCACGGCCCATTCCCTTGCGCTGAGGCTCTGGCTTTCACCTTCGACCAGCACCTTGCGATGGACCTGATCGATCTCGATGCCGGGAAGCCGAACCGTTGGCGTCGCCTTGCCGACATACCGCCTGGAAACGGCCAGCATGCGGGCACTCAACTCACCGAGGTCGAACGGCTTGACCAGATAGTCGTCGGCCCCGCTGTTCAATCCTTCGATGCGATCGGAGATCTGGTCGTGTGCCGTCAGGATGATGACGGGCGTGCCGTCGCCCCGCGTCCGCAGCGAGCGCAGGAGCGATAGCCCCGAACCGTCAGGCAATCGAAGGTCGAGCAGTATCAGACCATAGAGAACCGTCTCCGTCGCGGCCGTGGCATCGGCAGTGCGCGTAAACCAATCGACGGCGTGGCCGGCCGCCGCGACATGGTCGCGCAGCGCCTCCCCCAGAACCTGATCGTCTTCGACTAGTAGGACTCTCAAGATATCACCGGACACTTGTTCGTCCTTGCCTATGTTCGATGGGGGATGGGCGTCAAGCCCCTGAAGCATTGCGCATCACTTTGCGGCAGCGGCGGCGCCGACGCTTGGATGGTCGCGATCGTGGAGCAATGGGCGCCAGCGGGCTGCTAGGATGCGGCGCGTTCGCGAAACGCGCCGCGCCTCTTCATGTAGCTGACGATCGCCGTACCGATGCCGACGAGCGCCATCAGAACGCCGAGCGCCGCGAGTGCACCGGTATTGTGTTCCGCGGGGGCGCTGCTCGCGAACTTGTACATTTCGGTCGCGAGGATTGCGATCATCGCGGCTGAGACGGTCGAGTAGTCCTTGCCGATAACGCGCTTGACGTTGAACGACATTCCCTCGGTAGACTGCGCAAAGTTCCTCATTCGCAATGCCCATCGCGGCACGTCGCGGCGATAGGCCTGGTAGGCTTCGCCGAACGTTCTGTCGAGGAAGGCTTCTTCGGCATAAACGATGCACTGGTACATGAAGGCAAAGAGCCCGATGCCGAAGACGACGAGAAGCGGGTTGCCGTGCAGCAGAAAGACGCCTGAATAGAGCAGCATGTTTCCAACGTAGAGCGGGTTGCGACAGACGCCGAACATGCCTTCCGTAACGAGATCCTTGGCGTAGACCTTTTTCTTCAGGCCGCCGCGCTGAATGTATTTGTACCCGACCACGGTCGCACGCAAGGTGAGGCCAGCCAGGATGACCAGTACGGCCGCGAGGTCCTTGGCGAGCGTTAGCGCCGGGCTATCGAGCACCAGGGCCGGAGGCGGCGCCAGCAGGAACAGAACAATGATGATGGCCGGAAACAGTTGGTTCCGGAAACGGAAGAGAAAATTGCCGATCGCGATCATGGCCCAACGTTCCTACTTGATCGCGATGATGCCGCAGAAATTGTACCAGCGGAAAAAGACCTCGACGCTGCGGAAGCCGGCTTCCTTCAGGAGCTCGAGGTTTTCCTCCAGACGGTAGGGAATGAGCACGTTTTCGAGTGCTTCGCGCTTCTTGGCGATCTCGATATCGGAGTAGCCGTTGCGGCGCTTGAAATCGTAATAGTGCTCGATGAAGAGACGATTGAACGTCGAATCTTCACTGGTGAGCTTTTCGACAAGCAGCAGAGCGCCGCGTTCATTGAGCCCGTCATAGATCGTGCGCATGATGCGCTCGCGATAGAGCGGACGGACGAACTGCAACGTCAGCAGCATCATCACGACACTTGCGTCGTGAATGTCGATGCCCTGGTGAAGGTCGCCGACCCTCAGGTCTATTGACCGGTTGGTGTTGGCTTCGACGATCTTCTCCCTCGCCTTCTCGATCATGTCGGGAGCGTTGTCGATGCCAACGAAGCGGACGGAGGGATCAACCATAGTGTCGAGGCCGAGCAATGTCGTCGCCGTCGAACAGCCAATATCGTAGAGACAGCTACCCGGTTCAGCGAAGTCTCCAGCTAGTTCGCAGGCCATCCGTTGGATCTCACCGTAATAGGGAACCGAGCGGCTGACCATGTCGTCGAAGACAGCGGCCACCGTCGCGTTGAACGCGAAGTCGCCGACCGGCTGATCTGGTGTCGCGAAAACCTCGTCTCGCCTGTTGTTGTTCTCGTGCACCTGTAGGTGCGGTACCTTGCTAGCCATTTGCAGGTTCCTTTGTCCGTCCAAAGCACTACGCGGACCCCTGCCTTCGTTGCGGCAGGAGCCGATTGCGGGCTAGAGGGCCATCGAAACCTGACATGAACCTGAATGGCGGCACCAACGCACACGACACTCCAACAGCGCCAATGTAACGCTCTGATTTTATGAACTTGCCGGCCGTCCGGATGCCGACTATTCGAGATCGTCGGCTCGGTCGTCAAAAGTCACGGAGCAGCGATGCCCGGCCGGTATGTGGTTGTTGGGATTGGGAAGCTCTATTCGCAAGCCGAATGTGCCGCTCGCTGCGTCGAAAACCTGATCAACCACCTTGATCTTACCGGTAAAGCGGCCCTGGATCGGAGCATTCGGGACGACCTGCGCATCCATTCCCACATGCAACTTGCCGAACTCGCTGACCGGGATGAAGGCCTCGACAAAGAGCGGGTCAAGCTTGGCAATTGTCGCCAGCTTGCCGTCCTGATCCAGGTATTCTCCGTTGAAGAGTGAACGCTCGAGCACGACGCCGCTGATCGGACTGCGGATCGTCCTTTGCTCAACCACCGTCTGCGCCCTTTGCAGTTCCAACTCAGCGCTGCGCTTGCGGGTTTCGGCGGTCGCAAGCTCCTTCTGGATGACCTCCATTTCGGCAACGGCCTCTTCGAGCTTGTCGGTCGAGGTGACATTGCGCGCAAGCAGCGCCTCCGCCCGTTTCATGCGGTTGCGAGCAAGATCGAGCCGCGCCTTCTGCGCCTCGATCTCGGAGGTACTCGCGGCCTGCTCGGACATCAGCTCCACGGTCGCCTGCTCCGCATCGGAATGGAGCCTGGCGATAATCTGGTTTTCGTTCACCTGGTCACCGCGAGCGATCAGAACCTCTTTCAAAAGGCCGGGAACCGGACTGCCGATGCGTACGACGACAGAAGGGTCGATGACGCAATCGAAAGCTTGTGCCGAAGCCGGCGCAATGGAGCAAAGCGGAAAGAGAACGGCGAGCATCTGCCGCGCCTTCGCGCGCCTGTCCGCCAGGGGTTTTACCATTCCGTCTTCTGACATTGCGTCACTTGTCATCGGGTCACTCCGGCAAGCCTGAAAAGGCCAGCAATGTGCCCAGGCGTCGATCCTGGGCCAGAAGGTTCTTTCGGTCCTTGGCATGCGTTCGTTCCGCCCGCTGCTGGGCCAGATCGAAAAGCAATAGCCGGGCACGCTTTCCGCATCGACCGAGCAGACGCAGCGGCTGCCAGGGAATGAGCTCAAGCAGCGGGTCTTCCAGAGACAGGATCGCTTCCGTGCTTCCCGGGTCCCCCTTGCGGGCGGTTCGTCCCTCCATCTGCCTGTCGATGCGCCCCGCGTCATGTCGTTCGCTGAGCAAAACGTGAAGGCCACCCAGCGCGAGAGCCTGCGGGACCACGGCGATGTCGACGCCGCGTCCCGCCATGTTGGTGGCGACCGTCACCCGACCGACGCCGCCGGCCTGCGCAATGATCTCGGCCTCCTCCGAACTCTGTTCCGCATTGAGCACCCGATGCTCGATCCCTTGCCCCTGCAGTACGACACTCACTGCCTCGGAGGCCGAGACCGAGCGCGTCGCAATCAGGACCGGGCGGCCGGCGGCTCGCAGTTCCTGGACGCGTCGCACGATCGTAAGCCATTTGTCGTCGAGCGTGGGGCAAATCGTCGTCGGCAGTTTCGTGCGCCGTGAGGGCGCGTTCGGGGGAATGCGCATGACCTGCAGCCCGTAGACATGCCGGAGTTCTTCGGTAATTTCGCGTGCGGTTCCCGTCATTCCCGCCAGGTGGAGGTATCGGCGGAAAAACCGCTGATAGGTCATCCTCGCCATTGTCAGCTTGCGGCTGGTGATCACGCAGCCTTCCTTTCCTTCGACCAGTTGGTGCAGCCCGTCGCTCCAGGAGCGATCAGGCATCACGCGGCCGGTATACTCGTCGATGATCTGCACCTTGCCGTCGCCGACGAGATAGTGCTCGCCCTTCCTGAAGAGCAGCAGCGCGACAAGCGCCTGGCTTGCAGCCTCCTCACGCCGGATGCGATTGCGCCAGATGCCGCCGATCGCCTCGGCACGTTCTGCAAGCTTGGCCTTTCCGGCTTCGGTCAATTCCAGCCTGCGCTCGTCGAGCAGCAGCAGATAATGGGTCGGCTCCTTGAAGCCGTCGATCAGCGCGAAGGTCTGCTCCACCCATTGCCGCTCGCCGTCCGCGTCCGTTTCCTGGGAAATGATGAGCGGCGTTCTCGCCTCGTCCACCAGTACGCTGTCGGCTTCGTCGACGATGGCGAAATGCAGTCCACGCATGACAAAAGGTGGCGATTGGCCCCGGCGCTCGTCCAGCATGCGGTTCACCTTCGCGTGAACGGGGCGTGGCTGGCCGCCGAAAGTGATGCGGTCGCGCAGATAATCGAAGGCGATTTCCTTGTTGCTGGCATAGACGATATCGCACGCGTAGGCGGCCGGCCGATCCGGTCTTGGCACAGTACTGTTGACGAGGCCAGTCGTCAGCCCAAGAAAATCGTAGATGGGGCGAAGTATATCCCGATCGCGCGCCGCCAAGTAATCATTGACGGTGATGACGTGGACTGAAAGCCCCGCAAGCGCCGCGATCGACGCCGGCAGGCCGGCGGTCAAGGTCTTGCCCTCGCCCGTGTCCATCTCCGCCACGCGCCCCTTCAGCATGGCAAGGCCGGCAAGTATCTGCACGTCGAGGTGGCGCAATCCGATGGTGCGCTGTGAAACTTCGCGCACGATCGCAAAGCCGAGACAAATATTGGCATCGGTGAGGCCATGGCACCGCAGGGCCGCACGGACTTCGCCGATGCGCGCAGCGAGCCCCTGCCCGGTTTCGTCGCCCAGGGCTGCTCCCGCCGCATTGACCTTCTGGACAAGTTCCCTCAGATGGCGCCGGTGCAAACGACCGGCAACCATCTGCGGAACGCTGGTCACCATCTTCTCGATGCCGTCAAGCCAGTGCTCGGGTCGGTCCTGGCGTTCGGGGTAGACGACCAGTGGAGGCGGCGACCAGCTTGGGACGAGAATATTCATGGTCGCTTGCCCAATCCGCCTTAGGCGCTCGCTTCCTCGACGGGCGCATCTTGGCCGTTCCGGTAGTTCTTCGGCTGTTTCGGTACGGCGGGCGGAGCGTCTCCCTTACCGGCAGCATCCACGGCTTCGGGCATGCGCTCCAGCATGCTGGAGAAATGCCTGAGCGAGTGAAGATGCAGGTACGTGCATTCCAGCTCGTCATTGGTGAACATGGCCTGCAGGTCTTCGCTTGCCAACGCTTTCAGCTTTTCACGGTTGACCGTCATGAACCCGGAAAGCGACCGGCGTTCGCCGCTGTTGAGGTTGAACTGGGCCTGCATCGGCTGCAGCAGCCCCAGTGATTTCAACCGCTCACAATACTGGCGGGTTCGCTGGTGCCTTGCCTGATAGTCCTGCAGGAAGCCAAGCACGCTCTTCAGGTATTGGGTTTGCTGTCCCTCGCTGTCGAACAGGCGCTCGCCGCGGCCTTCGCGATTGAAGCCGTCGAAACTTTCGTCGATGTGAAGGATGAACGTCTTGCCGCTGCGGTCCGTTGAGAACACGAACGGATAACGGCGCACGAACGCCGGCACATATTTGCCGAGCCAGGCACCGTCGTCGCCGACGAAGAGGTTTTGCGTCTGCTGGGCGCCGAGAACCACCGCAGGTGTCACCGTGTCGTCCGTGCCGGCAAAGACGATCGGATACTCGGCGGCGGCCTGAGCAAATTCGATGGCCGTCACCGGAACCGAGTTCACTTCTTTTGCGAACTTGTATGAAGTTCCGCTTTTAATTGACACATCCTTATGGCGATCGGCCGAGACAGGATGCACGTCTTGATAGAAAAGAAGTTGCGCTGTCATGGTGGTTTCCCTCCAGTATCTTGTAAGTGCCACTCAGGTATTCTAAAAGACAATCGCCAGATTTTTACTCAGGCTAATTTGATCGAACACTTTATTAGACTTCGTGTCCAGTCAAACTTTAAATAAACGCAGGAATATCTGCCGCGTTGAACGATAAATTCTACTGGCGACGGGCGAGGACCCGTGAGAGAACCTCACAAAGACACGTCCACCTATTCGAGGCACGGTCGGGCTCTCGGTCAGCATCAGGTCGAGATGCAAAAGATTGGCAAGCACCCGCCGCTGTGACGTGTCGCGGGGGTCGAGCGTAATGGCGCCGCCGCCGGCGGTGCTGAGCGCCGCATTGGGCAATGTGTCGGTTAGCGCCGGAACCTCGCGGACAACAACCGCCCTGTAGATCTTCGAAAAATCCTCAACGAAGCGCAGACTTACGTCCCGTGTTTGCGAGCGGACAAGGTCGGCGTCCTCCTCCGGGACGATGACCCGAATGGTTGGCTTGTCGAAGTGCGCAACGTAGGCGATCACCTTGCCACGTTGCACGAACTTGCCCGGCAGGTCGCGATCGTCGGGCAGGATCAGCGTGCCGCTCGATGGTGCTCGGACGATCAAATTCTCCTGCCTTTGCCGTGCCAGGTCGAGATCGGCACGAGCAAGCCGCAGTTCCTCCTTGACCATGCTCGCATGGGCAAGATCCGACAGATCCTGCTTGGTAAGACGCCGTTGGAGCTCGGCGACACGCAGTTGCAGCAGTTCGACGCGCGCCGCCAGCAGCGGATCCTCCTGCCGGATCAGTGGATCGCCAGCCTTGACCTCGGCGGCGGGTGCGGCGGCGATTTCATCGACCGTACCATCGGTCTGAACATGGACGATCGCATCGCCTGGCAACCATACGATCCCCTGCACGACAGTCGCGTGCGGAATGGGCAGCACGAAGACTACCAGCGCGACTGCGGCGAGGACGGAGCCGACCACCGCGAATGCGCGGCCCCGGCTTCGCCGCAGGAGCGGGCTCGTCAGCAGGAACCAGAAAGCCTTTGCCAGCGGCACTGCAAACATCAGAATGAGCGCCCAGATGGCGAGCAAGGTACCGACGATGAAAAACTTCTGACTGACGAGCGCGATGATCGCGCCAGTGACCACAAGGCGGTAGAAGAACGCCGAGACGCCGTAGAGAACGAACCAGAACTCCTCCCCAGGCGCCGTCGCCGGCGAGTTGACCGAGCCGATCTTGAAGGCGTAGCGCTGAACGAGATAGGCGAGATATTTATTGGCCCGGCTCGCGAGGTTGGGTATCTCCAGAAGATCGCTCAGGACGTAGTAACCGTCGAAGCGCAGAAGCGGGTTGCCGTTGAAGAGCACGGTTGACACGCCGCCGATCAGCATGACGTTGAAGGCGAAGGCCCGCACGAGCCCCTCCTCCGCATTGACCCATACGATGAGGGCGACCGCGGCAAGCGTCATTTCCACGAAAATGCCGGCGGCACCGACGAGGGCGCGTTGCCACTTGCTGGCAAAAGCCAGACTGTCGGATGCATCGACATATGGGACCGGCATGAAGACCAGCATCATCGCACCGACCTCGTGGACGTCGCCGCCCCATCGCTTGACTGCGTAGGCGTGCCCTAGCTCATGCAGGGTCTTGATGAGCGGATAGGCGATCAGCATCAGGAAGAGGTTCGACGTTGACAGAACGCGGTCGGTCACGTTGGCGGTCAGCGCGTTCCAATTCATGCCGGCAAGAACGGCGGCATAGGCGACAAGACAGATGAAGACGAGCGCGCCGAACCATGAGAACAGCACCCGGCCGACAATGGCGGTGGCGTTCAGAAACTCGTTCGGGTCGAGAAGGCCGAAGCGAATGGCGAGGGGATTGCCGAAACTCATCAAGAGCTTGCGATTGCGCGCCTTCTTGCCGCGCTCGGCGATTTCATTGATATCGGGCGGAACATTGCCGAACAGGACGTCCGCCGCGTGCAACTGCCCGAGAAGCTGGATGACCTCATCCTGGGTCACGACCTTGTCGGTGAGCTTGTCGCAGGCGATGTCCCAGATCGCCTGCATCGTCCGGTGGCCATCCATCAGGCTGATGATGAGATAGGTCTCGGGCGTGAAGCGGTGGAAACGCCCGGATGTCCGGTCCTGCAGCACGTACCAGAGCTGATCACGAAAGACCGTGCGATGGATGCGTACATGGCCGCGCAGCTTCAGCTTCAGTTGCGCGACGCGGTACCAGGATGAACTGAAGTAGGACCGTTCCATGTCCGCGCCCTCACGGCATCCAGCGCCACGCGGCGAGATAGGCCCATTGCACCATCTTGTCGGTGTAAACGCGGATCAGGAGCCGTTCGTCGACGGAGGTCTTGGCAATGCCCTCCATGCCAGGCCGAAGCCGATCGCTCAGATGATCCAGCGCTGCTTCGACCTTGAAGAAATTGTGTCCCTCCTTCTGGGTGGAAATCGCGGTGATCTGCTCGATTCGATAGGTGAGCGGCTCCTGCGGAAGCGCGGAAACTCGCAGGACTCCCTGGCGGCCGATCTCGACATCGTCAATGTCGCTTTCATCGACTTCGAGGATGACGCGATAGGACTTGAGCGGTGCGACCGTAAAGAGCTCCTGCCCGCGCTCGACCGCAGCGCCGATCGACTGGCTGAGGTCGCCGTTGACGACATAGCCGTCAAAGGGAGCGAGCAGCCGGGTGCGCTTGAGCTGTTCGTCGATCAAAGCGAGCTGGGCGTCGGCCTGATCGATCTGCGACTTGACGATGAGCGCCTCGGCCCGTTCGTGCTGCATCAGCGCCCGGTCATATTCGGTCGTCTTCTGCTGTCGGGTGGTCGTCAGCCGAAGCCGTTCCAGTGTCAGATCCTGGTCGTCGAGCTGCGCCAGGATCTGCCCCTGTTTGACCACTTCGCCGGCCCTTGCCGACTGGCTGGATACATAGCCGTTGAATGGCGCCACGACCGTTCGCTGGATTGTACCGCGAACGACGGCCGAAGACGTGACGGAGTATTCCGTCGTGGCCACGCTGAAATAGGCGGCCAGGATGACGGCGATCAGCGTCGCGAGCTTGCGGCCGAAATAGCCTGGGCCCAGCAGGCGCCGCAACTGGTTGCCGGCGGCCTCCCAAAGCTTCACCAAGACGTTCCTGTCGTTGCGGCGTTTTTCCTCAAGCACCGGTCCGACGACCGCTGCCACTGCATCGCACAGGTCAACGGTCGTCTCGTCGAAGGCACTGCCGCGTGGGCGCTGCAGCGTCAGGGCGCCCACGATCTGATGCCCAGATTGCAGGGGGATCGTCAGCACGCCTCCGCACTTGTGCGTCTCGACCAGCTCTTCGTGCGCCCGAAGGACACGATACTCCCAGTGCTCCTGCGGCGGGTAGAGAACGATGGCGCGCTGATCGACAGCCTCGTCCATCGCCGCGCCGATGTCGCGAATGATGTTTACCTTGTTGCCGAAGCCTGCCGCATGCGAGACCGTCGCGACACGACATCGCCGGCCGCGGACGAAACCGACGCTGACAGGGTCGCAGGCAAGCCGCATGGCGAGTTCCGTCACGAGCGCGGTGGCCGCTTCGGCGAAACCTTTTGCCTCGATCACCGCGGCAAGCATGTCGAAGGCCAGCCTGTTGCGTTCGCTGATTTCTTCGTTTTCGACTTGGAGCTGGCGCCTGAGCAGGACCTCGACCCAGCCGGAGGCCCATTGCACCTTGCGCATCACCGCGTTGATGGCAGCAGGCTCGACGGAAAGCGAAAGCGCGCAGGCGCCATACAAGCGCTCGTTGACGATCAACGGCGAAGCGATCAGTTGCACCATACGGCTACCGGTCGTTCCGGTGGAGATGCCCTGGCGTTGGCTCAGCGCCCTCTCAGCGGCGGCCGTCAATCCCTCGTCGGCGGCCCTTTCCGGCCAGAAGGCGATCGGCGTGTAGGGCCCGGTGTCCGGTTCCCCGAGCATGACCATGCCGCTGGCCACGCCAGAGATCTGCCGGCAGAGTATGGCCAGCCACGTCTCCATGAATTCGTCTGGCTCGGTCGCATTGCGGAACTTTTGCCAGAGCGCTTGATCCAAAATAGCGTAATTCACCGCCCCCGGGCCTTCGACCGGGGGCGGTGGTGCATATTCCCTGGCAATGTGATCAGTCATGCCGGCACGCGGTGGCCAGACAGTTTACTCGCACGCTAGCGCCCTCCAAAGAGACTGACCAGTCGAGAAAGCAGTCCCTTTCGGGCCTCCCACTCGATTATGCCGTTCAACACTTCTTGCTCACTCGTATCCGCATCATTCTCACCGGCGCCTGAAGTCTTGGCGGCATGATCTCCGACCTGTGTCCAAGCCGTTGGGTCGACAAACGTGCCGGTTGCCTCGTCGAAGACCCATGACTTCTCGTCGCTGCTGCCGAAGCGCACTATGCCATCGCCCCCGCCCGTTGCCGGTTGCCACGCGGCCGCCAGAGCGCCTCTGCCGCTTCCGGCCCAGCCGGATGCCGCGGCTGTCTCGTTCGCCTCGCTAACCCCTGGGACATGGAGATCCGAGGCGCTGATGCCGGCAAGTTTCATCAGCCGTCGCTCAGTCGGGGTTACGAACAGACCCAACTCCTCATCGAACACCTGGGCGTCGTTTCGCGTTTCGGACTGGGTTGCCGGCAGCGGCAACCGGCGCTCGCCGACCTCAAGCGTTTCGGCCATGACGCCGCCGACAGCATCGTCGGCAGAGTGGACCAATCCGGCCTCGTGACCCATTTCATGGAGCAGGACCGAGAGCAGATCGAAGCGTCCCGCGGCTGGGCCGCCACCGATCGCCTGCCACTTACCGTCGACAAGGCTGTACTCCTCGTTATCCTGCGGCGTGAGATCGACGAACCAGCCCCGTCCGGCGGCGTTGCGGTCGATCCTGATTGCGCCGAACACGGCTTCGGCCAGTCGGTCGCCTTCGAGATCGACGATCTGCAGATCGATCGTGCCGAGGCGCGCCAAGGTTGATGCATCGAGCAGCCCCGATTTCGCCCAGAGGGCGACGGCATCGTCGAGCACCGAGAGTGCCTGTCCTCTCGTGATCTCACCACCGGCGACGGTCGTGTCGCCGGTCGCCGCCAGCAGATTGGTCGACGTGTTGAAGGCGGGATCGTTGGTACGGATCAGGAAGCGATCGAACGAGCTTGATCCGACACGTGACATCGTGCCGAAGCCGCCATCGACCAGTGCGGCATTGAAGCCATAGGTGCCGACGAGGCCGCCGTTCACCTGAATGCTGACCGCCGCCCCCTTGAAGATCACCTTCAAAGTATAGTCGACGCCGACATCAAGGACGCGACTGAAGGACTGATCGACCTTGTAGCCGCCCTTGGCACTGACGTGGCCAACAAGGACCTTGTCGTTGGCCACATCGAGGGCGACGAACTTGTAGTCGTTCGGACCATAGCTGTCGAAGACGATGCCGCCCGTGCCCGCCGTCAGTAGCTTGGCCTCGAGTTCGAGGTAGGAGTCCGCCCGGAGCTTGGTGCCAAGGTTGAACGTGCTGATGGAAGCACCGGCGGCGCCGACGAAGCGACCACCTGCGACGGTCCAGCCCGTGGCCGCCGTACCGCTCATCGGGAACCGGCTGGTTGCGTCGAAGTTGTCGGTATAGTCAAGCGACAGGTTTGGCGGCAGGATCTGAACCGAGAAGTTGTCCACCTTCGACTTGGAGCCATCGTTGCCGGCGCCCACCAGACCGCGGTTGAGGCCCACGGGCACGCCATCCTCGATCCTGGGCGCGAAGGTGTAGCCGAACCAGTTCACACCCGCGACCGTCACCGTGACGTTCGTGCCGTTGACGGCGACGAGCACGTCATAGGTTATGCCAGCCTTCAACTGGACGGGCTTGTTCGACTGGGCGACCTGGTGCCAGCCGCTGGCGTCGCGGTAGCCCATTTCGATCTTGTCATTCGAGATGTTGATACCAGCCCATTTGAAGTCGGTCGGCGAGTGGTAGTCGAAGATGACATAGGCGTTGGCCTTCCAGCCCGCCAAAGGCTTCTGAGCGGTGATCTTGGCCGAGATCTCGAAATAGATCGGCAGGTACTGGTCGGCATAGAAGACCGCCGCCGCCTGCCCCCACGATGTCTCGGATTCGACCGACATCATGCCGCTCGAGACTGAGAACTTGCCCTGGTCGGCGGCGAACACGTCAAGCGTGCCGTCGTTGAAGTCGGCCGTGCGCAGAACGTCGCGTCGTCCACCGGGGATATTGCCCGGTTGCGGATCAGTCGGTCCGCCGGTCTGGTCTTGCCAGATGCCGTGATCCTTCTGGGTCACCAGGCCAAGTTCGCCTTCGACCCCGCCCTGGAACTGCGACACATGGCTGTATTGGTCACTGCCATTGACGCTTCCGGTATCGGCCGTGCGGGTGATGTCGACACCATCGCTGAAGGCTTGCGCATAGAGGAAGTCGAAGAGCTGCGGCGGCACCTGACGGCTGACCGTCGCGATGCCGAACGGAGCGAACGGCACGAGATAGCTGTTGAACTCGCCGACCCAATCGATCAGGCGGTCGCCGCCGGTGTTGCCGATCAGGATGTCGAGCCCGGCGCCGCCGAAGACACGATCCTCGTAGACCGGATGCGTTTCCGGCTGGTCGTTCATCCAGCCATTGGTGCTAAGCACATCGTCGGCATTCATGAGGTCATTGCCCCAGCCGCCATAGATGTGATCGCGCCCTGTGCCGCCGACGATCCAGTCGTTGCCGAGGTCGCCGAAGATGGCGTCACTGCCGTCCGTATTGCGGTCGGCGAAGGCGATCGGCGTGCCGTTGGGCGAGAACGCGATCGCGCCGTTGACCAACGGTCCCTCATTGTCGACCAGGTTGAGGAAATACTGGAACTGGGTCGGCGCAGCACCCGACTTCCAGGCGGTTCCGTCAGCATTGAACAGAATCGTCCGGCGCGGATCGTATTCGTCATAGAGGAAGAATTCGCCGAGCTTACTCTGAACCGGCTTCGGTGCGTTCCACGGATCGGTATCGGCACCAAAGCGCAGGATGTCTCCCGGGTTCCAGGGCCGTGTGAAATCGGTGCGCACCAGCCCGACCACGACGCCGTTTTCGAAGCGCTGGGTGTAGCTGAGCGGCAGGGCTTCGCCGCCGCCGACGGCATCGTCGCCGGCGCCGCCATGGATGAAGTCGTCGCCGAGACCGCCGAAGATGATGTCGTCGACGACATTGGCGTCGAACAGCGGATCATCCGCGCCCTGAGCATTCGGCTTCAGGTTATAGGGCGTGAGGTCGACCGATTTCTTCAGCTGGCCGCCGATATTGATCGTCTCGGTCTGCACCTGCCCGGGCGTGTAGATGAATTCGTTGAGCACGTCGCCCTGGCTGGTGCGGGTATCCGGGTCGGTGGCAAGGAGGGCCAGGACGCCGTAAAGCGGCTCTGCATAGGTAGCGCTGTTGCGGCTCGTGAAGATCCGTCCGTCGTCGCCGAGGATGCCGTCCTGGCCGGTACCGCCAGAGATCCAGTCATTGCCCCAACCGCCGATCAGATCGTCATTCTCGGCATCGCCGAACATGCGGTCGTGGCCGCCGCCGCCATAGGCGATGTCGTCGCCGGTTTCGCCGTGGAATTCGTCATGGCCGCCGATGTCATTCTTCGCCCACAGACCGAATTCGTTGCGATAGGCCGCGTCGTTCGGGTTCGTCTTCGAGAACAGGTCAGGACGGAAATCCGGGCCGCCCGGTGTGTAGTCGAGAAGGTGCACGCCGCGGACGACGATGCGTTCGGCGCCGGCGCGGGCCGGATCGTTCACATCGTAATTGTACCGGACGTAGAGCTGCTGGTTTGCCAGCCCGTTGGGGTTGATATCGACGCCATTGATCCCGACAATACGGACGATATTACCGTTGTCGCCGACCATGGTGTCGGCATCGCGGGCATAACGCGCAGCCGCAAGGGTGCCGTCGCCCGGAAGGTCGAGGTCGTTCCGGTCGATTTCGCCGCCGGTACCGCCGAAGATGTAGTCGTCGCCGTCAGGCCGTGCATTTGCATCGGTCAGGCTGAAGAACGAGGACGAGCCGCCGACCAGGTCGTCCTGGCCGAGGCCGCCGAACAATTGGTCATCGCCACCACCGCCTTCGATGTAGTCCTGGCCATCGCTCGCAGCAGCAAAGGATGCGATCACCGTCAACGGACCGATCGGATCGACAACACCACCCGACGTCCGGGAGGCACCGACATGCGACGTGCCGGCGAAGGCAAGTTCGATACCGCCGTCGCCCTGGATGACGTCATTACCCAGTTGGCCGAAGATTTCGTCATGACCTTCGCTGCCGGCAATGTAGTCGTTGCCGAAACTACCAACGCCGGCAGCTCCCTGGTCGAAGGCGAAGGTGTGAAGGGTCGCATAGTCGACCGCATACTCGCTCCACCACGGCGCGCCGTCCGGGTCGCGGTAACGGCGTGCGATACCGTCGACCAAGAGGAGACCGCTGTTGTCGCCAGTGACGGTGCCGAAGCCAGCCGGGATCGGCCGATCCGTACGGCTGTAGAGCAGCGCGCCGGCCAAGGTCTGGAAGCGCTTGCTGAATGTGTCGTCCAGCAAGTTGCCGTCCGCGCCGCCCTGGCGGGTGAGGTAGACGTTGTCGCCGAAGATGCGATCGTCCTGCTGGTCGCCGTCCAGCATGTCATGGCCGGCACCGCCGACGATCACATCGCGGTCAAGCCCGCCGAACACGATATCGTCGGCGCCGTTCTGCAGCTCGGCCGACTTGATCGCCGTCACGAGCACGAGCTCGGTCGTCTGGATTCGCTGTTTGAGACCGGACGGCAGGTTCGGATCGTCCACGAACATCTCGATGACGCCATGGTCGGCGAAGATGATGTCGTCGAAGTCGCCGAGCACACCGGCTGCGGCAACGGCACTCGGTCCGTAGCCGAGATGCGATGCGCCATCACCGAAGATCAAGTCACGGCCGGCCTGCATGAGGTCGCGAACCGCCGACTTCACCGGCTTGATCGTGGTGCCGTTGGTGTCGGTGTTCGGGTTGGCGGAAGGCAACGGGCTGTTGTCGACCGTGTCGATGAAGAGCTGGCGGGTGAAGATGTTCACGTTCACGCCGCTGTCGCCATAGATATGATCGACGCCGCGGTTGCCGATGATCAGGTCGTCGCCGGAACCACCGGCCAGATGATCGCCGGCCTGGCTGCCATAAATCGTGTCGTTGCCCGCGCCGCCATAGATCGTCAGGCCGACGCTGGGCAGACTCCCCCCTCCAACGCCCGCAAACAGTGCGCTGGCGTCGATGACGTCGTTGCCGGCGAGCTTGTAGGGGTTGGCGAGCGGGAAGACCCATTCATCGTCTTCGTTCTCGCCATCCTGCAGTTGCGGGAAGGGATCGAACGGCTTTTCACCGAATTCCATGCCGAGCACATTGTGTGCCTGGCCGGAATACCAGATGCCGTCCTGGCTGGTGTCGCCATAGATGACGAGCGGCGAGTTCGGACCTGCGCCGCCATTGACCTTGATGTAGTCGCCGCCGACGCGCTTGCCGCCATCGAGCGTTGTGTCATAGCCGAACACGGTCAGTTGGACGCCCGTTGCCGGTGTCAACGCCACGTTCTGCAACGTCATCACCGCGGCGGTCAGCGCCTGGATCGTGAACGGTCCGGCATAGCCGCTGACATAGACCTTCTGGCCGACATAGAAGCCGTCTGCTTGCCAGCTCCCGGCGCTGCGCGTCAGGCTGTTGGTGGCAACGTTCATCGTGCCGGAAGCCGTGATCGTGCGTGCTTCGGCGACGTGCAGAGAGCGTTCGGCGTAACTGTTGAACGCATCGGCCGCCAGCGAGACGCCGGCCCCCTGTCCGATGTGGGTGTTCGGCGCGCTCAATACCAGGGCGCTGAGATCGCCCCAGGTCAGGGCCGAGTTCGGCGGCGGCGGAAGGGTCGCGTCGACGATGGCAAGGATCGTCCGGGTGTAGGTCTCGCCCTCAAGCTGGATGACCTGGCCGACCTGGTACCGGTCTTCGGACCAGTCGCGCCCATCGAGGCGGGTCACGACGAGCGAGCCACCGCCGGCACTGGCAATGTTCATCTTGCCGGCGCTTTCGAGGTACATGTTGCCGCCGCCGTGGACGAGCGTCAGGCCGCCATGAGCACCCTGCACATAGAAGCTTTTGACCGCATCGTTCTGCGTGGCGAGCAGCGCGCCTTCTAGCTTCAGCGAGAAGCCGTCATCGGAGATCTCGATAATGCGGAAGTCGCGCTTGCCGTTTTCATCGACCATGGTGATGAGGTGACCGGCAAGATAACCCTCATCCGCCCACTTGATGCCGTCCTGACGGGTGACGATGCCACCGGTATAGGTCGGATCGATACTGACATCCGTGACCACCGTTTGCAGGATCGCGTCGGTGACCGGGTTGATGCGGTTGATAGTCCGGGGCGCGTCGCTGACGAGCGCGAGTTGACCGCCGGTGACGCGCATCGTCGAGCCGACAATCGAGACGATCTGGTATTCACCCTTCGCGAAGTCCTCGTCGATAGTGATGAAATCGCCGACCGCAAAGCCGGTCCATGAGCCTCCATCGGTGCGCACGATGATCCCGCCGGCAATCGTCTGGGCGACGTCGACGGACTTGTTGACGGTGATCACGTCCTTGTCGATCGCGGTGATGGTCAGTGCGCCGCTGGCAACGCCAGCGAGCGATGGGCCGCTGAGAACCAGGATCGAATTGTCGTTCGGGTCGGCGCCTTCTTCCGGATGCAGCGGATCGATGAGGGCGTCGTTGATCGCGACCACGGTCCAGGTGCCCACCTGCCCCGCAATCTTCACGGTCTGGCCGACGAGGAAGCCCATGGACTTCCAATCGAAGCCCGCGCGCACGATCGTGCCGCCGTTGCTGCCGTTCGGCGTCACCGTGAAATTATTGGTGACCTGAACGGAGGGCGCCGGATCGAGCGTGCCCTGGATGACGAGACCATCATTGCCCTCGCCGAGCATCAGATTGACGACCTCGATGGTGCTTTGCGTCGCATTGGTGCCGAACTGGCCGTCAGAACCGACGCTGATCTTGCCGAAGCTGATGCCGCCCGGGAAGAAGCCCGATTCGCCGAAGGTCGGATCGCCGGTGACCCCGAGGCCGAGGCTCAGATCATCGGCCATGTTGAAGCCGGTCAGCGTCGTCTGCGTCATGACGCCGTCGACATCTTCCTTGCTGGTGTCGTTGAAGATGTTGAGGACATCGATCTGTTGCGATTCCGGCGGCTGGGCGCCGATGGCGATCAGGAAGTCGTCCGCTTCACCCGGCAGTTTCAGGCCGTTTTCCAGCGAACGGTCAGCGCCCGTCGGGCCGCCTTCAACAGCCAGCGGTCCGCGCAGCTTCGAGAGATAATGTCCCGAAGCCGGGAAGACCTTCACGCCTTCGCGCGTGACGGGGATGTCGTAGTTGTCGTCCGCCTGCAGGACGACCGTCTGCTGGATATAGTAGTTCCCCGGATTGAACGTCGCGACCGCCGCGGTGCGCAGCACCTTGACGCCCGCTAGCGTGCTGCCGACCGGCAGCAGTCCAGCGTTCTCCGAGGTGATCTGGATCGTGGCATCCTTGGTGTCGTTCTCGCCGCGAATGATCGCGATCTTGAAGTTGCCGATAACGTTGTCGGCGGCGTCGAAGACACGGATCCACTGGCCTTCCAGGAAGCCATAGGCGAGCCAACCGTCCGCATCGTCGGCAAGGCCGGCGATCGTCATCCGATAGGTGGGCGTGCCGTCCTCGATGACCGTATGGAACTGGATATTGCCCGTGAAGGCGCCATCGCTGGCGAGGTCCGAGAGGATGACATCGGCAAGCTGGCCGCCGGTACCGAACGTCCGGTCAACCTTGATGAACTTGCCGTCGACCGTGTCGATTGCGGTGATGTAATAGTCACCGCTGTTGCCGCCGGCGTTGCCGACGCGGATCTGCTGGCCGACGAAGAAGCCTTCATCGACGAAGCTGCCGAGATCGGCGCCCGTGCCGCGGGTAATCTTGCCGTTGAGGCCGTCATTGCTGAAGACGAGGTTGCCGTCGAAAATCTGCGTCGGCCGGAGCCCGCCGATCACCGTATAGCCCGAGCCGGGTGTGACGGCGACGCCGTTGACGCTGACGACATCCGCCAGTCCATCGGTGACGATCGCGACCTGTACGGTGGTGCTGGGCGCCTTCGTCAGCCGGATCGTGTAGTCGTCCGTGTCGCTGCCATCGGCATTGAGCAGCGTCGTGCCGCCGCTTTCGAGCACGACGGCGCCGGCCGTGTCGTTGTCAATGACTTCAATGTCGACATAGCCGGGGCCGGAGCGCAGATTCGGGAAGACATAGTCGTGGTCGGCGTCAGTCGTCAGAACGTCGTCGCGCTGGAAGTAGATGACCGCCGTATGCGGATCTTCGCGCGGGATATCGTCACGCGCCTGAACGCCGATGCGAACCGGGTCATCCCAGTTGGTATGGTCGAAGGTTAGCCGCCAGTAGCCGTCGGCATGTTTGTACATGCGGTCGCCGACCGAGTTGAAGATGTTCGTCGGATCGTCGACATCGAAGATCTGGATATCCTCGTCGCTCGCCTCGTTGAGGAAGAGCTTGACGACGATGATGTCACCCACTTCCGGCGCCGTCGAAAGCTGAACGAGGATCTCGTCCGTCAACTGGGTCGTCGGGCTGCCTTCGATGACCAGCGACCGGCCGTCTTCGATGTTCGTGCCAGGCGCCACCTCGGTGACATAGATTCCGGGTGTGTCGTTGTCCCTGACCAGCACTTCAACATTACGGACGTCAGCCGCGTCAAAGGGGTCGCCGTCGGGATATTCGGCATCGATGTCGATGACATTGGTATCAACGCCGCTCAGATCGGAAATCACGCTGTGCTGGATGACGACCACGCGGTCGCCTTCTGCCCGCGGGTCGTCCGGCGCATAGACGTAGACCATCTGCGGATTCATCCAGTTGCTGCTGTCGAACCGCAGCACGACCGCGCGATCCTTGATGATCTGCGGTACGCCGTTGACCATGACAACATGCTGGAAGTCGCTGTCGGTGACGGTTCCGCCGGGGTTGACGGTGGACAGCCAGACCGTATCGCCAAGGCCGTTCGGCAAGGGCGCTGGGTTCAACAGTGTGCCGTCTTCCTCTTCCTGCGGCGAGCGTGCCGCAGACACGGTGACATAGACCACCTGGCCGGCGAGCGGAGCGATTGCCAGCTTCACCGTGTAGCTGTCCACATTGACCGGGCCGCCTTCGCGCACGGCAGTAAAGCCGCCGGTTTCGTCGATGCGGATGATGCCCTCTTCTCCGGAAGCGACGTTGTAGTCGAAACCGTCGACCAGCACACCGTCGTAGAGCGCGTCACCGGACGTGACGAGATGATCGACAGCACCGGAGGCCCCTTCGAGCTCGCGGGTCACGATGTCTTCGGTCACGTCGCCGGTGACGTTGATCGTATCGGATCCCAGGCCGCCAATGACGCGATAGGCAACGCCGAAGGCGGTCGACTGGACAAAGAATTCGTCGTCACCTTCGAGACCATCGACTTCGACCACTTCGATCGTGGTGTAGCGCACATTGAGACCGGCGCCGAAAATGCCACGTTCGGTGATCGCAAAGTCGTCGGCGAACTCCGTACCGAGGATGACGAGCTTGTCGAAGCCCGTGCCGCCGTCGACGGAAACCGGAGCATTGACGTTGTACTGGACCTCGTCCTCACCACCACCGGCGCGGATGTCGGGCGCCCGCGCAACAGAGAAGCCGAGCCCGATGATCGGCATCGCAACGCCCTGGTCGTCGCGCACGATCACGTCGTCGGTGTAGTCGTCGGGCGTGGAATCGGCATCGGCAAAGTTAATGACGCCGTCGCCATTGGTGTCGAGCGTGACAGCCGGCAGGTCGTCCTGGTCGATCGTGCCGTCGCCATTCCAATCCTGGTTGGCAACAGCGGCGATCGCAAAGGCGCGCACGATGAACAGGTCGTTGTTGTCGTCGCCTTCGAGCCTCAGCTCAGCTTGGTTCGAATAGACACGGAACTCGTCGTTGCCGGTTCCGCCCTGCGCGACCAGCGGCGCGCTGATGCCGGGGCTCAGCCAGCCGCGTGTCGTAGCAACCATGTCCGGGAAGACGTCCTGGGCGAGCAGGCCGCCGCCGAAGAACGGCGTGACGCCGTTTTCCGGATCGTCGGTGCGCTTGTTGCCGAAGATCTGCCCGATCTGGAAGGAGTCGTCCCCCGCTCCGCCCTGAAGCGACACGATCGCCGTCGTATCATCGGAATAGAAGTTGTCGTTACCGCCGAGGCCTTCGACGGTGACGCGACCATTGAGGGCCGTGTCGTAGTTGATGCGTGCGCTCTCGTTCGACGGTTCGTTGTCTTCGATCGTGTCCGCATAGGTGGTCGGCTGGCCATAGACCATCGCGACATAGGCCGGGCGATCGGCCGTTTCATGCGGCAGATAGTTCGCACCGCGCAGCAGGAAGATGTCGTCGATCGGCTTGTTGCCGTCGCCGTCCTTGCCGTTGAATGCCGAGTTGTAGCCGTAGACGTTCAGCGCATCGACGCCGTCGTTGGAGCGCCCGGTATCGAGCACGTTGATGACGTAGTTGCGGTTGAAGTCCGTGCCGGCCGTGCCGCGGCCCGGATTGTTCGAGCCGAGCGTGTAGACCTCATAGAGATCGCTGCCGGAGACGCCGTCGAGCGTCAGCGTGTGCTCGGCGACTGTCGTCATGTTGGGCGATGTCTGCGTCGCTGTATCCTGCAGGTAGTAGACCGTGAAGCGATCTTCGCCGTCGGCAACCGTCGGATCAAGCGTCTGGCTGCCATAGGCCCGCGTCTTCGAGCCGAGGAAGATATAGCCGGGGCTCCCCTGGCTGTTGGTGCCGCCGGCGCCCGAGGGATCGCCGAACTGGATGGTATCGACATCGGTATTGCCAAAGATCCAGGTCAGATTCGTGGCGTGAGGCGCAGCCGTCTTTGGTGCAGCGGTACCAACAGGCGTGCCATTGCTCTTGTTGCCGGGCGTTACTGCGGCATTGGCGATGATGCGCCCGCGCAACAGCATGACCGAACCGAAGCCGATATCGGCATTGGCAAGCAGGGTGATGGCCTCGTCGAAGGCGGTGACGTCGCCATAGATGTCGATCCGCTTCGCCGCCAGGATCTCGCTGTTCGAATCGAGTGTGACGTTGTCGCCGACCCGCAACTGCACATTGCCCTTCTCGGCGAAGATCTGGCCATGCGGGATGAGACGCTCGGCATCAGCCTGGAAGGTCGGGAAGGTGAGGCCGTCCTCGGAGAAGCGTGCGCTGCCGCTGTGCAGCAGGTCGAGGTTCTCGCCCTGGACCGCCGTCTCGCGAACGGTGATGCGAATGTCGCCGTCATAGGTATGGGCGAGCACGAGCCTGAGGTTGCCGGCGCTCTCGCCGGGATTAACGGGTGCTTCCGCCAGATAGATGTTGTTGTCGGCTTCGAGGGCGACGTCGTCGTTCGACGAGCCGCGTGAGGAATCTATCTCCAGGTCGTTATTGAAGGCACCGATCGAGCCGCCGCCATTGGCGTCGAGATCGATGCTCTGGCCGAGCAGGTCAGCGAAATCGTCGCCAGCGCCGTTGTTGCGAGCGTCGAGGATCGAGCCGGCGACGGTACGCAGCGAGATGTCACGCGTCGTATGGACCGTGTGGACGAGCAGGTCGCCGACGACTTCATCGAGGAAGATGCCGAGTGTGCTGTCGGCGGTCGTGTCGAATGCCCTCAGCACGCCCAGGCCGCCGACCCCGTTGCGGATGTCGACGTTGATCTCGAGGAAATCGGTCGGCAGCCCGATGCCGCCGAGCGGCGAGTTGATGTCGAGCAGCGTCGGGTTGAGAACCTGCGCAGCGACCTGTGCATGGTTCGGGTTAAAGAGACCGACACCGGCGGCCATGGTGATGTTGCGGCCGGCGACATCGGCTTCGACATCGCCTTCCGTGAGGCCCCGCGCATCGATGATGCGCCGCGGCGAATAGAGCAGCACGTCCGACGCGGTCGACTTGATCCGCTCGACGCGCATGTCGCCGGTCTTTTCGCTCAAGGCGATATAGCCGTTGGTCACCACATCGATATCGCCGTTTCCGGTGATTTCGGTGATTCCGAGGACATTGATCGTCGTTGCGCCGGGATCGGGATTTGCTGCAGCGACGATGATATCGCCACCGCTGGTGACCGCTCCGGCCTGGAGGCCGGGCAGAGTCCGATTGCCGGTAGCCGGATCAATGCCACGGAAGTCGTAGGTGGAAGCGATCGGCGTGTTGCCGGTTCCGAAAACGCCGCGGCTCAGCTCTTCAGGAAGGCCGCTGTCCGGCCGGAAGAAGTTGTAATGGGTGATCCCGGCTGCCTGGCTCGGCGCCTTGACGAGCACGCCGCCCGAGGCCCCTGCGCCGCTCTGCTCGAGGCTCGCCTGTAGCAGCACATTGGCGCTATCGCCGGCGCTGATCCGGTCGATTTCGACAATGTAGTAGCCGCCGCCGAGATCTTCGCGCAGCAGGGACTTGAGGTCGAGGTTGATGTTCTGGACGGCATCGACGGTAAATGTCTCCGCCGCAATCAGGCTGTGCTGGTTGGTGAGCGGCCCGCTCGGCGAAAGATTGATCGCGACACCGGCGAGGGAATTCGCCAGCGTGCTCGCCAGCTTAACGCTCAGGCCATCGGACGAAGCGATGACATAGTAGTAGCCGCCATCGACGAGCCCACCGATCGCCGTGCTGACCGCGTCATAGCGCACGAGTTGGCCGGTATAGAAGCGGTTTTCGTGCCCGAGGAAGATCTGCTCCGTCAAGCCGCTGACACGGCCGGTATCGAAGCTGACAAGCTGCGGCAGGCCGGCGCTGTCGACGATGTCGATGTTGACGCGGTTTCCTGTCGTGCCGACGTTTTCCTCGGCGCGGATATTGAGGATGTGCGTGCGGATCAGGGATTCCCGGCCGTCGCTGCCGAGCACACCGCGATCGTTGGTCGCGAAAACGGATCCGTCGGTATTGACGATCGAGGTGGTCCCGATCGGGTTTTCGATGGTGCCGTTGATATAGATATCCGACCGGCCGCCCGTGTCGGTGATCTCAATCAGCGTCGGCGCCACCTCGCGCTCGATGTTGAACGTAAGCGTCACCGCTTTCGACGGGTTCAGCCAGGCAAGCGGTTGCTCGTCGGTTACAACGTCGATGTTGTTGATGATGATGTCCTTGTCGGACTCGTTGCGGATCGTGACGCGCTGCAGCGTATCGCGGAACGTCCAGGTGCCGCCGGAACCGACCATCGTGTCGGAATCGAAGACGACGTCGCCCGGGCCAGGATTGACGATGTCGTTGACGACGATGTCGGCGCTCTGGATCGTATCGCCCTCTCCTTCGCTGCTGCCACCACCGCTGGCGCTATCGTTGACGGTCACCTCGACCGCGACGTCGATCTGGCCGTCAGCACCGATGACGAGCTGTTTGACAACCAGTTCTGGCGAGCGCCCGGAGAGAATGAGGACATCCGAATTGAAGTCGATCTGTTGCGGCCGGTCGTCGGGGCTGCTGCCATCGGAGCCGCCGGCGGCAAGCGAACGCTTGCTGTGGTCGGCGTCATCCGTCTGCGAGATCGAGCCGTTGACGGTGGAAGCATAGAGCGCCAGGTGTTCGCTCGATGCCGCGGGCTCCTGCGGATAATCCGGATGGCCGAGAACACCATCCGCATTGTCGCGCGGGCCGGCCGTGACCAGAGCGCCGGCGGCGCCGAATATCTTCGACGCCACGTCGGTGTCGTTGTGCGCATCGGAATCGACGAAGCCGAAAAGGCCTGTGGCACGGGCATAGGACTTGGCATGAGTCTTGACGTTGTCGTAGCGGGTGACGAGGTCGACGCCCTCCCAGCCGGTCAGTTCGGCGTCGGCATTGATGTGCACTTCCGCTTTCGGCCGGGCCGTTATGGTGCTTTCGGCCTGGCCTTCGCCATAGAAGCCGGCGCCGCGGCCGTCGCTGCCGGCGAAGACGTCGAAGCGCCCGACTTTCGCGCTGGCAACGGCGCGTTTGGCATTCAGGACCGCCCGGTCGCCGAGGGTTGCAATCGTGTCGGCCTGATCCGGATCGGGGTTCGGATCCGCAACACCGATATAGACATGCGTGACGGCGTCGCCATCTCCGCCGAAGCCGATGCCTGAACCGGTCGACTTGGCGGAAACGCCAGCTTCGGAATAGGCGGTTAGCCGTGCCAGTTCGCCGGCGACGACGATCGCGTCGGCGCCGATCGTCGCGGCACTGTTGTACTCGATCCAGACTACGGTCGTCGGCGAAGCCAAGCCAACGGCACCGCCAGCGCTCGCATGCGACGAGGCTCCGGTATTGGCATTGGTGCTGGATGCAACGGTGAAGTTCTTGCCGGCGACGATGCGCGTGCCGTCCCCAACCGAGGCAACACTGTTGATGTCCTGGTAGCTGTTGGCATCCGCGTCGCCGACGGCGACGAAGCCGCCGGTGCCGTTGACCGCGTGCGCCGTCGTATTGGTGGTGGCCGACGTGGTGATCGAGACATCGCCGCTCGTCGTTACAAGCGTCGCCGATATCGTGGCGGTCACGTTCGGATTGCTGGTGATATTGGCGTCATTGCCGTTGACGCCAACAAAGCCGCCGCCGGAACCCTTTGAATAGGCCGAGGATACGCCGTCGCCTGACTGCGGCGCGATTTCGCTGAGCGAGACCTCGCCCGGGCCGAACAGGAACTGGCCGCCAGCTACCGACGTCACTGCATCGTTGATGTCGATCCGAAGCTGTTGCTCGCTCGTGCTGTCGCTCGATATGTCGACGGCCAGCGCGCCAATGCGATGGTTGGCGTAGGGGCCGGAAAGCCCTGTCGGCGTCAACGTCATCTGCGTGCCGCCGGAAGGCGCGTCCCACAGTTCGAAGGTATCGTCGCCGGGCCCGCTGACGCCACGGACATAATAGGTCTTGCCGTCTTCGAGCCCGCCGATTGGCAGATTCTTGGCGTTGATCAGCGAATGGATGTCGTCGGCAGTCTTCGCCTTGTTGGGCGTGAGCGTGATGATCGACTGATCGAAGGTCTTGGTGAGCGTCGTTTCAGTAACGCTGTTGACGACCGACAGGATCAGCGTGCTGCCGCTGACGCCGGTAACGGTGTAGGTACCGCTGTTGGCACCGGCGCCGCTGATGAACAGAGTACCAGTTCCAAAACCGAAATCGGCCCAGTTCTCGCCATCGGTACGGATGATCCGGTCGCCGGCCCCATTGCGGACGAACTGAACCTGTTCTGTGACCACGTCATTGCGTTTCAGTTGGATCGTCGTCGAATTGACGACGTGGACACGGTAGGTCTGGCCATCGGACAGCCCTCCAATCGGCGTTCCGGGCGCTCCCGTTTCCGTTTCGACGTTGTAGACAACGTGCTCGCCCTCGCTGAACCCATGGTTCAGCGCGTTGCCGTTGTCGTCAAAGAAGCGAATGTTGTTCTGCGTGCCGTCGTCAATCGGTGAGCCATCGGGATTGAGTGCCGTCGGATGGACATCGACCTGCCGGCTGACGAAGGTCTTGGCGTCGGGCGCGTCATAGGTGACGGCAATGCCATTGGTGAACCCATGACCGGAGATCGTGATCTGATTGCCGGCGATGTCGTCGGGCTGGAAGTTCTTGAAGTAGTTTTGCGGGTTGACCGCCTTGTCATGCGTATTGACCAGTTTGATATGGGACTCGTCGATAACCAATACGTAGTAGAGATTGCCTTCTGTCAGGCCGAAGCTGTTAACCGTTTCGTCGGGCCCGGCATAGTAACGCACGGCATCGCCGCTGATGAAGTTATGCGCACCCTGGAAAGTAATAATCTCGGTTTCGGCATCGATGCGTGCGGCATTGAAAGTCGAGCCGAAGTATAGCTTGTTCGGGTCGACATTGCCGCCATCGATGACGTTGATGACGTTGTACTGACGGTTGACCGCCGGATCCTGCGGATCGGGCCAGTTAAGACCGGGGATCACCGCGCCACCGCTGCCGGCATCGTATTCGACGGTATCGCCGGTCACGAGACCATGGTTGTTGACAGTGATGGTGTTGGCGACACCATCGGCGTCGACGACTGCATAGTCGGGCTGCGTGCCTGGAATGGGCGCGGCAATCGCCTCGACCGAAACCGTGCCGGTCGCATTGATGACGCTGCCAGTGCCAATGGTGCTGGAGACGGTCGGGCTGACATTGGTCGTGGCATCGGAATCGCCGGCGCCGAAAATGCCGCCGATCGTCACGCCGACGACCTTCGAATCCCCTTCGGTGTTGGCGAGTGCCTTGAGCCGGATATGGCGTGCGGACTGAACGGACGTATTGTTGCCGATGGTCGCCGCAACGGAGGACGGGCTTGCGGTTGCCGTGGCGCTGTTGAGCGTCAGCGCCCCGAGGACGCCGCCGCCTGTCGCTTCCGCAACGGCGAGCGCGCCGTTGATCGCAAGCGCGTCGACCCCGATGTCGCGAACCGAAACGATATTGGCATTCATCGCCGCGTTCGACTGGCCGTTAGCGGTCGCTTCAGCATCGGTTGCACCGACAGCGGCCGCACCAAAGGAATTCGCCTCGGTGTTGGCGACGGCGTAGTTGCGCAGGCGCGACTTGATATCGATGTCGTTGGTAATGGTCAGGCTGCCGCCCGCGCCGATCGTAGCATTGACGATGGCGTTGGCCTTGGCGGTGGGCACTGCGCCCTGGCCGCTGAACAGGCCGCCACCCGAGGCTTCGGCAAAGGCCTTGGCGCCACGATCCGTCGCTGTTTCGCCGACGAAATTGTGGGAGGCGAGCATGACGATGCCGCCGGCTGTAATAGTCGAATTGCCACCGATCAGCGCACTTGTCGTCGGCACGACATTCACCGTCACGAAGCTCGTGCCGACCGCGCCGAGACCGATGGTGAGCGCGAAAACATCGCCCTTGGCATTGTGGCTCGAAAGCGCTTCCAGCGTCACGGTGCCGGTGGCATCGATGTTTGCGCCGCCAAGGATCGATGCTTCGATGTTGGTCTCAACATCGATCAGCGCAAAATTGAACGAGAGGCCGAGCGCACCGCCGGCGAGCGCAAAGGTCTCCGCCTTGGCGTCGACGGTCGAGTCCGCATGCACAGTGATCGCACCGACCGTGTCGGTCTGGCCGATCTGGCTGCCAGCCCCGATGGTCGCCAGAGATTCGATAGTGCTGTCGTCCGTGTCGCCGATATTGAGGTCGACATAGGAGGCGCCGGCCGCCACTGCGCCGACCTGTATGCCTGTCGTCGTGACGTCGAAGTCCTGCGTGTTCGAAGCGTTGACCGACAACAGGGCGGCATTCTCCACCACGGTTCCATCGAGCAGGCGGGCCTGCACGCGGCTGGTATCGTTGATGACGATGACCGATGCGCCGAGGCCGACGAACCCGCCCTGGAAGGCGACGGTCGTCACATCGACCTCTTCGTCAAGCTCAGCCTCGACCTTGATCTGGTTGCCGGCGCTGAGGTTACCGCCGGCCTTTGCCTTGACCTGTCCGGAGACGTTGAGCACGGTCACGGCTGCGCCGGCGCCGACGAGGCCCGCGGCAGCGTTGCCGATCAGAAGATCGACCTTCATGTTCTGGCGCGAGACGACCAGAATGTCATGGCCGGCCTCGACATCCGCACCGGCTTCGATCGTGGCGGTGGTACCGTGCTCCTCATTCGTCGGGATCAACGCGGCATCGAGGTCCGCGCCCGAGAAGAACGACGGGTCGTTCAGCCGGTCCGATGCACCCTGCATGTTGTCCCTGACACGGGAGTCCGCGGTGCGGGAGTTTCCGTCGCCGCTGAAACCGGTCATCTGGCCGGTCAGTTCGCCGACGCCGCCATCGGTCTTTTCCCCCGCATCGGCGGCCGCGTTGTCGCCACCACCTGTGGTGGCATCGCCCGACGTGCCTTCCTTCTCGTTGGCGTAATCGTCCTTGAAATCCTGTCCGATCGACCAGACCGAGACCGACGCACCGAGGCCCACGACGCCGCCGACGCCGCTGAAGGCGAAGCCCTTGAGGGCCTGAATCGAGTCTGCACTGACAGCGACATCGTTGCGGGCCAGGATGTCAGCATTCGCGCCGATCGAGGCTGTGGTGTCGTTCTTGATGCTGCCGAAATCGATGCCACCACCGATGCCGACGAAGCCGACGGCAGCCGAGCCGGCAAAGGACGTGATGCGGACATCATTGGCGGCGTTGACATAAACGCCCTGCCCGAGGCCGACATTGCCCGGATGCAACTGATAGTCTGCAAAGCCCTGGTTGATCGCGGCACCCGCGCCGATGGCGGCCAAAGTATCGGAATCGATGATTGTCACACTGACCGCACCGGCAATGCCGACATAGAGCCCGCCGGCGCCGGCAACGGCGATATGCGTAACGATTTCCGACGATTGCGCCTGGACGATCACGCCGTGCGCCTCACCGGAAAGCGTGGAGAAACCGGTCGGATCGCCGCCGCTGGTCGTGATCTGGCCGTCGAGCACGTTCGAGATACCCGCGCCGTTGGCGCGCGCGTCGATCGTCGCGTTTTCGCCGATCGTTGCCTCGGTATCCTTGGTGACGTTGACGACGCCAACGGAGCCAGCGGCACCACCGCCGGCGAGACCGATGGCGACCGCACCGGAAACGATGGTGAACTGCGAGTCGTCCTTGGCCATGACGGCGACATCGCCGCCGGCCTCAACCGTCGAATCCCCGATGCGCGCGAACGTATCGGCATCGAGCGAGACAACCGAGACGCCGCCGGCGAGGCTGACGGCGCCGCTTACCGCAAGCCCGGCGGAGACGACGAGAACCTTTTCCTTCGCAGTAGCGATGACCGCTACATCATTGTTCGCGTCTACGAGCGTGTCGTCGCCAATAGTCGCCTTCGTTTTCGTGGTAATGACCGACACGTCGACTGCCGGAGCGGCTGCACCCGACCCGCCGAAGGCCGCACCGGCGCCAACGCCGAGGTGGCTGAAATCGCTGGCCGCAGCGACTAGGACCGACTGCGCCCCATTGCCGCCACCGCTCATGTCCTGATTAATGCGGGCGCCTTCCCCGATCAGCGCGGTCGTCGTCGTGTTGAGTACGTTGACCGCCGCACCGACGGCGACACCGACGGACCCGCCGCCGCCAACGCTAATGGCCGCCGTTTCGATATCGTCCTTGGTGCTTGCCGAAACTGCGACGCCGCGGAAGCCGCCATCAACGGCGGCCGTCGCCGTCCGCTGCTGGGTCAAGCCTGGATCGGTTGGGGTACCGTCATCGCTCTCATCCTGGTCGAGGTCATTGAACTGGCCGAGGCCGCCGCCGCCTTGCTTGATCGGCACGCCCGCTTCGAGACTGTCCTTGCTGACCTGGCCGTCGGTCTGCGGGTCATAGCCATCGCCCATGCTTTGCGATCCGGCAAAGCTGATGTCGAACCGGCCGGTGCGTGCAGCCACGCTGTGCTGGCCCTCGCCGGTCACGCGCGCGTCTTCACCGATGAACGATTCCGTCGTCTTGGTGACGACGGCCACACCGGCTGCGACACCGACGCCGGCGCTGCCGCCAACGGCAACGCCGCCGACGATCAGATCGAGCTCCGTTTCATCGACCGCCTGCACCAGCACGCTGCCAAGGGCGCGAACGTCGGTCAGGCCCGCATTGCCAATGCCGTCGATCGGATCGTCGCCGATGAAGGCGCGAGTCTTCACGTCGAAGATGAACACATCCGCCGAGACCGTGATCGCGGCTGAGGAGGCCCCGCCGGCTGCGACCGAGAAGGAGCCGACATCCTCGTTGCTGGTTGCCTCGACCTTGATGTTGCCATCGGCATCCATATCCATGCCGGAATCGATCGATGCCTGCGTGGTCTTGATCAATGTCGCGATATTCACGCCGGCGCCAACTGCGGCGCTGCCGCCGGACGCAGCAAGCGATCCCGCAACCGTCAGGAGATCCGTCTCGCCATAGGCGTAGGCGGCAACACCCGGATCGTTTGCACCGGACTGGGCCGTGACCGCCGTATTCGAGCCGATGCGCGCGATCGTCGTTTCCGTCAGCACCGTGACAGCGACAGAACCAGCCACGGCTGCGCTGCTGGTCGATACTCCACCGGCGGCGGCGATCGTGGTCACGTCCTCAGTCGAAATCGCCGAAACATCGAGACCAACGGGTCCGCCTGTTTCAACGTCGGCGTGGCCGCGGATCTCGGCCTTCACATCGTCGATGTGAACGAAGACCGTGCCGCCGATGCCGATGCCGGCACCCTGGCCGAAGGCGATGCCGCCGGCGAGCGCAAAGATCTTGGCGTCACCGGTTGCCTTGAGGGAGACATTTCCGCCGGCATGAAGCTCGGATTTGTCGAGTGCTGTTCCCGTCTCGACATAGGCTTCGGTCGAGCTGTCGAGCACGACGACACCCACCGAGGCCGCCACACCGGAGCCGCTGAGGCTCAATCCGAAGGTGGCTGCAATCGAGGTGATGGTGTCGAATGAATCGGCGTTGACGAGGATATTGCCGGCAATGGCACCGAGATCCGCAGTTCCGCCGACCCAGGCGCTGGAATTGCGGATGATGACATTCACGTCGAGGCCGATGCCGACACCGGCATTGCTGCCGCCGGACAGTCCGATGCCGCCAGCACCACTGACCATGGTCAAGATATCGGTCGCTTCGACGGTCACCCCGCCATTGCCGTCGAAATCGGAGCCGTCATTGATGAAGGCATGCGTCTCCATGAAGACGACGTTGACGCTTGAGGAACCGCCCACCGCCGTTCCGTTGCTTGCCGCAACGCCGGCAGCAAAGCTGGTCACCGCCAGATTGCCGATGACAGGAATGCTCTCCGTAATCGGCAGCAGTTCGGCATGGGCCGTGACACCAATCGCGCCGCTCGCCTCGGCATCGACGCCGGTCCCGACGTCGGCCTTGGTGTTGAGATCGTTGACGATATTGATGGAAACCGCGACGCCGACACCGGTGCCGCCATTGAGGCTCAGCGCCGCGCCGCCGGCGATGCTCTGCATCTCGTTGACGCTGACCGCATTGATAGCGATCCCGCCGGCGTTGGCGTCGAGATCGGCGTTGTTGCCGATGATAGCACTCGAATTGACGTCGAGATAGTTGATCGCGACGGAGCCGCCGACGGCGGTGTTCTTCGAGACGGCGCCTGCCAGTGCCCGCGCCTGGAAGGTATTCCTTTCGCCATCGGCCGTGATTGCCCGCACCTTGATCGAACCGGCGGTAAGATCGGCGCCGGAATTGACCTGCGCGGTATTGTCGAGCAAGGCGATATTGAGGCCGACAGCGGCGGCAACGCCGGTATTGGCGCTCGTGTTGGTCGCCGTCGCCGTGCCGAGCGCACGCGCGTCGGTGGTCATGGTCGCTGCGATTTCCATCGCGCCCGAAGAACCGATCACGACATTGCTTGCGATCGTCGCGGTGTTGTCGGCGTCGAGGAAGTTGACGGCGATCGTTGCGGCGACGCTGGTCCCGCCCTGTGTCGACTTACCCGTCTCATTCGTGCTCTTGCTATCGGCGGTGCCGAGACTGCTGCTGCCAGATTGGGTCGGCGCCTTCGAGCCGCCACTCTGGTTCTGCGCCATGTTCGTCTGGTTGCTGCTCTCCTGGTCGGAGTTCGCCTTCGAGGTATCATTTCCCTTGGCGCTCGCCTTGGACTCTGCCTTCGTGTCGAAAGTCGACGTCGCGGTGACACTGACATTGTTGGCGCCGGAGAAGTTCCTGCCGACAAAGGCATCGTTGGTCACTTCGGCGATGTTCAAAGCGAGCGAAACGCCGACGCCGACATTGCTGCCGGCCGCTTCGCCGTCGCCGAGCGTGTGGATCGTGCTGGCATGGCTCGCCTGCGCGGCGAGATTTCCGGTCAGCGTGATCGCACCGCCAGCACCCGAGCCGATATGTGCATCCGTGTCATTATCCACGTAGGCGACTGCAATTGCGCCACCGACAGCAGTGTTGCCGGCTGCGCCCGCCTTTGCCGTGGTGGTGACCGTATCGTTCGAGGTGGCAAGTGCCTGAAAGTTGCCGGTGTTGCCGCTGATCGTTTCGCCGTTTTCGATCCCGGCGAAGGTCGTGTTGAGCGAAATACCAAGCGCTATCGATGCGCCGACGCCAGTGCTTCCTGAGCCGCTGCCGGCACCATGGGCCGTCGCTTCTGTCGTCGATTTGGTTGTGTTGGTTGCCTGCAGGCTGACGTTGCCGCCAGTGAGCGTCACAGACGTCGTGCCGCCACCGCCGTGGTCGAGCCCAATCGTGCCGAGCGTATTGGTGGTTGCAACGCTCAACGCAAACGAGCCCGCCACGCCGGTTTCGCCGCCGCTCGCACCTGACGTGGATTTCGCACCGAAATTGTGCTCGGCGTTGCCGCCGACCGTCTTCATCGTCGCCGAAGCGGTGAGGCCGTCGGCCGTGATGTGCGCGCCGGCGCCGACCGAAGCTTCGTTGCGCATGGTCGCGACGTTGATGGCAACGGCGACACCGACGCCGGTGCCACTGCTCGTGGTCGTCGCCTTGCCGTCGCCCGTCGCACTGGCATTCATGTTGTTGGAGGACTGGAGCTGAAGCGCTCCGGTGCCCGCACCTTGCCCGGCAATGATCGTGACGCCATCACCGATCGAGGCGACGGCGAGCGACGAGGAAACGTTGAGGGCGAGCGCTGCGGCGACGCTTACCTGGCCCCCGCCGGTACCGCCCTGGCTCGTTGCGGACTTGTCACCCGTGTTCGTCTTGCCCGATTTCTCGTTGGCAAGTTGCTTTTGTTTATTCTTCTGGTCGTCAGCGGTGGTGTTGCCGCTGTCGCTTTCCTTATCCTTGTCCGCACCCGCGGCACTGGCTGTAGCTTCGGCCTTGCTCGCGCCATCGCCATGGGCCGAGAAGCTGACATTGCCATCCGCAGTGATGTTGCGGGCGGTGCTCGCAGTCGCGCTGTCATCGACGAACGCAAGCGCAATAGCGGCGCCGACCGCTGTATTCCCGGCGATTGCGTCGCCGAGTGCCGAAGTCGTGCTGTCGCCATGGTGGGTCGCGGTCGCGGCGAAGGCGCCGTCAAGGTCGATAAGGCCTCCAGTGCCGAGCTTTGCCTCCGTCACATTGTCGGCAACAGTGATCGCGATAGCGCCGCCAACACCGGTACCATCTTCGGCAGTCGCCCCGGATTCCGCCGTCGTGGTGGTCTTGTGGCTACCGGTGGCGCTGAGCGTCAGGTCGTCGAGTCCTGTGAGGACCACGGAATTTTCGACCTTGGCCGATGCCGTGTTGTCGGCTGCGTTGATGGCGAAGGAGGCTCCGACGCCGGTGCTGGCACTCTCGGCATCCGCCTCGGCGACCGCGCTGCTTTCCGAAGTATTGGAGACCGTCAGCGAAGCGTCGTCGCTGCTGAGCGTGACGCTGGCGAAAGGCCGGATCGCCGATTCTGCGGTCGCATCCGACACGTTGAGCGCAAACGATCCGGCAACGCCGGTGTCGCCGCCGCTGGCGCCGGAGGTCGAATGCGCTTCGAAGACGTTCTTTTGGTCGCCGCCGACATTCTTCATGGTGGCAGACAGGATGACGCCGCCGTCGGCGTTGACGACCGCACCGTTGCCGATGATCGCCCTGTTGCTCATGTCTGCGACGTTGATCGCCACGGCGGCGCCGACCGCCGTGCCCGAGGTTTCGCTTTCGAGCGTCGCGCTGCCATCGGCGATGGCCGAAGCATCCATGTTGTTCTTCGCCTGCAGGCTCACGCCGCCGGTTCCGGCGCCGTCGCCAGCCGTCACGTTGCGGCCAATGGCGATGCTGGCCAGCGCTTCGCTGTCGGAGACGTTGATCGCAAGGGCGGCCGCGACGCCGACATCGCCACCGCTGCCACCGCCGGTGTTGGCGGTCTGGCTCGTGTTGTCGGCATCGCCGGATTTGCTGTTGGCGAAGTCTACCTGCTTCTGCTTCTGCTGATCGGCCTTGGTGTTGCCATCGGCGGATTCGTCGTTCTTGTCGGCGCCTTTGGCGCTGGCTTTCGCGTCCGCCTTGCTGGAGCCATCGCCGAGCGCCGACAGGCTGACCGAACCGTCGGCACGCAGATTGCGGTTCGTGGTCGAAATCGCGCGGTTGTCGACGAAGGCAAGCGCAATCGCGGCGCCGACCGCGGTCGAACCGATCGCCGTGCCGTCAGCCGTGGTTGTGCTCAGCCCATGATGGGTCGCCGTTGCCAAGAAATCACCGGTTATGTCGAGCTCGACATCGTCCGTCCCGAGCGAGGCGCGGGTGGTGTTGTCGATCACGTCGATCGCCACTGCGCCACCGATGCCGGTGCTGCCGCCGGTGCCGCCGGCTTCCGCCGTCGTCTCGGATTCATGGCTGCCGGTTGCCGAAAGCGTCACGTCGTCTGCGGCCGTGACCGTCGCACCGTTTTCGAGCTCCGCGATGGAATTGTTGTCGATGACGACAAGAGCTACCGAGCCGCCGATGCCGGTCTCGCCGGCTTCACCGAGATCATCGCCATTGGGGGTGGCGGCCGTCTCGGCGTGAGTGGTCGACGAGGCCGTGAGGCTGAGATCCGCGCCATTGAGATCGACCGTCGCACCGGCCTCGATCACGGCTTCGACGTCGGTCATGATGATGTTGATCGCGAGAGCCCCGGCGACATTGGTTTCGGCGCCGCCCGCACCGGCTTCCGCCGTCACGACAAAGCTGTCGCCGGCATTCAGCGTGGCATTGAGGTTGACGGCGCTCGCCGTCAGATCCGACGTTCCAGCGACATAGGCACGGGTGGTTACATCGGCGATGCCAAGCGCGACAGCCACGCCGACGCCGGTCCCGGCGCTGCCCGTAGCCGAGCCGTCGGCGGCTGCCGTGACGCTCTCGGTGGAGGTCGCCGTCAAGGCAAGTGTGCTTGCGGAAACGAGGGTGGAACTGTCGAGATAGGCTTCCGTCGTTGTCCGGTAATCGGAAACCGTGACGGCACCTGCGAAGGTGATGTCGCCGCCGCTGGTCGCCGCCTTGTCCGAGGTATTGCTGTCCTGGTTCGGGTCGGCGAGCCGCTTTTCGGATTCGCTCGTGCCATCGCCCTGGTTCGAACCACCGGCGCTGGAGATCGCGGTGGTGCTGACATTGCTGGTCAAAGTCGCGCTGAAGGCGACGGAATCGGGCAAGTTACCGCCATTGGCGTTGAGCGACGAGTTGCCCGCCATATAGGCGCGCGTCGTCGCGTTCACTTCCGAAACGGCAACGCTCGCGCCCTTGGAGCCCGAGCCGCCATCCGCGGTTGTCGTCAGTGCCAGCTGGGTGTCGGCGGTCAGAGAAACGGAGCCGGATATGTTGAAGGCACTGCCGCCCAGAACTTCTGTGATGGAATCGCTGAGAACAACCGTCACGGAAACCGCGGCATCCTTGGTCGTGTCGTTCTCGCTTGCATCGCCTTCGTCGGCCGCGGTCAGCGAAACGCTGACCGAACTGCCGGCCGTCAGGCTCGCGGCCGTCAACGTGCTGTTGTCAAATCTGATCCTCGCCTCCGGCAGAACGGTGACGATGACGCCTTCGAGCGGACCAACCTCCGCGGTCGAAGCCGAAACGGTCGCATCCGCCGTCGCCGAGATCTGCACGGCGCCAGAGGCGGTGATGGTCGCGCCGCTGAGGTCGATGATCGCCTCGGGTGTCGCGAAATAGGCGCCGCCGGTGATTTTGCCGTCGTCTTCGGCGAGCGCCACAAGGGTGACCGTCGTCGCCGAGACATTACCTGAAACCGTGATCTTTTCGACATGAACCGCCAAGGCGCCGAATGTGTTCGTCCCCTCGATGAAGACTTCGTCCTTGCCGTCATCGCCAGCTGTATCGGCAGCGTTCTCGCCAAAAACAGTAAAGCTTGCAGCCCCTAGATTGACACCCGTAACCGTCAGGACATCCTTCGACAGCAGCGGGATCCCGAGGTCGGCGCCAAGTTTGATTGTCAGGCTGTTGGTGGGCTTGGCGAAGGTGACCTTCTCGAAGGTCGGGATAAGCGACAGCGACTCGAGCGTCAGAGTGCCGTCACCGTTATCCTTCAGCCTTGCTTCGTCGTCGAAATCGCTGGTCGCGATAATACGATCGGCGACGACCGTATTATCTGTGATCGGCTCCAGGCCATCGTAGCGCAGAACCTGACCATCGCGGGTGATCGTGCCGGACGCGGGACCGGTCGCAACGTAGGTGACGGAATGGAAGAAGCCGCCATCGAGAACGAGACTGTCGAAGCCGCCGGCACCACCGTCCATGACGCCGGTCAGACCGCCGCCAGCTGAAACGAAGAAGGTGTCCTCGTTGTCGGCAGAACCCTTGAGATTCTCAACCTCGACGAAGGACACCCCTGAAACGTTGCCGGAATTCAATCCGGTTATGTTCCAGTCGGTATCTTCCGGCGGTCCGATCACTGCGTCGCTGCCGGCCCCACCGCTCAGCAGGACCTTGCCCGAAACGGCGTTGTCGAAACCATTATGGACGAAGGTGTCGTCGCCGGCGCCGGTGTCGATCGTCAGCTTCAGATTGGGCGAAGCGAAGGTGTAGGACACCAGCGCGCCGCCATTGATGCTGTCAAGCGTCGAGAACCCGTCTCCCGGCGTGCCGGCATCGCTGAGACGCAGAGTCTGCCCCTCGCCCGTCATGTCGGCAAAGATGCGCTCCTGCGCGGTTGTCGCATCGGTCACGGTCGAGACGCCACCGATACCGATCCGATGGCTGATCTCGCCGTCTGCGGCGGTAAACACACCGGAGCCTGCACCATCGACCGCGAACTCGACGAGATCGAACACGCCGCCGGTCAGCGAGAGCCTGTCGTCGCCGTCGCCGCCTTGAAAATCGATATCGAGCGCCTGAAGGAAATCCGTGCCGAAATCGATTGTCAGCGTGTCGTTCGCAGCAGTACCGGTCACCCGGATATAGTCGATTTCCGCGGCATTCCGCTGCGCAACGAGGAGGCTCGACCTGTTGTCGTAAACCTGGACCGCCTGGATCAGGTTGTCATAGCGCAGGCTGTAGTCAGCGCCGCCATCACCGACCATGTCCACCGCAAAGGGCATGATATCGGCAGACAACAGATAACGGGGCTCAAGCGTCTCGAGCGCGAGCCCGGGTAGATGGCTGGTTTCCGAGCGCGGTGTGAAGCTTCGTGCCTTCCTGCCACCGAACCACCGGAAAAGGCGTTCGATCATCGCCGTTTCCTGGGGAGGTGGCCCATCCTGTGCGGCTGACTTTCGGCGGAGGTGTCGGGAATTCTTGGAATCAAGCATCGACGACAGCGGCATGCCACCCTCCCGCGTTCAAAGCTGTAATGAAACCCCTATATTCGAATGTTAACAAACTCTAATGCGGAAAGACAAGCCGTAATCTTTCGCAGTCAATAAATCTTCATAATCCGCTAGATTTTTACTTAAACCGGAAAGCATATGACAACTGCGTTACAGAATTTTCATAATAGATCTGTCGCCATTAACGGATTGGTTTGAATGGATTTTATAGCTCCTACGAGCTAATCCGGCCGCCTCTTTTTGATGACCCAAAGTGATCAGAGGCCCGATCTGCTCAGCGCCGCTTCGTCCGCCACATGACCGCCATTCGGGTGTCGATTAATCGCTTCGCGTTTAACGAGCGATAAAATTGCAATCACCAATTGCGCGCGGATAGTCTACGATCGTTGCGATGCCTTGCCTGCCTCCGGGAACTCCGATCTGAAAACGAGCGGAACCAGACAGGGCGGACGGTGTCCGCTGCCGAGATCACGCGATTTTGCAAGCAGGCCGCCTCCCAAGAAGCCGTGTTTGGCCGATAATCGAGCGATCGGAAACCGGAGGACGAGCTATGCGCCCTGGCTTCGCAGGTACGTTGCTGACCATTGCGTTGCTCCTGTCGGAGCCGACTGCTCTTCATGCAGTCGACGTCACGCGTTCGGGCCAGCCTGTGTTTGACCGCGTCGTCGAACTGGTGGATGAGGAATTCTACGACACAACGGCGCTGGCCCGCTTCAACGCCGCTGCTCGGGCACAAATCGACGGGAGGTTGCACTCGATCGCGACCACGAGCTCACCCAGCGACGTCGACGACGCGATCACATCGGTCCTTTCCAGCCTTCGGGTCTCGCATACCGGACGCTACAAGCCCGATACGATCGACTATTTCGAACTCTCCGACATTTTCCGTTTCGCAATCCGGAATGACGTGCGCCGCCTCTTTCCGCCGGATGGCGAGGTCCGCTATCCCGGCATCGGCATGGTGACGGCCGTTGACGGTGATCGTCGCTTCGTTGCCGATGTCTACGATGGATCGCCCGCCGAGAAGGCCGGCCTGCTCGTTGGTGACGAGATCCTGTCGGTTGACGGGCTTCCCTACCGGGAAATCGGCTCTTTCGCCGATAAGGTAGGTAGAAGCGTCGAGATCCGGCTTCGACGCCATCGCGATGCCGCATCGATTTCGGCGAAAGTCCAGGTGGAGCGCTTGCGGCCGCTGCCGATGTTCGAGCGGGCGATCGACAAAAGTCTTGCACTCAGCGAACGCGATGGCCACAAGATCGGTTACGTGCGGATGTGGACGCTCTCAACGCGCAATGGCCTCAATATTGTCGCGGAAGCCCTTGCGACCGGCCGCCTCAAGAACGCCGAGGGTGTTGTCGTTGACTTGCGCGGGCGCTGGGGTGGTGGCCCTGCCGATGCGGCGGAGCTTTTCGTTGGCGACACGCCGTCCTTCCGGTTGGTGCCGCGCCGCGGGGATGCGACACTCGCAAACTTCCGTTGGCGAAAGCCGGTAATCGCGCTGATCGATAAAGGTACGCGTAGCGGCCTGGAGCTCTTCGCCTACGCCCTCAGGCAGAATGCCATCCCGCTGGTCGGTGAACGGACGGCGGGCGCCCTGCTCGCAGGCCGCGCCTATGTCTTGCCGGATGACAGTCTGCTCGAACTCGCGGTTTCCGATGCGGTGATCGACAACGACCTTCGGCTCGAAGCTGTTGGCATCGAGCCGGATATTTCGGTGGCGTCGCCGCTTGCCTATGCGGCAGGAAGGGATCCACAGCGGGAGGCGGCGGTCAACGAGATGGCCAGGATGCTCGCCGCCGGTAAAAATGGCCGGATTTCCGCGCCACTCGACCCAGCGCTGACACGCTAGTCCGCGCAATGTTCATGCCCCAGGCGCGTCACGCCAAAGCCTCGAGCGCAAGCGCGCTCTAGCGGCTAACACGTACCGGCGACGACTGTCGCGGTCGAGCGCAATTCGACTTTGCCCGCCCGGATCGACTGCCGGGCAAGATCCAGAACCTCAGCCTTGATACGCTCCCGCGTTGCAATATCCGCCTGGCCCAATCCCGCCACCACGGGTGCGGCGATTTCGGTCATGAAGGTCCAATAGTCTTCGGGCGTGTCGTGAACCATCGTGGTCGTGACCTCTTCCTCACGGACGTCTCGCAGGCCCGCGTCAGTAAAGACGGCAGTCATCAGGCCCTCGGGCGCACAGCGGAACAGGCCGGGGGCTCCCGCCGGCGGTTTCGGCATTTCCACGTGGCGCGCAATGGTCGACATGATCGTCGTTGCCCAGATGTTCTTGTCAGGCGAGGCCCAGACGGCAGCACAAACACGTGCACCCGGTTTCGCGACCCGCTTCAATTGTTCGGCTGCTGCCGCAACATCAGGGAAAAACATGAAGCCGAACCGGCAAAGAACAGCGTCGAACGTCGCGTCCGCGAAAGGCAATGCACCGGCCTCGCAGATCCTGGTTTCAAAATTCGTCAGACCGCGGTTCCTGGCGTTTTCGCTCGCCACCTGAAGCATGCGCTCGGATAGATCCGTGACGGTGACGCGCCCGTTCGGGATCGAGGCGGCGACGGTCAGTCCCGGCTCGCCTGTCCCAGCAGCGACGTCAAGCACCTGATCGCCGTCTTTGATCGCTGCTTGGCGGATCATCGCCTGGCCGAAGGGGGCAAGCCAGCCGAGAACGAGAGCGTCCCATTTCTTCCAGCCGGCTGAAAAGCGGTCCCAGGTTTCTCTTTGCTGATCGCGGATTTGATCGAGATGCGCGGACATACTGGTTCCTCCCTTGGAGCCGTTTTTCGACCTCGTTTGGCGAAACTATGAACCCGCTTTCGGATGGTACAAATCAATTTTGCGCCGGGATACGAGGGCCTTTGTGACCGCGGTTACATGTGAGCTTAGACAATCCGCTCTAGGGTGAGAGCGTAAGGCACGCTATATTCCAATTAAAGATACCGGGAAGGAGAGATTCGCACCGATGTCGAACCGGACGAACGTCAAGAATAGCGGCCGGATAGAGCCCAGCGACGAACAATCCCTCGGTGATCAATTGCGGATGATGCATCGGGCTTTCATGGCCTCGCCGCTACGCAACAAGATCATTTGGCTCAGCATAACCATCGTCGTTGTCATCGTTGTGACAGCCTTCGGCCAGATCATCCTCAATCGATGGTACAAACCGTTCTACGACACGCTCGAGCGACGCGACCTGCCCGCCTTTCTTCATCAGTTGGTCGTCTTCGCCCAGATCGCTGGCGTGCTTCTCGTCCTCAACGTCCTGCAAACCTGGCTCGGACAGGTCATCAAGCTGCGCCTGCGCGAGGGCCTGACGGAAGATCTCATAACCGAATGGATGCGCCCCTCGCGCGCGTTTCGTCTGGCGAACGCCGGCGCAATCGGCATCAACCCGGATCAACGCATCCATGAGGATGCACGCCACCTGACCGATCTGTCAGCCGGGCTTTCAATCGGGCTTTTCCAATCGGGTATTTTGCTGGTGAGCTTCATCGGCGTGTTGTGGTCGCTGTCCGACGGCTTCGTCTTTCATGTGTCTGGCTACGCCTTCGCCATTCCCGGCTATATGGTCTGGGCCGCCATTCTCTATGCAGGCACGGCCTCGTGGCTAAGCTGGCTGGTCGGCCGTCCGCTGGTGGCGCTGAACGGTGAACACTATGCCCGTGAGGCGGCGCTGCGCTTCTCGCTGATGCGCGTTAACGAGCATATCGAGGCGGTGTCTCTATCTTCAGGCGAGGCCAATGAAAAGAAGCGCTTGCAGCGCGATCTCGCCTCGGTGCTCGAGATCAGCTACGGCCTGTTGCGCGCGGTGACACGCCTGACCTGGGTGACGGGCAGTTATGGTTGGATCACGGTCGTTGCCCCGATCGTCATTGCGGCGCCGGTTTACTTTGCCGGCGACCTGAGCTTCGGCGGGCTGATGATGGCGGTCGGTGCCTTCAACCAGGTGCATGCGTCGTTGCGCTGGTTCGTCGACAACATCGGCGCGATCGCCGACTGGCGTGCCACGCTGCTACGCGTTGCCGCCTTCCGTTCCGCATTGCTGATGACCGACGAAAGGCACGAGGGCGACAAACGTATCGACTTCAAGACGTCGGAAACGTCGCAGATGAGTTTCGACAATATCGAAATCGTCTCGCCGACGGGCTGCATCACGCTGCGGGAGCAGAGCGTGACAATCGATCCGGGCGAACGGGTGCTTGTCACCGGTGCGCCCGAGGTGGAGAAGGCGCCGTTCTTCCGGGCGATCGCTGGCCTTTGGCCCTGGGGTCACGGCCGCATTGCACTGCCGGTCGATGATGGCCTCGCCTTCGTTCCGAAGTCACCTTACTTCCCGCCCGGGACCCTGGGCGAAGTTCTCGCCTATCCAGGTCCAGCCGATAGCTACAGCAAGGGTGAACTTGCATCGGTGCTCTCCAAGGTCGGGCTTGGTCGCCTCAGCGGCCGGCTTGACCAGGATGCGCGAAAGCAGATGAACCTCAGCGAAGCGGAACAGCGCCTTTTGGCGATTGCCCGGCTCAGCTTGCACAAGCCGCGGTGGCTGATCATAGACGAGGCGCTCGACACGCTTGAGGACGACGCCTACCAGCGCGTTCTGAAATTCATGGACGAAGAACTCCAAGGTGTCGCGATCGTCAATATCGGACGCACCGAACGCGGCAATGACTTCTTCACCCGCGTGCTGCACCTCGACAAGAACCCGGCAGGCAATACGCTGCGGCGACTGCAGCCAAGGAGCCTTCAGCCCGCCGATCCGCAATTGGTGGATTGAAGCAAGCGAGCCATTCGGAAGCGCCAGTAACGCATTGAGGAAAATAGAAAACCGCGCATTCGTCGAATGCGCGGTTTTGCCTTACCTAGCGTAAGTTTCCTTAGCGCGCCCGCAGCTTCATATGGCGGTTCACGTCCTTGTAGAGCAGATAGCGGAACTTGCCCGGACCACCGGCGTAGCAGGCCTGCGGGCAGAAGGCGCGAAGCCACATGTAGTCGCCGGCCTCGACCTCGACCCAATCCTGATTGAGCCGGTAGACCGCCTTGCCTTCGAGCACGTAAAGGCCATGCTCCATGACGTGTGTCTCGGCGAAGGGAATGATCGCGCCGGGCTCGAACGTGACGATTGTCATGTGCATGTCGTGGCGCAGGTCCGCCGGATCGACGAAGCGCGTCGTCGCCCACTTGCCGTCGGTGCCAGGCATCGGCGACGGGGTGATTTCGGCTTCATTGGTGAAGATGGCTTCCGGCACAGGCAAGCCATCGACATACTCATAGGCCTTGCGCACCCAATGGAAGCGAACCGGCGCTTCGCTTCCATTGCGAACGCTCCAGTTGCTGGCCGGTGGAATGAAGGCGAAGCCGCCCGGCTGCATCTTGTGCGCCTTGCCGTCGAGCGTAACGGTCAGTTCGCCTTCGACGACGAAGATCGCGCCCTCGGCTCCCTCGTCCAGTTCGGGCTTGTCGCTGCCACCGCCCGGAGCGATTTCCATGATATATTGTGAAAATGTTTCAGCAAAACCGGAGAGCGGACGGGACAATATCCACAGCCGGGTTTTATCCCAGAACGGCAGATAGCTGGTGACGATATCCATCATCGTCCCCTTCGGAATAACGGCATAGGCTTCGGTGAAGACCGCGCGATCCGAAAGGAGTTGGGTTTGCGGCGGGTTGCCGCCATGCGGCGCATAGTAACTACGGTTGGTCATATCTTCCTTCAGTCTGCTGGCAGGCACCGCCTCCTCTTATCAGCGGTGCAATTGGTTCGTTTGAGCGTCAAAGCAAGGCGGTGCGAAGATCGCGGGGCTGATCCTTCTCCTCGTCCAGATCCAGTTCCGCTTCCACATGGTTCAGGTGTTCGGCCATTTCCTTGATCGCGCTCGCGACATCGCGCGCTGCGATGTGTTCGACTACGGCCAGATGTTCGTCCGGCCCGCAATTGTGAAGGTGGTTCGAACGGTACATCGCGGTGATCAAGGATGTACGGGAGACCAGGTCGCGCAGAATGCCGAAGAGAAAGGCCGAGCCCGAGAGTTCCGCGAGCAAAAGGTGAAAACCGCCCGAAAGCCGAACGATATCAGAGAGATTGCCGGATCGGCCGGCAATGCGCTCTTCCTCGATATGGCCTCGCAACCGGACGATATCCTTGGAGTTGGCGCGTTCACACAAGCGCTCGACGACGCGCTGCTCGATGGCCCGGCGGGCAACGAAGACATCGCGCGCCTCATCGACGGAGGGCTCGGAAACGAAGGCGCCGCGGTTCGGCATGATCGTCACCAGGCCGTCGCGCTCCAGCGCGGTCAGTGCCTGTCGGATGCGCGCCCTGCTGACGGAGAATATTTCGGCAAGTTGCTCTTCTTTCAAGCGCGTTCCCGGGCGTAGCCGCCGCTCTGCAATCGCAAGCCAGATCTTCTCGCAAATGATCGCCGTCGGAGCACCGGCGGCTTCGTCCGCGTTGTACATGAAATCTCCCTTAGCCGTTCGCTTACTCTCGCCGTGCGGCGCTCAAAGTCAATTCCATCAGCTGCAGTTAGATATTGACTACAAAATTGTAGACAATATTGTGTACCGCAACTTGATGTGCAATGGCAACTGCTTAAACACGACCGCGCGACCGGCCCGAAGCCGGGGCGCGATGCCACTTGAGAGCCCCGATGGACCTTAATTTCACTGAACTGCCGGACCAGGAGAGGGGCGTGATGCGCACTCTGGACACCACGGCCGACGTCCCCTTCGCAACCGTCCTCCGGAAAACGAGCTGATCCATGCGTCTCCTGCTCATCAACCCGAATTCCACTCGCTCCATGACCGAACAGGCGCATCGCAGTGCGGAGCGCGTCGCAGCACCTCATACCTTACTGGAGTCCATTAACCCTACGTCAAGCCCGGCCAGCATTGAAGGGCATGCCGACGAAGCCATGGCCGTACCGGCGATGCTCGCAGAGATTCGTAAGGGCGAGATGCGCGGCGTCGACGCCTATGTCATCGCCTGCTTCGATGACCCGGGCCTTGGTGCTGCGCGTGAGATCGCACGTGGTCCGGTGATCGGCATCTGTCAGGCGGCCGTGCAAGTGGCGATGAACATCGCGACCCGCTTTACGATCATCACCACCCTGCCCCGTTCCGTGCCGATCATCGAGGATCTGGCTGACGCCTATGGTGCCGGTCATCGCTGCCGCAAGGTCCGTTCGGTGGACATGCCGGTGCTGGCGCTGGAAGAGGACCTCGCCCATACCGAGGAGATGCTGGTGCAGGAGATCCTCAAGGCGCGGCAGGAAGATGGTGCTGAAGCAATCATTCTCGGCTGCGCTGGCATGTCAGAGCTCTGCGACCGCCTGAAGGCGCGCACCGGCATGCCTGTCATCGACGGCGTGACCGCTGCGGTGAAGCTAGCCGAAGCGCTGGTCGGCGGCGGCTATGCCACCTCAAAGGTCGGCGCCTATGACTATCCCCGTGCCAAGGAAAACCCGGCCTGCAGGCTGGCTGACGTCGCCGGCTAAATCTTAAGCCTTTACGGGCCACCGGGCGGCACCCCGTCCGGTAGCGCTCGCGCTGGTGCCGATTGGCTAGATCAGCGCATCAAGGCGTCAAGCTGCTCCTGCAGCGTCGCCACCTTCTGCTCGAGCGCTTCCAGTCGTTCTTCGAGGGCGGATAGCGCCGAGCCACTCGGAGCCGAAGACACCACAGCCCTCTCGGCAGCCGGCTGCTCGACTTCACCGCACAGCAGATGCGCGAAGCGGTCCTCGCGCTGACCGGCGCCTCGGTTCAATTGAACGATCAGTGGCGGCCGGCGGCCCATCATCAGATCGAGATTGTCCTTCAGCTCCTCGATCGAGGAGAACCGCGCCATGCGCTCGCTGCGTGCCCAGAGCTCGTAAGCGGTCTGCGGACCGCGAAGAAGCAGAAGACCCAGCATGACGATCTGCGGCGAGGTCAGCGAGAAGCGGTTGGCTACCAGGTGCTCGTAGCGCTCGACCCTGGACGCAAACGCCTGGCGGACCAACCCCTTCTGCGCCAGCGACGAGAGCGCGCGGTGGACGTCAACCTGTTCGACCGCCATGACGGGATCGCGGGCCGTCTTCTGGTTGGCGGCTGCATGCGCCGAATTGAGCGTCAGCGGGTAGACGTCGGGCGTCGTTTCCTTCTTCTCGATCAGGCAGCCGAGAATGCGGGCTTCAACGGCATTGAGGATGGGGAAATCGGTGTCGGAGGTCGTGTTCATAAGCCAACTCTTCAAATCAACGCATTCGATCCCAACCGAGCCCCCCAAGCGGAGTGCAGCCCGGCTTTCGGCCCCTACCCTAACGTGAGTGTCGAAGCCCGGAAATGGTCATCGGTCTATTTCGTTGAATTCCGGTTAGCACCGTAGCATTCGCCTGACGACAGGGATACGAAACACGGTCGTCCGCAATTCGGGTCGCCTGAACATCGGCCGAAAAAAGAGGCTCCGCGACTGACACGACACGGAGCCCAAGGCTTCAGGGAACTCGATGTGTCAGGCCGCGTGGATCGCCTTCGCCGTCTCTTCGATGCGGTGGCAGGCGGCACGCGAACCGTCGGCGAAGTTGCGCATTTCCGGCCGTTCGCTCTTGCAGCGCTGGTCCGCAAAGGGGCAGCGTGGATGGAACGTGCAGCCGGACGGCGGATTGAGCGGGCTCGGCACCTCGCTGGCAGCGATACTGCGCCCACGCTTCGGATGGGTAATGTCCGGGATCGTCTCAAGCAGCAGTTGCGTGTAGGGATGCCGTGGATTGGCGAAGAGCGTTTCGGTGTCCGCCTCTTCGACGATGCGCCCGAGATACATCACCGCGATACGGTCCGACATGTGGCGCACCACGCTCATGTCGTGGCTGATGAAGAGATAGGTCAGCCCCATCTCGTCCTGCAGTTTGCGCATGAGGTTCAGGATCTGGGCCTGGACCGACACGTCAAGGGCCGAGGTCGGCTCGTCGCAAACGAGGAACTCCGGCTCGCCGGCAAGCGCCCGTGCGATCGATATGCGTTGGCGCTGGCCGCCGGAGAATTCATGCGGAAACTTGGTTCCGTCCGAAGGCGCGAGGCCGACGATCGTCAGCAGTTCGCCGACACGCTCCATGATCTCCGCTTCCGAATTGCGAAGCTTCAGCTCGCGCAGCGGCTCGGCGATGATGTTGCGCACGCGCCAGCGCGGATTGAGGCTGGCATAGGGATCCTGGAAGATCATCTGCGCCGAAAGCGGTTGCCCGTTCTTGCCGGGCGCAAACCGTACCTCGCCTTCGCTCGCCCGGTAGAGACCGGTGACGAGCCGCGCGACCGTCGACTTGCCGCAGCCGGATTCGCCGACGAGGCTGAGGCAGCCGCCCATCGGCACCCTGAAACTGATGTCGTCCACCGCCCGCACGAACTGCTGCGGCTTGCGCTCGATCACCCGGTTGAGCCAGGGCGCGGAAACATCGAAATTGCAGGTCAGGTCGTTGACCGTCAGGGCATCACTCATAGAACTCCTCCTGCATTGAGCCAGCAAGCAGCAACGCCGCTGCCGACCGGGGCCGGCTCGGGACGATCCTTGCGGCAGCGCGGCCCCGCCTCAGGGCAACGCGGGTTGAAGGCGCAGCCGGTCGGGATTGCGTTCAGCCGCGGCATCGAACCGTCGATCTGGTTCAGGCGCTCGACGCGACGGCCGAGTGCCGGGATCGAGCCCATCAGACCGCGGGTATAGGGATGACGCGCATTCTTCAGCACGTCGCCGACCGGACCGATCTCAACCAGCCGTCCGGCATACATGACCGCGACACGGTCGGCGGTCTCTGCGATGACGCCCATGTCGTGGGTGACCAGCATGACCGCGGTTCCATGATCGTCGCAAAGACGGCGGAGCAGCGAGGTGATCTGCGCCTGGATCGAGACGTCGAGTGCCGTCGTAGGCTCGTCTGCAATGATCAGCTTCGGCTCGGCGGCGAGCGCGAGCGCAATGACGACGCGCTGGCGCATGCCGCCCGAGAACTGATGCGGATAGTGGTCGTAGCGCGCTTCAGGCGCCGGAATGCCGACCTCCTTCAGAAGCTGGATGGCGCGCGCCTTGGCGTCGGCCTTGGAGAGCTTCAGATGGAGGCGGATTGTTTCGACGAGCTGCGCGCCGATGGTGAAGAGCGGGTTGAGCGAGGTCAGCGGATCCTGGAAGATCGCGCCGATCTGGCGGCCACGCACGTTCTGCATCTCCTTGTCGCCGAGCTGGTCGATGCGGCGGCCGGCGAGCCAGACCTCTCCGCCGGAGATACGGCCGGGCGGCTCCAGCAGTCCCTGGACCGCAAGGCCGGTCATCGACTTGCCGGCGCCGGATTCGCCGACGACGCCGAGGATCTCGCCCGGGCGAATGCTGAGCGAAACGTCTGAGAGTGCCGAAACCGTGCCATGGCGCCCGGGGAATTCGACGCAGAGGCCGCGAACGTCAAGCACGGCCGATGAAGCAGTTTCCGTCATCGCGGCACCTCCAGAGGGTAGCTCGGCGGGAAGATCTCGCTGACCGGCGGGTGACCCCAGCTTCTTTCGGGATATTTGGCGATCAGACCATCGAACTGCGCCTGCGCCTTTGCGCGCGCCTCGTTCATATCGAAGCCTGCCACTTCGCCGTCACGCATCGACAGACGGCCATCGACGAAGACCGCCTTGGTGACGCGTCCCGAACCGCCGACCACCAGCGTGGTGATCGGATCGACCGCCGGTGCCATGTGGTGGTCCATGAGATCGAAGACCGCGATGTCGGCCCGAGCACCCGCTTCCAGGCGGCCGAGATCCGACCGGCCGAGGGCCTTGGCGCCGCCAAGTGTCGCGGCGTCGAAGAGATCGGCACAGCTGACGGCGCCCGGATCGTTTTCGACCACGCGGCAGGTGATCAGGCCGACCAGAAGGTTCATCAGCATGTCCGGCGGTGTCGTGTCGGTGCCCATGGCGATGTTGACGCCGCGGGCCTTGACGGAGCGGAACGAATTCAGCGTGCTGCCGCCGCGAGCCGAAACCAGCGGGCAATGGACGATGCTGACGCCGTTTTCGGCATAAAGACGCAGATCGTTATCGGTCGCCTGAGTAGCATGCGGCGCAATCAGCCGGTCGCTGAGGAAGCCGAAGCTTGCCAACCACTCCGGCGCCGTCTTGTCGTGCAAGCGGCGAACGGTATCGACTTCCATGGTGCCCTGCGCCGCATGCAGGCGGATCGGACAATCAAGGTCGCGCGCCGCGTCGGCAGTGCGGATCAGAAGCTTCTCGGTGCAGGTTTCCACCCGGTCCGGAGCCAGCAGCCCCTTGACCAGGCCACCGTGACGCCCTTCGTGCTCGCGGATGAAGCCGATGGCATCCTCGAGGCCCTTCAGGCCCCTTGCTTCGTCGAAGATCGCTTCGAGCTGGCCCGGCGCCGTCACCATCATGCCGCCGGCGCGATAGGCCGGGCTCAGATAGACGCGCAAACCCAGATCGCCGGCCGCGTCGGAAGCGGCGGCGAACTCCGCGACGGTCTCGCCCCACTCGCGGTAGAAGAGCGAGGCGATCGGGGCTGCCGTGGTGATGCCGTTCAGGAGAAGCTGAGCGAAGGCAAAGCGCTTCTGGAACGCCAGTTCCTCCTGCGTGTACATCTCATAGGGCCCGCGCTCGATATAGGAGCGCGGCCAGACGCGACCCTTGGCCCAACCGGGCTGATGGTCGATCGAAAGGATCGTCGTGTCGAGATCCGAAAGTGCATCGAGGTCGATCAGGCCGGGGCTGATCATCGCGGCCCCGAGATCGATCCGCCGAGCTACGTCGCCTTCGAAGTGTGGCCCGACATAGAGCAGCGTGCCGCCTTCAATGACGACCTCACCGTTCGGGATCAGCCGGTGCGAACCGTCCCGGTGACCGAGCACCCATTGCGCCGTCAGAAGCGTGCGTCCCTCGGGACGTTGGCCAAGTGTCAAATCCTTGATGGTGTTCATGGGATTGCTACCTCCGCAATACCGTTTCGAGCGACGACACGTCCGCGCTTGACGACCAGCGGCCGCGGCGCGACGTCGACGACGGCATGGGCCAGCGTCTCGCCGGTGAGCAGGGTGAAATCGGCGTCGCAGCCGACGTCCAGGCCGTATCCCCTAATGTCCATGACCTCGGCGCCCCCCTTGGAGCAGACATGCAGCGCATGTTCGAGATCGACGTCACGGCGCAGGCCATTCTTCATGCCGAGGATGCGGGCGCGGTCCATCATGTCGGGCTGTCCCCACGGACCCCAGGTATCGCGGATGCCGTCGCAGCCGGCCGCGACCTTGACGCCGGCGTCCTTCAAACGGAGGATCGACGGCACGGTCGAAGACGGTGAGCCGGTCGTGACGATACGGATATCGAGCTCGGCAATCTGTTCGATCAGGCCGGCGACGCGCAGGTAATCCGGTGCTCCGAGCGCGAAGGCGTGACTGATCGCCACCTTGCCCTGCATGCCGAGCGCGCGGATGCGCTCGAACATCATCTCCATGCTGAAGGCACCGAGTTCGCCCTGCTCGTGCAGATGAATATCGATTGGCTTTGCATGTTTGTCGGCAAGGCCGAAGATCGCGTCGAGGTGTCCCTTCGGGTCCCAGTCGATGCCGCAGGGATCAATGCCGCCAAGGACTTCCGCGCCATTGCTCAGAGCCTGGTCGAGGAGCTCGACCGTGCCCGGACGAGTGACAAGGCCCGACTGCGGGAAGGCGACGATCTCGATGTCGATGATGCCCTCAAGCGCCTTGCGGGTCTCGACGATGCCTTCCATCAGCCTAAGCCCATGGGTCGTGTCGATGTCGACGTGGCTGCGGATGTGGCTTGCGCCGTTGGCCGCGAGCATGATTGCCTGACGCATGGACTGGCGGTGCGGCTCGATGCCGATTTCGAGCCGCTGCTCGCGCTCGAAGTCGATGCGTTCGCGCAAGCTCGCAGACTTGGCATTGACATGCCAGGGCATGCCCCAGACCGACTTGTCGAGATGCGTATGGGCTTCGACGAGACCAGAGATCACGATATGGCCGTTGCCGTCCTCGGTTGCTACGCCTTCAGCGGAAAGACCTTTGCCGAAGGCCGCGATCTTGCCGTCGCGCACGAGGATATCGGTCGCTTCGCCGGCGTTGGGCCTGACGTTACGGATCAGGAGATTGGACATTATTCACCTCAATTTCGGATTGAGCGCATCGCGCAGCCAGTCACCGAGCAGGTTGACGGAGACCACGAGAAGGCAAAGCTGGACGACGGGGAAGAGCACGACCCACCATACGCCCGAAAACAGGAACTGGTTGCCGAGGCGGATGAGCGTTCCAAGGCTCGGCTGGCTCGGCGGCATGCCGATGCCGAGGAAGGAAAGCGTCGCCTCCGTCAGGATCGCCATGCCGAAGTTCAAGGTCGCCGCGACCAGGATCGGCGTCAGCGTGTTCGGCAGGATGTGCTTCAGCATGATGCGCCGCGCCGGCGTTTTCAAAAGACGCGCGGCCTGGACATACTCCTTGCCGCGCTCGACGATCGTCTGGGCACGGACGGTACGGGCATATTGCACCCAGGCGCTGAGCGTAATCGCCAGCACCAGCACGGCGGCAGAACCGACGTCCCTGAGTTCCGGCGGCAGCATCTGGCGCGCGACGGCGCTGACGAGGATCGCGATCAGGATCGTCGGGATCGAGAGGAGCACATCGCCGATGCGCATCAGCAGATTGTCGATGAAGCGCCCGAAATAGCCGGCGACGAGCCCGAGGCTCAAACCCACGGCCAATGAAAGGACGACCGAGGCGACGCCGATCAGGATCGAGATGCGCGAGCCATAGAGAATGGCCGAAAGCATGTCGCGGCCTTGGGTGTCCGTGCCGAGCACGTAAGGCCATTGGCCGTCGGCCTCCCAGATTGGCGGCAACTCGGAATTCCAGAGCTCGAGCTGGGCCGGATCGAACGGGTTCTGGGGCGCAATCAGCGGCGCGGAAAAGGCGGTCACGATCAGGAAGGTGAGGATGACCGCGCCGATGATCGCCGACGGCTTGTGGGTGAAGGACCACCAGAGGTCGCTTTGGCGCCAGCGGGCAAGCCGCGAGGGCCGGCGTGGCGGTGTGGTTTGCTGGACGTGATCTGTCATGGCAGCGACCTCAGCGGGTGGCATCGCGCAACCGCGGATCGATGACCGCATAGGCGATATCGACGAGCGTATTGAGCGTGACGAAGATGAAGGAGACGATGCAGAGATACCCCGCCATGACAGGCATATCGAGGAAGGTCACCGCCTGAATGAACAGCATGCCCATGCCCGGCCACTGGAACACGGTTTCGGTGATCAGCGCGAATGCGATCAGCGAGCCGAAGTTCATCGCCGTCATGGTGACGACAGGCATCAGACAGTTGCGGAGCGCGTGGCGGAAATAGATCCGCCAGCGCGGCACGCCGCGGGCACGTGCGAATTTGACGAAGTCCGAGCGCAGCACTTCCATCATCTCGGCGCGGACAAGGCGCATGACCAGAGTGATCTGGTAAAGCGCGAGCGCAAGGGACGGCAGAAGCAGGGACGCGCGACCCGAAGCCGTCAGCAAACCGGTGCTCCACCAGCCAAGCTGAACCACGTCGCCGCGGCCGAAAGCGGGCACGAGGCCAAGCGTTACGGCAAAGACAAGGATCAAAAGGATGCCGACGACGAAGCTCGGCAACGAGACGCCGATGATACTGACGAATTGAAGCCCCTCCGAGTACCATCGCCCGCGATGGATCGCAGTGATGACGCCAAGCGGAATACCGATCAAGAGCGACAGGACGGTTGCGACCAGCGCCAACTCCATCGTCGCCGGGAAGCGTTCGGCAATCAGCTTCATGACGTCCTGGCCGTTGCGGTAGCTGATGCCGAAATCGCCCTGTGCAGCGTTGACGACGAACCGTCCGAACTGGGTCACGAACGAATCGTTGAGCCCGAGCTTTTCGCGCAGCTCGATGCGGTCGGCCTGCGACATCTGCTCGTTGGCCATCAACTCCACCGGATCGCCGGCGAAGCGGAAGATCAGGAAGGCGAGCAGCGCAACGGCGAGCATGACCAGCACGGCATTGGCCAGTCGCTTGATGAGAAAGACAATCATTGGGTTTCTCGCTGAATGAGAAAGCCCGGCAGAGCGAACTCTGCCGGGGCAAGGAAACTCAATCGCCGATGCGCGTCAGCCAGTGGCGCGGCTTGTTGTCGGCGCGAATGGTGACGTCCGTGACGTTCTTGGACATCGCCCAGGCCATCGGCTGCTGGTGCAGCGGGATCATGATGACCTCGTCCTTGGCGAACTTCAGCGCCTCGGTTTCGATCGCCAGACGCTTGTCGTGATCCATCTCGACCGCGGCCTTCTTCACCATGGCGTCGAGTTCCGGATAGGACCAGCCGCCGTAGTTGGCGACGCCGGCGGCACCTTCGCGGGTCGAGAGAACCTGAACCAGGATCGAATAGGCATCGAGGGTTGGCTCGTTGGCCCAGCCGATCATGTAGGCGTCGGACTTGCCGCCGGCGCGCTTCGGCGCCTGAACCGCACGCGGGCCGATGTCGAGGGTCGGCTTGAGACCGACGCGCGACAGCATCGAAACGAGCGCGCTGCAGACGTCTTCCTCGTTGACGCTCTCGTCGTTCATGCAGACGAACGTGAACTCCTTGCCGACGGCGCCCGCTTCTTCGAGCAGCTTCTTGGAGAGTTCCGGATCGTAAGCGGTCGGCACGTCGAGCTCGGCGCTGTAGCCGGGGATCTCAGGCGCGACCATGGTGCCGGCGACATGCGACTTGCCGCGCATCACGCGCTTGAAGATGAGCTGGCGGTCGATCGCATGGTCGATCGCCTGGCGTACCTTGATGTTGTTGAAGAAGTTTTCGCGACCGTCGGCGAAGGTCTCGTGGCGGTTGAAGACCATGTGCACGGTGCGCAGGTCGGTGCGCTCGACGACCTTGATGTCCGGCGAGCTCTTGAGGCGCTCCAGATCCTGTACCGGGGCACCATCGGTGAGGTCGATCTCGCCCGAAAGCAGGGCCGCGACCCGGGTGGCGGCCGAGGTGATCGGCATGAATTCGATGCGGTCGAGATTGTGCTTCGGCGTATCCCACCAGCCATCGTTCTTGATGAGAACGGTCTTGCTGTCGGGAACGCGGGACTCGACCTTGAACGGGCCGGTACCGTTGGTGTTGTAGGTGGCGTAGCCTTCGACCTTGGCGCCGACGTCGGTCGGCAGCTCGGACTTGTTGTCGACCAGCCAGTCCTTGTCGAACATGAAGATGTTGGTCATGTCGTTGAGGAACAGCGGGTTCAGCGAATTCACTTCGATGTCGACCGTGTAGTCGTCGACCTTGGTGGTCGAGACATAGGCCGGAATGTTGCCGCGCAGCGGCGAGGTCGGGTGGCTGACGCGGGCCATGGAGGCAACGACGTCGTCGGCGGTGAAATCGGCACCGTTCTGGAACTTCACACCCTTGCGCAGATGGAAGCGCCAGACCTTGTCCTTCACCATCTCCCAGCTCGTGGCGAGCGCCGCCTCGACCTTGAACTCCGGCGTATAGCGCGTCAGGCCCTCATAGACGTGGTTGAGGAAGGCCAGGTTCGAGGGGCTCCCGTAGGAATAGGGGTCGAGCGAGAAGATATCCCGCGGGCTTCCCCAGCGCAGCGTTTCGGCGGATGCCGAGGATGCGAGGACGGTAAATGCCAACCCCGCGAGGAGATGCTTTCTCAGTTTCATGTCGTTCCCTCTGTTTTCTCGTCAGTCGCCCTATGCCGGCGCTCTCGCCCACTCGTGAGCAAGCCACCCTAGATTTGAAGCTGTTGGCGACAATGTCAACTATTTTGTCGACAATTTTGTATGCATAAATGTTTAAAGTGGCATACGATGTAAAAAGTGGGGGGTCGCTTCCCGAACAAACAGCTTGAAAGACAGTGGTCGAGCAGCAACTATGAGGCGAATAAAATCTGTCGGAACGCCTGAAACGGGACGCCCGCCGATATCTTTCGATACCGACGGGCGAATGCGATTTGTCAGATTACTCGGTGCTTGGGCGCGTCAGCTCTCGCGGAACGCGCGGTTGACCTGATCCATCAGGGGCTTGACGAAATAGGAGGCAACGCTGCGCGCACCGGTGGTAATGAATGTCTCGACCGGCATGCCTGGCATTAGCGACACATTGCCAAGCCTTTGGATCTCCTCGGGCGAGATCGCGACGCGCGCGACGTAGTAGCTGGCGCCGGTCCGCTGGTCGACGGTGACGTCGGCGGAGACACGCTCCACAGCACCGTTGATCTCCGGCGTCGTCTTCTGGCTGAAGGCGGAAAAGCGCAGGATGGCGCGCTGGCCCGAATAGATCTGGTCGATATCCTGCGGCGCGACCTTGGCCTCCACCACCAATTTGCCGATGTCAGGAACGATCATCATGATCTGTTCGCCAGGCGCGACGACGCCACCCACCGTGTGGACGGCAAGTTGATGCACGATCCCGTTCTGCGGCGCCACGATATCGACCCGTTTCAACTGGTCTTCGGCCGCCACCTTGCGCTCGACATATTCCCCGATGCGGGCATCCATTTCGCGCAGATCGCTGCCGACTTCTTCCGCCCATTGCTCGTCCACCTGAATGATCTGCAGCGCCGTCTCGGCGATCTTTTCGTGAACGCCGGCGATCCCCGCGGTGAGGCGGCCGATCTCTCCGTCAATGTCGGTTGCCTGACGCTCGAGCGTGCTGATCCGGCTTTTCTCCATTAGGCCCATGTCATGCAGGAAGACGTAGCGGTCGAGTTCGTCCTTGATCAACACCCGCTCCCGCTCGCTTGCCGCGCGCTCCGCCTCCATACCGCGGATTTCGTCGTTCAGCTGCTGCACACGCCGTTCGAGTTGGCGCTTCTTGCTGTCGCGAACGTCGCGCCGGTTTTGATAAAGCTGTTCCTCCGCGTGCATCATAGCTGCGATCTCCGGCTCATTGCCGCGTGCAAGCAGGGTCTCGGGAAAAGCCACGCGTTCACGACGGTCGCGCTCGCCTTCGAGCCTTGCCTTTCGCGCCGCGAACTGGTCGAGACTTTTCAGGATGATCGCAAGATTGGCTTTCGTCATCGTCGCATCGAGACGCATGACCACGTCGCCGGCCCGAACCCGATCGCCGTCACGAACCATCAGCTCGCTGACGACGCCGCCCATCGGGTGCTGTACCTTCTTCAGGCTGCTTTCGACAACAACCGAACCCTGCGCAATCACGGCGCCAACGATTTCAGTTCCGATGGCCCAGCCGCCGAAAAGCCCAACGAGCGTGGCAAAGCCGAGCGCGCCGACGATCAAATGCGTGCGGATCGAGCGCCGCAGTGTCTGCCAATCGTCCATGTCCATCATGCCTTTGCTGCTTCTACTGTTTGCACGACCTTGAGCGCACCTGGATTGCCCGGCGCCTGCCTCAAGACCTTCGAGAGAACCTCATCTTTCGGACCGAAGGCCTGCTGTTTGCCGGCGGCCAGCATCAGCACCTTGTCGACCGCAATCAGCGCGCTCGGGCGATGGGCGATGACGATGGCGATGCCGCCGCGCTCCCGGATGCCGAGGATTGCCGCGGTCAGCGCCTCCTCCCCTTCGGAATCGAGATTGGAGTTCGGCTCGTCGAGAATGACAAGGAACGGATCGCGATAGAGCGCCCGCGCCAGCGCGATGCGCTGTTTCTGGCCGGCGGAAAGCGCGCGGCCATTTTCGCCGACTTCCGTCGAATACCCGTCCGGAAGGCTGACGATCAGGTCGTGAACTCGCGCCGCACGCGCAGCCGCGATCACATCGTCGGCTTGAGCGTCGGGCTCGAAGGAAGCAATGTTCTCCGCGATCGTGCCGTCAAGCAGCTCGATCGCCTGCGGCATGTAGCCGATGTGTCGCGCGAGCGCTGCCGCCGGCCATTGGTCGGGCGTGGCGCTATCGAGACGGATCGCGCCGCGGGCCGGCTTCCAGATGCCAACGAGAATGCGCGCCAGCGAACTCTTGCCCGAACCACTGGCGCCGATGACACCGAGGCCGGTACCGGCTTCCAGCGAGAACACGATGTCCTGAAGTACGGATTCACTGGTTTCCGGGGGAACCGCCGTGATGCGCTCGACCGAAAGCATCGCCTTCGGCGCGGGCAAATCCATGCGGCCCTGCATCTCCGGCAGAAGCGACAGCGTCTTCTGCAGACGCACCCGGCTCTGGCGGGCGGCGATGAAGCCTTTCCAGTTGGCGATAGCGAGGTCGACGGGCGCCAGCGCCCGCGCCGAGAGTATCGAGCCAGCGATGATGATGCCGGGGGTCGCCTGCTGGTTGATCACCAGCCAGGCGCCGACGGCGAGAATGCCGGACTGGAGCAGCATGCGCAGCACCTTGCTGAGAACGCTGAAACCGGAGGCGATATCGCTTGCTCGGCGTTGCTCGCGGGTAAAGGCGCGGTTCTCATCCTGCCAGCGGCGACGCAGATGCGGCCCCATCCCGAGAACCGAAATGACATCGGCATTGCGCCGCGCGCTTTCGGCCATGCGGCTGCGCTTGGAAGAATGCCTGGCGGCTTCCTCGACGGGTCGTTTGGAGACAAGCTCGGTCAGCAGCGTGATGGCTGCAAGCACGATTGCGCCGCCGAGTGCCGTGACCCCGAGCCAGAAATGGAAGGCGAAGCAGATGGCAATGTAGAAGGGCAGCCAGGGCAGATCGAAGAGCGCGGTCGGGCCACTTCCGGAGAGGAACGAGCGGATGGCGTCGAGATCGCGAAGGGGCTGGGCGTAGCGGGCGCTCATCGGCGCTTGAAGCTGCAGGCCGAGGATCGCATCGTAGACGCGTGGCGAAATTGCCAGATCGAGTCGATGGGCAATGCGCACCAGGAGACGCCCGCGTAGGGCGTCGAACAGCCCTTGGAAGCCATAGAGGACCGCGACGATGGCAAGCAGCGCCGCAAGTGTCGGCAGGCTGCGGCTCGGCAGCACTCGGTCATAGACCTCCATCATGAACAGGGAGCCCGTGAGATAGAGGATGTTGACGACGGCGCTAAGCAGGCCGATGCCGACGAAGGCGTTCATGCATCCGGCAAAGACGCCTTTGAATTGATTGGCACTTTTGGTCGAGGAGATATCGCGCATGGTCCGTGGTCCGTTGAGATCGCGGCGGTAGCAGTCAGCCATCACAGGGAAATGACAGGGATGTTGGTGAGAGGGGCGAGCACGGTGCCCGCCCCTCGTCTTTCATCAGGCGAAGCGGAAATCGTCGATGACGAAGTTCTCCGTTTTGACGCCGTTGAAGGTGATCGACGAGCCGTCGTTAAGCGCGATTTGCGCGCCGTTCTCACCGTCAGTGATGGCGCCCGAGGCCATCAGTGCCTGATAGTCGGCAAAGAGGTCCTTGGAGAGCACGACCACGTCGCCACCTTGCGCCCCGGCTTCGAAGTCGAGGACGACATCCCGGCCATCGCCGGCAGCAAAGACGAAGGTGTCGTTGCCTGCACCGCCCGACAGCACGTCATTGCCCGTGCCGCCGTTCAGCGTGTCGTTGCCGGTACCACCATTGAGCTGGTCGTTGCCGGCACCGCCATTGAGCGCATCGTTGCCGCCACCGCCCATCAGCACGTCATTGCCGGCGCCACCTTCGACGACATCATTGCCGTCACCAGCGACCACCCGGTCGTTGCCAGCACCGGCGTCGACCATGTCGTTGCCGTCACCGGCAAGCACAGTGTCGTTGCCGCTGCCGGCCTCGATCATGTCCTTGCGGTCGGTGGCGACGAGCGTGTCGTTGCCGTCGGTGCCTTCGACCACATTGTACTCGGTGTAGCCGTCGACCCGGATCGTCGCCGCACCGGACGACTCTCCCCCTTGAGCGTCGCGCACGGTGTAGGTGACGGTGACGAGCGCGTTCTGCTCGTCTTCGAGAGCCACGAAGGCCGAGGACGGGTCGGCGACCAGCTTGCCGTCAACGATCGAGAAGGCGGCAGCGGCTTGAGCGTTCGTCAACGAAAGGCCGGCGACTGCCGTGACCGCGAAGCCGACGAGCGTCAGGCGATCGCCCTCGATGTCGGTGTCGTTGGCGACGAGATCGAAGCTGCCCGTTTCGTTCTCGGCGACCGCTCCCGTGTCGGCGACCGCGACCGGCGCGTCGTTGACCGGTTTTACCGTGACGCTGACCGTGCTTTCGTTGCTGCCGCCCTTGCCGTCGGACACGACGACCGTGAAGCTGTCGGAGCCGTTGACATTGGCGTTCGGACGGTAGGTCCAGGCACCGGTCGCTGCGTCAAGCTGTAGCTGGCCATTGGCGGGGCCGGCGCCAGCCTTGACCGCATAGCTGAGCGCATCGCCGTCCACATCCGCAGCGACGATCTGGCCGTTGATCGGCGTATCCTCGTTGGTCTCGACCGCGAGCGGCGATGCCGTCGGGGCATCGTTGACCGGCTTGACCGTGAAGGAGGCAGCCGTCTCGCTCGAACCACCGCGTCCATCGGAGATCTGGTAGCGGAACGAAGCCTCGCCGTTGAAGTTGCCGGCAGGCGTGAAGCGGATGCCGCCCTGTTCGAGGACGGCCGTACCGCCAGCGACCGCGGTGACGCCGGTCACCGTCAGGCTGTCGAGATCCGCATCGGTGTCGTTGCCGATGAGGCTCGAGAACGGGATGAGGAAAGATGCCGCATCCTCGTCGACGGCAGCCAGCGTGTCGGCCACAGCCACGGGGCCGCGGTTGACAAGGCCGTAAGCGATCGCCGCACGGTTCAGGACCGTGCCGTCGGCAAAGGTCACGAGCTCAACGCCTCCGCCTGCAAGCTGGCCCTTCAGGGTCAGCTTTTCGCCATTGACGAACTCGACCTCGACGGCTTCACCGTATTTGTGCAGCACGGCTTCGCCGCGGGCGATGTCGTGCAGGACGAGAACGTCCCGATCGCCTGGCGTCGTCGCCGTTTCCACAATTTCGTCCGAGCCTTCACCGCGTCCGTAGACATAGGTGTCGGAACCGTCGCCGCCGATGAGCACATCGTTCCCGGCACCACCTTCGATGACGTCGTCGCCGAGCCCTCCGGCGATCATGTCGGCGTCGTCGCCGCCCATCAGGACGTCGGAACCCTTGCCGCCGACGAGCGCGTCACGCCCGGCGCCGCCAAGCAGCGTATCGTCGCCATCGCCACCGTCGAGACGGTCGTTGCCACCATTGCCGAGCAGCGTGTCGTTGCCGCCGAAACCATAGATCGTCTCATCAGCATCGGTACCGGCGAGCACGTCACGGGCATTGGTGCCATTGATGATCTGGCCACCTTCGAGGCCGGACTTCAGATCGACAACCGTGAGGTTATCGAACGTAAGGCCTGCATTGCCCCAGGAATAGAGGCCGAAGGTGCCGGCATCGAGCCCACGGTCGCCGACCGGATAGGCAAACAGCGCCTCGTCGTTGAGGAATGCGGTGATCTTGTCACCGACGACTTCGACCCGAAGCTTCATCGCCTGGCCCGGTTCGTACTTGCCCGGAACCTGTGCGAGGATTTCCTCAACCCCGTTCTTCATCCGAATGAGGTTGAAGATGCTGCCGGCGCCGTTGCCCGGGTTGCGGTCAAGAATGCCGTCAGCATCGAGTTCGAGTTTGTAGTAGTTCTTGTTGTCCTTGTAGCGGAACAGGAAGCCGAGGCCGTCCTTGTCCGGCGTCTGGATCGTCGCCTCGACCGCATAGTCGGTCCAGGCAAGGGCCGCAGGATCCTTGAACAGCGCATAGGTGCCGAGACGCAGGACGTTGACGCCGTCGCCGAGCGGGCTCCAGCCGCGCTTCCAGTAGTCGGCGGCCGTGGCACCCGACCAGGTGAGCTCACGGCTCTGCAGGTCGGTCGTCTGAATGAGCTTGCCATTGCTCACCAGCCATTCCGACGACTTGCCGTTCGGGCCGATGCCGCCGAACTCACCCTCATCGATGATGTTGAAGCGAGAGAGAGTGTTGGCGTTCGAGAAGTCCTCTGAAACGAGGATCTTTGTGCGGTCGACGACGGTGACGTCGATGCGGTCGGTCGAGACCGAACCATCCACAGCAGTCACCTTGAGCAGGAGCTTGTTGACACCCGCGTCGAGGTTGACGTTGGCAGTCTTGCCGGTGGCGACAACATTGCCGGCGAGGTCGGTCCAGACATAGTCGACGAGCTGCTTCGGACCGAAGGAGCCGGAAGCGTCGAGCACGACCGAAGCCTTGCCGTCGCCGTCGATGTCATAGGTCCGCTGGTCGATGCCGGCCTTGGCGGTGGTGTCGGCTTTGGTGACGACGATATCGTCGAAGACCGAGGTGCGCTGGCCACTGGAATAGAGACCGACGGTGCCGCCCTGCAGCGGCTGGGTCGCATCGACGATCGGACCGCCGAAGACGTTCCTGTCGCCGAGGAAGACGTTGATCGCATTGCCGGTCACGGCAACGGTCAGCGGGATTTCCATATTGTAGGGCGAGCCCTCGTTGACAGAGGCGATGATCGTCTCGACGCCGTTTGCGACTTTAACCAGCTGGCGGCGGTTGGTTTCGCCGTCGAGGGTGAAGCGGTAGTGATTGTTGGCGTCCTTGTAGTAGAAGAGGACGCCAATCGTGTCGTTGTCGAGCTGCGTCAGCGACGCCTCGAAAACGTAGTCCTTCCAGCTGGCCGAGCCTTCGCCGATGAAGACGAGCTTGTTGCGGGCCGCATCGCTCTGGTCGAAGAGCGCTGCCTTCGGGGCGGCGAGGCCTGCCGTGCCTGTCGGCCGGGAGAAGACGGTGCCCTTCAGGAGGAAGTTGCCGGTGTTGCCGTTGGCAGCACCGGTTTCGGTCGCCCAGCCGTTGGCATTGCCGTCGTTGAAGGTTTCGACCAGCAGCGTCCGGTCGCCGCGCACGATCACGTCAACCGTGTCGCTGGTCTTGACGCCGTTGACGTCGGTGGTGGTCAGCGTCAGCTTGTGCTTGCCAAGATCAAGTTCGGCCTTGGCTTCCTTGCCTTCGGCGACGACATCGCCGTTTTCATCGGTCCAGACCCAGCTCTTGACGTTTGCCGGCAGCAGCGACTTCCCGCCCGACAGCGAAACGTTCGCCGAGGATGTGCCGGTTGCGGCGTCGGCGAGGATGTCGTCGCCCGCTTCCGCCATTGCGCGCGCCTTGCCGCCGCTGACATCGATGTTCTCGAAGACTTCCTGATGGCCCCGGTAGTAGCCGGTCAGGCCGTCGCGATCGAGTTCCGGCTTGGAGCGGAAACCGTCGAGATAGTCGTCGAAGCCGGTGAAGTAGGTCTCGGTCGAGACGCAGTTGTTGTCCGGGTCGATCGTGATCAGGCGGATCGCGCCGTTGCCGCCATTGTTGCCCTTCGCCTCATTGCCGTTGCCGGTGATCTCGCGCGAGACGCCGTTCTGGTAGTTGACCAGGAACTGGAAGACCGGCTCGCCATACTGGTTGTAGGTGATGTCGGTTTCAGCGCCATCGCCGAAGATGTGACCGGAGAAGGTCATGACGATGTTGGGGTAGCGGGAAAGCAGTTCGCGCGAAACATACTCGCCATCATTGGCGCCGCGCTGGTCGGTGCGCATGCCGTAGTCGTAGCCAGCACCTTCGTCGTAGAGCGGCAGGGCAAGATTGTCCTGGCGGCCGGCATAGCTCGTCAGCGAATGGGTCGCGAGCATCACGCGGTAGTCGGGATGGGCCTCGATCACGTCGCCGGCCCAGCGGATCACGTCGTCGCGCGGGCCGAATTCGAGCGAGATCGACAGCCACTTGGTGCCGTCCGGGGCAGTGAAGGTGCTATAGGTGTTGCGGGCGCTCATCAGCTCCTGGTCATAGGCGCCGCCGAACGTTCCCGGGTTGGTCACCTTCTGCTTGTCCGGCGAGAAGCGCTGGTCGAGATAGATCGACGTATGGTCGGCAGCACTGCCGCCGCTCGCCTGGTCGTGGTTGCCTGGTAGAAGCGCATAGGGGATCTTGCCATCGAGCTTGCGTAGCGCTGCCTCGGCGATATCCCACTGGCCCGAGAGGTTGTTCTGGGTGATGTCACCGACATGCGTCATGAAGACGATGTTGTGGCCCTGGCGGTTGTCGACCAGCCATTGGGTCATGTCGCCGAAGAAATGCTTGAGGCCGTCGTTCGAAGTGTAATCCTGGGTGTCCGGGAAGACGGCGATCGTATAGGCGTTCGCACCGGCGACGCGGACGCGGAAGTCGTCGATCACCGCGTTGCCGGCGGCATCCGTCGCGGTGACGCGGATATCGGAATGGCCGAGGGCGGCGAAGTCGAGCACCAGCTTGTTGCCGTCGACGAGAACCGCCTTCAGCACTTCGCCCTTGGTGTTCTGCACAGTGTAGGTCAGGTTTTCACCGGAGAAATGCTGCGACAGGTCGATCGTCACGTCGCCGGCGTCCGGTGTCACCATCATGTCCTTGATGGCCAGGGTCTTGGTGACCGAACCCGGGTTCGGCGTCGTCGTATCCTGACCGACAGCCGGGATGCCCGCAGTTGCCGGGGTCGTGGTGGTCACCGTGGTGCCCTTGCCGCTGAGGCTGCCCTGGCCGAAGGTCGGCGTCGTCGAGCCTTCACCGAAGCGGAATTCCGTGCCGTTCGACAGCAACGCGTCGGGCTTCAATGCGTCCGGAACGATGCCTTCGGGCTTGGCCTTGCCGAGGGCGGAGAGTTCGTCACCGCTCAAGACCTTTTCGATGAACAGAAAGTTGCTGAGATAGCCCGAGGAGGTTTCGCCGTCGTCGTCGGTAAAGATCAGGAAGCCCTTGGCCTTGTCGATGGTGAAGCGGGCGGCGAGCGAGCCGGTCATCTTCTGTTCGGCCGCGAACTCGCCATTGATGTACTTCTTCATCGAGACGCCGCCGCTGGCGTCCTTTTCGATCGTCAGGCCGATGCGGTTCCAGGCATCGAGCTTGGCAGCGCCGCGATAGTCGCTGTTGATGCCGAGGCCGAAACTGTCGCCACCGACCTTGCCGAAAACGTCGCCGTCCGACGCGTTGGTCGCATCCGTCTGCAGGAACGGGATCCAGCCGCTGGAGCCTGCGGATGGGAAGTAGACGTCATAGACGAGGCTGTAGGACGAGACCGTACCAGTGCCGCCCGGCGATACCAGGATACCCTGCTGTTGCGACAGGCGCGGGATGTTCAAAAGCCAATCGGAAGACGATTGGATTGGCGTTGCAAGCGAGTTGGGGGAGGAAGTCATGTCGGCTTTCTCTCTAAGGTGAACGGGATCGGCTCTGGGCCGTGCGTCACCGTTAGCGAGGTCGCTTACCGACCAGATGACAGTTGCTTAACAAAGCGTAAAACGGCCATAGCGTTTTCCCATGCCTGCCATCGGTTTTGTCCAGCGTGCAAAAGATGAGCGGATGTCACGTGACTGTCAGCTTTGCCGACAATGATGTGCGGCGCCGCCAGGTGGCGGCAATCACAGGCAGCAGAACGGACCATATGTCGATCACCCAGTTGAGAGCCTTTCATATCGTCGCGCAATCCGGCGGGTTTTCTCAGGCCGCGCGCGACATGGCGATCAGCCAGTCCACCCTCTCGTCCCATGTCCGCGAACTCGAGGCCCATTGCGGTCTCAACCTCTTTGAGCGGAAGCCACGCGGTGTCAGCCTCAGTGCCGACGGCGAGCGCCTGTTCGAAATCACCTCGCGCCTGTTCACAGCCGAGAAGGAGGCGAATGCATTCCTTCGCGGCGAAGCGGGCTCGAATGGCGGGCATTTGCGCGTCGCGGCCGACGGCCCGATCCTGGCTTTGCCGATCCTGTCACGGCTAAAAGTCGACCGGCCGAAACTGACCTTCTCGCTCGCGGTCGACAATTCCGCCCGCGTCATCGACCAGATCCTCGACTACCGGGCCGATGTTGCGATCACCGCGCAGACGCCTGACGATCCGCGCCTTTATGGTGTTCATTTCCTCAGCATGCGGATCGGGCTATGCGTACCCGTCGGCCATCCGCTTGCCGAGCGCGACGGCGTGAAGATGAGGGAGCTGGAGGGCATGTCCTTCGTCATGCGCGAAAGGGGTTCACGCACACGCGAGATCTTCGAAAGGAACCTCGCCGAACACGGCACCACCGTGCAGCAGATCGTCGAGATCTCGTCGCGCGAAGGGGTGCGCGAAGCGATCGCCAACGGTGTCGGTTGCGGCGTCGTCGCCGACCTCGAATTCGGCCACGATGCCCGTCTCGCCTACGTGCCGATCGACGACGCCCGCGAACTCATCGACGAATATGCCATCTGCCTTGCCGAGCGCCGGCACCTGCCGCTGATCCGCGGATTTATCGACGAAGCGGGCCGATTGCGGCCGGACGACAGCGAGGCGGTCTTCGCGACGCCGCTGCCGGGAGTGCATCCCGACACGCACGATCGCAAAACGACCCGGCCGACCACACAATAGTGACGGTCAGCGCACTTGGATCACGCGATTCCGGGCGGAAAACCGCTTCACATTTTTCCCGGAATTGCTCGAGCGCTATGGCGCGCCGCCAAAGCCGGAGAGGAAGGACGTCAGGTTGTCCGATAACGCATCGCAGAGATAACCGCCTTCCTGTACGATCGCGGTCGGAAGGCCGAGGCCCGCGATCGCCTCACCAATCCGGGCAAAGCCCGGAGTAGAGACCGAGAGACCCCCGAAAGGATCGCCTTCGAAGGCATCCAGGCCGAGCGCGACAACCAGCGCGTCCGGCGCGTAAGCGCGGATGCGGCGGAAGGCGACGTCGAGCGCGGCGAGAAATTCCGCATCGCCGGATTTGCGTTCGAGCGGCAGGTTGAGGTTGTAGCCGAGGCCCGGCCCCTCGCCGCGCTCGTCCGCATGGCCCCAGAAGAACGGGTAGAAACGCACTGGGTCCGCATGGATCGAGATCGTGAGCACGTCGGAGCGCTGGTAGAAGATGCCTTGCGTGCCGTTGCCATGGTGCAGGTCGATGTCGAGGATCACCACGCGGGCAGCATTTGTCAGGAAGCGCTGCGCGGCGACCGCCGAATTGTTGACGAAGCAGAAGCCGCCGGCGACGTCGGCAAAGGCATGATGGCCCGGTGGCCGGCAGAGCGCATAGGCCGCCCGTTCGCCCGCCATGACCGCATCGGCGGCATCAACAGCGCTCCAGGCGCTCCAGCACACGCTCTCCCAGGTTTCGCCCGAGATCGGACACGCGGTATCGGCCATGTGGTAACCGGCCTGCCCGACCGCCGACGCCGGGTACCGACCGTTCCGCGCTAGCGGATGGATGTTCGGGATCACCTCCTCCGAAGCCTCGGCGATACGCTGCCAGCGCGCGTAGATATGTTCGAGAAAATCGAGATACTCCGGCGTGTGCACCGCGGCGATCGGGCTGAGCCCGTGATCGCGGGGCCGCAGGATCTCGCAGCCGACGGCACGGGCACCGGTGAGCAGGCGCTCGACCCGTTCCGGCTGCTCCGGATTGGGCTGCGGCGCGCCGCTCGACAGAAAGGCCTTCGGGTTATGGCGCTTCTGTTCGGCTGCATAGAAGGCTTTCATGCTGTCTCCCTTTCCTGCGTCGTCAAACTTTCAGTCCCCGGCCAGAGCCCCGAACGCCTCGCCATACGCGGCATGAGCGCGATCTTTCGTCTGCCAGGTGATGCCGATACGCTCGTAAAGGCGCTGCGCCGGCAAGTTCTCCACGTCGACTTCCAGCCGCAGATAGTCGCCGCCCCGCGCCTTCGACCATGTGGCCACTTCGCGAAGCAGGCGCTCGCCGATACCGAGGCCACGGAAACGATCGTCGACATACAGATCCTGCACGAAGACGCCGGGCCTCCCGCGCCAGGTCGAAAAGATCGGGAAGAACAGGCAAAGACCGGCAAGATCTGCACCCGCCTCGGCGATCAGACTGTGGAAGGCGGCGTTCGGACCGAAGCCGAAACGGCGATACTCATCGACTGTGCAGCTGACCTTGTCCGCCATTTCGAGCCCACGCCCCATAGCCAGGATCGCGTTATGTATGGTGTCGGCATCTCCTGGTTCGCCTGCGCGAATTCGGATATCAGCCGTGGAGTGCTGCATCGTCGTCACTGTTTTCCCTTTCACTGCCAGCAGGCGAAGGCTCAAGTCGAACCATGCCCGTGTCGCCGGCCTCAGAATGCCACCTGATCTCCGCCCTTGAGGCCGAGAAGCGCGCGTGCCTCCTTAGGGGTTGCAACCTCCAGTGACAAGGCGTCGAGAACTGCGCGGATGCGATGGACCTGCTCGGCATTGCTGGTCGCGAGCGTCCCGCGGCCGTTATAGAGGCTGTCTTCTAGCCCCACGCGCACATTGCCGCCCATGGCAGCAGCCATGGTGATCATCGGCATCTGGTGACGGCCGGCGGCGAGCACCGAGAACGAGTAGTCGTCGCCAAAGAGCTTGTCGGCGATGCGTTTCATGTGCGTCAGGTTCTCAGGATCCGCACCGATGCCGCCGAGCACGCCGAAGACGAACTGGATGAAAAGGTGCCCGGACACCAGGCCGCGATCGCGGAAATGCGCCAGCGAATACAGATGGCCGACATCATAACACTCGAACTCGAAGCGCGTGCCGCAGCCCTGGCCAAGCCGCGTCAGGATGAATTCCATGTCGGCGAAGGTGTTCTTGAAGATGGAGCTCCGCGTTGCTTCGAGAAGCTGCGGTTCCCATTCGTGTTTCCACTCCGTCGGCTTGTCGAGCGCCGGAAACAAAGCGAAGTTCATCGAGCCCATGTTCAGCGAACACATTTCCGGTTCGGCGCGCAGCGAAGCCGCAAGCCGATCTTCCAGCGCCATCAGCGACGAACCGCCGGTGGAGATGTTTATGACCGCATCGGTCGACTGCTTGATGCGCGGAAGGAACTGCATGAACAGCGCCGGATCGGCCGACGGGCGGCCATCCTCAGGGTTGCGCGCATGCAGATGCAGGATTGACGCACCAGCTTCGGCCGCGGCGATCGCCTCAGAGGCGATCTGGTCAGGCGTGATCGGCAGGTAAGGCGACATGGTCGGCGTATGCACCGATCCCGTCACCGCGCAGGTGATGATCACTCTGCGCGATGTTTTGGACTTCGTCATGGTCGAGCCCTCAGCGGTTGACGGGAAGATTGAGTTCTTCGGCGAGCACTTCGAGTACGTCGCCAAGGATGGCGACGATCTCGCCGATCTGCTCACGGGTGATGATCATCGGCGGGCAGACGAGGAAATGGTCGCCCTCCACACCGCCGCGCGTACGCCGTGAATAGATGATCAGGCCGCGCTCATAGGCGAGATCGACCATGCGCTGGTGCGCATTCAACTCCTTCGGCAACGGCCTCATGCTCTCACGATCGGAGACGAACTCGGCCGCGAGCAGCAGTCCCTTGCCGCGCACGTCGCCGATGAAGGGGAACCGATTGGAGAGCGCCACGAGTTCAGCTTTCAAAGCATCGCCCATGGCAGCGGCATTATCGATCAGGCCAAGCCGATCGATTTCGTCGAGAACGGCGAGACCAGCGGCGCAAGCGAGCGGATTGCCTGCATAGGTGAAGCCGTGCTGGAACCCACCGGCGTCGAGCACCGGCTGAACGATCCGCGACGGTGCGGCCATGGCACCAAGGGGGCAGTAGCCCGAAGCAAAGCCCTTCGACAGGGCGATCAGATCCGGGCGGCAATTCCAGTGGTCGCCGCCGAGGAATTTTCCGGTGCGGCCAGCACCACTCATGACCTCGTCATGGATCAATAGGATGCCGTACTTGTCGCAGATCTCGCGAATGCGCGGATAGTAGCTGTCGGGTGCCACGAGCGCGCCGGTGGAAGCGCCGCCGATCGGCTCCATGATGAAGGCGAGCACGCTCTGCGGGCCTTCCGCCTGGATCTTCTCCTCCAGCATGTCGGCATATTTGATGCCGCGCTGCTCCATCGTCAGGTTGTCCCGATCGAGATAGGCGGTCGGCGCAGGCACCTTCGGCATTTCGCGCATCATCGGCGAGAAAGGATCGGAGAGCGCCGCATAACCGGTGACTGCCAGCGCCCCGAGCGTGCCGCCATGGTAGGACGGAAAGCGCGAGATCACCTTCCAGCGGTCCTTCTGACCGGTCGCGACGGCCCATTGCCGCGCGAGCTTGAGGCAGGATTCGACTGCTTCCGAGCCACCGGAAACGAAGAAGATCTTGTCCATGCCCTCCGGCAGCTTTTCCGCCGCGCGGCGGGCCAGATCTTCGGCCGGCTCGTTTTCAAAGTGCAGGCGGTAGGCGAAGGTGACGCGGTCCATCTGGCTCTTCATGGCGTCGAGCACATTGCGGTTGCCGTGGCCGATATTGACCACCATGGCGCCGCTTGAGCCGTCGATTACCCGGCGTCCGTCCTGGTCCCAGAGATAGATGCCTTCGGCCCGATCGACCAGCGGCCGGCGCAAGCGCGACTGGTAGAAGAGATGCGAGGCAGGTCGTTCGTTGGAAGCTGTCGTCTTGAGCATGGCAAATCTCTGTCAGCGAGTGAGATAGTGATTGAGAACATTAGCGGTGACGCGCTCGACCATCGCGTCACCGCGCTTGAGGGCCGCCACCCATTCGCAGCTTCCGGCGTGGAACACCTCGCCTTTGCCGCGCGGGAAATTGACGATCATGCCACAGCCGCGCTTGACGCGTTCGACGGCCGCAGGGGCAGTGTCGCCGATCAGCGTTTCGGCGACGAATTTCGCGTCGGCATCGGAAAGGAATTGGTCGTCCGCCGGAATGTCGGCGCTTTCTTCCTTCAGCGACGACATGCCGAGCGCGAGGATTTCGAGGCCCTCGGGCGCGCCGCTGTCCTCCGTCGGCTCCGGCAGGCCGTTACGGATAATATAGTCGAGGCCATCAACCTCGTAACCAAACGCATGGCCTTCCGAACCGAGGATATCACCGTAATAGATGCCCGTTCCGGAGAAGGCCCAATGCTCGGGCCGATAGACCGGGAAGCCCCGCGCACCACGCGGGGCGCAACCGCCCCAGCCGACGTAAAGGCCGCGGGTGGCGTTGAGCCCAAATGTCGCCGCCCCAGGCCGGCCGATCTCGGCCGCTTCCCAGGAGCCGCTGGTGCGCGTCGGATCTGTCGAGCGATAGGCTGGGTCTTCGGCCCGTGAGCGGTATTTGTAGCAAACCTGGCGCTTGCCGCCGTCTTCGAGGCGCGTCTGCCACATGAAGTTGCCGGCAAAGCGCGCCGCCTTTCCGCCGCGTTCGACATAGTTGTCGACCGCATCGCGCATTTCCCAGGTCCAGTATTCGTCATGGCCGACGAAGACGACGCAATCGTAGCCGTCGAGGATCTCCGGGTTGAAATGAAGCTCGTGCTGGCTGGCGAGATCGACGGCATAACCTTGACGTTCCGCCCAGCGGAAGAAGTGGCTGTCATAGCTCGCCCAGCCGGACGAGGCATATTTCTTGGAATAGCCGTTGGCATAGGCCCATTCCATGTGCGGATAGCGCGGGGCAACCGCCATCGGCGCATAGATTTCCAAGGGCACCCGTGGAGCATCCTGGGGCAGCACGACGAAGCCGCGGCAGAAAGGGCGCTCGATGCTGACCGTCGTCGCGTATTGATCGCGATTGGGTCCCGTAATGCCCTGGTAGTGGTTGGAGCCGCCCCAGGTGTTATACGAGGTCCAGGAGCCGGTGGCCGCCACCTGCAGCACCCGGCCCGGCTTGCGACCGGCGAGTGGCCGCACGATGAAGAGATGGTGGCAATGGATCGGCGCGCCATCCCTGCCCTCGGCTCTCAGCGTGATGCGGTAAGCGCCGGACGGCCAGTCTTCGGCAATCTTGAATTCGAAGCACGTTTCCCAGCCGCAGCCGATGACCGAACATTGGTCCGGCGTTTCCTGCCAGCGCGCATCGAGCGCGTCGCGCTTGAAAACCGTCGTCTCTGTCGCTCCATCGCGCGTAATTTCGAGCGAGAACCGTGAAGCTGAAGAGCTCACTTGTAGCCGCGCGGTGGCACCGGACGGATAGGCATAGGCGTCGGTGTAGCACCAGATCTCGCCGCGCTCACCGTCCATGCCCGGATATTCGTAATAGTGACCGAGCACCGCCTCGCGGCGCTGTTCCGGCGTCAGGCCGAAATCGGGATACTGATTGCTTTTGTCCATCGCGGCACCCATCACGCTGCCAGGTATTTCTTGAGGAACGCCCGGGTGCGCTCCTGCGTCGGCTGGCGGAAGATCTCGCTCGGCGCCCCTTGCTCGACGACGACCCCGCCATCCATGAACAGCACGCGATCGGCGACCTCGCCGGCAAAGCGCATCTCGTGGGTGACGATCAGCATGGTCATGTGCTCGGCAGCGAGCTGTTTCATGACGGCGTTCACCTCGTCGACCAGTTCCGGATCGAGCGCCGAGGTCGCTTCGTCGAAGAGCATTACCTTCGGCTGCATTGCGAGCGCGCGAGCGATCGCCACGCGCTGCTTCTGTCCACCGGAAAGCCGTGACGGAAAGGCATCGACCTTATCCTTGAGCCCCACCTTCGACAGAAGCTCGATGGCGAGCTCACGCGCCGCAGCCTTGCCCATGCCCTTCAGGATGATCGGGCCCATGGTGATGTTCTGCAGGACGGTCAGGTGCGGAAACAGATTGAAGTGCTGGAACACCATGCCCATCTGCTGGCGCACCGCATTGATGTGCCGCTCGAAGGCCTGGCCCTTCAGGCTCTGATTGACCTTTACGCCATCGAGCCAGACCTCGCCGCCATTCAGCGTCTCCAGGTGGTTGATCGACCGCAACAGCGTGCTCTTGCCCGACCCGCTCGGGCCGATGATCGCGACGATCTGTCCTCGGGCAACGGAGAGGTCGATGCCCTTCAGGACCTCCAGCGCGCCGTAGTTTTTGCGGGCGCCCTTCACTTCGACCATGGGTTTCTGAGCGGTCATCGGGAGACCTCCACGTTCTTTTCGACCTGGCGCAGACCCGCTTCGAGGACGAGATTGAGGATGTAATAGAGAGCGGCAACCGTGATGTAGAATTCGAACGGCCGGAATGTCTCGCTGATCGCGAGCTGTGCTGCGTGCACCAGTTCGGCAATGCCGATGATCGAGACGAGGGACGATTCCTTCAGAAGCACGATCAGGTTGTTGCCCATGGCGGGAATGGTGTTGCGGATCGCCTGCGGCACGACGAAGTAACGCAGCGTCTGCATCCGACCAAACCCAAGGCTGCGCGCGCCCTCCGTCTGGCCGGGATCGACGGCCACGATACCGGCGCGAAGGATATCGGCATTGTAGACGGCAAAGTGCAGGCCGAGACCGATGATGCCGGCGATCAAGGCAGGGATCTTGAGGCCCAACTGCCCGAGCCCGTAATAGATCAGGAACAGTTGCAGGAGCAGCGGCGTGCCCATGAACAGCCACATGAAACCGCGCACCGGGAGGGCCACCGACTTCGGTGCGTAGAGCACGACAAGGGCGAATACTATGCCGAAGACGAAGCTGATCGCGGCGGCGGAAATGGTCAGAACGACGGTCCACCAGACACCCATCCAGAGGATATCGGCATAGGGTGGAACGACGCTGAAATCGAGACCTTGCATATGGCGCTCCTCCCTCAGGCTATGGCGTAGCGTCGATCAAGCAGATCGACGATCCGCGCGACGACATAGACGATGAGCATGTAGAGCACGGCGGCCACGCCGAAGATCTCGAACGGCTTGTAGGTCGAACCGATATAGCGCTGCGCCGTGTAGGTGAGTTCGACCACCGAGATCGTCGAGACCAGCGCCGATCCCTTGACGAGCGCCACGGCATTGACGCCGAGCGGGCGGATCATGAGACGCGCGGCTTGCGGCAACACGACCTTGCGCATGGTCTGGAACCGGCTGAAGCCGATCGAGCGGGCGGCTTCCGTTTGCCCACGGTCAACCGACAGGATGGCGCCGCGGATGGATTCTGCCATGTAGGCGCCGATGTTGAGGCCGAGGCCGATGACGCCGGCAGCAAAGGGCTCCAGATTGATACCGATCTGCGGGCCACCGAAGTAGAGCACGAAAAGCTGGATGAGGCAGGGCGTGCCGCGAAACAGGCTGACATAGGCGGTGCCGAAGGCGCGCAAAAGGAACGAGCGCGACATCTTTGCAGCCGATATCAGGAACGCAACGACGAGGCCGAGCGCAAGCGCAAGTACCGAGATCTCGATCGTGATCCACGCCGCTTCCACGAAAAACGGGAAGACGCGCTGCACCAGCGAAACGTCCATGGGGAAACTCCGGAAGGCAAACTCATGATCTCCGGCCGCAGCTCATGCGGCGGCCGGAGAGACGGAAGCGTAGGGGATCAGCGGATGTCGCTGCCGACCCATTGCATCGCGATCTTCTCGTAGGAGCCGTCTGCCAGCATGTCCTCGAGTGCCTTCTGCATCGCCGCCTTCAGTTCCGGATTGTTCTTGCGGATGGCGATACCGATCGCGACGCTGCCGCCTTCGATATCAGGCGTTTCGAGGCGGCGGACCTTCTCGCCGGTCTCCTTGACAGCAACCATCACCGGGATGTTGTCGACGACGACCGCATCGACGCGGCCGCTCTTCAGTTCCATCAGCAGTTCCGGCAGGCCCTTGTAGGTGCGAACGTCCCAGCCGCCCTGCTCGCGCGCCCATTTCTCATGGGTTTCGCCGAGCGTGACGCCAAGCGTCTTGCCCTTGAGTTCGTCGAGCTTCTGGACACCAGATGCTTCGCTGACGAAGACGGCGCGGCCGGCATGGTAATAGGGGCCGACGAAGTCGACGACCTTCTCCCGCTCCGGGGTAATCGTCATCGAGCCGACGATGGTGTCGTATTTGTTGGCAAGCAGGCCGGCGATGATGCCGTCCCAGGCAGTGGTCACCAGCGTGCCCTTGACGCCGACGCGCTCGGCGATCGCCTGGCCGATCGAGGCGTCGAAACCAACGACCTGGTTTTCTTCATTGACGAAATTGAAGGGCGGGTACTGGCCCGACATGGCGATCTTCAGTTCGCCGGCGGACTTGACGTTCTCCAGGTCGTCAGCCCGAGCCGAGACGGCGGAAAAAGTCGCAGCAATGGTGAGCGTCGCGGCCAAGAGGCCGGAGAATAGGGTCTTCATGAAATGTTCCTTGTTCCTCTGTATTGGGGCGCGCCTTCTTGTGCGCTTGGGATTGGCAAGGGGCGCCTTCCGAATTTCATGATTGCTTCTGCTTCAGCATTGCGCAAATAGATAATGGAAATAGAAGGCATAGATTTCAGGAATGGCATCACCGCGATTGGAACGGCTCGTCTGGGAGCTCGACTGGAACCTGCTGCGCACCTTCGTGGTGATTGCCGAGGTGAAAAGCATCACGCGCGCGGCCGAGCGGCTGAACCTCAAGCAACCGAGCGTCAGCAACGCGCTTCGACGGCTGGAAGACCGCGTTGGACGCCGGCTCGTCGAACGTGACGCGACGCGTTTCGATCTCACAGAAGTCGGACAGTTGCTTTATGAGCAGAGCGTGGAAGTCTTCGGCACGATCTCGCAGCTGCCGCAACTCGTGCGCGGCGTCAGTGACGACGTCACCGGCCACGTGACGATCGCGGTTGCAAGCCACGTGGTCTCACCGATCTTCGACCGGGCGCTGATGGAGTTTCACCGTAGCTATCCGCGCGCCACGCTGACGATCAACGTCGGACCAAGCGGCGAGGTCACGCGCCAGGTGCGGGAGAAGCGTGCCTCCTTCGGTCTTTGTCTTGTCAGTGTCCGGGATCCGGCGCTCGACTATCTGATGGTCTTCCGGGAGTTTTTCGGCTTTTTCTGCGGCCCGCACCACCGGTTGTTCGGCAGGGACGGATTGAAGCTTGCCGACCTCAAAGGCGAGACGTCGGTTTCCTTCCATACCGACCATATCGCCGACGCGCTTCGACCTGTGGCGCTGCTTCGCAGCGAAGCCAAGCTCAACGCCAATGTCGTCGGCGTTTCGTCAAGTCTCGAAGAGGTGCGCCGGATGACGCTCGCCGGTCTCGGCGTCGGCTCGCTACCGCTGCATGTCGCCCGCCGCGATGTGGCGGACGGGCTCCTGTGGCGCCTGCCACCCTATGACAATCCGCCCGCCATCGACATCTTCATGCTGACGAACCCGGAGAAAGCGATCAACCGGGCCGAGAAGGCGCTGATCGCCGGTTTGCAGACGCTGATCGCAGAAACGCCGGTTGAAGAACGCGTCTATGCCGATTGATCTGCGCGTGCAGGCTCGTTGCTCGACAGGAGCGCCTCGGCGCGCGCCCGCGCGTCTGGCTCCAACGCAATGGCCGCGCGTGCCTCAAGATCGAAACGTACGGTCGTGGTCCTGTTGACCGCATGCACGATGCCGTCGAGCGTACCGGACATGATCTGCTCGAAGGTGACCGACGAGCGGCCAAGCTTGATGACGCACGACCGGATGGAGATCAGCGCGCCAGCCTTGGTTTCGTGTTTGTATTCGACCTCGGAGCGCACGTCTGCCCACCCCCTGCCCGATTCCGTCTCCACGCCGGCGATGTGGCCGAGAAGCTGGAAGCTCGCATCGTCGAACATTGCGGCGTAGTGGCGCACATTCATGTGTCCCATCGTGTCGCACATCCAGGGGTGAGCGACGCCGACATAGGTAGTCAAAGCTTGGATGGACATGGGTGCCTCGATCGTTGCGTAAGGTCGGTTGCCAGACATAGCGGACGCCCGGCGCTTCTGTCCATGGCGATCCGGACCAACGTCACATCGGCGGCCGCGTCTACATCGGCTTGGCAAAAGATGAGAAAAATCCGTGGGTAAGCGCGCTTGTTTTGGTCGGCAGCTAGGCGCGGCTGCGTTGCTCTCCTAGATTGACCGCTTGCGACGTGAGGAGGAATGAGCGTGAAAGTCTATCTCGCTGGCCCGGAAGTTTTTCTGCCCAATGCGGTCGAGATCCAGAAGGAGAAGGCGGCGCTGGCGCGGGCGGCCGGCTTCACGCCGCTGGTGCCGGGCGATCTCGAAATCCCGCCGGCGCCCACCAAACATGAACGCGGCCTTGCGATCTATGCGGTGGACGAGGGCATGATGCTCGCCTCGGATATGATCATCGCCAACCTGACGCCGTTTCGCGGCATCAGTGCCGATGTCGGCACGGTGTTCGAGCTCGGCTTCATGTGCGGCCGCGGCAAGCACGTCTATGCCTATACCAACACTTCGCGCAGCTACTACGAACGCATCCTGAATGATCATTACAGAGGCAACGCTGCACAGCGCCCCGACGGACGCATGGCAGGCGCCGACGGCCTCAGCATCGAAGATTTCGACATGGCCGACAATCTGATGCTGGATGGTGGCATCCTTCGCCGCGAGGGGGCGCTGATCAAGCGCGAAGTGCCAGAGGCCGATCGCCTTACCGACCTCGAGGCTTTCAAGGAATGCCTGGCCATCGCCGCAAAGCGGCACCTGGCGTAGAGTTGCGGTTGGTCCTGTCGTCCGGCGAGGGCCTGCCGAATTCGAAGAAATCATCGACCGTGACGGCCCGATCGCCGAAACTTATATCTCTGATATCGTTGCGGCCGGCCGCTCTATAGACGCAAATTGCACGTCCGAAGCAGTTCTCGCTTCTTTGAAGGATGCGATCGCGACGAATGGTGCCAATTTCTTTGCTTGACCTGAAACCGGACTCGATTGCCACAAGCGCCGCTCAGCCGCATCGATCGATTGGCCGCGCCGAGCCAACCTCCTATAGAGTTTACCGATCGGGAAATTATCTGCGGAAGACATCATGCGGCCGCGTTAATTTTCCCGTTCGGGAAAATTAATCTCGACAGCGCACCCAATATGCTGATACTTTCCCGAGCGGGAAAATAACGATGGCAAAACGGGTCAAAACTCCATCTGATATCGGCGCCCTGGTCCGAAGCGCACGCAAGGAGCAAAACTTGCGGCAGGACGAACTCGCCGGCGTTGCTGGCGTCGGGCTCCGGTTCATTGTCGATCTCGAGGCCGGCAAGCCGACAGCACAGATAGGAAAAGTGTTGCAGGTTCTGCAAACGCTCGGCTGTTCGGTCGATATTCTGGTTCCTGGTGAACGCAGACAATGATGAAAAGGGTTCTCAACGTCTGGTGGGATGGTCGAATTGTCGGGCAATTCTCCCAGGATCGGCACGGCGATATCGGCTTCGCCTACGCTGAAGCTTGGCTTGATGATGAAAGCACACTTCCGCTTTCAGCCTCCCTCCCGAAGCGCCCGCAGCGTTTTTCCCGTCGTGAATGCAGACCATTTTTTGGCGGCCTGCTGCCCGAAGAAAGCCAGCGCTTGGTTGCAGCGCAAGCATTGGGCGTCTCACCTGCAAATGATTTCGCGCTACTCGATCGCTTGGGCGGCGATGTTGCCGGCGCTCTTCAATTCTTGCCGGAAGATCAGGAACCCATAGAGACAGGACCGATTGCGGACCTGCAGCCGACGCCACTTGACGACGCAGGAATCGTTCGCGTGCTGGACGCACTTCCTTTGCGGCCGCTACTGGCCGGCGAGGAAGGCTTGAGACTATCGTTGGCGGGCGCGCAATCGAAAGTGCCAGTTGTTCTGGTTGACGGGCAGATCGCGCTTCCGCTTCCCGGCCAGGCGACCACACACATACTTAAGCCGCCGATCGCGCGCTTCCCAGGGACGACCGAAAACGAAGCCTTCGTTATGAAGCTCGGCGCCACGATCGGCCTAGACGTCGCCCCCGTCGAGCCGAGGTCTGCGGAAGGGCGCTCGTTTCTTCTGGTCGAAAGATATGACCGTGTCCGCGATGCCAGCGGCGTCGTGCGACGCATACACCAGGAAGATTTTTGCCAGGCGCTAAGCGTGCCTCCTGAAACGAAGTATGCCAGCGAAGGCGGACCGACATTCAAGGATTGCTTTGAGCTATTGCGGCGAGTATCGGCGCGGCCCGCTACAGATGTGTTGAAGCTGCTGGACGCCGCGATCTTTAACCTTATCGTCCGGAATGCCGACGCACACGGCAAGAATTTCTCATTCCTCTACGATGAGCAGGGACCTGGAATGGCTCCGTTGTACGACCTGCTTTCAACCGTTGCCTATCCAGACCTTTCACCAAAAATGGCCATGAGGATCGGAAAGCGTGCCACTCTCGCCGAGATGGACGCCGATGGTTGGCAGGCTTTTGCAAAGGAAGCCGGAGTTGGTTTCCGTTTGGTGCGCCGCCGGATTACAGACTTGGTCGACTCCACCGCTGAAGGGGTAGCGAAAGTATTGGAAGGCATCTCACACCTCCGCATCGATTCCGCTACGATAAATCACTTTGCGGACTTGATCGCGGGCCGCGCCAAACTCGTCAGGTTGTCGATTTAGCCGAACTGCGGAGTGCAATCCTAAAAGGCTTTGTTTCACCACCACCACCACGAATTCCGCGATCAGATTAGCTGCTTGTCACATCCAACGCTTCGGCAACGCATCCCCGCCCGGTATCTGCGCCGTCCGCACTGCCGGCCCAAGCGTTGATAAATCAGCCGCTATCTTCCACGTCGGGATCGGGCACAAAAATAGGCCACGGCTTTCCGAACGCCGGATCGGGATGCAGTGTCTCGTTTTCAGGTGTGTCGCTTTCGTCGCGGACCCGGTCGATTTCGCGAAGCACGCGCGGGGCGGAGTCGCGAAACTGCCGTCCCGCCGTCATCGGTAAGAGCTTTCGTCGAAGTTCAGGTCGAACGCACCCCGCGAGTGTTCGGAGGGCAGCGAAAGCCTCTAATCGGAGGCGCAGGGCCACCCCGCCGGTGTGTTCAGACCGGCTGGCAATTTGGTCGAGCTATCGCCGCAGGTCATGTCGACCTGCTCCTGTTCGAGCCCGGTCGCCTCGGAGAGGTTTACGCCCTCGATCCGCGTCAGGAACATGAACGCACCATCGAAGTCGATCGGTCCCGTGAAGCTCGAGTTGCTAAAGCTGGCGCGCGACAGGTTGGCGTGAGAAAAGCGGGTTCCGGTCAATTCCGCCCTATCGAAATTCGCCCGTCCGAGTTCGGCTTTCTCGAAGCTCGTACCCGTCAGCCGGGCGCCGCTGAAATTGGCCCGCTGCAGTTCGGAGTTGACGAAGGATGCCTTCTCGGCGGCGATACCGGCGAAATTGCAGCGATAGGCTTCGATTTTCGAAAAGTTCGCCCCTTCGGCCAAGGCACCAGCCACCGATGAACGCACCAGTGTTGCCTTCTCCAGGTTGGCGCCAATCAGATTGGCGCCCCGCAGGTCGGTCAAGGTGAAATCCGTGTTGACCAGATTGGCACCTTGCAGATCGCTACCGCCAAGCATGAGCGCCTTCTTGTTGCAGTCGGTCCAATCAGCGCCGGGTGCGGCCGCGTCCTTGCAACTCGCGGCGTGGCCGACCGCCGGCGCCGCCAGGGCGACAAGGCAAGCCGTGATTGCCGGCGCCAGCAAATTTTTCACCGTGCGAGCCGTCCCGTTCAGCGTTTTCCGGCGCAGCGCCGTGGACTGGCGCATCGCGCCGCACCCGTGGTCGAGATCGGTTTTGAGGATAGTCATGGCGCCGCTCCGGGACCCGCGGGGTCGAATGGTTTGTATTTCAGATGGCATACACACCCTTTGGATGATCGGCATCCCCGGTTGTGCGTGCTTCGGCGGTAAACGTATGACGTTGTTGCCCTTTATGCAAATAACAGAATTGAAAACGCTTCGTTTCAGATAGCGTCTTCCAACAGCCAGTCGCGCAGTTTGGCGTGGGGGCTCCCCTCGACAATGGCTGCTGGTGCGAGCAGTTGGTAGATCGTTCCGTCCTCGATAAATCCCGCGGGCGCGGCCAGAATGCCACTATCGACGTCGTCACGAACAAGCTGCCAAGGCCCGATCGCGACGCCGATTCCGGCGACCGCGGCCTGAAGGCTTATGTAGAAATGCTCGAAACTCTGTGAGCGCCGCCCGAGCGTGCGGCAATCGGCGAGCCTCGCCCAGGTTTCCCACGCGTCCGGGCGGCTACGCGACTGGAGGAGTACCGCATTGGCGCGCAGTTCCGGCAGGCGGCCCGCGTCAGGCCGGTCGAAAAAAGACGCAACCTTGTCGACACGGCAGACCGGGCCAGTGCGTTCGCGAAACAGCGGGGTCGCATGGACCGCGCCCGTCTGCAGGAAATCGTTTCGCCGGATAGCGAGATCGATGCCGCGCCCCAGCGTTACCGGACCGCCTCCGGCAACGAGATGTACAGGGACATCCGGGTGCCGCCCTTGAAAATCCGGCAACCTCGGGATGAGCCAGCGCATCAGAAGCGTCGGCTCGCAGGAAACCACGAGGGCAGACACCCTCGCCTCTTCCCTGATCTCCCGGACGGCGGCCTCGACGAGAGCAAAGCCCTCGCGCACGGCGGTCGCGAGCTTGCGGCCGGCGTCCGTCAGGAAGACGCGTCGGCTCCGCCTTTCAAACAGCGCCACGTCCAACTCGTCCTCCACGAGACGGACTGCCCGACTGATCGCGCCATGGGTTAGATGCAACGCCTCCGCAGCGCGGCTGAAGCTTTCGAGCCTCGCCGCCGCCTCGAAGCAGCGAAGCGCTGCCATGGGTGGCAGGCGAACGGCGTTAATCTGTGAGCTAGGCTCACCAATATCGTCAGGATTCATCGTTAGTCGCCGCGCCCTTTGTCGCCTATTGCTTCTGCAACATCGGCGGAACGAGCGAGAAACGCAATGACGGAACTGTTAGCCGTAGTCACCATTACGATCTTGGCTGTCATTAGCCCCGGCCCCGATTTCGCGATGGTCACACGCAACAGTCTTTTGCTGTCCCGACGGGCCGGCGTTTTAACAGCGCTCGGCATCGGCGCAGGTGTCTGCGTTCATGTCGCCTATACCATCCTGGGTGTCGGGCTTCTAATCCGGCAATCGATCCTTCTCTTCAGCATCCTGAAGCTTGGTGGGGCCGCCTACCTGATCTGGCTTGGGTTCAAGATGTTGCGCGCCAAGCCTGCTGGCTTACTGGAAAAGCTCGACGTTCCGGCGCTTTCCGATCTCGGTACCCTGCGCACTGGGTTTTTCACCAATGCGCTCAATCCGAAAACGACGGTCTTTATCGTCAGCCTCTTCATGCAGGTCGTCGAGCCAACGACCCCGGTGCTCACGCAGATCGGCTATGGCGGCTTCATCGCAGCCGCCCATATCGTCTGGTTCGCCTTGGTGGCCTTGTTCTTTTCCTCCGGTGTCGTGCGTATTCGCCTCCTTCGACTGCGGCATTGGATCGATCGCGTCTTCGGCGCCTTGCTGGTGGGTTTCGGCCTTCTGCTGGCCACGACGAGTGTCACCAGACCCTAGCGGCGCCGGAGCTTTGACAGGCGCCTATCTCCTGTCATTGATCAGCCATATGCCTTGCCTGGAACGCAGAAACATGCAATATCCATACAATTATCACGGCTGGATATTGTAACGATGAACGACGACCGCTTGCAGATTTCGTGGAGCCCCACCATTCGCAAGGCTGATGGACCTCTCTATCTCGCGATCGCGGATGCGATTGCCGCGGACATCACCGACGGGCGGCTTGCGGACGGGATGCGACTGCCGCCGCAGCGTGTGCTGGCAGAAGCGCTGGGGATCGACTTCACCACCGTTAGCCGTGCTTACAACGAAGCGAGGCACCGTGGCCTTGTGGAAGGCCGCGTCGGCCAGGGCACCTATGTTAAGGCACGGCGGGCCAAGATCGCCCGTCCGGCGACCAGCGGCATTGTCGACATGAGCATGAATCTGCCACCGTTGTTTGACGATCACGCCCTTTCTGTGCGGCTTTGGGATGACGTGGCAGCGCTTCAGGCTGAGCACGGACTCGACCTTCTGATGCGCTACCAGGCGCCCGCCGGCACACTGCACAACAGAGCCGCCGGCGCCGCCTGGCTGAGACCGCGCCTCGGCGAGGTACAAGTCGAGCGCATGCTGGTCTGCCCTGGCGCCCAAGGCGCGCTGCTTGCCGCGCTCAGCAGTTTGGCCAAGGCAGGCGACACCATATGCGCCGAGGCGATTGCTTACCCGGGTCTTCGAGCACTCGCCGCACATCTCGGCATCACGCTGCTGGGGGTCGCTATCGACGAGAAAGGCCTTATTCCGGAAGCCTTTGAGGAGCTTTGCTCGACGCATACATTAAAGGCCCTTTATTGCAATCCGACGCTTCACAACCCGACGACCGCCACGCTCTCGCTGGAGCGCCGCGAAGCGATCGTCGCCGTCGCCAGACGACATGGCGTGGCGATCATTGAAGATGACGCTTATGGCGCCCTCCCGGTGGCACCGCCGCCCGCGCTTGCTGCGCTGGCGCCGGATCTCGTCTATTATATCGGGGGTCTGGCGAAATGCCTCTCGCCGGCGCTCCGCATCGCTTATCTCGTCGTACCGGATAGCCGCAGTTCGGTCCGGATCGAGGGCGCCATCCGGGCAACCGCCGGTCTGGCTTCGCCCCTCACAGCCGCTATCGCGACCCGCTGGATCGAGGACGGAACGGCCGATGCCGTTCTGGGCGCGATCCGCACCGAAACAGCCGCTCGGCAAAAGATAGCCGCAAACGTCCTTCCCAAAGGTACGGCCGTCAGCGACCCTCATGCCTTTCATGTCTGGTTGCGCCTGCCGCGGCCGTGGACCCGCGGCGAGTTCAGCGGTCGGCTGCAGGCGGCAGGCATCGCGGTCGTTCCGAGTGACGCCTTTGCCGTCGGCCCGGCCCCGGAAGCCGTACGCCTGGGGCTGGGCGCGGCAGCCACACAAGAAGAATTGCGCCGCAGCCTGTTGACCATCGCTGACCTCCTCGGCCAATCCCCCGCGGCATCCAGCCTCGTGGTCTAAGGAAAAGGGCGCTGCTGGCGGGCGAAATTGTCGCAGCAATGTATGCATACAATAAATTGACAATGTATGCTTTCAGGCGCTTAATCCTCTGGACCTGAGGCGGCGTCTGGAACGGCCGGCCGCATAGTCAGGCAACATCGGCGAACATCGGGAAGCGCCGGACGAGACGCCTGAAAGGAACGACTATGTCTTCGGATCACGATTGGCCACCCATCCCACCCATGCAGACCGGTCTGCGCGGCCGTTGCCCGCGCTGCGGACAAGGACACCTCTTCCAAGGGTTCCTGAAGATGCGCAAGGAGTGCGAAGTCTGCGGTCTAGACTATTCCTTCGCAGACCCAGCCGACGGCCCCGCTTTCTTCGTCATCTGCTTTGCCTGTGTGCCAAGCGTGCTTCTTGGCGTCTGGCTTGAGGTTCAGTATAGCGCGCCGCTCTGGGTGCATCTGCTGGTCACCGGCCCGTTCATGCTTTTGACATGTATTCCACCGCTTCGACCCCTGAAGGGATGGCTCGTCTCAAGCCAGTTTTTCTACAAGGCCGAGGAGGGCAAGGTCGTTAGGCGCAGTGCGGACCCTCCGGTTGCGACAACGCAGTAGGCCGCCCGGACCTCGCCTCACTGCGAGAAAATGGCTACCGGTGGCCGATAGTGCGGCGACCGTCTTCATGTGGCGGCGCGCCTTATCAGGTGGCAGATCCCGTCCACCCGCATCCGCCAGGAGAGCCCATCACCTGTTCGATACAGGCCAGCACTGGTCGAACAGAACGTTCTCCTTGGCATCCGCTTCGGGGCCAAGCCAAGTCAACACGCCGAACTCGTCCCCAATCCGCCAACGGTAACTGCCTCCGTCACCGCGCGCAGACATAGCCTGCGCACCGGAAACGACTTCAACAACGACCTCGACAAGTGGCGCGTTGGCGTTACGCTCGACTACGCGATCACCGAAGGTCTGGCGGCCCGTATATCGGTTCCGTACAACCAGGAAGACCTGACGGCTACGACCGACCGCGACTACGTTTCGGGCTTCGTCCGCCTGCAGCGTAACTTCTAATCCGACATCGGATGAAAAGGCCCGCAACCTCTATCGAGGGTGCGGGCTTTCTTATTGCCAGCGAAATACGTTAGCCGCCGAATCCGGCGCTGATCAATTGGCTGGGGTTGGTTCGCCGAGCGAAAGCATCAGACGGTTCGCCCAGTTGAAGAAGGCGGCGCCGTGGATCACATCGGCGATCTCCAACTCATCAAGGCCGGCCGCAGCCAGTCGTGCGACATGGTCATCGCCGAAGGCGGGCGGTGTCGCAGTCAGCGCGACTGAGGCGGCAACGATCGCATTCCATCGCTCGCCAAGGTCGGCGCCGATCCCCTCATCCAACAGCTTTTGCACATCGTCGCCTCGTTTCGAATGATGAGACGCGAAGCGCGAATGGACCGACGCGCAGAAGATGCAGCCGTTTGACCGTGAGGCGGCCGTGGCCGCGAGTTCGCGCTCCGCGCGTGGCAAGCCCGTTCGGGTATTGTAAAAGATGTCCTTGTCCGTCTTCGTACGTGCCTCCAGTACCTCCGGATCGCGTACCAGCAGACGAAAGTAGGGAGACTTTGCGCGCGCTGCCTCGACAAGCCCGCGGAAATGTCGATCGGTCAGATCGTCCTCGGCCAAGGGCTGGAGCCACGGCGTCCAGCCGATCTCGGCTTGAGTGAAGGTTACGGGAGGATTTTCTACGCCCGGTATGATGGCAAGTTCAGTCATTGTCGCGGTTCCTCTCGATGTCTTATGCGGCGGCACGCTTCGATGCGGCGGAAAGCAGGCTGAGCCCGGCGATCACCCGGATCTGGAACGCGACAAACGAGACGAGTTGCGACAGCGTGACGATGCCATCGGTCGTCCAGCCGGCGTCGAGCAGCGCCTGCAACGCTTGCGGACTGGCCTCGCGTGGGCGGAAGACGAGCAGATGGGCATGTTCCAGCGCCGCTGAGAGCTTTTCGCCGAGCACTTCGCGGTTTGGGTCCGAGACGCGATAAAGCAGACCTGCCTTGTTCTCGACGCGCAACGGCCCCTTGGGGTAATCGCCGTAGGGACCCGTCGCCTGCCCCGCCCCAATCTCCGCCTTCAACACCTCGACAAGCCACCGGTCCGTACCGCTTTCCTCCAGGGGGTTGACGTAGAATTCATAGATATCCGGCTGACGGTGAAGTCCGGCGATGAAGCTCGCAATTGTCTGCCGCTCCTCCAGGGAGACTTCGCCGGGTGCCTTGGGTCGAAAAAGCGCGAGATAGCTTTGCTGCGCCTGTTCTCGCGTTTCCGGTCGTTGGGCGCGTATGCGGTCGAGGCTCGATCCCGACGTGATGCCGGCGAGCAGATCGATGATGTCTGGCGACGCTTGGGTCATGGCTTTGTCTCCTCTACTGGGTGAAATCGGTGCTCAGTCTCAACCGACGGCACCAAAGCGGCGCGCGTGGAACTTCTCCTGCGGCGACCAGCCGAGCGCCGGCGCAACCTTGGTCGCGATCAATTCGATCGAACGCAGGATCAAAGGGTGCGGCGGATCGACGGAGTGAACCTGAAACACGAGGTCGGTCACGCGCTCCAGGGTCTCGTCGCGGCTGAGGCTTTCGATGACGTCGTCCACCGATCCGACATGGACGTCGAATGCGGCGATCAGATCGGCAAGGGAGTTGCCGGCAACCTTGTGACCGGCGGCGATCAAGCGTTCTGCACCGCGGTTCAGCCCGATCTCCGCCAGGCGCAGCGCTTCAGCACGGCTATCGGCGACAAACAGGCTACGGGACCCGAGAATGCGGGGCGCGCGACCGAAGGGAAGCGCATGCAGATAGGCGTCGATGATCGGGTTCTGTAGTTCCGCCAACGAGGCGTTCGGTTTGTCCTGCGACCGCGGCTGCGTGCGCGACAGCATCAGACCGTCGCCAGCGCGACCGGCACGCTCGCCGCCGGCGACCGAGAAGGTTGCCTGCCAGATGCGATCGAGCAGTTGCGGCGCTGCGGGATAGAGACGATCCCCGCCGGCAAGCGCTCGGCCGGCCCAGGCATCGAGCACGGTTTGGAGATGCCGACCGAAGACCACACCACGCTCCGCGCTCTCAAGGCCGAAGGCGGTAAAGGACGACGGCGTTCCGCCTGTGCCGAATCCGACCTCTAGGCGGCCCCCGGAAAGCAAATCGAAAACCGCTGCATCTTCCGCCACCCGGATCGGGTTTTCGAGCGGCAAGGTGATGACACCCGTGCCGAGGCGGATGCGCGTCGTCTCGGCTGCTACATGAGCGAGGAAAACCAACGGGGCCGGCAAGCCGCCTTCATCCGCATGGAAATGATGCTGGGCCACCCAGGCCGTATCGAAGCCGAAGCGCTCGGCGGTCACGATCTGCTCCTTGGCGTAGTAATAACGGGTGCCGGCGGGAACGTCGTCGAGCAGGCGTGTGAAAAAGCCAAGGCGCTTGCGTGGGGTGGTCTGTGGCATGGATCAGTCCTGTTCATAATTCCCGCCACATCAGGCAGCGGCCCGGGGGCTTTGCCCGGGAATGGCGTTGATCAACTCGCGGGTGTAGTCGCTGCTGGGATGTTCGAAGACATCAGAAACCACCCCACCATCGACGAGGCGCCCATCCCTCAGGACGGAAACGGTGTCGGAGATCTGGCGCACAACAGCGAGGTCGTGGGACACGAAGAGGTAGGTCAGGCCGAGATCGCTCTGCAGTTCCTGGAGCAGGGCGAGAATGTGCGCCTGGACGCTCACATCCAGAGCGGATACCGCCTCGTCCAGCACCAGAACCTGAGGATCGAGCACAAGTGCTCTGGCGATCGCGACCCGCTGGCGCTGACCACCGGACAGTGCGTGCGGTCGTCGCGAAAACGCGTCTTCGGGCAGCCCGACCCGGGAGAGGATCGCCCTCGCCTTCTCCTCGCGATCGCTGCGCTTGAGCCGGCTGAAATTGATCAGCGGCTCTGCCACGATTTGCAGGATGCTTTGGCGTGGGTCGAGCGATCCGTAGGGGTTTTGGTATACGAGCTGGATCTTGCGCCGGAACTGCCGGAGATCCTCCCCGACAAGACGGGAGAGATCTGTTCCGTCGATTTCGATACGCCCAGCGGTCGGTTTTTCGAAGCCAACGATACTTCTGATGGTCGTCGTCTTTCCCGAACCGGACTCACCAACGATCGCATGGGTCGACCCGCGACGGACACGAAAGCTCAGATCGTCGACCGCGCGAAACCGGCTTTTGCCCTCGCCCGCAAATTCGCGAACAAGACCGTCAACGACGACAATATCGTCGTGAACCCCTGATGCTGCCGAACTGGCCCCCGGCCTGGACACGGGGCTTGCGAAAGACGGTGCAGCCGCGAGCAGTTGCCGCGTGTAAGGGCTGCGCGGGGCGGCGAGAACGACGCTGGCTGCGCCTTGTTCCTGAATTCGCCCGTCCTTAAGAACGACTATGCGATCAGCGCGGTCGGCGGCGACGCCGAGATCATGGGACACGAGAAGTACGGCAGTGCCGTACTCGGCTCGCAGTTCATCGATCAGATCGAGAATGCGTTTCTGCACCGTGACGTCGAGCGCACTCGTCGGCTCATCGGCGATGATCAACTGCGGTTTCAGGGCAATGGCGATCGCGATCAGCACGCGCTGGCGCATGCCACCCGACAGTTCGTGTGGATATTGCCGCGCCCGCAATGCCGGCTCGCTCAGGCCCACACGGGCAAGCAGGGAAATGACGCGATCGTCGATCTCGTCAGGGCGCAGCGCACCGTGGATCCGGAAGATCTCGCCCACCTGCGCGCCGATGGTCTTGACCGGGTTGAGAGAGTTTCCCGGATCCTGCGGCACGAGGCTGATCCTGGCGCCACGTACCGTTTCCAGTTGCCGATCGGTCCATCGGGCAATGTCGGTTCCGTTGAGCTTGATGCCACCGCGTTCGACGCGACCATTCTGAGCGAGCAGACCGATGATCGACTGCGCCGTGGTGGTCTTGCCGGAGCCGGATTCACCAACAAGGGCAACGACTTCGCCAGGATTGATGCTGAAGGAAACATCGTGGACGGCGCGTCGTTCCGCAGTTCCATCACCATAGGCGATGCATAGTGCCTCGACTTCGAGAACGGGCGACACCTGTTTGGGGAACACGGTCATGCTGCGGCCTTTCCGAAAGATTGGCTGACCCGATTGGCGGCCAATACGACCAGAACGACCACGACGCCGGGCGCTGTCGTCAGCCACCAGGCCGTCGAGATGTAGTTGCGGCCTTCTGCGATCAGCAGGCCCCATTCGGGCGTCGGCGGTGGCGCGCCATAGCCGAGAAATCCGAGTGTCGAGATTTGCAGGACCGCCGAGCCGAACTGCAGCGATGCGAAGGCGAGAACTGAAGTGAGCGAGTTCGGCAGGATGTGCCGCCAAAGCACCGATGCAAACGTGCCGCCGCTGCCGAAGGCCGCCTCGACATAGTCACTGCGGCGTACACGCACGACTTCGGCCCGGGCCAGTCTGGCGAAGCCCGCGACCGAGGTGACGCCGACGGCAATAGCCGCATTCACCGTGCCGAAGCCGAGCAGGATGATGATGCTGAGCGAAAGCAGCAATGGCGGGATCGACAGGAAAACATCGACAAGCCGCATGATCGCGTCATCAAAGCGACGCCGGACGGAGCCGGCGACGACGCCGAGCCCGGTGCCCACGATAAGACCGAAGCCAACGGCGACAAAGGCACCCGTCAGCGAATGCACGGCACCATGGACGATGCGCGCGTAGAGGTCGCGTCCGAGAGCATCGGTCCCGAGCAGATGTTCTGCGCTGGGGCGCTTCAACTGCGCGCCACCCACGCCCTCGAGCGGGTTGTAGCCTGTGAAGAGCGAGGGGGCGACTGCCCAGAGGAAAACCGTCGCCAGGATGAACCAGGACAAGGCCAGTCCCGGAGGCACGCGGCGTAACGTCGAGGCCACGCGAGAGCGCCGTCCTTGGGTCTGCCGCATTGCATCCGCAGCGATGTCGTCGTGAAGCGTATCGAAGGTGGTCATGCGGCAACTCCGACTTTTGTCCTGAGGCGCGGATCGAGCACAGGATAGAGCAGGTCCACGACAAGATTGATGATCACGAATGCGAGCGCTGAGAGCACGACGACGGCCTGGAGGACGGCGGCATCCTGGCTGCCGACGGCCCGTTCGGTAAGGCCGCCGATGCCGTTGAGCCCGAAGACGGTTTCCGTCACCACGGCCCCGGCGATCAGTTCACCGAAGAGCACGCCCGCAATGGTCAGTGTCGGGAGGAGCGCATTCTTCGCCACATGCCGCCAGAGAATCCAGTGACGGTTCGCGCCTTTGGCACGGGCGACGCCGACGAAGGGCCGCGTCATCACGTCGTCGATGTTGCGCACAAGCACCTGGGCGAGCGGTGCAGAAATCGGCACCGCGAGCGTGAAGACGGGCAGGATCAGTTCCTGCCAGGGGCCGGGATTGATGACCGGAACGAGCTTCAGGCGGAAGGAAAAGATCTGGATCAACATGATCCCAAGCCAAAAGGTGGGGATCGAGATGAAGAGCGAAGGAACGGATTGCAGCACTCCGCGCAGCCAGGTGAACTGCGTCAGACTTAAGAGGAAGGCGATGAGGATCGCCAGCACGGAGGCAAGGAGGAAGCCAAGCGTGGCGAGTTTCAACGTTGCCGGCAGATGGGCTGCGAGCAAGCTGCTGACCGGAACGCCCGCCTGAACGGAGTAGCCGAAGTCGCCGGTCAGGAATTTGCCGATCGTCTGCACGTACTGAACGAGAACCGGGCTGTCGGCGGCATAGGACGCCCGGATTTCGGCGACCTGTTGCGCGGTCAGTCCAAGTTCGGGGTTTTGGAACTTGATGAGGATCGCATCACCGGGCATCGCCTGCAGCAGCACGAAGGAGATCGTGAATGCGGCCCACAGGACGAAGAACGCCTGTCCGACGCGATTGAGCAAATAGGCGGACATGATCCAATCCTCTGCACGCGAATTTCGGGGAGTGGCGGCCACCGCGAGCGCGGTGGCCGCGGGTCGATCAATGCTCGGCGAGCCAGGTGCTGTAGAAGCTTGGACGACCGACTGCCTCGAAGGCGACGCCCTGGACGTAAGGGGCGCCGGCGTAGGCCTGCGGTTCCTCGAAGATCGGGATCGCATAGGCCTGGTCCACGACGTAATCCTGGATCTCGCCGGCGATCGCGAGGCGCTTTGCACGATCCGGCTCGGAGGCCAGGGAGTCGAGCAGACCATTCAGCTTGTCGTCGACGAAGCTCTGGACCTTGTCGCTGAGGCCACCCTTCTGGCGCAGCACGTCGCGGTTCTTCGGGTAGTACTGGCTCTTGATCACGTCGGGGTCGGCGCGACCGACCATCGCCGGCGAGACGGGCGTCTTCAGCGGATCGAGATCGTCGACCGTCCTGCTGCCACTATCGCCGGCAAGAACGTTAAGCTTCACGCCAACCTTGCCCCATTGCTGGGCGACCAGTTGCAGCGTCTCCTTGTTCTGCGGTTGCGGCAGAGATTCGTAAGCGGTCAGCACAAGTTCCTTGCCGTCCTTCTGGCGCAGGCCGTTGGATCCGACCGACCAGCCGGCCTCGTCGAGCAGCGCCTTGGCTTTCTGCGGATCAAAAGCGAGCTTTGCCGAGATATCCTTGTAGCCGAGCGCGGAGGACGCGATGATAGAGGTCGCCTGCGGATAGTTGGCAGAAAACAGCGTCGTGACGATTTCCTTGGCATCGGTCGCGTGCAGCAGCGCCTGGCGCACCTTGATGTCGGCCACGAGCGGATTGTCCGGCCGGAAAACGACGCTGTTGTTCACGCCGCGTGTCGATGGTGCGTAGATCTGGTAGTCCTGTGCCTCGACTTGGCTCTCGTCATAGGCCTGGACCTGGCGGATGAAATCTGCCTGGCCCGCAAGCAGCGCACCGATGCGCACGCTGTCTTCGCCGGTGATGATATAGGTGATGCCATCGAGATAGGCGCGGCCCTGGTGCTCGAGCTTCGCGGGACCCCAAACATACTCTTCGCGCGCCTTGAGGTTCAGCTCCTTGCCAATCGTCTCGCTCTCGACCACGAAGGGACCGGAGCCGATGATCTTGGTCGCATCGCCAAGCTCTTCGAAGGGAAGCGCGAGTGTGCTGGCGGCGACAAGCCCGGAGCCAATAACGGATGTTCCCTGCAGGAAGCCCGGCGAAGGTCGCTTGAAATAGAATTTGACGGTCAGCGGGTCGACGACTTCGCTGCGCTCATAGTTGTTGATGACTTCGGAAACGGGGTGCTTCAGTGCTTTGTCGCCAAGACCGAACACGTCGTAATTCTTGGCGACGGCCGCCGCGTCGAGTGGCGTGCCGTCGGAAAAAGTGACGCCCGGGCGGATCTTGAACGTGTATTCGGTCGCATCAGCATTGACCGTCCAGGATTCGGCGATCCACGGTTCGATCTCAAGCGTCTTCGGGTTCTGATAGGTCAGCTTGTCGGTGATCTGATTGAGGATACCGCCGTTCGGATAAAAGCCGCCTGCCGGGGGATAGAGATTGGTATGGGCTTGCTGCTCCAGATAGATCAGCGTCCCGCCTTTTACCGGCTCCGTGCCTTCGGCGTGGGCACCCACGTGGGTCAGGCCGGTCGCCGCGAGCGTCGCGAGGGTGAGCGCAAGCCGTTTCAGTTTCGTCGTCATGAGAGCCTTCCTTCGAAAATCCGAAGGCTATGGTACGACTGCCAGCGGCATTATCAATTAAATCTAGTAAATTAATATGCTATATGTTTCGACGGATGGGAAAGAAGCATCTCGCTCGCAGGCAAGGCTGAGATAATTGTCCCCGGCGTGCAAATTCACGTCGATCTCGACATGCTCCGAGCATCTCGTCTTTGTGGAAAAGCCGCCCTGTGCCCACCCGCCACACGCGCGACATGGACACGTGCTTGATTGCGGCCGGCATTGACAAGCCTGTCATTATCCGTTGAAAAAACTCGGCAATTCCTTTGAACCTCCCAGGGATCGAAAAGCATCATGGAAAGTAACAAAGTCCTCGTCGTCGGCGGTGCCGGCTATATCGGCTCGCACACCTGCCTCGAACTTGCCAACAAGGGGTTCGAACCCGTCGTCTATGACAACCTGTCGAACGGTCACGAGGAATTCGTCAAATGGGGCGTGCTCGAAAAGGGTGATATCCGTGATCGCCAGCGGCTCGACGAGGTCCTCGCCCGCCACAAGCCGCGCGCCATCCTGCATTTTGCCGCGATGATCGAGGTCGGTGAATCAGTCAAGGATCCGGTCTCCTTCTACGACAACAACGTCATCGGCACCCTCACCCTGCTTTCGGCCGCGCTCGCCGCCGGCGTCGAGGCCTTCGTCTTCTCATCGACCTGCGCCACCTACGGCCTGCCGGAAAGCGTGCCGATCGACGAGCAGCACCGCCAGGCGCCGATCAACCCCTACGGCCGGACAAAATGGGTGTGCGAGCAGGCGCTGAAGGACTATGGCCAGTACAAGGGTCTTCGTTCGGTGATCCTTCGCTACTTCAACGCCGCGGGCGCCGATCCGGAAGGCCGCATCGGCGAGTGGCACGAGCCCGAGACGCACGCGATCCCGCTTGCGATCGACGCTGCCCTTGGCCGCCGGCAAAGCTTCAAGATCTTCGGCACGGACTACGACACGCGCGACGGCACCTGCGTGCGCGACTACATCCATGTGCTTGATCTGGCCGACGCGCATGTGCGCGCTGTCGAATATCTGCTTGCCGGCGGCGACAGCGTCGAGCTCAATCTCGGCACGGGTACGGGCACGACCGTCAAGGAGCTCTTGACGGCGATTGCCGACGTCTCCGGCCGCGAGTTCAATATCGACCGGGTCGAACGTCGCGAGGGCGATTCCACGACGCTCGTCGCCAACAACGACAAGGCACGCGACATTCTCGGCTGGGTCCCGCAATACGATCTGTCGGATATCACCCGCACCGCCTGGAACTGGCATTCGCGTCGCAACCAGGGCGCCTGATGAATTGCTGAATCGGTGCGGCGTTTCAGGCGCCGCACCGAAAAGACCTACGCCGCCTGCCGCAACGGCCTCGGTACGATACGCGAGCGCAAACGTCGCGTCAGCGGCTTTTCGAGAAGCAGATAGGCGGCAACGCCCAATGCAGTTCCCGATACGACGGCGAGGAACGCCGATAGAGCGAGGTCGACACCCGCCCTGGCACAGATCTTCACCACAACCGATATGGCGAAGGTGTGCCAGAGATAGATGGAATAGGACGCATCGCCGAGAAGCATCGGCAATCCACGCGGGCGAAACCAGCCACGACTTTCGAGCGCCAAGGTGCCGACGACAAGCATGACGGCCAAAGGCCCAAGCACGAACTCGTCGAAAGGCAGACGAAACACGGCCAGCGCCGAAAAACCTGCAATCGCGATTGCAACGAGCGCCATGCCGGCATTGCTTCCCGGTACCCTGTCCCGTAGCCACAGTTCGGCTACGATCATACCGGCCACGAATTCGAGGATGATCGGCCGCGTATAGGTGGCCAACAGCGCATTGTCGCTGTCGATGGCAAAACCCAAGCCGACCAGCAGCAGGAAGCATGCGGTGATCGCCAGCAGTCGACGCGACCGCGGCAGAAAGAGGGTCAAGGCGAAGACGGCGTAGAAGAACATCTCGTAGTTCAGCGTCCAGCCTTGGACGAGCACCGGCCACACATCACCGGTGCTTGGAGAGGCCATTGGGACAAACAAGAGCGATGCCACCACGTGGGTGGGGCTAAGAACGAGATTGGGGAAAAGCCCGGCAAGGCCGCCAAGAACCATGACGGCTGTCGCCAGCCAATAGACCGGCGCGATCCTTTGAACGCGGTCACGCAGGAAAGAGATCGGCGACATTGGCTTGCGCTCGCTGATCACCCACATGATGAAACCGCTGATGACAAAGAAGATGTCGACGCCGGCAGCGCCGATCGCGAAATGATGCCCGGTGCGCTCGGCCGCATGAAAGACGACAACGCCGAGCGCTGCAACGGCACGCAGGTACTGGATCCCGTAGATTGTGGTCATCGCGCCCCCGTTGGTCCGGCTCATCAGTACCTCAGCTGCGGCATACCCTGCGGCACGACCCGCGCTCTGCGGACCTCAGCCGAGCGCGCTTCCGGCCGGGGTTGCTGCAAGGTCAGTTTGCCGGCGGCGAAATAGAGCAGGAACGACCCGACATGGTAGGGGTTCATGATGTCGATCTCGACGAAAGAGCGCACCAGCAGCAACATCGCGATACCGAAGAGCACCGAGGACTGGGTATCGTGGTCCTCCGTCAAGAGGCGCTTGATATGGCCGAGAACGGTCGTCAGCAGAATGCCCGATAGCAGGACAAGCCCGATTGCACCTGTTTCCACGATCGCCTCGATGAAGGTGTTGTGGAAATGGAAGCCCGAGCGCGTCGAGATGAAGAATTCTTCCCAGAGGCGTTCGGCCTCAGAGAAGCCCTGAACCCAATAGGCCTGGTAGCCGACGCCGACCACCGGCGATGCCATGGCAGCTTCGATGCCCTGCTGCCACAGATAGGTGCGCCCGGTCAGCGTCGAATCCTTGCCGAAGAGACCAAGCACCAGATCGACGCCGCCGCCATAGATGCCCGCGACAGCAACCAACGCCCCACAGATGACAGCTGCAAGAAACAGACCCTTGCGGTGGCCGGGCGAGAGCAGGCCGACGACGCGCATGCCAAGCCAGAGCCCGATGATCACGGCGCTGGTCAAGACGGACGTGGCCGATTGCGAAGCGAGTAGCGAATAGGCCGCAAGCAGCCCAAGCGCGCCGGATGCCAGCAGCCACAAGCGTCGCTCCCCAAGAGCGACAGGCGCAATGAAGGCGAAGTAGATGCCGAGCGAGGCGTAGAAACCCAGCTGGTTCTTCGAGGCGAAGGCGCCGACGAAGCTGTATGTGCCGTCGAGCGGATCGAGATGGTAGACACCAAAGAGCAGGGAATAGACGAGCACGATCCCGATGCCCGCGATCGCGCCGCGCGTCAGCGTTCTGATATCGATGAGCCTCATGGCGATCAGGGCGCAAACGACATGCGACAGATATTGGATCCCGGTGCGGGCCGTCATCGAGGGTGCCGCCGACCAGAAGACCGACAGACAGGCAAAGACGGCAAAGCCGAGGATCCACAGACGCCTGCCGTAGTTGCCGAGCACGCGACGGTAATCGACAAGCACCAGCGGCAGCCACAGTCCGTAGTAAAGCAGGATCGACGCCTGCCCGAAGCGAGACGAATAGGCGAAGACGAAGAACGACAGCGCAATCGCAACGGTGCCATAGGCACCATTGCGATCAGGCGATATCAAGCTCGACTTCGCAATTCTCACGGTCGATCCTACTGCGTCGCGAGGTTGGCTTGAACCTTGATCACGTCGCCCGGCAACACCGGCGTGTTTTCATCGGCAGTGATCTCGGTCGGCTTGCCGTCACGCTCGCGGATGATCGAATAGGCGATGACGGCGTCTGCCGTATTGTCCTTCGATTGTGCCGCTTCCGCCGATTGCAGCAGTGCTTCGGCCATCAGGTCGCGGCTGGTGCCGAGCTTGATCTGCAGCGTGTCGAGTTCCGCTTCGGTGTTCTGGAGATCCTGCGCCAGCTGCGCATCCCAATCGTTGCGAAGATTGGTTTCGTCCTGCGCCGCCTTGCTGACATCCTGCTTCGCCTTGAGCGAGGCCGTGTCGATGTCGAGCAACGCAGATTGCAGTTCGGCGACCCGTTGCTCCAGCGAGAGCTTGCGCTGGCTGAGCGCCAGCCCCTTTTCGGCCAGGCTCTCGACCTTCTCGCGGTCCTCCGCCGCGAGCTCCATCTGGCGGTTCTGCGTTTCCGACTTCTTTGCCAGCGACTGGATTTCGCTTTCCAGCAATGCCTTCAAGTCGGCGAGCGACTTCAGTTGCAGCTTCTGCCTCCTGTCGCGCGAGCTCATCAGGGCCGTCTCGTTTGCAAGAAGCTTGTCGATGCCGGGTACGCCCTGGAGGTCCTTCGGCAATTCGATGCCCTGCTTGTCGGCAATCTCGGCCTGAAGCCGGGCACGCCGGATCAGCAGCCGGTTGCGTTCGGCCGTCTGCACGCTCGAATCGCCGTGAGCGTTGATATAGTCGCGGGCGAAACGTTGCCCGCTTTCGGAGCGACGCAATCCGCCGCCGAGGCTTATCGCTTTCAGCACCGTCAGATTGGGTGCGAAGGGATATTCGCCAGGCTTTTCGACTTCGCCCGAAAGATAAAGCGGGCGGTATTGTGCAAGTTCGACGGAGGCGGACGGGCGATCGCGCAGACCGAACAGGGTCTGCATCTTCTCGCCGATCGCTTCTCCGACCTCGGTGGTCGTCTTGCCGGCAGCCGGCAGATCGCCGATGAACGGCAACGACAGCGCGCCGGACGGCCCGACGGTGTATTCGCCAGTGACAACCGACCAATCGCGCACAGCGCCTTCGGCGGTTTGCCACTCGGCGACGCGAATCTTGAGCTTGTCCATGGTGCCAAGCTGATATTCCTCGGCGCCGGCTTGAGTGGCGCCGAGAACCACCGCGGCAACCAGGACCGTGTGGTAAAGGAAACGAGACACGTTGCGGGAAATCCAGGACTTCCCTGACGGAGCGTGTTTGTTCATATGAGGTTCCCGTTAAAAGACGCCGATCCCGCGGCCGACCTATCGGTCGTGCGGGTGCGAGGGCGCTGATCCGTCAGTAGCTGCCGCGTGAGAAGCAAACGGCCGGAATGGTCTTCGCGACGATGGAGAAGTCGCGCAGCAAGGACCAATTCTGGACATAATGGGTATCGAACGCGACGCGTGCCGCGTAGGAAACGTCGTTGCGTCCGCTGATCTGCCACAGGCCGGTAAGACCGGGGCGCGATTGCAGGTAGTAGACAGCAGCTTGGTCGTAGAGCTCCAGCTCATCCTGCACCACCGGCCGCGGGCCGACGATGCTCATTTCACCGCGGACGATGTTGATGAGCTGCGGCAGTTCGTCGAGGCTCAGCTTGCGCAAAACGCTGCCGACGACGGTGACCCTGGGGTCATCCTGCAGCTTGCGCGTCGCGCGCCACTCTTCATAGGCCGCAGGATTGCTTCTAAGATACTCTTGCAGAATCCGATCACCGTCCGGCCGCATTGTGCGGAACTTCAGGCAACGGAAAGACTTCCCGTTATGACCGATACGGCGATGGCCATAAAAGATGCTGCCGCCGTCGGAAAACTTGACGAGCGCAACCAGCATCAAAAAGAGCGGGCTCAGAAAGACAAGCGCCAGTGAAGCGGCAAAGATATCGAAGCCTCGCTTCGAAATGCCACCCACGGGCGGGAGCGCTGCAGTCTCTGCGGCACTGAAAAACGGCGAACTGGCCGATCGGGTCGCAGACTTCATAGAGATAACTCCATTTAGGTTGGCGATTGGTCGGTCCCTCGAAAGGGGGCGCTCTTATTCAAGAAAGAGTGTGTGGTGAGAATTTGTCTTTTGAGGGCGAAATAATGGCGGGTACCCGGTGGGCGCCTAAATGACGAATATCACTGATTTCTGATATGTAATATTTCCATCCAGCCAGCCGATATATTATGAGACGATAAAGTCTTACGTTCGGAGCTTTCGTGTATTGTATTGTTGGTGCGCAACTACGTTTCCGTAAAACGAATATATCTTTGTATCTGTTATGTTTGCGTTCACCTGCAAGCACGTGTCTTGGCGCCGATGAAAATTGACAGGCGCCAGTCTTTCCAATGAAATGCTGCAATGCGGCAAGATTTTGCGCTGCACGCGCGGCGGGACACCAAAAGTTAATTTCGTAACAAAAGGTGATCGCAATCGTTGCCCAAACAGCAACCAGCGGGCGGTGCGGCCACGACAAGACGCCGAATGGTGGAGGAATTGCCTTTGGATTGCCATGGAGTCGCAACGGTCGAACCGATGCGGCATCGAAAAACGGCCAAATTGATTCGAATGCTCTAAACGCGACATAAAGACTTTGGAGGCACAGTGGCAGCAGGGTGCGGGCTTTTGGCGGTTGAAGCGAAAGGGCGCTGCCAATATATTGGAATCCTGAGGAGGAAAGGCCGAACTCCGATGACGACATCGACGACAGAACCGAGCGCGAGGTAGCGCTATGTACGCACCGCGCGTTCTTGTGAGCATGCTCGGCGCCCTGGCCGTGTTTGCGATCGTTACCTATTTCCTAAACGGCTCACTGGCGTCGACGCTTATCCAGACCGTTATATGCGCCGTCCTGATGCAGGTCGGCTATTTCTTCGCCGTGCTTTACCTGGTGTGGAAGAAGGCGCGGGAGAAGGAAAGACAGGCTGCCGAGATGGCGCAATTGGCCGGCGACGACAAGTCGGCCGCCAAGACCGCGCCGCGCCGCCTCCATCGACCCGGCCATTTTAATCGCTGATCAAGGCTGGTCACCGCGCTCGGCGGGCCACACGGCGGTACTCGAGAAAATCTCAGATTTGACGCGTTTGCGACACGATCGCCCTGCATGGTTCGGCCGTTGCCACCCTGGCGACGTCGTGTGGCTGCGGCTAACCCAAGAAGCGGAGCCGCGCTGGAACCGAAATACCGCAGCGCTCGCAAAGACAAGCGCGCTGCCCGTTAGACACGATGCTGGAGGCCCTCATGACCACAGACGTCTGCGTCATCATCGCCGCAAAGAATGCCGAAGCAACCATTGCCCGAGCCGTTGCATCGGCCCTGGCAGAACCGGAAAGCGCCGAGGTGGTAGTGATCGACGATGGCTCGACGGATGACACCGAGGCGGCCGCGCGCTCTGCCGACGATCTGAGCGGGCGCCTGACGATCGTCCGCTTTGAAAGCAATCGTGGGCCTTCGGCCGCCCGCAACCATGCCATTTCGATCAGCCATTCACCGGTGCTTGCTATCCTCGACGCGGACGATTTCTTCCTGCCGGGTCGTCTCGGTCGGCTGCTTGCGGAAGACGATTGGGACTTTATTGCCGACAACATCGCCTTCATCGACGAGGCCGCAGCGACCGACGTCGCCCAGAAGATCGATGAGTTCCAACCGCAGCCCCGCCTGCTCAGCCTGATCGACTTCGTTGAAGGCAACATCTCCCGGCGCGGCGTGAAGCGCGGCGAGGTCGGGTTTTTAAAGCCGCTGATGCGCCGCCACTTCCTGGAGGGCCACGCCATCCGCTACCGGGAAACGCTTCGATTAGGCGAGGATTACGATCTCTATCTCCGCGCCCTGGCAAAGGGCGCGCGCTACAAGGTTATCCGCAGTTGTGGTTATGCGGCCACCGTCCGCAGCAATTCGTTGAGCGGCAGCCACCGCACCGAGGATCTCAAGCGCCTCTACGAGGCCGACCGGATTATCCTTTCCGCAAACACATTGGAGAGCGAGGCTGCGGCCGCCATCCGAAGGCATGAGCGGCATATCAAGGACCGTTATCAGCACCGGCACTTTCTCGATCTGAAGAGAGAACGCGGCGCGGCGGCCGCGATAGGCTACCTCCTGCGTGAACCCGATGCCGTTCCTGCGGTCACGGCCGGCATCCTTGCCGACAAGACCGAGCGGTTCAAACGGCCTCACTCGGATGCGCCGGCCGCGCTCGGTGGTTCCGGTGGGTTGCGTTACCTGCTTTCCCCCACTGCGGACGGTCGCCAATAGTCATTTAGGCCACGGCACTTTTTGGGTGCCGTGGCCGTATCGTCAGAAGTACGCGCGACGCACGGCCGCAAGAGCCTCCAGAAAACGGTCCTTACGCTCGGCAAGGCGGCCGTCGCTGCTCAATTGCGGCGCCGCCCGGATTGCCTGCCAAAGTGCAAGCGTCGAAGGGGCGGCGAGAACCTGCTTGGCAGCGCTGCGCAAAAAGGTCTGTCTCGGCTCAGCCACCGCCACCATCACATTGTGATCGACGGGGCGCAGGTTCGGCACATCAGCCAGCGTCTGTGCCTCGAAGCCCATACCCCAGAAGCGCTCGCCCTTGATCATGGCTTCGGCACGGCTCGAGACCGGCACGTGGCGCGGCTGGTAGTGAACGCCAACGGTGCTTGCCCAGTCGTTCCACTTGAAGCTGTTGATGCTCTCGGACGTGGTGACGGCCACCCATGGCACGCGAAAGGCGTCTGCGAGAATGGCGCCATGCATCGATTCGGCGATGATGAGTTCGGATTGGGCAATCTCGCGGATCACGCTTTTGGCTTCGCCCCGCGGGTCGATATAGTGCAGGCCAACGGTACCGCAGGTGACCGGCCACATGCCGGCAATGGCGCTTTCCCAATGCGGAACGAAACTGCGTTTGTGGAGCTTCGGCAGGTTCTGGAACTCCGGCATCTCCGCGACCATCACGGCGGGATCGACGATGCCCAGTTCAGGCGCGATGCCGATCTTCCCGGCGGTCAGCGGACCTCGAACACAGCGGATATCCCATTCCTTCGGATCGCGCATGTCTGGCAAGGTGCCGTAGCCGAAGCCGCTGCCGATAACGAGCTTTCTGACACCGTCAGGCAAGAGTGCACGGTTGAGCACAGTGCCGACCCCCACCAGCAGGATTTCCTCGTGAACGTCGCGGAACCCAGGCAGCAGGAAATCCCAAAGCCAAAGATTGAGGTCGTCGCCAAAATTACCGTGCTGAGATTCCCAGTAATAGGGCTTCATGGGCAGTCCCTTCTTTCAAAATGCTGGATACGTCCGGATGCCGCGCCAGGCGGTCTTGTTCTTCCTCCTCGAAGGAGTGCTTCGATCAATGCGCGCGAGAAAACTTGCCGACGGCGAGTTCCAGCGCGCTTTGCAAGAGCCTTGGATCACGCAGGACCCAACGCGCCAACAGGCGGAATTGCGGTGACTTGCGTCGCTTGAGCCGACGCGCCTGGCTCCACAGCGCCTGCCGCCGTGCCGTATGTTGATAGGACCGGATCGAGGCGATTGCCGTAGGCTTGCGTGAGAACCGGCCCTCGAGCGTTTCCAGAGCAACGAAGGTGTTGAACTGCTGCTGCAGGAACTGCGGCGAATCGTTGTCGATCGAGTGAAAGATGTTGATGCCCTCGCCGCGCTCGGCGCCAGCTTCATCACAAAGCACGACGCGTTTGGCGGCAAGAATGCAGTCGCAGAAGAACAAGACGTCCTCGGCCGCCAGTCTCAGCGCCGCATCGAAGCGGACCGTCTCGAAAAGGCTGCGCCCGATCACCATGCAGGAGAGATGCAGGAAGCTCCAGTTTCTGAGCATCACATTGGTAAGGTCAGGAATTTCGACGACCAACGGCGCTTCCTGCAGTCTGACGACGCTGTGGCTTTCCGTCAGCTCGGCAACATCGAAATGGTAATAGAACGCCTCGCCGCCGGTGATCGACGCCCAATAGCAGTCGGCACTGAATCGGCTCATGCTTTCATAGGCATTCTTCAGATGATCCGGGGTCCATTCATCGTCAGAATCGAGGAATGCCACGAACTCGGAATCGCCGGGAACATGGTCCAGTCCGGTGTTGCGTGCGCCGCCAGGCCCCTTGTTGGGCTGGCTTATCACGGTCAGTCGCGCTCGTTCCTGCTCACTTAACGGCTCCAACTCCTCATCTATCGAATAGGGGGAGCAATCGTCTATCACCAGAACGTGGAAGTCCTGAAACGTCTGGGCAAAGACGGAGGCAAGCGCCCGCCGAAGAATACCCGGTTCCTTCTGGTAGTACGGAATAATAACAGTCAGCTTCGCCATCTTTTTGCCCCTGCGGTTTCTCTAAAAGAGTCTTGCGTGGTCTCCTCCCACCGGGTCGCGGCCTTTCATCTAGCCCTAGTCCTTTGTCGGAAATCCTTCAAAGGCATCATAGGATGCTCGCTATGCCCTCAACCGTAAATGCCAAGTCCGTGACACGGAATGTCGGCTGGAGCGTCCTTTCAAAGACAGGTACTTTCGGGCTGAAATTTGTCACCGTGCCGATTCTTGCGCGTATCCTGACGCCGGAAGAGTTCGGGACGGTGGCCGTTGCGCTCACCGTCGTGCAGTTTCTGGCGATGATCGGCGGTGCTGGTCTCGCCTCCGCGCTCATCATTCAGCGCGACGAAGACATGGATCTCATCCACTCCGCTTTCTGGGCCAATCTCGCGGTCGCGCTGCTGATGGCGCTTGCACTTTTCGTCTTCGCCGATCCATTGGCAAGCCTGCTCGGGGCGCCCCAAGCGGGTTATCTGCTTCGGATCATGAGCGTGCTGATCCCGCTGCAGCTTGGCGGAGACGTCGCCTATTCTCTCCTCGCCAGGCGGATGAATTTCAGCAAGGACGCGGTCTGGACCATGGTCTCCGAGACCGTCGGGGCGCTTGTTGCCGTCGGCGCAGCACTGCTTGGCTTCGGCGTTTGGTCGCTGCTGGCGCAGCTTTTCGTCTCCGCATTCATCCGCCTTGCCGGCCTCTATACCGTGTCCGGCTATGTGCCCCGGCTCGTCTTTTCCCCACGCCGCGTGCTGACGCTCAGTCGGTTCAGTTTCGGCATGATGGGGTCGGAGATTGCCAATTTCGTCACTTTCCAATCGCCAATGGTGGTGATCAGCCGGTATCTCGGCCTTTCGGACGCCGGTGCCTATTCGGCGGCGAACCGTTTCTCCAGCATTCCCAACCAGATCGTGCTTTCGGCGGTCATGGGCGTTCTCTTTCCCGCCTTCAGCCATATGGGCGAGGATCGCCAGCGGCGGTCTCAAGCGTTGATGTTGAGCACGCAGGTCACCACCGTGCTGTTGGCACCGATGATGTTTGGCCTTTGGGCTCTTGCCGAGCCGGCGATGCTGGTGCTTTTCGGCCAGCAATGGGCGGCCGCCTGGCCGGTCCTTGGTTTGCTTGCGCTGTCAAAGGGACTTTTGACACCCTGCAGCACCTACGTCCCCTACCTGAAAGGCATCGGCCAGGGGACCATCCTCTTCTGGTGGGCGGTCATCCGCGCTGTCGTGACGACCGCAGCTGTCGCCTACGGGGCAATTGGTGGCTCACTTGTTGAAGCGATGATTGCGCTCTGCATCGTCAACCTGGCAACGCTGCTCGGCTATTCCTGGGTCGTGTTCCGGGCCGATCGCCTGCCCTTCTTGCGCGGCTTCCTGATCTCGATCAGGCCGATGATCGCGGCTTTCGCGATGGCGGTTGCCGTCAGGCTGTTGCTGGACTTCTATGGCGCGCTCATACCGAGCGCGGTTCTCCAGGTGCTGATTGGCACGGCAATCGGTGGCTTGATCTATCTCGTGCTGATGCTGCTCGTCGAGCGCCCGTTGTTGGCGAAACTCTACGGCATGATCCGCAAGCGCAACGCTTCGTCGAGCGTGGCCGCCGCGGCTGAATAACCGATTTCAGGCGCCGGAAACTGCCTCATCCTCGCCGCATTTCGGCTCGGCTCGGGTCCGTATTGGCCATTTGTCGCGTGACAAGAGAGAAAAACAGCACAATTTTACCGCGACTAGCGACACCAAACACTAGTAAAAGCATCAGCAAATAAGCGGCTGATAATATTCCGTAAATGCCCTATGCATAGGCTTTTTTCCCGACGCCGGCGCGCAAATGGGTAAATCTTCCTAGAAATTATTGAACATCGGATGCTGCATTGCAGCAAAGTACGGCCGATTCGTTTGTTGCAGCGCCATATTTTCATCCGTGCCCGGGCCTAGCCTTTAGCACAATGAATGCGGGCTCTGGTCTGCTCTGTTGAAACGGTCGCCTGGAAAATGGCGCTGGCAGATAGGGGTGACGGACATCGTGGATGTGAACGCGAACATCTCGTCGCGGATCAATCTGATGCGCATCGTGCTGATCTCCGGCATCGTCTTCGTGCACGTGCCGCATGATCCGGCGACGAGCCCGTATGTCGGCACCTATGGTGTGCTCGATTGGCTGCGCGTCTTTCTTGGCGACAGCCTTTTTCGTGTCGGCGTCCCGTGCCTCAGCGCGATCTCCGGCTATCTCCTGTTCCGGCGTGGCCTCGACAGTTTCGACTATGGCAAAACGCTCAAGACCAAGGCCAGAACCGTCCTGTTGCCCTTCCTCCTTTGGAACATTGCTTTTCTGGCACTGGCCTTCGTTGCGCAAAGCAAGGGTATCAGCTTCGGCTACCTGCCCGATGTCGTGGGCGCAAGCGCACGGGAATGGTTGAACCTCGCCGTGGCGCTCCAGGATCTGCCGATCAACGTGCCGCTCTACTTCCTGCGGGATCTGCTGCTTTGCATCGTGCTTTCGCCGGTACTGGCGTGGCTGATCAAGCGTTATCCGATGCAGACGCTCGCCGTGCTGTTCGCCTATGCCGTGCTACCGCTGCCAAATGGGATCTTCCTGAAGAAGTCGATCCTCTTTGGTTTCAGCGTCGGCATATACATGAGCCTGCATCGCGTTGACGTGCGCAGTCTCGATCGCTTTTCCTGGCCGATCACCATCGCCGTCCTTGGCGCTTCGGTGCTGCTTTCGCTCGTGCTCTATCAGTACGGACCCGACTTTCCGGTCTGGGTCGATATGCTGCGCAGTCTGACCGCCCTCTGCGGCATTCTCGGCTCCTGGGCGGTTTCCGCGTTACTGGTCCGCACGAACGTCGGGACATCTCTGGCGCGCGGCGGCGGGCTCAGCTTCTGGATCTTCTGTACGCACTATCCGCTGCTGGTTCTTTTTTGGATGATTTGGAACCGCGCCGGCCACGGATATTACCCGGCCTTCTATTACACGGTTCCGTTCATCACGATCGCAATCCTTGTCGCCGCCTACGGCCTCGCCGGGCGCTGGCTTCCGAACCTGACTGCAATCCTGACCGGCAGCCGAGCGGGCGCCGCCCGAGGCGCAAAGGTGCGGCCGGCGGAACAGCGCGCCGAACTTTCACCACAGCAAAGGACCTGACCATGAGATCTTCTGGACCTCACCGCCTCGCCCTGTTGAGCCTTGTCGCGATTGGCCTTGCCGGCCCGGCAAACGCCGGGGACACAGCAGAGGCAAAGTCCTTCATCGACAACTTCGATACCCTCGACACCGGCATCTGGTATGTCTCCGACGGCTGGAACAATGGCGCCCACCAGAACTGCACCTGGTCCAAGAAGCAGGTGAAGGTCGAGAACGGCATCGCGGAACTCTCCTTCATCGAAGGAAAGCTTGGCAAGCGCAACTACGCCTGCGGCGAGATCCAGACACGCAAGCGCTTCAGCTACGGGACCTATGAGGCCCGCATCAAGACGGCCGATGGTTCCGGGCTGAACTCGGCGTTCTTCACCTATATCGGCCCGGCCGACAAGAAGCCGCACGACGAGATCGATTTCGAAGTCCTCGGCAAGAACCCCGCAAAGGTTCAGATCAACCAATATGTCTCTGCCAAGGGCGGCAACGAAAAGCTTGTCGACGTGCCCGGCGGCGCCAACCAGGGCTTCAACGACTACGCCTTCGTCTGGGAGAAGGAACGTATCGGCTACTACGTCAACGGCGAACTGGTCCACGAAGTGACCGATCCCGCGAAGATCCCCGCCAACCCGCAGAAGATCTTCTTCAGCCTTTGGGGAACCGACACGCTTTCGGATTGGATGGGCGCCTTCTCCTACAAGGGACCGTCGACCATGCAGATCGACCGGATCGCGTTCACCGCGCCGGGAGACGAATGCCAGTTTGCCGAATCGATCGCCTGCCGAACGAACTAAGCGGCGGCCAGGAACCGCATTCCTAATCGACGCGTTCAAACCGCGACGCCCAACGTTTCAAACCATGCTCGGCGACGGCCGAGCAGAGAACCGGATATTCGATATTCATGCTGCAGGTACTTTATTTCGCACAGGATCTTGCCGACCCCGCCGTTCGTCGGCGTGTCCTGATGCTCCTTGCCGGGGGTGCAAGGGTCAAGCTTGCGGGGTTCAGGCGCGACGCAAACCCGCTAGCGGCGATCGAGGGCATCGAGCCCATTGAGCTCGGGACAACGCATGACGGGCGTTTCGTTCAACGGATCGGCGCGATCGCCAAGGGCTGCTTCTCGCTCAGGCAGGCGCTGCGCAATGTCGAACGCCCGGACGTGATCATTGCGCGCAATCTCGACATGCTGGCGATCGCCAGGAAGGCTGTGAGTGTGTTGGGCGGTGACGTGCCGATCGTTTACGAATGCCTCGACATTCACCGCCTGCTATTGCGCCCCGACATCGCCGGCAAGACGTTGCGGGCGAGCGAGGCGTTCCTCGGGCGTGATGCGCGGCTCCTGATCACCAGTTCTCCGGCCTTCGTCGAGCACTATTTCCGCCCGCTTTCCGGCATCACGGCCCCGACCATGATGCTGGAAAACAAGGTGCTCGAGCTCAACGAGACCATGGCGCGACCGCTGGTTCCGGCAGCGTCGCCGCCAAAGGATGGGCCGTGGCGCATCGGGTGGTTCGGCGCATTGCGCTGCCGCAAATCGCTGGCGCTGCTGTCGGCCTTGTCCCGCAAAATGGAAGGACGCTTCGAGATCGTGCTGCGCGGTCGGCCGGCCTATTCGCAGTTCGATGACTTCGAGGGCTTCGTGCGCAATGAACCCTTCATGCAGTTCCACGGGCCCTACCGCAGCCCGGAAGAACTGAGCGACATCTATTCCGACGTGCACTTCACCTGGGCGATCGATTTCTTCGAGGAAGGCCGGAACTCGAAATGGTTGTTGCCGAACCGGCTCTACGAGGGCTGCCGCTTCGGCCGTGTGCCGATTGCGCTCCGCGGTACCGAGACGGCACGGTTCCTCGCCATCCGCGGCCTCGGCATGCTGCTCGACAAAGCGGAGCCGGAGGCGCTCGCCACCCTGCTCGGTTCGATCGACCCCGAGCGTTACATTGAGGCATCCGGCCGGATCGCGACTTGCGCGGCTGATACCTGGATTTTCAGCCGCAGTGACTGCGAAAGCCTTGTCCGGCGGCTTTCGGCGGTCACGTCGGCGGCTCCGCCGCGGATCGCGCCTAACCTTTCCCCAACTCCTCAGAACGAAGGCGGATTGTCATGAGCAACAACACGCTGGCTTCGACACGAACCCTTATCGTCATTCCCTGCCTCAACGAGGCTGAGCACATCGAAGGCCTGGTTGAGGGACTGCGACCGGCAGCGGCGCATCTCAACGGCGCCATTCTGATTGTCGACGGCGGCAGCACGGATGGCACGCGCGAGATTGCTGCCCGGCTCGCCAAGGCGCATGCCTCGGTGCTTGCCCTCGACAATCCGAAGCGCATCCAGAGTGCGGCGATCAATCTTGCCGTCGCCGAATACGGAGCGTCCTACGACTACCTGATCCGTATCGATGCTCACGGGACCTATCCAGACGACTACTGCGAGCGTCTTGTCGAAGAGGCGCTTGAGACCGGTGCGGACTCCGTCGTCGTCGCAATGCAGACGGTCGGCTTCACGCCTTTCCAGAAGGCGACGGCCTACGCCCAGAATTCCAAGCTCGGCAATGGCGGCGCCAAGCATCGGCTCGGCGCCACGAGCCACTGGGCCGATCACGGCCACCATGCGCTGGTGCGGATCTCCGCCTTTCAGGCAATCGGCGGCTATGACGAAATCTTCAGCCACAACGAAGATGCGGAGTTCGACTACCGCTTCCGTCAGGCGGGCTATCGCATCTGGATGACCGACCAGACGAGCATGGTCTACTATCCGCGGGCCACGGTCGGCCCGCTCTTTCGCCAATACTTCGCCTATGGACGGGGGCGCGCGCGCAACGTCCTGAAGCACCGCGCCTGGCCGAACCTCCGACAGCTTCTGCCGCTCGCCGTGGCACCCGTTGCTATTGGCGCTCTGCTCGCCGTCATCAACTGGCTCGCCGTCGTGCCGGTGGCCCTCTGGGCCGCCGCCTGCATCGGCTACGGCATGTGGATGGCTCTTGGACAGAGAAACCCCTACGGCCCGCTTGCAGCCCTTTCGGCCATGGTGATGCATTTCGCCTGGTCGGCCGGCTTCTGGCGCGAGCTTCTTACCGCGCGAAACCGAAAGGTGGCGCCATGACCGATCTCGCCAGAAAACGGATCGATGTTGCGGTCTGCACCTTCCGCCGTCCGGAACTTGCAGAAACGCTGCATTCGCTGGCGCTCATCACGGTGCCCGCCGATGTCGACATCCGCGTCATCGTTGCCGACAACGACACGACGCCGAGTGCCGAGGCGCTGGTCAACCAGATGCGCCCGACCATGCCCTTCGAGATCCTTTACGTGCATTGCCCGGCGTCGAACATCTCGATCGCCCGCAATGCCTGTCTCGACAATAGCGCCGGTCACTATCTCGCTTTCGTCGATGACGACGAGACCGTATCGAGGACGTGGCTCCTGCAATTGCTCGACACGGCCGCTACGACCGGGGCCGATGTCGTGCTCGGCCCGGTTCGCGCCGAATACGCGTTGTCCGCGCCGAACTGGATGCGCCGCGGCGACTTTCATTCGACCCGCCCCGTATGGGTCGATGGCGAGATCCGCACGGGCTACACCTGCAATGTGCTGCTCGATCTCACCCGGCCGGTCCTTTTCGACAGACGGTTCAACCTGGCTCTTGGGCGGACTGGTGGTGAGGACACAGAATTTTTCCGCCATATGCATGCGGCCGGCGGACGTCTCGCCTATGCCCCGGATGCATTGGTCTTCGAACCGGTTCCGGAAAAGCGCGCGCGCCTTGCCTGGCTTGCCAAGCGCCGCTTCCGTTCGGGCCAGACTCACGGGCGCCTGTTAAGCGAGCCGGGCCAACCCACAAGGCAGGTGGTGGAAATCGCCCGGGCGATGGCCAAGTCCGGCTATTGCGCTACGGCGAGCCTCTTTCTTCTCGGATCGCCGGTCGCGCGTTCGCGCTACGCCCTGCGCGCCATCATGCATGCGGGTGTCGTCAGTGGGCTTCTCGGCGTACGTGAACTTCAGCAGTATGGGGCCGCGACCGCCGGATGACGCTCCCAGCACCAGACGTCAGTTTTGTCGTCGCGGCCTATAACGCCGCCGACACGATCCACCGCGCTATTGAGAGCGCGCTCGCACAGGAAGAGGTCGACCTGGAAGTGATCGTCGTTGACGATTGCTCCACCGACGACACCTGTGCCGTGGTCGAAGGGATCGCTGATCCACGGGTGCGGCTGTTGCGGCTTGCGAAAAACCGTGGGCCTGGCGGAGCGCGCAATGCCGGGCTTGAAGCGGCACGCGGCAACTGGATCGCCATTCTCGACGCGGACGATACCATCAGCCCCCGACGGCTCTCCCGCATGATTGCGCTGGCGTCGACGGCGAGCGCCCAGATTGCCGTCGACAACATCGACGTCGCGAACCTCGACGGGCGCGTCGAGCGCATGTTTCCCGAAGCCTTGCTCGAACACCACCGGGTGCTGACGCTTGCGGCCTTCATTCAATCCAATGTGCTTTTCCGCTCGACCTATAATTTTGGCTATATGAAGCCGATTTTCGAGCGCCGTTTCCTGAACGAGCATGGCCTTCGCTTCAAGCAGTCCATCCGGATCGGTGAAGACTACATCCTGCTCGCGTCTGCGCTCGCCCATGGCGGACGCTGCATCGTCGATCCGTCAGCCGGCTATTGCTACCACATTCGCGAGGGCTCGATCTCCCGGGTGCTCGAACTTCGCCATATCGAGGCGATGATTGCAGCCGACAAGGATTTCCTCGCAAACCACTCGATCGATGCCGAAGCGATGACAATGCAGCGTCGCCGCGACAAGAGCCTGCGCGAGGCGCATGCCTTCCTGCGCCTCGTCGATCATCTGAAATCCAGATCGTTGGTTGGGGCCGCCCAGGTGGCCTTGTCCGACCCCCGAGCGCTTCGGCACCTCAGAATGCCGATCGCCGTGCGGCTGCGCCGTTTGCTTGCGCCGCTCGCACGATTGAAGTCCGCCACACCGACGGTGGCGGCTGAACGATCCACCTCGGGCAATAGCCCTCACGTACGTAAAGGATAAAGCCATGGACCGTATCAGGACCGTCAGGAAAGCTGTGATCCCGGTCGCCGGCAATGGAACGCGGTTCCTCCCCGCGACAAAGGCGATACCCAAGGAGATGCTGACGATCGTCGATCGTCCGGTCGTGCAATATGCGGTTGATGAAGCCCGCCAGGCGGGTATCGAGCACATCGTTTTCGTTACCAGCCGCAACAAGCAGGCAATCGAGGACCACTTCGACGACACGCCGGAGCTCATCTCGTCGTTGACCCGTTCCGGCAAGAATGCCCAGGTTTCGGAACTGGAAGAGATGCTGCCGCGTGCCGGCTCGGTCAGCTTTACGCGGCAGCAGGCGCCGCTCGGCCTTGGCCATGCCGTCTGGTGCGCGCGCGACGTGATCGGCGACGAGCCTTTCGCGCTGCTCCTGCCGGATATGCTGTGTCACGGGGCGCGCGGCTGCATGGCCGGCCTCGTCGATCTCTATCGCCAGACCGGCGGCAACGTCGTCGGGGTCGAGCAATGCGCCCCGGAAGATGCGTCGAAATATGGCATCGTCGGCAAGGGCGCCACCGTTCCCCACGGTTTCGAAGTCACGAAAATGGTCGAAAAGCCGCGTGCAGGCGAAGCACCGTCGAATTTTTACCTGAACGGCCGCTACATCCTTCAGCCCGAGATCTTCGACATTCTCGCGCACCAACAACGGGGTGCCGGCAACGAAATCCAGCTGACCGACGGGATGCTGAAACTCTCGCAAAATCAAGCGTTTCACGCCCATCCGTATGAGGGGCGCACTTTCGACTGCGGTTCCAAGGAAGGCTTCATCGCCGCCAATGTCGCCTTCGCACTCGCGCGCTCTGACCTCGGCGACATGGTCTATGCCGCGGTCAAGGACATGGTTCTGTCTCATGAAGGCCGCATCCGCGCGGCATAGAGCTAGTTTGGCGCCTCTTATCGAGGCGCCAGCCTTCGGACCAAAAGGGAAACGGACAGAGCGACCCAATGAACCAAAGAAGTCTCCCCTTCAATAGCGTTGTGCCGAGGGAAATGGAGGAACCCGATAGGTTCATCGACCTTGACCGGCTCTTTTCGGTCATCGTTCGCCGCGCCAGGCTGGTTGGCGCGTTCGTCGTGCTGTTCATGGCACTTGGCGCGGTCTACCTCGTTTTCGCGACGTCGTTCTATACGTCGATGACGCAGATCCTGCTCGACGAGAACCTCTCGAAATATGCCGAGGAGCAGGCAACGCCACAGAACAGCCAGCTGCTCGACACCCAGATGGCAAGCGCCGTCGAGATCCTGAAGTCCGGCGAGCTCGCCTTGCGGGTCGTCGACAAGATGAAACTCGACGACAACGACACGGTCCTCAATCCGCCACGCTCGCCCTTCGGCGCCGTTAAGGACTGGCTGAGATCCGTGACCGGCGTCTTTTCGTTTGGATCCGATATTTCCGAAGAGGCGGCCCGCAATGGCCGACGTCAGAAGGCGGCCGCGCTCATCCAGCAGGGGCTGGCCGTCGAGCGCGTAAACCGAAGCTCCGTTGTTGCGCTTGCTTACCGTTCCAGCGATCCGCAGCTCGCCGCCGCTATCGTGCGCGGCTATGCGGATGCTTATCTCAACGATCAATTGAACGCCAATTTCGATGCGACGGAGCGCGCCTCCGTCTGGCTGCAGGAGCGTCTTGCCGATCTCAGGCAACGCTCGCAGGTGGCTTCGCTCGAGGTCGAGAAATACCGCAGCGAGAACGGCCTGACGCTCGCTCGCGGCGAACTGATGTCCGAACAGCAACTGGCAGATCTCAACAGCCAGCTCATCATCGCTCAAGCCGACACGGCAAGCGCGTCCGCACGGTTCAAGCAGTTCCAGGCGATCGTCGACCAAGGGCCTGAAACTGCGGTCAAGAACGCGACGATTTCCGCCAAAGAGGGCGACAACTCCGTCATCCGCGAACTGCGTACCCGTTACCTGGCCGTCAGCAAACGCGAACAGGAAGTGACGCAAAGCTTCAGCGCCGACCATCCCCAGGCAGTATCGCTGCGCAAGGAAAAGTCCGATGTCGGCCGGCAGATCTTCCAGGAACTGGAGCAACTCACCGCGAGTTATCGCAACGAATATGAGGTCGCCCGCTCGCGCGAGGCTTCGCTCAGGGAAAACATCGAAGGCACAACGGGCCGCAACTCCGATGCGAACCTGTCGCTCGTGCATCTGCGCGAACTCGAGCAGAAGTCGGCCGCGTTGAAGACCCTCTACGAGACCTACCTGAACCGCTACGAGCAGGCCTCGCAGCAGCGCTCCTTCCCGATCGCCAAGGCCCGGGTGATTTCCACGGCTGGTGTTCCAACCTCGCCCTCAAGTCCGAAGAAGACCTTGGTTCTGGCACTTTCGGCCGTGCTCGGCATGATGGCAGGCGGTGCGTTCGCAGCTTTCCAGGAGTTCCGCGAGCGGACCTTCCGGCTCGAAAGCGACGTGCGTTCAATCCTCGGACACAGGTCTTTCGGCTATGTTCCGCTGATCGGCCCGCGTCAACTGACCACGACCGACCGCGTTCGCGCGCGGTTGATGAAGGGCAAGACGCCCCAGCCGGCGACACAGGCCGCAGAGCCGTTGCCGTTTGAACGGGTCAGTCGCATCGTGCTCGACGCGCCGCGATCGTCTTTCGCCGAGACCTTCCGCAACGCCAAGCTCGCCTGTGACCGGATGTTGCACGGCAACGGTTCGCGGGTGATCGGCATCGTTTCTGCCGTTCCGGACGAGGGCAAGTCGATCATCGCGGCGAACTTTGCCGCACTGCTCGCGGCGAGCGGCAAGAAGACGCTGTTGATCGACGCCGACATCCGCAAGCCGGGGCTGAGCAAGATGATCAATCCGCCGCCAAAGACCGGCCTCGTCGAGGCGCTGATCGGCGAGTCTTCCTGGCCCGCCGGCATCAAGATCGACCAGAAGACAAAACTGGCAATCTTCCCGGTTGGCGGGGAAGCCGGGGCAAAGAGCGAGCCCTATGACAGCCACGAGTTGCTCGCCTCCCCGGCGATGGCCGACCTTATCGACAATGCCCGCAAATCGTTCGACTACGTGATTGTCGATCTTGCGGCGCTTGCTCCGGTGGTCGATGGCAAGGCGTTTTCGCCGCTCGCCGATGGCTTCATCTACGTTGCAGAGTGGGGCCGCACGCCGTCGCGTCTGGTGCGTGATCTGCTCAACTCCGAACCGCAGATCAACGGCAAGATCCTTGGCGTGATCCTCAACAAGACGGACATGAACGAACTGGCGAAGTACAGCGACTTCGGTGGCGCTGAGCACTATCGCCATCGTTTCGAGAAGTACTACGTCGAGAACGCCGGGACCTACCGCAAGACTGAAGCGGCCTGATCGCGTTCCCTTGCGCGTCGAGACACGAAGCCTCGGACCGGAAACGGTCCGAGGCTTCTCACTGTGGGTGGTCGCAGGCTAACAGGGCTGAGAATGCCATCCACTGTCGAGCGAAAGCCCAGAAAAAATGATTGCAGCGCCAGCGGAAAGCTATTCGGCGGACGGGTCTGGTAGCGAGGGCGATCCCAGCAACCTCAACCGTGCAAGATGGGGCGAAGACGTGGATGCAAGCAATCTAGGATCACGCACACGTTTCACGAAAGCAATAACGCCTACGCTCAGTTGAATAACGTTTGAGGCGAATTATGTTTCCAGACGAAATTACCGCGGCGGCGTGGACCATTTCAGCCAGACATCTCGCACGCGGACAACGCGACCCTACGATGATGGTTGCCGAGGCGATTGCGTTGGAGCGGCAACGCTGTTTGGCCATTGCCACTGAATGCTGCGGAGAAAACAGCGGCGTGGCCAGAGAAATACGAAACGCCGGTAGTTAGGTGACGTGTTTCAATCTACTCCGTTGTAGGTGGCCGGCGCCAACTGATGGCGCTTGCCGTACTCACGCGTTGATGATGCCTGCGGCGATCGCGAGAAGTGCGCTATCAACGACTGGTACCATCCGCGGAGCTCAATCCCTCCAGAAGAGCGGGGTCAGGATGACCAGCACCGTCAGGATTTCGAGACGGCCAAACAGCATCATCACCGACAGAAGGTAAAGGGCCGGATCCGACAAGGTCGAGAAGTTGCCGGCCGGCCCGATGATCGGCCCAAGCCCGGCGCCGACATTGGAGAGCGCTGTGGCAACGGCGGAAGCAGCAGTGACGAGATCATAGCCCATGGCGCCCATCGCCAGGCTGCCGAACGCCCAGATGAACATATAGGCGGTAAAGAACATGAAGACCGTCCGCTGGACATCGATATCGACGAGGCCCTTGCCGTAGCGCACCGTGTGGACCGCATTCGGATAGATCAGCCTGAAGAGCCCCGCCCGAATGGAATTGAAAATGATGATGAAACGGTACGCCTTCATGCCGCCGGCCGTCGAGCCGGAGCAACCGCCCATGAAGGTGGCGGCGAAAGCAAGGGCGACGATGAACTCCCCCCACAGCATGTAATCGTCGCTGGCAAAACCGGTGGTCGACAGGATCGACGAGACCGTGAAGAACCCATGCGCGAGTGCATCGTTTGCAGCGACGCCGTTGGCGAGCCGCTGATAGAGGCTTGCCGCCAGCGCAAGTATGGTCAGATAGGACAGGAAGACGATGATCTGCGGATCCTTCAGCGTATCGAGCCGACCACGAACGATGAAGAGAATGAGCACCGAAAAAGGCAGGCTGCTCAAGGTCATGAAGAACGTGGCGACCCACAGGATCGGCAGGCTCTTGAAGTAGCCGAGCGATGCGTCGTGGGTGGCGAAGCCTCCGGTCGCGATCGTCGACATTGCATGGTTCAGCGCGTCGAAGCGGCTCATGCCGAGATAGGAATAGATAATCGCGCAGGTGACGGTCAGTACCACGTAGATGAGAATGAACGCGCGCGTAAAGGTGACGATCCTGGCGAAAGGTTTCTCAGTGGTATCCGAGGATTCCATTTTGAAGAAGGACATGCCGCCGACACGCAAGTAAGGCATGACGAAGAGCCCGAGCGCCACGATCCCGATGCCGCCCAGCCAATGCAGCAGCGAGCGCCAGAGCAGAATGCCCGGGGGAGCGAAATCGAGACCGGTGATCACCGTTGAGCCAGTCGTGGTGATGCCAGAAACGGATTCGAACAGGGCCTTGGCGAAATCGAGTTTCAGCGACGAGAACCAGAAAGGCACCGCGCCTACGAGCGAGATGACGAGCCAGAGCAAGTTGACGACGAGGAAGCCCATCTTGCGGCTGAAGGGCGGAGGGCCGCCCTGCGTCGCGGCCATCGTCAGAAGTGAGACGCCCCCGGTAATGAAGGCCGACACGGCAAATATCCGCCAATCCGGATGCCCATAGAACAGGTCCACCGCCGCCGGAAGAAGCATCGTGATGGACAGGTAGAAGGCTGCCTTCGCGGCGATGTTGATCGCGGATTGGTAGAGAGATGCATGCAATGGTCGACGGCCCCAGCGCAGTTGTCCGAAAGCCCGAATCGGCTGTTGGGATCGGCCGCCATTCAATCTGAAAGTCGCGCGATTCGCACCCGCCGCTGCCGGCCCGCTTCCTATCTCACATTCGGCGCGTTTCATCACTGCCGGCGGGACGAGCAGCCGCGGCAAACGCCGATAGGCTGCGGTTTCCACAGCCGTTCTGCGACATTTTGCCCATTCAACTCTAACTCACGAAAAGATCAGGCCTTTCGGCCGCGACAAGTCATCACCTTGACTTATTTCAGCGTGTAAAGCCTGCTGCATCCATTCCACATGCAACCTTGAGCACAACCGATGACACCCGCCCGTTTCACCCAATGCCTTCTCGTTCTTCGTTGGACGCCGATCAATCTGGCGAGCGCCCTGCATTGCAACCTGGCGTGGATCGAGGCGATGGAGACCGGCGAAGAAAAGGTTCCTGACGAGCTCGCGACCTGGCTGGAGACGCTGGCACGCACCCACGAGGAACTCGGCATCCCCGTCACCTATCGCGGCAAAGGCTTGGAGCCCGCATCGAGCCGCGCTGCGCGCCGTTGACTGACGCAGCCGGGCGCTGATCCAAGCGGAACTCTGCGCCGGGGTAGGTCAATTGTTCTCCGGGGCGATTGCCAAGGCACCAGCAGGGCTGAGCGTACCGCACCGCCAGAGCCGGTAAGATTGCTGCGTATCCCAGTCATAGTAGTAGGCCGCATCCAGTCGCTTTGTCTTCGCGAAGGCGGAAAAGACGCTGCGCATGGCAGCCATCGCGCCCTCGCGCTGGCTGTCGTCGATAGGACACGTGCGGGCCGTGTTGGCGATCCCCCACTCCGTCACCCAGCATGGCCTACCGCTATCCGATGGCTCGCAGAAATCGAGGAGCTTGCTGACGACGGATTTGATCGCTTTTGGATCCTTGCGGGCGGGGTAGATGTGGATACCGTAGGCATCGACATGCTGGTCCATTCCCCGTTCTCGCAGAAGCGTTATCACCTCAGCCGGATCGAGCCGCTCCATGCCTTGCCGGTCCGCCTCCTTGGCGCCCATGTCAGAGAGCCCGGCGGAGACAACGGCGGCGCCGCTGCTCTTGGCGCTTTTGCGCACCTCGTCACGGGTGATCCTTAGTACCTCGATGTAGCGGTCGAGGCCTTCTTCGAAAGCTGCGCGATCCTTGAGATCGGCGACAGTTCGCGGCGTCGGCTGACCGGGTTTCTGATAGACGGCAAGATCGCCATTGTAGCCGGCAAGGTTGATCTCGTTTCCAGGCTCCACCGCGTCGAGGCGAACACCGAGAGCGTCCAGCCGCGTGAGCGCTTCGCGAAGGCCAAGGCGATATCGGTCGAGGTCCAGCTCAGACAGGCGGTTGATGTCCCAGATGCGCCCCTGGCCGCTGCGGGGCCGTACCGCATCCGCATAGTAGCTTTTGTTCGCAAGCTGAATTTCGAGCAGGATACGCAATCCGAGCCGGCTGGCTATACCGACAGCCTCGATGCTCTTTTCGACCGGCCGCGACAGAGAAAGCCGCACATGCGTGGCGCCGCTATCGGCGATCTCTTTGAGCACGCGCTCCTGCTCGGCACGGTCGAGCCAGGCGAGATTGAGCCGATTGACCCCGTAGCGCGCAAAAGCGGCGTCCCCGGCCAGGGCTGGCAGGGCGATCGCGGCCAGGGAAAGCTGGGCGGCAAGGAGCAGCGCCCATGGCGCTGCTCTCGTCAAGAGGCGATTAGATCCCAACCTGTTTGAGCGCACTTTGGAAGTTCGCCTCGCAAGCCGAATACCGCTCGGTGACGGCCTGTGCATCGATCTTGGACAGGAAGTTGGCGAGATGGGCGCGCTTGTCGCTTTCGCGGTTCCACACGCCCGCCTCGATATAGGGGAAGCCGATGAATTCGAGCATCTCCCGCATGCGGTCGTCGACGGCAATCATCAACGACGGCGTACCCGCCTGCATGCCGATGACGCAACCGTGGAATCGCCGGCCGATGCAGAGGTCTCTCGACGACGACCAGGCGCGCCACTGGTTGGTGTCGAAGAACACCATGAGCTCGTTCTCTCTCTGCCACTTCTCTTGATGCTTGTATTCGGTCTTGCCGGTGATGCGCCCGCTTGAGCGGTCGTAGACCGGGTCGTTATCGTCAACGGGAAGCGTAAGGTTATAGGCGACGACCTCGTCCTGGATGACGTAGCTTGCGACGCTATCGGGCTTCAGCAGCGCATGGGCATCGACGATCGTGTCGGCGACGCTGCCGAGATAACCGCCGAGAGCGAGTTTCTGGGCCGATGCCAGGTCCGCATTGGCTAGAGACGTCAGCGAACGTCGCATCTCGTTCGGCGCGAAGAAGAGCGACGGGCAGCCGGTCGGCTTGACGAACTTCATGCCCTCGGCCCTGAGGAACTCCGCGGTGAAATAGCCACGGGTCAGGAAGAAGCTCTCCTTCTGCTTCAACACCTCGAGGAACCGCAATGTGCCGGCCGGCAGGTTCTCCTTGAGCCCTTCCCGTTTCTGGATGCCGATGCCCATCACCAGCACGGGCATCTTCAGTTTCTCGAAGACATCGGCTTCGAGATCGGCGGAGTATCCCGGGCGCAACAGGTTCGCCGAGGCGAACACGCACATGTCGAATTCCTTGTTCAGGGCATCATAGACATCGTTGGCGCCGCGGCTGTTGACCAGGTGCCAGAAGGGCACATAGGTCACGTCATGTCCGCGCAAGGCGTAAGCTGCGCCCTCGCCGATCAGGTAGTTACCGGTGTTGGCGATCTTTTTGACCTGGTCGATCAGTTCCTTCTTGCTTCGGATGTCGTCGAAGTAAGGCTTGTGATGGACCGTCGCACCGGAAACACGCGAGACGGTACGCTGGAGATATGAAGGGATTCCGGTGAGCAGGATACGCATCGATACACCTGAGTTATGGGCTGACCCACAGTTGACGTAGAGCGGGATGAGGAATCGTGTGCGCAGTCTTCCCCATCCCGCCCGAACATTATGAAATCGATCGCATTCGTGCCTCGGGTAGAACGCACCCGAGGCGTCAGCGATTTATTGGCCGATGCCGATTTCGCGCAGCGCCGTGCGGAAATTGCGTTCGCGATCGGAGTAACGGTCGACGAGTTCGGATACGTTCAGCCCGGCCAGATGGCTGGCGACGAATTCCGCGCGGTTTTCGGCTTTTTCGAGTTCCTGCACCTCCACCGACGGTAGCCCGGTAAAGCCCAGCATTTCGCGCATCCGGTCGTCAACTGCCACCATCAGGCTCGGCACACCCGCCTGCATGGCGATGATCGAGCCGTGGAACCGCCGGCCGAAGTTGAAGTCCATATGCGAGGCCCAGGCGCGCCACTGGTTGGTATCGAAGAAGGTGCGCAAGTCGAACGGCACCTTCAGACGATCCGTACCGGGATAGGCGATATCGCCGAGCATCTTTCCCGAGCAAGAGTCAAAGACTCTGCCATCGGCATCCGGCTCGACCTTCATGTCGAAGTGCAGGAACTCATCCTGGATAACATATTGCGGCTTTGCACCCTCGGGGTTCATCGCGATGGCATCGACGATGCAATCGTGATTGGCGCCGAGATAACCCGAAAAGATCGTCTTTGCCTGGCCGATCTTGACGCTTGGCAGCTTCTTCATCGATGCGCGCATGTTGTTCGGCGCGAAGTAGACCGAGGGGCAGCCGGTCGGTCGAACGTATTTGAAGCCCTGGTCCTTCAGATAGCCAGCCGTCTCATAGCCACGGGTCAGGAAATAGTGTTCGCGGTCCTTGAGCACGTCGAGCAGCCGCTTCGTCCCTTCCGGCAGGCCGGTTTCGAGATCCTTGCGGTTCTGATGGCCGATGCCGAGCATGACGATCGGCATCTTGAGCTTGCTCAGCACATCGGCTTCGGCATCCGCCGACAGCCCCTTGCGCAGGAGATTTGCGCAGGTAAAGACGCAGATATCGAAGTTGTTGTTGAACTCGTCGAACCCGCTGCCGTTCTTGTGGGCGTTGTAGAGATGCCAGAACGGGATCTGCTTGGCATGCGGCGCAATGGCACGCAGAGCTCCCTCACCGATCAGATAGTTGCCGGTGTTGCTGATGTTGCGAAGCTCCTGAAGAAACTCGTCCTTCGATTCGGGCTGTTTCTGCCGTTCCGAATAGGAAACCGACAGGCCAGTCGCGCCATTGGCGAGGCGCGTATAATGGCCAGGAATGCCCGTCAGGAGGATTCTTGGACGCATGCGTATGTCCCTTCTAGTTAAAAAGTCGCCCGGCGCGCTCAAACTGCTGCTGCAACGCCGGTATTGGATGTCTCGCGTGCGCGGATAACCTTGGCGCGCGAAAGAGATGAATTGGTCACGGAGCCGTCGCACCAGCCAAGGAACTCCGCAAAAGAGTTTGGCCAGGCACGGCGCGCCGCCGTTCTGAGGCAGCCTTCCATGATGGGGGCGAGCAGGTTGCGGTCACGGGCGACCTCGGTGATCGCCTTTACCATGTCTCGCACCACCTGCGGGTCGGAGGGGGCGTCGATCAGAATGCCGTCCTCGCGATCAACGATGAGCTCATCGACGGCCCCGACGGCGGTAGCGATCGGGACGCAGCCAAGCTGCTGCGCTTCTGCGATCATCAAGGGCGCACCTTCCCAGCGCGACGGCATGACCAGCACGTCTGCCCAGCCGAGCGCCTTGATCAGATCCCGGCTGGCAAAGACGGGCGGGCGCACATCGACGCCAAGCTCTTTCAGCCGGTCGGTCCAGGAGAAGCTGGCGTCAGCCAGGATCTCGCCACCGATCGCCCGAGCGTCGAACGGCACATGTGCCGCGCGCAGCTCCGAAATCGTCGCGGCGAGCCGGTCGATGCCTTTCTGCTGGTCGAGGCGGCCCATGTAGAGAAGCCTCAACCGATCGTCCTTGCGTTCGATCCGCCGCACCTGCAGCACCTCCGCAAGCACCTTCGGCGGGACCGAGAAGCTTGCGCCGTTCGGAACCGCAAATATCTTTTCAAGCGGTACGCCGAAGCTGTGCAGATAGAACTTGAGCTGTTCCGAGCAGGTCAGGAAGGCGTCGTAGCAATGCTCGTGCGCGATCGCTGCGAAAGGCTGGCCGGCCGGGCGCTTGAACGGCGTGTTGTCGACGACATGCAGATAGCAGGCTGTGCGCGTACCTTCGGAACGCAGTCGGGCGATCAGCGGGTGCATCGCCATGACGTGGTTGTTGATGACCAGATCGAAGCCAGAAAGCTGGCCCTTCAATGCGCCCCAATCGACCTCATGATGTTCGGCGATGAAGTCGTGTCCCAGGAACGAGCCGGAGCCGCCCCAGGCCGGAATGCCCTGATCCCAGAAATGCACGTAATCGAAGCTCGCATCGAATTCATCGATCACGTCCATCCGGCTGGTGCCGAGCACGAACAGGTGCGTCTCATAGCCGGCGGCCCGCAGTTCGCGGGACGCAGCATAGATCACCTTCTCGGCGCCACCGAAGGAGGCGTTCGGCACGAGGAGTGCTGCCGTTTTCTTTCCGGCCTCGCTGTGTCCGAGCGGCAGCACCGGCGAACCGCCGATTTCCGTGCGCAAGGCCTTATGCAGATCGGAATAGGGCATGAGCCGCGGCGGGCGCCACGTCCAGCGGCGCCCGGCGGTGCGGCGCAGCGGGCTCGTGGCAATCGCGTTGACGCAGTTGATCATGACCTGTTGCGGCGTGATGAGCGTTCGGCGTGGCAGGGCCCTCGGGAACGGGAACCGCACATTGAGGACGGCAGATGTCGGCCAGACCTGCTGGCTGCCGATCGAGGCGAACCAGTCGAGCGCGTTGTTGCGGATGACATCGCGCAAAAGCGCCGTTGAAATGAAGATGAGATCCGGCTGGCCGAGGTGCTCGGATCCGGCATCGAGGAACGTCGGCTCGATCTTGCGCTGCGTGGCGTCATTGCCGAGATGGACGAAGACAACATTCGCCTTTTCGCTCAGCCGCTCCAGGTGGCAAAGCACGTTCGGCAACATGCGCGAGCGCAAGAGAAGATCGATCGTCGCCCCGCTGCCGGCCATCACGAATGGCGGAAAATGCACGTTGTCCGGCTCGCCGGTATTTGCCCAGAAGGCCGGAATGATATCGTCGAGGCGCAGCCGCTTCGGCTGCTTGGTCGGGTCGGTGAAGAACGAGATCGCCGCGTCTTCGGTGCGTGCGAAGAGATAGCGCGGGCATTCCTCGTGCTCGAAGTCGACGAGCATCGGCCGCTGGAACAGGGCTCTGTGGCGCTTCCTGAGGAAGCTTACGGACGTCGCACGGTCGCGGTTGGCTTCCTTGAACCGGCTTTCCGCCCGCAGGCGGTATTCAAAGGTCGTCTCGTGGCAAGGCGTGCCGACGAAGCCATGTTCCACGCAGGAGAGCCAGAATTCCCAGTCTTCGAAACCGTTCTGCCGGTCGTCGTTGAAACGAACGCCCTCCCGGAAGACATCGATGGAGATCATCGAGCCGGTATCGCAGATGTTGTCGGTGATGCAGTGAACCAGCCTGGAATAGTGGTTGCCGTAGTGCGCCCGCCAGCTCACCGAGAAGGTGTCGATATTGGTGTAGACCCAGCCGGCGCCGCTCTCACGCAGTTGGCGGTAAAGGGTTTCGATCGTGCCCGGCAGAACGCGATTGTCGGCGTCGAGAAAATAGACGGCCTTTGCTTCAGACAGGTTTTCAAGCACATAGTCGATGGCGCGGTTGCGCGCGCCGCCCGGCCCTGCATTGCGGCCGAAGACCACGTGGATGTCGGGATGAGCCGCAGAAAACAACAGCAGTTGATCGAAGGTCTCGTGCCGTGGGTCACCATCGACCGAGACGACGATGGCGATCCGGCAATCCGAAAGCGCCGAAGCCAGTGCGGACTCGATTGCCTCGAGTGCCAACGCCGCGTGCCCGTAGAGCGGCATGGCAATCGCGATCAGATCGCGTGGATCGCTATTGCTGGACATGAGATGCACCACCCGACTGCTTTACCATCCGGAAGCCCGACACCTTGAGCCAGGAAAAATCGACGGAGTCGGTGACCGCGCGGCTGAGGATCACCAGATCCATGGGATGGCGCACCGGCTCGTCCAATTGGAAATTGACATTAATCGGCTGCTGGTTCGTGACCTCGCGCCAGCCGCTGAAAAAGGCCGAAGGCTTGACCGAGCCCTTGCGGGCGAGTTCGGCAACTTCCGAGCGCGCGTTCGAATTGGCTGGCGCGAGCAGGAAGCTGACGGCGGCAGGCGCCCCCTTCGGATGATCGACGATGGCACTTGCGGAGAACGATATGGTTCCGGGCTCGACCGCCCGACCGATGGCACCGGCCGACACGCCGCTCGGCAGCGGGTGGCAGACCACTGCGTGTTCGTGCTCGAGGTAGCGCACAGTCTGGAACTCCGGAACCACCGGCGTGACGGAAACGTCGACGATCTGGCTCAAGAGATCCACCGAAAGCCGGTAATCCTCGATGAAGTGACCGTCGAGCAGAGCCGTTGGCGCAATCATGTTGGGCATGCGCGTTGGCTTGACGCCGGGAAGGCCCGTATAGATGCGGAACGCGAGCGGACGCAGATCGAGGTCGGCATGACGCGTTTCAGAGCGCGCGGTGTAGTGCTCGCTGGCAATGGGGTAGCCGAGCGAAAGACCGATGGTTTCCGAGCCCGTCGTCGACACCCTCACCCGCAACGTCCTCGCTCCGCCTCCGCATGTGCGCGGTAAGGCGAAGAAGTTCCAGGTAGGCACCAGCTGTGAAAACGGCACGGACCATTCGGCCACGCCTTCGCCGCTTTCGACATAACTCAGGACGACGACCAGTTCGCCACCGTCTCTCGGAACGGAATTGAAGTGGAGCGCGATGCCTGCCACGCCATGGCTGGAAACCGGCAGGAGTTGCTCGACGAAAGCGTTGGCAATCAGATGGCCGATGCCTTCGTCCTTGGGGTCGACATAGGGATCGTGCGCAAAGACCTCGGTGACCGGCTCCCAATTGCGAGCCTGGAAGGCGTCTTCGAGCGCACGATAATTTTCGAGCAGCGTTTCGCGCTCGCGGCGCAACAGCGCGAGTTCCGACGTGATCGCACTCGAAAACCGCGCAAGACGCCCGACACCACCGTCGACCAACGCCTGAATGATTACGGCACTTTCCGCCGCCGTGTGTGCGCTCAACCGCTTGACCGGGAAATCCGGTACAGTGCCAAGCGCACGCAAGGACACGAGCCGTTCCGCAAGGTCCTCCTCCCCCTCTTTTGAGAAGGCAAGCCCGATCAGCGGGAATACGTTTTCGAGAGTGGTCTGGGCCCGATCGCCCTTGGGAAGGAAATGAACCAGGTGCTCGATGCCGCTACCTTCGACACTCGCCCTGTCATGATCAGATGCCACCACCAGCTTTCGCTTCGCCTGCGAATACCTCACGCCAGAAGACATCAACTCTTGCACGCGCCACCTTCAATATGAACAAGTTCCCTCTGAAGTTGAATTCGCCGAAACGAAATACATCGGCGAATTCAAGCTCATACGAAAAGCATATCAAGGTTATTTGCACTGCACAATAAGTGATATTTGTGTTTTTCGTGAAATAATACTTCGGATTTTGAAGTATTATGCAGATGAAACCAGTGAGATATTAGAGGTAGAGGCACTGTTTGTTGCCTTGTCCAGCAACATCATCTGCCGCGCGATGCAATCACCCAACCGGAACCGCTGTTCGATCGTCCGGCGCGCGGCCGCACGCATCTCGGTATACTTTTCCGGGTGACGCAACGCTTCGGAGAGCGCGCCCGCGAGCGCGTCCGTGTCAAAGAATGGCACAAGCACGCCGTTGCGACCGGAACTCACGACTTCCTGCATGGGGGCGGTATCCGACCCGATGACAAGTGCGCCGCAGGCCATGGCCTCCAGCACCGACCAGGAAAGCACGAAGGGATAGGTCAGATAGATATGCGCCGCCGAGATCTGGAAGAGCTGTCGCAACACGGCATGAGGCACGACGCCCGGAAACAGGAACCGGTCCGCCGGCACATCCAGGGACTGCAGCAGGTGATCCCTCCAGGAGCCTCCGCCCGGCGGCGGAGCGCCGTAGCTGACGCCATCGCCTCCGACGAACACGAAGAGCGCATTGGGATGTTCCCGCGCGACTTTCGCCGCCGCCGCAAGCGCCTGTGGAAAGCCGCGATAGGGTTCGAGGTCGCGGGCCACGAAAGTGACGATCGACGGATCGCCGGCCTTCAGCACCCGCCCATCCGGAAGCTTGAGGGAGGCCGATGCATCCGGACGGAAGACGCGCGTATCGACACCCTCATGGCAAACGGCGATGCGTCCGCGGTGCTCAGTCGGATAGAGGCTCCTTTGCCAATGGGTCGGACTGATGCCGCCATCCATTGCCTCCAGCGACAGCAGCTGCGCCATGTTTCGCAGACGCAGCCGCTTTCGCGTGTCCGAATCGGGTTGGTCGTCAGGGGCAAAACCGATGTCCGCCCCTTCAGCGCGATAGAAGAATTCGCAATAGCCGAGCGCTGGAACGTTCGGCAGCACGTCCTTGACGAACATCATGCTGCCCCAGCCCGTGTGTCCGACGATGACGTCGGGCACCTGGCCTTGCTTTGCCATCGCCTCGAAGGTCTCTGCGACCCGGTGACCTATGCGGACGTGATGGTCCGGGACGCCCAAATGCCTTGCCATTTGCCCATTGGCCTGCGGCCCCGGTTCCGCCCTGTGGCGGATGACCCGCGTTGACGGAATCCGCTGATCGACGGTTTCCGTCACGAGGGTTACTTCATTTCCCGTCTGCGCCAAATGGGCCGCGAGAGCGGCGAATTGGCAGAAGCCGCGCCGGTGTACAAATGCTACGTGCATGTTCTAGCCTTTTACCGATGAAAGGACAGCGTTCGCGCCGCGGCTCAGATGCCGTAGCGCGTCGCATTCCCCCAAACCAGCTCAAGCCGGTGCAGCGTTTGAAATGCGGTTTCCAGATTGCGCCGGTCCTGCTCGCCGTGGCTGAGCACCCGTTCATAGGCACCGGCAGCTTTCCTGAGCGAATCGCAGAGCTGCCTGCCCTTTTCCGAAAGCCGAATGCGAGCCGAGCGCCGGTCGCGCTGCGATGCAGCCCGGTCGATATATTCCCCATCGCCCAGTTGCTTCAGATAGTAGGACACGTTTGAACCGACATAGTGGCCGCGATCCAAAAGCTCAGCCACGGACACCTCGGCATCGCCGATCGCGAGCAAGACCATGGCTTGCGCCGGGCCAATGTCGTCGACGCCAAGCTTTGTCAATTCGGCGCGCAACAGGCCGGTAAACCGTCTGCTTGCTCGCTCCATCATCCGCGCCAGTTCGAAATACGAGACCACGGAGGCTTCGCTCTCCTGGCCAATATCTTCGTGTTCAGCGGCACTACCAACTGCGTCATCCCCGGGGCGGATGGCAACAGCGCCGCCGAAATCTGCGAACGGATAGAGAATCTTTTGATTCATCCCTCTCTCCAACTAAGCATTACTACGATATTCAAAAATTACTTCAAATTTTGAAGCAATTTTTCGCCCCCTTTACTCCCCCCGAATATGATTATCTTGAGCATCCCACCATTATTGTGTCACACTTATCACGGCAACACTGTGATTTAAGTGATAACAAACAAAATAGCTTCCTCAAGACCCCAACGAACTTATCCAGAAATTCGCCACGCGTGACAGCAAACGAGGCAATATGATTAGCAAGAACCAAATTGGGCCAAAGACGGCGCAAAATGGAGCAAACGATCCACGGCTGCTTATTCTGAAGGCACGCCGCGTGTTCGTTTTGGCACTTATTTATGCAGCGCTGCTGAGCGCTTGCATCGGCATCTTGCAGCTCTCCACGCCGCTTTACATGATGCAGGTCCACGACCGCGTCCTGAATAGCCAGAGCATGGACACGCTTACCATGCTGACGATTCTGGTGATCGGCGCGCTCATTATCTATGGCGTGCTCGAATACATCCGGGCGCTGACGTTCCAGGCGATGGGAAGCGCGGTCGTGCGTTGGCTGAACCTGCCAGTGTTGACCGCGGCAGTGCAGGCAGCGGCCGATCAAGGGCTGACCCGCGCGACCCAGTCGCTACGGGACCTGGCTGAGTTGCGCAGCTTTCTCACGACCTCCGCCGTCAGTGCACCGCTCGATGCCGCCTGGTCGCCGATCTTCCTCGGCGTGCTCTTTGCGCTGCACCCGATGTTCGGCCTTCTTGGCGCCATTTCCATTGCCCTGCTCGTGTGTTGTGGATTGCTGACTGATTTGCTGACTCGCCGGCTGATGAAAGAGGCCAATCAAGCCAATATCGAGGCCGTCTCGAAAATTGGTGCGAGCTTGCGCCACGCCGAAGCGATTGAGGCAATGGGCATGCTCCCGGCTCTCGCCCGCCGCTGGCGCGCGGCGCAACTGCATGCGCTGGATGCGCTCGAAGTCAGCGGCAGCCGAAGCAAGGCGATGGCCTCGATCACACGCTCGCTGCGCTTCATGATCCAGGCGGCAGCGCTGGCGACGGGTTCTATCCTCGTGATGAAGCAGGAAATCTCGCCCGGCGCGATGATGGCGACGACCATTCTGGTCGGACGCCTTCTCGCCCCATTTGATTCGATGATCGAAAACTGGCGCCAATGGGTACTGGCCATCGCGAGTTGGCGACGGATCGAGGCGGCACTCAAGGAAGATCTCGCCGTACGCCAGACGATGCCGCAGCCGCGCACACAAGGCGATCTCGTCGTCGACAAGCTGGTCTATGCCGCCCCCGGTCTCGATGTGCCTATCATCAAGGGCATCGGATTTTCGCTTTCGCCGGGCGAGGTGCTCGGCATTGTCGGGCCGTCGGCTGCGGGAAAGTCGACGCTTGCCCGCCTCCTTGTCGGCATTTTGAAACCGACCACGGGCGGCGTCTTCCTCGATGGCAACAACGTCTATCTCTGGGAGCGCGCTTCGTTCGGGCAGATGACCGGCTACCTGCCGCAATCGGTCTCGCTGCTCGAGGGCACCATCCGCGATAACATTTCGCGCATGGAGGAAGGCGAGCCTCAAAAGGTGCTCGACGCCGCCCGCCTTGCCGACGTGCACGACATGATCGGCCGGCTGCCACTTGGCTACGACACGCCCGTCGGGGATGGCCATTTGACGCTTTCCGGTGGCCAGCGGCAGCGCATCGCACTTGCCCGCTGCCTCTATGACCGCCCCCGCCTGATCGTTCTCGACGAGCCGAACGCCAACCTCGACGCGATCGGCGAACGAGCATTGATCCGTGCGATCGAGCGTGCCCGCAACGACGGCGCGATCGTCATCATGATCGCCCACCGGCCAACCATCATGCAGGCGGCAGACAAGCTTCTCGTCCTCGAAAACGGCCGAATCACCCAGTTCGGACCGCGCACCGACGTGGTCGCATCCATGACCCCGGGCGAACCGAGACGGGAAGGCGTTTCCGCATGACAAAGAAACCCAATCTACCGATCGCGCGCGATGCAAAGAACGCGGTGACAACGCGGGGCGGGGAGAACCTACCTGCCATCATCGACCGGCCTCATCCCCTGCATGGGCTGGATGTCGATGCGGAAGGCAGCGCCTCCGCTCCCCTGCGCGGCGTGGTCCTTGCCGGTCTCACGACCATCCTCGTCGCCTTTGGCGGCTTTTTCGGCTGGGCCTTCTCGACGGAGCTCAGCAGCGCCTCGGTCGCAAGCGGCACGATCGTGGTCGATTCGAAACGCAAGACCGTCAGCCACTTCGAGGGCGGCATTCTCAAGCGCCTGCTCGTCCAGGAGGGGGATCGTGTTGCGGCCGGGCAACCACTCGTCAAGCTCGAGGATACCCGCGCCCGCTCCGACCTGCAGGCGCTGCAAAGCCGTCGCCTCGGTCTGATTGCGAAGCTTGCCCGCCTGAGGGCGGAACAGTCGGATTCACAAGAAATCACGTTCCCCGATGATCTGAAGGGCGCGCCGGATCCGGCAGCCGATGATGCGGTGAAAGCCGAAACGAACTTTTTCGAGCGCCGGCGCGAAGCAAAAGCCGGTCGCCTTGATGTTCAGGGCAAGACCATCGAAGAATTTTCGGAGAAAGCCAAATCACTCGCCGAGCAGATCCGCGCGACCGATCGACAAATCGAACTGATTACCGAGCAGCGGACTGCGATCGCCACTCTCGTCGCGAAGGAGTTCGCCCAGCGCTCGAAGCTTATCGAGATCGATGCCAAGCTGAGCGAACTGGCGGCAAGCCGTGGCGAGCTCGCCGGTAATAAGGCCCAGGCCGAAAAGGCGGAAGCCGGAGCAGAACTCGGGTTGACCGGTATCGAGAATGAGTTCCAATCGGAGATCGCCGGCGAAATCACCACGGCCCGCCTTGAGCTTTCCGATGTCGAAGAACGATTGGTGTCCGCCAAAGACATCCTGACCCGCCTCGACATCCGCTCACCACAGGCCGGGATCGTCACCAACATTCAGTTACGCACAGCAGGCAGCGCCGTCTCGGCGGGGCAACCGCTTCTCGATATCGTGCCCGAGGACGAGCCACTGCTCGTAGAAATGCATGTCGGCACCCGTGACATCGACAGCATCGGTATCGGTTCGAAGACGCAGATCAGGCTGACGGCCTACAACCAACGCACGCACCTGCCTCTTGACGGCGAGATCAGCTATGTTGCGGCCGACCAGTCGGTCGATGAAAAATCGAATGTCTCCTACTACGTGGCGCGTGCCCGCATCGCGGCTTCGTCGCTCAGTGCCAACCCCGACATTCGGCTCTATCCCGGCATGCCTGCCGAGGTCCTGATCGTCCACAAGCCACGCTCGGCGATTGACTACATGGTCTCGCCGATTGCGGACAGCCTGAACCGTGCCTTCCGCGAAGACTGAACTAGAACTTAACCACCATACGGAGCCGGCGAAATTCAATTTCGCCGGCAATTTATTTCTAAATTCGAATTGAATTCCAAGTAATAATGAAGATACTTACCCCTTATATCCCAGGGATAATCATCAAAACGACACACAATATACATCTGAGGTAGCAGGTAACAGCACAATACATCTGTATTTATTTCGTTTTTGCTGTTGCCATATGTTTTTTTGCAGTGCAATGTCCCGGCGCTCATCCAAGGTTTGAGGCCAGAGATGGGCGTAAGCAACAACTCAGAGGAGTAGCATATGGCCACGTTGGAAGGCGGCGCGTATGATGACGCCCTTTTTGGCTCACGCTTCGACGACTTCATCCATGCACGCAGCGGCGATGACTTCGTGAACGGAGGCAATGGCGACGACACCATCTTCGGTGACGAAGGTGATGATCTGCTGTTCGGCGGCAACGGAAACGATGCCCTGTTTGGCGGCTGGGGCGACGACCTCATCCATGGCGACAACGGGAACGACGTCCTGTTCGGCGGCCAGGGTGATGACGTGCTCAACGGCGACAATGGGGACGACATTCTCCTTGGCGGCGGCGGCAGTGACTTGCTGTTCGGCGGCAGGGGTAACGACGTATTGTTCGGCGGCGCCGACAATGACGTTATCAACGGCGGCCAAGGCGACGACGTCTTGAGCGGCGGCGAAGGCAGCGATGTGTTCGTCTTTGACGGCGGTGGCGGTAACGACGTCATCCTCGACTTCACGCCCGGCGAAGACCTGCTGCAGGTTTCGAAGGACATCAACGGCCTCGACATCTCTTCTCCGGAAGATCTGGCATCGCGCGTCACCCAGGTTGGCGGCAACGTCGTGATCGACTTCGGCCATGGCGACACGCTGACGCTTGTCAATGCCGATGCCGACGATATCCAGGCAAATCCGAACCACTATTTCACGATCCATTGAGATTGACCGGCGCGCCCCACTTCCTCCCGGTGGGGCGCCCTCCCTTTTCGTCCTTCAGGAGTAGCGCGTGACGGCAGACGACCGTATCAGAAGCCTCAGCCAGGAGTTCGCAAGTGCTGTGGCATTCAGGCTCAGCCTTGATGTTGCTGTGCTGATCTGGGACGCACCCGCGGACCTGCCGGCGAAAACCAAATACGCGCTTTCTGCATCGCGATCCCTCGTTCCTCTTGTCAGCATGACCCTCCCGCGCGCCGACGGCGGGCAACGCGTCTTCTGGGCAATGCGGCCCGGAAACGAGCGCGAGCTTGCGGAAATCGCCGTCGATCACGATGTCCTTCAGACCGTCGTCCTCGAACCGGCTGGCCGGCTTCCGTTCCTCGATATGGCGGCGCAGTTCGCCAGCCTCGCGCCCGAGGGGCGCTTCAAGTTCCTCAACACCCTGCTCACCGTTTGGCGCAGCGCGTTCCGGCTTTCCCGCGACGAGTTTTTTACCGGTCTGGTCGACGACACGATCCATGCCTTGAACCTTGGCCAGCGCCCCGCGACGATCTCGTGCCGGCTTGCCCATGGCCGATATCTAGCGGAAACGACCGTCAGCGCCGAGTTCGGCGAAATCAGTGCGATCTACGCGCTGAGCGCCGACGCAGTCCTGCCATTGCCGCAGCAGTTTGCCATCACCGGTCGGGCGGAGCGCGGCTGGCGACGTTGCCACTTCGTGATCGAAACGCCACGCGCGCCGCAGGCGCTCTCTCTCATGATCATGGGCAAGCGCGGCGTTGCCATCCGCGAGGTCGCCCATCGCAGCTCGCGCTACCCGAACATCCAGGAATGGTGGCCCGAACACGGCGCCGCCCTTGGCCTCAGGGAATTCGTCGTTCGTTGCCTCTCTGCGATCCCTGAAAGCGGAACGGCGCTCGCAACCGACCTGCAGCTTCGTTCGCCCTTGCCGGCACGCCAAGCCGGAAAATCCCCACTCCACCCCGGTGCAGAGATCGATCTGGCGCTCGCGCTACCCGATGGGCTGCTGGTCGGCGGCTGGACCCGTGACCCGTCCGGCGTGCTTGCGGGCATCGACTATCTTCAGGAAGACGGCACTGCCCTGCCGCTTGACGGCAACTGGTACGAATTCCCGGGCTGGGCCCGTGGCGCGGAAGAAGGCTCGAAGACTGATGTGACAGGCTTCGTCAGCTGGTTGCCGATGCGCGAACCGCTCGGCGCCCTTCTTCAGCCCCGTTTCCAGATGCGGCTTGCCTCCGGCGCCGTCAAACCGCTCGTGCCGAAGCCGCAGCCCTTCGATCCCGCGACACAACGCAACCGCATTTTGCGGGCCGTTCCGCCACAGCACGCCATCGATGCGGCGTTCCGCACGATCCTCGCGCCCGCGCTTAAGGACGTGGAGCAAAGACTGGGAAAGACGATCAGGGTCGATCAGACGAAGGACTTCGGTCCTATGCTGGAGGCGCCTCTGGTCTCGATCGTCGTGCCACTCTACCGCGTTCTCGACTTCCTGCGCTTCCAGCTCTCAGGCCTCGCCACCGACCCCTTTGTCGCCGCCAATGCCGAGATCATCTATGTGCTGGATTCCCCCGAGATCCACGACGAGACTGAGCACCTGCTCGGCGGCCTTCATCTGCTGCACGGGCTTTCGATGAAGCTCGTGGTGATGAACCGCAACGGTGGCTATGCGCGTGCATGCAATGCAGGCGCGCGCTATGCCCGCGGTTCCGTCGTCGTCATGCTCAACTCGGATGTCGTGCCCTGCGGGCCGGGGTGGCTGGAGACGCTTGCACTCCCGGTGCTCAGAGAGAAGTCGCTCGGCGCGATCGGCCCGAAGCTTCTCTTCGAGGACGGTTCGCTGCAACATGCGGGTCTCTACTTCGCCCGCAACAAGCAGGACATCTGGCTGAACCATCATTTCTACAAGGGCATGCCCGGCGCCTACGCGCCCGCGCAAAAGGCGCGCGTCGTGCCTGGCGTCACCGGTGCCTGCCAAGTGATGCGCCGGGAAGTATGGGAACTCGTCGGCGGCTATGCCGAGGATTTCGTGATCGGCGACTACGAAGACAGCGATCTCTGCCTCAAGATCCGGCAGGCCGGCTTCGACATCGTCTATGAGCCAGCTGCCTGCCTTTACCATCTGGAGCGGCGGTCGATCAGCCGCAGCCAGGATTACACGCGCGGTGTTGCGAGCCAGTACAATGCATGGCTGCACACCGAACGCTGGAACGACGACATCAGCACGCTGATGCCAGCCTACCTCGGCGCCGAAGAGGCGGCAGCGCCGAGCGGTCACAGGACTGCCGCCAGGAGCGCCGCATGAACCAACCCGCACTTCGCCACGCAGACAGCCTACAAACGGCCTGGCAGCCGAACGAGGACCGCATCGACGGGATGCTTCAAACGGTTCTCAACAATCGTTTCCTGCCACAGCCCGACAGCAACAGCGTGTTCGTCGGAGACGGCAACTACCGGGCGGTTGGCGCCGAGTTTCTCGGCCATTTCATCCGCATGGGCGGATTGCAGCCGGAAAGCAACGTGCTCGACATCGGTAGCGGCATCGGCCGGATGGCAGTTCCGCTCACACAGTATCTCGACGCCGATCGCGCCCGCTACGTCGGCGTCGATCCGGTCGAAGGCGGTGTCGCCTGGTGCCGCAAGTCCGTGACGCCCGCCTACCCAAACTTCACTTTCGAGCATGTGGACATTGCCCATGAGCTCTACAATCCCATGGGCAAGATCAACGGTAAGGCGCTGAAGCTCCCCTATCCGGATCGAACGTTCGATTTCGCGATCATGACGTCGATCGTCACGCATCTCCCGCCAGATGAAGTGCTTGTCTATTTCAGCGAGATCAGCCGGATGCTGAAGCCCGGTGGCCGGCTTTTCGTGACGGCGTTCTTGGTCGATCGCGTGGCGGCGAAGAATGAAAACGGCAGGCGGGATCCGCGCCTTGGCTTCAATCGCAGCGGCGATGGTCCCTGCTGGTTCGTGCCGGGCCTGCCGCCGCTTGCCGCCGTCGGTTTCGATGACGGCTTTCTCGATCGGGCGCTCGAACGGGCGGGCTTTTCAACCATCCTGAAATCACTCGGCCATTGGCGCGGGCAGGATGCCGGCCACTACCAGGATGTCTTCGTTGCCGAACGCCGGGGTGCAAACGGATGAAGAAGCGCATTCTGGTCGCCGCGCACAATCATCCGGCGCTCCATCCGGGCGGTACGGAGATTTTCGCGCACGACCTCTTCCGCGCCTATCAGCGCGCCGGCCATGAGGTACTCTTCCTCGGCGCTACCAACCAGACCCATCGGCAGGTGCGCCCAGGCACGAGCTTCCAGGCGATTGGCTCTGAGGGCGACGAGGTGCTGTTGTGGTCCGGTCATTTCGACCGCTTCTTCATGAGCCAGATCGACCTCTATGGCGTCGTTCCTGATCTGACCGAGCTCTTGCGCGATTTCCAGCCGGACGTGGTCCACATTCACCACCTGCTGCTGCTCGGCGCCGAGTTTCCGCACATCGTGCGCCGGACTTTGCCCGAGTGTCGCATCGTCATGACGCTGCATGACTACTATCCGCTTTGCCACCATGACGGACTGATGGTGCGAACCAGCGGCAAGGAGCTTTGCCACAAGTCGACGCCCGACCGCTGCCACGCCTGCTTCAAGGATATCCCGCTCGACCGCTTCGTGCTTCGCGAGCAGCATCTTAAAGCCCTGTTGCGCACGGTGGACCGTTTCGTATCGCCGAGCCAGTTCCTGAGGCAGCGATACATCGACTGGGGGCTCGACGGGGAGCAGATCGATGTCATCGCGAATGGCTTGCCACGGCGGGACCTTCCGACGCGGAAGGATCGGCAGGAAAACGACCGGCCGATCTTTGGTTATTTCGGCAACCTCAATCCCTGGAAGGGCACCACCGTGCTGCTTGAGGCCGCGCGGCAACTGATCGACGAGGGCCTGCGCTTCGAGCTCAGGGTACACGGCGGCGCGCCGTTCCAGAGCGATAGCTTCAAGGACGAGATCGCCCGCCTGTTCAAAAAGACCGCCCCCACCGTCCAGCAGCGCGGAGCCTACCGGCGCGACGACATTGCCGACCTCATCGCCGGGGTCGATTGCACCATCGTGCCTTCGATCTGGTGGGAGAATGCGCCGCTCGTCATCGGCGAGGCGCAATCCCAGCGCAAGCCCGTGATCGCGAGCAATATCGGCGGCATGGCCGAAATGGTTCAGGACGGCGTGAGCGGCTTGACCGTTACGCCCAACGACCCGCGGGCGCTTGCCGCCGCCATGCGCCGCATCGCGGAAAACGCCGATCTCAGGCGGCGCCTTTCGGCGAACGCCCGCAAACCCGATGATATCGACGCCACTGCCCGCCGCTATCTCACGCTCATCGATAAGATAGAGCCGGCACGAACCGCCGCGGCCTAGAGGAATGACCATGTCTGTAGCAGCCGACAAACCGGATGTCGCACCGGAACAAAACAATGCAAAGCCCTTGAAGGGCCGGGTGGACGCGATCGACCAGGGCCGCGTTTTCGGTTGGGCATTCGATCCTGAGACGCCAGAGAAACGGCTCGCCATTCGCGTGCTGCTCGATGGCAAGGTGATCGCCGAGGCACTGGCCGACCGCAACCGATCCGATCTCAAGCGCAACGGGATCGGCGACGGCAACCACGCCTTCGAGATCGCGCTGCCTGACATGGCCAGTGCCCGCACCGGCGAACTGGTTGTCATGGCCTCGACGGAAAAAGGCGGCGAACTGCCGCTTCGCGTTCCCAAGCCCGACGAACAGGCGGCCGAGGCCATGATCGCCGCGCCGCTGGCAAAGGTCCTCGACAAGCTCGATGTGCTGATGGCGGCACAACGTCAACTTCAGGTCTCTCAGCGCTCGGCCATCCGGCAAAAAGTCGATGACGGCGAGGAAGGCGAAGCTGCAGGACTTGCCGCAGTCAGTGACGACGTCGCGAGCCTGCGCACAGAAATCACCCAACGATTGACCGATCTCGACGTGCACCTGATGCGCCTTGATGGGGTTGTGGCTGGCATGGAGAAGAGCCTCAATGCCTTGAAGCAACGCTCGAACGGAGACTTGAAGCCGGCATTTCTGCTTCTCTTTGTGCTTGCGGGCTTTACCGCAGGTGCGATCCTGACGCTTCTCCTGCGGACCTGAGGGCGTCTCATGCCCAATCAGGAGCTTTCCCTTTCGCCAAGCCCCGCACCGCTTGCCCGCATCATGCGCAGCGGACGGATCGTGGTGTGCCCGATCGACGAGGCGCTGCTGATGGTGATCGGCGCCGGCGGCCCGTTGGCCGATCAGCTGCCTGTCGAGATCGACGAAGAACCCGCGACCCAGGCGATCGCTGCCATCATCGGCTGGCGGCTTTCCGCGCCACAGGCATCCGCCACCCATGGTTTCGCCGCGCTTATCCCTGTCGACCGCACCCGTGGCATGCCGGCAACGCTGCGGTTCGGAAAGGAAGGTGGCGGCAAACGCTACATCGTTGCGCCCCGTACCGTGTCGGCAGGTGATGTCGCCGCCATGCTGAAAGAGCTCGCCGGCCCGCAGGTCGTACACGTGCTTGGCCGCCTGGTGGACGTGTTGATGAAGCCGCCGCTCGATCCACGGAAGCTGACGGCAATCACAGCCCTCCTCAAGGCGGGAACAGCGAAGGACGGCTACATCGAGCTGCTCGGTGAAAGTCACGATGACGCGATCGCGCTCAAGGGCTGGGCGAATGACATCGCCGCGGGCGTTAGCCGCGCCATCATCAGGGCCGAAAACGCATCGGTCGCCGAGTGCAGCATCGCGGTTTTCCCGCGCAACGACGCACCGGAAGATGCGGTCGGTTTTCTGGGCCTCCTGTCTGCGGATGATCTGCCGCGGGCGCGTGACATCCAGGGCATTTTCTATCGTGGGCGTGGCGCCTGGCGCTATGCGCCGGTCCACGAGCGAAAGTTCGTTGCTGGCCCCCTTGAAACGCCGGGTCATCTTCGCGCGATCCTGCTCCAAAGCCAGAGTTCGCCGCAGGTGCTGTTGCGCCTGCGCGAAGCGGCCAACGGCTTTGACGGTACAGAAACGATCTCAAGCCTCCCCGTTCCGGTCCGGCTCGGCGTCGACGCACTCTATCAGGGCGATGAAGGCGCCTTCCTGATCTCAGGCTGGATGCTCGATCCGGACGATCATGTGCAGAGCGTTCGGCTGCGTCGGGGGCGCGCCGGGGCGCGACTTGATGGCGCCTGGACCCGCACCGAGCGGCTCGACGTGGAAGAAGCCTTCGTGGACCGGCCGGAATTCAAGGGCGCGATATCCGGACATCGCCGTTCGCACGGTTTCATCGCTTTCGCGGATGGCCTCGTCGGCGATCCGGCAGCACCCCTTCACCTCGAAATCACCCTTCGCGATTCTCGCCGCGCCTATATGCCGCTTCACCCGACACGGCTGTCGGCAAGGCATTCGGCGCTGCGGCTGCTGAACGCTATCGATCCGACCAGTTGGGCCTTGCCCGATATCGTCGATCGCCAGATCGTTCCGTTCATCACTGCGGCTCGCACTGATGCTCCGACCATCGAGACCGTCATCGACATTGGCCGCTTCGGTGAGGCTGTGGGGGCGGCAATCCTTGTCGCCGTGGGAGCGGCCGAGGAGGATTTCGCCGCCCTGTTGGGTCTTCTGGCGCTCGATCCGCATACGCGGCAGGCGCCGATCGTGCTCGTCCTGCAATCGGAACAGTTTCGCCGGCGCGCCGCCGGCATCCGGCAGCTTGCGGAATTCTATCGCTTGCCGATGCGCCTTTTGTCCGTCGAAGGTTCGGGCGATGCCAGCGACCTGGCGCGGACTGCGGCGCGGGCCATCGACAATGAAACCGTCATCCTGCTGTCTGCGTCCCTGACGCCGGCCAATCCCGGTTGGTACCAGACGCTCGTTGCGAACTATGAGACAAAAAGCGGAAGCATCATCTCGCCGACCCTTGCCTATGAGGATCATTCGATCCGCTGGGCCGGCAGTTCGTCGCTCGATCGCGCGGATCATCTGCAGTCGAGCCGCTATGCCGGCTATCCCGTCGGCGCTGTGAACCGCCTGAAGCTGACGCGGGTGGCGACCGCGTCGCTCGAGTGCTGCATCATGCCCCGCAAGGCGCTTCTCGACGATACCGGCCCTTCGCCGGCCTATCTCGGTGCGTCTCTCAATGGGCTGGACCTTGCCTTGAGGCTGAGCCGCAGGGGCTACGAATCCTATTGGCTGCCCGCCTTGCAGATGCTCGGGTCGGATGAGGCGTCCGGCGCCGTTTCGGCAGCCACGGCCAGGTACGTGGAGCGTGTCGATCAGACGCTGTTTCGTGGCCGCTGGATGCAGACTGTCGAGACAGAAAACACGACCCACAATGAGGTTTCGGCATGAGTGAGAAACTCCGCGTGCTGGTCGTCTCGCACGGCCACCCGACCCATTCATTGGGTGGTGCTGAGATCGCCTCCCATGGCTTGCACAAGGCATTGAACGGCCTGCCGGGGATTGAATCGATCTACCTCGCCCGCGTCGGCAATCCCGTGCCGCGCCACGGCGCGTCGGCGCTGATGAGCCTTCGCCTGGCGATGGACGAGGTGCTCTACCATGCCGAGGACTTTGATCATCTCTTCCTGTCCAACGGCGATACCGACGCGATCCGTCGCGACCTCTTGCGCTTTGTGGGAGACATCAAGCCGGACATCGTCCACTTCCACCATATCATCGGCTTCGGGCTGGAAGCGCTCTATGCGGTGCGCGACGCTCTGCCGAAAGCGCGCATCGTCGTGACCTTCCACGAATACCTGCCGATTTGCCACAACCACGGACAAATGGTGAAGCGGCCCTCGGGTCAGCTTTGCAATGGCGCTTCGCCAATCAGTTGCCACACGTGTTTCCCCGAAATCCCGGTGTCGCGTTTCGTGCGCCGCGAGCAGTTCGTGCGGGGCATGCTGAACCTTGCCGACGCCTTCATCGCCCCAAGTGCTTTTCTCGCCAATCGCTATGTCGAGTGGGGCATCGCTGCCGAGAAGATTTTCGTGATCGAAAACGGCATCGTCCTGGGTGAAATGACGCCCGCGCGTGAATTGCCTGCGCCGGCGGCACGTCGCAATCGTTTTGCCTATTTCGGGCAGATGACCCCCTTCAAGGGCGTTCACGTGCTGATCGACGCGGTATCGCGCGTGCCGGAGGACATCTGGGGTGACGATTCCACGCTGATGATCTTCGGCGGCAACCTCGAGCGTCAGCCGACCGAGTATCAGGAACGCGTGGCGAAATTGATCGAAGACGCCGGCCGCCGCGTCCGCTTTTACGGCTCCTACCAAAACCAGGACATGCCGCGGCTGATGCGATCGGTTGACTGGGTTGTGATGCCATCTGTCTGGTGGGAAAACTCGCCGATCGTGATCCAGGAAGCGCTGCACCATGGCCGGCCGATTATTTGCTCCGACATCGGCGGCATGGCCGAAAAAGTCCGCGACCGGCTGGACGGCTATCATTTCCGGACCGGCAGCGCACAAGACCTTGCCGATCGCCTTATAGACGTGCTGAGCACGCCAAGGTCATGGGACAACCTCAGGGCAACGCTCAGGCGCCCGATAAGCCATGTCGACTGCGGCCGCGAACATGTCGCGCTCTACCGGAAACTGCTCAAGGAGGAGCAGCCGGTGCACCCCAGCGCCGCTGTGGCCTGAACCGAAAAGCGCTCCGTCCCCGGCACTCACCTCGCATTTACAAGCGGCCGACTTCCCGACTCGACGGACATTCCATTGCTTATCGGGCAATGGAATGTCCTGGTTTTTTAAAGGTCAACTTGAACGGTGGAACCGGCGCCAAGCGCCGGAATGGAATTAATCGCCGTTCGGTGCCCACCATCGATGGAAGTGATGAACCGGTCCCCGCCCCTGCCCGATTTTGAGCGCTGCTGCGGCAACAAGCGCCTCATGCAGATAGGCCTTGGCAGCGATAACCGCGTCTTGAAGCGTCTGCCGACGGGCAAGACCGGCGGCGATTGCGGCAGACAACGTGCAGCCGGTGCCATGATCGTTTGTCGTCTCAACCCGCGGGCGCGACAGGCGCAAGGAAGTGTCCCCGTTAAAGAGGATATCAGCCGCTTCATCGCCCTTGGCATGCCCGCCTTTCATCAGCACGGCGCGCACACCAAGCTTCAGGAGCATCTCCGCCTGCCGGGCCATTTCCGTCTCGTTCTCGGCAATCGCGCGGCCCGTCAACAGAGCCGCTTCGGGCAGGTTGGGCGTCACGATAAGCCCAAGCGGCAGCAATTCCTCCTTGAGCGTCGCGATCGCATCCGGACGTAACAAAATGTCCCCTGAAGTGGCGACCATCACCGGATCGATGACTGCTAAATGCCCGTATCGCTTCAAACCGGACGCGATCGCAGCAATGGTCTCCTGGCGGGACACCATTCCGACCTTCGCAGCGCCAACCGCGAGATCCGAAAACACGGCATCGATCTGAGCTGTGACAACAGCCGGAGAGATATCCTCGACGGCCGCTACCCCGCGGGTGTTTTGCGCGGTGATGGCCGTGATCACGCTGGCACCATAGACGCCGATCGCCGAAAACGTCTTCAGATCCGCCTGGATACCGGCACCGCCACCGGAATCTGAGCCTGCGATGGTAACGGCGATAGCGGTCATGCCTGGCTCCGCTGAAATGTAGAAGCGGGTCCAATGATGGCGAGCGCGCACTCAAGCCACCGGCTCAAACACGCGCAAACTGAGGCGGGTCTTCCGGGCAACCTGGAAGATAGATTGAGCCGATGGGTCGGTCGCCCCGCTCCCTGTAGTTCTACGTCGCTACATTCTGAACAGCGTATTGGCACCAACGATCTCCCGAAACCAAAATCACGGAGATCCGGATGAACGGCGAAGACGCGGGAGTGCCAGAAAGGCCCTTGCCGTTCCTACGCCGGTATGATCCGGATCAGGTTCAAGGGTCTGGCTCACCGCCATCTCAGCACCGTCAGGTGCGCCCCTCGGCAGGCATGAATGCTATGGGAGCGTGGGAGGGGATGTCAATTGCTTGAGTTCAGCATGCGCGTATGTAAGCCGGTTCGATGCGGGCGAAGGAGGCCCTTAAAGGATACAAACAGAAAAAGGCCCCTTTTGCCTCAAGAGCATAAGGAGCCTTCCGTCTGAGCGTTCGACTTCACAGACGCTGGTAGACTAGCCACGTCAAGGCCGTTAAGGCAAGGGGGTTTGGAACGCGAACCGGAGCTTCGGAAGGCAACTTAGGAAACCGGTCCCTGCATGTTGCTGAACGGCTGCGGGAAATTTCTGACCGCAATGTTCTATTTAGCTGTCCGCTTAGTGCACTGGTTCTCTCGCTTGATGCAAGCTATCTCCGCCGTCGAGCATTCGGCAACGCCGTTGACGACCGCGCAATGCGAGCACTGATCGGTGAACTCCAGGCAATCCGGATTGGCCTTGATGAAGGCCTGCAGACTAACATTCTCAGTCTGTCGCGGCTCAGGAACGATATCTGCAACGGGCATATCCGCCGCGTAAGCGCTCGCCATTCCCGCCATGGCAATCGCGAGGCAAACCGCGTCACGGAAGCTGAAATGGCTCATCCATTTGGTCCTCCTGAAGGCAGTTACGGACGCGGCGCGAAACGGCTCTCCGTCGGGAACTGCGCAATTTCTGAGAGTGCCGTCAAAACAACCGTTGAGCAAGCGACTTTCCGGCGCTGCCCTCACCCCAGCTCGTTGCGGATCGCCCGCATGAACACCCGTGCGCCCATGCCGATCAGCCCGTCAGGAAAATCATAGTCCGGATTGTGCAGCCGCGCGTGGTTCTCGCCGGCGCCAAGGAAGAACATCGCCGCGGGCGCCACCCGCCCGAAGAGCCCGAAATCCTCCGAGCCCTTCATCGGCAACACGCCCTCGCCGTGGTCGTGGCTGACGCCCTCCTCGTCCATGGCGTGTTCCAGCGCGATGACTGCCGCTTCCGCATTGCTGCATTGGTGGAACACGTCCTCATAGCCGATCGTAACCTTCAGCCTCGCAGCCTCCGTCTCCTTGGCAACCAGCGCCTCGGCGGGGGCCACGAGATCGGCCATGCGTTCATCGGTCAGCGTCCGCAGCGTCGCCCAGATCTCGGCATAACCGGGGCTGATGCCGAAGGCCGCCTCGCCGAGGCGGGCATGCGTCACCGTCACCAGCGTATAATCCTCGTCGAGCGGCCCGTTGTTGCCGAGCGCCGTCAGGCCGGAAAGCAGCGCGGCAACAGCGAAAGTCGGCGCAATGCCGTCCTCCGGCGTCGAGGCATGCGCCGTCTTGCCGGACAGCGAAATGCGCATACCGCGCGAAGCGCAATTGACCGGACCGGTGCGCAGCGCCGCATGGCCAAAGCTTAATCCCGGAAAATTGTGCAGCGAGAACACCAGGTCCGGCTTGATCGCCGCAAATTTCGGATCGGCGAGCACCGCCGCAGCCCCGGCACCGTTTTCCTCCGCCGGCTGGAACATCAAGATCGCCCGGCCCCTCGCCGGCCGCTTCTGTCCAAATCCCTTGGCGAGCGCCATCAGGATCGTCATGTGCCCGTCATGACCGCAGAGATGCCCCTTACCGTTGATTTCAGAGCGATGCGCGATCTGCGAAATCTCCTCGATCGGCAGCCCGTCGAGCTCGGCGCGCACCATCACCGTCGGCCCTGGTTCGCGCCCCTCATAGATCGCCGCCACCCCGTGCCCGCCAAGGCCTGTCATCACCGCATCCGGCTTCGTATCAGCCAACGCCGCAACGATCGTTTCCGCCGTCTCCCGCTCCTCGCCTGAGACCTCCGGTCGCCGGTGCAGTTCGCGCCGAAACGCCACGAGCGCCTGAAGTTCACGGTCAATCAGAAACATTATGGTACTCCACGAAAAACTCCGCGCTCTCGCCACAGCCCCGCGTCATGAAGCCGAATCACGGCTCTCTCCATCAGCCTGGACGTGTCCGAAGCCTCACGTTACACCACCTCAACACTTCAATGGAAAGCCTAAAGCGGCGAGCGATACCAACCATATGATCGCGAACCGATTTGGTGCCACGGAGCTTGTTGTTTCTCCAGCACGACCAGCGGCGGACCGACCGAGCCATTGAGAATAATTGCGCGATGGCTTGTTGCCCTTTCCGCCCCTGCTTATGAGAAACGCAATCTCCGTTCCTCACGCGCGCTTCGTTATCTGGGCGACAGCCCTTGGCTCCTGGTTTGCCGGAGAGACGCTGCTTGCTTCAACGCGACGGACACTCGTTCATGGGCAGCAACTTGTTGTATTGTCCGCAACAGACTCCAGACCGCCCGCAGATCTTCCCTTTGGGTCGCGGTCATCCCGGCTGCGACCTCTTTGAAAACCGATCCATTGGCATCTTTCGCCGCAATTACCAGAAAAGTGCGCTCACCAAACCTCTCGGTCACGGCCCTCGAGAACCGTTCAAGCTCGGCTCTCACCTTGCTGTCGGCATGCACAACGTGGAGAGCAATTTGCGCATCATTGCGGCCGATCGCATCTCGTGCCTCCGTGAGAACCTTCCTCGCCTGTGATGAAAGCGCCGGGATGTCGATCGCGAGCTTCGTTCGCAGTTTCTGCTCTTCCGCTTGGTATTTCTCTTCTGCTTGGCGACGAAGTCGGATGTAGCTCTCAAGGTCCCCTGAAAGGGCAGGCACGTTGGCCAGGGCGCGTGCGCGGTCCTGTTTGTCAGTCCGCCACGCGAGCATGCCGCTACTTCCTTTGATGGCACCAAACGTCTCTGGGCGACGTGCGATCTTGGCGAGAGTTGCCCTGGCCACGTCTCCGTTCTTAAGCATGACGTCGACGTCAATCGCATTGAGGGCCGTCTGTGGATCAGAGTAGACGAGCCGAAAACGCAAACTCACGTCCTCCCATTGGCGTTTCAAACTCACATCGGCCGCAAGCCTCTCCTCGATTGTCTCGGCTATTGTCTTCGGGAAGGTTTTGATTCCGGCCAGCATCGGAGCTTTGTCGTCGCCTGTGCCGGGCTGCTTCATTTGGGCGGCCGATGCGGCGAGCAGAATGCTATGGCCGATGGTGGTCAACCTCTGAACAAGGTCGCTGAGCCGCTGCTTCTGTCGGACAGTCCATTCGATACGATCACGAACGAGCGTTCGTGCCACTGCCATCAAATGCAAACCTCGTAACTCGGCGAAGCGCAGGGCATGCCGGTAGAGGGAACGATCTGTATAGTCGAGCGTTGATTCCTTTGCATTTGTGCGCGACAGCACTGAAACCAGCCCACCAGCATTTTCAAACGAGCGTCGTCCATAGTAGACCGCCAGTTCTTCGCGGTGTCGCGTCATACCGACATAAGCGAGATGTCGATCGAGTGAGAGGGAAGCTAGTAACTTCACACTATCGACCGTGGCACCTTGGCTTTTGTGTATCGTGGTAGCGTAACCAAGATCTACGTTCGGGTATATTCGGCTCTCGATGGTCACAGGGCGGCGATAGCCAGGCTCACCGACCTCCACAACGATCCGATTAAGGCGAGCTTCGAGTACACGCCCGATCATTCCGTTTTTGACGTTTAGTATCCCGTCGTTTTTCAAGAAGACAATTTGGTCACCCGGCGCGAAGTGGCGAACGCCCTCTTGCGTCGCAAACGGAAGCCCTTTTCCAACCACACCGCGCTCGACAAGTTTGGCACGGGCCTTCTCGTTCAATGTCCGAACGTCGCGACGCAAGTGCGCGAGGATCAACGAGGTCTTTGTTGGATTGTGGTCTCTATCCCAATCGGCGATCAGCGCTTCCACTGCTTCGGCTTTCAGCCCGGTACTGACGATTCTGTCGTGAGCTTCGTAGGCCCGGACCGCATCCCCGACTTGTCCGCGAGCGAGAGCCAGTGACGCCGTTCGCATCCAGTCTTGGCGTTGGCGGTATATAGTATCTAGTTCGGAGTAACCGATGCGCTCCACAATGGCGCGGAATGGCGCACCCGCCTCGATTGGCTGGAGCTGATCCGGGTCGCCAACCAACACGAGCTTCGCGCCCTCCTTCGCGACAGTCTCGATCAGGGACGCCATCTGCCGCGACGAGACCATGCCTGCCTCATCAAGAATGAAAACTGTCTTGTTGTTGAGGGTAGCGTTTCCCTCGGCCCAACGCCGCTCCCAAGAAGAAAGTGTTGCGGCGCAAATCCCCGCCTCCTTCTCCAATCCCTCTGCAGCCTTGCCCGCCAACGCACCACCGACCACTTGATACCCGGCTGCCGTCCAAATTTCGCGTGCAACTTTCATCATTGTGGTCTTGCCGGCGCCGGCACGACCGACAACCGCAGTAAGTCGGCCCTCACCCGTAACATTCGCGATGGCCGCCTGTTGCTCTGTGGACAGGCGCGACACGGACATAGCACGCGTCAGCTCTTTCCGGATGCCGTGGGTTGATTGACGCGCCAACCAAGCAGCCCGTTTGGCCATTTCGGCTTCCAGACGGATCAGTTTCCGCGTGGTGTATTTGGCTGGAAAACGAGCGCCGGTCATTAAGTCAATACGCTCGCGATCGATACGCAAGATCTCCGGAGATTGGAGGATACGTGCCATGAGTTGGGCGAACACCCTCTCATCGTCGGTATATCGATGAAGCACTTTGGCGATGTCGCGTTCGTCGAAGACACTTTTTTGGCTGGCAATGAGGTCAATCGCTATTTCCGGCCGGCGTTGAATGCGGCGGGTATTCCTGGCACGCAGCTCCGCTTGCAACTCAATCGACTTCGGTTTTCGGAAAACCGGTGTCTTTTCGCGCTCTATTCTCCGCTCAATAGCCTTCGTTTCAGCGCTAAAGCGGATGATTGGCTCAAGGTCGATGCCCTGCCGCTCGAATGATCTCCCATCAATCCGGAGATCGAGACCAGCAAGCGCCAAATGACGGTTTTGGCAGGCGAACCAACCGTCACGAAAGGCATTGAATTCCGCAAGTCCGCCAACCCAATTTCGGTAGACAATTCTGCCATTGGAGCTGCGCCGCGGCGTACCATCGGTTGAAACCACCTTTATTTTCTTCGATCCAAAGCCATAGACGGTGAGCGGCCGGAGCGTCATCATAAGATGTGCATGAGGATTTCCGGGAGTGTTGTGGTAGGCCCAATCAGCCACCATGCCGTTCCCTAGGACATGTTGCTCAATGAACTCGCGCACCAATGCAATGTTCTGATCGCTCGTAAGTTCGATTGGAAGTGCAAGTGTCACATCCTTGGCAAGCTGGGCGTCCAGTCTCTCTTCGAAATTCTCCACGCGGTTCCAGAATGCTTCGGATGCTCGTGCGGCCGAGGGATCAGCCGCAAGCAACCGCAACCACTCCGGCGCATCGACGGGAATGGCAAATTCCTCGTACAAAAGATCACGCTTCTCAGAATAGTTCGCCGTAGTGGCTTCGCGCTCGAAGTACATCTTAGCCCGATGCTTATAAGCAGCGGAAAGAACGGCGCTACGCCCTTTTCCGCGGCTAATAACGTTGACGTCAAAATGGGGGCTGACCATGATATTTTCTCCCGGTACAGTGCGAATTTCCGCCGATTCCGGGGGCGCCATCCGGCTATGTAAGGAGCGGAGCCTTAGGCGCATGTCTGGCCTTGCCGGGCGCTTCCCGGAAATGCCAATGAAGGTCTGTGTTCCATGCCCATAGCGAAAGGGACAAAAGTGCTCCCCAATTTGCGGGGTGAGCGCTTTGGCGGTTCAACGGTCTGGCACAGGCCCAAGTATTGCGGCTGCAGGCGCTGAAGTAGGCTTCACAAATCCCGCCCATGTCGCGCTAGTTCACAATCAAACGAGAATGCAAGCCGACGAGGTGAGAGACCGCATGCCGCGCGGTTATGCGCAAGCGAGGGCGGCAAAAGGAACCGTGGCCTACCTTACCTGCCCGGCCGCGCCAGCGACCGGGCAATGTCGATGATGTCGTCGCGTGCTGCGGTTGGATCTTCCTTGTTCCAGGCAACGCCGAGCCCGATCTTGAGATCGACGCCGCGCACCGGCCGAAGTTCGAAGTTGCGGTTCGGCAGGTCCTTCGTCCATTCCGGCGCAAAGCCGATGCCGAGCCCTGCCGAGACCAGAGACACCAAGGAGAAGGTGTCATCGCAGCTATAGGCGATGTTGCCGGTCAGGCCATGGGTCTCGAACATTTCCGAGAAATAGCGTTCGCTGTAGGAGAGGTTCTGACGGGAGAAGGCGATGATCTTCTCGGAGCGAAGGTCCTCGATGTCGATCTCGCTTCGAAGAGCAAGCGGGCTCGTCTTTTCGACCGCCAGCAGATAGCGCTCATGTGCAATCGAGAAGAAGCGCAAGGACCCGATGTTTTCGACCGGACGGATGAAGCCGAGATTGATCTGGCCGTTTTCTAGTCCGCGGATGATGTCGCTGGTCGAGCCACTCGTTACATGCAGGGCAACATCAGGGAACTTCCGGAAGATACGCGAAAGAAACGCCGGCAGCACGCCTATGGTCGCAGGATAGACAGTCCCGATCTTGATCGTGCGCGCCGCCTTGCCAGCCACCGATCGCGCCACCTCCATCGACAGCCCGACATCACCGATGATCCGGACGGCCCGATCGTAGAACACCTCCCCTGCCCGCGTCAGCTCAACCCGCCGCGTCGACCGCTCCAGCAGCCGGACACCGAGTTCCCTCTCCAGCGCCTGGATGTGCGAGCTCAACGCCGGCTGGGCGATGCACATCCGCGCAGCCGCCCGATTGAAGTGCAGCTCTTCGGCCACCGCAATGAAGTAGGAAAGTTGGCGTAGCTCCATGGCAACCTCCTTCGAAGGTGTAGCCTCGGGGCGCCACACGTACTGATTCCTTTCATAGTTCTATAATACGTGGTTTCATAGATTGTCAAATGCTGTTTTGCAGCTATGGACGTACGGCAGCTGGTCGCTCTGAATCTTCGACGATTACGGGTTGCGCGACAGATATCGCAAGATGATCTGGCGCTGGCGGCAGGTATCGAGCGCTCGTACGCCGGCCACCTAGAACGCGGCACCAAAAACCCCACCATCGTTACACTTGAAAAGCTCGCTCAAGCTATGGAATGCGAGATCGGCGAACTCTTTGAGAAATTTCCAGAAGGCACAACTGGAATAGATCCGCTCAAAAGCGGGCGGCGAACGGCGGCAATAAAGACGAGGTAAGTGTCCGGAAGACGACGTTCGCCCAAGGGCTAGTTGCCGACAACAAATACTCGTTCCATACCTCATGCGGTACGAGTATTTTTCGGGAGCAAGTTGTCCTGAGATTTCCCCTTGAAATAGTCCATTTTGAAGTAGGCTCTGGCCCATTGAGAGGACCAGGGAATGAAGTGCAATCACTTCACGGATCTGATGAGCCAACACGGTTGAGCGTAGGGTAAGCCTCCGGTGAAGGCCGTCTTGTGAGGTGATACCAAACATCGGAAGTCCTAGTGCTAGCACTAGGAGTAGTCATATGACGAAGCATCCGATTGAAGTGATCACGTCCGTCGAGCGCCGGCGGCGCTGGTCCCGCGACGACAAGGAACGCCTCGTCGCTGCCTGCCTTGAACCGGGCGCAGTGCTCTCCGAGATCGCCCGCGCCGCCGGGATCCACGTCAGTCAGCTCTTCCGTTGGCGCAAGGAGTTTTGTCGTATTGAGGAGCCGTCGATGCAGACGGCGAACACGTTGGTGCCTGTAATCGTGTCGGAGGCCACACCTGCAGCCCAACCCGTTGTCTCGGAACCGTCGGTCCCATCGCATTCTCGTCGGAAGCGCAGCGATGTGACGATTGAACTGGGACGAGGTCGACGTGTCCGGGTAGACAGCGACATCGACACCGAGGCGCTGGGTCGCATTCTCGACGTCGTGCTGGCTCGGCGATGATCCCGGTCCCGACTGGTGTGAAGGGTAAGCGACAAGCCGGGGCCGTTCAGGCGGCGTAGTTCCACGGCATGAGCGCGTCACGCTGCTGGGCCATCCATTTGCGAGGCGCTCAAGTGTCTGGGTAAGCCAGGCTTGCGGATCGACGGCATTCATCTTTGCTGTTTATGCCGACCGGCGAACTATGCCGAGCACCTCTTCCAACTTACCAGTTGAAACGCGCTTCTCTTGCCGTTTTGGTCGAAGACCCGTCGTTGGCACTCGGCATAGTTCTCATGCTCAGAGGGCGTTCAGGAATTCCAGAAGGTGGTCGTTTGGTCGAAATCGCTCGGCCTTGGCGCGTTCGTACGGCTTCAGCTTTGCGAGTGCGGATTCCTTCAGTTCAAGATGTGCATGAAGATAGGTCAGCGTCGTTTCCATCGCCTCATGGCCCAGCCACAGGGCAATGACCGAGCAGTCGACGCCCGCCTGTAGTAGCTCCATGGCAGCGCTGTGCCGCAAGACATGGGGCGACACCCGCTTCGAGCGGAGGGAGACGCAGTGCTCGCGCGCTTTGGCGACATATTTGTTCAGCAGTGCCTGCACGCCGTCGGCGCTGAGCCTGCCACCGTGCATATTCGGAAAGAGAGCCGTTGCGCCTCGCTTCCCGGGTTCCTTGAGCCAACGCCGGAGGGCTTCCTGTGCAACCTTTGTGAGCGGCGTACTTCGCTCTTTGCGGCCCTTACCAACGCATTGCACATGCGCACCGCGGCCGAGCATTACCGAGTCTCGGTCGAGGTCGATGACTTCCGAAACCCGCAGCCCCGTTTGCGCGGCCAGCAATAGCAGAGTGTAATCGCGGCGTCCCAGCCACGTGCTTCGATCCGTGCAGTCCAGGATCGATTCAATCTCGGGCCTGGTTAGGAACTGAAGCTGCCGCTTGTCGCATCGCTTGCTGGGGATCGCGAGCACGCGCTGGATGTGGGCGCTATGTGCCGGCTCCTCGAACGCCGCATATCGGAAGAAAGATCGAATGGCTGTGAGGCGGAGATTCCGGGTCCTCACCGAGGCGGCTCTCTGCGTCTCGAGGACTTCCAGGAATGCGCCGATGAACGGAGCGTCCAAATCCCGCAGTGTCAATTGAGATGGGGACCTCTCAAGGCGCGCCTGCGCGAACGCAAACAGGAGCCTGAACGTGTCGCGATAGGAGGCAATGGTGTTGGAACTTACACCTCGATGCTTCATGAGCCGATCTGTGAACCACCGCTCGATCAGCACGGCTAAGTCGTTCGTTCGTCTCATGACCGAACCTCCCACCGCTTATCCAATCGCCGAACGGCATGATTCATCAGCTCCGGCGCGGCGGACAGATACCAGTAAGTGTCGCGAACATTGGCATGGCCGAGGAAGGTCGAGAGTACCGGCAGCTCGCGTTCCACATCTTCGCCAGCGCGATGCCAGTTGATCAGGGTTTGGACGGCGAAACGGTGACGAAGATCGTGAACCCGCGGGCCACCGCGATCCCCCTCCTGCCGTAAACCAATTTGCCGGGATAGTCGCCAGAACACCCGGTGCACGTATTGATGCAGCAATCTGCCGCCCTGTTCGGCGACGAAGAAATAGGGACTGCGCGGCGTGCCAAGGTGTGCATCGCGTCGGGCAGCATAGTTTGTAAGGACAGCGATTGTCGTGGCATGCAGCGGCACCAGCCGTGACTTGCCGAACTTTGTCTCTCGGATAGTGAGGACGCCCTGCTCGAGATCGACGTCGGCCCGGAGCAGGCCGAGCGCTTCAGAATGGCGCAGTCCGGCGACCGCTATCAGTCCGAACAGGCAGTGATACGTCCAGCGTCGAAGGGCGTTGGCTGGCGGCAGCGACAGTGCTGCCGCCAGCAGCGCCTGAATCTCAATGTCGCTATAGATGTAGGGCTTTGTCCGCCGAGCCGGCGGCACTGCGTCGCTCGGTGGCACTTCCGTCAGAGGATCGAAATGACTGAGGTGCTGGGCGAAGCAGCGCACATCAGCCAGGCGGATGGACCAGCTCGGCTGTCGGCCCATCGACGTCACCCACTGCATTGCCAGGTCCGACGTGATGGTCTCGGCGCCGCGGGCTTCCATGAAGGTGACGAATGCCGACAACCGTCGTGCCGGCCCATCATATTTGTATCCCAGCCCTTGGCGCATGCCGACATAGCGGTTGAGGGCAGTGCGAAGCCGGCTCATTGGACACCTCCCGGCCAGGGCAGGCTCAGTCCACGCAGCTTCTCAACATCGAGCTTGGCATAGATCCTTGTGCTGTCGATGTTTCGATGGCGGAGCAGTTGGCCGATCTCGGCAAAACTGGCACCCGACCGTAAAAGGTCGGTCGCGAGGCTGTGGCGGAAAAGATGGGCGCCGTGATGGGCATAGCCATCAATGCCTGCCCGCTCGAGTGCCTGCTTCGCGATCATCGTGATGGCGCAGCCGGAGGCAAAGCCCACGTGCGGCGCAAGTGTTCGCAAGAAAACTCGCCGACACGCCGAAGCGGGACGCCCATGCCGGATATAAGCCACGATAGCTGTTCCGACATCGTGACGCAGCGGCATAGTCGCTTGCCGCCGTCCCTTTCCGTGTACGAGAATCGTGCCCGACTGCCAGTCGATATCATCGAGATTGAGGGTAGCAACTTCGCTAGCGCGCAAACCGAGCTTGGCCAAGATCATCAGAACCGCATAGTCCCGATGCCCCATTGCCGTCGTCCGGTCACAGGCATCGAGAACCTTCTGGACCTTCTCTGGCGGCAGGAAGGTTGGAAGGCCGGCAAGTCGCCAGCGGCGGATGGATGGCACGCAATCGGCCAACGCCGTCGAAATGAAGCCCTTCAAATGCAAGTAGCGCAGTAAGGCACGCACGACTCCGCACATTGCCTTGCCGCTGTCGGCGGAGCCATCGAGCGCATGTCGTTCGACATACCCGATGACAATCTCCGGGGTGAGCGCTGCAAACCCATTCGCGCCGGCAGGACAGACCTCCCGCAGAAATCGAAGTGACAGAAGCTTGTGGCTCCCCACCGTCGAGGCGGCGAGCCCTCTCTCATTCGAGAGATATGCCCCGAATACATCGACGATCTGCTCGTGCTCAGTGCGCTCAACCGGAAGCGCACCTGGTATTAAGCCCTCTTCCCGTAACGCTGAAAGCACGCGTCGGAGTGCCGATCGGTCGCCCGTATCGGGACTCCAGTGTTTGAAGCGATGCTCAAGAAAACGATCGACATAAGCTTCGCTCAAATCCTGCGGGGCATATCCATTGCCAACATGCCAGTCCATCAGGTCTCGAAACAGGCTCAGCGAGCGCCACGTGCATTGCCGACCCAAGCCTTCTTTCGACATGTTGGCGGCGTAAACACGCGCAAACTCCCGATACGGACCGTGGAGCAGCTTCCGATATAGGGCGCTGCGATTCAAATAGTCAGTTGTGTTCATGTGTCCTCTCCTTCGCGTCAATTGCGACGGAGAGACCCTAAGCTATGCCGACTGGGCGACCGCTATGCTGCCGGAAACGTTGGAAAAAACTTGATTAATCGGCATAGTTCGCCGGTCGGCATAAAATGCTAAGCTCAACGATATCGATCCGCAGGCCTGGCTTGCCGACGTCCTCGCCAACATTGCGGACACGCCGGTCAGCAGGCTGCAGCAATTGCTTCCGTGGAATTGGACACCAAAGGCTCTGAACGCTCAGGCCGCATGACCTGCGGCCTTCACCGGATGCTTACAGCGTAGGCCGGGCGTGGAAAGCCATCGGCTATTGCCGAATGGCGATCCGTTACGAAACCAGCCGTAGCGACGATCGTGGTCTTCGCGAACGAATGAAAGCGTTGGCAAATGAACGTCGCTGTGGCTGCCGTCGCATTGTGCCTCTGGCACGCGAGGGGCACGTCGTGAGCCACAAGAAGCTCTTTCGCCTCTATCGGGAGGAGAAGCTGACGGTGCGCAAGCGCGGCGGCCCGAAGCGAGGATAGGCGCACGCGCACCATGCTGATCCTGATGGCAACCAATGATCGTTAGTCGCTCGACTTCGTGACGGATCAATACACCAATGCTGACACCTGCCGAATTCGCCCAGCCCATCAACCCGCGACGTGAAGCGGTCTTGCGCAGCCGAAATGGCTCCGCACCGCAACCCGCCGCTACCGCCCCAGAATACAGCAACCAAAACCGCTGGAGCGAACTCAAAGCTGGATAAAAGTGGGCGGCAAGCTCACAGCCCTCGAGGTTCGCAACCCGTCACGAAGCAACTTAACGCACGTAGAGCGAGGCACGGCTTTCTTCGATGAAGGACCGGCTTCCAGCGGTGGATACTGACCAAGGCTGCGTTCAGGTCGCACACCCACGCGCCATAATGTCTCCAGCACCCTAGACCAGGAGTTTACCTCAAATGCAGTCAACCATTGCGTCGAAAATTGGCAATGGCGTGTTTTGCGGAATCACCGATATGACGCGATATCTACTATCCGGCAAACGGTGATACGCAGGCCTATTCTGATCTTGGGTCAGGAAGCCCGAGCCTTCCTCCAGTGTAGCGGTGACGCAATGGCCCCCACCACCATTCGTTCGCAAGATACCACTCAACAGTTTTCGCGACCCCCGTGTCAAAAGTCTCAACCGCCCTCCAACCTAGTTCCGTCTCGAGTTTAGTTGCATCAATTGCATATCGCGCATCGTGCCCCGGACGGTCCTGGACGAACGTAATGAGCTTCTCATAGGGCCTTGTGCCCGGTCGCAGCTCGTTCATTAGTCGACATATTTGTCGGACGACGTCCAAATTGCTCCGTTCATTGTGTCCTCCGACATTGTAGGTCTCGCCCCTGCGTCCCCGGTCGCAAATGATATCTAGCGCACGGGCGTGATCTTCCACAAATAGCCAGTCTCGGATGTTCGATCCATTCCCGTAAACAGGAAGCGCCTTCTCTTCGACCATATTGATGATCATCATCGGAACTAATTTCTCTGGGAAGTGAAAAGGACCATAATTATTCGAGCAGTTTGAGACGATGACGGGTAGCCCGTATGTGCGCATCCAGGCCTTTGCGAGGTGATCTGAAGCCGCTTTCGACGCAGAGTAAGGCGAACTCGGATCATAAGGTGTCGTCTCTTCAAAGAGTCCTTGCTCACCGAGGGAGCCATAAACTTCGTCTGTGGAAACGTGCAGGAAGCGAAACGTTTCCTTAGCATGCTCGGCCAGCGCCTCCCAATACCGCCTCGCATTCTCCAGCATCGTAAAGGTGCCGAGAACGTTCGTCTCGACAAATGCCTGGGCACCAGTAATCGACCGGTCAACATGGCTCTCAGCCGCGAGATGCATGACCCGATCGGGCTTGAAGCTTTCAAAGGCTTCAGCAACCTTCCTATTGTCGCATACATCGACCTTGAGGAATCGGTAGCGAGGATTGTTGTCGACTTGCTTCAGAGAGGTAAGAGTTCCTGCATACGTCAATTTGTCGATGTTGAGGACATCGTAACCCTTCTCGATGACCAAATGGCGAACAACCGCCGACCCAATAAAGCCCGCCCCGCCAGTCACTAGAACACGCATTGCCCGCTGTATCTCCGCTTTTGATGAGTACTATTCTGGTTTGTGTGGGGAAGGGAAAACACGGCCCTTCAAGCGCGGACTAATCTCTTCTCGCCCGTCCACGGAGTTGCTGTCCCCGACAACGCTCGCCGCTGTCGGCTGCATCGTTGGCCTTTCAGAAATACCCGTATGAGTGAATGATATCGGGGATTGGCGCTCCCTCTAAGAGTTTCTTGCGAATATTCGTCTCATTGAAAGTCGCCTGAAGCGCTCGATCTAGCACAGTTGCCCAAAGGTGTTGTGGGATAATGAGTACGCCCTCAGAATCAGCGAAAATTACATCGTCGTTCCTTGCGGTGGCACCACCTACGGTGATCGGCATATTATAGGAAATCGTCGTGCCCTCATATTTTATGTCATTGCTCCAAGCCCCTCTTGCATAGACGGGCATGCCCATTGCACGAACGTGTTCGACATCGCGCGTGAATCCGTCGACAAGTACACCGACCGCACCCGCACGAAGAGCAAGATGGCAATTGAGATCGCCAAAGTACGCTCGATCGGGCACCGAATTCTCCACGACGATGACATCTCCGGTCCTGATAAAGTTGTAGGAGTGCAGCGCCTTGTAGATGCCCTTCCACGCGTCGCTGGAATGAATGTCTCTCTCTGGACCGCTCAATTCCCCCAGCCTGAGGGTTTTAACGCGCCCGAGCATCTTGCCCGCCGACACCGCGCGCAGCGACGGATCCAACATGAAGTTGAATCCCATCTCCTTCGTCACGTCGGAAATGATTGATGAGGCAAGATGGTGCCGCAACAGACGGAAGTAGTTGAATTCCGCCATGCGGCGGCCAAGACAAATTGACTCCGCGAGTTCGAGGTCAGACTCATAGTTTATGTCCAAATCCTCAACATCGGAAAGTTCAAAAAAAATCGGGTTCATTCCGAACCGTTTGTCTGGGAATGAGGGGCTTTCCCGCCTCATCATGTAGAGGCTCATGCTCTCCACCGTCGAGGGTGGCAGATCCACACTGTTAGGGATACGGTCGCGTCCGTAGGCAGGTTCACCCCTTTCCCATTTGTAGAACCGCATGTTCCGCACGGCCAGCAAGCTGTCTTTCTGCGGATTACTCAACAAGAGATCGAGCGCACGCGATATTGCCTTCTCATCAAGAAACGGCGCGGTGCATAGAGCCTGGATGACGACGTCCGCGTCAGGCACTGCCCTACATTCATTCGCGAACATTTCGTGGCCGTCCGTCGCATTCGTCGCAAGAGCAGGATCGCGCTTGAGTATCTTAATGGGAAGATCGTTCGCCAGGGCGATAATCTCATCGGACTCAGTGTCGAGCCATACCTCATCGATACGCTCGCACGCCAACAACTGCTTTAGTTTTCTTCGGAACAGAAGCTCCCCATCGAGAATACGGGTATTCTTCGAAAGGACCCTTTCGCTGCCACCCTTAGCCGGTACAAAGGCCACTACCTTCATTTCACTTCCTTTATGGCAAATATTTTCAACGCGTTACGATTTGCACAGCCTGTTACATAAACAAGGACGACCATCGAGTCAGTGGCGTCACGCTTCATCGTTACCAGGTGATTTTAGTGTGCGTCCTTCTTTGCGACCAAAACGTTCCCAATGAAAATCAGGATCCAGGCCGGCGCAAGCAACGTCCGGGTTTGCCAACAGATATTGCACGGGATTGAACTCGGACTTCAGTTCTTTGGCGCGAGTACCTTGAAGGATGCGATAGGGGAAGCCCTCTCGCTGCATCTTTCGCCGCTTAAGGCTTTCTCGCACCCACGTCGAAAGGAGATGGCGTTCCTTGTCAATCTCGCCTATACGGGACTCTAGGGCGCGTCTATCTTCAATCGTGGATTGCAAGTCCTCGTTGACTACCTCCAGCCGTTCCTCCAGCTTATCTAGTTTCCGCGCGACATCGTTAAGTTCAGCGTTAAGCCGTTGAATAATGGTCTCCCTTTGCGCCAACTCGACCTGTCTCAAGTCAACCGCATTCGCAAGCGCACTTTCGAGGTCGTTGCAACGGGCGGCCAAACTGGCCACCTGCTCCTCCTGCGCAACACGGCCGACTTCGAACTTTTCCTCTTCCAATTGAATTCGTTCGCGAACTAATAGATCGATGGTTTCCTGGACATGTTGGAGCAGCCTCTCTGTTGCTGCCAGGCATCCGTCTCCGCTGAACTGACCGTCCGCCATTCTCTTCAACGTTTCATCGACGAAGTCGGCGGCCAATTCGGAGCGAACGTTCTCCCAGTTTTCTTGCCCGATGGCAAACTTGATTTCGTCCGCGGATAGGTTCCCGCTGTCCGGTGATGTCCAAGCCCTGAAGGCGTTGAACTGCTGAATGCGCTTGGCGGCTCCCTCCGTGGACGGGTGGCGATAGTTGACGAAGCGCGCCAGGTGCTCGACTAGGTGAGATGCTTTCAACCGGCCAGGCAAATCGTCAGAAAGCCCCACGAACTCTTCGCGAAAGAGCGCAGTGATCAGGCTTTTGGCACGCGAACGCTTTTCGTCCCAACCAACCCTTCCGACTGCGGCAGAAAGGGCGCGGTCAAGGGAGCCATCATCAACGGCTTCGTAGGTGATGTCTCGGCCAGCGAAAAAGCCATTTGCTAAAGTGACTACGGGCTTGTCATAAATAAAGCCATAAATCTGCGTCGTCGAGATCGGCGTAACGCAAGCGTCGCACTGGGATAATAGCAACCGAAAGTCCTGATCGTGACAATTGACGACGTTGACTCCTTCGAAATCATTGTGCAGATGGAAAGACGTTGCTGGATGAGGCTTCACAAGAAGCGTCGCCTTTGCGAATGACCTCTGAAGACTGCTTGCAACAGCTCGCGCGCCCTCGCCTGAGTGTCGTATCCAATTGGCATAACGATCACCTGCACGCACGCTGTCGAAGCTCATACCGCTTCCGACATCGAAGGCACCGAGGTAGAGAACGATTGGACCACCGTCCGCCGGAGCGTCCACACCAGCGAATGCTACTGATTTGTTCGATAATGCGTAGTTCCGGATCGTGAGGCTGCGGTAATAGCTTTCAATAGATCCCCACTCGCGCTCAACCTCCTCGGCAGGTATCGCCGGTTCAATAAATGACAACCGGAGTCCGATATTGCTGATCTGGCACTGGCCAAGCAGATTAACCATCAAAGTGTCTTCGGTAAGCCCCCGTTCTGCTGCATAACACGGTGTCTGGGTGATCTGGGCCAACCGCATAAGTAGCTTCGAGAAGGGAAGAGTGGAACCCCACGTAAGTATCACACTAGGACGCATAATTTCGAAAATCTTTTCCCAATACCGCAGCGCGCGCAGGATAGAGAATTCGGTATCGAACGAATTGGGCGCATGCGACCAAAGCCGCTCTGCCTCCATCAATTCGGGCAGAGCTGTCGCCGTCATGGGCAATACCGAGGGGCCCGGAAGGTTACTGAACTTCCTGCCCTGCTCAACGATGCTAAATGGCACGGCAATGTGGAAGAAGCCGACACAGCGCGAGTAATCGCCAGCGGGCCCAATTACGACTAATTGCTGCCCTCTAAGTAGCAACTGTTCTCCAATCGAGGAAATGTGGTCATAGATCCGATCGTGACTTTCAAGGAAGCAGCTCCACCAGACTATTCCCTTCAATTCCCTGTCATTCACCATTCGGGCTGCTATCCTTTCGATTCACTGCGCCTGCCTAACCAATCCACTTCCGACAAGCGCAGCGCGCCAACGGCTCGCGAAGTATTTGCACACAACGTGAAAGCATCCAGGCAAAGCTGCGAAACGATAGAGCATTTGTCCGGTTCCGAAAACTGCCAATGGATAGTGTTTCACAGGATTGCCAGCGCCGGGAAAAGCCCGTATCTGGAACGCCGCATAGTTGCATGGGTCCTTTCAATACGACCCCGCAAACTTACTCGGGAACATTTCAACGCACTATCGACCGGGTTCTGCGGTTCGTGCTAGGACAAAGCCTAGTTCGAGATTGTGTGGGAGGGTGCCGATGGCATCACAAGTTCTACTGATTAAGCCGAAGCGCTTTGTTGACGACCGAGGCTGGTTTTGCGAGCCATACAACAAGAACAGATTTAAGGACCTTGGTATTGCCGACGATTTCGTGCAAGATAATCAATCGCTTTCCGTTCGCGCCGGAACATTGAGAGGCTTGCATTTCCAGACTCCGCCTCATCAACAAGGCAAGCTGGTTCGCTGTGTCACGGGGAAGATCTTTGACGTCGTCGTCGATATACGAAGGGGCTCCCCAACCTATGGTCAATGGGTAGGAGCGGAGTTGAACGCGGAGAATGGATATCAGCTTTACGTACCTGCCGGCTACGCACACGGATTTCTCACGTTAGAGGAATCGACTGAAGTGATGTACAAAGTGACAGACTTCTACGCGCCAAAGAATGACGCGGGGCTACAGTGGAATGACCCTCAGATTAATATTCGCTGGCCCTTTCTTGAGGGAGTGGAACCATTGCTTAGCCCGAAAGACCAAGCTCAGGCACTGCTTGCGGATTTCGACAGTCCGTTCCTGTATGATGGCGTGCCGATGTCACTGGTCGAGGTTTGACGTTGGTTCCGCGCATACGCATTCTTGTGACCGGATCAACCGGACAGGTGGGATCGGAGTTGTGCCGCTACGAATGGCCGACAGCGGTGGAGATTGTATCGCCCTGTCGAACTGAATTGGATATCGCCGACCCGCTTGCAGTCAGCAGCTACTTCAAAAAGAATGAGTTCGCTGCCGTCATCAACCCAGCCGCATACACGGCGGTCGACAGAGCCGAGACAGATGACGTGACGGCATGGCGCGTCAACGCGATTGCACCAGCAGCGTTGGCCAAAGCAACGCGCCACGCCAACATCCCGCTGGTTCAAATCTCGACTGACTATGTTTTCGACGGCAAGAAAATCGGCCCGTATCGAGAAGACGATCCGATCTGTCCGGTTAGCGTTTATGGTGCCTCGAAGGCTGCAGGAGAACTTGCCGTGAGGACGGGCAACCCGCGACATGTCATCCTGCGGACCTCATGGGTTTACTCGGCCGCCGGTAGCAATTTTGTGAAGACTGTAATACGATTGGCTGCCGACCGCCCCCAAATCCGGGTTGTCGACGATCAGATCGGGTGCCCAACGGCCGCCGTCGACATCGCGGCCGCTGCCGCTCGAATTGCGCTAAGCATGGTAGCTGATCCCACCACGCCCAACGGAATCTACCACTTCTCCAACAGCGAGCCTGTGTCATGGCACGGTTTTGCCCAGGAAATACTGCGGCACTACGCGCGCGCCGGACACAAAATACCACAGCTGGAACCAATCTCGACAACCGAGTATCCGACACCGGCGAAAAGACCAGCAAACTCCGTCTTCGCTCTTTCCAAAATTGAACAGACATACGGGATCCAAGCACGCCCGTGGAAGTCAGCATTGGCGGAGACGTTTCCCGAGATATGCGATAAAGCAAAGATTTTGAGAGAATGCGAATGAAGGGCATCATTCTTGCCGGGGGCTCCGGCACTCGACTGTACCCGGCGACGCTGGCCGTGAACAAGCAACTCGTCCCGGTATACGACAAGCCAATGATATATTATCCTCTATCAGTGCTCATGCTGGCCAAAATTCAGGATGTACTGATAATCTCATCACCCGAATACATCGACAACTATAAAACGCTTTTCGGCGACGGCTCTTCGTGGGGCATACGCATACGCTATACTGTTCAGCCAAGTCCCGACGGGCTTGCTCAAGCGTTCACCATCGGTGAGGACTTCATCGGCGATGATAACGTCGCACTCATATTAGGGGATAATATTTTCTTTGGTGCCGGTTTGGACGCACTGCTTGCGAATGCCCGTGCCAGAGAGACCGGCGCAACAGTCTTCGCCTATGAAGTAGAAGATCCGGAACGCTATGGCGTTGTGGAACTCGACCCCTCCGGCCGGGCTATTTCCGTCGAGGAAAAGCCTGCAGCTCCCCGTTCGAAACTTGCCATCACAGGTCTATACTTCTTTGACAACAAGGTCATCGACTATGCCAAATCACTGGAACCCTCTGCGCGCGGTGAATTCGAGATCACCGACATAAACAGGCGCTACATGAATGAGGCTACACTCTTTGTTGAACGCATGTCGCGCGGCTACGCGTGGCTGGACACTGGCACCCACGACAGTCTGCTTGAAGCATCCGAGTTTGTGCGGACCATTCAACACCGACAGGGTACACATATCGCCTGCTTGGAAGAAATCGCTTATATCAACGAGTGGATTAGCCGAGACAAGTTATTGGAGCACGCGGCACGTTTCTCGAAAACCGCCTACGGGCGGTATCTGCAAAAAGTCGCGGGAAGCTCCGTTGAAGTCCCCGAACCCCGCTAACCGCACGGCGCTATCACGAGAAACGCGATGAGATTACAGCTGCGCCATCGTTCAAACATATCATGCGGGAACCCGGTCAGGTTCCGTGAATTTCAGCGCGGTCGGTGAAATGGATCTGGATTTAGATATCGGCCCCACTAAAAAGGGGCAAAGGCACGGGACCTGGCTAGCTGCGGCGCTGCAGGAGAAACTTCATGTCATGAAGGCAGTGATGCTTCGCGACTTGCGTACCCGCTTCTTCGACCACGGCATCGGATTCCTGATCGTATCGTGGTGGCCGCTCGCTCATATCTTCATTCTTCTCTTCATCTATCAGGTCTCTAATCGAGCCACTCCTTTTGGAGACAGCCTCCGCGTGTTCTTTGCTACCGGTCTGATTCCTACCCTCCTGTTCACGTATGTGTCGCGTTTCATGTCGCTGTCGGTCATCCTGAACAAACCGATGCTTGCCTTCCCGGTGGTACAGGTCGTGGATATTTTGATGGCACGCGCGGCCCTCGAAATCGTCGCCGCAGCGCTGACACTGGCACAGGCACTCCTCATTCTTTGGCTCATGGGCGACAACCCATTTCCGTACGACCTTGAACAGGCTGTTCTCGCTTATCTGACCATACTGCTGGCCGCAATCGGTGTGGGCATTTGGGCGGGTGTCATCACCATGATTATGCCGTTCTTTGCAACTTTGTATGCTCTCTTTTGCATCATCATCTACCTCGCGTCGGGTAGTCTATTCGTTGTTTCTGCGCTTCCAGACGCCTTTGCCATCCCTCTAGCCTACAGTCCTGTCGTTCAGGCGGTCGAATGGATGCGTAGCGCCTACTATCCATCATACAGTGACCGGCTTGTTGATAAGACGTATCTCCTACATTTCGCCCTGGTCTCTGTATTCAGCGGCTTGTTCATGGAGCGGGTTTTCCGGCGGATTTTGATTGAAGGATAGCAGCAAGATCAGTCGTAGGCTCGTGTTTGGCCTATGAATTATCGCCATCCTGCGTTTGTCGTGAGCACAATACGCAGACAGCTGTCCGCATCATCTGCGAAACGGGAACGGCGCGGAGTGGTAGACTGGCACTTGGTGCAAATGCGATTGTCCTGTATGGACTTGCTATCCAAGTCGAATCTGACTTCACACATCAACCATAGTTGCGCTGATGAAAGGGCGCGGCCGTCCTCACCGGCCTTTCTTCCTACACGTTATTTTGGAGCCTAATGCTGATGCTGGTGAAGTCCCTGCGTGAAAAGTTGCGATCGCTGAGAGCTTTCGCGAAGTTCCATCTTGGGCTAAAAGCGGGCAAATTCGGTTTCGATCCGGACTTCTATAGAAGCTACTATGCGGATCTCAATAGCCTTGAATTCAATATCGATCTACTCAAGCATTTCCTGCAGCATGGTATAGCGGAGGGTAGGTTCCCCAACTTCCATGCCCTTAGAATTGCTGTTGAGACTACGTACGGTAGGCTACCGGCGGAGTTCGATCTCGACGCTTACAAGATCCTAAACCCGGACCTAGCGAGGGTGCTGCCGACAGACGGGCACTACCTAATACATTTTTGCCAGTTTGGTCGTCTCGAAGAGCGCCCCCACCGCTTCGGTTCGAAGCTTTCGGATGGGTGGGAAAGTTTGTTCAACCCATCCCAGTTTCTCGCTTGGATAGGGACGCAGCGGGGGGAACAAGTACAGGACTTTGGTGAAGCGGTGCGGCTTTTTCGCGCGGTCAGCGCGCAAGGAATAATCGCGCCCCTTAGCTTTAGGAACGCATTCGAGCCAGATTTCTATCGCGCATACTATGAACAACCAGAGCCCTGCTCAGACGTCGAGCTTTACCGAGAGTGGCTCACGACTGGTTTTTCCCGAGCTCGTGCGCCTAGCGAACAGGCGCTTTTAAGAGAGTTGCTGGGAGAAGGCAGTTATCCACAGAGCTTTGACTGGAAGGCCTATGTCAGTGCGACGTCGGGCGTACGCGCCCACCGAGCGGATGCGTTAATCCACTATTTCAGTCATGCACAACTGAACCTCGCGGATGCAAGGCGCTTCCTCACGGATGCTTCCCCGGACCTTTTCTTGAGGATTGGAGAGTACCGCATCAGGCGGAACGATCTGACAGGCGCCCAACAGGCATTCGAGGTCGTGTTGTCCACGCAGCCCGAATTGTCCGAAGCCTGGTACCAACTTGGCATCACAAAAGCTAGGATGGGACAAACCGATGGCGCTTTGGAATGCTTCACCTCTGCAATCGCCAACGGCTCAAGCAGGATGGAGGCATATGTCAATGCTGTTGAAGGCCATTGCCAGCGAGGCTCTTTCGACTGTGCACTGGCGTTGGTTGAGGAGATGCAGAGCAGATATAGATCGGAGCACGGCTTCTTCGCTTGCGTCGATCGGCTAGCGGACATGTATTTCGCACACACCAGCAAGCAGACTATGAATCTGCTCGTTGCAGCGACCAGTCAGGAAGAACTTGCGACCGCTGGCGTCGAATCGGACCGCCTTCTGAAGGAATGCCTGGAAAGTATTGATCGCCTTTTTGGGGCTGTCCATACTGACAGCCTGCCGGCGCACTGGGTATCAGATCCAGATGGACATATCGTGTTGTTCGCCAACCACGATCTGCGCCAGTGCACACACTATCGAATCGAGCAAAGGGTCGAGCAGATCGAAGCATGTGGGTTGAAATGCGTCATCCTTCGTCACACTGAACCTGAAAAGATCGCAGCCAGCCTTCTCGGGGCAAGAGCTGTAGTTTTTTACCGTGTAGCGGCCTTCCCAGCGGTCATCAAAGCTATCCGTTTGAGTCAGGCGCTAGGGGTCAGAACATTCTACGAAATAGACGACCTATTGTTCGACTCGTCATATTACCCGGATAGTCTCGACAGCTACGGCGGCCAAATCACGTGGGAGGAATACTGCGGTCTTCGCCATGGCGTTCCACTCTTCCGCTTTGCACTCGAACTTTGCAGTGAGGGTATAGCATCGACCCGTGCCCTGGCCCACGCGATGCAGGAGGCAACTCAGAAAGCCTGCCATGTCGTTCGGAACGGATTGGATAGCCGCAACCAGGCCTTCATCGAAGAAGCTTCCTCTCGCCATTTGAGCCGCAAACGTATCAAGATATTCTACGGCTCCGGAACGAAAGCTCATACGGGGGATTTCGCTGATCAGGTCGGGGTCGCGCTCAAAACGTTGATGGAGACTCACTCTAACGTCGACCTAGTGCTGGTCGGCTTCGTGGAACTTCCTCAAGATCTCGCCTGCTTCTCCGACAGAATTATGCACCTCGGCTTTGTTAACAGCACCGACGTTTACTGGAGTATTCTGAGCGAGTGCGACATTAATCTTGCGGTTCTATCAAAGACAAAGGCTGCTGACTGCAAGTCGGAAATTAAGTGGCTCGAGGCTGCAATGCTGAAAATTCCTTCGGTAGTAAGCGACGTGTGTGCTTATCGAGAGGAGTTGCAACCGGGTAAAGATGTCCTGATCGCCAGCTCTCTGCACGACTGGTTGGCGCAACTCGAACGCTTAATCAGCGACACCAGTCAACGGCTGCGCATTGGAGAGAATGCATACGATACTGCTCTCTCCCACTATTCACTGCCCGCCCTTAGTCAGGCGGTACTTAAGATTTTCGCCGGCACGGGCCGCCTTCCGATGAAAAGAAAGAAACGACGGATACTCATATGCAACGTGTTTTACGCGCCGCAAAGTATAGGAGGCGCTACTCGCGTCGTTGAAGACAACATCCGCGATATCCTTAACGACTCCGATGAGTTCGAGTTTGTTGTCTTCGCCTCTGATGAAGGAGGCACGCGTCCGGGAGAAGTGCGCTTTGAAAGCATGTCGGGCGTTCTAATTGTACGGCTGACTTGTCCCCAAGAACGAGACATGGACCTTAGGGCGTTCAATCCGGATCACCGCGGCGTCTTCAACGCGGTAATTGATGCGGTCAAGCCAGATATGATTCATTTTCACTGCATCCAGCGTTTGACGGCAACGATCGTGGAAGTCGCTGACGAACGAAACATTCCTTTCATCGTCACACTCCACGATGCGTGGTGGATCTCGGATCACCAGTTTCTTGTCGACAAGTACGGGTTCCTGCACCTTCCGACGGGGGATCGCTTGAAGGATGCCGTATTGCATGGCCGCGGCGCAGATGCATTCGTGCGCCAGTCACAGCTTGCCGCGCTCCTTTCGCGCGCCCGTGCCCGCATTTCCGTCTCAGAGCCTTTCGCCGAGATCTACAAGGCCGCGCTGATTGACGACGTTTCTGTAATAGAGAACGGCGTTTCCGACCTTCCTCGGTGCGACCCGCGCAGCCGGAACTCGGCCGTCCACTTGGGACATATCGGCGGCCGTTCTGCACATAAAGGGGCCGATCTTGTGGAAGCTGTGTTGCGGAAATCAAATTTTGCTCGCCTCCGCCTAACAATGGTCGATGGAAATCTAAGATACGGTGAATGCTGGGAGACGAAGTGGGGAGAGACCCCCGTTCGAATAATCGGACCGTACCCGCAAAGCGAGGTTAAGGGTCTTTACCACGATCTTGACGTATTGCTTGCTCCCTCGACTTGGCCAGAGAGTTTTGGACTCGTAAGCCGCGAGGCGGAGAACATGGGGCTCTGGGTCGTAGCTTCGAAGCTTGGTGCAATCTCTCAGAATATCAGCCACGGTGAAAATGGCTTTGTCGTCGATGTCTCAAGCGACCGACACTTGTCGCAGGTTCTTTCAGAAATGAACGACAACGTGCAGCGCTACACCGCGCCGCCTACCACAAGGCCACTTTCAGTAAGGACCGCCCAGCAGCAAGCCAAAGAAATAGCCGCCACCTATCGCAGAGTTCTAGACGCCTAATTTGAAGTGCGCCACCGTTTGTTCTGCTTAAATCGACTGAGGATACAATGAAATTTAAGAGTGTATGTTCGCTTCGCGAAATCAATATCAGCAGCGTGAAGACAAGCATTATCACATTCGACATTTTCGATACGCTGATTTTTCGCCGCCGCCTAAACGTGAACGAGGTCCATGACCTTTCGAGCGCATATGCGCTCAGTGTCGTCGGGCAACTGGGGCGGATGTCTCCAGGAGAATTAACGCTGACCAGATATCACATCAGCAATATACTCAAGACCGGACCTGTCAGTGCTCTTGAAGAACCTAGCCTCGAAATGGTCTGGTCTCACGTTCTGTCTTCTCTCGGCATTGCCGGCGAACGTAGAGCGACGTTGGCTCGACAGATCGCGGATTTCGAGTTCGAGGTTGATCTCCAGAACCTTGAGGCGGTTGACGGAGCGATGGAGCTTCTGGCGGGAGCCAAGAGCGCTGGGAAGCGGATCTTCGCTATCTCTGATATGTATTTCTCATCGGGACAGATCAACAAAATCCTAATGAATCTCGGACTACTCGAGTTCTTTGAAGAAGTCCTTGTGTCAGCATCTATCAACAAGACCAAGCAAACAGGAAATCTGTTCCTCCATTTCGTCGAAACAACCGGATTCAGTTCGGCCGAAATTACCCATATCGGGGACAACCCTATTTCGGACGTCAAAATGCCTGCCGAACTAGGGCTTTCGACTATTCATATCCAGCAACATGCGTCGTTGATGATGTCGCGACCAGAATATGGCGCACGCCCCGATATTTTCACCGAAGTTGTTGATATCGTGAAGCTCTTCATAGCTCGGGTCTCTTTGGCAGCCCATAACGAAAAACTAGATGCTATTTACTTTCTAAGCAGAGACGGGCTCATCATCAGAGATATCTGGGAGAAATGGCAAAACCCGATCATCGACAAGTTCTTTGAGCTGCCCAAACCCGAAGAACTCTACCTGAGCCGTTCAACGTCCTGCTGGCTGAATGTTGATTTCCAGAAGGACTGGTTCCTACAGGTTTTGGGGCACGCATTTTGGCTGCATAACGGGTCGGCAACACTTCAGCAGTTGTCTGCCACGATGGGCATAGTCAAGATTCCGACATCACTCGCTGATAAAATTTTTCGTTCAAACACGGATACATTTGTTGTTCTGGAAGCGTACGAGAAGGATGGCCTTCTCGATGAAATTAAATGTGCCGTCTTGGAGAAAAGGCAGAGACTGCTGGAATATTTGCGCGATTGCGGCCTTCTTGGAAAGAAGAACGTTGCCATCTGCGACGTGGGATACTCGGGGACAGTTGTCCGCGATCTGAACACCTTCTTCCTGCAGATGACCGAACTCAATGATATTGATGCTCTACCCCGAATCCATTTCTTTTGTGTTTCGACCAACGAAAATCATTCCAAGAACGCCGTTCAAGCGTTACCTTACGTCCATTTCCAGAGTAAATCGATCCTAGACAACGAAAGTCTTCCCGAAGATCTTAAGAAGAGCTTTGCTTGGCTCGAGGTCTTTTTCAAACATCCAACGCTCGGCCCGCTTGACGGGTATATGCTGCGAGACGGCAAGATGCTGCCTTGCATAAATCATCAGTATAACGCAAATAAAGACCACCCCAGTGTTCGGCTTTTGCACCATACTCAATCCTCCATTGATGACATCGTTCTCATCTGGATGGCAGCGGTTGAATATTGGAACTCATTGACTGAACCTTTCATTAAAAGAATGGAGCAGCCGGACCATTCAACCGTCGAACAGATGATGCTCGATGTATATGAAGCAGACGCTGTGACGGGAAAAGTACGCTCTATTGTACTAATCGAACCGGATCTGCCGAGGAATGAGATTATATCACGCGCCGCGGACGATGATTATTGGATCGGAGGGTCCTTGGTTGCATCGGACTTCGCTCGTTCACAGGAAGTCTCTGGGGATTTGCTGATACCAGATACCGCCGAAGAGCACTCAACTTACAAAGCAAAACCCAGCGAATCGGCGCTTCCGAAAGGATTCGACCCCTATTTCTACCGCCACTTCTATCCGGATCTGCTTGTAGCATTCCACAAGGATGATGAGTTATATCACCATTACAAGCGTCACGGCCGGAAGGAAAAGCGGTTCAGATCTGAAGCACATCTCTACAAGGTGCTCGGCGGTCAAGACGATGGCTTGCCAGCGGATTTTGACTATGGAAGCTACCTGTGGCTCAACAGGGATCTCGCCCCGCAATACCCCGTGCGTTGGCGAGCCGAAGAGCATTTCCTGCGCCATGGGAGACGAGAGGGCAGGCCTTATCTCCTACCGTCATCCTCCCTTGATGATGAACTGATCAAAATGGTCATAGGAGGAAAACTTTCCTTATCCCATCAGGAGCAAGCCGCCGCCAAGCTCGGGGTCTCCATTCTTACTATACTGCTTCGGCGCTTCGGCCTCGGATACGGCGCATGGATCGAATCCCTGAATGTGGCCGAGTTTCATGCCCTCAATCATGCTTGGTGCGGACCTCTGAATTCTCGGGCAGAAGCTCTTGTGCGGTTTCTTGAGGAAGGCATAGACCGCCAGGCGCCCATTTCCCGCAATCGATTCTTCGATGCCGATTTTTATAGAGCTCACTACGAACAGGCGAAAGGCAAGTCCGACAGGGATGCATATCGGCATTGGCTGCGTGACGGTTCTTTTGTCGGGTTCTTCTCATCTGAAAGAGCACATATCGAAGCGTTGATTGGAACATGGGAATTCCCGGCATCCTTCGAATGGGAAACGTTCAGGGCACGTCAGGACAAAAAATTCCGAACCGCCTCTCGGGTTAAAGTACTAGATCGCTTCCTGTCGTCCTGGACGCCGCGAGATCCGGCGCGCTACCTGAGGGGTGCTGGTGCCGGATTCCTTTGGGAAGTGGTTGCAGATAGAGCGCTCCATCAGCGGGGTGATCAGGAGACCGCGATCGCAGCGCTCCGGAAGGGCATCGAGTGCAACGAGGGCAATGTTGGGAGTCTGTGGCACAAACTCGGCGATATCTATTTCTTCCGTCGGGGTGAGATGCAGGCCGCAGCCCATTGCTACCGCTCGGGCGTCAGTTCCCCAGTGCCTGACAACTGGAGCTACATCAACGGTGCAAATGCAGCCAAGAACTTCGGCGCGTTCGAAACGGCCCTTCAGTTCCTGACTGACGGCGAGGTGCCTTGGCAGCACAAGGAGCCATGGTTGACCGCTCGTAGGGATGTGTTCAAGATCTGGTTCTCAACCTGCATCCAACCGTTTCAGGACGGGACGAAGGCCCTCGACGTAGCCTATCTACATGCATGCCGGTTCTTGGCGGATTATGCCGACGAATATCGCAAACTCCTCATTTCGCCTCTGCCGTTGATGAATCCTGGCGGTCCGATACGTATCATTTCGGCGACTGTCGATTTTGAGCGGATACGGCGCCACTGGATGAGGCAACCCGTGTCTGATGTCATTCTTTATGAGGCTGGTGAAATCTCTGTTTTCCTTGAAGATTTGCCTGGTACACGCCATGTGATCTTCCATGATCTCGACTGCTCCGCAGAAGCAGTCGAAGCGGCCCTACTTTGTGCTGCCTTCGGGATTGCGACTTCGTTCTGGGTTGGCGAACTGAGGAGCTTCGACACGGGTCGCGACCCTCAGCATCCGCTGCAGGATTTGCGTTTGCCTCGATTGCCCGAACGCCACTCGCAAGGTGCAAGTATCCTTAACCTCCTTCTGTCCAAGATATGCGTTGACGTCATCTCTGCCGACCCGCTGATCCCAGCAACGACCTTTGCGGAGAACCGCTACATCGAACTTGCCCCTTTGCCCCAACTGAACCCTGGCGAGATGTTCGATCGTTCGAGCAGCACATTGGGCTCGCTAATTTATGTCGAGCTACCTCCGAAAACGAGCGCCGTAAACGATAGGCGCCGCGGCCTCTTCGCCAAAGTCCTTGCCGCAAGGAGCGAGACGGCTCCCCTCTCCAGAGCCAAGGTGATCGAGTTTGTTCATAAGATGCTGGCGGAGCAACCATCCATTTCGTTCGTGATCGGCGGTGACAGTAGCGATCTCTCACAGATGCTACGCTCCTTCGGAACGCGCCTGAGGCTCCTTCCTTGGAACACCAGCCACACCCAAAAGGCATGCGCAATCGCTTCCGCGGATTTCGTAATCGACGCCGCGTGCAATGTAACCAGCTTCGCTCGCCCCTCACACTGGGCATCACGGCTGGGGATCCCCTTTTCGACAAACTGCGATGCGTCATTGCCAGGGCGGGTTGAGGTCAGAACCAGCCACGATTTGGAGTTTGCAGTCGTGGTCCCAACATCCGGTGTCCGACGGGTGTCCATCACGACTGGTCGGATCATTCCAGAGACAGGCTCCGCCGCAAGGTCATCTCTCTCTCATGCGTCCAATGCGAAGAAGAGAGTCTTGATTGCGAATGTCTTTTCGCCGCTGCAGATCACCGGCGGTGCCACTCGCGTCGTGGCTGACAGCATCGATTACTTGCTGAAAAATGCCCAAGAAGAATTCAGCGTTTATGTGATCGCCGCCGATGATCAGAATGCCAACAACGGCGCCAGCCGCATGGATAACTATCGCGGTGTGCCTGTCTTTACGATCGCGACCCCACAAGAACTCGATATGGACTGGCGAACCTACAACGCCGAGGTCGATGCCTATGCAAACTGGGTCCTCGACCAGGTGAAGCCAGAATTTGTCCATATCCACTGCCTACAGCGGCTAACTATTGCCATTGCAGATGCGTGCGCGCTTCGGGCCATCCCCTATATCGTAACGCTTCATGACGCTTGGTGGATATCAGATTACGCATTTATGACCGACGAGAGCGGTAGTGTTGTGTCGGTGGCGAAGGCGCCCTCCGAACAGGATATGTTGCCGAGGGTGGGGTACGCGAGAAGCGTTGAACGGGGTGTTCGCCTCCGCAATGCGCTGAGCGGAGCCCGAAAGGTATATGCCGTATCGGCGTCGTTTGCTGCCCTTTTTCGCAGTATCGGGATCGATACAGTTGTTCTAGAGAACGGCGTGCGAGCTCCGTCGGTTGTGCGCAAGCGGAACGAAACCGGGCGGGTGCGCCTGGGGCATGTTGGTGGACTGGAGTTCCATAAAGGGGCCTTCCTGATTGAAGCAGCTCTTAAGCAGAATAAGTTTGAAAACCTGTCGTTGACTATTCTGGACCTCGCTAGAGGTGCTGGAAACGAGACCAGAACGCTGTGGGGCACGACGCCAGTGACAGTTACCGGCAAACTTCCCGCGGAGAAAGTCGGCGAATTATATGGTTCAATGGATGTCTTGGTTGCGCCGTCCATATGGCCGGAAAGTTTCGGGCTCGTCTCACGCGAAGCGCTCTTGTCCGGATTGTGGCTGATAGCCGGCAACCAGGGCAGCATGGGAGAATGCGTTCTCGAGGAGAAGAATGGCTTTGTAGTTAACGTGCGGGATCCCGTCGATTTGGCCCGCGTCCTGCGAGTGATCGACGCCAACCCCGAGAGGTTCATGCGTCCTCCAACAGAGCAAAGCCAAATCCGAACGATCGATGAATACGGGAGAGAGCTACTACAAGTTTACCGTGCTTTAGCCAGCTGAACTGTCATCCAGTGATAAGTTTTGAGTCTTCCTCAGTTGCCTTTCTAGACAACTGAGGAACTGACGGCCGTCTCTTTCTTGCAACAGCTAGAAGAATGGGCAGCGTGCGCAAACTAATTCGGCGCGCGCTCTCTCAAGGTGTCGGATGCTCCGCTGGCGATTATTAGTGCTTTCGGAAGACCGGCTACGGCGCGCAAACTGGGGAAGTGGAGTGCTCCCCGTTTCAGCGGACAGATCGGCTAGTTTGATTTAGCCCTGATGAACTGCCGAGGGGAAGCCATCTTGAGGGCGGAATGGGGATGGATTTCGTTGTAGTCCTCGATCCATCCGTCGATAAGTCGGAGCGCCGTTGCGGCGTCCGGTAGTGCCGAGATGCGGATGTAATCCCGTTTCAGAGTTTTCACGAATGCCTCGGACATGCCGTTCGACTGGGGGCTGGCGACGGGGGTGAAGCAGGGTGTCAGATTGAGCGCCTGGGCAAACAGCCTGGTCTCTCTTGCCGTATAAGCCGAGCCATTGTCCGAGAGATGCTCGATAGCATGCGGGGCTCGGGTTGCTGCGAACCGCTTCTCGACTGCCTCCAGCATCATGTCGCGCACGTCCGAGCCGGAGATGCCTGCATTGGCAACAGCCGTCCATGCGATGATCTCGCGGTCGAAAGCGTCGATGATGAAGGCGAGACGGAGGACCTCGCCGTTCCAGCAGGTGAACTCCAGACCGTCGGAGCACCAGCGCAGATTGGAGCGCATGACCATGACCTTGCCGTCATGGATGCGGCCCTTGCGAACGGCCGTATGCTTCTCCAGCAACATGGCGTGGTTGCCCATGATGCGGTGAACCCGCTTGGCGTTGACGACAGGCTTATCGGCGGCTCGCCTTTCGCGATTGAGGAGCGCGGCGATCCGCCGATAGCCATAGGTTGGCCTCTGATCCACCAACCTGCGAATGGCGGGCAGAAGCTCTGCATCCTCGGCCTTCCGATAGGGCCCGCGCGGCTTTGATCTGCCTTTCAACCGCTCCACGAGGTTGGAACGGGACACCCCCAGCGTGTCTGCGACGGCTTTCATCGGGAACCGTCCTTCGGCAACAAGATCGGCCGCGATATCCGTTTTTTTGAGTCTGCTTTCGAAAGGGCTGCGGATTTCGGATTAACGGGACAGCGATTCCGGTAAATCCCGGACAGTCGTTTCACTAAATCGCGGACAGTCTTGCGGGATCGACTTTCGTTCGCCTGGTTGATGTCATTTGTTATTGATTTCGGCGTTTCGCATTTCGGTCAAGAGCGAGGATTGCTTTTGCTTCCTCATGCTATCGCCTTCGAGCGCAATTCGGTGAGAGTTGTGAACGATGCGATCGAGGATGGCGTCAGCGATAGTTGGTTCCCCGATCATCTCGTGCCACTGCGCCACGGGGAGTTGGGCGGTGATCAGTGTTGATTTCCTGCGGTAGCGCTCTTCGAAGATTTCCAGGAGATCCAGCCGCTGCTGATCGCTGAGCGCATGGGTTCCCCAGTCATCCAAGATGAGCAGTTGAACACGTGCGAGCTTGTCGACCAATCGAGGGAACCGACCGTCGAGGCGCGCCAGGGCCAAATCCTCGAAGAGACGAGGCATCCGGACATAGAGAACGGAATAATCGAGGCGGGCCGCCTGCCGTCCGATGGCACAGGCAAGCCAGGTTTTGCCGGTTCCCGTTTGTCCGGTCAGGATCAAGTGCTCATGGGCTTTGAGCCATTCACCTTGTGCCAGGGAGAGAAGCTGTCTGCGGTCAAGGCCGCGATGGGCGGCGAAGTCGATGTTCTCGATGCAAGCGTCGGGGAAGCGCAGTTTGGCGATTGCAAGCCGGTTGGTCAGGCGCTTGTCACCGCGCACAGCCATCTCCCGGTCGAGCATCAGACCCAGCCATTCGTCGCGGTTGAGATCGCTGCCCTCGGGCTGATTGGCCAGTTCACGATAAGCTGCTGCCATGCCGGATAGACCGAGTGCGTGCATCTGGTCGAGGGTTGGATGTGTGAGCATTCAAGTGTCTTCCTTTCTTCACTGGTAATAGGAACTGCCGCGGATGTTGCCATGCGGCGGGGCAGGCTTGACCGGCTCGGCGGCTGGTGGAGCTTGATCGAGGCCGGATTTGAGGATGGTGCTGACGGAGGAATAGCTGGTCGCATTGATCGTCAGCGCCCGATCGCACGCGGCTTCAAGACGCTCAGGTCCGTACCGGCGCGCGAGTGATAGAACGCCTTGAGCGGCGCGGTATCCCTGCTGGGGATGGGGCCTGTCGCGCATCAGCCGTTCGATCAGGATCGCAGCGTTGCGGCCAATCTTTGCGGCCTGCTTGATCAGGCTCGCCGGGGTGGTGTTGGCATAGTGCTGATGCGTCTTGGGCATGTGTTCGTTGACGGTGACGTGACCAGCCCGCTGCGACGTCCGGCGGTGACTGGCGACACGTTGGTGATCATGGAAGACCTCGACAATCCGGCTTGTAAGCCGGACATCGACCTGGCGGCCGATCAGGCGGTGCGGCACGGAGTAGAAGGCCTTATCGACCTCGACATGATAGTCGGGATGAACCTTTGCCGATTTCCATTCGGAATATTCGAATGGCGTTGCTGGCAAGGGGGCGAGCGCTTCGCGTTCGATCGCCTCGAAGAGTTGATGTCGGGATTTGCCAACACGCCGCATCGGCCGGTTATTGAGATCGTCGAGGAGCTGGCTGATCCGCACGTTGAGATCAACGAGGCTGAAGAAGCGCTCATTCCTCAGTCGCGCCAGGATCCAGCGCTCAACGATCAGAACGCTGCCTTCGACCTTGGCTTTGTCCTTCGGCCGTTTTGGGCGGGTCGGCAGGACCGTTGTGTCGTAATGTTCGGCGAATGCTGCAAAAGTGGCGTTGATGGTCGGCTCGAACCACAAGGGCTTGGCGACGCCGGCCTTGAGGTTGTCGCAGACGATCGCCTTGGTTACGCCACCGAAGAAGCTCAACGCCCGTTGCTGACCCTCGATCCAGTCTGGCAGCCGTTGAGTGAAGCTCGCATAGGCGAAGGTGTACAAGGAGGCCGGCAGAACCGCGACGAAGATCTGCGCCGGCCGGATCTCGCCCGTCGCCGGATCAATGACGGGGACGGTGTGGCCAGCATAGTCGGTCTGCATCGCCGCGCCGGCGGTGTGGCGATTGCGGAAAGTGGCGCTGGCGCGTTGTTCGAAAGCGGCGAAACGCTCACAGAACCATGTGTATCCATAACCGTTGGGGTGCCGCTCGCGATATTCCTGCCACAACAGCGTCAGCGTCACGCCCTTTCGCTTTAGTTCACTGGCGATCTGGCCCCAGTCTGGCGCGTGCATGTCCTGGGGCGGGCGGCCGCGACGATGGAACAGGCGACGCTGCAACACAGCGTCCTCGTCAAGCCCAGGCGGCAACGGCCAGCCCGTCAGCCCGGCCTCACGCGCCCGCAGCAGGTAGGTCGAAATGGTCGTTTTGCTGATCTTCAGCCGTTCCGATATCGCACGAACCGAAAGCCCCTGTTCGTGCGTCAGTCGCAATATCGATCGAATGTCCTTCACGTCAATAAGTCTCGCCTGCTTCCGTCTCGCCATTCCCCGCACCCCTCTCAAATCGGGGTCCAGAATGGCAAAACGGCGCGTGCGAAAGTCGATGTTTTAATCGCCGAAAGACTGTCCGGGATTTACCGGAATCGCTGTCCGGGAATTAGCGGAAATGCTGTCCCGGATTTAGTGAAATCGCTGTCCGGGATTTAATGGAAACCCTGTCCGCGAATTACCGAAACCCGCAGAAAGGGCTTCGCGGAGTATCTCGACCTCCATCGTCTTGCGGCCCAGCATGCGCTCCAGCTCGCGGACGCGGTCTTCAAGCTTCTTCACTTCCGAATTGCCGACAACCGGCTCGTCTGAATCCACGGCGGCAGCACCTCCCTCACTCAAGAGCCTGCGCCACCGGTAAAGCAGATTGGGCGCAACGCCATGGCGGCGAGCGGTCGAAGATACCGTCTCGCCTGGTTCGAAACTCTGCTCAATGATTGTCAGCTTCTGCTCGGTTGTCCACCGCCTGCGGCGGATATCACCCGTCAGCAATTCAACATGTCGATACTCGTTAGACATAAGCCTGTCCTCAAGCCCGTGCTTGAGCCTTTCTGCTTATGCCGACTGTCCGGTCGAAAGGGGGTGCAGTTCACAACGCCATGGCGGCGAGCGGTCGAAGATACCGTCTCGCCTGGTTCGAAACTCTGCTCAATGATTGTCAGCTTCTGCTCGGTTGTCCACCGCCTGCGGCGGATATCACCCGTCAGCAATTCAACATGTCGATACTCGTTAGACATAAGCCTGTCCTCAAGCCCGTGCTTGAGCCTTTCTGCTTATGCCGACTGTCCGGTCGAAAGGGGGTGCAGTTCAGGAAGATTCAAACGGCACTAATGGGGAGTATTGTTCCGGTACTGACACCCGTGCAGCCAACATGCGATAAGGAGCCGTTAATCGGCTCTGAGCCTTCCAATTAATCTCTCGAACTCTCGCACTTTCGATGGGACCTGCTCCATAAGGTAGAGCTTCCTTATGCCGACCCTCGGCGGATTGCCGGACATAGGGTAATCCCCCCGTTTTCAACGGGGCTCCGCGGTAGAATTCACGCGGCCATTTTCAGTTTCTGTGCGGGCGTGATACCGCCGATGCCCATATTGGGACGTTCGTTGTTGTAGGTCCATAGCCACTGCGTGGCAAATTCCTGTGCCTCCTCAATGCTTTCGATGATGTGCTGGTCGAGCCATTCATGTCGGACGGTCCGGTTATAGCGTTCGACATAAGCATTCTGCTGCGGCTTTCCCGGCTGGATGTGGCTCAAGGCGATGCCCCGTTTCTCGGCCCATTCCATAAGCTTGCCGCTGACGTATTCAGGCCCGTTGTCAACCCGTATGCGTATTCCGGTGAAGTCGGCCGCTGATTCCGAAACGAAGCCGGCCACCTATTCCGATTTCATTCCGGCCACCATTCCGATCTGAAGCCGGCCAGTTGATGCTCCCCTGGGTCGTTGTTTTGCAT
>NZ_JACVAS010000014.1:0-124962 GCF_014852025.1 Ensifer sp. ENS10
TGACCCAAGGGGTATCTTCAGAGCCGGAAACCGGCCGGTCTTTGATTGGAATCGTGGCCGGCTTCAAATCGGAACGGTGGCCGGATTTTGATCGGAATGGTGGCCGGCTTCAGATCGGAATCCGCAATCAGGATGCTGAGCCGCCTGGACGATGGCGCCTTAATGCGGGGGGCCTTCCTGCTGCTATTGGCGTTGACGACGGTCTTTCTCCTTATCGATGTTCGCGAAATCGCAACGAAGAGACAGCTGCCAACCTTCGATCCATCCCACCCGATGCCCTTCTTACCACCTGCCGGAACCAAGGCGGATCCGGACCGGCCTACGGTAAACCCGGCAAGCCCAATCGAAGATCTAGCCAAGCCCATGACGTTCAATCTTGGTCCAGGGGGCTGCTTGCTTGCTGAAGGAACGCTCGACCTAGGCGCAGCCTTGCGATTTGCTCGCGAGGTCGAACAACGCGGCGAATATATCAAAACCGTAGAGCTCAACTCGCCGGGGGGCTCGGTAGACGACGCATTGGCGATCTCCAGGCTGATCCGAGAAAAGCGGCTGAACACCAAAGTGGCATCGAGAGCACTGTGCGCATCCTCATGCCCGATTATCCTGTCAGGCGGAGTCGAGCGCCTTGCGGAATCCGACGCGGTCGTCGGCGTGCATCAGCTCTTCAGCGACAGCAATGATCGGCCGACGCCACAGGAAGCCATGTCGGCAGCCCAGTCCGCCACTGCCCGGATCGCGCGCCATCTCGACGCGATGGGTATTTCTGCCGGCCTTTGGTTCCACGCTTTGGAAACCCCTCCGGATCATCTCTATTATTTGACGGCGCAGGAAATGGCCGATTTTCGGCTCACGACAAAGGCCGCGGCTCGCGCCAAGAAGAAGAACTAGGTCGACGCAAGCGATCCAAGAGGGCGTTCGGCCAGGCTCCGCCAGCAACGACGGGTTCTCTCGTCCGGTCTTTCGAGGTCAAAGTGGCTCTCAAAAGCATCAGGTTTCGGCGCGCTCGGTGCGGCTCAGGAGCGCGATGGTGGAACAACGGTCATCCTCCTCGGTTGAATGGAACCAGAGGAGGGCCAGGCCATGACGGATCAGACACATGATGAAAGCGTTGTCCAAGCATCGCAGTTAGCCGACACGCCAAGCGACGAGAGTGATCGTGCGACATCAGGCAGCGCTGACGTCCGATCCTACTATCCTACTCGAGAGGCGCAGCTAGAGGCTTTGCGAACAGACGTGATCCGGCTTAGCACGGAACTCGCAGCCATCGCGGCCGGAACCTCGAGGCTGGCCGTGCTTGAGGCGAACGTCGTCGTCCAAGCGGTAGAAAACAAGCTCAGACGCCACATCGTTCCGGCAATCGTTGTGGCTGGCGTCGTGGGGTACCTCTGGACCGCGCTCGCGCGGCCTCGCTGAGCCCTTGGGGTCCGACGGCACTGGCCACGACGTTTTCGCCGCATCCACTTCGCGTGGCGCGCATTAGAAAGGAAAAGCGAGAGGAACCTTCGATGGTCCTGAAATTTACCGATCGTCAAATCGCCGTCAGCATTTGTGCGATCGCGGTGATCGCACTTTGCCTCAACCGATCAAACGGGCGAACTCTGCGCGCCAGGCAGGACGAGCCTCTCTATCCTCTGAGTGAAGATACAGACCAAAGTCGCGGCCGCAGCGCCGATGTTCCCGAGGACATCCCTCGAAAGGGGCTCTATGACGTGCTTTGGCGCGTCGTACACGAAGTGTCCGGTGACCGGGTCGCGCTCGTCGCGGCTGGAGTCACGTTTTATCTGCTTCTTGCGCTGTTTCCAGCATTGGGCGCGATCGTGGCCCTTTACGGACTGCTCGCCGATCCCGTCGATATTGCGGAGCACTTGAGAACGCTCGCTTACGTCCTCCCCCCGGGGGCCTTCGACATTCTCGCCACCCAGGTTCGCGCACTCGTGCAGATACGTGACGCGACCTTGAGCCTTGCTTTTTTCATCGGCTTCGCCGTTGCCCTTTGGAGTGCCCGAAACGGTACGCTCGCGCTGTTCGACGCAATGAATGTTGCGTACCAGGAAGTCGAAAAGCGAGGATTTGTCAGACTCAACCTCATTGCCATCGTCTTTACGCTCTGCGCCATGATCGCCCTCATCCTGATGATAGTCATCACCGCCGTGCTATCCACACTACTTCGAGTTGCGTTCCTTGATCCAACGAACGAAACCGTGGTCCTCCTGGCTGGCTGGTCCCTTGTGGTCGTCGCCGCATTGACGGGAGCGGCGGTGGTGTATCGTGTCGGTCCCAGTCGCCAGCCGGCGAAACTCCGCTGGTTGACGTGGGGATCGGTCTTCGCAACATCCGCGTGGATTGTGATGTCTCTGGGCTATGCCTGGTATCTCAACAACCTTGCTGACTACGCAGCCAGTTACGGTGCGTTGGGCGGCCTTGTCGGGTTCCTCATATGGCTCTGGTTGTCAGTGACCCTGCTGATCGTGGGTGCGGAGCTCAATGCTGAACTTGAGCATCAAACCGCAAAGGACTCAACTACCGGCAGGCCGCTTCCCATGGGCCTTCGTGGAGCCCATATGGCCGACACTATCGGCAAAGCGGCAAGATGATGGCGTGTGCGCTGCGGATGTCTCCGTCCTTCGAACTTCGGGGACGAGTCCTGAGGCTCGGGACGGTGGACGGGCCGTGGGTTTGCAAAAACACCAGCGCCCGGCTGTCGCTAGCCGGTCGAACTGCGAGCATCCGACCTCGATAGGCCCCACACCGAGCGGGGACACTGATGACAACAGTGGGGGCCAGAGGCGCCTCGATCGATCGGGTCGAGGATCGAGAGCATCCCCAAACCTAGGCGCGGCGGAACAGGTTCTTCCATGGGACTTCAGTCCCAGACGAGAACATTCCGGGACGGTGGCCGTTCCGAGAGCGGTACGTTTTCCTCTAACGAAGTCCATCGAGGCACTCGCTTGGCCCCATCGTCGTCCTTGTGGGCCGGTCCACTCCCTGCCAGCAGGAACCTTTGCGTCGGAGGTGCGTTTTTGGCGTGTCGTGGTCCCACCCCCGCTCGCGATCGCAGACTTCACCAAATCCCCCGAGTGAAGTCCGAAGGTAGCCTCTGGCCTCGTCACCCCGGCGGGCCATTTCTTTTCATGCCCTGGCCCCTAGACTGGTGCGCCGGGCACCAGCAACGGCGCAAGCCGCCGGCAATTAGCAGCCGCGCCTATTGATCTTTGATTCGCGCGATTAACCCAAAAAGGTACAATCCTTCAGTGTCCCGCCTGGACGGCTTAGCGAGCGAGTTTGGCCGCTCGCCCTAACTTGGAGGGTTAAAATGCTATCAGCCTACTCTCGAATGCTGCTTCCTGGCGACCTTGAAAAGTTGCAGGCCGTGTTTGATGAGGTTCTCAGAGAATACAGACTTCCGGCTGATTGCGAGGATGCGCAGTTTCTCGCGTCGCGGCTGATCCAACTGTATCAAGACGTTTGCGACCCCGCCTCGCTTCGAGCGAAGATGGGATCCAGCCCGCCGCCGGCCTAGACGCCACATCCGGAACCTTTTTTGACGATGCGCGTTCATTGCGTGCCTACGATCCACTACCCCCCGGATCTAGGCTGAGGCTCCATCCACTATGCCCAGAATGGAGCCCATTGGCACTACTCCGTGCCGAGGCCCCGCTCTCCCCGGACGGGGCCGTTTCTTTTTCCGCATGGGAACCACTTTTAGAGACTGTGGTTTGAGGACCGGCGATGATCCTCCCCCAAGGATCCAGCCGGGCTTCATGGGGTAATCCCTTTCCCCGCGTAGGAGCCCATCAATGCCATGATGCAGCCTCGTTGGCCCCGACGCCCCGTCGGGGCCATTTCTCTTCGAGGAACATGCGCGTTGGGCTCGCCAATGATCCAAAATCCTTCGGATCAAGGTAGAACTCCGAGGTTCAAGCGGAGGTGGGGCTATTCTATTGCAACTTAGGGAACACGCCCTGGCGCTCTGCCGCCATGCAGAAGGGGGCACCAGCTTCGCCGCTCAAGCAGCAATCTGGTGCGGAACAAATGCATTCGCCTCGCCGTTGGACTTTGGAACGGCAGCAGGCAGGCGCAGAAGTAGATCAGGAAGAATTCCGATGGCCCGCAGGATCAAAGATGAGAAGGTACAGAAAATTAACCTCATGTTGAGCCAGGCCGTTACGGCAATGCGCGTTAACGAAAGATTGCTATGCGAATTGTTGCGGTGGGCTGCCGACCAATGCGATGATCCAAACCGGTTCATCCATGACCTCGTGGAGAAAGCTAGAAACGATCTGACACGTGCCGGCATGGACGACAGTATGACGTCTTTGATCACCACTCACGAAGCGCTCGAATACCTCGATCATCTCGCCACGGAGATCCAGGAGATTCGGGCGAAGGGCTCTCCAGCCGGAAATGCCGGCGAGGGCAGCGATATACCCCAACTATCCACATTCCAGTTCCATGACTTGCGCGGTCATGCCCCTGACACATGAGGCGGCGTGCCAACGCTCTTAACCGGCCTGTCGATGGCTGGCAGCACCGACCTGGTGCCGTTCGGTTTCACACAAGTCATCACCTATGCGCTGTCGGTCGCAGCGATTGTGATCACCAGCGTCGTTTTGATCCAAGGCTATCGCGATACGGCGGCAATCCACAAACACAGAAAGCGGTACCGATGGACCTTCCGCACGCCTTCGCGTCCAGAACTTGCTTCGTGGCCTGTGGCGACTCCCTCGCCGGCCTTCTGGCGGGCCTCGTTCGGAAAAGACACCGTCTGCCCGCGCCATCTAACCCGCGTAGGGGGCGAAATAGGTCGCGCCGGTCGCAACACGCACGGCTGCTCGGAACTTACACGTTCTCTGGGGATTGGGGAGAACGTCCAGAATTCGTTTCACTCATTCTCAAGGAATATGGAGATGGCCAGATCTGCCAGGCAATCATCGGGCAAGCCCGCGACGATCCATGATCAAAAGCTCGCACGCGGAAACGGCGGCGAACTCCATCAGTTCGCCGATGGCGACGCGGAGGTCCTGACGACAGCGCAGGGCGGACCGGTTTCCGATGACCAGAATACGTTAAAAATCGGCGAGCGCGGACCGGCGCTTATCGAGGATTTTCATTTCCGCGAGAAGATTTTCCATTTCGATCACGAACGCATTCCCGAGCGCGTCGTGCATGCGCGTGGTTACGGCGCCCACGGATACTTTGAGACCTATGAATCGCTAGCGGCTCACACCCGCGCCGACATCTTCCAACGCGCCGGAGAGAAGACGCCGGTCTTTGTGCGATTTTCGACGGTCGCAGGATCCAAAGGCTCGTTCGATCTCGCGCGCGACGTGCGCGGCTTTGCAGTTAAATTCTATACGAAGGAAGGCAACTGGGACCTCGTCGGCAACAATATCCCAGTCTTTTTCATTCAGGATGCAATCAAATTTCCCGACGTCATCCACTCGGTGAAGCCAGAGCCTGACCGCGCCTTTCCGCAGGCGCAATCGGCCCATGACAATTTCTGGGATTTCATTTCGCTGACGCCGGAATCAATGCACATGATCATGTGGGTGATGTCGGACCGCGCCATCCCCCGTTCCTTCCGTTTCATGCAGGGGTTTGGGGTTCATACCTTCCGGCTGGTCAACGCGAAGGACGAGTCAACCTTCGTCAAGTTCATTTGGAAGCCGAAACTCGGCATGCAGTCGGTCGTCTGGAATGAAGCGGTCAAGATCAATGGGGCTGATCCGGATTTCCATCGACGCGACTTATGGAATGCGATCCGCTCCGGCGATTTCCCAGAATGGGAGTTGAACCTTCAGCTGTTCGACCAGAATTTTGCCGATAACTTCGACTTCGACGTGCTCGATCCGACCAAGATCATCCCCGAGGAGATTGTTGAGCCGCTACCAGTCGGCCGGCTAGTGCTCGACCGGATGCCCGACAATTTCTTTGCCGAGACCGAGCAGGTGGCGTTCATGACACAAAACGTACCGCCCGGCATAGACTTCTCAAACGACCCGCTGCTCCAGGGCCGCAACTTTTCCTACCTCGACACGCAGCTTAAGCGTCTCGGCGGCCCGAACTTTACTCATATCCCGATCAACGCGCCGAAGTGTCCGTTCCACCATTTCCAGCAGGACGGCCACATGGCCACGCGCAATCCCGTGGGACGGGTCAATTACCAGCCGAACTCGTGGGGCGAGGGCCCGCGAGAAAGTCCACAACAGGGATTCCCGACATTCGCGAAGTTAGAGGAAGGCCAGAAGGCCCGGCTCCGTCCCCAAAGCTTCGCCGACCATTATAGCCAAGCGCGGCAGTTCTTCATCAGTCAGACCGCAACGGAACAACGCCATATTGTGACGGCGCTTACGTTCGAGCTGAGCAAATGCGAGAATCCGGTAATTCGCGAGCGTATGGTCGCCCATCTCCTCAATATCGATGAAACGCTCGGCACGACGGTCGCGGGCAAGCTTGGTATCAAGAAGCTTCCTAAGCCTGCCGATGCGGCAGTGCCGCCTCGCGACGACCTGCCGGCATCTCCGGCCCTCAGTATCATTGGGAACGGGCCCAAGAGCTTCGCCGGGCGGAAAGTGGGCGTGCTGGTAACTGCCGGCGCAGACGCGGCACTTCTTAAGAAACTGCAGTCGGCGATCGAAAAGGAGGGCGCCGTCATGGAGGTGGTCGCACCGAAGGTTGGGGGCGTAGAAGCAGCGGATGGCAGCTGGATAGAGGGCAAACACATGGTCGACGGCGGACCGTCCGTCCTCTTCGACGCAATAGCACTGATCCTTTCCGAGAACGGCGCTGAGCGGCTGACAAAAGAAGCCGCGGCTCACGATTTCGTTTCCGACGCCTTCGCCCACTGCAAGTTCATAGCATTCTCGCCCCAGGCGCTTCCGCTCCTGAAACACGTAGGCGTCGACCCGGAACTGGACGAGGGAGTGATTGCACTCAGCGATCCGAAAGCAGTTCATTCATTCATTCAGGCCTGTCGCGAGCTCCGGCTCTGGGGCCGAGAGACAGCGGTCAAGCTTTAACCGAAACCAACAACGAGAGCTTCTTATGTGATCAATACGGAAACCTCTGTGCCTCACAATAGATCGTGCGACGCACGCGACGAACTGCCGGATGGCTATGGTACCGAGATTTCGGTCTCGGTGGTGAGCAGGGGAAACCGATCTCGGTTGCCACCCTCACATTTAGCAACCGTTGGCTTGGTTGATGCATTTTCTGAGCACCCCGTTCCGGGTCGCCACCTGCAAGTTTAAGCATCTCCCATTGAAACATTGCGCCGCAGCATTATCTTGTGCAGTGCAGCAATATATTCCTGAAGCTACCTGAGGCCGCTATGATCGCCATCCTGGCCGTTACGGCCTGGAGATTTTGTCATGCGCTCGCTGGCCAACACCCTCGCCTTGCTCAAGCAGTTCCGCACAAATCCAGCTGCCCCTCGGGGTGAAGGCCTCCTGGCTCCATTCGAAGCCTTTGGATCGAACCCCGGCGAGCTTGAGGCAAGAGTTCACGTGCCATCCACGGTGGTTCCGCGGCCGGCGCTTGTCGTCGTGTTGCACGGCTGCACCCAGACGGCGGCGACATATGATACTGGATCTGGATGGAGCAAATTGGCCGACGATCACGGCTTTGTCGTTTTGTTTCCTCAGCAGACCCGCAGCAACAACGCCAATCTCTGCTTCAATTGGTTCCAGCCGAACGATATCGCGCGCGGCCGAGGCGAGGCCCTTTCAATCTACCAGATGATCGTGACCGCCGAAGCGCGCTACGGCATCGATGCCAGCCGGGTCTATATCACCGGCCTGTCGGCAGGCGGCGCTATGGCGAATGTGATGCTGGCGACCTATCCCGAAGTCTTTGCCGGCGGGGCAATCATAGCGGGCCTTCCCTATGGAACTGCATACACGATACCCCAGGCGTTCGACCGTATGCGGGCGCACGGTATGCCCGACGGAAAGTCGCTTCAAAACCTGCTTCGATCTGCGTCCAAATCAAAGGGTCCCTGGCCTTCAATATCGGTCTGGCAGGGAACCCAAGACACTACCGTCAACTCCGCCAACGCAGACGCGATTGTCGAGCAATGGCAGGGCATTCACCAGACAAGAGCGTCCCCTCGGGCAGACCAACCAAGGTCACGGCTTGAACGCCTGGTCTGGGTCGATGCTGACGGGACGGAACGCCTTCAGCTCTATCGCGTCAAGGGCATGGGCCACGGCACGCCAATCGACGTCAAAAGCGGTTACGGGCGGGCGGGGCCATATATGCTCGACGTTGGCATTTCGTCGACCGAGGAAATTGCGCGGTCATTCGGAATTTTAGCACCGGCTTTGAACCACGCATCGCATGGCGCCAACATTGACGTCCCTGCGCCCATCTCACGCAGCAATGGTGACAGCCCGCGTCAAGCAGGACCGACGGACGGCATTCGGCGGACCATCGAGGACGCGCTGCGTGCGGCGGGACTGATGCGCTAGCCGCACCCGCATCCCTCCCCGTGTCTCTGGCAAAGCGACCGAAAGGGTATTCGGGTGAACGCGGGCGGGCCGGGTCCGCCCCAGCGACAAGGAGGCGCAGGATGTATCGAAGTTCGGTGCCAACGTGCCGATGAAACGTCCAGCCCAGCCCGAGGAGATTACTCCTGCCTACGTCTTTTTTGGCTCTCCCATGCTCCAGCTGCATCACCGGTGAGATTTTGGCGATCATCGGTGGTTGGGTCCCACCTTAGCTTGCCCCGTTTGATCCGGGATGCTCTTCGTAGAAGAGCTCCTAGTTGCCGCAGGCTTTAATCGGACTTTCTCGCCGGCGTTCCGCTGGTTGATGCCATAAATCTCCCCAAGTATCGCTGAAGCCAAAAAAAAAAACGGTCCGCATACGGCCCAGGCGACAACCAGGAAGACCGCGGCGACAAAGGTACCTGGTTTGCCGGAGAGTTGGCTACCGTCGTTGCAAACGTGGAAAAGAAGATGCTCTTTTCGCTCACCTTGTCCTCGCTCGCCACGCTGAACCTGGGGCATAACCCGCAGACGATCTCGACGATGCCGTTGGATGTCGGCTCTCCGCCTACATGGCTACCTATGCACCTCGTGAGCTCTTCACTGCAAGGCGCCGCGTCGCACCTAACCTTGGAACACAATTCGGACTCCACAATGCAGAAGCGGAATGGTGTAGGTTGATCGAGTTGTAGCGCTTCGCCGCGTTGAGCCAGCACCGGACTTGCGTCCTTGACGATTTCACTAGCGGGCTCGCGGGGGAAATCATGGCTAGGACAAGATCGGTTTTTGCCATGTCGTGGCATCCCGGCAAACACCCAAGATCAGGACAATGAATTTGTGATGGGAACAAACCTGCCATCCAGCGATTTTGCGTTTGCAAACCAACAGGTGGATAATGGCTAGTTATACACAGCAATCGATCGAAGATCAGATCGCCGACTTGCGTTCCCAGGTCGAAGAGGTGAGGCAAGCTTTCAGTGCGCGAGTCAGCTCAGCGACCGAGGAGGCATCAGAACTCGCCAGGAGCGCAGTCCAAACGGTCCGCAAGCAGGGACAAGGGGCGATCGGGGCCGCGCGCGACAATCCCGGTACGGCAACGGCAATTGTAAGTACCGCCGGCTTGCTCGGATTCGGCATAGGCCTGTACTTGGGGCTTTCTACGGCGAGCCGGCTTCGGATGTGATGGCAGTTATCGCATCAATTCGGCTACAAGGCTTCCAACCCGAAACGCGCGAACATCACTCAAGTCGAGCTTGGGCAGGGCGTTGGGCAACCGCAAACGTTCATCTCCAAGTCTGAGTTTGGGAAGCGCCGGTTGGATATTGCCGCGTTCGTGGCGGTCAGCCGCGCTGTCGACCCCGAACCTCATGCGATCAAGCGCAAGGCAGACGCTCGCAATGAGTGAGCACTTCCGATCAATCATCCGTCGTAGAGGCGTGTCGATAGCATTGCCGACGTCAGTCAGCCACACCCGCGCAAGCTTCCGTAAGTGCCCGCCTCAATTCTCGGGGTTCATAGGGCTTCTGCAACGTGGGCGTGTCGCGAAATTCATCCGAAAGGCCATCTGTGCCGTAGCCGGTGGCAAAGACAAACGGGATGTTGCGCCGGCGCAAGATTGCGGCGGCGGAAAAGGACGTTTCGCCGCCCAGGTTGATGTCGAGAAACGCAAAATCGATATCTGCGCGAGTGGCGAGTTGCACTGCTTTGTCGAGTCGGGTGGCGCAGGCCACCACACAATGTCCCATTCCTGTGAGAAGGTCCTCAAGGTTTAGCGCGACGAGAACTTCATCCTCCACGATCAGGATCCGCCTCGCCTCCGCTCGGGCCACTTCGCCCTCCCAACAACTCTTCGCCAGCGGATATTGGTGCAACGATGGTGCACTCAAGGCCGGAGGACTTGTACCCAACGCGCACCTCTCCTCGAAGTTCCGACGCCAGCGCCCGTTCGATCAGGAGCGAGCCAAAACCCTTGCGTGTTGGCTGAACAACCGGAGGTCCGCCGCTCTCCTGCCAACGCAGAACGAGCTGCCGCTCGGCCCCGTTGCCCTCGAGTTGCCATGCGATCAGGACGTGACCGTTTTCCGAGGTGAGCGCGCCGTATTTCGCAGCATTTGTGCTGAGCTCGTGCAGTGCCATGGCAAACGCCAACGCGGCACTCGGCGACAGTCGGATCCTCGGCCCTTCGATCTCGAAGCGGTTTTCTCCCCCGGCATGGGGCCCGACGGTATCGGCGACGATTTCGCGCAGGTCCGCGCTTTGCCAGCTCTCTCGCGTCAGCACGTCGTGCGCCTTGGACAGATTGATCAGCCGCGACCCGAAAGCCTCGCGGGCTTGTTCTAGCGTCGATGCGTGGCCAAGCGTCTGGGCCGCGATGGATTGAATAACGGCCATCGTGTTCTTGACGCGGTGGTTGAGTTCCCCCATCAGCGTTTTGCGGTGTTCGTCGGCGCGCTGGCGCTCGGTCATGTCCCGCGCGATCGTGGAGGCACCGATGACAATGCCTGCGGCATCCTTCAGCGGCGATATGGTCAGCGAAACCCAGACTTCACTCCCGTCCTTCCGCTGGCGCAGCGTCTCGTAGTGCTGAATGTGTTCGCCCCTTCGGACGCGCTCCAGGATATCCAACTCCTCGTCGTGGCGGTCCGGGGGCACCAGGGTCATGATCGATCGGCCGACAACTTCATCGGCAGCATAGCCGAACAGCCGGGCCGCTCCGCTGTTCCAACTTTTGACGATGCCGTCGAGGGACTTGCTGATGATCGCATCGTCCGATGATTCGACGATCGCGGCGAGGCGTTGCGCCACCGCCTCGGCCTGCTTGCGCTCGGTGATATCTACCAGCATGTTCACGCCCCCGGTGACCTTGCCCGAAGCATCGCGCAAGGGCGTCGGATAAGCCAGGAAAGGCACGCGCACGCCGTCGGGTCGCTCGGCCACCGCTTCGGCACCGTGTATCGGCCTCTTCTCCCTCAGTGCGACCGCCATGGGGCACTCGTCATGCGACAAGGGCGTGCCGTCCGGTCGATACAAGCGCCAGGATCCGCACCATTCATCCGTGCCCAGCTCCGGAGTGCGGCCCCACAATTCGGCAGCAGCCGGATTGTAGGAGGTGAGCCGGCCCGCGGCGTCGGTGGTGTAGACCGCGCCCGGCAGCGACCCGACAAGATCCCTCAGGCGCTGCTCGCTGGCGCGAATCGTACCATCCGCCTCCCTGCGTTCGGTAATGTCCTCGATGGCCAGCAGGATCAGCGCGTCGCGGCCGTCGCCTTCAGAGAGTTGGCGGGCGTTCAGCATCATGCTGCGCCGGCCGAGGTCGCGAAATTCGTGCTCGACCTCGTAGTCGGTTACCGATTTATGCTTCGATAGCACTTCCTCGAGGAGCGTCCGCAGGGCCGGAATGTCCCATTGCCCATTGCCGAGCGCATAGAGCAGCCTGCCGTCGGTGTCTTTCGGCAAAACCCTGAACAGTTCGTAAAAGGCGGGATTGGCCGAGACCACGCGCTGTTCGGCGTCGAGGACGATCAAGGGCTGCCTTACCGTCCTGACGATCGCTTCGGCATAGCGCCGCGCCTCGTCGACGGCCTGGGCTGCCTTGCGTCGCGCGGTGATGTCGCTGAAGGTGATCACCACGCCGGCGATGTGGTTGTCGCGCGTGCGGTAGGGGAGCATGCGCCTGAGGTACCAGCGTCCGGTGTCACCACGAACCTCGGCCTCGATGGTCGTGAGCTTTTTCAACACCGTCTTCGCGTCGGACAGCAGGTTTTCGTCCGAGAACTTCCGCGCGAAGTGGGTAATTGGCCGCCCGATGTCGGAACTCACGAGATTGAAGAGCTCCTTCATCGCCGGCGCAAACCAAGTAATCGCCAATTCGTCGTCGAGAAACAGCGTTGCCGTCTCCGAGCCCGCCAGCAGGTTGTTCAAATCGTTGGTGGTGCGCTCCAGTTCCACGATCTTGTGCTGGAGCTGGCTGTTGACGGTATTCAGTTCCTCGTTGAAGGACTGCAACTCTTCCTTGGAGGTTTCGAGCTCCTCGTTGGTGGACTGAAGTTCCTCGTTCATCGAGATCGCTTCCTCGTTTGAAGCCTTCAGCTCCTCGTTGGCGGTCTCGAGGTGCTCGATAGTGTCGCGCAGCTCGGCGCGCATCGACATCAGTTCCTCCTGAAGCGCTCGCTCGCCGGACGTCGTTTCCATGGCATCGCGGACAGGCGGGTCGTTGGATGCGGCAGCAGACTCATCCGGCGCGAAGCTGACCAGAGCCAGTTTCCCGCCTTGTGGCGAGACGGGCAGCGGCATCACGGTCATGGCGATCCTACGGGAAGATCCGTTCTGAAGTACGTGCGCATGTGCCGTGACGGTCTTGTCGCCCCTCGTGGCTTCGCGTATCGCGCCGCGAAGTTTGAGGCCCAGTCCGTCCCGCGTCATGGCGATGAGATCTCTGGTCGGCTGTCCCGAGGGCTGCTCCAGGTAGTCGCGTGTCGTTCCGTGGAAATAGACGACGCGGCCCTTGTGATCGATCAACACCGATGCAGGGGCGTAGCGCTCCAGCAGGGCCCGGCGTGCGATTTCAGCCAGTGGCGCCGTTTCCGATGGTACCGAGCGCGGCTCGCCCGTGGCCCCGGTGCTGGCGGATCCACGCAGCGGCCGATAATCGATGAGATCGTGCCGGGTTGGTCCAGTGCGGCGATAGATGCGCCATTTCTTCGATATGGTGTCGAAGAGATCGTCATGCCGCCCGATCGTCTCGGCATTGCCTAAAAACAGATGCCCGTCCGGGCGCAAGGCGAAGTGGCATTGGGCGATGACGCGCTGCTGCGCCACCGGCTCCAGATAAATCAGGAAATTGCGACAGGAAATGAGGTCGAGCCGCGAGAACGGCGGATCGCGAAGCAGGTTCTGTGCGGCGAACACGACCGTATCGCGAAGCTCCTTGGTGACCTGGAACGAGCCGTCGAGCTTTTCGAAGAAGCGGCGGAGGCGTTCGGGCGAAAAGCCTGCCAGGGCGGCGGCGGGATAGATGCCGTCACGCGCCTTGCGCAGATTGTCCTCCTGTGCGTCCGTGGCGAAGACCTTCAGGTCGAAGCGCTTTGCGGCAGCTTCGGCGTGCTCGGTTATCAGCATGGCGGCGGCGTAGGCTTCTTCTCCCGTGGCGCAGGCAGGAACCCAGACCCTAATCTGTGCGCCGCTCTCGCGCCCTGCAACGAGGGGGACGATCACAAGTTTGGCGAGCGCCTCCCATGCCTCGGGATCGCGGAAAAACCCGCTAACGCTGATCATCAGGTCCGCCACCAAAGCGGCGGCCTCGTCCGGATTGGCCCGCAGATCGTTGAGATAGTCCGCGGTCGTGTCGATGTTCCTCAACCCCATGCGACGATGGATACGCCGCCTCAGTGTGTTGCGCTTGTAGTTGCCGAAATCGTGCCCGTTTCGAGCGTGCACGACCTTCAGAATCTGTTCGATCGTCGCTTCCCCGTTCGCGCGGTCGGTCTCTACCTCGGCGGGATCGGAAACGTAGCCATGGTTGACGTAGGCGATCAGGGTCGCGGGCATTCTGTCCGGCGCAAGAACGTGGTCGGCAAGACCGGCAGCGATCGCGCTCCTCGGCATGCCATCGAATTTGGCCGTCTCCGGCGCTTGTATCAGGCTCATGCCGCCTTCGGCTCGGATGTCCTTCAGGCCTTCGGTGCCGTCGCTCCCTGTCCCGGAAAGCACGATCGCGACCGAACGCTCGCGCTGCTCCGCGGCGATCGAGGCAAACAGCAGGTCGACGGGATGCCGCTGCCCGCGAGGCTCCGCCGGCCTTGATACTTTCAATGCCCCTTCCGCCAAATTGAGATCGGTGTCGGGGGCGATGACGTAAACGTGGTCAGGCACGAGCGTCATTCCGTCCTCGACCTGTACCACCGGCATCCTGGTGTGGCTGCTCAGAATGCGGGCCATTTCGCTTTCGCGCTTCGGATCGAGATGCAGCACCACGACGAAGGCACAACCGCTGTCGGCCGGCATGGCGTCGAAGAAGTTGCCCAACGCCTCGATGCCGCCGGCAGACGCGCCGATTCCGACGACGGGAATGCCCGCGATAGCGGCGGGACCTGCCTCGCTCGTATCGTCGATGCGCCTTCGTCCAGCTGTCGCTGTGTGACCAGTTACAATTGAATTGCTTGCCATGGGTACGCCTGTTCATGATGCACACAGCGGTCGAACGCGACGAGAAAGCGTGCGCATGCGCAGGCACCACCGTTGCATAGATGCCATTCTAGCTTATTCAAACCTCTGTGTATCAATGTCGCCCGCGTGAAGATCAAGGCTGCCTTGTTCTAGCCCCCGCGGTCTTGCCGGGCTTTGATCTGTCCCGCTGAATGCGGGAGGCAAGGGCGCCTGTCGCTTCTGCCCTCTGCATTGTAGCGGGAACTTAAGTGCCGACCGCGCATTGTTAGAAAGAGCAAATTCAGCTATTGCGAAAGGCAGTTACAATGCCTTCTGTCCACGAAACGGTCCAGCGGTCTCGGCCGCTGGAGAGCCAGGTTGTTGACCTCATTCCGGCGCTTAGGGCCTTTGCGCGCACCTTTGTGTCGTCGAGCTTCGAAGCGGATGATCTGCTGCAGGAAACGCTTTTTCGAGCACTGCGCGGCATTGACGGTTTCCAACCGGGAACCAATCTTAAGTCCTGGCTTTTCACCATCATGCACAACGCTTTCCGGACTCAGTACAAGCTGCGCCGGCGCGAGTCCCCGGGCCTCGTTAACTGCGCCGAGCTACCGATCCCGATGCCGGCACCGCAGGACTGGTGCGTCTTAACCGTGGAACTGTGCAGCGCTCTCGACACTATGGCACCCGACCATCGCGAGGTGCTGATCCTCGTTGCTGGATATGGGCTGAGCTACAAGGAAGCCGCCGACATCTGCGACTGTGCTGTCGGCACGATCAAGAGCAGGCTCAGCCGAGCGCGCGAGGAGCTTGCCTACCGGATGAGCGGCGTTCCGCTTCCCTGAAATTGCCTCCACCGCTTCCTTAAACAGAACGGACAAACACTTCGGATCAGGATACCAGAATCCAGCATGACCGTTTCGCCCCGATTTGTGGGTGGCTGGAATCGGTGGGGTCGCCCCGGGGGCGCAATATCGTTTGCGACGATGAATTCATGCTCGGCAACCAGTACCCGCAGTTGCTGCAAGTCCCGTATCATTTCTCATCCTCGATCCGCTTCACTTCACTGGTCGCCTCGATTCTCCTTGAAGCTTGGGCGTTGGGCATTGGCCACAACTCGACGCGAATCGAGGGCTTTTTGCAGCCTGTTTGCGAGTATCAGCAGACGATTCGGTATATCGTCGATTTCCGCGTACCCGGCGCCAACGTGATCGCCCGGAGGGTCCGTCGCCAACCTATTCGCGGGGTGGTCGCTCGTCTTCTTGCCGGAAGCCATCTTCGTCCTACATTTCGTTGCGAGGTCGCGCTCGTTCGTCACTTTCGATGACGAGACCTGGACCTCCTGGGACCACTCGCTTCATCACTACGCCTTGGGCGGTCTACAGAGTTGAAACTGATATTCGATGAAGCGGCAAGGACGCTTGGAGGCGACGGCGCCCTCAAGCGTCCAAACGCCATCAGGCAGCGGCCTTGATGTTCGCCGCCGTCACCGCAAGCTTGCTAAGGGCCTTGTCGGTGGCGCCTTCTTCCTGCAGGGTCTGATCGAGAAGCGACACCGCCTCTTGCAGCCCGAGCTGCTTGGCCCAGGTCTTCAGAGTGCCATAGCGAGAAATTTCATAGTGCTCGACCGCCTGGGCCGACGAGATGAGGCCAGCGTCAAGTGCGGGGCTCCCCTTGAATTCCTCCATGATCTCCTCGCTCTCTGCAATAATTCCCTGAATGGCCTCGCAGGTCTTTCCCTGGGCGCGCTTGCCGAAAATTTCAAAGACCTGTTGCAAGCGTTCCACATGGACTTCGGTTTCGTCCCGGTGCTTTTCGAACGCTGCCTTGCTGTCCGGCAGTTGCGCCGCGCGTGCCATCTTCGGCAGCGCTTTCAGGATCTGCCGTTCAGCGTAGTAGATGTCCTTCAGGCCATCATGAAACAGCGTTTCAAGCGTCTTCTCTGGCATGGCAACCTCCTTTACGGTGTGGTGGAGCCGCTCCAACATCGCCCAGCTGCAATGGTTCCGAACGGGAACAAAATGCGGTTTGGAAGACTCGGCTCGTAGGCGCACGACCTTCGCTCGGCACAGGTTCAGGCGGAGCGTCGATCGCGCCCGAGGAAAAATGAGTGAGAACCAACGCAGCCGAGCGCCTATTCGGTTTTGCTTTGCGGGGTCGGCTGATTGGAAAGGGGCTTACCTTAGAACCGTACCAAGTCCGCACGGTTCCGCCCAAAATCCCTGCTGACGATTGCGTCAAACGATGACTTCACGATTGCGGCAAGCTGAGCCTCAATGGCACTAGTGAGAGGTGCTGTGCTCGTTTCGCTTGCGCGTTGCGGCGGCCTTCTTTGCGGATGCTGAGCGCTCAGCTTTAGGGCGTCCCGCGGCAGCCCGACCGCCGACGTGCCCGCCCTTTTTGGCGGATTCGTTGGTGTCGGACTGGCCGCGGCCCGAACCGGACTTGTTGCCACCGCCGCTGTCCTTGTTCACAGTGGCCCAGGCACGGCGCTCCGCCTCCTTCTCCGACACGCCACGTTTTTCGTAGCCTTCGGCGATATGGTCCGCCTTGCGTTCCTGTTTGTCGGTGTACTTCGATTTATCTCCGCGGGGCATGGCGTATCTCCTTCTCTTGAGGCCCCGCCCAACCGGCGCGCCGATCAAACGTTCCCTTGCTGGCCCTCCACACGCCGCCGGTGGGAACCAAGGCGGCGAAGTCTGGTTTGACGTACATCGCTCCGGTGGCCTCCCTTGGGGGGCCATTTTTTGAGGAGGCCGTCGACCGGTAACTTTCATTATAAAGGCGGCCGGGCTCTGCCCGGCAGCACCCGCCGCTCGAATGTCAGCCGCCGCGGCTCAATCGGGCTGACAATTGATCCTGACGATGACGCGGCCGGGGTCGGCGAGACTTTCAGCAAGCCGCTGAACAACGTCTGCGCCCCCCGGCAGATCGACTGCCCCTTCAATAACGACGCTGTTTCCAAGCACCCTGAATGTGAGGTTTCGCGTCTCCAAGAATGCCTCCGCATTCAAGGCACGTTTGATAGACGCAACGAGGCCCGAGATGTCGGCTCCCTCGCCGCCTCGGCAATCGAACTCCGGTAGGATCAAGACCATCGCCAGCCTCCTCCTTTCCTGCGCCCAACACTCTGATTGGTGCGATGTTCCGCAGGCTTGGTATGCCGGCTGAGCCGGCGCGATCCGGGAATGACCGACCTTAGCTAGGAGCAGCCGTGCGCATCGCCCTTCTCGTCAACAACGTCACGAAAGAGATGCTGACAATCGCGGAAACTCTCCACCAGAAGCTCGTTGAGGACGGTACGTTCCTGGTCGGCCTCGATATCGTCGGGGCAAGTTGCTGGAGATCAGTTTACACCCGGCGGGCTTCAGACCATTCGTGAAACTTTGTGATGTCGACTTCTGCGAAGACATCCTGGATTCGCTGGAGAACAAGGTCCAGATCAGGAAAACGAGGAACTTGCGGAGCTTGTCGACGTTTTGAGATGGCAGCCGAAAAGGGGACCGGAATGGCGATCGAGCAAACGCATGTCAATTTCGACCACAGTCGATTTTCCAAGGGCCTGGCGCGCGGATTGGCTGGCGCACTGCTCTTTGCGCTGCCCATGTTCCTGACGATGGAGATGTGGGAACTCGGGCTCTATATCGACCGATCAAGGCTCCTTCTGTTGCTCCTCGTCAACATCCCCTTGCTCATCCTCCTGGCGCGCCGGATCGGGTTTGAAAATATTTCGACCTGGCATGAGGCAGTGCGCGATGCCAGCATTGCCTATTTCCTGGGTCTGTTGGCCAGCGCCTTCGTGCTGTCTGCCCTAGGCGTTCTGAGCGTCGGGCACGCTCTACCCGAGGCGGCAGGCATGATCGCCATTCAGACGGTTCCGGCCAGCATCGGTGCGTTGCTTGGTCGCAGCGAATTGGGCGGGCGCGACGATGATGACGAGGACGCACAGGACCCCCTCGACGATGATGCGCAAAGTGGCTACGGCGGCGAGCTCTTCATGATGGCCGTCGGCGCCTTGTTTCTCGGATTGAATGTCGCCCCGACCGAGGAAATGATCCTGATTTCCTTCAAGATGTCAGCCTGGCACGCAATCGCACTCATCATTTCGTCCATCGTGCTGATGCATGGTTTTGTCTACGCGCTGTCGTTTTCGGGCGGACACGAACTGGAAGAAGGCACACCCGTTTGGCATGCCCTTATCCGCTTCACGCTCCCCGGCTACGCCGTCGCCTTTGCGATCAGCTTCTACTGTCTCTGGACGTTTCATCGGCTGGACGGCATCGAACTGACCCAGGCGATCATGAGCACGGTGGTGCTTGCATTTCCAAGCGCAATCGGCGCCGCGGCAGCGCGGCTCATTCTCTAGGTGATCTATGGCAAAACCGTCGAAATCCCGCTCGATCGAAAGTGGCGAAGGTCACTGGATCGAATGGCTTACCGGGTCGGTCTCAGCCATCGCTGTGATCGCCCTGATCGGGTGGGTCGGCTTTGAAGCTGCGACGCAGAGCGATGGAGCGCCGGACCTGTCAGTCAAGACGATCAGCAGCGCAAGCCGGGACGGCGGATATCTTGTCATGTTCGACGTCGAAAACGCGGCCGACCGGACTGCCGCCGACGTCGTCGTGCGTGGCGAGATCACGGCCGGAAACACTGTTGTCGAAACGGTCGAGATTACACTCGACTATGTCCCGATGCATTCAAGGACGCGTGCTGGATTGATCTTTCGCAACGAGCCTGCGGGGCGATCCCGGATTTTTGCCACCGGCTTTAGCGAACCGTAGCTTATGGCGACATTGTTCGGGAACCCAGGTTGGTCTCACCTATACTGCCCGTCCAAGCCTGCTCGGCAAGCCCGGCACATTCATTGAAATTGAAGGGAACGCCTCTCTCCTCAAGGACCAAGAGATGTTCAAGAAGCGCTGGGTGAGCGATCTCGAACGCTGGTTCCCGCAAGGGGTGGACACACCCTGGCCTCTTGCTGAAGTCCGCGCGCAGCAGATCAGGTATCGGGATGGTGACGGAGACAAGAAAAATCCCGATCCCGTAGCCAGCAACATGGCTCTCAATATCGTTTCGTCGCATCGTCCCGCCCGGCCCTTGCATCCGGGTTAAAGGCGACCTGTTTGAAGGCGCGCTTCCGCAATCAGCCGATTGATAAAATCGAGTTTGGCTATGACCGGTGGCGAAAGAACGAACGGATAAATGTCCCGTTCGCCCATGGATCGCTGGAAGGTGTTAAGGGCCAGGCTGATCGGAACCCAGGCGTCCACCAGTTGCTGAGCATTCTCCGCCCGATAAGGGTCGAAATCGACCTCGACTTCAAGGGCGTGGTGACTTAACGGCTCTATGGATAGCCCGAATGATCTGGTCGTCTCCAGCGTATCGACAATGTGAAACAGGTGGGCCCAGCATTCGGCAAAATCTTCAGATGGGTGGCTGCTTGCGTAAGCGGAAATGAAGGTATCCTGCCAGTCCGCAACTGGCCCGTTGTCGTAGCTTTTTTGGAGCGCTGCTGCGTAGTCTTCGCGCTCGTCACCAAAGAGAGCACGTGCCTCTTCAAGCAAAGCGCCCTTTCGCACCAATTGCTGAAAATAAAAGTGACCGATCTCGTGGCGAAAGTGTCCAAGCAGGGTTCGGTAGGGCTCTCCCATCGAAACACGAACGGTCTCGCGAACGATGTCATCGGCCTCGGCCGCTCGAAGACTGATCAGACCGCTCCGGTGCCCGGTCATTGCAGGGCTGACACCGCCGCCTTCATTGATCGCATCTTCCAGAAAGTCGAAGACCAGACCGCCCTCCGGGTCGACGTCTCTTCCGGGACACGGAAGGCCAAAGCGCAGAATGGAATAGAACAGATGGCGCTGGGCCGCGCCTATTCTATGAAACCTTGCGAGGCCCTCCGGGGTATTGGTGTTGGGGATGAGCCGATTGTAACGTGCAGGAATTGCCAGAAGAATTGGATCGTCGGCCGCAACCAACCAGTTGCTCCCGTCTATGGCTGCGTTGGCACAGAACCGCCAGGTTTCGCCAGGCCGTGAGGGAATGCTCCACAAACCCTCGCCTGCTTCCAAGAGAGTGTGCAGCGTCAATGTGTCTGCAACAAACCCGACCGGCGCATTGTTGGCCCCGACGCTGAAATGATTGTCGAAATAGAGCGGAAACCCGCTGATATCGCATTGGTAGAGCCGCATGCCAAACACCTCTTGCAATGTCGCCGCATCGCTTAACGCGCGAGAAACGAGATCCGGCGAGGCAACTCATGAGATTTTTCCCGCGCGCCTCGCCCGATTTGCAAAGGCTCAGGGTGGGGAGCCTTAAGTCGGAGCTCTGCCGGGTTCGACCGGCGAGCGTTTGACCGAGCACCTTGACTAGTCGACCACCCCACCCATGTCCTTCTCATGTCTCCCCTATCTGACGCGGCACGGGGGAGAGTTCATTGCCGATCTTGGCCGCTTGTTGCCCATAGTACGACGCGTATGGGAGTACGAATTGGAGACAATTACGCGCAAGCGCAAACTGCGGTCCTTCCAGCCATTATGGGCAACCACTCGGAAGATCCAGGTCGCGGCTCAACAGCGCATCCCCGCCAACGTCGTCGACGTGCTGATTGTCGGCGCCGGCATTGGAGGGGCGCTGATGGCCCTGTCCCTTGCCAAACGAAACATGACAATCCTCGTCGTTGATCGACGGCAACCGGTGCAAGGTAGCACTCTGGCCAGCACCGCGATGATCCAGCATGAGATCGACATGCCGTTGCATAGGCTCACGGCGAGGCTTGGGCAAGCAAAAGCTCGGCGCGCTTGGCAGCGCTCCGCCAAGGCCGTGGAAACGCTAACTTCGCTTGTCGATAATCTTGGGATCGACTGCCATCTCGAGCGGAAGAATTCGCTCTACCTCGCTGGAAATGCCTATGGTGCAAGAGCGCTCGCCACAGAGGCGGAAGCACGCGAAAAGGCTGGCATTTCAGCAGTGTTTTTCAATGCCGCGCAACTGCGCGAAAAGTTTGGACTGAAGCGGACCGCTGCGATCGAGTCCACCATCTCCGCGTCGGCAAACCCCGCACAATTAACCGCCGGCGTGTGGCGCAAGGTGCAGGCAGACGGTGTGGCGATCGTAGGAGATACTGAGATCACCGACGTTCGCAGCCTCGATGACTGGAACGCCGCCGCGACATCAAAAGGAGAAATCATACAGGCCAGGCATGTCGTCTTTTGCACGGGCTACGAGTTCCTCGATGTCGCGGCCAACCAAGAGCATCGGATCTTCTCCACCTGGGCGCTTGCAACCAGGCCGCATCATCCGAGGCCCCGTTGGCTCAAGGATTATGTGCTATGGGAGGGATCGGATCCCTACCTCTATTTTCGCTCGACTGCTGATGGCCGCCTCATGGTCGGAGGTGAGGACGAAGAAAGCCCCACAGCATTTCAGGACCCCGTCAAACTCAAGTCCAAATCCAAGACCTTGCGGGCGAAGCTGTCGGCGCTCCTGAAAATACCGATCGCCGAGCCCGCCTATCAATGGGCAGCGGCCTTCGGCGTGACCGCCGACGGGCTGCCGATAATCGGTCCGGTTCCAGGACTCAACAACGTTTATGCTGTGATGGGATATGGCGGAAACGGCATCACCTACAGCCAAATCGCCGCGGAGATCGTGTCGTCAGCAATATTGGGGCACCAGGATCCGGACAGCGAACTTTTTGCGTTTCGCTGAGGTTGCGCGACCTCGCCTTGGACGCGGGTCACCTTCGCAATCGTCTTGTGACTTATCGCAGCAGAGGAGGCTTCTCTCAGGCCAAGGCCAACAGAAAGCTGCTTCATCAATGGAACCGTTTACCGCTGAGCCGGTTCTTTCAGTCCGACATAACCGGAGACTAAAGAGATGGACCATACCAATCACGTGCGCCTTGATCCTTCGGAACTGATACCAGCAAACCTCGAAGGCGCGACCGTTTACGGCGCAGACGATGACAAGGTCGGAACGGTGGATCACCTTCACGGCGTCGGCGCCAACAGCACTGCGATTATTGATGTTGGCGGCTTCCTCGGGATTGGCGCGAAACCGGTCGCGGTGCCATTGGCGGATCTCGACTTCATGCGTGACGATGACGGCGACGTTCACGCCATCACCACCTGGACGAAGGATCAGCTGAAAGAAATGCCAGAGCACCTGGACTCATGACCCGAGCGCAGAGCTGCATCATGGAATGTGGCCATGCGGTGGCAACATGAACATGGCTTCTACCGTCAAAAAAGAAACGGCCTACCCGTCGCCAGGCAGACGATGGGTTGGTTTCGTCAGTGCGCTGGCGGCGCGTCCACCGGGCAAGCGATTATAAGAGCGCAGAATACGCGCGCCTCAAACGCGCCAAATACCTGAAAGTTCCTTGAAAAAACTTCGATTTCGGGCGCCGGTTTGAGGGAACAGATCCGTTGTTGTCCCGTTCAGTCAGCGTGGAAGCCGGTGTTTTGCCGGCCATTGGAGAAACAACCATGATCTTGAAATCTGTCGCTACCCTCGTCGCCATCGCGGCGTTCACTGCACCTGCCCTTGCACAGACGAATGTCATCTGTGACGAAGCCTCGGTTGCCAAGGCCGAACAGCAGATCGGGCAAATCTCCGACGGCGCAAAGAAAATCGAATCCACCAAGGAACTGGCCATGGCGAAAGAAGCCATGACTGCAAATGACGTGGAAAAATGCAAGTCGCATCTCGAGAATGCGATTAAGGGCATGGATGCCATGTAGGCCGGCGCGGCTTCGAGGCGTCTGTTGCCACCCGTCGCAACGCCAATTTCGGAACCTCCCTACCCCGAATTCGAGGAGGTGACACGTATTTTTCGAGAAGTCGAAATCACTGCGTGAATGGCAAAAAACTCGGGAACCAAAAAACTCGAGCAAAGTTTGACCAGTAGTGCCTTCCACGGGCTGAAAACAAGGATGTAGACATCATGAAAAAACTGCTGCTCGCCGCGGTATTCCTCGGCGCAACGACCTTTGGCGCGCTCGCGCAGACTTCGACGCCTCCGGCCACTACGAACGGTGACACACCGGCCGTCGCGACGCCGGACTCCACCAATCCCACCGCCCCGGTCGCCGGGGCAAATAGCTTCACCGAAGAACAGGCCAAGAAACGCATCGTTGAAGCCGGTTACACCGACGTTGCTGGTCTCAAACTCGATAGCGAGGGCGTCTGGCGAGGCAGCGCCATGAAGGACGGAAAGTCTGTCCAGATCGCACTCGACTACCAGGGCAACGTGGTCGCCAACTAATCCCAGCAGCGAGGAACCCCCATGAAAACCGTTAGTGGACTTTTTGACGATTACTCCGATGCACACGCGGCGGTGAGCGCGCTGGAAGATCGCGGCGTGCCGTCTGACGATATCAGTATCGTTTCCAACAATGTCGGTGACCGGTACTCCAACGACAGCAATGCTGCCGAGGGCGCAGGTACAGGCGCAGGCCTAGGTGCTGCAGTTGGTGGCATCGGGGGTCTCTTGACCGGGCTTGGCGTCATGGCCATTCCCGGTGTCGGACCTGTGGTGGCGGCGGGCTGGCTTGCCGCGACGGCAGCCGGTGCAGCAGCCGGCGCAGTCGCCGGTGGCGCTGCGGGGGGACTGATCGGCGCGATGACCGAATCCGGCGTCCCCGAAGAGCATGCCCATGTCTATGCGGAGGGCGTGCGCCGCGGCGGAGCCGTTGTCACCGCCCGGGTTGACGAGAGCCTCTACGCGGACGCCCAGGCCATCCTACGCCGGGGCAGCTGGGTAGATCCCGAACAACGCCGCGCGGCTTACCTCGAGCAAGGCTGGACACGCTTCGACGAAAAGCTCGATCCCTACACTCCCGAAGAGATCGAGAAAGAGCGTCTCCGCTACAGGCCTTGACGGGAACCGGGAGGGCTTCAAAAGCGTTTATTAGCCAGCCCTTAGAACTCGATTTCGGCCCCGCTCGGGGCCGATTTTTTATTGCTAACAACTGCGCGATCACAATCGCACGTCAGTCTCGTCCTCGTGCGACCTCATCGGCCAGCGAGATCCCTTTCAATCCCCAAGTAGCCCTCTCAGTCCGGCAGAATCTCGGACCCTCTTAGCGGTTGGGCAGACGCCTGCGCGGCCAGGCCCTTCAAAAGCCCGCCTCATATTTTGTCCTAGGCGCGATCAACAAACTTGTTGAACCGGCTCAGGCTGCCATCGGCGATTTTGTCCTGGTGCAGGAAAAACAATCGGTTGTGGTCGAATATCCGAAAAAACTCCTCCCATGAAATCGGCTCCAGGTGATCATCCCGTTCGCCGAAATCAATCCGTAAAATCCCACCATCATCGGCGCCCTTCACTCGGGTTGGCCGCCCGTTGCGTGCCTCTGCCCAATGTCGAATCTCGTCATGATCTCGAGTCGTTTCAGCCTTGGTCATCAGCGTTCTCCTCTCGCAATCGTCGCATTACGCGCCGAACAGGCTGAGCATCCATTTGTTCCCGTCGACAATTTCCCAACCCTGGAGCCCACTGCGTTAGTGCCCGGAAGGCGCTGCTCGATCAGAACAGGTAGCCAGGCGGTGCGAGCTTTGGGGAACCGACAACTGCGTTGCATTGTTTCGTTTCCTACCCCTCTGGAGGCACGATTCTTGAGGATTTTCGATGGACAACCGTGTTCGACATCATCGCGTCTCGGTCGCCGGCATCGACACTTTTCGTGAAGCGGGACGGGCGGACGCCCCTGTGGTTTTGCTTCCGCACGGATATCCTGCTCCTCCTACGAATTTCGCAACCTCATGCCGCGTCTTGCAGACCGCTGGAGGCTGCTCGCGCCGGAATTTCCAGGCGCCGGCTACAGCGCATTCCGGAAGATGTCGACTACAGCGTTGACGGCTAGGCCACCTGGCTCGAGGTCTTCATTGACGCGATGAAAGTCGACCGGTTTGTCCTCTACCTACACGATTTCGATCCCCCAATCGGAGGCCATTCGACGACCCGAACGTATGGTGGGACATCCAGCTGCTCGGAACCCATCTCGACGAAGTCGCTGCGTTGGTTGTAGGCTTCCTCCCGCGCGTTCACTCGGCATGATCGCTCGCGCGAGCTGTGGCAGCCGGAACATTTGACCTTTCTTTCGGGGTTGTCGTGCAGGCGCGTTAGGGAAAGCATGCACGAATGAAATGCCTTCCTATCACCACGAATTTGCTATTCGACTGACCAGGAAGATGCCGAACCCAGGCAGCGACATTGATCGCGAATTCAGCTCACGATGGCACGTGCATCATGCGGAGAAGCCACCGTTTCTTATCGAGTCGGGAGCGGCCGGCTTCGGCTTCTCTGATTGTTAAGCGCAGCACCCGCTCGACTTCGGCGTCTGCCTTGTCGTCGTCAACAAAATGCAATCTGGCGGAAGCGCGCAGAATTGCGACCAGTTTCCGTTCATGGGTTTCGAGTGTGCCGGCCATGAAGCTACAACGACCGGAACTCCGAGCGGTTCCGCGCTGCGCTTGCTTCTTTGGTGAGCATCGGGCGAGTTCGGAAATGCCCTCGCCGCTCCTGTTCCTCACGGAACCACAAAGACCCCACTCGGTTACAGAGCAGCTCCTATAGTTCCAATCCAGCCCTTAACCGCATCCAGTAAGACGCAGACCAGGTCGACGTGAAGAGGCGTGGAACGTTTGTCCGCTGACAGGGTTGAGCCTTATTCGGATCTGGAGGATTGGTGTCATGGTTGCCCCAAGAGCGAACTGGAAAGGCTATATCAAGTTCGGGGAAGTGACCTGCCCGGTCGCGCTTTATACGGCCGTTTCATCGTCGGAACGCATCAGCTTCAACACGATCAACCGAAAAACCGGAAATCGAGTCAAGCGCGAGTTTATCGACAGCGAGACCGGACGTCCGGTCAACGCCGACGACCAGGTGAAGGGTTATGAGGTGGATGACGGGCGATATGTAGTGCTTGAACCCGAGGAGATTGCCGCTGCGGTCCCCGACAGCGACAAGACCCTGAAGATCGAGGCGTTTATTCCTTGCTCACAAGTCGACACCACTTACTTCGACAAGCCCTATTACCTTGCCCCCGACAAGACGGGGGGCGAAGCTTTCGCGCTCCTTCGCGATGGGATGTCCAAGGCGAAGGTCGCGGCGATCGCCAAAACCGTGCTTTTCCGTCGGATGCGAACCGTCCTGATACGGGCACATGGTAAGGGGCTGATCGCTGCGACCCTGAATTTCGACTACGAAGTGCGATCGTCGGAGGAAGCCTTCGCCGGCCTTCCCGACCTGAAGATCGAGGGCGAGATGCTCGAACTTGCAGAGCACATCATTCGCACCAAGAAGGGCAGTTTCGATGCCGGTGCTTTCGACGACCGTTACGAGGCGGCCGTCGCTGAACTGGTGAAAGCGAAAATCGAGGGGCGTTCTCTGCCGAAGAAGAAGGCGCCCATCGCATCCAAGCCGGGCGATCTGCTCAAGGCGCTTCGCGAGAGTGCCGGCCTCAGTGCGAGCAAGTCGAAGTCCAAACGAAAAGCCGCCAATGCCAACACAAGCGCCTCCCGACAAAAGGCGGAAAAACCCTCTGCCAAGTCGAAGCCGGCGGCGCCGTCGCGCCAGGCCAGCTGACAGGAGATTGAGACATGGCTGTTCGCCCCTACTGGAAAGGCTATCTGAAGCTCTCACTGGTAACCTGCCCGGTCCTGATGATACCGGCGATATCAGAAAGCGAGAAGGTTCGCTTTCATACGCTTAATCGCGAAACCCAAAATCGCGTTGAGAGCCGCTTCGTCGACGCGGTAACCGGAAAAGAGGTCAAGGAAGAAGACGAGGTCAAAGGATACCAGCGCGGGGAAGACGAATACGTCCTCCTCGAGGATGAGGAGCTCGAGACCGTCGCATTGGACAGCACCAGGACCATCGATATTTCGACGTTCACCCCGCGAGACAGTATCGAATGGATCTGGCTCGATACCCCGTACTACCTGTCTCCGAATGAACCGGTCGGCGAGGAGGCTTTCTGCGTCATTCGCGACGCGATGGAGGCCCAGAAAATGGTCGGCATTTCACGGCTGGTCATCTCGCGCCGCGAACGTGCCGTCATGCTTGAGCCTCGTGGCAAGGGCATTGTTCTGTGGACGCTGCGCTACGGCGACGAGGTTCGTGGTGAAGCCGCCTATTTTACCGCAGCCAGCGAGGTGAAGGCGGACTCCGAGATGATGCCGCTCGTGCAGCGACTGATAAAGAAGCTGACAAAGGACTGGAACCCCAAAATGGTGGCCGACCCGGTGCAGGAACGTCTGGTCGATATTATTGCTGCCAAAAAGAAGGCCATGAAGAGACCCGCCAAGGCAAAGCCCGGATCATCGAGTTCGCAAGCAACGCCGAACAACGTCATCAACATAATGGATGCTCTCAAAAAGTCGGTCGCAGCGGAAAGCCGCGGGCGAAAATAACCACCGCGCAACGCTCCGCCACAGCCGGCGAACCGAGGCACCTTTTAGGTCATTCGCTCCAGCTCAAAGGCAAACAAGCGATCGTCATTTCGTATGGCCATCAGTCCCATGATTGCGTTTTGATCGATCCTGCGAAAATGGTCGATGATCGGCTGATCGTCATAGATGAGGGCCGCACTTGCCGCGCCCTCAAACGTCATCGTCTTAAGCGAGGCGACAGGGCCTTTGGCTTGAAAACCGCGCTGGACCCAGGAAAAAAGCGTGCGGGCAAGCCGCGTTCTTCCGAACTTATGAAAGCGAAGCGCAAGGTTCAGCGATACCCATTTCGGATCGATGGCCCGAAGCCTTCGACCTCCAGCGCGAAAGAGCAATGCGTCTGCCCGCAGGTCTGAATTAAACCGTTTGCCGAACCAGCCAAGGTTCTCCAGCACGCCGTCGAAGGGATGACCAGTCGGAATTCCCCGGCCCATCCAGAGGCCCTCGAGTTCACATGGTTCGAGAGGTGACAGCCGGCGAAATCGCTCCACTGCCCGTTGCTGGTCATCCACCGGATTGGCTCTTCTCGCTATTGCGCCTTCCGGCTTTCGTCTTTGACCGGGCTTCGCGGCGCGCCTGTCGCAACTCATCAAGCATCGGAAACCACCACCCGCGCTTAAGGTCGGCCGATGTGGGTGGCGTTCTTTCGGGCCAGGTTCTTACAAGCTCCTCCAGTGAGCCCCGCCGCCACGTAGCCCAGACAAACAAGTCGTCATCCGGAGCCGGAAAATAGAAATCGCTGACGGTTCCGGCATCCGCAAGCTCACCGTTGGTCCCGGTGAAGAAGACCACTCCAACATGCGTGGCGATCGCGCGCTCAAAGGGCGGGCTGTGACCCAAGGATATCGGGTAGCGCTTGCGACGCCTTTCCCTCGCCCTTGCCTTCGAGTCCTCTTCCTCTTCCGTACCTTTCAACGCGTCTCTACGCGCTTTCCTTGCTTCAGGTTCGCTGCGCTCGGCCTCGGCTTCAATGTCCGCCCAGCGTTGACGAAGTTCAAAGAGCGAACGATAGGGTACGGTCCAAAGGCGGCGATCCGCATCCCATCGCGCATAAGGTATCTCGCGGATCTCGTTGACGATAGACCGTGAGTAGGGTGTGCGGATCTCCAATGCCGTGGCGCCTGCGTTAAGATATCGGCTTTCGATCGGCTCGAATACGAACGCGTCCCTGCCCTTCTCGTCGGCAAAAATGTCTTCTTGCGCCTCCAACTCCGCACGCCAGCGTCCGATCCGTCGCTCAGCCGTGCGGCCTGGCACGAACCAGGCATTCAGTCGGTCGCTCCACCGCGCCCGCGGAAACGCTTCGCGAAACCGTTCGACGGTTACGCGATCGTGCGGCAGGTCGGTGGTTGCGCCAATGCGGGCGCCTTCTGACGGCTTGGCATCGTCTTTCTTGTTCATGACAGATCACGCTGCCTGCTTGGCCTTTGCAAGACGCTTTATTACCTGCTCGAGGGGCCGCTCGCTGTCGCAGTAATCTTTCCACGCGATGGTTTTCGCAAGCAGCGCCGGCACCGTGCGCACGGTGAAACGCTTCGGGTCGAGATCGGACTTCACCTGTGTCCACGTGAGAGGCATCGATACCGTCGCACCGGGCCGGGCTCGCGGTGACAGTGGGGCGACTGCCGTAGCCATTCGATCGTTGCGCAGATAGTCGAGGAAAATACGCCCCTCCCGCAGGCTCTTCGTCATCTTGATCAGATATAGATCCGGATTGTCCTCAGCCATTTCCCGGCACACGTCGTGGGCAAACCCCTTGGCCTCTGTCCATGAGAGCCGCTTGCGATTTCCAACCGCAAGCGGCGTGACAACATGAAGCCCCTTGCCACCTGTCGTCTTGCAGAAGCTGACAAGGCCGAGATCATCGAGCCGGTCGCGCATTTCCCTTGCCGCAGTAACAACCGCGGAGAATGGCACATTGGGTCCGGGGTCGAGATCAAACACCAAGCGTCCGGGAATTTCGGGACGACCGGGCTTGCAATTCCAGGGATGGAGTTCGATGCCGCCGATTTGCGCGATCGCGGCGAGGCCCTCTACACGATCAACTTGCAAGTATGGCTTCTTGTCTCCAAAGACTGTCACAAGTTCGAGAAGGTTCGAAGTACCGGGTAGCGCGTGGCGCTGGAAGAACTGCTGACCGGCAATTCCGTCAGGCGCACGGATGATGGAGCAGGGCCTCCCCCGGATGTGATCGATGAGCCAGGTCCCGACGGCCTCGTAGTAACGAGCAAGATCTTCCTTGGTGACGGGTTCACCGTCGCCGGCGTCCGGCCAGAGGGGTTTGTCGGGGCTGGATATCAGGACACCCATGATCTCTGCTTTTTGCCCTTTGCGGGACAAGGTTGACTTGAACGTTCGCGTCGCTTCCGGTGTCGGCGTTTTTGCGGGCGACGCTGGCTTGTCGGCCTTCACTTCGATGGCCGGCTTGTCATCGCGAAGCCCCTTAAAGGCAGCCTGCCGAACAAGCCCATCCGCCGTCCATCCTGCGAACTCAATCTCGGCAACAAGTTCCGGCTTTACCCAGACAATCTCGCTTCCCTTCTTCGGTGCGCCAATGCCCGTGAAGGGTGATTTTTTGACTTCCGCCTGTTTCAGCTTGGCAAGCAAGCTTGCAACTTTCTTCGCACCAAACCCCGTGCCGACACGACCGACGTAAACGAGATGGGTGCTTCGGTAGACGCCAACCAAGAGGGACCTGAACCGACCATCGGTCTTCGCATAGCCACCGATCACCACTTCGTGGCCAGCGCGACACTTGGATTTGACCCAGGTGTCGGTCCGGCCCGACTGATAGGGAGCGTTGGCGCGTTTGGAGACGATGCCCTCCAGGGACAGCTTGCACGCGGATCGAAGCACCGCATCTCCACTTGTCTCAAAATGCTCGACAAAACGAAGTCGAGGATTGTTTCCGGCTTCGCCGAGTACCACCTGCAGGCGGTCCTTGCGTTCGGCGAGCGGATCGGCTCGCAAATCTTCGCCGTGACGGAACAGGAGGTCAAAGGCAAAATAGACGAGATTGCCGGTCCTTCCTTCAGATAGTGCCGCCTGGAGTGCGGCAAAATCCGGAGCGCCGTTTTCATCGAGCGCGCAGACTTCGCCGTCGATGATACAATCCGGCAATGCGGATGCGGCTTCAGCGATCTCCCTGTATTTGCCAGTCCAATCAAGCCCTTTTCGGGTTTTTAGCGTTGCCATGCCGTCAACGACGCGCAATTGGATTCGATAGCCGTCGAACTTGATTTCGTGCAACCAGTTGTCAGCGGCCGGTGGACGTTGGACCGTTTCGCAAAGCTGCGGCGCGATGAAATCCGGCAGAGTTCCGTCCTGCAACTTTGCCAGCCGCTTTCGCGACTTCTTCGGTTCTACCCACGCTAAACCTTGCTTGCTATCCCAGACCGCATCCGCCTCGACCGCGCCCTTTGTCTGCATGAAGGCGCTCGGCTTGCGGCCTTTGCCATTCGCTATGTCGTCCATCTTTCGGCCGGAAGCCACGGAAGTCGTATGCTGCTCCAGCACTTTGGCGCCGTCTTTCGCGACGGAAAAATCGTCGTGGTGCTTGATCAGCAGCCAGTTTGATCGTTTCCCGCCAGCCCGGTCGTTGCGCATGCGGACCAGCACGAAACTGCCGTGAAACCGGTTTCCGTCCAGCGAGAACTTGAAGTCTCCTCTCTTCAGCGCCGCCTCTGGAGACTTTTCCCCCTCGAATTCCCAATAGCCTCGGTCCCACAACATGACCGTCCCCCCGCCATAGTGGCCCTTCGGGATCGTCCCTTCGAAGTCGCCATAATCGAGCGGGTGGTCCTCGACCTCGACGGCGAGCCGCTTGTCATGTGGGTCGAGGGAAGGCCCTTTGGTAACAGCCCAGGATTTGAAGACACCGTCCAGCTCCAGCCTCAGGTCGTAGTGCAGTCGCGTGGCATCGTGCTTCTGGATGACGAAGCGCCGGCGGTTCGAAGATGCGACATGTGCCTTGCCGCTCGGCTCCTGCGTTTGCCGGAAATCGCGCTTGTTCCTGTAGGTCGATAGTCTGTCTTCAGTCATCGACATCGCTCACAGATTGTTTTCCGCCCTGCGCTGGTCATGTCCGCAAGGCCCGCTCCAAAGCCGGTCCGAAGCAGCGAAGGCCGTCGAGGCATCAGTCTACGCCTTTGCCACCGGTCGCACCGTAAACCTCGCCGTTAACGAAGCTTGCTTCCTGCGAGGCGAGAAACACGTAGATGGGGGCCAGTTCCACCGGCTGGCCGGGCCGGCCGAAATCGCTATCCTTTCCGAAATTCTTCACCTTCTCGTCAGGCTGTCCGCCACTCGGCTGCAAAACTGTCCAGAACGGTCCTGGAGCCACGACGTTGGCCCGAACACCTTTTCCGATCAATTGCTTTGCAAGCGCCTTGGTATACGCGACGATCCCCGCTTTGGTTGTGGCGTAGTCGAGCAGAATTGGAGAGGGTTGATAGGCTTGAATGGATGCTGTGGTGATCACCGAGGCGCCGGGGGGTAGGTAAGGCTCGGCGGCCTGAGCAATCCAGTGCAATGCGTAGAGATTGGTCTTCAGCGTAGCGTCGAAATCCTCTGACGTTACAAGCGACACGTCTTTGCGAAACTGTTGGCGAGCCGCATTGATCACCAGGATGTCAATCCCATCAAGCTCCCGCAGCGTTTGCGAAACCAGCTCCCGACACCAATCTTCATTCTTCACGTCGCCGGGCAAACCCAGGGCCTTCCTCCCCTCCGCTTCGATCAAATCTATGACTTCTCGTGCGTCCGGCTCCTCCTCCGGCAGATAGGAAATGGCGACGTCTGCCCCCTCACGCGCAAACGCAATCGCTACGGCGCGTCCGATACCTGAATCACCGCCGGTGATGAGGGCCTTCCGCCCCTTCAGCCGATTTGCCCCTTGGTACGTTTCTTCGCCATGATCAGGTTTGGGATGCATTTCGCCAACGAGACCTGGCGCGGGTTGCGGTTGCGGTTCGAAGGGTGGCGAGGGGTATTGCATTCGGGGGTCCTGCATAGTCAGACGATCGGTCATTGGGCAATCCTCACGTGATGTATACGCAATAAACTCGTCTATTGATTTGGGGTTCCGACAAGGCAGGACGATCAAGGCCTACGATGACGACGGTGGCGCTTGCAGGCGGCCCTCCCGCACCGTTTACAGCTCTCGGTCTGCGGAGACGGTTGCAGGCCGGATGGCTAGGGAGCTTGACTGCCATTGCGTTGGGCCAAAAAGATCCTCGTGCTGCAGGACCCCGTTGAAACCGCCGATCCATCGGAAGCTCGGAACAACTGACGCTCAAACGGGTTCTAGTCTTGGTCCTAAATGGAGGCAGCCACAATGAACATTGTCGGGCAACAGGTTTTATCTGATCCAGGCGGCATAATGACAGTCGAATGGGTCGCAGAAGGCGGCGACGTGATTTCTGTCCGTCTGGAAAGCTCGCCGGACGATCTAGGCGTCGATGCCGCCGTGGCAAAGGCGAAGGCCCTGATGGTGCAAGTGGCCACATTCGGTGACGTCGAGAGCGACAGGGCCGATGAACCTGACGTTATCGGCTCGCCTGCCGTTGAATCATTGCGGAGTGCTCGTAGCGCCAAGGACACCGGTACGTTGGAAGAGCAGCTCGACGAAGGATTGAAGAACTCCTTTCCCGCCAGCGATCCACTTTCCGCCACTGGAAGTTCTATCACCACCGGACGGGCGGGATCTCCCGACACAGACACGTGATCCCCCAGACAGTGCAAAAGATCGTACTCAAAGGACAATCGCACAGCCGTAGCCGAAGCAAGCGCAACCGGCCCCGTGCGCCTATTCTCACCTAATGCAAGAATGAATCTATCCGTTTTCTATCGTTTGCCGTCGCGCGGCGGTTGATGATGGTGCGTCCGCGGCCATCCTTCATGATGTAGCGGCCATTCACAATCTCTTCGGTAATGCCGCCTTGGTGGCGAACGCCGACATCCTGCCCATTTGCCTTTGCGTTCCCACGACCGGAGCTGTTGGACTTCGAATTCCCACCGCTGTTGCCGCCAGCATTCCCACCTCCGCTGCCGCCACCACTCCCGCCATTTCCGCCCCCGCCTCCATTACCATTGCCAGCGAAGGCGCCCGTCTTGACGACCGCAAGCCCGGCGCTGGACATTTCGAGGCTGTAGGGCAAAGAGATGGCGAGGATGCAGACTGCCGGCCAGAATGCTGTCAGGATCATCCGACGCGTGATCATAGTGTCTCCACGGCTTTTCGTACGCAAAACGCACTTAGCGCGGTGGGCAACGAACTGCCTTTGCCCCTGACTGAGACCCACAGTCAAACTCGCACCAGCCAAAAAAACGGCTCCCTGAGGAGCCGGTGAGGTAGTCAAGGGGCCATGGTCAGGGTCGATTCTGGCCCCGGTTGTCTGCATTTGAAAGCATGCGAGGCTAGAAATTCATCGATTGTCGCTCCGGCGTGCGGAGCTTCTAAGAGAGGTATGGTGGCGCTAATGGTTCCGCTATGGGACTTCAGTCCCAATGCTCGCCGCAAAGGTCTTAGTCTTACTTCGGTTGTCCGGTCGCTGGGTTTCCCGTTTTTTCCTCGGACGCAGTTTGGATCCTCTCGCGCAAATGCCTTTAGGAGTTGCAAAACCTCAGGCCAGAGATCTGAACGGTCGCGTAAACATCGACTACCTTCTCTCGTGGTTGCATCAGTCCGCTGCCGACAAGGTTCGAGAGGCGTTGCGGACCTCGCCCTGTACCGCGTTGTCGGCGTCCAATCCCCCATGGCTCGATGCGTAAGATTTTCAGTATCCGATATAGCGATCCACTCCGGCAAAAGGACCGGCCTGAGCAGTTGCACGCCTAACTTTTTTGACGGCTTTTGCCTGCCGGCACGCAGCGCTGGGGTTACATTCAGCTCACGGGCAGCCATGTTACGCTGGAATGACGCGCAGAGGCTTCGAACCGGTTAATTATGGTTGTCGAGATGATGCGAAATGTCGACGAAGATGTTCGGTGTGAAGGCGGGCGTTCAGGTAGGGCGCGTTCCAGTTGGTCTCGGACAGCGTTTCATAGGCCAGGATACGAAGGGGAAAGCTTTCCTGGTGCGGTCGGCTCGCCACAAGCGCCGACAAGAAAGTCAGCTGGTGGTCTCTATGGATATCGCCTGGAAACGGGAGAAGGCTAGTTTCGGGTGACAGGGAGCGAGCCAAACCCGAAAGCGAACTGTTGACGGCCGAATGCCCGGCAAGATCGAGACCGACCGCCTCAAAGCCTAGCCAGAAGGTTTCCTCCACCCCAAGCAGCGCATGAGCCTGATTAGCTTCCGACCGGACTTTTGCGACGCTTTCTGCCGAAAAGGCGGGCGGGCGCCCCTCAGTCACGATCGCCACGAAAACTCGCTCGCCTTCCGCGGCCAGACGCGCAATCGTTCCGCCTGCACCTAGCACCTCGTCGTCGGGGTGAGGTGCGATCACCAGGGTTCGACCGAACGAGAGCGGAATAGGCTGTGCCGGAGCCTTGCTTGCTTCATCGCGCGTGTTCATCGACGGTCTGCTTCCACGGCTCCAGGGTGGAGGCACCAGCAATTATCAAGTTGCCATCTCACCAGGCTTAGCCAAGCGGTAAGGCATCCGCCTTTGGCACCAACGTCCCACGTTCGAACCGTGGAGCCTGAACCAATGTTACTACTGCGCCGCGGAGAAGCTGGTGGCGTCGTCGCCCTCTCCGTGGGCGAGGAACTGCACCAGGGCAGATAGGAGTTGTTCCGCGGTCGCGCGATCCAGCATGACCTCAACGACTTCATCTTGCTCGGCCATGAGTTGAAGGCGACCAAGCAGCGGATCAGTAGAGATCACTTCAATGTCGTTGCCCTGATATTCAGCCTCAAGTGACGCCCAGTGGTTTTCCATATCCGCCTCCAACGACGATGTGTCACCAGCCCATGCAGGTATCGCAGATCGGGTTCTCTGGGTCGGTTGCTTCCCATGAGGGCATTGGGTTGCGACAGTGGAGACATATGAGATCCATCCGTTGTAGCTCGGCACTGCGCGCCGCTGCTCTCTGGCGTTGGTCTGGCGTTTGCATCGCATCAGCACGGCGCTTTAGCTCAGCCGCTATCTCCTTGTCGGTGAAGCCAATCATTTTCCCCTCCATGATCCACCGGCAGCAGGATCGCCCACCGGTTTAATATAAGCAAGTGATGAAATAAGGCGCTTCTCCACCGGGGGCATGTGTTTGATTAACTGCGAGGCCCGCCTTTGATATCTTGCAAGGTCGCTCACCCCGTTTTCCCGTGGGGCGCAGCGACCGCTTTCGATTCGGGTGAGCCCCGGAATCTCAGGAAGATCGAGAACACGACGATAACGGCTGTCGAAAGGAACTCACTTTGCCAGTTCTGGAAAGACTCGAACCAGAACTGCGCGCTGACGAGATGCTCGGCAACCGAGGCCGCTGGCTGTCCGTGCATCAAGGCTTCGGCATTTGCAGCCTCGCTGCTGTAGAGGAGATGGAGGACGAAGGTCAGGAGGAAAAGAAGACCGAGAGCAAGGCCCAATGAGTAGGAATATAACCACTTCGCGAAACCGCCGACGCGTACCGGCCACGGAGCTTCCGTGTCATCCGGCTTCAGTTCAGGGCCTTCGTCCTGTTCCGCCAGTTCGTCGGGGTCCTTCGATTCGGCTGAGCCGCGCTGATACAGGAAAGCTGTGAGCATCACATAGGCCGACATTTGCAGGAACTCCGATTCCCAGTTTTCAAAAAGCGATGAGAAGAAGTGTCCAGATTTTGCGTAAGCGGCCAGCCCGATCTGAGCCGAACGGTGATCGGCGAGCTCGCGTACATAAACGCTCCATCCGCTGAATAGCATTCCCGCAACTGTGGCGAGCCACAGAGCGACTAAGACAATGGAGAGCCCGTTATCCCTGAGAAAGCGCATTTTTTCTCCCCTTTAGGCGTGACGCGACTTGCATGTAACTGCGCACTGCTCATCCTGTTCCAGAGATAGCGTTCAGCTCTGTGTTATAATGCAATCATCGCAACGGCTGCGAACGCGATCACTGCAGTGGCTCCCCATCCGACGGCCAGCATCGCTCGCAACGCCGTGAACACCTTCATAAGATCCCTACTGCTGACCACCATCATCATTGCTGCCATGATCGGCACGGTGGTGCGCCACCTCTTGGGTATAGTGCCTGGGAGCAAGGCTGATTTCCGTCGCGCGCCGGATGGAAGCATCGAGCTCGTCCATGCCGCCAAAAAACAGCAGCCCAGCCGCTGGCAAAGGGCTGGATACTGACGCGATCATGGCCCTCACCCGTGGCGATGTCGCGAGCTCCAGGGAGACCATCGACCCGGGCTTTGGGGTCATCGTGCCTTGAAGCCTGCCGGCGGCTATCGATTCCTGGAGATCTACCTGTTTGGAGGACCCGCAGATTCTGTTTCAAAATACGCGGAGATGCACTTGGAGCAGCCGAGCGGTGATCTTGGAAGTTTCACCAGAGATCCCATCTGGGCGGAGCTTTCAAAGCAGATCGCAACTGGGACAATCGCCCTGACAGCTACTGAGTGGCAAAGCTCAGGTTCTTGGCGGATGAATCTCTAGAGGGCTTTAATGCCGGACCGCTAATTTGCATTCGACCATTTAAAGGCCTATATTTTGGTCCAAACGGGGACCCGACCTATGAAGCTCTCGCAACAAGTCAAACCGATCAGCTATCTCAAGGCGCATGCACCCGAGATCGTTCGATCGCTCGCCGAAAATCGGGAGCCCGTCGTGCTCACCGTCCATGGCGAAGCGAAAGCGGTGCTCCAAGACGTCACGGTGTACGAGGAAACCCAAGAGACAATCGCCCTCCTGAAGGTGTTGGCGCTGACAAACAAGCAGGTCGAAGCGGGCAAGCTCCGTCCTACATCTGAAGCGTTCAAACGAATCCGGCAACGCGTGTCCGGGACCTGATGTCTTACAGAGTTCTATTCTCCGAAGACGCGGAACAGGACATCGAGGATCTCTATCGCTTCATCGCCGGCCGCGAGGGGGTGGAAACTGCCGAGCGAATACTTGGTGAACTCGAAGCTGCAGCTTCGAGCCTTGAGGACATACCTGCTCGCGGAAATGTGCCCAAAGAACTCGCGCCCGTTGGGATCACAGAATATCGCGAGCTACACCATAAACCTTGGCGGATGATCTACCGAGTCGTGGGCTCGGACGTGATCGTCTATTGCGTCGCCGATGGGCGGCGAGACATGCAGTCATTCCTCGAAAGCCGTCTGTTCCGAGCCACAAACTGAGCCCGTGTTGACACTGCGCTACGCTCTTCTGACTGCCTTTTTTCGGGCGCGTCAATCAACGACGTCGACCCGAAGGCGTGGCTTGTCGATGTGTTCGCCCGCATCGCCGATCTTCCCGTCTCCCGCCTGCACGAACTGCTGCCTTGGCAATGGAAGTCGAACAAAGGGACGACTATTGCGGCGACCGCGTAAACAGCTCCCGGAACAACGCTTGCGAACGCTCCAAGCCTTCATCGGTCAGGACCAATGACTTCGACTTGTTGACCGGGTCCCCGATCATGCCCTTCTTGTGAAGCCGATCCGTCGCTGCCCAGTCGAAGCCCTTCCAGGCACAACGCTCGTTATGCAGCGTCAGCCACAACAGCGCCAAAACGGCATCGTCGATCCTGTCCTCATCGATCTCCATGAACCGACATTACCACGCGCGGCGCTCAAAATCCCGCGGCCCTGCTCGGATGGATACGATACTCCGCATGTTTCATGCAGAAAATGCCCCGATCAGCGGGCCAAATGAAAGGTGGGGGTCCCTACGGGCTTACATTCAAATCCGCCCTTCCAAATCAACGAGCCGAATCTCAGACTTAAATCACGCCGATAAAAGGTGAGGAGTTCGTGGCGCTCACGAAAGTCCATTCGACTGCGGCCTTTGCCGGATGCTTAGCAATCTTCGGCACATCATCAATGTGCGCAGAGAGTTGGGGTGACGGGCCGCGCCTTGATGGGCGAACCCGCGGCCCTTGCAGTTTTTGAGGGCTAGGATGCGCAATCGCTTTACGCACGGTGGCGCTCATCACGCGACAAACACGTCCCGCGTTGCCGGCTTTGTACATCCTACGGCGGGCGTATCAGAGTGGGGGGTAGGCGTAGATTTCATCACCAATTGGTGCTATTTGTAAGTACCACAATCAGGAAACCAAACGATGCGATCGACTATCAACCTCGACGACACGCTCATGGAAAGGGCTAGGTTCCTAACCGGCACGAAAGAAACCGCCGCTTTGGTCCGCCAAGCGTTGGAGACGCTTGTTCGTGTTGAGTCGGGAAAACGCCTCATCGCGCTCGGGGGAACTATGCCGGATGCGGGGGCGGCCCCACGCCGCCGGAGCGCAGCGGCCAAGTGATACTTGCTGATACCTCCATCTGGATTGATCATTTTCGACATGGCGATGCGGAGTTGCGTAGGATTATTGAGGACGATCATCTCCTCTGCCATCCGGCCGTGATTGGTGAATTGGCACTTGGCAGCCTTCGGGACCGGGGTAGCGTGATAGCTTTCCTGGCGGCTCAACGTGAAGCGTTCGTCGCAACGCACGACGAAGTCATGATGATGATTGATCGCCACGCCATTTTCAGTATGGGCATTGGCTACACGGATGCCCACTTGCTGGCCTCAATTCTCCTTGATCCGCGAGCGGCCTTGTGGACCAGAGACAAGCGTCTGCGGGCAGCGGCAGAAAAGGCGGGGGCTTTACTGCATACCCCTGCCAATTCGCGGAACTAAATGCTGAATCCAAACGATAGCCGTTGCTCATGCTCGTCTGTGGTTGAGCCGCCAGAGCGCAGAGTTCCGCTCGATAAATTATGAACATCCGGCTGGTTCTCGCCGCCTAGAGCCGGCTCGTCCTAGACGCGCTACGCGCGATGAGGAAGGTGAAGAATCGACCCAATCCTGACCTCCACTTCGCCAAGGAAAATCAGGAAAGGGTGTGGAAACTTGCCATATGGCGCGCCCGTCGGACCGGCGTGATTGCGGCAAGGAGGGGACGTCGCCCCGCCCATGCGCGAGGCCTGCTCACTCTAGCGTCTGGTCGCTCCGCGGCCGTTGAATGGAAATCGCTATGAATCCCACGGGCAGACTTTAACCCTCCGCGCCTGAGCATCGTCTAAATTTACAGAATCACCACAGGACGGTGGTCGTCGAACGAGTTTTCAGCAGCCTATTAATGTGTAACTTGGGAAGCTGCCGACATCAATTCCTCGGGAATCGGTGCCCTGAACGTATTGAGGCCAGCCTCCAGAACTTCAGTGAAGCTCCAGCGTACGATGCCCCCTCGGTCGATCAGGAACTGACCGACAAGCTGCCCCTGGCTGGAAGCCATCGCCTGCTGATCGGCTTCCGTAATCTCATATCCTTCCTTCTTGTTGAGAAACTCGTCCATTGCCATGACATCCATAGGCTCGGGCAACTCGCCCGGGAGATGGACCCGTATCGCCATGACCGTGCCCATCCCGACCTCGCGCAAGCCGAAAGCACGGTGCGAGGCCCGCTCCGGGTCGGATGCGGTGAGAAGATCGGGCGCCGGGTGGTAACGGAAATAGAGCCGCGCCCGCTCGACTGGCGTAATGACGACTGCTAGGCATTCGACGCCTTTCTCACGCAGAGCCGGCTTAAGTTGCGCCATCGCCGCGACATGGCGCCGGCAGAACGGACAATGTAGGCCGCGAAACATACCGAGCAACAACGGGTTACGGCCTCGAAAATCATCGAGCGCGATCTTGCCGTCGCGCGATATCGCATCGAGCACTATATTCGGCGCCTGGTCGCCCGGCTGCAGCGGGCGGTCGACACTACTCGTGGACATGGACTACCTCCTCGCCCCGGATCAGTCAGGAAAAGGCAGCACATCCAGCTTCGGCGTTGGGCCTATGCTGGGGACGCAAAACTTCCTGCGCCAGAGCAAAAATAGCGTTCGGCCTCCGCCATCTTGTCGAAGGTCGTGATTACGCACTGCAAGCCCATCATAACACGAAAAGAGCATCCGCGGGTCGCCCGCTAGCCGTCTCGCGCGCCGCGGTAAACTGTGGGTCGTCTCATCCGTGCCACCGGACGATACAGCGGCGAGACCGATTTGGATCTTCCACATACGCACGTCCTAGCGGTGTTCAACGTCTTGAAACTTGGGCGGCCCCGATGTGACTGGACACGAAATGTGGTGAATAACCCCAGACGAGCGCACGCCCGAATGCTCTTAAGCTGAAAGTCAGTTTTCGACCTCGTTTATGACGTTAAGTCTGCAACGACCAAGGTCGTCAACGGGGTCGGATCGCCACACTCGCAATGTCAGACGATGGCGCTGCCTGCACGTTCCGATCGGAAGGCCGAAAACCACCCGAGACGATCGGAAGCCGGCAACATGCCGCCCAGACGGGGATGTCGACTCTTTTCCCTCGCCATGATGTGAGTCGAACCTTAGCCCACCGACAACTTCGAACGATGAATCTCACAGAGCGCGCCCCAGCCCCAAGCGACGTAGCGCTCTGGGGTCAGCCTGCGGCTGGATCAGGCTCGGAACCGCGAGAACCTCTTCATTTACGACCTCGTGATCGGCCCGGCGCGGTAGGTAATCCCTTTTTGAAATTACAAATAGCTAAGTTGAGGTAGGAAGCTGCTGGGGGAGTACCCGTTCGCTGTAGGGCTCAAGTCTTAGGTGGCCCGCCAATGGTCTGAGGTCAATTGCGGTAGAAACCAATCGCCGCATATTCTGTTTTCAACCAAGGCGTTACCGCCTCAGCGCCACGGTCACATACATGGCTCGGCTGGAGCTCAAAAGAACAATGAGGCCGCTCGGGGAAACTATGATGCAGGTAGACTTACCGAAAATTGTCCCTCCCACTCGCCAGACTAGATACGAGCAGAGCAGTGATGAATGCCAAGAAGCTCTCAAAGAGGCGTTCGGCGCCTTCGCCGCTTATTGTACGGCGGCGGGCTGGTCCGACGATGAGGTCGCCGTCGCATTGATCGAGATCGCTGATGAGCATCTTTGCTCTCTTGCCATTTTGGCTGACTTCTCCGGCGTTGTCCTTGCCCCAAACCTTACTAGGGGTCCGAAAGCAGAAGGAACCTCAGCATGAGCAATGCGGCCCTGTTGCACCTGATGAACGAAGAAGAAATTCCTGCATTCGTGGCAAACGTGATCGAGGCTGGGTGCCACATCAACTCTGTGGGGCACAACATGTACGTGATTTGCGACGACGAGGAACAGGAGGCCGTCATCGAAGAGCTCAACCGCATCTGCGAGAAGTACGGCGACCGAGACTCAATCCGGCGGGAGATTGTAAATTACCTATGGTCGATCGGCTGATACGTAGAGATCGCCTCTGAAGGCACGGGCACTAGGGGCTGCCTAGCGAATATTGACGCCCCGCCGCAGCGATGTACGCTGCCCGTCATGTCCCTCACCACCGCTTTCATCTCTGAGCTCGTTTGGGCGGACAACCAGGTCGAACACCCAAGCTCGGTATTCGCGCGCCGCCCTTCTAATGCAAGACAGGCTTGCAGCAATCGCCAGATTCCGCCCCCACCATCGCCGCAAGTCAGCCCAGCGCGTGGCTTGCCAGCCCGTAGAGGTTCGGTCCAGGTACTACGACCGCTGCGCATTTGCCCCGCCGGGACATTGCGAGCACTGTGTCGAAGACGGTCAGGCCGGATTGCGAGAGGGATGTGGCGAAAGTGCCGGTCTCGACTGGTGTGTCGAGCCGCAAAAAATGACCTTCGTGGGTGGAGACATGTTGCCGGATCACTGCGACGGCGTCCGCATCAGTTTCTGCCACGACCGGGCCAATGACATGCCCCCTGCCGAAAGGACGGCAAAGTGCGAAAGCGCACAGCCGACCGCCGCGAACCAAGCCGTAGCCTATGGATTGTGCAAAGAGCTTGCCGATCAGCGTCGCCCTCGAAACACCGAATGCCCCTGCATCCAGCTCGACGACCGCGGCGAGGTCCTCCCCTTCCAGTCGCCGGACCACCGGCTGCTCCGTTGGCGTAACAGAGTCGGTCGGCCGGCGGGCAATGCCCTGGCATTGGTATATGGTCCGTATAGGCTCAAAACCGAGCGAATGGTAGAGGCGGCGGGAGGCCCTCGTCGCATTGAGCCTCAGATCGCGTCCCTGGCAATCCGAAAGCACGTGGCCCATGAGCCAACGCCCAGCGCCGTTTGTCTGCAGCCGCGGCGAAGTAATCACCATGCCTATGGTCGCGAAATCATCCCCGTGCGGAAACCACATGGCCGAACCTGTCAGCCTGCCGATTTCATCAAGCGCCACATAGCCGCGGCCGACCTCGCGCAGGAGTTGCAAGTCCTCGGCGCGAAGCGGCCATCCGACGGAAACCGACAGGGCGTGCAGTTGCTCGAGATCGGCGCTTTCGATCCCGGCTATGCGCATTTCGAAACTGTCAATGACTTTGGATTCGGATGTCGGTGTGTCCACTCCTTGCCTCCCGTCCCTGCCGGCGTCTTGTCTCGTCCCGCTTTCCAACCGGCCCGCGGCCAAAACCTTTACCCGTTAGACTAGGACGGTGCGCTCGATACAATTCACTTGAGAGGCCGTCTGACGCAACACAATCCTCCAAATCCGACGCGCTTTCGGCATGTAAAGCCTGGATAGGCTTCTAAAGTACTGGGCATGATCGACGGCGCCGACCCCAGCGAACCGGGATGCTGTGAGGACAAGAATGCAGGCAGTGGAAATCCTCGAAAAGCTCGTCGGCTTCCCCTCCGTCGTCAGCACCCCCAATAGTGACATCGTTGCCTGGATCCGCGGCTATCTGCAAAACCACGGCATCGCCGTCACCCTGCTTCCCGGCCCGGAGGGCGATCGGTCTAACCTGTTCGCCACGATCGGTCCGAAAGAGGTGCCGGGCTATATACTTTCCGGTCACATGGACGTCGTTCCGGCGGCCGAAAGCGGCTGGACGGGCGATCCCTTCCGTCTGCGTCAAGAGGCGGGCCGACTCTATGGGCGGGGCGCCACCGACATGAAGGGTTTCTTGGCCGCCGCCCTCGCCGTCGCGCCAAAGCTCGCCGAGATGCACCTGCGCCGGCCGCTGCACCTCGCCTTCTCCTATGACGAGGAGGCGGGCTGCCGCGGCGTGCCACACATGATCGCGCGCCTGCCGGAACTCTGCGCGGCGCCGCTAGGCGCAATCATCGGCGAGCCGAGCAGCTTACACGCGATCCGCGCCCACAAGGGCAAGGCCGCCGCCAGACTTACGGTCAAGGGTCGTTCCGGCCATTCGTCGAGGCCCGACATGGGACTGAATGCTATCCATGCCATTGCGAGCGTCTTAGCACGGGCGGTCGCCGAAGCCGACCGACTGGCCCGGGGTCCTTTCGAGTATGTTTTCGAGCCGCCCTACTCCTCTCTGCAGATCGGCACGGTGAAGGGCGGCCAGGCGGTCAACATCATCCCGGACACCTGCGAGGCCGAGTTCGAGGCACGGGCGATTTCCGGCGTCGATCCGGCGGAACTGCTCGCGCCGATGCGAGACGCGGCCGAGGCGCTGTCGGAACGCGGCTTCGAAGTGGAATGGCAGGAACTGAGCTCCTATCCGGCACTTTCGCTCGGCCCCGATGCGCCGCTTGCGCGGCTGCTGGAAGAATTGACCGGTCTCGAGTCTCTCCCGGCCGTCAGCTACGGCACCGAGGCGGGACTTTTCCAACGGGCTGGCATCGACGCGATCATCTGCGGCCCCGGCGAGATCGGCCGCGCCCACAAGCCCGACGAATTCATCCTCGTCGATGAGCTCCTGGCCTGCCAGGCGATGATCGAGCGGCTCGGCGAATGTTGCCGCGCCTGAGGCATGAAGAAGGAGACGCGTGATGACCTTCCTCTTCAATTCCGACGCAAAACGCGGTGCGATTTTCGCCGAAGCCTTTTCGCGTGAGCTTGCGGACGTTCCTTTCGCCAAGGATGCGGCGGCGGTCGATCCGGATGCGGTGCGCTACCTGATCACCTGGACGGTTCCCGAAGATCTCTCGCGCTATCGCAACCTTGAAATCCTCTTCTCGATTGGCGCCGGCGTCGACCAGTTCCGCATCGAGGCCGTGCCGCCGCATGTGAAGGTCGTGCGCATGATCGAGGACGGCATCGTCCGGATGATGCAGGAATATGTGACACTTGCCGTGCTCGCGCTTCATCGCAACCTGCCGGCCTATCTGGACCAGCAGCGCAGCGAACATTGGCGGGCCATTTCACCGGTTCAAGCGTCGGAACGCCGCATCGGCGTACTCGGCCTCGGCATGCTCGGCACCGCGGTGCTCGAACGATTGCAGCCCTTCGGCTTTCCGCTATCCGGCTGGAGCCGCAGCGCGCGCCAACTCGAGGGTGTCAGATGCCTGCACGGTACTGACGGTCTCAACCATCTGTTGGGCTATACCGACATCCTCATCTGTCTACTGCCTTTAACCGACGAGACGCGCGGCTTTCTCAATGCCGCCCTCTTCGCCAAGCTCCCGACCGGTGCGGCGCTCGTTCATGTCGGCCGCGGTCCGCAGCTCGATCACCAGGCACTTCTCGAGGCAATCGACACCGGCCATCTCTCCGCCGCCGTCATCGACGTCACCGATCCCGAACCGCTGCCAACGGGTCATCCCCTCTGGAGCCACCCAAAAATCCTGCTGACGCCGCACATAGCAAGCGTCACCCAACCAGAAACAGCCGCCGAGGCCGTGATCGAGAACATCAAGCGTCATCGGGCCGGACTTGATCCCATCGGGCTCATCGATCGCCGCCGCGGCTATTAAGCTCTCAATCCTAGGAAAGGAGACCCATGTCCCTCTTGAAGAACATCGACACCAATCCCTCTTTCCCGCCGCGCGAGTCCGGTCCGCTTCCGGAACGCCTGATCTCCGGCAGTCCCTCCTTCAAGACCTGGGCTCAAGACGTGGCACGGGGAGAGATGATCCATACAGGCGTCTGGGAGGCGACACCCGGAGAGACGCGCTCGATTAAGGGCGAGACATTCGAATTCTGCCATATCCTCTCCGGTGTCGTCGAACTCACGCCGGAAGGCGGCAGGCCGGTCGTCTACAAAGCCGGTGACAGCTTCGTCATGAAGCCGGGGTTTGTCGGTGTCTGGAAGACGATCGAGACCGTACGTAAGATCTACGTAACGGTCATGTAGTGCCCGCAGCGCGATCCGATCGAGGGCCCCTTGATACAGGCCTATCTCCCTCGGATCGCGCTCAAACTGGTTTCGGCGGAAACTTGCCGGCAACCGGCATCCTCGCCCACCACGGCACGCTCGCGGCTTTCTGGCGTGTCGTCGCTGCTCAAGCCCGGCAATCGCTTTCTCGTGCCCCTCGGATTGCTCCAGCGCATCGCCGATACGTCACCGACCGGCCATCTCATCCTCCGAAGATTTCGCTGTCTCGTCACCGAAAACGTAATTTTCCGCCGTCGCCGCATCGCCACTCGATGCATGCTGCTCGCGTTCTTCCGGTAGCCTCGCATGAGATTATCCGAGGACCCGCTATGACTCTCAGCTTTGACCCCGACACTCTTCCCCTGCCCGTAGGGCACTTCATCGGCGACCGGCTGATCCCTGCCGAGGGCGTTATCGACATGCATCGTCCGTCCGACGGCAGGGCCTATGCGGGCTGCCCGCTCGCGGGTAAGGCACTCGTCGACCGCGCCGTCGAAACCGCCAAGAATGCGCTGAAGACGAGCAACTGGGGCGGCGTGCGTCCGCGCGAACGCACAGTCGTGCTGCAGCGCTGGGCCGACCTGATCGAAAGCGAGGCGCAAACCCTCGCCAGGCTCGAGGCGCTTTCCTCGACCCGACCGGTCGGACACCTGATCGCCGGCGATATCGCCGTCAGCGCCGAGCAGATCCGCTTTTTCGCAGAATTCGCCGACAAGGAAGGCAGCGACCTCGTGCCGACTGATGACAACAATCTCGGCATGGTGATGACCGAGCCCTATGGTGTCGTAGGCGCCATCACTCCGTGGAATTTCCCCGTTTCGATGGCCGCCTGGAAGCTCGGCCCCGCGCTTGCCGCCGGCAATGCCGTCGTCTTGAAGCCCTCCGAAATGACGCCATTTTCGACCGTCTATCTTGCCGAGCTTGCAATCCGCTCCGGCCTGCCGGCCGGTCTCGTTAATATCGTGCTGGGCGACGGTCCGGTGACCGGCACTGCCCTCACCGGCCATCCGGACATCGCCAAGGTCAGCTTCACCGGCTCGACCGGCGCCGGCTCGGCCATCATGGCCAATATCGCCCGCACCGGGGTCAAGCCCATGACGCTTGAACTCGGCGGGAAGAGTCCTCAACTCGTATTCGCCGACGCGGACCTCGACAAGGCTGCCGCCGCGATCGCCCAGAGCATGCTTTCGAATGCCGGCCAGGCCTGTGTTGCCGGCTCCCGTCTGATCGTGGAGGAAAGCGTTGCTGCGCCGCTCGCCGAGGCGATCGTCACGCACATGAAGGCGGCGAAGCCGGGTCCGACCTGGGATGAGGCGAGCGGGTACTCGCCGATCATCTCGAAGCGCCAGTTGAACCGCATCGACGGCATCGTCGAGGCTGCCGTTGCGGCGGGCGGCGAATGCCTGTTCGGGGGCGCCCCAATGGATGCGCCGGGCTATTTCTATCAACCGACGTTGATGGCCGTTCGCGACAGCTCCTCGCCAGCGATTACCGAAGAAATCTTCGGTCCTGTCCTGACCATGCAGACCTTCGCCGACGAAGAGGAGGCACTGGCACTCGCCGATCACCCGACCTACGGCCTGGCCGCTGGCCTCTTCACCCGCGACCTGTCGCGCGCGCTGCGGCTGACGCGGCGACTCCAGGCAGGCACCGTCTGGATCAACCGTTACAATCGTTCACGCGACCACATCCTGCCGACCGGCGGCTATAAGCGCTCCGGCATCGGCAAAGATCTCGGACGCGAGGCCTATCACGCCAACCGCAAGAGCAAGAGCGTGCTCATCAGCCTATAGGGAGGCCTCCATGAAATCCTATTCGATCGCACTCATCCCCGGCGACGGCATTGGCCAGGACGTAACGGATGCGGCCTGGCAGGTCCTTTCGACCGTTGCCAGGCACTCCGGCTTCTCGCTCACCGGCACGCCCTTTCCGTGGTCCTGCGCCTTTTACAAGGAAACCGGCGCGATGATGCCGACGGACGGCATAGAGATCTTGCGCCGCTTCGATGCGATCCTGCTCGGCGCCGTCGGTTGGCCCGCGGAAGTGCCAGATTCCGTCTCACTGCACGGCTTGCTCCTGCCGATCCGCAAGGCCTTCGTGCAATATGCCAATATCCGCCCGCACCGGCTGCTGCCGGGCGTCCAAGGTCCGTTGAAGGCGGACAATTTCGACATCCTCTGCATCCGCGAGAATACCGAAGGCGAATATTCCGGCGCCAGCGGCCGCGTGCATCAGGGAACGGGCGATGAGGTCGCGGTCGAGACCTCGATTTTCACGCGCACGGGCGTCGAACGGATCCTGCGCTTCGGCTTCGAGCAGGCGCGACAACGCCGGGGCAAGCTCGCTTCGGTGACCAAATCCAACGCCCAGAAATACTCCATGGTGTTCTGGGACGAGATTACGCGAGAGCTCGCCGCCGAATACGCGGATGTCGAGGTGACGAGCTACCACATCGATGCGATGGCCGCCCGCATGGTCATGGCGCCCGAGAGCCTCGATGTCGTGGTCGCCTCGAACCTCTTCGGCGACATCCTGACTGATCTCGGTGCCGCCATCCAGGGCGGGCTCGGCTTTGCGGCTTCCGCCAACATCAACCCCGATCGAAGCGCCCCGTCGATGTTCGAGCCGGTACACGGCTCCGCACCCGACATCGCCCATCTCGGGATCGCCAACCCCATCGCCGCCATATGGTCCGGCGCGATGATGCTGGACCACCTCGGAGAAAGTGAAGCCGCGCGCATTGTCATGACCGCGCTCGAAAGAACGACCGCCGGCGGGATCGGCACCGTGCCGGGCAAAGACAAAACCGAAACGATTAAGGCGGCGGTGCTTGCCGCGCTCAACTGATCTTTAGAGGAGAGAAATCATGAAGTTGAACGACAGGGAACTTTTCCGGCAAGAGGGCCTCATCGACGGAGCCTGGCTGGCCGCAGCCTCGGGTAAGATCGTCGACGTTTTCGACCCCGCTAGCCGGACGCGCCTCGGCACCATTCCGGACATGAGCGAAGAGGAAACGCGCTCCGCCATCGAAGCCGCCAATGCCGCCTTCGGACCGTGGAAGAAGAAGACGCATGCCGAACGGGCCGCATTACTTGAGCGCTGGTATGCGCTGATGATCGAAAACCTCGAGGATTTGGCTCTGCTCTTGACGATGGAACAGGGCAAGCCGCTCGACGAGGCGCGCGTCGAGATCCGTTACGGCGCTTCGTTCGTCAAATGGTTCGCCGAGGAGGCTCGTCGCATCGGCGGCCACACCATTCCCTCTCCGACGGCCGATCGGCGCATCGTCGTTCTGAAAGAGGCGGTCGGCGTCTGCGCGATCGTGACGCCGTGGAATTTCCCGAACGCAATGATTACCCGCAAAGTGGCACCTGCCTTGGCGGCCGGCTGCACGGTGGTGATCAAGCCCTCGGAGTTCACGCCCTTTTCAGCGCTCGCCCTCGGAGTTCTGGCAGAGCGCGCCGGCATTCCCGCAGGCGTGATCAACATCGTCACCGGCATGCCGACCGCAATCGGCAACGAGTTCATGGCGAACGAAACAGTACGCAAGATCTCCTTTACGGGCTCGACGCGCGTCGGCTCTCTCTTGATGAGAGGCGCGGCCGACAGCGTCAAGCGCCTCTCGCTCGAACTCGGCGGGAATGCCCCCTTCATCGTCTTCGACGACGCCGACCTTGATCTGGCGGTCGAAGGCGCGATCGCGTCCAAGTTCCGCAATGGCGGCCAGACCTGCGTCTGTGCAAACCGCATCCTGGTGCAGGCCGGCGTCTATGACGCCTTTGCAGAGAAGCTCGGCGCACGCGTTAACGCAATGAAGGTCGGCCCCGGTACGGAACCCGGCATCGCGATCGGACCGATGATCAATGACGCGGCGATCGACAAGATCGACCGCCACGTCGAGGACGCGCTTGCCAAGGGCGCGAAGCTTGCGGCGCGCGGCAGGTCGGTGCCGGAGGGGAGACAATATAAGGCCCCGATCGTGCTCACGGGCGCCACCACCGAGATGCTGCTTGCCAGCGAAGAGACCTTCGGTCCAGTCGCACCGCTCTTCCGCTTCGAGACAGAGGAGGAGGCAATCGCCATCGCCAACGGCACGCCCTTCGGCTTGGCTGCCTATTTCTACACTGAGAGCCTGAAACGCTCGTGGCGTGTGGCGGAAGCACTCGAATTCGGCATGGTCGGCCTCAACACCGGCGCCATCTCCACCGAAGTCGCCCCCTTCGGCGGCGTCAAGCAATCCGGCCTGGGCCGCGAGGGCGCCCAGGTCGGCATCGAGGAATATCTCGAGATGAAGAGCTTCCACATCGGCGGACTGGATTAATGCATGTTGCCCAAAAGTGTGCCGCGGCTTTTGGGACAAACGGCAGGCACAAACAAGGGATCTACGGCGCGTCGCGTGATTCGATTGAACGCGACGCGCCGTAGGTCACGACGATCTTGGGTCGAATCGAAGCCTAAAACGTGATCGGCTCTGGGAGTAGAGCGGGATGCGCGCGAAAAGCCGCCCGTGTTTCTTCATCCCGCTCTCAAGCGCGCGCGAGGCGCTTCAGCTCTATTGCAAGACCGTTGCACACTTGACGCGGCACGCCAGGCTAGATCATCCAAACAAAGAAGGGCGCGGACCTGTCCGGTCCGCGCCCTTCTTCCTACCCCCGCGTTGTCTACTGGATCCTGTCCAGCATCTTGTAATACATGCCGACGAGCGGCAGGAACCAAGGCTTGCCGAAATGCCCGGGCACGGCCGGCCATTCGAGACCCTTCAGCGGGTTGCGGTCCGGCCGGTCGAGGATCGCATCCGCGATAATCATGCCGAGATGCGTCGAAAGCTGCGCCCCGTGGCCGGAATAGCCCATGGCGTACCAAACGCCGTCTTGATAACCGGCGCGGGGGAATCGGTCCTTGGTCATATCGACGAGGCCGCCCCAGCAGTAGTCGATCTCGACATTGGCGAGTTGCGGAAAGATCGCGGTAAGGCTCGCCTTGAGGATCGCGCCGCTTTTTTCGTCCGAACGCTGGTCGGATGTCGCCGAGAAGCGCGCGCGGCCGCCGAAGATCAGACGGTTGTCGGGCGAGAGCCTGAAATAGTTACCGATGTTCATCGACGTGACACAGGTGCGGCTACCCGGCATTGTCGCCCCGATCTCCGCCGCTGTCAGCGGTCGGGTGGCGATGATGAAGCTGCCGACGGCGATGATGCGGCGGCGGAAATAACCGAAGATCGAAGGCGTGTAGGCGCCGGTGGCGACAAGAACCGCATCCGCGGTGACGCTGCCGCGGGGGGTCTTCAATGTGTGCCGGCCGCCCGCCTGGCGATGCTCGGTGACGGCCGCGCTCTCGAAAACCATGGCGCCATGGCGCGTAGCCGCTTCGGCGAGGCCGACGACATACCGCCCCATATGCATCATCGCGCTCTTCTTCGAGAGCATTGCCCCGAAGAAGGGCGAGCCGACCTCCTGCTTCAGATCCTCGGCGCTGAGAAGCGCCGTATCGGGATCGACCTCCGCGTTGACCGCCTCGAAGTTGCGGGCGATCGCCTCGAAATGCTGGGGCTTCGAGGCAAGCTTCACTTTGCCGGCGCGGCGGAAGTTGCAGTTGATACCTTCTTCGGTGATCAGTGCCTCGATCGTGTCGACTGAATCGTCGAACGCCTTGTAGAGCGCAATCGCCCGCTCCCCGCCGAGTTCCGCCTTGGCCGCAAGATAGCTATGGGCGAGCCCGTTATTCAAGTGTCCGCCATTGCGGCCGGAGGCGCCCCAGCCGATCTTCTCGGCCTCCAGCACGACGACCTTCGCCCCGGCCCTGGCAAGCTGCCGGGCCGCACTGAGGCCGGTGAAGCCGCCGCCAATCACGGCGACGTCGTAATGGCCATCGACCGGGCCTTGCGCAGCTCCGGCAAAGGCCGGGGCCGTATCATGCCAGTAGGACAGGAACTTCATGGCGCACTGCCTTTTCTAAAGACCGACGACGCCCGGCAGGCCGGAGATGTCGGCTATCTCGACATAGCCGTAGTAGGGATTGGCCGGCTCATGACCGCGATTGACCCAGACTTTGTTCTTGATGCCGAGGTCGTGCGCCGACATCAGGTCGTAGCGGAAGGAGGACGAGCAGTGAAGAATGTCCTGCGGATCACAGCCGAGCATATCCAGCATGTATTCGAAGCCCTTAAAGCGCGGTTTGTAGGACTGCGCCTGCTCGGCGGTGTAGACCGCATGGAAGGGTGCGCCAAGCTTTTCGACATTCGACATGATCTGTGAATTCATTGCATTCGACAGGATCACCAGTGGGATCTCCTTGGCGACCTTGGCAAGCCCCGCCGGCACGTCCGCATGCGGCCCCCATGTCGGCACGCGCTCATAGACCATCTTCGCAGCTTCATCGCGGAATTTAATGCCGTTGCGCTTGCAGGTCCGTTCCAGCGAATTGTGCACCACCTCGGCATAGGGCTTCCAGGCGCCCAGGACCTCGTCCAAGCGGTAGGCCGCGAAATTCTTGATGAATTCAGCCATGCGCGCCTCGTCGAGCTGCTCCTGATAGAGGTCGCGGGCCGCTTCCGCCATCTGGAAGTTCGTCAGCGTGCCGTAGCAGTCGAAGGTGATGTATTTCGGACGGAACGTCGTCATGTGCGTATCCTTGAAAGAACGTGACCAGGTATTCTGTGAGGATCATAGGCGCTGCGACTCCCATCGCCTCGCCTGATTTGGCGGCGTTCGAAGCAGAATCTATCGTATCGAGCGCCGGCTTTGGCAGAAGGTTGTGTGGCTGCTGGTGGTCAACGGCGCCCTTCCGCCCCGGCGCCCTCCCAGCGCTCTTCCCTGCCAGCATAAGATGCGGCGACCGGCAGGTGCAAAGCTATAAGATACCGCGCAAGCCAAAGCCTTCAGACGATCTGCCGGCCGGCACTCCTTCAGACTTGCGGGCAGAAATTGAAGGAAATGCCATGCAGACAAGTCAGATCGATATTGCCGCCTTCGGACCTGAGCATCTGGAAGCCGCCGTCAAGCTATCCCGGCAGGCCGGCTGGCCACATCGCCTTGAAGATTGGCAGATGGCGCTGACCCTGAGCCAAGGCGTCGTCGCGATTGAGGGCGACCGGGTCGTCGGCACTGTACTCGTCACCCCTTACAAGTCCGACTGTGCAACGATCAACATGGTCATCGTCGACGAGGCCATGCGCGGCCGCGGCCTCGGTCGCAAGCTAATGGACGCCGCGTTGCGGCTAGCGGCCGATCGTCCGCTCAGACTCGTGGCAACGACTGAGGGCCTGCCGCTATACGAAAGGCTCGGCTTCCGCGAGACGGGTCGCGTGTTGCAGCATCAGGGCATCGTCAGAGCAATCGCCGAGCCTGGGCAAACGGAACAGGCGGCCGCGGCCGACATCGAAGCGATCGTCGCGCTCGACCGCCTCGCCTTCGGCGCCGACCGTGAAGGGATGATTGCCTATCTCGGGAAGGTCGGCAACTTTGCGGTGATCCGCCGGGACGGGCGCGTTTGCGGGTTCGGCGGCATCCGCCCCTTCGGCCGCGGCGAGGCCATTGGGCCCGTCGTCGCTAAAGGTCTCGAAGACGCCAAGGCGCTCGTGGCCCACTTCATGTCCACGCGAACCGGCCGGTTCATCAGGCTCGATACCACTGCCGAGACCGGCCTTTCTCTCTGGCTTGCCGAGCAAGGACTCGCCCATGTCGGCGGGGGTATCGCCATGATGAAGCCCCCGATCCACCGCGCCGCCGACCCGGCCGCTACCACCTTCGCCCTCGCCAATCAGGCGCTCGGCTGATCCGGAGATCATCATGTACAGCAATTCCCTCATCGAACTCGATCGCGCCCACCTCATCCATCCGGTCGCCTCCTATCGCGGCCATGAAAAACTCGGCGTGCGCGTACTCGCCTCGGCAAAAGGCGCGACGGTCACCGACGCTTCGGGCAAGCAACTGATCGACGGCTTTGCCGGCCTTTGGTGCGTCAATGCCGGCTATGGCCACGAAGCGATCGTCGAAGCGGCCGCCCGGCAGATGCGCGAGCTTCCCTATGCGACGGCCTATTTCGGGCTCGGCTCCGAGCCCGCGATCCGCCTCGCCTCGGAACTCGCCGAGCGCGCGCCGGGCGATCTCAACCACGTCTATTTCACGCTCGGCGGCTCCGACGCCGTCGACAGCACGATCCGCTTCATCCGCTATTATTGGATTGCCCGCGGCCAGCCGCAACGCGATCAGTTCATTTCGGTCGAGCAAGGCTATCACGGCTCATCGACGGTCGGCGCCGGGCTGACGGCGCTGCCGGCCTTCCACGCCGGCTTCGGCATTCCCTTCGACTGGCAACACAAAATTCCGTCTCACTATGCCTACCGCAATCCGGTGGGAGAGAGCCCGCAGGCGATCATCGAGGCGTCGCTGGCCGCTCTCCGGCGCAAGGTCGGGGAAATTGGCCCCGAGCGTGTCGCTGCCTTCTATGCAGAGCCGATCCAGGGCTCGGGCGGCGTGCTGGTGCCACCCAAGGGCTGGATGAAGGCGATGCGCGAACTCTGCCGCGAGCTCGGCATCCTCTTCGTTGCAGACGAGGTGATCACCGGCTTCGGTCGCACCGGACCGCTCTTTGCCTCTACCGAGGACGAGATCGTGCCGGACTTCATAACCACGGCCAAAGGTCTCACGTCCGGCTATGTGCCGATGGGGGCCGTGTTCATGGCCGACCACGTCTATCAGACGATTGCCGACGGCGCCGGCGCTTCCGCCGTCGGCCACGGTTACACCTATTCGGCACATCCGGTCAGCGCCGCTGTCGGCCTCGAGGTGCTGAGGCTCTACGAGAACGGCCTTTTGGAAAACGGCGTCACGGCCGGTGCACGGCTGATGGAAGGTCTCGAAAGCCTGAGGGACCATCCCCTTGTCGGCGATGTGCGCGGCCGCGGCATGCTGGCCGCCGTCGAGCTCGTCGTCGACAAGTCGAGGAAGACCCCTTTGCCGGCGGCCGCGGAGCCGGCGCGCCGCATCTTCGACCGGGCCTGGGAAAACGGCCTCGTCATCCGCGCCTTCGCCAATGGCGTGCTCGGCTATGCGCCGCCGCTCTGCTGCACCGCCGCGGAGATCGACGCGATTGTCGAGCGCACCCGCCAAACATTGGACGAGACCTTGGAAGACCCGGATGTTCGCCAGGCTTTGAGGGCCTGATGGACGACTGACGCGATATATCGCGGAACCGCCATATTCGAAATTTTGTGCCGCGCCACGGCGCCCTTTCGGAGACTCCGGCGCGGCGCAACTGCCAAACTCAAATCAAGGAAGCGGCCGGATCCCAGCATATGCGGCCTTTCCAGCAAGAGCGGGGAAAACATCCCGCCGACGGGAACAGAATATTCTTCTTCATGAAGTCGGCGTTCCGACCTGGGACGCGAAAAAACTGGGGAATCGATGTGCACAAGAGCCTGCCCGAATTCAAATACATGACCTTCGACGTCGTCGGCACGCTGATCGACTTCGAGGGCGGCCTCAAGGATTGCCTCGCCGGCATCGCCGCCGAGGCCAGTGTCGCCATCGATGGTGAGGAGGCGCTCAGCCTCTACCGCGCGGCGCGCTACTCCAAGGACGCCGACCTCTTCCCGGACGATCTGGTGCGCGTCTATCTCGAAATCGCGCCGAAGCTCGGCCTTCCGACTGAGCGGAAATATGGCGAGCGTCTCAGGGACTCCGCCGGGAACTGGAGGGCCTTCGAAGACAGCGCCGAAGCGCTGGAGCGCCTTGCGAAGAATTACCGGCTTGTTGCTATGACCAATGCGCGCCGCTGGGCATTCGATTTCTTCGCCAAGGAACTGGGCGATCCCTTCTACGCCGCCTTCACCGCCGACGATACCGGTACCGAAAAACCTGACCCCGCCTTCTTTCAGAAGGTTTTCGACTTCGTCGGCTCGGAAGGCAATTCGAAGGACGACGTCCTGCATGTCGCCCAGAGCCAGTACCACGACATCGGCATTTCGCGGAAGCTTGGGCTGACCAACTGCTGGATCGAGCGGCGCCACGGGCAGAAAGGTTACGGCGGCACCATAGAGCCGGCCGAGTTCACCGAACCCGACTACCACTTCACCTCCATGACCGGCCTTGCCGATGCCGCGGCCGTCGCACGTAGCTGACCAGTTCACCGGATGGGTCTAAGCCCACGGAAGACGGGCAGCCCACCAACAGACGAAAAGGGGAATGACATGAACGACAAAATCATTAATTGGACCAGATCCGACGACGCCATGGTCGAAAACGCCATCCGCCGCGGAGCAACGCGCCGTGAACTGCTGCAGATGATGCTCGCCGGTGGCGTTGCCCTCTCCGCCGGCAGTCTAGTGCTCGGCCGCGCCTCCAACGCGGTTGCCGCAACGCCGGTCTCCGGCGGCGCGCTCAAAGCGGCCGGCTGGTCGTCCTCGACCGCCGACACGCTCGACCCGGCCAAGGCATCGCTCTCCACCGACTATGTCCGGTGCTGCTCCTTCTACAACCGTCTCACCTTCCTCGATAAGAGCGGCACCCCGCAGATGGAGCTCGCCGAAGCGATCGAGTCCAAGGATGCGAAGACCTGGACGGTCAAACTGAGGAGCGGCGTCGCTTTCCACGACGGCAAGCCGTTGACCGCCGAGGACGTGGTCTTCTCGTTGAAACGCCATCTCGATCCATCCGTCGGTTCGAAGGTCGCGAAGATCGCCGCGCAGATGACGGGCTTCAAGGCTGTGGACAAGCAGACGGTCGAGATCACGCTCGCAAATCCGAACGCCGACCTGCCAACCATCCTGTCGATGCACCACTTCATGATCGTCGCCGATGGCACGACGGATTTTTCCAAGGGCAACGGCACCGGCGCATTCGTGAGAGAAGTCTTCGAGCCCGGCGTGCGCTCGGTCGGCATCAAGAACAAGAACTATTGGAAGTCCGGCCCGAACGTCGACTCCTTCGAGTACTTCGCGATCAGCGACGATAGCTCGCGCGTCAACGCACTGCTCTCGGGCGATATCCATCTCGCCGCTACGATCAATCCGCGCTCGATGCGCCTGGTCGAGGCCCAAGGCGACGGCTTCGTACTCTCGAAAACCACCTCCGGCAACTACACCAATCTCAACATACGCATGGACTTGGAGCCCGGCAGCAAACGGGACTTCGTCGAGGGAATGAAGTACCTCGTCAACCGCGAGCAGATCGTCAAGTCGGCGCTCCGCGGCCTCGGAGAAGTCGGCAACGACCAGCCGGTTTCCCCGGCAAACTTCTACCACAATGCCGACCTGAAGCCGCGGGCGTTCGATCCGGAAAAGGCGAAATTCCATTTCGAGAAGGCCGGCATTCTCGGTCAGTCGATCCCGGTGATCGCATCCGAGGCGGCGAACTCGTCGATCGATATGGCCATGATCATCCAGGCTTCCGCTGCCGAGATCGGACTGAAGCTCGACGTTCAGCGCGTACCGGCCGACGGCTATTGGGACAACTATTGGCTCAAGGCGCCGATCCATTTCGGCAACATCAACCCGCGCCCGACACCGGACATCCTGTTCTCGCTGCTTTACACTACGGAAGCGCCTTGGAACGAAAGCCAGTACAAGTCGGAGAAATTCGATAAGATGCTGATCGAGGCGCGCGGCTCGCTCGACCAGGAGAAGCGCAAGGCGATCTACAACGAGATGCAGGTGATGGTCGCAAGCGAAGCCGGCACCATCATTCCGGCCTATATCTCCAACGTCGACGCGATCACCGCCAAGCTCAAGGGCTTGGAAGCCAACCCGCTTGGCGGCCAGATGGGTTATGCTTTCGCGGAATATGTCTGGCTCGAAGCCTGATGAGGCGAACGGTCGGGGCTGCAGCCCCTCGGTTGCAGCTCTGACCCTTTTGGTTTGAAATCTCGAATGCCGAAAGGGAACGCGCGTGAACAACCGTGTCCTATCACTCGTGCTGAGCAGATTGCTCATCGCCTTGATCACGCTGGTGATCGTCTCCTTCGCCGTGTTCTTCGCCACGACGCTCCTGCCGGGAGACACAGCGACGATCCTGCTTGGCCAGGCCGCCACGCCGGAGGCAGTCGAAGGTCTGCGCAAGGCCATGCATCTCGACGACCCGGCGATCTTCCGTTTCCTGCGCTGGATCGTTGGTTTGCTGCAGGGCGACCTCGGCACCTCCTATGCCAATGAGATGCCGGTCGCGGATCTGATCGGGGGGCGTTTCATCAATACGCTGCAGCTCGCGGGCGTCACCGCGCTCTTTTCGGTGCCGATCGCGCTGACGCTCGGCATCACCGCGGCGATGCTACGTGGCTCGCTGTACGACCGTGCCGTCACCGTGTTGACGATCGGCGTCATCTCAGTGCCGGAATTCATGATAGCGACCTCCGCGGTGTTAATCTTCGCCGTCTACCTGAAATGGCTACCGGCGCTCTCCTTCGCGAACGAAGTCACCTCGCTGACAGACCTCCTGCGCATCTATGCCATGCCGGTGATCACCCTTACCTTCGTCATCTCGGCGCAAATGATCCGCATGACCCGGGCAGCGGTGATCGAGACGCTCAACACGCCCTATGTGGAGATGGCGTTGCTCAAGGGCGCCTCGCGGCCGCGCATCGTGTTTCGGCATGCGCTGCCGAACGCTCTGGGCCCGATTGTCAACGCGGTCGCGCTTTCGCTCTCATACCTGCTCGGCGGCGTCATCATTGTCGAGACCATCTTCAACTATCCAGGTATTGCCAAGCTGATGGTCGACGCCGTCGCCACTCGCGACCTGCCGCTGATCCAGAGTTGCGCGATGATCTTCTGCCTCGGCTACCTGCTCCTGATCACGGCCGCCGATATCATAGCCATTCTTTCCAATCCGAGGCTCCGATGACAATGACCAGTTCTGAGACCAAGTCTGACCGGATTTCCGGAACCCGGCTCGGCTATCGCTTCAACATCATCGGCATGGTCGGTCTCTCGGTCATCCTTTTATGGGTGTTGATCGCGATCTTCGCGCCGCTGATCATCCCCTACCCTGTCGGCGAAATTGTCGACCTCGATTACTTCGGCCCGATGAGCCGCGACTTCTGGCTCGGCTCCGATTATCTCGGCCGCGACATGCTCTCGCGAATCCTGATGGGCGCCCGCTACACGGTCGGCATCTCGCTTGCGGCAGTTACGATCGCCTGCTTCAGCGGCGTGATGCTCGGCATGATCGCAGCGGTCGCCGGCGGCTGGCTCGACACGGTCCTGAGCCGCTTCCTCGACGCCCTCAGCTCGATCCCGAGCAAGCTGTTCGGCCTTGTGATCGTCGCTGCCGTCGGCTCCTCCATTCCCGTGCTGATCCTGACGCTGTCGGTGATCTATATCCCCGGCGCGTACCGTTTCGCCCGCGCGCTTGCCGTCAACATCAACGCGATGGATTTCATCACCGTCGCCCGCATCCGAGGCGAAAGTACCCTTTATCTGATCCGCTCGGAAATCCTGCCGAACATCGTCGGACCGGTACTTGCCGACCTCGGCATCCGCTTCGTCTTCATCGTTCTCCTGCTCTCCGGCCTCTCCTTCCTCGGCCTTGGCGTCCAGCCGCCCTATGCCGACTGGGGGGCTCTTGTGCGCGAAAACATCGGCGGCCTGCCCTTTGGCGCACCGGCGGTGATGGCTCCCTCCTTTGCGATCGCCAGCCTCACCATCAGCGTCAACCTGCTGATCGACAACCTGCCAAAGAAGATCCGCGATCGGAGCGAATGATGGTCAATCTCGTAGAAATCCGTGACCTGAAGGTCGAAGCCACCACCGATTCCGGCCGACGCGTCGAGATCATCAACGGCGTCAGCTTCGACATTGCCGAGGGCGAGATCGTGGCGCTGATCGGCGAAAGCGGCTCCGGCAAGACGACGATCGCGCTCACGCTGATGGGCCACGCCCGCCCCGGCTGTCGCATCTCCGGCGGCAGCGTCTCCGTCGCCGGAAAGGACATGGTGACGCTGAGCGAAAAGCAGCGCGCCAGGGTGCGCGGCACCGAGGTCACCTATGTTCCGCAATCAGCCGCCGCCGCATTCAACCCGGCCGCCACGATCATGGACCAGGTAATCGAGGTCACCCGAATTCATGGGCTTATGTCCGCCGACGAGGCCCGCCTCCGTGCCGTCGAGCTTTTCAGGGCGTTGTCGCTGCCTGAGCCCGAAACGATTGGCACCCGCTATCCGCACCAGGTCTCCGGCGGCCAGTTGCAGCGGCTTTCTGCGGCCATGGCGCTGATCGGCGACCCGAAGCTCGTCATCTTCGACGAGCCGACGACGGCGCTCGACGTGACGACGCAGATCGAGGTGCTGCGCGCCTTCAAGTCGGTCATGAAGAAAGGCGGCATCGCCGGCGTTTACGTCTCGCACGACCTCGCCGTGGTCGCCCAGATCGCCGACCGCATCGTCGTCTTGAAAGGCGGAGAGACTAAGGAGATCGGCACCACCAAAGAGATCCTCGACGGCGCGAAGCACCCCTACACGCGGGAGCTGCTCGCCGCCTTCGAGCCGAAACCCCGTGGCGCTGCGGGCGCGGCAGAAAGTGGTCCGGCCCCGCTGCTCGAAATCGAAAATCTTGTCGCAGGCTACGGCCAGGCCCAGGCCGACGGCCTGCCCCTCGTGCGCGCCGTCGAGCATGTCAGTCTCAAGGTGGAGAAGGGGCGCAACCTCGGTATCATCGGCGAGTCCGGTTGCGGCAAGTCGACGCTCGCGCGCACCATCGCCGGCATATTGCCGGCCGCTGTCGGCAAGATCGTCTTCGACGGCAAGGAACTCGGCCGCAGCGCCCGCGCGCGCTCGCGCGATGAACTGCGCGAAATGCAGATCGTCTTCCAATATGCCGATACGGCGCTTAATCCGGCGAAATCCGTCGAGGAAATCTTAGCCCGGCCGCTTGCCTTCTATCACGGCATGAATGCCAAGGCGCGCAGCGCACGCATCGACGAGCTGCTCGACATGGTGCGCCTGCCGCGCAACCTGCGTCATCGCCGCCCGGGGGAGCTCTCGGGCGGCCAGAAGCAGCGTGTTAACTTCGCCCGCGCACTCGCAGCCGAGCCGAAGCTGATCCTGTGCGACGAGATCACCTCTGCACTGGACACCGTGGTCGCGGCCGCCGTCATCGATCTCCTCAAGGAATTGCAGCGCGAGCTCGGTCTTTCCTACATCTTCATCAGCCATGACCTCTCCGTGGTGGAGGCGATCTGCGACGAGATCGTCGTGATGTATGGCGGCAGAAAGGTAGAGGAAATCACGCCGGCGAAGGTCAAGACACCGCAACACCCATATTCGCAACTGCTCTTCTCGTCGGTGCCGAGGCTCGATCCCACGTGGCTCGATGGGCTCGAACAGGATCCGGAGCTCGTGCGAGCCTATTGCCGGCGCTGAGGCGCCGGCTCATCCCAACTTGCTGTCATCGCCTCAGCCCGAATGCGGACAGAAGGAGACGCGGACGACATCATGCTTTGTCGGGTGAGGCACCGGAGGAGCGGGCCAAATCGCAAGCGTCGGCCGCGCAAGCCGGCGCAAACCGATCCGAAGATCCTACATCCGAAACAGGCTGGTCAGTGGCATGTGCACCTTGACTATCGGCGACTTCAAGACGACGAAACTGAAATACTTGTCGATGCCGACGTCCATGTCGGTGAGGCGCTCCATGATCGTCTGGTATTCGCCGATCCCGGCCGTGACGAATTTTAGAAGGTAGTCGTAGCCTCCTGACACTAGATGGCATTCCATAACGTTGTCGACCTTGTCTATCGCCGCCAGGAACCGGGCAAAGTCGATCTGCCGGTGGTTCTTCAGCGTGATTTCGGTGAATACTGTCAGGGTCTGCCCGAGCTTGCTGACGTTGATCTGCGCCGAATAGCCCTCAATGTAACCCTCCGACTGCAGCTTCTTGACTCGCATCAGACAGGGGCTCGGCGACAGGTTGACCAATTCGGCGAGTTCCACATTAGTGATGCGGCCATTCTTCTGCAGTTCGTACAGAATCTTGATGTCGATCCGGTCGAGTTTCATGGCGCGCCTTCCCCTTGCTAAGTGGCCAACGGAACAGCAGATTGTGCTGCGACGTTCCCAGCTATGACCTTAACACACTGGAGAGTCGTGTCGATTTCGTTTGGCATTATAGGCCAAAGCAGAAAGGGCGGCATTGCTCCCGCAATACGGAATCTTGTGCTGCGCGCAGTCGTAGTCCGGCAACGCCGTTGCGCCAAAGCCGTTAGACTGTGGTCGTAACGGAGGTCACGCCATGCCCGCACCGCTGAAACTCATCGACACAACGCCGCAGTTGCCCGAAGACGCCGATGCCGTGGTAATCGGCGGCGGCATTGTCGGTGTGTTTGCGGCCTACTATCTTGCCCGCCGCGGATTAAAGGTAGCCGTCGTGGAGAAGGGCCGGATCGGCGCGGAGCAGTCGAGCCGCAACTGGGGCTGGTGCCGCCAGCAGAACCGGGACGCCCGCGAATTGCCGATGGCGACGAAGAGCCTCGATCTTTGGGAGCGTTTCGCCGCCGAGAGCGGCGAGGATACCGGCTTCCGACGCTGCGGGTTGTTCTACCTCAGCAACAGCGAAGAGGAACTGGCCGGCTGGGCCCGCTGGCGCGACTTTGCCCGTGCGCTCGGCGTCACAACGTATATGCTCGACAGAGCCGAGGCGACCGAACGCGGCCGCGCCACCGGAAAGCCGTGGAAGGGGGGCGTCTTTTCGCCGACCGACGGCACCGCCGATCCGGCAAGTGCGGCACCCGCGGTCGCACGTGCGATCCTCAAGCTCGGCGGCACCGTGCATCAGTCCTGCGCCGCCCGCGGCATAGAGACAGAAGGCGGTCGCCTTTCTGGTGTCGTTACCGAGCATGGCACCATCCGCACGAAGACGGCGATCCTTGCCGGCGGCGCCTGGGCCTCCTCCTTCTGCCGTCAGCTCGGCATCCGCTTTCCCCAAGCCGCGATCCGATCATCAATCCTGGCCGTCTCGCCAGGCGCCATCCGCCTTCCGGATGCGCTGCATACGGCCGCCGTTTCGGTGACGCGCCGCGGGGACGGCGGCTACACGCTCGCCATCAGTGGCCGCGGCCGTGTCGATCCGACGCCGCAGCAATTGCGTTTCGCGCCGCAGTTTCTGCCGATGTTCGCCCGGCGCTGGCGCAGCCTTGCACCCGGCGGCACCGAAGGCTTCCGTTCCGGTCACGAGAGCCTGACTCGCTGGCGCCTCGATGCCCCGACGCCAATGGAGCGCATGCGTATCCTTGATCCTGCAGTCGATAAAGACACTATTCGCCTCACCCATTCGCGCGCGCTCGACCTCCTGCCCGACCTTAAGAACACCAGCATCACCGCCGCATGGGCGGGTTATATCGACAGCACGCCGGACGGTGTGCCTGGCATCGGCGAAATCGCCGCCATACCGGGGTTCATCCTCGCCGCCGGCTTCAGCGGGCACGGCTTCGGCATTGGTCCCGGCGCCGGTCACCTGATCGCCGACATCGTCACTGGTGACGAGCCAATCGTCGACCCACGCGCGTACCATCCGGACCGCTTCCGAAAATCTGCCTGGGGTAAGGTCGCCGATTTCTAGGGAGGCGGGACCCGAGGTGCTGTGGCGAATTCGCTGAAGTCGGTTCCGACTGCGACGATCCAGTCCTGGCGGCAGGCAACACCGTCGCCAGCGCAGCCGTTTATGATCCTAGCCAGACCGATCAAGGTCGCCGCAAATCTGTCGTTTCGGATTTCCTGCGGCTTCTCGGCGGTCGCCACAAGCCCACTCGCGACTGACGTTATCAAATCCGAGCGTTCGCGCAGCGTCATCGCGTCTGGGATCTTTGCTAGTGGGAATTGGTCGCGCGCGACCAGTCCGCCGGGCGGACGTCTACCATCTTGGTTATTGATTATTGACTCCGGGTAGCAACTTCCGACCTCCCAGAGCGGGATTCGGCACGGCTAGCGCAACGAATGGCTACTATGCGGTTAGTGCATGAGTCATAACCGCAACGGCGACGGTCCATTGTCCGGTTTTTGTCGCAGTGCCGCTGTCAGGCACCGTGGTAACTAGTGCCCGCTCTCCACGAGAGGCGCTTGCCCAAGCGACACGGCGGCAAACCGACTGCGAGTCCCTCGCCTTGATGGGAATCGAACCCGCGATCCCACCCCAATGTGTACGGAGACATAGGAGAACTCTTCGGCGCCATCACCTACGGAGGGTGCCGATGGTAGGCTTGGCAACGATCACGTTGAGATCAAACCGATCACGCCATTCAAATCCAAGGACGAGGTTTCCGTGAAGGTTTCAGGCAACTCGGCAAAGTACTCGTCGTGGAGATCAACGCCGACTTTGAAGTCTCATCCCGGATAAATCTGTGAAATAGCCGCCCCTACCTATCTTCCTTGAATGGATCGACGGCGAGCTCCTTGAACAACGCTTCCGTCTTGGCCCGATCAGCGCGGCTCATGTAGCCGATCCCGGTCTTGATCGCGTAGCGCCAGGCCTCTCCCCTCTCCCATGCCTCATGCAGTGCGTCCGACAGCTCATTGAGCCGATTGGCGACATCGAGTGCTTCGAACAGGAGAACGGCCTGCCTCAAGTCCTTGTCTCGTTTCGCGGAACCAAGCGTGTCAACGACGCGGCGGCTGGCGACGATCAGCTTGTGGATCGCGTAGCGCTCCGGAGCTGGTACGATCACGCTGATGCCTGACTTGTGCAGCATGACGGCTCTGATCGGCTCATAGATCAGGAAGTCCAGGAATCTCAGCGGTTCGGCCGAGGCTCCACCAAGGGCGGGCATGCCGGCCGGTTTGTCCATGTGGTCATCCGATCCCCTGTTTCCGGTCAAGAACTCGACCTTGTAGCCGCTGCGATTGATGAAGCTGGTCACACGCAGTGACCCCGAGCGATGCATGACCGGCCGGAATGTCGGATCGAGGCCCTTCAGGATTTCGAGAATAGGTGGAAGGCTGTCCCCTACTTCGGCCGAGTTCGCATAGTCCTGGGCGAAGTCGGCATCTCCGGTCTGGAATGACGCAGCAGGCAGACGGACGCCAAGATGTCCCGCATAGGTCGAGAAGGCGACCGATCCGACGAGAAAAGCCTCGCGGGGGCTCAGTCTGAGGGCGTAGTCGATGCAAGGAATGGCGTCCGCCGCGCGGGGGTCGGTTTTCGGGACTTCGAACCCACTGGCGCGCTGAGCAGCTCCTCGATCCGGGCATCGATCTCACCCAGTTTCGCTTTCAATTCGTCTACGACTTCGACCATACGCAACACTCTCGAGGCACCCTCAGGAGATAGCATCGGCCTTCATCGGAATCTTGTGGCACTTGCTCCATAATTTCGCACCTGACCCGGTTTCAGCGTCGCCTCGCTTTACATCTTAGAAAGCTCGAATTCCTGCGAACTGTGAACTAGGAATCAGCTCGAAAACTTGTAAGTTGAGCGACCTTTTCCAACCTACGAGCGGCCAATGCAGGTTCTAGTACGTGATAACAATGTCGATCAGGCGCTCCGCGTTCTGAAGAAGAAACTCCAGCGCGAGGGCATTTTTCGTGAAATGCGGATGCGCGAGGCTTTTGAAAAGCCCTCGGTTAAGAGAGCGCGCGAGAAAGCCGAGGCGGTGAGCCGCCAGCGCAAGAATGCCCGCAAGCAAATGCAACGCGAAGGCCTGCTCCCGTCGAAGCCGAAAAAGAGCAGATAGCTTGATGAACGCTCAAGGCCGCCGCTGTGACGGTGGGGTAGAGCGCGCCCCTCAATTTACGAACGCGCACCTTGGTTGAGTCTCCACCCCCTGCGGAGGCTCAACCATTTTAAGCCGCACGATGATAGTGTTCTGGCTTCCACCAGCGCTCGAATATCAGGCGCCGCCCTCACCTGCCCGGGCGCGTCAGCGACCGGGCAATGTCGATGATGTCGTCCGGTCTTCCTTGTTCCAGGCAACCCCAAGCCCGATCTTCAGATCGACGCCACGCACGGGCCCGAGCTCGAAGTTGCGGTTCGGAAGATCCTTCGTCCATTCCGGTGCAAAGCCGATGCCAAGGCCTGCCGAGACGAGCGACACCAGCGAGAAGGTGTCGTCGCAGAGGCGATGTTGCCGGTCAGACCATGGGTCTCGAACATCTCGGAGAAATAGCGTTCGCTGTAGGAGAGGTTCTGACGGGAAAAGGCGATGATCTTTTCCGAGCGTAGATCCTCGATGTCATCTGAATGAACCATTGACAAAAATCCTGATGTGAAGGGATTCGAACCGTAAACCCGCAACTGCAAGGAGCTATTTGCGCTCCCACCATATGTGGGGCGTTGGCATCATCGTCCATCCGATATCCTATGATAACGTCCTTTATCATCGACAGACGTTCGCGCAAATTTTGCTGACACTCGCAGGCAGCGTGTAGATATAGGTCGCTATAGAATTATGCTGAAACTGGTTGCGGGTCGACATCCTGGACATCGTGCGCCAATAGGCCGATGCTGTCGTTGGTCTGGAGGCGCCCACAGATTGCGTGGGCACGGGTATATCGTGCGTGCGGCAACGAAACGGTTTCTTGAACTCGCCGAGGCTCCATATGGCGTTCACTATCGCATCGCCCGCCTTTAACAATGGCGGAACCATTCCCAGGCTTTACACCTGCGAAGGGCAAGGTATTTCCCCGCCTCTCGAATGGACAGACATCCCGACCGGAACCAAAAGCCTTGTATTGATCGTCGACGACCCGGACGCGCCGGATCCGGCCCATCCGAAAATGACCTGGATACACTGGATTGTTTTCAATCTGCCCCCCGATCTGAAGGGGCTTGTGGAAGGGATTTCGCAACTGCCATCAGGCGCTCAGACAGCGAGGAATGGGTGGAACAGCAATGCGTATGGCGGCCCTTGTCCTCCGATCGGTGTGCACCGCTACTTCTTCAAGCTCTATGCACTCGATGACCGGCTCACCCTATCGGCGGCGGCTAGCAAGGACCAAATCGAAGCGCAAATGCGCGATCACATCATTGCCGGAACCGAGCTAGTCGGCACCTATGGCAAAACAGGGAAGTGACCGATATGCGGACCGATGTACTCGAACAAACCTTGTCGCCGATTGATCAAGATGGAGTGGGGTAGTGCGGACTACGATCTGACCGACGTCAGAACTGCGAACCTCAGCGATAACGTTGATGCTTTGATGCTGGGCCCTCCGCGAATGCTTACATTGCTGTCGTTCAAGATCGCATAGCCAAGATTGAGCAGTCAATTTTGGGATTTTGGCTCGTGAGCTGGCACCCGCCTTGCATCATGGTGGAGATGACCCCGTAGCAATGAAGACAGGATGCTTTGCGAAACTGCGATCCAGACCGCCGTTCTCGCGCAGCGCATATCCGTTGATCAAGTCCTCGAACGCGTCGGGATTGCCCCCACCGCTATCACATCTCCGGCAGGCCAGCCTTTCGGAAGCCGTCGACAAAGTGGTCTCGTACAGATGCATCGCGCAGCGGCTGGGAGCTGAGCCAATGGCTGATCGTGAAATGAGGGTGGGTGATCAGGAACAATTCTGCTTCTCGCCGCGCCTCCTCACGGTGGCCCAACTGCGCAAGCGAAGCAGCCAGGAATTTGCGTGAGTTGGTACGATACGTGTCTTTCCTGCGGAGTGTAGCGGTTGCCGCCTCATAGTCACGCGCGGCGTATTGCGCCTGCCCAAGATGACAAAGATACCAGCAGGTTGGATAGGGATTGAGCCGCAGAGCTTTTTCGATCTGCGCTAGTCCGTCGGCAACCCTGCCGTCCAGCACGGACATGTCCGACATGGCGGCCCAGGTGTCGGCGTGGTTGGGGTCCAGCTCCAGGGCCTTGGCGAAGGCGGCCTCCGATTCCTCCCATCGCCGCTCATAAGCCAAAATGGTCCCCAGAACGTAACGGCAGCCGGCATCGTTGGGATCTAGGTCGACCGCCTTCTGCGCGAACATCGCCGCCATCCGACGGTTAGGATCTTCGGGCTCGCCGAAATGAGTCCAGGCAAGCCAACGGTTATAGGCGAGCAGACCGAGCGCCTCGGCATATGATGGCTCGAGCTCAACCGCGCGTTGGAGCAGCATATAGGCCTCACGCTCAGTTTGCGGCGACTCTTCCGTCAGGAGGCGGGCGCGCACGCACAGATCGTACGCCTCAAAGTTCTTCGGCCGATTGCGCTGCGTCGGGATGCTCAGCCGGCCGACGAGGGCTTCAACGATCTTCGCGTTAACTTCATCCTGTAATTCGAAAACATCTTCCACCGTCCTGTCAAACCGGTCGGCCCACAAGTGCTGGCCGCCAAGCGCGTCGATCAATTGGGCATTGATGCGGACACGGCCCATTGCGCGTCTGGCGCTCCCCTCGAGGACGTAGCGGACGCCGAGCTCCTGGGCGACCAGCCGTACGTCGACCGGCTTGCCCTTGTAGCCGTACACGGAATTGCGCGCGATGACGAACAGGCCAGCCGTACGGGAAAGGTCGGTGATCAGGTCTTCGGTCAAGCCGTCGACGAAAGGCGCGTCCGCTTCATCCCCACTCATATTCGTGAACGGCAATACAGCGATCGAGGGACATTCGGGCAGCGGCAATATGCTCTGCAGCGCATCCGGCCAATGCCACACGTGGACCGGGCGAGTCAGGTTCTTTAGGTAGCGTTCGCCTGCATCAAAGAACCGCTCGCCGATCTTGCCGACGATCTCGCCGTGAACTTTGGCTGAAATGCAGATACCTCCCGGTGCGGCCTGCGTCTCCAGGCGCGCCGCGACATTGACGCCGTCGCCGAGGACGTCTGAACCGTCGTCAATGACATCTCCCAGATTGACGCCTACACGCAAAAGCAGGCGCCGGTCTCCGGAAGCCTCAACAGCAGTGGTGGCCCGTTGCATTTCCAACGCTGCTGTGACCGCGTCCACCGCGCTAACGAATTCGATTAAGAATCCGTCGCCCATGAGCTTGAAGATGCGACCGTTGTGGCGCATCACAGCCGGCTCGATAACGCCAGAACGGAGTTCCCTGAGGTTCGCCAGCGTTGCGACTTCATCAGCCTCCATCAGGCGTGAATATCCCACCACATCGGCAACGACGATGGCGGCAAGGCGACGCTGAAGAGACTGATCCGTCATGTGAGGACAAGCCTAACGACCGAGTTCGTAAGTTATTGTTCGACCGCGGGTGAGTCAACAAATGGTCAGAGGTAATGTCCAGGCGATCTCCACCTCCATCGAGCCGTCATCCTTCTTTGTGACCGACGGCGTCGAAGTGGACAACACGGAAATGAGTATCCACGGAAAGCGGACGGTTCTTGAACGCCTGGTGACGGGCGGAGAGCGGGGGCTTTCGGCGGAAGTGCCCAGTTCTGTTCGCGAAATTGCGTTCCGGGGGAGACCCGAACTGCAACTGCGCTAAGTCGGCATTTCTGACCAACTCTCCAGATGCGGCCAGTCTCCTTCCGGCCCAATTGAGACGCTCGGGTCGCACTGACCAAGTATCAGCTCCTGACGCTCCTCGGGCGTTCAGATCACTCGACGAGCGGAAGCCGGCAGCACGGATGTCTCCTATCCCTCTCCTTGAACGCAATCGAACCGCCCACCACGCCCCAGCCGAGGGCAGACAAGACTCTTATTGAGACTAAATTCTCATGTTAGCCGGTTCGAACGAGGGCCTGGATCTGACATTTGGTCTTGCTGTCTAGCAACCCCAAGCAACCATTTGTGAAACTTCTGTCCAAACGGCTTTTCGAGGGCGGCTCGATCCCAGGCGAGATAATAGCTTTCGGGCAGTTTCATACGAATGTCGAAGGGCACAACCAGAGATCCAGAGGCGATCTCATCCTTGATCATGGAGACTTGCGCAAGAACGAACCCCCTGCCGTTCACGGCCGCGTCGATCGCACTGCTCGACAAGGTGAAGGAGAGGCCGGAGAACTTCTTAGCCCCATCGGCGTGCACCAGGGTTGCCCAGTCGTTCCATTGCGGAGAAGCCTTGTAGTCCGCCTCCCATTCCACATGGAGGAGCGGAAACGTCAGGATGTCGCGCGGCGTTTCAAGGCTGCGTCCGGCGAGCAGCGTCGGCGAGCAGGCAGGGACCATCCAGTCCGTGAACAACGTGGCTACGTGCTCATGCACATAGGAGCGCCGGCCGTAGGTAATACGGAAATCCACTTGATCGGCACCGATGCGAGGCTCCTGTTCCTGCCCGAGAATGCGGACGCTCGATTCCGGACAGAGCGTTTGCCAGTCGAAGATCTTGCGATTGACCCACTTGTTGGCGACCGACGTCAGCGCGCTCAGAACGATCCCGGTCTCGTTGCGCGCGCGGGTGAGAACATTGGCAGCATGGGAGAGCTGCTGGAAGCCTTTGGCGACTTCCCGATAGTACAACCGGCCCCAGGAAGAAAGCTCAACGCGGCGTCCGCGCCTTTCCAATAGCGTCAGGCCAAGACAGTGCTCCAGGTTTCGCACCAACTGGCTCACGGCGCCCGGCGAGACGCCGAGGTCCTCCGCCGCAGCTGTGACAGTGCCACATCGTCCGATCGCCTCAAAGGCCTGCAAGCCGCGCAAGGACGGGTTCGGCATCGTAAAGCACTCCTTCAGCCATTCGCTCCAATTTAGAAAATCTAAAAAAGAACGCAGGCGCTGGCAACTTGTTGGCACGTAAAAAACGTCGAACATTCGCTTAACAAAACGCAAGGAGAGCGAAATGTTTCTCAAGAACGCCTGGTATGTCGCAGCCTGGGATCACGAGGTCGACCGCGAGTTGAGGCCCGTCACGATGCTCGGCGAAAACATCGTCCTCTACCGAAAGCAGGACGGTAAGGCCGCCGCGCTCGAGGATGCCTGTCCCCATCGCAAGCTGCCGCTCTCCATGGGGCGCATCAAGGGCGACGACGTCGAATGCGGCTACCATGGCCTCACCTTCGACTGTTCGGGCATCTGCACACGCGTGCCGGGGGCCGAGCGGATCCCGCATGTCGCCAAGGTGCGTTCCTACCCGATCCATGAGCGATACGGCCTGCTTTGGGTCTGGATGGGAGATGCCGACAAGGCGGATCCGAAGGATATCTTTGAGGTCGAGCATTTCGGCGACCCCGCCTGGGGCATCAATCGCGGCGAGTCGATGACGCTGAACTGCAATTATCTCTACATGACGGACAACCTACTCGATCCGTCCCATGTCGCCTGGGTCCACCAGTCGTCCTTCGCCAGCTCCGCCTGCGAGGAAACGCCGCTTGAGACGACCGTGAAAGATGACGGCGTCACCGTCTGGCGCTGGATGATCGATTCCGAACCGGCCCCGTTCTATGCGCCCTTCCTGCTGTTCAAGGGCAACACTGACCGCAAGCAGCACTATGAGGTGCGCTATCCGAGCAACGCGATCATCAAGGCTATCTTCGCCCCCGCCCACACCGGCGGCGAAGGCCGCGCGCTGCCGGAAAATACATTCCTGATGGACAGCTACAACTTCATGACGCCGGTCGATCAAAACCGGACCAAGTACTACTGGTTCCAGATGCGCAACTTTGCGCCTGATGACGTCAAGGTTTCCGAGAGTTTTGCTAAGTCCGTGCGCGGCGCTTTCGAAGAGGACCGCGTCGTTCTGGAAGCGGTTCATCACGGAATGGCGAACCAGCAGACACCGAATCTCGACCTGAAAATCGACGTCGGCCCGATGCGCTTCCGGCGCAAGCTGGCTCAGTTGATCGCCGCCGAGACGAAAACCGATCCCTCCAGCGTCGCAGCCGAGTAGGGAGCGGTCCGGATGCTCGATGCAGCCGCCTCGCGCTTCCGTCCCTTCGAAGTCATCTCGAAGGTACGCGAAAGCGCCACCATCACCTCTTTCCGCCTTGCCCCACTCGAACACCAGCACTGGCGGTCGTTCGAGGCGGGACAGTTCCTGACGATGCGTGTTCCCGATCGCAAGGGCGGGCATGTCCTGCGCAACTACACCGTCTCGTCTTCCCCACGCGAGGAGGGAACCTACCGGATCACCGTGAAGCGTGAGGCCGCACCGGCACAGGATTTGCCTGATGGTCTGAGCTCCTGCTGGCTGCACGACCAGATCGAGCCGGGTGCGGTCGTCGAGATCGACCCGCCGCGCGGCGCCTTCAAGCTCGACAGCGCGAGCGCCCGGCCCGTCGTCCTTCTCTCTGGTGGCGTCGGGCTGACGCCGACAGTTTCGATGCTCGATGTGCTGGCGAGGGACACCAACCGCCCGGTCTGGTTCATCCATGCCTGCGACAGTGCAGCCGTCCACGCACTGCGGGACGAGGTCGAACATCTCGCCGCTCTCAGGCCCGGTATCACCGTGCACTACTGCTACCGTTTCGCCGAAGGCGCCGATCTCACGGTTGCCCGCTGCCATTCAACGGGCTTCCTGACGCGCGCCACGCTTCAGAGCCTTTTGCCGCTCGACGACTACGACATCTACATGTGCGGGCCGCCACCTTTCATGCAGGCGCTCTACAGCATTCTGACCGGCCTCGGGGTGCGTAAGGAGCGCATCGCCTACGAGTTCTTCGGGCCGGCGAGCCTGTTGACGGAGACCGCTCAGACCGCGCAGCGATCGAAAATGGCTTCCACCCCCAAGCCAGTGATCGACGGTGAAGCCCCCTGCGTCGTCCTTCACAAATTGGGCCTCAGCCTTACCTGGGACAGCGCAAGCGACTCCATCCTCGCGTTCCTGGAAGCGCAGGGGATCGAGCCGGAATTCTCCTGCCGGGCGGGCGTCTGCGGCACCTGCGAGCAGGGCCTCGTCTCAGGTGAAGTCGACTACTTCGAGGAGCCTCTCGATCAGGTGCCGGACGGCCGGGTGCTGCTCTGCTGCACCAGGCCAAAGTCCTCGATCGTGCTCGATCTCTGACTGCACTGTCCGAATGGCCGTGGCGCCATCCAGATGTCCAAGCTTTGAAGGAAGATCCGTGACGAAACCGCTTCATACCGAGCTCCCGCTCAATCCGCATGTGGCCGGCCTTCCGCCCTACAACGCGGGCATGAACATCGCTGCGGCGCGGCGGCAGAGCGGTCGGCAAGACATCGCAGCACTTGCCAGCAACGAGAACCCGGACGGCTGTTCACCGCGTGTCACAGCCGCGCTCGCAAACCTTGAGCCCTCCCGCTACTCCGACCCCGCCTGTACGGCGCTGCGGGCGGTGCTCAGCCAAAAGCTCGGCGTTTCCCCCGACCGGATCGTCGCCGGGAACGGCTCGGAGGAGATGATCGCCGCAATCTGTCGCGCCGTGCTGCGTCCCGGTGCATTCGTGGCAACGGTCTGTCCCGGCTTTGGGCTGCACGAGATCGAGGCGCTTGCCAATGGCGCAAGCGTCGAGAAGGTCGGTATACGGCCGGATCTCGATTTCGACATACCGGCGATCATCGCCATGCTCGAGCGCGGGCCGGCGATTTTCTTCCTCTCGTCCCCGTCCAATCCGGTCGGTCCGGCGCTCGATCACGAGGGGCTGACGCGCATTCTCGCGGCAGTCAGGCATGAAACGCTTCTCGTGCTCGACGAGGCGTATTTCGAGTTCACGGACGAAGACACGCCCGACGGCCTTGCCGCGCTCTCGGCGACGAACCTCTCCTGGGTGGTGCTCAGGACTTTTTCCAAGGCCTATGGGCTTGCAGGCCTGCGGGTCGGTTATGCCGTGACATCCGATGTCCGGCTCGCCCGGGCGGTGAGCGCCGCCAAGACGCCGTTCAACGTCAATGCCGCCGCGCAGGTCGCAGCCGTCGCAGCGCTTGCCGACGAAGCATGGATGCGGTCTTCGGTCGCGAGGTTGAAACACGAGAGGGCGCGCGTCGCCGACGCTGTGGCCGCCATGGGGCTTTCGACGGCCAGGTCGCAGACGAACTTCCTGTTCATCGATGTCGGGCGGGAAAGCCCGATCGCGTTCGATCACTTCCTGTCAAAGGGGATCATCGTCAAGCCATGGAAGGAGGAAGGTTACGACACCTTCATCCGTGTGACGATCGGCACTCCCTTGGAAAACGACCGCTTTCTGGATGCGCTTCGCAGCCTCGCCAGGCCGTGACGGCTGCCGCGCGCGCTTCAAGCCAAAACACAAAAAGGGGGTCTGGCACGGCCTCAAGGGAACGAACAAATGAGCGGAAACGCAAGCCTGTCCAGAGCAAACCGGGAGCCCCATCGCATGTCCCCTTCAGCGCCATCCGGCCTTTTCACCGGTGACTTTTCCGCCTTGCGCGCTCGATTTCTCGCCGCCGCGCGCACCGCTGGCGCTAGCCTGGTCGAATATTTACACCCGTTGCACGGTCCGAAGGGAGAGCGCCTAGCGACTGACGTTGCCTATCTCGGGCGCAACGATGCTGAAAAGCTGATGGTACTGATCTCCGGGACGCATGGCGTCGAAGGTCCCTTCGGCTCGGCCTGCCAGAGCGCGTGGCTTTCGCAGAACTCTCCCTGGAAACTTCCTGACGATACCGCCGTTCTGGCGATCCACCTCATCAACCCCTGGGGCACGGCATGGGCGCGCCGTGTCAACGAAGACAATGTCGATCTCAATCGCAACTTCATCGACTGGCGAAAGGCGCCGCCGAAGAACGAACGCTACGCCGCATTGCACAGGGCCCTGGTCTGTCGCGCCTGGGACGGCCCGGAGCGTGACGCAGCAATCGAAGCATACGAAGACGCCAAGCGGAGGCTCGGTGGCTACGCCGGCATCGCTCCGATTGTGGAAGCGGGACAATACGACTTTCCGGACGGCCTGTTCTATGGCGGCGACGGTCCGGTCTGGTCGAACCGAACCCTGATCGAGATCCTGTCGACATTCGCACAGAAGGCGGCCGAGGTTGTCATCTTCGACCTGCACACAGGCGCAGGGCCTTACGGCTACCCCGCCCTCCTCTCGGTCGCCGAGAGCGAGCACGCCGGTCTGGAATGGGGCCGACGCATCTTCGGTCCCGCGCTCTCGGTCGTCGTTACCGGGGAGGATGCGACGACCGATACCGGCATCGCCGCGACAGCCACAGGCTACGTCTCGGCCGCCGTGTGCGGTGCGCTGCCGAAGGCGCGCGTCCTGCCGCTGGTCGTCGAATGCGGCACCCTCGACGGCGCCACAGTCTCGGATGCGGTCCAGGCGGACAATTGGCTCCACCTATTCGGCAAGATCGACACGCCGCTCGGCGACCGGATCAAGAAGGACCTGTGCGCCGCCTTCATTCCCGAAGACGCCGACTGGCAGCGCGCCTGTCTTGAGGCATCCTTGCGCCACTTCGACCGAGCCTTTGCCGATCTCAAGGCATTAGGCGGTGCGCGACCGGAAAAATCCGTGCCCACCGCAGCCGCGGTCATCGTCGTCGCCCATCCGGAGTCCGGCGGCCCAAGGCTTGGCGAAAGACCGGCGATCGAGGTGCACGACATCCACAAACGCTTCGGCCCCCTCTCCGTGCTCAACGGCGTCAGCGTCTCTGCACAGCCGGGTGAGGTCGTGTCGATGATCGGCTCTTCCGGCTCGGGGAAAAGCACCTTCCTGCGCTGCATCAATCTGCTCGAGCAACCGAACGACGGGCGCATCGTCATCGACGGCGAAGAAATCCGCATGAAGAAGACGCCGGACGGCGGTGCTGCGCCAGCCGACATCCGCCAGGTCGAGCGCATCCGCTCGCGCGTCGGCATGGTATTCCAGAACTTCAATCTCTGGCCGCACATGACGGTCCTCGAAAACATCGTCGAGGCGCCGATGCACGTCCTGAAGGAGGGACGACAAGCGGCCGTCGATCACGCCCACGCCCTGCTGAAGAAAGTCGGCCTTTCCGACAAACATGCCCAATACCCCGGGCAGCTATCCGGTGGCCAGCAGCAGCGTGCCGCCATCGCCCGCACGCTCGCCATGCGCCCGAAGCTCATTCTCCTCGACGAGCCGACCTCAGCACTTGATCCCGAGCTGGTCGGCGAAGTCCTGCGCGTCATCCGGCAACTGGCCGAAGAAGGAAATACGATGATCCTCGTCACGCACGAAATGCAGTTCGCGCGCGAGGTCTCGCACAAGATCCTCTTCCTCCACCAGGGAAAGGTGGAGGAGGAGGGTGCCCCGGCGGATGTCTTCACCAACCCGCGCTCCGAACGCATGCGCCAGTTCCTGGCCCGTACGCTCTGACAGCCCGCCGTCATCACCCGTCCGGGGCCCTCCCCCGGAACGGGGGCCAACAAGAATGCTCAGCAAGGGGAACCAAAACATGAAGCTGAAAAGTCTATTGCTCGCCACGATCTTCTCCACCGGCCTCGCCGCGGCCCACGCAGCCGAAGGAGAATTGTCGATCGGCACGGAAGGCGAGTATCCGCCGTGGAGCATGGCCGACGCCGCCGGCAACGTCACCGGTTTCGATGCCGACGTAGGAAACCTGCTCTGCGCAAAACTGGAAATGAAGTGTCACTTCGTTGTGCAGGCCTTCGACGGCCTCATTCCGGCGCTGAGGGCCAAGCGTTTCGACATCATCATTTCCGGCATGTCGATCACCGCCGAACGCAAGAAGCAGATCAACTTCTCGGTCGGTTATGCGGAACTCGCCAACATGTTCGTGGTCAAGAAGGATTCCGATCTTGCCGGCGTCAAGGACATCGAGACGCTGCTGACATCGCTCGACGGCCGTACGGTCGGTGTCCAGGCTGGCACGACCCATGCGCACTTCATGGAAAAGCGGGCCTCGTCCGCGGTCCTGAAGACCTATGACACGCTCGACCAGATGCAGATCGATCTCGCCAGTGGCCGCGTCGAGGCCGCATTTGCCGATTCATCCGCCCTTCAGGACTTCCTCGGCCGCCCCGACGGCAAGGACTTCCAGTTCGTCGACGTCAAGGTGCTGAGCACCTTCGACCCGACACTCGGCGAGGGCATCGGCGTCGGTATCTCGCAGGAGAACACCGACCTGAAGGCCCGTATCGACAAGGCGCTGTGCGAACTGGTCGCCGACGGCTCGATCGGCAAGGCAAGCCAGACCTGGTTCAAGACGGACATCTCCCGTCCCTGCCAGTAACGGCAACAGCACCCTCCCGGGAGAACGAAAGGCCGGAAGGTCGATCCTTTCTCGGGAGGCTTCATCCGACAGGACAAGGCATAGGTTGGGCGGGCTCGATGGAACTTGGACTTTGGCAGGTATGGGAAGGCGGCTGGATATCGGCAATCCTGCGCGGCGCGGCAATCACCATCGCCCTCGGCATGGCGAGCATGGCCTTTGGCGCCGTCATCGGCGTTGGTTGTGGCCTGATTAAATGGGCCCGGATTTTCCCGCTGACACTGGCAGTGGATTTCTACACGTCGGTCGTGCGCGGCGTGCCGGAACTTCTGATCATCTATCTCCTCTTTTTTTCCTCCGTCGAGTTCGTGGCCCGAGTGGCTGCGGCGTTCGGCTACGAGGGACTGGCCGGCAACGGTTACGCCTTCACCATCGCGGTCGTCGCAATCGCCGCCATATCGGGGGCCTATTCGACAGAAGTCGTGCGAGGGGCGCTGGCAGCCATTCCGAGCGGGCATATCGAGGCGGCGCGCGCACTCGGGATTCCCGGCAGGCGGATCTTTCGCCGCATTATCGCGCCGCAGATGCTGCGGATCGCCGTTCCCGGCATGAACAATGTCTGGCAGACCACGATCAAGGACACCGCGCTCGTCTCCGTGGTCGGCCTGCAGGAATTGATGAGAGCCGCGTTTGTCGGCGCGGGCTCCACCCGCCATCCCTTCATCTTCTATTTCATCGCCGCTCTCGTCTACCTCGCAATCACCTTGGTCAGCCAGGGTGGTTTCGACTGGATCGAACGCATTCTGCGCCCCCGTACGAGGAAATAGGTCATGGATTTCGAACTCGTTTTCCTCGCAGTTCCGACCCTCGCCAAGGGACTGTGGCTCACCGCGATCCTGACGATCACCTCGGTCGCCATTGGCTTTAACCTCGGCCTGGCGCTTGCGGTCATGCGCCTGTCAAAAAACAGGGCCATGAGCAGTTTTGCCAAAGGCTACAGCACCGTTTTTCGCGGCACGCCCCTGCTGGTACAGCTCTTCCTCTTCTACTACGGCCTCGGCCAGCTTTCCTTCGTTCGGGACAATCCTGTGCTCTGGTGGGTCGTCGGTGATGGCGCCCATTGCGCCGTCATGGCACTCGCGCTCAACACCGCTGCCTATACATCGGAGATCTTGCGGGGCGGCCTCATGTCCATTCCGGCAGGGCTCGTCGAAGCGGCACAAGCCTGCGGTATGTCGCGGCTCCTGCGCTTTCGCCGGATCACGTTTCCCCTGGCCATCCGGCAAGCCTTGCCAGCCTATGGCAACGAGCTTGTCCTCGTCGTCAAGGGAACGAGCCTCGCCTCCACCATTACCGTTCTGGAGATCACCGGCCATGCAAAGCGGTTGATGAGCCAGACCTACGCAATCCTCGAAATATTCGCCATCGCTGGCGTGCTTTATCTCCTGATCAACCTGTTGCTGATCACGCTCGTGCGGCTTCTGGAAGCCCGTCTTACACGCTACCTGCCCCGATAGGCCTGACCGCCTGAAATAACTGAAAACCTTGAACAGGAAGAGGAATATGATGGATGTACGTGCCGCCGTTGCCGTTCAGGCAGGCAAGCCGCTTGAGGTCATGACGGTTCAACTCGAAGGCCCAAAGGCCGGCGAAGTGCTGATCGAGGTCAAGGCCACCGGCATCTGCCACACGGACGACTTCACGCTGTCGGGCGCCGATCCGGAAGGCCTGTTCCCGGCCATCCTCGGCCATGAGGGTGCCGGCATCGTCGTCGACGTCGGCCCGGGCGTCACCTCGGTGAAGAAGGGCGATCACGTCATTCCGCTCTACACGCCCGAGTGCCGCTCCTGCGCGTCGTGCCTGTCGCGCAAGACCAACCTGTGCACCGCGATCCGCTCGACCCAGGGCCAGGGCCTGATGCCGGACGGCACCTCGCGCTTCTCGATCGGCAAGGACAAGATCCACCACTACATGGGCTGCTCGACCTTCGCCAACTACACGGTGCTGCCCGAGATCGCCGTTGCCAAGGTCAACCCGGACGCACCCTTCGACAAGATCTGCTACATCGGCTGTGGCGTCACCACCGGCATCGGTGCGGTCATCAACACAGCCAAGGTGGAGATGGGCGCGACCGCGATCGTCTTCGGTCTCGGCGGCATCGGCCTCAACGTCATCCAGGGCCTGCGTCTCGCCGGTGCCGACATGATCATCGGCGTCGACCTCAACAACGACAAGAAGGCCTGGGGCGAACGCTTCGGCATGACCCACTTCGTCAATCCGAAGGAGGTCGGCGACGACATCGTCCCCTATCTCGTCAACATGACCAAACGTGGGGCCGACCAGATCGGCGGCGCCGACTACACCTTCGACTGCACCGGCAACACCAAGGTGATGCGCCAGGCGCTCGAGGCCTCGCATCGCGGCTGGGGCAAGTCGGTCGTCATCGGCGTCGCTGGCGCCGGCCAGGAGATCTCCACCCGGCCATTCCAGCTCGTCACCGGCCGCAGCTGGATGGGCACCGCCTTCGGCGGCGCGCGCGGCCGCACCGACGTGCCGAAGATCGTCGACTGGTACATGGAGGGCAAGATCGAGATCGATCCGATGATCACCCACACCTTGGCCCTCGAAGACATCAACAAGGGCTTCGAGCTGATGCATTCCGGCGAAAGCATCCGCAGCGTGGTGGTATACTGAGCGCGAGTTCAATACCGCTTTCAGACGGCAGTGCATTGATCGCACCGCGAGATTGACGGTGTTTGAGATCGGCCGGGCATCTCGCACCGGCTATGAAGGAGGAGAAGCCCATGCCGAGTATTGCAATACATCCATCGGTGGACAGCGGGTTCAAGGCGACGGACGCGGCCTTTGCCGGGGGTACGCTCGTCTGCAACTGCACAAACAATCCGGTGAAGGTCCGTGTCAAGGGTGACATCGCTCACAACCACGCCTGCGGCTGCACCAAATGCTGGAAGCCCGACGGCGCTGTCTTCTCAGTCGTCGCTGTGGCACCGACCGCCAACGTCGAGGTGCTCGAAAACGGCGACAAGCTCTCGGTAGTGGACCCGGCGGCGCTCATCCAACGGCATGCCTGCAAGGACTGCGGCGTGCACATGTATGGACCGGTCGAGCGCGACCACGCCTTCAGGGGCCTGTCTTTCGTACATCCTGAACGTTTCCAGGAAACGGGCTGGGCGAAGCCCGGCTTTGCCGCCTTCGTCTCCTCCATCATCGAGAGTGGCTATGATCCTGCCGGAATGGACGGCATGCGCGCCCGGTTACGCGAACTGGGCATTGAACCCTATGACTGTCTCAATCCGGTTCTGATGGATCTCATCGCCACCTGGACGGCGAAGAAGAGCGGTGCGCTCAAGTCAGCCTGAACGCTCTGCCGCAAGCATCTCAACATCTTCCGACATCCACCAGCAGGTCGCATCGTATGGATTGCCTAAAGCCCGAGTTCAAAGCCGAAATTCGCAGGATTGTCGGTGACGGAAATCTCAAGGACGGAGAGGCTCTTTCCTCGGTCGATCACGGCGTTGCACCGGAAAATCTCGGGGCCGGCACCGTGGTCTTTCCAAGAACGACCGCGGAGGTTGCTGCAGTCGTTGAATGTTGCCTTGCCAACGGGGTCCCACTCGTCACCCATGGGGGACGAACAGGCCTCGTGGGCGGGGCGGTGTCCAAACCGGGGGAACTCGTGCTTTCGACTGCCCGTCTCAATCGCATCCTGCATATATCGCCAGTCGAGCGCGTTGCCGTGGTGGAAGCCGGCGTGACGCTGCAGGCGCTGCAGGAAACGGCCAGCGAGTACCGGCTTGAAACGGGGATCGATTTGCCGTCGCGCGGCTCGGCAACGATCGGGGGTATGGCGTCGACGAATGCCGGAGGTATTGCCGCCTTTCGCTACGGGGTCATGCGCCATCGCATTCTCGGCCTGGAGGCCGTGCTTGCGGATGGCTCGGTCTACTCAGACCTCACACGGGTCGTGAAAAACGCCGCCGGCTACGATCTGAAGCATCTTTTCGTGGGGGCTGAAGGCACACTCGGCATCATCACGCGCATCGCCGTCAAGCTTGAACCCCAACCGCTTGCCACCGCTACCGTGCTCTTCGGTCTACCGTCTGTGGACGCCGCGCTCGAGACGGTCCGCCGAGGGCTCGACGCGCAGTACGGTCATCTCCGCGCGGCAGAAGCGATCTGGAACGCCTATTTCCGCCTGACATCGGGCCATCATCGCTGGTCGGTTCCGGACTACAGCGCCGACCATCCAATAAACCTTCTGGTCTCGCTGGGCGGGCCCGAGGAAGGAGTGTTGCAAGCGGAGCTGGGGCGCATTTACGAAGGTGTCATCGAGGATCATCCCGACGCTTCGGCCGTGATTGCCTCTTCGGTCGCACAGGAGGCGGATCTCTGGCGGCTGCGCGAAGACACCGACCTCATCTACCGAAAGCATCCGGGCGCGCCATCCTATGACGTCTCGGTCCCTCTTTCGGAAGTCGAAACCTATGTCGCTCGCTCCGTTGCCAGCCTGAAGCAGCTGGATTCGGCGTTTGACCCATATGTGTTTGGCCATCTTGCCGACGGAAATCTACACATCGTCCTCAACGCGGCGGGCAGTGAAGTGTCAGGTGAAAAGGCAAGAGCTGTCGAAGAGGTGCTCTACAGGGACATTGCCGCGATCGGTGGGTCATTCTCTGCCGAACATGGGATCGGCCTAAAGAGGATGGGCTCCCTATTGGTCAATTCAGACCCGGTGAAGATTTGCCTGATGCGACGGATCAAGAACACGCTCGACGCTGCGACGCTGCTGAATCCGGGAAAGGTGGTTCGTGCGGGCGCCGGTTTCGCGGGATGCTCCGAAGTGGGCGCCGCAGACCCGATCTAAGACAGCTCTACCGCATCAGCTTTACTTGCCCGTCATCGCGACAGTTCGCGACGTGTAATGTCCGCCTGCTGCCTCAGCCATTCGCGCAGCAGAGAGAACCCCTTGAGACCGCTTGAGGTCTTTGGTGCAATGAGACTGTAGCCCATGCCGACGTCGAGTTGGACGGGGTGAGCCTGCAGCATTACCGGTCTTTCAATTTCAAGCTCAACCGCGCTTTCCTCGACGATATCCGTCAACGCCTGCCGAAGTCGGAGACGCGAAAGAACGGCCACCCTGTCGGCGTTCGTGACCCCCTGCTTCCGGCCAATGATGCAGATATGCGTGCTTGTCTAGCCCGGCTGAAGAGGGCCCTCCCCTCTCAGCGAAACATTCAGATTGTCGAGCGGTGGGCTGGCGGCATAGACGTCCTGCCGGATGGCATACCGGTGCTGGACGCGCCGACCACGCCGAGCGGCCTGATGATCGCGACCGGCTTTTGCGGTCATGGTTTCGCATTGGGGCCGATCGTCGGCAAGATCTTGGCGGACTGGCTTACCACTGGCCAGCCGGGATCAACCTGCATGACCTCCGCCTGTCGCGCTACGCCGAACGCGACGTCAAATCACCGCATTCGCTTTTCTGAAAAGTGATGTCATCAAAGGCATTTGCGCAATGAGCGATGCGGATCGTCAACAGCCAGATCGGGCCAGAACAGAAAGGTCACGGAAGCCTGAACTGAGCACGCCGATAAGCACCGCTCATGCCGGCATGATACCTACTTATTTGCGCCGCAGCATGTCGCAACATAGGCTTTCCTCATAGCCCGCAAGCAAGACGGGCACTGCGACGGGTACGTCAAATCTGTCTCCAGAGAGGAATTTCCATGTTCAGACAACGCATGTTTCTGGCAGCGACGACGCTTGCCTGTGGTTCGGCGGCCGGCGCGGCGATCGCCACCGAACCGCTTTCGGTGATGAGTTTCGGCGGGGCTTATCAGGAAGCGCAGCGCAAGGCGGTGTTCAGCGCCTATGCGGAAGAAACCGGTCGTCCGGTCTCCGAGCAGGAGTACGATGGCGAGATCGCCAAGATCAAGGCGATGATCGACAGCGGCAACACGACGATCGACGTGGTCGATGTCGACGCGCCGACCCTGCTTCAAGCCTGCGACGATGAACCCCTACCCTAAAACCGGCGGGATGCACTTCAGTTAGGATCTCCCGGTTGTGCATCAATCGCTCGTGCGCTTAATCCCTCGCCGAGTGCTTGCTTCTGTCCGCCGCCTGCCGGAGTGTGCTTCGCCGCAATCGCGTTGAATGGCGGCATCGGATGACAACCATCTCGAAGGGGCCGAAACGCAACCTCCGTTTCACTGACCGCGAAGGCCCAGATGTGGCGCAAAGTAGACCTCTGGCTGGCTGGGTGCTCACTTGCTCCACGACGCGAATAACCAGCCGGGCACGTCCGCACCCGGCTGGCTTTATAGCGGTCGAGATTATTTGGTGCTGTCGATGGTGATCCGCTTGACGTTGGCTCGCGCCTTTTCTGTCTTCGGTAGTGTCACGGTGAGCAGACCGTTCTTGAAGTTTGCGGCGACCCTGCCCTCCTCGACCTGGCCGCCGAGGGACAGTCGCCGTTCGAAGCGCCCGTAGTAGCGTTCGCTGAACCGGCGATCCTTGTCCTCGGTTTCTGATTTGCTTTCGCCGCGAAGTGTCAGCATGCCGTCGTCCAACAGCACTTCGATGTCGTCTGGATCGATGCCCGGAACCTCCGCTAGCACACGGATCTCGTTGTCATTCTCCTCGATCTCCACGTGCGGCCACGAACCACGGAAGGGCGATGGCCCACCGAACGACGATGGCGGGGCGAAGCCGCGGAAGACTTCGTCGAACAGACGGTTGACATTGCGATGTAGCGACAGAAATGGATCCATCTCATCACCGCGATAGCTGCTCGGGAGCTGGCTGCTGCCACGGCTCCACGGGATCAGGTCACGTACATTCATGACTTCATCCTTTCTTCGGTTTCTTTGCCTCCTTTTGGGCGCAACTTCTTTCCTTCGGCGTTTCGGCAACTGGCGAGGGTCGAACAGCGAGCGCCCGTGCTAGGCTGCTTCGTCGCCTTCGATCTGCTTCGAAGCTGGCTTCGCCATCTCGGTGTGGATGGCGATCCGACGCGGTTTCATCTCCTCGGGTATTTCCTTCTTGAGATCGATGACGAGCAGGCCATTTTCGAGCTTTGCGCCCTCGACGATCACGTGATCGGCGAGCTCAAATTTGCGCGCAAACGGCCTTAGAGCGAGGCCGTGGTGGAGGTACTGTACCTCCTCATCCTCGGACTTCGCGCCGTTGACTACTAGCATGTTCGATTCATGGGTGATCGTCAGTTCGTGCTCTGCAAAACCCGCCACCGCGATGGCAATGCGGTATGCATCTTCGCCAAGTTTGGCGATGTTATAGGGTGGCCAGTTGTCAGCGTTGAGGCTGGCGTTTTCCAGCAGGTCGAAGAGGCGATCGAAGCCGACGCTCGACCTGTAGAAGGGGGAAAAGTCGGGGTTTGTTCTCATAGCTATATCCTCCGTAGAGCAACATAGGTACGAGGGAGCGCCAAGAAGCTTGGGCTCCCTGACTAGTGTCAACCCACTTGGGCGTCGACAAGAATAAGGTGGGGATCATGATGCCTTGCGTCAAGAGGCAGCCATACCCTCCAAACCGCCAGCGACGTGAAATACTCTCCTGAATTCAGGCTGTTAGCACTCAACAGGCTAGAGTGCTAAAAAATTTTTGGTCCTCTCTTGAAACTCAAAAAACAGGAACCAGATCGAAATGCGCGCGATGCCGAAAGGCTCGGCGTCCCGCGTCGGCTTCGCTCCGAATGCGGCGCGGAACACTTGTTGAAAAATCTGGTTGTCGATGAGGAGAGCGAAATGACGTTCCGTCCCTTGCATGACCGTATCCTGGTTCGCCGCATCGGGGCCGAGGAAAAAACGGCCGGCGGTATCATCATCCCAGATACGGCAAAGGAAAAGCCACAGGAAGGTGAGGTCGTTGCCGCTGGCCCTGGTGCGCGCGATGAAAGCGGGCAGCTGCGACCGCTCGAAGTGAAAGTGGGTGATCGCGTCCTGTTCGGCAAATGGTCGGGCACCGAGATCAAGCTCAATGGCGAGGATGTCCTGATCATGAAGGAATCTGACGTGATGGGCGTAATGGAGGTCGACGCCGCAGCGAGAAATGCGGCGTAGCGCCGATTCGGACCTATGTCAGACAAGGAATGCTGACTGAGGAAGGAGTAGAAAAATGGCTGCCAAGGAAGTGAAATTTCATTCCGACGCCCGCGAAAGGATGCTGCGCGGCGTCGACATCCTCGCCAATGCCGTCAAGGTTACGCTCGGTCCGAAGGGCCGTAACGTGGTGATCGACAAGTCATACGGCGCGCCCCGCATCACCAAGGACGGCGTCACTGTCGCCAAGGAGATCGAGCTTGAGGACAAGTTCGAGAATATGGGCGCGCAAATGGTGCGGGAGGTTGCCTCGAAGACAAGCGACATCGCTGGTGACGGCACCACCACCGCAACCGTTCTCGCCCAGGCGATCGTCAAGGAAGGGGCGAAGGCCGTGGCGTCGGGCATGAACCCGATGGATCTCAAGCGCGGTATCGACAAAGCTGTCGAAGCTGTGGTCGAGGAACTGCGGCGGAACGCCCGCAAAGTCACCAGGAACGACGAGATCGCCCAGGTTGGCACCATCTCGGCCAATGGCGACACCGAGATTGGCCGCTTCCTCGCAGAAGCGATGGAAAAGGTCGGCAACGAAGGGGTGATCACCGTCGAGGAAGCCAAGACCGCGGTGACGGAGCTGGAAGTCGTCGAAGGCATGCAGTTCGATCGCGGTTATCTCTCGCCGTATTTCGTCACCAACCCCGAGAAGATGCGGGTTGAGTTCGACGAACCCTACATCCTGATCCACGAAAAGAAGCTATCGAACCTGCAGACATTGCTGCCGGTTCTCGAAGCGGTCGTTCAATCTGGAAAGGCGCTGCTGATTATCGCCGAGGATGTCGAAGGCGAGGCGCTGGCGACGCTTGTTGTCAACAAGCTGCGCGGCGGCCTGAAGGTGGCTGCCGTCAAAGCGCCGGGCTTCGGCGACCGCCGCAAAGCGATGCTGGAGGACATCGCGATCCTCACTGGCGGAACTGCGATCTCTGAAGATCTGGGCATCAAGCTCGAGAACGTGACCCTCAATATGCTTGGCCGCGCCAAGAAGGTCGTCGTCGAGAAGGAAAACACGACGATCGTCGATGGCGCTGGCTCGAAGACAGAGATTGAGGGCCGCGTTTCGCAGATCAAGGCGCAGATCGAGGAAACCACGTCGGACTACGATCGCGAGAAGTTGCAGGAGCGGCTGGCCAAGCTTGCCGGCGGCGTCGCCGTCATCCGCGTCGGCGGCTCAACCGAGGTTGAGGTGAAGGAACGCAAGGACCGCGTCGACGACGCCATGCATGCCACGCGGGCGGCCGTCGAGGAGGGCGTGTTGCCCGGCGGAGGCGTCGCTTTGCTGAGGGCCGTCAAGGCACTGGACAACACGCAGACCGAGAATGCCGACCAGAGGCACGGCATCGACCTTGTTCGCCGAGCGATCGAGGCGCCGGTGCGCCAGATCGCCGAGAACGCGGGTGCCGAAGGCTCGATCATTGTCGGCAAGCTGCGCGAGAAGACCGAATTTGGCTATGGCTGGAACGCGCAAACGAACGAGTTCGGTGATCTTTACGATCAGGGCGTGATCGACCCGGTCAAGGTCGTTCGCACCGCGCTGCAGGACGCCGCCTCGGTCGCCGGCCTGCTGATCACCACCGAGGCCATGGTCGCCGAGAAGCCGAAGACGGATGTACCGCTCCCGCCGATGCCGGCAGCCGGCATGGGCTTCTGACTGCAATGATAGGTCCGCGCCCCCCACGGGGCGTGGGCTTTGGATAGACTTGTGAAGTAAGAGATGCATTGCGCTTGAATCGGCGCGGCGTTTGTCGAACTGGTGCTGGTTTGGCAGGAGCCAAAATCGTGACTCCGGGGGGCTTTACCCAAGCCTCGCCCGTGCACCGAAGGAGGAACTTAAGAGTTCGGGCCCAAAAATGACCACGCGTTCGTCGAAATACGTTGGCGTATTCGCCTCACTCGTCCTCATACCTGCGCCGCTTCCCGCGGCGCGGCCGCAGTCGGCGATGTCGGCGGCACTCAACCCTCGCCCGCTGATGTCTTGGAGGACGTCACGCCGGCGATCGTCAACATTGCAGTGAGGTCTCGCGCTTCCGCCGAAACCAATCCTCTTTACAACGATCCCTTCTTCCGTCGCTATTTCAACCTGCCTGAGCAGCAACAGCGGCTGAGCGCAGGCTCCAGCGTCATTGTTGACGCCGGCAGAGGCTATATCCTCACCAATCATCACGTCGTCGCGGACGCCGACGAGATTGGGTAACTTTGAAGGACCGCCTGGGGTCACAAGTTCCGACGTTCCAATACTCACGATGGCGATGTAAAATTGTGAGCCATTCTTACATCTGGGCACCTCGGAGGTTGCCGGGAGAACTGCTTGTCTCCCCTATCCCCCAGGGCGAGCAAGGCTTGGCAGGGCCGCAGCATGATGGCTATGGATGAGACGCGAGAACCCACCCGACGCGATTTTCTCTATCTGGTGACAGCCATGTCAGGGGTAGTGGGTGTTGGGGCCGCCTCCTGGCCATTCATCGATCAGATGCGTCCTGACGCGTCGACGCGCGCGATGGCCTCTATCGAGGTGGACGTATCTACGCTCGTCGAGGGTATGTCACTGACCGTCAAATGGCGCGGTCGCCCGGTTTTCATTCGCAACCGCACCCAGAGGGAGATCGGGGCGGCAAGGGCGACCGCGCTTGACGATCTCAAGGACCCCTTGGCTCGGAATGCCAACCTTGCCGATGATCAGCACGCGACCGATGTTGCCCGCTCTGCCGGGGAGGGGAAGGAGAAGTGGATCGTGATGATCGGGGTTTGCACGCATCTCGGCTGCGTGCCTCTAGGGCAGGCGGGTGATTTCGGAGGCTGGTTCTGCCCGTGCCACGGATCGCACTATGATACTGCCGGTCGCGTCCGCAAGGGGCCCGCACCGGAGAACCTCGCGATCCCCCGCTTCGAGTTCATCTCCGAATCTGTTGTCCGGATCGGATAAGCCGCGCAAGGGCAACAATCGCGACCATCACGTTTGTCGAGTCGCAGATCCGGTTATTCCGCGGGACGCCGCGACGGTTCTGTTGCCCCAAATCGCTGCACATCAGGGACAGGCTCGGGAAGGTCACTCAGGCGGCTAATACGTGATCGAACCACCAAGGGCAACGCCATTTTCACGACGGCTGGTTGGCTGCCCTTTGCGACTGGCCTCATGTCGGTATTCCTTCCTTATTCACTCGACTTTTTGTTGTGGCCGCCCTTGCCGTCGTTATCGGCATGGTTGCGCCTTCGTTCTGGACTCTGACTATCTTTGTTCCATCTAATTTTAGGGGTTTCTCATTGATCGACGTTGAAAAAGCAAGCGTGGCTTAGGACTGCGAGGTCAACGGCTCGACAAGTCGGCTCTCACCGTGACAGGCAGCAGATGTCCGTCCTTGTCGATTTCCGGGGAGCCCATCCGAGCCTCCGTTCACCACCGATGACGAGCGATATGGCAGATGGACGGCGTACACCGACAATGAGATCTCGCGACGACGGCCAACACTTATTTAGCCATATCCGACCACCCGTCCAGCAGGCTGAAATCACAAATCTCTCATGTACCGAGAATATGAGTGTTGCACGTCAACACATGGGGTACCGATGCGAGAAACGAAGCTTCGCGAGACCGAAACCATCTCCGAAACGATCAAGGAACTGGCAGTCCTGAGTATGAAGCCAAAGGCCCTGATTGAGGCCGTCAAGGCCAGGCACCCAAGTGCTTCGAAAAAGGACATTGCCCGAGCTGCGTTTCTCACCATCATTCTGTCTGCGGAGTATGCCTCAAAGGAAACCCAAGCCCTCCACGATCTTGCGAGCGAGACCTCGGATGGAGAAAGCTTTGGATGAGCGGGCGTCACCGGAAGCAAGAGAGCAACTTCCCTGGCTGGTGACTTGACTTGCGTGATCGGCAACATACCCATTGACCGAAGGGCGCAACCTCGCATCAGGCGATGGTGAAATATCCCTTTTGGACGGCGGTTGTCGCATCCATGCTTGCGCCGCGTTCATCTCCGATGAAACCGCGGACCGCTCTAAGGTCGCGGGCGTTCAGATGGAGTTCATACGTGGTCTCCGGCGCTTTCTTCCACTGCTGGCAGGAACGAGATGTTCTCACCGTCGCCGAGTAGAACCCCGGGGGTATACTCAGTCCGTCGATGTGAACGTCACTTTCCGCTATGAGACCTATAATCCTTCCTCGGCTCGGCAATATTTTAGACCCCTGGCGGTTCAGAACGGAGCGATGTTGCATTATTCGACGGCGCACCAGTCGCGGATATGTGAGATTGCGAACCGCATCTGAAGCCCGCGGTAGTCTACGACCAACTTGTCCGCTTCCCGACGCATGAACTTGGCGACGTAGTTGCGAACCACACCCGCTTCGTCGACCACTTCAAACACGTATGTCATCGCCTGGCCCCCTAAAGATTGAGGGGTTATATTCCATTCTGCTTGAGTGAGACTTACGCCTGCTGATTTCGCCGCCCATCTGGGTTTCGCTCCGACGATCGCCATTGCCTCGGATCTCACCACCTTCTCGAGCTCTTCCCGGTTGTCTCTAAACGGGCGTTTCGGCGAACGCCGATCCACGCGGCTGTCCAGAGTAGCCCTAATTGATTAGTTACTGTCCATAAAATCTTATTGATTTCGTGACGAGCAATTGCAATCATATACTTGAAATTGCGCACCAGAAAAGCACAAGTTAAAGATGAGATCGTGCTGGTTTTATTGCCGCGCAATTCCTCCATTTTCATTCGCGCGCATGGCTTGGACCTCCGTACAGGTGCGGAGGTTCAAGCGCATTGAGGGGCGGTGAATAGCAGTATCTTCGGGCCGTGGCCCAGCCTTAGAAAGCTCTTGATTTCACAGCTTGTGAGTCCGGCCAGAGTCCGCATAGGGTTCTTGTTCAGAGGGGCGGTGGCAATGTGGAAGACGGATTGGCCAAAATCGGCGGTGACCTCAGAAACGATTGTCGTGCTTCGCCGGATCTTGCGAGACTGGTGCGACGAGCGCGGTCATCGCGCCGATAGTCAGGAAGGTGGTCGAACTGCCAAATCTCTGATCGACTGGTATGAATTCGGCGTGACCGACGAAGACGAGCTGGCGAGGCTGATCCGCGACGACATCATTATTGCTGAAGCCTAAATCGTGGCTGCCATGCGGAGCGCTGTTCAGGACCTTTTGATGGGAGTACTTGGCTGGACCGCATGGCATCAAGCCAGCAGGGACGGGAAGTTCCACTGGCGACGCTGGCGCAAAGGTGACTGGGAAATCCGCGAAATGACAGCGGACGAGCAGGACGACGCCCTACGCGGCATCCAGCTGACGATCCGTTGTCCACCATACGCTCATAGACCCGAGACAAGGATCAGCGCGAGCGACTAAAGTCCCTCATCGGGAATTGAAGCCACTGGGCGATAAAAGAAAAGGCCCCAGATCCGAAACGGGTAGAATCCAGGGCCTTCCATCTGAGCGTTCGACTTCACAGACGGCGCCATCTACGGCTGGACCGTCGCCGGTTTTCAAGCTCTAACACGTCAGAATTTTGCCGCTGCGAGCCCCGGGCCCTCGATCCGAGTCCGATCTCGGATCTTTGGGCGGTCATTGCCAGCGCTTCGCGGCTACATCGGGGTGGCGGCCGTTTTTTAGGATCACTTGCCGGCCCCGGACGCGTCTATGTCAATTTCGCTACCAATTCCGCAGACTCGGAAAATGGAAAGTTTACGTCCGCTTTGGCTTGCCTGGTTCGCAAGTAGCAAGACGCGAATGGGGAAAATCGTAGCCGCACGGTTCGCATCGGAAAGCTTACGGTCATCACTTTTCTCGATCCTGTTTTCGGCTTCGCCGAGTGCCGCTGAAAGGTCGCTATGCGATAAAATACCCTTCTGCATCAGCGTATCGGCAAGACATGCGACCCCCATGATCAAACCTTGAAGCTGTAAACGGCAACAAGCCGTGCAGGGCTCGTGGGAGCACGAATCTGTCCGCCCCTAAGGCGAGTTCCACGCATAAGTTTGCGAACGGCAGCATTGCGCCGCCATCTCTGCCGTAGAGACTTGCTTGGCCGCTTCCAGAAAGCAGACGTCGCTAGCGACAAGGTCAGGCGACTGGATTGCGCCGCCAGAAGCGGACACAGGAAACTGTTGAATCTAGCGCCGACTTGAAGACGAACGTATGGTCCCCGAGCCGCCATAGGCGCTATCGTCGCCGACGATGATCGCATTCCCCAAAGCGCAATTCCGCCGTGTGCTTGCTGCTCAGTTGCGGGGAAATCCCTATCCGGTCCGCTGTGCTCATAGGATAGCATAGCGATTCATAGAAGCAGCAGTTTCTTCAGGACGGACAGGACGTCCTTGTATGGCAGTTTCGATGCGCCCACTACAGCGAACGGAATAAGCGCTGCCGCGGCGACGGGGACCACGGCGGCCCGGTTGACGAGAAACGTCGAGAGCTTGCGCGTCGCCTCGTAGAGCTTCCCCGGATCCGACAGTTCCGTGTCCGGCTCGGGTGTGGGATCCGAAAAGACGTTCCGGCCCACGGCTTTCCGCTCGGCCGAGCGATAATATTGCGTGGCCTGCGCGCCCAGCAAGGACAGACCTTGCTCCTTTAAACGAAGCAGCGGGGCGGTGAAGGCGGACAATGGATAGGCGAAGAAGCTGATGACGATCGCGAGCCAACCGCTCATGACCATACTTAACGTGGTCATGGAGAGGTCGTCGTGATGGCTGTACTTCGCGGCTGCCGCGGCGATCGCGCAGCTCATCCCGAAGACGAAAATGGCATAGGCGTTCGGATACTCACCCAGGAACGCCAATCCGCCCTTGCCGTCGGGATGGGTTGCAACCAGGCGGAGATCGAGTTTCGCAAGCTTGCGGAGCATGCGCGCCCACACCAAATGTCGCCATGCGCCCCGTAGAAAGAGGAAGACGAACAATGGCAGGCTAAAGCAGATCGACCACCAGCCGGCAAGCGTAACTCTGTTGCCATCGAGCGGATGCTCTACCGCCCAGGAAGATACCTCGACTGTATGAAAATTGAGATAGGAAAGGGTCGAGGCGAAAACCGCCATGGTCAGGCAAGCAAGTTCCGCTCCCCGAGAATCGCGCTGACGAAGCGCCGAGGCCACGATAGCTGCGGCGACCGGAATTGACGTCGGGGCAATGACTGGTGCACGCGTGAGCTGGGACAGCGTCGCTTTCAAGCCTTTTTCGACATGGTACTCGGCCAGGACAAAAGCACCGATCCCGATGAAAAACTTCGCCCACACTCCAAAGTCGGCAAGATAGGCTCCTTGCCCGTGTTCCAGGGAGAAACTGCGCGGCAAGCCGAGCAGGAAAGGAACACCCCAAGCCAAGGCAACGAACAAGGCCGCGCGAGATCCGACGCGAAGCGCGTTCTGCCGGAGCAATTTCAGATGCCCCTGCAACTCGAAGAAAGGTCCGCCGTGATAGGCTAGAAACTCACTTGGAGCGGGATCGGGGCGTGGTGAAGGCGCTTCCTCATTCACTTTCGCTGGAGCCGGAGCAGCAATCTCGTTCATCTACCAAGCCACTTCTTGAATATGATCTGAGAACCTATTTGGATCCAAACTGTACTGGTCTCGGCTTGCGGAGATCTCGTCTCCCGGCCTGGAAAAGAGCGCGTCCATCGCGCGCTCAAATCTACCTACCCGTCCCGTTAATGGAGCGCACTCCTACGGCTACGCCCGATGTGCCGCGACGGCAGACCGACTGGCCGGCCTTGCCGTTCGCTAATCCAGTTCCTCCGCCCAGATAGCGTCAACTCGTCGATAGAGACTCCAGACTGAGCTGGGTGCGGCTAAGCGTGAAAGCTCACCCGCACTCAAAACAGTCGATCGAACCTCCAACACATTGGCAAGCCGCGCTCCCACGTGACGAGAAGGAATAGAGGGAAAACATCGCGCGACGTGGCGTTTGCCGATGAGGCTCAGTTTAAGGGCTTGGCCTCTGGGAGCTTCCACTGACCACTGAGGATGGATTGCTCTGGACGATAAAGCCGTACGGTGTAATTCCAACCCTCAACGATCGGCAGGCAGTTTGGGATTTTGCCGTCACAGCCGCCAAACTGGACTGTCACCGAACCGTCCGCACTCTTCTCCGCGGTGATGTCGTTGATTGAATAGGCGTTATAGGCGTTTTTCTCGAAGAAGCCTTTTTCGTTGTAGACGCTGATCGACCAGAAAGCCTTCACCGGCACGGTCTTCGGCAATTCGAGAGTGTAGACCGTCTTGCCATCGTTTTCCGTGGGAGTGAAACTTGGATACATGGCGTCCTTTTCCGGAATTCCACCCCATCCGGAGGCTGTGCCAATCAAGTGCTGGATCGGTTCGACCTGGCCGCGGGCTCCAAAGGAACCGTGATACGACGTCTGATGTTTTGCGAGCGTGAGCAGCCCATCGCGGATGTCTGTGAGGTCGCCTTCATCCCAGTTTGGAAGGTCGAGCTTCCCTGTCTCCTTCTGACTAACCTTGATGGCGTCCTGAAGCCTGTGGACCTCGTCGAGGTCCTTCGGATCGTTGGGATCGACCAGCGTACGCACAGCGACGAAGGCATATCTGGTGCCAACCGATTTCTGACTCAACTCAACCGGCTCCGTCCCGTAGGCGACGATCGGCAGGTAGTGATCCTGATCGACGACCATCATCGACATATAGCGCTTGCCCGCGTCAGGCAGCGAGAGTGTTACCGGCCCGCTGGCAAGATCAAATACAGCAAACGAATAAAGCGTATCCCGGTTCATACGGATGACCGTTTGCTTATCGATCGGTACGGGCTCCCGAGAATGCTTGAACTTGCCCAGTCCGCCTATGTCCTTTGCATTGACTGCGAGGTACCGGTCGGTCTCGGCGCGGACGAAAGTGTCAACGGTGACCGGCATTTTGCTGTCTGTCGACTCGGCAAATGCCACACCGGCACCGGTCATGCCAATGCCATGACCAACCAATACGACGGCCGAGAACACAGCCAGGCGGTAGAATTTCTGCAGCATACAATAGCTCCTCAATATGCAATCCTGGAAGGCCACCTGCGGATGGCCGAGCAATTCAATGGCGATGAAAGGAAAACAAGAGATGACCCGCCGCAATGGCGGCCGGCTGCAAGGTGCAAACCACGCGAGCAACATTCTTGGATCCAGATGACTCACTTTGAGATTTTCGCTGAGCGACCGATACCTCCGTGTCTCGCGGTCTCTTTGTTCTAGCGTGAAAGTTGATACATAGCCTTCAAGCAATGAACTGGGTCAAATAGGACAATTGAGGATAGAAAAATAACTCGTATGTCACGGGCGGACGCCGAACGCATTGTTTGGGATGCTTGGTTTCTTCAGTAGTCTTGGTCAGCAATCGCCTCACGGCTTTCGTATTGCGACGGTTTTGAACGGTCCCATCGAGAACGGATGGCGTACTACTTGGGGAAGAGAAAAGTGATGCCGGCACGAATGCCCCAACCGTCCGGACCGTTATCGGGTGCAGCAGCCCAGTAGCGTGCGCCGACCGAGAAACTTACCGGTTGCTTACCGATCACCGCGAGCTTCGATACCGTAAAGTTGACAGGCACGCTCCACTGGTCGCCTTTCCAGTCATAAGTGCTCTCCGTATCGAGCCCGATCGTCCAGGCGTTCTGCGTTGTATAGGAGATAAAGGGTTGCAGGAATGTGGAGCTGATGTCCGACCGCTTGCTGTCACCGGCGACAGACCAGATGTGATTGCCCAGCGCGCCATAGGTCCAGGGGCCCTCCTGTTTCAACACGACCCCTGTCGGGCCGAGCCCCCATTTCTCTGCGCCCAGAAGCGGATCGGTTCCCGTAGGCAGCAGAAAGGCGGGCCCGGCGCCCCAGATTATCCCACCGGCGGTCGGCTGTTCGGGTGAAAAGAAGAAGCTCTGCACAATATCGCCGAGACCGAACTGGCTGCCCGATCTCCCCGCGATATCGTGCTGTGAGATGACCGGAACAACCGTGCGGGAAATAACATTCCAGTCTTCGTTGATCGGGAACGGAATGACCGGCTGGATGTTCAGAAGCGATTTGCCGCCGTCGGCGGGACCATAGCCTTTGTCATAGTTGAACTGGAACGGAACGCTGATCAGCGAGGCCACCGGATTCGACAACTGCTTGGCAAGATCGGCGTCCTCTGCGGCAGCCGTACCGGCCAGGCCGGCCGCCGCGATAAGAAGCAGGAGCGATTTCGGTTTCATGAAACCCTTTATTGAAATCGTCCGGCTGCAGCTTGATGTTCTCATCTCAACTTTTCTCATAGATTTGAAATCAATCGCATTAATTGGATTTAACGCGCACAAAACATCCGGCCGTTACAGTGAACGCACCGCCAATACGTCAGATAAGCTGCAACGCCAGGCGTTCGCGCACGCGAGACGCCGTTGCATTGTGTCTAAAAATGGAAAACCAACCCCAGGATCGGGCCTTTCTGCACGACGTCATAGTCAAAGCCGTCGGAGCTGTAATCGACGCCCATCGCGCGATATCCGGCCACCGCCGAGATGCTATCCTTGATTTGGTAGCCGATGGCACCTGCGACGTCCCAATCAAGATCGGCCTGCCCGGCGCCGACATTTCCCCAGCCCGTGAGGTAGAATTGATCCGTGATGAAATACGTTCCACGGAAACCTGCGACCACGTCGACCCAGGTGGCGCTGTCTTCGCGGCTTACGCCATCGAGGACGCCGCCGCTGAAAGACACCTTGGTGCTCGCGTTCCACAGGCGCCCCCCGGCAATCACGTCCAGATGGCTCCGGCCATTGGTCAGCAGGCTGTAGCCGCCTCCAACCAGGCCCGAAAACGTCTGGGACGTCACACCGATCTTGTTTGTCAAAACCCCGGCGGGGCTGTGGTCACCCGCAGAGAGTTTCGTGTAGATCACGTCGCTGAAAACGCTGAAGCGGTCGTATCTACCCTCTGCCACGCCCATAAAGGCGAAATCCAGATCCTTGAGTATATCGCCGAAGTCGGACGTCACGCTCGCCGGCGGAAGGCCAAACTGCCCGACGGTGCCGTCGATGCCGGCAGCCCAGAAATACGGGCTGGCATTGAACTGCCAGCCGGACGCGGTCTCGCTGTCGGCTTCGGGTTGGAATGGCAGGAACTGCTTATCCGCAGCCTTCGCCGAAGGCGAAAGCGTCAAAGCCGATGCGAATACAATTGAGCATACTGAAAAGAGCTTCATTTTCTCCTCATCGACGGCCGACGCCCGCCGGCGAAGGAATGTTCACCGGCAAAACAGGACACGCGTGTACGACTTGCTGATTGCACCACTTCGCTTGCCGTCCGCATCAAAGTATCTGCCTTCGCGGCATAGCCGCTCTTTGACGTCGCAGAAGATGCCACTGGCAAACGTGAACTCCGTCCGGTCGAAATCACCTTGTGAAAACAGCTTGATTGCAGCCTGCTTGCCAACGTGCTTTTGCGTCAACCGGCTCGAAACGCCCCTATTGTCGGCGCACATGTAGCGGTCACAGAGCACGCCCTTCTCCGGTGAGAGTAGCGCGTCCGCCGCCGAAACGGATGACGCATACGCTGCAGCCAGTAGTCCCACGACAGGCAGGAGGCTTTTTCTTGCTTGCATGGGGATCACCGTATTGCGGTTGTTTGCCGAGAACAGGACCTATCGTCTTATCGCGCGGACAGAGCGGCTTCTTCGGCAACGCAGCTTGATGCCTCGACCGCCCCGGCAGTCTTCAATTCTTCGCGTGCCGCCGCGACATCCGAGATGAACTCTGCATTGTTATGGAGTTTTGCGACTGTCGCCGCACCCATGATGCGTCCCGCATCGACGTCGCTCTGCCAATGTGCATCGCAAATGACGCGGCTCTGGCCGAATTCCATGCCGCGTTTCATCAGGATGTCGGCGCGTTCCGGGTTGATTTCGCTCAACACCAGCGCCCAGGCCCAGCCAGCCGCCGTATGGCCCGAGGGATACGAGCCGTCGGTACGCAGCAGCGGCTCCTGATCGGGATAGCAGGTGCCTTCGTTGTGGACCACGAATGGACGAGTGCGATTGTAGGTATTCTTCACCCCATACGTCGACAGGCCTGCATCGGTCAGCACCTTCTGCATCAAGCGATGCAGATGAGGGGTCTTTTCCTCATCGATATCGACACCCATCGCGCAGGAGAAGTTTTTCGCCGGCTGCGGAAATTGCAGATCAGCGTCTGCGCGGGCCAGATCCCAGCGCGGCGTACCACGCAGCGGTAGGGTTGCGGCTCTGAACTCCTCGTCACGCGCAAGCGCCGCGCTGCCGCCCGCCGGCGGCGGGCCGAGCAGCGCAAGGCTGTCGGGCAAGTCCTTCTTCGCGAGATAACCCGGCGCCAACTGGAAATGAGGATCGGTAATTTCCGGCTGGGATGCACTTTCCGCACCAGCTAGGCCTATGCCACATCCGACAAAAACGATCACCGATAACAGGGCAGTTTTATGGCTACTTTTCAGCATATGAGGTCTCCATAATAATCTATTAAGAATTATCGAAAGCATATTGTCGAACACCATTAAAATTATAAGGCTAATTATCAGGAATTAAACTGCCGAAACCACAAGGTTAACAGAGTTCTTAGTCACGTAAGCAAGAGCTAATTGTCAACCGAAATGATCAATAGTTTCATTTCCCATCTTCGCCACATTGCTTTGCCAAATCTGAAAGTTTCGTACATAGGTTTTTCTTGAAACACTGTGTCAAACCGGACAGTTGAGGGAAAAAATGGTACGCATGTCTCGAGATGCAGCAGAGCGCATCATATGCAGCGACGGCTGGCTGGCTCACATGTCCGAAGCCTTCAGGGCGCGTTTGCTGCAGAATGCATTGCTTCTCAAGTTCGCTCCGGGCCAGATCATATTTCGGCCAGACGATCCGCCGGGAGGCATCTACGGGCTGGTATCGGGGACGGTGACCGTGGACACGGCGCCGCTCGATTCGATGCCGCGCCTGATCCATATCGCTTTGCCCGGCGGATGGACGGGCGAAGACAGTTTCATGACTGGTGAGCCAAGGCGAATCGAACTGTGTGCCCGAACCGAAACCTGGGTCATGCACGTTCCACTGGATGTAATGGAGCAGATGGCAGCGGCCGACCCGAAAATCATTCGGGCTTTCGGGGTCATGTCGATCCTGTCGTCGGACGTCCTGCTGCGTGTCGTGCACGATCTGCAAAGAAAGAACGCGAACTCCAGAGTGGCCTCGGTCCTGCATCGCATGTCGTGGAAATCAGGGGCGTCAGTCTCCGTTTCACAGGAAAATCTCGGCATCATGGCGAATGCCTCGCGCAAACAGGTCAACAGCGCGATCAAGCGCTTTGCGCAAGCCGGTTGGGTCGATATCGGTTATCGAATCATAACGATCACGAACGCTCCGGCGTTGCGACGATGCGCCGATGAGGATCTCGTCGACTGACCTCCAATGGTAGTTGACGCTCAATGTTTGATTGTAAGGTCCGCCCCTCCAAGGACGTCGAGTATGATGTCCGCCTTCGCAGGAAGATCAGTGGGTCCTGTCAGGCCTGGGGCCCAATACCGGACCTTGCAGCAAGGGCTCCGATGTCCGTTTTTCGTTTGTTGTTCTAGTAGCGGACAGTCGGCCGTCGGCCCCAATTAGGACGCTCGGTTCCTGGGCATTCAGATCATGGGCAGTAACTCGAACTCTCCAGCCGACTGAGACGACGGAAGCCGGCACCATGCCGCCCAGTCAGGATATCCTCCTATCCTCGCCTTGAATCAACCCGCGGCCAGTCTTGTCGAGAGGCATGCGAACTCCGTCCTTACCACTCTCAACACGAGGCGGCGGGCGCACCCGGGGATAAGCTCCCTAACGTGCTTGCCGCCAGCGCTGGCCGGATACCGCGCATTGAGAACGACGGGTTTGTCTTCGACCCCGTCCAGCAGGGCCCGATCATAGGGGGGCCTTCCACTTCTAAGGGGCGCGAGCGTCTTGAGCTGTTCGGCGATCATCGCAACTGACGGTCGTCGTGTTCACCTTGCGACAGCCGGATGTCCTGTAGGAATCGGAAGAGCGACCCCGCCAGGAAGCAAAGTGCCGCAACGAATAGTACGGCGGCGCCCGGTTCGTGACGATATCCCAAAAAGGCTACGACGAAGCCGAAGAGGAGCAGAAGCGTCACGCCGATTCCGGCTAGCAACGCCAGGTACAATGCGCTGTTCAAGAGGCGTTCACGCCGCCTCAGTTCCCCGATTCCCTTCTTCAGCGGGGCTCGGGCGACGTCACCCTCGTCGATCTCGCGGAGGTTTCTGATCCGCTCGGTTACGCCGGAAATCCGATTGACCAGGACCGCCACCATCGCCGCGACGCCATTCAGCATGAACGCCGGCGCGACCGCGTGATTGATCATCGTTGAAAGCTGATCGGCTTCGACTGACATACGGGCACCTTCGATCGGTACGGCACGAATGGACGACCGCGGCGCCGTGGAGGCGCTACGGGATGACATTGACTGCACGCGCAGCCACGAGCACGAGTGTCAGCAGTGAAATGGCACTTTCGAGCATCATCAGCCCCTTCGCACGCCGGGTGAGTGGCAGCACGTCGGTAGGACTGAAAGCGGTCGCCGTATTGAACGCCAACGACAGGTAATCGACGTAGAGCGGCCGCCAGTCTGGCGGCGCTAGTTCGGGAGCCGACGCCTGGGGAAACAGCCAGTCGGGTCTTCCCGCCATCCCACGCGCGATGCGCGACGGGCCACCCGCGTCGATCTGCCAGTAGAGCAGCGAGAAGGTGAGAACGTTGGTGACCCAAATGGTAAATGACGACGTCAAGAGCGACACTGAGCGCGTCTCGGGAGGGTGCACGGTGATGATCCCGACCATATCTCCGAGTTCCGCCGCCGTATTCCCCGCGTAGACGCTGGCAAGCAGCATGACGGCGACGTGCTCGATCCGTAGCCACACAGCGTTGCCGGTCGATAGCGTTACTAGGACCATTGGAACGATAGCTGCTACCAGAACCACGTACGAGATCCATCGCGGCATGGCATAGACGTGATGCGGCAGCACCTCCAAGAAGGCGAATACCGCAAGGATCGCCACCACCGGAGGCCAGCGTGGTTCGTCACGGCCTGCTTGGATGACATCGCTCATCGCTGCGCCGTCTGCGGACCTTGGGACATGCTGTCGTCACCCATGATGAAAAGGATGTTGGGTTTCCGGGTCTCCTGCGCGTGCATTGTAGCGGTACTCGCCAGCAGGCTGCCGGCGACGGCCGCCGCCTCTGTGAAGATTTTTGCAGTTCGTCTCATTTCTGATGCCTCCCTCAAGGGCCTCCGTGTAGATGGCCACGTTGGTTGAAAGACGTGTCAAGACAAAAAGAGAGACAATTCGGAGAGCTCCAAGTTGTGACCCAGCAAAATGGACAGAACATGGCGCTTGGTGGCGCGCATATTTGCCTCTCGACTTGCCGAACGAGGGCATCTCCACTCTTCCATATGTATTCTACACTGTACTAGCGGGCGCAGATATTGCCCTTTAGGGAATCAGCATGGAAGCAATTCTCCTAGCGCGGCTCCTCACGACGCATTAACTGCGGTACTGAGATTGGAGTGTGCACTTCAGGATGCTGCCCAGATTTCGATGCGAACAAAAAACCGAAGCCAACCACGAATCTACCGCCTTGAGATCCCATCAGGGGTGGATAGCGGCCTGCACCGTGGCAGAGTGACTTGTGCTACTCGGCTAGGACGCGAAACTTGGCGTGGCAGGAGGTGCAAATTTGCAGCATCAGATGGAAAGCGTGCTCGGCGGGCATGGTCTTCGGGTCGGGCACGTCCGGGTTTCTCTTGGCGAGCGGCCCGCCCATCTTCGCATCACTGCCCTGCATTCGCATGTCGAGAGCGAGAACATCCGGGTTGCGATCGGCCGCGACTGAGAGCGCCGCGGCATAAGTTCCGAGATCGGCAGCCAGTTTGTCGAACTTCGGTCGCTCCGCTTCGATGCCGGCACTGGCCTTGGAACCTTCGGCGGTGACGGAGCCTTCGAACAGGACCGACAGCTTTTCGCCGGAATGTGCCCTGATGGTTTCGGTGGCGGCTTTGAAAGCCTTCGCATCGTAGGGCAGTGTCCCCTTGAACATGGCATCGATGTTCTTGGCGGCAGCGGCCATCGCCTTCATGTCCTGCTGCCTTTGGCGAACGACGTCGATTTCCGCTCTCTGGGCCGTCGTGGTCGAAAAGCCCGCTGCCACGATCGCAGCGACAATAAGGCCGCACCATTTTACAACCTTCGGACACATTCGGATGCAATCCTCTCATTGAGAGCCGCGCTCTTGTCGGCGTTTGATCAAGGTCAAGGCGAGATTGCCAGGATCGCGCACTGTGGTCGTCAATACAGCACGAGGTGTCGGACGAAAACATGATCGCCGTCAGCCAGACCGTCCGGAAACGCACAACAGAATTGCTGGCCATCTTGGTCGCTCTTCTGTTTCTGGCCGTGCCGAAGGCTGAGGCGACCCCCATCGAATGCGGGCCACACATTGCGGGCAGTGAACATGTCGTTTCCCCGCAGGTGAAAGCCGATCTCCACGCCGAGAAAGAAACAGACGACCAGAAAGCGTGCTGCAAGCGCATCTGCAGCCTGTGCCATGCGTTGTTCCCGGCTCCGATCTTCGGCGAAGTCACCCTGAAGTCCGGCGGTCGCCGGGTCCTCACACCCCACCCCCCCATCAACGGCATCATTTCGCGACCCGCCATCGGCCCTCCTCGATCCGCCGGATGAGCCAGACCAGCCGTCGTTTGACGGCGGTCTTCCACGATCGCACCCGCGTGGTGTGATTTTCGCCGGCATCGACCGGCACGGAACGAGAGGTCAATGGATATGAAGCGCCGTGAATTCCTGGGCGGGCTGATGTCGGGCGTCGTGGTCGCCGCATCGGGCGCCGCCCTACATCCAAACACAAGCTGGGCTGAGGCCAGCATAGCAACATCAAGCGCGGGCACCCGCAACCTTGCGATCACGAAGCGCGTGATCGAGGTGAACGGCAAAGCCGCCGTAGTGCTTGGACTCCTTCAGCCGGATGGCGCTGTCGGGCTGACGCTCGACGCGGAGCTTGCGTTCGACGTCACCCTTTCAAATCAAGGCGGCGAAGCGACGCTCATCCACTGGCACGGACTTGCGCCGCCATGGAATATGGACGGAGTCCCGGACAATCCCGTAGCGCTTCTGAAAGCGAAGGAAACCCGGCGCTACACGTTTCCGGTCGGCTCCGGCGGCACGCACTGGATGCATGCGCATACGCTCCAGGAGCAGAACCTGCTTGCCGCGCCCCTGATCGTGCGGACGGCCGACGACAGGCAGCGCGACGAGCAGGAAGTGGTCATCCTGCTCCACGACTTCTCCTTCACGCCTGCCGAAGAACTGCTCGCCAAGCTGAAGGGATCATCAGGCGGTCACGGGATGGACCACAGTGCGGTGGTGCAGGGCATGGCGTCCAGCATGCAGGGCCACATGTCCGGCATGGCGATGCCAGGCATGGCCGCCATGGATCTGAACGACATCGAGTACGATGCCTATCTCGCCAACGACCGGACGCTCGACGACCCTGAAGTCTTCACCGTCGAGAGCGGCGGACGCGTCCGCCTGCGCATCATCAATGGCGCGACGGCCACCGCCTTCACCATCGACACGGGCACGCTCACCGGACAGTTGATCGCCGTCGACGGACAGCCGGTGCAGCCGGTTCTAGGGACACGCTTCCCGATCTCCATGGGACAGCGGCTCGATATCCGGCTTGAACTTCCGAAGTCCGCCAAAGCCCATCCAATCCTGGCGCTGCGTGAGGGCACTGAGCATCGCGCAGGGGTCATCCTTGCGCCGACGGGCGCCACGATCGCCAGGATCACAGCGCGTGGAGAGGATTCCGGTCCAATCGTCGGGCTCGACCTCGAAACGCGGCTCGCAGCAGCCGCGCCGCTTGCCGTCCGTGCCGCCGACCGTCGGTTTGAGTTGACGCTTATGGGCAGCATGAGCGGCTACGACTGGCGGATCGAGGGCGGCGACAACCTTGGCGTTCGCCAAGGTGAAAGGATCGAGATCGTCATGCGCAACATGTCGATGATGTCCCATCCGATGCATTTGCACGGGCACCACTTCCAGGTGGTCGACATCAACGGAAAGGCAATCGGCGGCGCCGTGAGGGATACCGTTGTTGTGCCACCGATGGGGAGCGTGAGCGTAGTGTTCGACGCAAACAATGCGGGCCGCTGGCCGCTCCACTGCCATCACCTCTATCACATGGCATCGGGAATGATGTCCTTCGTCGCTTACGCATAAACAGGAGACGTCCGGCCCGCTTATTGGGTGGCTGGACGCTAGCTCTGTTGGAGGCGGGTACCGTTACGGAGAAATCCCATGGACGAGCATAAGCATCACCACGTACATGAAGGTCACGACCATCACCACCACGCCAATCAGAACGCGAGGACTGCCGAAGCCCCAGGCACGCTGGGCTCACAGCAGGATGGCGTGATCTACACCTGCCCCATGCATCCCCAGGTGCGCCAGATTGGCCCCGGCAACTGCCCGATTTGTGGCATGACACTCGAGCCCGAGGTCGTCACGGCCGACATGGGTCCAAGCCCGGAGCTTGTCGACATGCGGCGACGGTTCTGGATCGGCCTGGTTCTGACATTGCCCGTGCTGGCGCTCGAGATGGGTGGTCATCTCACCAATCTGCACATGCTGCTCGGCGCACAGACGTCGAACTGGATCCAACTCATCCTGGCGACCCCGGTCGTCCTTTGGGCAGGCGCTCCCTTCTTCCAGCGGGCCTGGCAATCACTCGTCACCCGGCACCTCAACATGTTTACGCTGATCGCCATGGGAACGGGCGTCGCCTGGGTCTACAGCGTCGTCGCAACCGTTGCCCCAGGCCTGTTTCCGGAAACATTCCGATCCAGCGAAGGAGCGGTCGCGATCTACTTCGAGGCGGCCGCCGTCATCACCGTGCTGGTGCTGCTCGGGCAGGTTCTTGAGCTGCAGGCGCGCGAGCAGACGGGCGGGGCGATCAGGGCGCTTCTCGATCTCGCGCCGAAGACGGCCCGCCGCATCCGCAGCGATGGCACCGACGAGGACGTGGAGCTCGAGACCGTCGTCGTTGGCGACAAGCTGCGCGTTCGCCCTGGCGAGAAGGTTCCGGTCGACGGTACTCTCCTCGAAGGACGCAGCTCGATCGATGAATCGATGATCACCGGGGAGTCGATGCCCGTCACCAAGGAGGTCGGGGCAAAACTGATCGGCGGCACTATGAACCGGACGGGCGGCTTCATCATGGAGGCGGGCAAGGTCGGCCGCGACACCATGCTGTCCCGGATCGTCCACATGGTCGCCGAGGCGCAGCGCTCCCGCGCCCCGATCCAGCGGCTCGCCGACGAGGTCTCCGGCTGGTTCGTTCCGGTCGTCATCCTGATTGCCGTCATTGCCTTCGCGACGTGGATGATGATCGGACCGGAGCCGCGGTTCGCGCACGGACTGGTCGCCGCAGTGGCCGTGCTCATCATCGCCTGCCCCTGCGCGCTCGGTCTCGCCACGCCGATGTCGATCATGGTCGGTGTCGGCAAGGGCGCGAGTGTCGGCGTGCTGATCAAGAACGCCGAAGCCCTCGAACGCTTCGAGAAGGTCGACACGCTGGTGGTCGACAAGACGGGAACGCTCACCGAGGGCAAGCCGAAGGTCACCGAAATCGTCGCCGTGAGCGGCGTATCTGAAGCCGACTTGCTGCGACTAGCCGCCACCTTGGAACGGCCGAGCGAACATCCGCTCGCAAGCGCCATCGTCGATGCCGCCAACGAGCGCGGCCTGGACCTCGGGTCTGCCGAAGACTTCGACAGTCCGGTCGGCAAGGGCGTGATGGGTATCGTCGACGGTCGCAGGCTGATCATCGGCAGCCACCGGATCATGTCGGAGGAGAAGGTGGACGTCTCTGCTCTCTCGCAAAAGGCGGAAGAACTGCGTGGCGAGGGAGCAACCGTGATCTTCGCGGCGATCAACGGCCGCCTGGGCGGTCTGTTTGCGATTTCCGATCCAATCAAGGCCACGACACCGGCTGCGGTGGAAGCGCTAATCAAGGACGGCGTCCGCGTGGTCATGCTCACCGGTGACAACAGCACCACCGCCAGCGCCGTCGCTCGCAAGCTGGGGATCACGGAGGTCGAGGCGGAAGTCTTGCCCGAGCACAAGAGTGAGATCGTCGCCCGACTGCGCAAGGAAGGCCGGATCGTCGCCATGGCGGGTGACGGCGTCAACGACGCCCCAGCCCTTGCCGCCGCCGACGTCGGCGTCGCCATGGGAACCGGGACCGATGTCGCGATCGAAAGTGCGGGCGTCACGCTGCTGAAGGGCGATCTGCAAGGCATCGTGCGTGCACGGCGCCTCAGCCATGCGACCATGGCGAACATCCGGCAGAACCTGTTCTTCGCCTTCATCTACAACGCTGCAGGCGTACCTGTAGCTGCGGGAGTGCTCTACCCGGCTTTCGGGCTGCTGCTTTCGCCGATCATCGCGGCGGCCGCCATGGCGCTTTCGTCCGTCAGCGTGATTGGCAATGCCCTGAGATTGAGGAGCGCACGGATATGATGTGGGATCGCAGATGGACTTTCTTCGCCGCTTCGCTCGCGGTGATTACCGCGTTCTTCGTTCTTCGCGAGCACTGGCAGCACGTGTTGGGTCTCACGCCCTATCTGTTGCTGCTTGCGTGCCCGTTGATGCATCTCTTCCGTGGGCATGAGCACGGCGGGCATCGCCATGACCGTGGAAGCCACCCGACGGAGCCGGGGGACATCACATGAGCTACGTTCGCTCGGCAGAATCCGTCACCGATGTTGCAGCTTCCCCCGAGACGCTTTTCGACTTCCTCGATGACCAGGCCGCCCTCGGTTCACACATGGGGAAGCCGTCGATGATGATGCTCGGCGGACGGATGTCATACTCGCTCGACGATTCTGCCGGACGCGTTATCGGATCCCGCATCTCGATGCGAGGCAGCGTGCTCGGACTGGAGCTCACCGTGGACGAGGTGATTGTCGAACACCGGCCTCCGGTCACCAAGGTCTGGGAGACGCTGGGACGGCCGGACCTCCTTGTCATCGGAGCCTATAGGATGGGATTCGAGATCCATGGATCCGGTGGTGGCTCCCAGCTACGGGTATTTATCAACTACGACGATCCGGCAACGGTGGCGGGCAGAATTATCGGCCCGCTCCTCGGGCCCATTTATGCACGCTGGTGCGTCACGCGGATGGCCCGGGACGCCGCCAGCAGGTTCCGGCAGTGACCAACGGGAGGATGCCTCTCTCGGTATCCTCCCGACAAAGCTAGCGAGGACTCATTTGGCGTGTTCCTTGACCCAGGCGCTCATCTCCTCGATTTCCTTCTTCTGAGCGTCGATGATCTTCTGGGCCATGGACTTGGCCTGCTCGTCATCACCGTATTTCAGCTCGACCTCGGACATGCTGATCGCGCCCATGTGATGGCCGATCATGCCGCAGACGAACGCGACATCAGGATCCTTCGCCATCATTCCCTGCATCATGGCCGGGTGCATTTTCTGCATGGACTCCATCATCGCTTTCTGATGGTCGGCCATTTCGCCGGTCTGCATGCCGCCTGGCATCTTCATGTCGCCACTCATCGAAGATGCCGATTTGCATGCGTCCGGCATCGCCATCTGAGCCGACGCCGTTTCGGTTGCTGCGAGAAGGATGGCTGGTATGGCCGTCCCGGCGACTATGAGCTTAAGCAAGCTGTTCATTGTACTCTCCATGTTCGGAAGGACGTGTGTTTCAGATCGGGAGAGTGCTGGTCTTGGGCGGAGGATGAAGCACCCGGACGAGCAGGAAAGCCTTCGCCTGCACTGCAAGCGGGCTGCGAAGATGGGGGGGGTGGATCTTCGCCGCACGCACGCAATCCACCAGAACCGCACAGCACTGAGATTTTGCGCAGCAGCCCGGCGGCGAGGCGAAGTCGGAAGCGTGATGGTTAGGCTCCGTGACGGAGGGGCAATGGCGTCCGACATGAACGGTGGCGCCCAGTGTGCCGTGCAGACTGAGAATCCCAAGGCAGAGTGCACCGATTAAGATGACCTGGAGTGAAACTCGGAAGGCAGGCATGGGGCGAGTTCCCTTCGAGCCTACAATCCGTCTGCCGATCAAAAGTTCCGCGCCGAAACGGGCGTTTGCGGATCGGCTGGCTGTGGATGTCCCGCGACGTACACCCGTGATGGAACCTACGAGCGGCCGCACGGTTTCGAGGATGTCCGGAACAATGAGCGGAGGATCACCATGGTGAATCAACACAGGCCGCCGATGCAGCATCATGACGGGGCGACGCACAACTACATCATGTTCACGGTCAACATGGTTCTCAGCCTGATCGTGATGTACTTCGTCATGTTCTCGATGATCGACGGCTGGGCGGATTTCCGGAACAATCTCAATACGGCCTACATGGCGCTGACGATGGTAGCTCCGATGGGCATCATCATGCTGGCGACGATGGGTGGAATGTACGGGCGCACCGGGCTGAACGTCGCCTTGTACATTGGGCTTGCCGTACTCTTCGTGGCCGCGCTTGCGGGGACGCGCAAGCAATCAGAGCAACGAGTTCGCTTGAACAGCTGGGGCACGTTTTGCAAGACGGCATCGCTGCAAACTCGTCGTCAACACCCAAAAGTAAAACGGCAAGTGGGAGCACACTTGCCTCGTTCGTCACACTCCCTGTAAGGATCGTAACCGCTCCAAGGCGGATCGCTTCCGGGCCCCAATAGGACGGGCCGACGATGACCCAAGTACGGAATGCATGCAGTCGGCATTGTATCGCGGTACGAAGTCGTCAGCGTCGATCGCCAGCCAAGAGTCCGCCTTCTCCCGTTCGCCGAGATAGTCTTTGAGGACCGGCTCGTCGTCCAAACCTTCCTTCCTCCCTGAAAACGCGGGCGCAATCCCTCGGAGTTGGCTGGAATCCAAGCCGGACAGTTCCCGCCAAGCGTGTTCGAACTTCGAGCTTGCAGACTGCCAAGGGGGCATGGCCTTCGTCGCAGTTACACGCGCCAAAACCGGGCCACCTGCCCTTTCAACTGTTACGATTACGCTCCGGTGCCTGTCGTTTTCTGCGATCCCGTCCGCAACTGATCTCCCGCGCGCCACCGCCTGGCTGTCGCTAGCATGAAACGCTCCGGTGTGGTCACGATTGACCGTCCCAAGAAGATGAATGTGAAAAAGGTATCGGCGCATCTTCGTACTCGAACATGGTTATCGCTTTCTACGTCTTAGCAGTTTCTAAAGTACTTTGCGCGTGACAGTTGCGTGACGCGCCCATCGCCGCCTGGTTGCTTTGTCGGGGCGACCATTCAACATCCGTCGTCTTGAATAACGGCCGCTCGTGCTGTCTGATGCGGCGCCCCTCAGGGGCGACAGTCAGTGTCGATCGAGGAACGTATCGCCCACACCATGTACGTCCCCGCGGAGCCTCGGAACACCCGTCCAACATCCCGACAAGGATGTCGTTCCCGACGATAAATTATGCGATCCCAGACCCACAAACCGGAAACAAACCCGGCATATGATCCTCGCGCTGTCTGTCTGACTCCGTGTTGTGCAATCCTGCCGCAACAGGTTCATCCGGTGGACCTCGTTCGCCGGCGACGATCATCCGAAACCATTCTTCGGATCGCCGTGATGTTTCCCACAGCCCATTCAAAGGTACTCCTCCCTCACGAAATCAACCAAATCGAACAGATCTTTGTGGATGTCCTGCGCGGGCTCGGCCTGTCGCGGAATAGTGAGGCCGCAGAGGCAATCGCAATACGCATTCTCAATTGCTACCAAGGGGGCGTTCGGGAGAGCGGCGTTCTGAAACACATGATCGGCTACTATAAATTGGCGGCGCTGGAAGAGAACGCGGACTCGCTTCCGCACGGCAACCACGAGGTTTCGATCCAGGAGATTACCGGCCAGCTACTCAGCCCCGACGAACTTGATACGCTCCAACGGACGTTCGATCGGGTGTGCGTCTGGTGTAGTATCCCGCGCTATGGCAAACGCACCGAAAGCCTGGCCCGGCATATTGCCGATCAATTCCGTAGTGGGGTGAGCGACGAGGCTGCGCTGTTCGATAGCGCGATGTGGCGGGAGCAAACGTCCCGCAGCTCTATCTATCAGTCTGCGGGAACAATGCTCGAATGGACGGGTTGGAACTCAAGAAGGAGTTCTGGCGATGATCCTAATCCCACCTGAATTTGACGTCCGCGGTGGCGAGGGTTCCGATGCCTCGGGGCTAATCGCCTCGCTAAAGTATGCGCTGGCCGCCGAAGCTCCATTTGATACCCAAGGCCTTTGCTTCAGAGCACTAGGGAACAGCGTCGTGATCGAGGGCCAAGTAAGTGCCCCCGGCGCGGACGAGTTTATCCGCAGGGTCGCTGAGGATATTGCGGGCGCCAAACGGGTTGTCGTACGTGTCGGGTGTCCCGTCGGACCATTTCCGAAAGGTCCACTGGGCTAAGGTCCGGACCCACGCGACCGAAGTCTGACCATCGGAACGAAAATTGCGCAACGGGGTTGGTAGTAGTCCCGCCTTGATGAGTGGGTAACAACATCCGAACCGGAGAAGAACATGAAAAAGCTTATGAGCTCCGCCCTTGCAGGGCTGTTTGCGCTCGGCACTTCTAGCCTCGCCCTAGCTCAGACGGTCATTGTTACTCCAGAGCAGGAAACGGTCGTTCGCGAATATGTTAAGAAGAAGCCGCTTGCCTCCATCAAACTTCCTGGAGTGGAGCTCAACGTCGGCTCGGCACTCCCCGAAACGGTAGAACTGCACACGATCGATGCACCGGATATCAATTACCGCTATGTGGTGGTAGACAACCGCACGGTCCTGGTTGACCCGGGCACCCGCAAAATCGTTCGTGTTATCGACTAACGCTCGGACCGCTGCCCCTTCCCCTGTATGCGAAGGGGCAGCCTTCATGCTCCGAGTTTGGTTGTCCACCCGCACTCACTCCCCAAAAAGCTAATTATGCTGGATAAAAAAACGGTCCCGCGGAAGCAGGACCGGTGAGGTGAATCATATGCGAGCATCCGCTCGGTAGGCCCCACAGTTAGCGGGGACACTAAGGGCTGGTGGGGCCTAGAGGCATCTCGATTGGGTCGACGATCGAGAGTATTTTCAAAGCTAGGGCGGCGGAAAAGGTTCCGCCATGGGACTTCAGTCTCAAACGGCCAGCGCAAAGGTCTTAGGTTCGTTGTCGCCCTCTACCCTCGCGTTAGTTTTCTTCTGAGCCCAAGCAGCACAGCGCCTAACTGCCTTGGGCGGGCAACGGCGCCGGAGCGCCTCCTTGCAGTCCGCGCCTGCTACCCACGTCGGCATAACTGGGGAATTTTACTTCGGCACTTTGAGGAAATTTCCAGCGGCATGACATCCTTGTGTTGCGCCTCCCGGGATCTACGAGCCTGCAGAGCGTAGCGCCGCAAGTCCAGCCGGTCCGAGAACATCTTCACTGCGTGTGGAGCGGCGAAAGTTGTCGAAGTAGAGCGTCCATTCGCCCTGAGATGCCGAGCGGTAGGGGCCGAACTTGAAATACTGCCGAGAGCCCAGCCCATGTTCGTCATGCCCGATATGGCCTCGGACCGTCACGATCCAGCGGTCGTTGGCGAAGAGTTCGATATGCCCTGTGCCATCCGGTCCCGGCTGGGTCATCACTGCAAAGTCAATCCAGCCACTATGCGGCGTCGGCAGCTCATTACCCCTGTGGATGACGGTGATGCGATCCGTGTGGGCCGTGAACAGGCGCCCGTCCTGTGGCTTCCAGCCAGGGTCGGTGGCAACCAGCGCACGCATCTGGCGCTTTTCCGGCCGCAGAAAAACCGGCGTGAGGGCCGATGTGCCGGTCGACAAAGAAGAGCGCCGAGGGATCACCGGAAAACTGGTCTCAACGGTCGCAAACAGTCGGCCGCGAACGAGACGAAGCGCCAGGAACGGGCTAAAGTCACCCCTCGCCTCCGGACCGATCTCGCGCTTCCATTGGGCGATCAGATGGCGGTGGTCCCCTTGCGGGATGGGATCGGCAAACCTGACGGAAAAGCCGTACCAGACCGCCTTGTCATATGGTACGCGCAGCGTCGTGCGTTCCCACACCTCCGCTCGCTCGCTTCGATCGTCTTCGCCCTCAAAAAGCGGTCGGACGCTTAGCTTCAACGCGCCGGCACTGCCAAAGGTGACATTTCGCTGGAATTCGACTGATCCGGCACGTTGCTCGACATTGTCACGATAGTAGAGCCCCCCCAAAGGCGAGAAGCTGTCGCCTTCGAAACCGTCAACAAGGTTGGCTTCCCAGGACAACGGCGTCGCCGCATCGCTATTGCCGTCAGGTGCGTTGTCAGCGGTTTCCAATTCTTTCTCCTGAATTATCCTCCGCGCTCGCAACGTATTTGTGCTTTAGGCCTCTTCCTATCTCGCGACAGTCCATCGTGAACCTGCGGTCAGCGATGTGGTCGTTGCACCGGGTAACATAACGGCCGTTGTTTGAAATCAGTCGACCGGGCCCACCGCAGACGTCACAAGTATGGTAGGAACGGTCTGCGATCTCATGATAGATCCCGCTAAGCGCAGCCGCCAGTTCTGCCGACAGGCGGAAGTCATCCGTCGGACTGAGGTAGCAGCGAAGACCACCCCACTTTTCCTCTATTTGCCGAACGTAGACCTTGGAAAGCAGCCCTTGATTGCTGAGGAATACTTCGACACGCCGTAGATATTCCTCAATCAATCCGTTCCAGCCGGTATTGGCAATCAGGAAAAGGGACCACGTCTCCTCGCTCGTACTTGGATCAAAAAGACAAGCATAGCTTTCACGAACGTGTACAACGAACTCCGCATGTGTCATGCAGAGACTCCTTTCGCATGAACCCGGGGGGCTGGAAATAACACCGGCTGTCAGCGCAGTTAGGCCTTCCCGTCTTGCAGCTGCCATTGATATGCCGAATCTGCTCGGTAGTTCGATCGGGCACACTTCGGCTGCCTCAAACCCTCTTCTTGTCAAATCCCGATCCGCGCCGAGCGTCGACGACGTGATAGCCGCCGACACCCGGCTTGCTGAAAGGACCGAGCGGAATGCGACGGCGTTCGGTGAGACCTGGCTTGCGACAAAGCCGAATCCATCGCGCGCGGGGTGACGGCCGTGAACGAGGCGGCGAGAGGCCGCCCCAGTCCCAGGGTGCAATCAGCTCACCTTCTTCACGGGCGGTATCGTCCATGAGCCGTCGATGATGGAAGGATTGCTCTCATTGGGCCAGTAGAGGCGCATCATGAGGATAAACTTGCCTTTGGGCGCCGGCAGCCAATTGGATTCCTTGTCCGGTCCGGGCGATTCATGCTGGATCAACAGGTCGATCGAGCCGTCCGGATTTGCCTTGAGCGGCTCCCGTGCACTGATGGAGTAGCGATTAAGCGGATTGTCGACAAAGAAGTAGTCCGCGTCATACATGGTCAAGGACCAGAACCCCGAAACCGGTGGCGTAAGTCCCTTCTTGAATGTCAGAACGTACTTTTCGGACCCGTTATATGCCCGCTTGATCACACCGCCGCCGGATTTCTGCGATGTCGGATAGATCGCATCCTGCGGCCGGTTTGCTCCCAGACCGATCGCGGTGATGAGGGCGCGCTGGATATAGTTGGTGCCATAAATGCCAGTCTTCGTCGTGAAGCCCCAGCCGTCGATGTCCTGCACGTCGCCGTCGCTGAATTTGAAATGCGTCATGATGCGGGCGAAGCCGAGCTCAGGGACGCGCTTCACAAAGGCCGGATCGAACTTGGCCTTGTCGAAGTCCTGGCCGGGAACGATGCCGAGTTCGGCGAGCTTGGCGACCATCGGCGCATCCGCGTCGGTCGGCGGGTTTCGTTTCAGGAGCTCGGCGAACAGGGTGAAGTACTCGATGGCGTTCATGCTGTTGACTTGCTCGCGAACGGCAGTCTCCATATCGATGGCCGGATCGACCTTGCCCTTGGGGGCGGTCCACTCCTTGCCCCATGCGCTCAAGGGATAGAGTTTGACCTCATCCTGGAGCTTATGAACCTCCGCGTAGTCCTCCGGCGTCCCGGTGCAATAGATGCGTCCAAGCAGCCAGACGATGCTCGTCGGAGACTTGTACTGGGTCATGCCCTCCGGTACCTTGCCTTCCCACCCAGGACCGGTCACCACGAAGGTCTGCGCCCCCGTACCGGTCGTCCGCTTTCCGGGAACGTCGAACACCGTCGTCCAGCCGTCCAGCATCGGAAACAGAGCATAACGATCTTTGAGGTCGGGCAAGCTGACCACCCAAGGTTCCTCACCCACATCGAAGAATGCCGTCGTATAGAGCGTATCGGCATTGGGCGCCGTCACGTCGCGGAATTTGGCATCCGGATACTGGCGCAACTTGATGACGTGCCCCATCGGACCTCGGGTTCCTTCGACCTCGGCGACGTTGGTAATCACGCGCCGGGTCATTTCCATCGTCACGAGAGGGTAGGCGTAAATGTACGCTTCGACTGCGAGCGCGAACTCATCGAGCCCTTCCGGCAGATCTGCCACCAAACCGTCGGCGGCGTTCGCCGACGACCCCACAGAACCAGCGGCCATCAGTCCAAGACCGGCCACCGTTAATTCACGGCGCGTGATATGCATTACTAGCCCTCCAAAAAACAATTTGTAACCAATGCAACTGTGCGGACAATCCGCGCGCAATCAAAAGTTGAAGCACCACTGGACACGGGCTATTGGACGAGACCGAGGTTGATCAATTGGACCCGCCGGTTTTCCGGCGCTTTCAGGTTGGCTGCATCGAGCGGCCACTCCTCGCCCACGCCAATCGAATACAAACGGTCTGGTGCGATCGCAAACGTGGTCGAAAGCGCCTCGGTTATGGCATTGGCGCGCTGCGCGCTAAGCTTGAGATTGTGTTGGGCGTCGCCGGTCGAACTCGTGTGACCGACCACGAGAAACTTGTAGCGCCGCAGGTTGGGGTGGTGCAGCGCATCGGCGATCAGGCCGACCGTGCGGTAAGATTTTGGCTCGATGGCGACGGAGTCGTTCTCGAATTCGATATCTAGGATCAATTGCGACAGCTTGGAGAGTTTCTGCCAGTTCGGAAGGTTGGCGACACCTTTACCCGCACTTGCCGTTGCCTCCTCCACCAGAAGCGCGACGTCAATTGCGGGCGCCGCGTTTTCCACCCTCCCGAGGGTACGTACAAGTTGCATGTCACTGATTTGCTGCGCCACCCCCTCGCCAGCGGACAGCATCAGCCCGATCGTCAGCAACGCCTTAAATTGGATTCGCTTCATTGGCTCACCTTTCGTTCTAAAGAAGGTCTCAACGCCACCCTGCGTCGATGATGGCTTGGCCGCATTGTCCTTCGTTCACGCGCGTCGCCTTGTTCAGACAGGAGAGAACATTGCCCTCGCCCTTGACGCTTTTGCAGTACTGGGCGATGTCGTGTTTGCAAATCGTCGCAAAGGACGACTGCGCCGCCTGGCGTTGACGTATCGAGGTGATCACGTTCGCCAGTGTCACGGTGCACGCCGGCGAGACTTTGCCCTCGTTCTGCTCGAGACAGGACTGGATGCGGCCGCTGCCAAGGTTGAGCCCCTTGCAATATTTCCGGATGTCCGATCCGCAATCGTTGGCGAGCAAGCTCACAGCATCGGCATAGCTGATGGTGTCTGCCCGAGCGACGGTGGCGAGGGCAAGAACAGTGAGAACTATCGTTCCTGCGAAAACTGCACGTCTGTTCGTCATGGCAAGTCCGATCGAAAACAACATTAAACTCGGCTGCCCGGCCGATAGCCGAGGCGTTAGCCAGCGTTGACATGCGCAATGCGGTCGCCAAAAGGGAAGTAGCTTACAGTATGCAACGCCCCTGCTACGGTTACGTGGGCAATTCGCAGGCGCGGAGACTGCACGATGGCGAGCGCTGCCGACATCCCGTCTCGGCGGCTGTTTGCCATCTCCATGTCCCCGGCGGAGCGTTCGTCGCAGCGGGAGTGTGAGGTTCCATCGACCGCCGGAACGTGGATCGGCGCCGCGAAGGTCACCAACGAGCATTTGTCATCATCGCATGCCCAGGCATCGTTACGATTCCGTGAGCCGCAACCGAGCTGGGGAAGAGACCCTTTAGATATTTTCTTACCGGGGCTGGTGCAGCACGGCACGGCCGCGCGCCCGTCACTGACCGTGGCATCCGCGAAACTCCTTCAAATTTTTCCTGCGAATCCGCCCAGAGATGCTTCGAAACCAACGCTTACCACTGGTGTGGCAAACTCTAGGGGGCACAAAAATCGAGGTGGTGGTCCGATATGATTTCTGGACGAGCAAAACGTGACAGCGTAGGTTACATAAAGGGACGGCAACTAAATCAGTGATTGTCGCAGCTGAGTGGGTAGGGGGCGATTGATGGACACATTGGTGGCACACGGATCGGAGGAGATGGCGGAATCGTCAGGATCTGTGCCAAGTCCAGCAGATATTCGTGACCAACTTGCACGCATCATTTCGAGTGCCGAGTTTCCAAAAGGAGGCCGCGGCCCGGCCTTTCTCAGTTTCGTTGTCGAGGAGGCCCTTGCGGGGCGAGCGCTGCGCCTAAAAGGCTACACAATCGCGGTTGAGGTATTCAAGCGGAGCGAAGACTTCACCCAGGATGACCCGGTCGTCCGCATCGAGGCCGGACGGCTGAGACGTGCGCTCGAGCGCTACTATCTCGTGGCCGGACAGGACGATCCCGTCAGGATAGATATTCCAAAAGGACGCTACGCGCCTTCGTTCACCTGGAACGCTCCGATCTCAGCGGCCCCCATCTTTGCCTCTGTCGAGGAGGAGGGCAAACAGCTCGATCACTCATGGCCGCGTCGTGGGTGGCTAATGCTCGGCCTTTTCGGCGTCATCGCACTTGCGGCGCTGACATACTGGGGAAGCGAGCGCATAGTTGAGGCCGCGAAGCGGAGCGGAACCGCAATCTCGCCTGACGAGCCGACGTTGGTGATCGCACCTTTTGCCAATCTCGGCGACGGCCCGCAGGCTCAACTTTACACATCAGGGCTGACAGAGGAACTGCTCACCGCCCTGCCACGGTTCAAGGAGATCATGGTCTTCGGCCGCGAGACGTCGAAGTCTCTCTCCCCACAGGTTGAGGCTTCCGAAATTCGTGGTGGGCTCGGTGCTCGCTATCTGCTTGCAGGCGCCGTCAGGGTGTCTGGTCCTAAGGTCCGAGTGACGGCGCGCCTATTAGACACATCCGACGGCGCAATCCTGTGGTCCCAGACCTACGACGATGACCTAACAAGCCGGGAACTTTTCGCCATCCAATCCGACGTCGCGAGCAAGGTTGCGGCCGCTGTAGCCCAGCCGTACGGCGTCATCGCGCAGGCTGCCACAGCAAGCCCGCCCCCAGATGACCTCGGGGTCTACGCCTGCACACTGCGCTTCTACGCGTATCGTTCGGAACTGAGCCCGGAGACCCATCTCAACGCCCGAGACTGTCTTGAAAGCGTCGTGGCACGTTACCCCAGTTATGCGACGGCATGGGCAATGTCGTCCATTTTATACCTCGATGAGGATCGCTTCCGCTTTAACCTCAGGAGTGGCCAGCCGGCGCCACTTGAGCGGGCGTTGCACTCGGCCCGACGGGCGATCGAACTGGAACCAGGAAATACCCGGGCGCTTCAATCCCTGATGATCGCGCTTTTCTTCAACCAACAACTCACCGAGGCGCTTCAGGCCGGCGAGGAGGCGCTGGCATTAAACCCGAACGACACGGAGCTGTTGGGCGAGTTCGGAACGCGGCTCGCAATCTGTGGCCAGTGGCAGCGTGGCGCGGATCTCCTTGACCGAGCTCTTACGCTCAACCCCGGTGGCGCAAGCTACTACCACGGAGCACGAGCGCTCGCGGCCTATATGCTGAACGATCCTGATAAAGCGGTGAGCCTCATCCGCAAGACGAATCTACAAAAGTTCCCGATGTTTCACCTGGTCGCAGCCGCAATCTTCGCCGACGCTGGATTGTTGGATGAGGCGAGGCGCGAGGGAGAGATCTTCATGAAGATGCGCCCGGATTACATCCCGAACATCATCGAAGAACACAGGAAGCGCAACATTGAGCCGAGGGACAACCTCCGGATGATCGCGTCGCTTCGAAAGGCGGGCCTTCCCGTGCCGAGCGCCGAGGAAGTTGAAGCGAAGGTATTGGCCACCGCCGCATTCAAAATCCCCTGAGGCTTCCGCGGCGGACAGATTCTACAGTCTGCCCGCACAGAGCCTACCAGACGTTACGGGTGTTCGTTCTCCGCGGTGTCTACAGTTTGTCGATATCAGACGCCAGCCGGCGACTGACGCTTGCCAAGCACCAAGAGGCATAGGCCGATGATCCGCTGGAATACGAATAATGCCCTTTCAACCGCAGCGTTCTGTTTACTATTGGGGCTGATACCGCAAGCAGAAACGCTGGCGGCAGAAGCTGAGGCCAAAAGCCTCCTCAAGGCGATGTCAGACTATCTCGCTTCACAAAAGGCGATATCCTTCGCCTACGATTCAAACCTGGAAGTCGTCACCAAGGACCATCAGAAATTGCTGCTCGCGAGTTCCGGCAAGATCGAGTTGGGGCGACCGGACAAGCTGCGCGCCACGCGGTTTGGCGGCTTCGCCAATGTTGAAATGGTTTTCGACGGCAAGACGGTGACGCTGGTCGGAAAGGATATAAACCTTTATACCCAGGTGGATCTCCCGGGCACGGTCGAGCATCTGGTCGATGCAATGCGCGACAAGCTCGGCAAGCCGGTGCCCGGTGCGGACCTGCTCCTGCCCGACGCCTATGACAAGCTGATGGAGGGCGTAACCGACGTAAAGGACCTCGGCAGTGGGGTGATCGGGGGTGTCGAATGCGACCACCTCGCTTTCCGGGCGAAAGACGTCGACTGGCAGATTTGGATCGCGCAGGGAGAAACCCCCCATCCGTGCCGCTACGTGATTACCGCCAGCCAGGTCGACCAAGGTCCGCAATACAGCATCCAAATTTCGGACTGGAAGACGGGCGTCGATGTCGTGGCGGAAGACTATAGCTTCGTCAACAAGACCGACGCCAGGAAGGTCGACCTGACGGATCTTGCCGACATAGACGAACTACCCGATCACCTGGCCACGGGAGACGACAAATGACCGCGCACGGGAGACTGAAGACCGTTCTGTTTATTGCTGCGCTTTTGCTTCCCGCGATCGATGCCGCTGAGCAGGCAGCGATCCTTAGGCCCTACGCTTTTCCGAAGCCCGCCGAGGCTCGTGTCGGTCGGCCGCTGACACCTGTCAGCGTCGCGGGCGTCGCTCGGCGAACCGTGCGGCGCTGCGCCGTTGGCGTCTATTACTGCTAGGGCCCGAAATCTCAGGGGAAAGTTGGAAGCGTTTTGATCAACACAAACACCAGCACTGAGCGCGTCGCTTCATTCTCAAGCTGTCTGCGCCGGATGATCCTTTGCCTTACGTTCATCTCCGTTTCCGGATGCGGCGGCCATCCGAAGGGTGTGCTGACGCCCGTCGCCGAGACGTCCGCCGATGCAAGCCGCGTCGAAATGCTGATCACAACCACGCGTGACCGCTCGGAAGTACCCGGAGAAATGTTCACGGGCGAGCGCGCGCGTGCGCCAGCGTTTGCGGACATCACCGTATCTATCCCTCCTATCCGAAAGGTTGGCGATGTCGCGTGGCCAAAGAAGCTGCCTCCCAATCCGGCCACCGACTTCGCAACTCTGAAAGCGGACGAATTGACAAAGACTGAAGCTAAGGCCTGGCTGAACGCTTCGGTCAGGAAGAGTCCCGACCAAAGCGTGCTTGTGTTCATCCACGGGTTCAACAATCGCTTCGAAGACTCCGTCTACCGCTTTGCCCAGATCGTCCATGATTCCGGCGTCAAGAGTGCGCCCGTTCTTGTGACCTGGCCATCGCGGGGCAGCCTCTTGGCTTACGGCTATGACCGTGAAAGCACCAACTATACCCGCAACGCGCTGGAATCACTGTTCCAATATCTGGCTGCGGACGAAGAGGTGAAGGATGTCTCGATCCTTGCTCATTCGATGGGAAACTGGCTCACGTTGGAAGCGCTTCGCCAAATGGCAATCCGTAACGGACGCCTGCCGGCAAAGTTCAAAAACGTGATGCTCGCGGCCCCCGACGTCGACGTGGATGTGTTCCGCTCGCAGATCGAGGACATGGGCAATCAGCACCCGCGGTTCACCCTCTTCGTGTCGCAGGACGACAAGGCACTGGCTTTCTCGCGCAGGGTCTGGGGTGACATTCCCCGACTGGGATCGATCGATCCGGAGCGGGCCCCTTACAAGCAGGAGTTAGCGGACCACGATATCACCGTCATTGATCTGACCAAGGTGAAGGCCGGAGACAGCATGCACCATGGCAAGTTCGCAGAATCGCCACAAGTGGTCCAATTAATCGGCGCCCGGATTTCCGAGGGCCAGACGTTGACCGACAGCAAGATGGGCCTTGGGGATCACCTCATCGCTGGAACGACGGGGGTTGCGGCAGCAGCAGGCAGCGCCGCGGGCCTGATCCTCACCGCCCCGGTTGCTGTTGTCGATCAAGCCTCTCGCGAAAACTACGCTCACCACCTCAGTGGGTTAGCGGGCCGGTCGAGCTCTGAGCAGGAAATCGCGGTTAAGGACTGCACGTCAAAACAACGGCTGGAATCTAAATCAACGTGTGGCGCGACAGAATTGAGAGACAACCAATGAAAAGATGCGCCGGGGCTTCGGTGTCCCTCAATGGATAAGCCTCTGCCGCTCCGACGTAGAGTCCAAGCGGCGCGTAGCCTTTCGCGAAGCCCTACGCCGGCGCGTCGGTTGCGGCGGCCAATGATCATACGCCTTACGGCTTCTATCCTTTCCCTTGCCGCTGATGGATTTCTTGAAAGAACGGAGCATTTTATGAAGAGACTTGTTACGGCCGCCATCGTCGCGAGCGCGCTCTTGTGCGGGCCGCTGATGGCAGCTGACCTTAATGCTAATCGAGCACCGGACGACGTTCCTGCGATCGAGGAACGATGGACCTATTCGATCACGCCTTACTTCTGGGCAGCAGGTCTTTCTGGCGAGACCGCACAGTTTGGTCTTCCTACGGTCAACATGGACGCGAGCTTTAGTGACATTTTCGACAACCTTGATTTTGGCGGTATGCTCATGGGAGAGGCCCGGAACGGACGATTCAGCGTTTTCGGCGACCTGATCTACACCAAGCTTTCCGCCGACGATAACACGCCACATGGTTCGTTGGCGACGAGTGTCGACGTCGACACTCAGACATTCGCTGGCCTTTTCGGCGTGGGTTACTCGGTCCTTGAAGGACCTGAGGGCCGCCTGGATGTCGTCGGCGGCCTGCGGGTGTGGTCAGTGGAGACCGAGATTTCCTTCAACGGCGGAATTCTCGGTGGGCGCAGCTATACCGACAGCGCCACATGGGTCGATGGCCTCGCGGGGGTGCGCGGCACCTATAATTTCACACCAAACTTCTACGCGATTGGATGGGGTCTTGTCGGTGGTGGCGGTGCCAACATCGACTGGGATGTGATGGCAGGGGTTGGGTACAACATCAACGAGACGGTTTCTGCAACAATTGGTTACAGGGCGCTCGGCGTTGATTACCGTGACAACGGCTTCATTTTCGATGTCGTGCAACAGGGCCCGATCGTCGGTTTCACGATTCGCTTTTGAACCCATTTGCGAATGCTTGGAGTACCGCGCCAAAGGCATCAGAGCCGAACAAGATAAGGGTTTTCGGAAGGGACGAATTTCCGTGCAAACGAAGATCCGCTCTTGGACGGCGGTCGAACAACGCGCTGTGTTAATACGCGTAGCAACTGTGATCGCCCTGCTCCTTTTCGCAATCCCGCAGTCCGCCTTGGCGGAAACCAATCACACCGCCGGGTTAACACCCAACGTCGAAGAGTTTCTGGACCTACTCGGGAAAAGTGACGTTCAGGATTGGCTCCGCGCCCGACAACAAGCCAGTGGCGCCTCCAAAAGCCGCAAGGACCTGCCATCCGATGGTTCCTTCGGAAAAGCCTTTTCGGAACGTCTAAAGGCGATACAAGTGCATCTCAACGAGCTTTGGCAAGTTGCGCCACGCATGAATACCGAGGTGGAGAAGGCAACGCAGCGACTGCGGTCAGCGAGCGACGGCGCGGGCTTTATCACAATCTTTGCCACGGCGGGCGTGCTGGTGGGTTTGGGACTCGCAGCCTTGTCTCTCGTCAAGAGCCGCCTCAGCACCGACTATCCGGCCGATGTAGCGGAAGGTGAAGCGCTTGGGCCTCATCGCCGCAGCCTGATGGGACGCTCCCTCGTGCAAGAGGTGGCCGGAATCATCGCATTCTGCATCGCCTGTTTCAGTCCCCTCCTCTTCTACGAACGGACTCCACTGGCTGATCCGATCCTTTTGACCCTTTTGGCAGCGGTCACGGCATGGATGCTCCTGCGTGGCGTTTTACGAGTGCTTTTCTCGGTGAGAGAGGAGCAACGAGAACGCCCGTTGACACTCGCCGCCCATGATAGGGCTTCGCGCAATTGCAATCCGTTCTGGCCGCTCACAGCGGCTGGGTGGTTCTTATTTGGTACTGCAATCGCTGAAACATCACGGCTGAGTGGCATGGACCCCTTGGCTACGGAGCTGATCTCTTACGTCATGGGGCTCGGTTTGGTGGTGATCGGCATCACCGTTATCTGGCCAACGCCATCGCTCGAAGCCGCACGCGGTCCTAAAACGATAAAGAGCAGCACCTTAGGCCGATGGGCCGCAACATTCCTTGTCGTCGGCCTGTGGTTGATATGGGTTGCCGGTGCGACGCATCTCTTCTGGTCGCTTGCAATTTGTTTGTCGACCCCGATTGCGCTTCGCTTCGTCCGTACGCTGACGGCATATCTTTTTGCGAATGAGCAAGGTCAGGCAGACGACCAAATTTCATCCACTTCCATGGTGATGATTGACACGCTGGCACGGGCATTCCTGATCGGCCTCGCATTTTGGATCCTTGCAAGGGTGTGGGGGATCGGCTTCCCGCATTTGGCGACAAGCGATGATGCGATCCTAAGGTTGACGCGCGCATGTGTGATTGTTCTCGCCATCCTTTTTGCTTTTGATGCGCTGTGGCAATTCACACGCCTTGCAATAGACGCAAAGATTGCGCGGGTTGATAAGGCCGGCTCAAGCGGCGCCGAGGTGAGTGCGAAGCAAACGAGGTTGCGAACGCTGCTACCGGTCGCGCGGAATTTCGCCATGGTGATATGCGCGACCCTTGCTGTGTTGATGACCTTGTCTACGCTCGGAATCGAAATCGGGCCGCTGATTGCGAGCGCCGGAGTCGTCGGTTTGGCAGTTGGCTTCGGAGCACAGACCCTGGTGAAGGATATCATCAGTGGGATCTTCTATCTCCTGGACGACGCTTTTCGTGTGGGCGAATACATCCAGTCGGGCAATTACAGCGGGACTGTAGAATCGTTCAGCCTGCGTTCCGTTCGTCTGCGGCATCAAAACGGCCCTGTGTTCACAATTCCTTTCAGTGCATTGGGTGCGGTGGAGAACGGCAGTCGCGACTATGCGATCGACAAACTTCTCGTCACGGTCACCTATGACACGGATCTTGAAAAGGCGCGAAAGCTGATCAACCGGATCGGTCAGCAAATGACGGAGGATCCCGAGCTCGCGCCGATGATCATCGAACCTCTGAAGATGAATGCTGTTGGTGAATTCGGGACTTACGGCATTCAACTCAAGCTCAAAACGACGACGAAACCAGGCTCCCAAAGCACGGTGCGCAAACGGGCCTATCCGCTCATTAAAAGAGCGTTCGACGAAAACGGAATCGAATTCGCCCATCCAACGGTGAAGGTCTCTGAAGGTGATCCCAAGGCAAAAGCTGCTGGTCTCCAACAAGTGCTGAACGCCAATCCGAAGCAAATCGGCTAAGCATTCCGGCTTTACCATGACTGGTCTTGCTTAGCGGCTTTTCACAGCTGGAACTTTTGGCGAAGACTGTCCTTTCTGCAAGCTCTTGGGAGACGAGCAAGCCACTCAGTGCCATCTTCACAGAACTGGAGTTGATCCCGAAAATCGATAGAGCTGCATAGCTGCCTGCCTCAGCACGGCACCTTCCAGTCGATGCATTATGCGACTTTCGAAGCACATAACGGGAACAGCCAACTCCGGACATTCGCCGGCGGATCGGAGCAAACGCCACACGGGGTCGAGGCTATGTTCGGCTAACCTCTCCCCGAAAGGGTTGGGCTTCCCGCGGCTCGGCCTGGCGACTATATGGTGGGAACGTGCTGCAACGACGCCGCTGCCCCCACAGTCGACGACCCGGATAACGTCAGGCGATTGGCATGCCAGCGAAGGTGGTCGTCCATGAAGGTTGAGATGAAATTGTATGAGTGGTCGTAGCCCTCGTGCACGCGCAAGGTGAGCGGAATACCAGCTCTGTCGCAGGCGTCCTCGAACAGCCATGGCCTAAGACCTTCGTCCAGGAATTGATCCGAGGCTCCCTGATCGATGAGAAACTCGGGGAAGCGCTTGCCGCCTTCCACGAGGCGCGTCGCGTCATAGTAATTCCATTTGCCTTCATCCGCTCCAAGATAGAGTGAAAGCGCGGGTTTGGACCACTCCGCTGTCGAGGGTTCCACGATGGGCGCAAAAGCGGAGCAGCTTTTGAACCGCCCAGGATTCTTCAGTGCCATGATGAGTGCGCCATGTCCGCCCATCGAATGCCCCATGATCGCCTGTCGGCTCATATCGGCCGGGAAATATGTCTCAACGAGCGCCGGCAATTCGTCGATGAGATACGAATACATCCGGTAGTTCTTGGAAAATGGCTCTTCGGTGGCATCAACGTAAAAGCCCGCGCCCTTGCCGATCCGCCAATTGTCGGGCACGTCATCAACCTCGCCCCGAGGGCTTGTATCAGGGCATACCACGACAAGCCCAAGTTCTGCGGCCATCCTTCGGTATTCGCCCTTATCCATCACATTTGCATGGGTGCACGTCAAACCCGACAGAAACCACAAAACAGGTCGTGGACTTAATGCCGCTTGCGGTGGCTCAAAAACTGCAAAGGTCATTTCGCACGCGCAAACGCTCGATGAATGTTGATAGACCCCTTGCACGCCGCCGTGCGCCTTCGAGACCGAAACGGTTTTCATCTGTCTACTTTCGCCAATCATCAAAGTGGTCGTGGCGGCGCAACAAGTGTCTGGAGATAACAATTGCGCCGCCACTGGCGCCGGGGTTCTGGAGGAAACAAGTCCTGGCGCGTCGGTTGATCGGTGTTTTCGTGCCTCTGCCCCCGATATCCAGGGGTTAGAAAAGCACCACGCTGCGGATGCTTTCGCCGGAATGCATCAGCTCGAAGCCCTTGTTGATGTCTTCGAGGGCCAAGGTGTGGGTGATCATCGGATCGATCTCGATCTTGCCCTCCATGTACCAGTCGACAATCTTCGGCACGTCGGTGCGGCCGCGCGCGCCGCCGAAGGCGGTGCCCATCCAGCTGCGGCCGGTGACGAGCTGGAACGGCCGGGTGGAGATCTCCTGGCCGGCGCCGGCGACGCCGATGACGACGGACTTGCCCCAGCCGCGATGCGAGGCTTCGAGCGCCTGGCGCA
>NZ_JACVAS010000015.1:0-119439 GCF_014852025.1 Ensifer sp. ENS10
ACCATCAAGCCCAAGGACGGTCGCAACACCTACCGTCTGCTCGCACCGACGCCCGCCCAGGCTCCTTGGGTTCCGGCTTCCGGTCAGTATTGGGCCGATCTCGGCGTCCACTGGATCAAGGCCGATAAGAACGGCAAGCCGCTCGTCGTCGTTGGCGACTGCGACACCGTTTACCAGCAGCCTTCTCCGCTGAACACGGCGATCGAAATGGCGATCAATTCTGCGATGGACGAAGAGTCCAAGGAACTCTACCAGGATTGGAAGCCGAACAAGTCCGTTATCATCAACGTGCTTGACGCCTCGATGGGCGACGATCCGCAGCCGCTCGAACTGACGCCGACCACCTTCGGCAAGGTCATGGATCTGATCAACATCTACGACGATGCCGGTCAGGACATCACCCATCCGCTCACTGGTGTTGACATCATCATCACCAAGACCGGCAAGGGCATCAACACCAAGTATGACGTTGCCGTCTCGCCGGCTCCGTCGAAGCCGATCGCTGCTGACGTTCTCGGCCGCACGATCGACCTGCACGCCTTCATCGCGCAGAACTACTTCCGCGGTGAAGAACAGAAGGCGCTCAACGCCATCGCGCAGATTGCCGGTGTCGCTGTTCCGGCTCTGACCGGTCCTTCTGGTGCTGCTGGTGCTCGCACTCCGACTGCTGCTCTGGCTTCGCCGGCTGCCGCTGTCGCTGGCGCAAGCGTCGATGACGCCGCTGCCGTCGCTGCTGAAGCCGCCCGCAAGGCTGCAGTCGCTGCTGCCGCTGCCGCTCAGGCCGCAGCTGCTGCCGAACAGGCTGCTGCTCCGGCAGAAGACCCGCTCGCTGCGAAGCGCGCTGAAATCCTGCGTCGTCAGCAGGAAGCAGAAGCAGAGCTGGCTGCTCTGTCCGCTGCTCCGGTAGAGGCCGCTTCGGCTGCTCCCACTGCCGGCATCTCCTCGCTGCCTGTTTCCGAACAGGACGCGATCCTCGCAGAACTCGATAACCTCGTGTGATGCCAATACCAGGCAGGCGCCCCCTCTCCTGCCTGGTGCCTCATCGTCGCGGATGAGGCTTAGCGACGACACGGCCGCACTGTGTCGTCGCCTTCTCTTTTAAGAGGCTTCCCAATGACGAACTATTCGCTGATCGATGGCAACTCCATCGGGCATTTCTACAACAATTCTAAGCCGCTCGCGATCGGTGAGATCCAGGTTCAGGCTATCTATGGCGTGCTGCGCGGTCTTCGCTCGCACATCGCCAGCTTTCAGAATTATCAGCCGGTCGTCCTCTGGGATGGCGCGTCGTGGCGCAAGCTCATGTTCGCTGCCTACAAGGACAATCGCGAGAAGAAGGAAACCAAGAACGAAATCCGGATGCAGGAGATGAAGGACGCCTACAAGCGTCAGGTTCCCTACATCAAGAAGGCTCTCGGGTTTCTCGGTATTCCCCAGGTCTGGGCTTTGAACATGGAAGCCGACGACCTCGGCGCCATCCTGACCGACCGTTACACCAAGAACGGCTCGAAGATCATTCTCGTCACTGGCGACAAGGATTGGCTGCAGCTCGTAGGTCCGGGCGTCGTCTGGATGGATCCGAATAACGATCGTCTGGTCACCGTGAAGAACTTCGAGGAGTTCACCGGTGTTGCGACCGTTCGCCAGTTCGTAGAGGTCAAGGCTCTCGCTGGCGACATGGGCGACAACGTAGCCGGCGTCGGTGGCATCGGCCAGAAGGGCGCTGTCGATTTCATCAAGCAATACGGCACGTTCGCCAGTTTCTCTAGTCAGGTGATCCTCGAAAAGACGATCGACCTGAAGAAGCTGCCCAAGAAGTATCGCGACCTCATCGAGAACGAGGATAAGGCGATCACCTTCAGCCGCAACATCGATCTTATGGATCTGCGCACCACGGCGCGTCCCGCGCCACAGAACCTGCAGGTCACTAAGGGCACGGCTGACAAGGACAAGTTCCGGCAGTTCTGCGACCTGCTCCTCTTCAAGTCCATCACCAAGGACTTCGACGAGTGGTGCTCCGTATTCCCCGCATTCCGCGAGCAGCCCCTGGCGCTCGCAGCCTAATCACTACGAAGGAGAAGTTATGAGCAGTCCCGACGATATCGCAAAGGCCCTCGGTGGATTGGCAGTCCACGACGAGCTGTCCAGCGTGAAGTATTTCCTCGACACCGGCTATCCGCCCCTCAATCACGCCCTGTCGTCGCGCTGGGACGGTGGCCTTGCATCCGGCCGCATCATCGAAATCTACGGGCCTGAATCCGCAGGCAAGACGGCGATCGCGACCATGTGCATGATCTCGGCTCAGAAGGCAGGCGGTTATGCCGCGTTCGCCGACCACGAGCGGTCGTTCCAGCAGCACCTGGCCGAAGGCATGGGTCTCGATCCGCATCCCGGCCGGTTCCTTTACCGCAAGCCGAATACCTTCGAAGAAAGCCTGGCGCTCTGCGTCGAGGTGGCGATGATGATCCGCGACAAGAAGCTGATCAAGCCGGAAGCGCCGATCTGCTGGGTCTTCGACTCCTTGCCGTTCATGATCCCGAACTCGGTCTACTACGATCCGAAGACCGGCAAGCCGAAGCCGCTCGGTCAGCGCTCGATGCACGACAACACGGCGCTTGCACGCGCAACGTCGGCCAACATGCCGGCATTCGCCCAGCTCTGCGACGACCTCAACATCTGCGCCATCTTTCTCAACCAGATCCGCCTGAACATCGGCGTCATCTACGGCAACCCTGAGACCACGCCGGGCGGCAAGACCCCGCGCTACGTCTACTCGACCCGTATCTCGCTCGGCATCAAGAAGATCCAGAAGGGTAAGGGCGAAGAGGCCGAAGTCACCGGCTCGCAGATCACCGCGCGCATGACCAAGAACAAGGTCTCCCGCCCGTTCCAGGCTGCGTCGTTCATCCTCGACTACACGGAAGAAGGCCAGGCGCGCTTCAACTTCCATCGGTCGATGATCGAGTTCCTCAAGGGCGAGAAGATCCTCAAGGAGGCTGGCGCCTACATCGAGTGGGAAGGCAAGAAGTATTACGCCGGCCAGCTCTCCGACAAGCTGATGAAGGAGCCCGACGGCTTCCAGAAGCTCAAGGATCTGCTTCCGGCCGAATACGCTGCGCCGATTATCACTGATGACGCGGTTGCTGACGTGACCGGCGATGCTGGCGTGACGGATATCGCATCGGTGCTCGCGAAGGCAGAGGCCAAGGCTGCGAAGTCGAAGGGCCTGACCGAGGAAGCTGCGTAATGAGCCTCTTCCTCAGTGCGATGCAGAAGAACGCCGCTGTTCTGACGCTGGAAATCGCCGGTCTCGGCATTCGCTCCGAGATCACCTTCGAAGACGAGGCGGCCCTGAAGGAGGGCCTTGCCGCGGCCGCGCCGAAGATGGTCGACCAGCTCAATGAGGCCGTCGCTGGCCGCAAGGCTGATCAGCTTGCCGCTATCGACGCCAAGATCGCGGCCCTCAATGAACAGCGTGCAAGCTTGACCTAATCGCTGTCTCCCCTCGCCCGACTTGCTATAAGTATCTTGTGAAAGAAACACAGCAAGTCGGGCGAAACATGAAAGTAATTTCCATCTGGCAGCCCTTCGCCTCGTTAGCGGTGAAGGGCTTCAAGACTTTTGAAACACGCACCTGGCCTGCTCCGGCTTCAATCATTGGTCAAACCATCGGTATTGCGTCCACCAAGGGTTTGAAGCCGGTTCAGCGCGCCTACTTTGACGACGAACGGTTCACGACGTTCTATGCCGGAACCGGAATGCCTCCTCTCGAAGAACTGCCTTGCGGCTATCTGCTTGGGACCGTCACGATCGATGAATGCCTCCTCATGACTGAGGAATTCATGGATGAGGTCTCCGAGGAAGAGAAGGCATACGGACATTGGGAGCTTGGCAACTACGCCTGGCGCCTTGAACCGCGCATCACGCTCGATAATCCGATCCCGATCCGAGGCGCACAGGGGCTCTATGAATGGCATGGAGTTCTACCCAATGACGAAGCGGAAGATCAAGCGCGGGACGGAGCGCAAGTGGAAGGGCGTGATCGAGAAGTTTTATCACGCCACGAAGACGCGCTCCGTCGTCGGGCACACTTCCAAGTTTGCTAATGGAGATCTGATCTACATTGCCCGCAAGTGGCACGATGAGATCTTCTGCTGCGGCCGCCCCTCCATCTCACAAGCTATTGTCGATGGAGTGGCGTGCTGGGCAATCGACCACGATCACCTCTTGGAGCTGCGTCTGCGCAAGGTGAAGTGGGTGTCGATCGTGGAGCGACATGTCGGTGGCGATCAATACATTACGACGCTTGACAATTACATGAACCCGGCCTGCTTCCAGTTCCTGAACTTTGAAAGCGAGGGCGGTGCTCGCCAGCACTATCTGAGCTTCAAGTATTTCATCATCAAGCCTGGCTTCGCAAAGCTCTGAACAATCCGCGCATACCCTGACGCATCCCAATGCGTCATTCGCTATAACGTAAGAAATCAGTAAGCACTTACTTAGCGAGAGGTCTGAAATGCGGAACATTGAAAACTCGTCTGCTTCTATCGCCGCGTCAGCGGCCGTCACGATCGGTTCGGTCCCGGACGATATTGCGACGCTTGAGGCCGCGCTCGAAGCGTTCGAGGAGTTGGATCTTCTCGACCGCATCGTCGTCACGCAGGAAACGATGACGGTTTCTGCTTTTGTGGCGATTAAGGAGCATCCCCGTCAGCGCGATACCGAGCGACATCTGAAGCTGGCGCTGAAGAAGCACCTCTCGGCTCCCTCGCCTGTTCATAGCCGCGTAAACGTCGCGGTTCTGGACGGAACGAAGTTCAAGCTCGACGGTCACACGCGCTCGCTGGCTTGGGACCGCGGCCTGCTCAAGGCCCCGTCCAATGTTAAGGCTGACGTTTATCACTGCGAAACGATGGATGACTTGTTGGAGCTTTACACTCACTTCGACAACAAGTCAGCCGTCGAAACCACGCCCGACAAGCTTTCTGGCGCACTTCGCCAGGCTGGCATCACGGTGACGAGCGAGGCGCTGGCAAAGTATAGCTTCGCGACTGCTTTGCAGGTCGCCTCTCGGTCTGTCGGTGGTGAAAGCACCGATCTCTACAAGAATGCCGAGGAGTTTAAGGCTGAGATTGCCACGCTCGACGCGATCATGCCTGTTTCTTCGATCTTCCGGGTGGGCGTCATTGCCGGCGCGATCATGCTGCTGCGCAAGCACGGCGACAAGATCAAGCCGTTCCTCAAGGCTCTGAACGAAAATACGGGCGTGAAGACGCCGAACGAGTGTGATCCCGCATACGCCCTGACGGATCTCATCCTGCGTCAGGCTAAGGGTCGCGGTGGCTTTTCTCGGACGCTCGAACTGGCCGGCAAGACGATCTCCTGCGGCGATCGCGCATTGCGCGGAGAGAACTACGCCGTCACGCCGAAGGGCGTTTCCGTCAAGGTGACGAAGATCTCGGGCTACTGCCCCAAGACCCAGAACGCAAAGGCTTAAACCGATGAAGTTCGCAGTTATCGCAGATATCCACGCCTACGGTTCGACCGTCTATTCCGGGACCGACACGACCGGCGTCAACACCAGGCTTCGTCTGATCCTGGACGAGCTGCGCCGCACGGCGCGCGCTGTGAAGATGGAAGGCGGCTCCACGATCTTCATCGCGGGCGATATCTTCCACACGCGCGGCTCGATCGACCCCGAGGTTTTGAACCCGCTGCGCGAGACGATCGAGGATATCCTCGATTTCGGGATCGACATTCACGCCATCCCGGGCAACCACGATCTGAAGTCTGCCGATAGTCGCAAGCTGTCCTCGCAGATCGAGAACCTGACCCAGATCTCCATCGCGGGTGGCGTCTTCAAGTGCTACAACGAGGTCGCGGCCTTCCAGATCGGCGACGAGTGGTTCGGCTTCGTGCCGTGGCGTAACAAGCTTGCGGATCTCCACGAGGATCTCGGCGACCTGTCGGCGCATCCGGCCCACGCCGACATGCATGTCTTCATTCACGCAGGTATCGACGGTGTTCTCTCCGGTATGCCGGCGCATGGCCTGACCGACGCTGACCTGGCTGCTTACGGCTTCAAGCGCGTCTATGCCGGCCACTACCACAATCACGTCATCTTTCCGGGCGGCAAGGTCGTCTCGATCGGCGCAACGACGCATCACAATTGGGGCGACGTTGGCACCCGCGCCGGCTTCCTCATCGTCGACACCGACGCTGACGCTGTGACCTTCCACGACACCCAGGCGCCGAAGTTCGCAGACCTGACCGGCCTCGATGAGCTGGACATGGAGCTCGAATGCAAGGGCAACTACGTCCGGTTCCGCGGCCCGACGATGACGCAGACCGAGATCAACGAGCTTCGCGACCAGTTCCGCAAGTGGGGCGCTCTCGGTGTCTCGATCGAAGTTCCGAAGTCCACCGTCGCTGTCCGGTCGGCGAGTCCCGTTAAGGGCGTCACGCTCGATCAGTCCGTCGCCAACTACATCGACGGCAAGAAGGATATTCCCGCTTCGATCGACAAGGCCAAGCTGAAGGCACGCGCTCAGACGATCCTCGACGATAGCCGCGCAGTCTTCGAAGAAGCCTGACGAACTCCATTCGCTGATGCGATAGCATCAAAGCATTGATATTTAAGAGGAAACGACGATGCAGCTGTATACGGTGCATTTCACGACCAAGCAGGTCGTGAGCCAGTTCAACGATAAAGGCGTGAAGACTGGCGAATACACGATGGACTATCCGCAGACCCTTCACGCGCTGCCGCTGTCCACCTGCCAGGGCTACAAGAAGTTCGGCAACTGGCGCATCGAGCCCTACTACTCCGACGCGACGAAGCGTCCGGTCGAAAGCCGCAAGCAGCGCACCGATTTCCGCGGCTCCACGCCGGCCGCGAAGAAGGCAGCTCCGAAGTCGGCGCCGAAGTCGTCCGTCGGCAATGCAGCCAGGACCGGCGATCTCGCCGCTGCGATCAATGCCGGCGTGAAGTGATGGCTAGGGATTGGCGCTCCCGCGATGAACGCCGTCGCAACCAGGAGGAGGAGCGGGAGCGCCAAAACCAGATCGAGTTTGAGGCGCTTGAGGCCAAAGACCGTCTGCCGCTCGACTATCTCATCGATCAGGTGTCCGACATGGAAGACGTTCGATACGTCCTGCGTCGGCTCGCCAAAGCGTCAGCGCTCCAAACGGAGCTGATCAAAGGAATGAAAAAGTGAAGTTCCCCGAACTCGAAATCAATCAGTTCATGGCGATTACCCATGCCAAGGTGTCGCTTGCCGATCGCGGCTTGGTCCTTATCCAGGGCCAGAACCACGCCGACACGTCGGCTGACAGCAACGGCGTCGGAAAGTCGTCCATCGCCGAGGCGCTCGAATGGTGCTGGTTCGGCGAAACGGCCCGCGGCATCTCTGGCGATGCGGTGATCAACCGTGACGCCAAGAAGGACACGTTCGTCAAGTCGACCGTCATCGACGGGCACATGACCTACACGGCCACGCGCCATCGCAAGCATAAGACGGGCAAGAACACCTTCACCCTGAAGCAGTTCGACGGTTTCAAGGAAACGGAACTGACGAAGGGCAAGGACGCGCTGACGCAGCTTGAGGCGAACAAGATCATCGGCTGCTCCCTCGACGTGTTCGCGGCCTCGATCTACGCCGGTCAGGAGAAGATGCCTGATCTGCCGGCGATGACCGACAAGAACCTGAAGGTTATCATCGAAGAAGCGTCCGGCGCCTCGGTGCTGGAAGGCGCCTACAAGGCTGCGTCCAAGACGCTGAACGACAGCGAGAAGGTTCTCGTCACGCAGCGCGCAGCCGCGCAGCTCGCCCGCAACGAGCTGGACTTTATCAAGAACCAGCTTGTCAGCACCACGGCAGCACTCGCGCAGTGGGAGACGGACAGGGGTGTGCGCGAAGCCGACATTAAGGCATCCATCACGCCGCTGCTTCCGGTCATCAAGAAGCTGAACGCCGATGTGGCCGCGATCGACAAGGCTGCAATCGAAGCGGCAATCGCCGACTGCGATGCCAAGATCGCGCTGGTCGGCGACGAGAACGCCGGACTTGCGGCGCTCGACAAGGTTCTGTCCGACACCAAGGTCTATCTCGGCGCCTATTCCAACGAGGTCGTCATGCACAATAGCGCGCTCACCCGCGCGCGAACGGCTTTGGCGAATGTCGAGCATCAGGTCGGCTGCCCTTGCACGTCCTGCGGCCGTCCCTTGACCGATAAGGAGCTTGCCGCGGCGAAGGCCGACAAGCAGTCCTATGTTGACGCCTACGAAAAGGCGATCACCGAGGCAGAGGATAAATACAGCGCTCAGGAAGTCGCTGTAAACGACGCCCAGCGCGCTCGGGATGATTTCGCAGCGTCGATGACTGATATCACTGCGGTCGTAGCCCAGCGCTCTGTATATGAGCGGCAGCTTGCGTCCTACAACGATCTGCTCAGGTCGCAGCAGAACTACGTCAATCAGGCGAAGAACCTGCGCGATCAGTTGGTCGCGGTGCAGGCAGAGACCAATCCGCACAAGCCGTCGATCGAGCGGCTCACCAAGCAGGCCGAGGTGGCAGAGAAGAAGCTCACCGACGCCGACGCGGCCGTGATCGTGCAGGAAGAGGACGTGGCGCTGAATGCCGAGGTTGTGAAGATCTACGGGCCTGCCGGCGTGCGCGCGACCATCCTCGATGACGTGACGCCGTTCCTCAATTCGCAGTCGGCGAAGTATCTGACGATCCTGTCGGACGGCAACATCGAAGCGACCTGGACGACGCTCACTCCGGATGCCAAGGGCGTCTTGAAGGAGAAGTTCACGATCGACGTGACCAACGCGACCGGTGGTGACAACTACAAGGCTCTGTCGGGCGGTGAGAAGCGCAAGGTCAGGATCGCGACGGCGCTCGCTCTGCAGGATCTCGTAGCGACCCGCGCCACGAAGCCGATCGACCTGTGGATTGGCGACGAAATCGATGACGCGCTCGACAGCTCCGGTCTGGAGCGGTTGATGCAGATCCTCGAGGAAAAGGCCCGCGAGCGCGGCTCGGTGTTCGTGATCAGCCATAACGAGCTGCGCGACCACATCAAGCAGGTTCTCCTGGTCGAGAAGCTCGCCAACAAGACGACGAAGATCACGGAGATGGCAGCATGAGGGAGGTAACGAAGGAAGTCTTCTTTAAGCACATTGGCCCCGAGAACGTTCATCCTCGCTGCGAACCCGACCATGCGATTTGGGAGATCGTCGGAACCCGCAAGGTGATCGGCCGCTCTGAGCCTGGCTACGCCTCACCGCACGGTATCGCCAAGCGCTATTGGCTCACTGATGAATTTGCCAATGAGAAGATTGGAGCGGCAGCATGAGCGTGGCGCTGGATCCCTGCCCCTTCTGTGCCTGCGAGGCGCGCATCGAACGCATCGGTGATCGCCGACAATCCACGATCTATCGTTGCGACAACTGCGGTTGCTCGCTGGAGACCGGCGAAGAATGGGGTCACGGAAAGGGCTGGAACGAGCGCCTGACCCGGATCACCGACGAGATGGTCGAGCGCGCAGCCAAGGCGCTCGAAAAGCGGATCAAGCAGGACACTTACGCGTGGACCGATGAGCAGTTCGAAACCTGGTGGAACGACGACAGCCGGTTCGTTGAGAAGATCAATGTGTGGGGTTGGTTTAAGGGCACGCAAAAGGAGAAGTGCCTGCACGAGGCCCGGATCACGCTTGAAGCGGCATTGTCATGACCGTCGCCGAATTGATCAAGGTCTTGAAAATGGCCCCGTCCGATCTTCCCGTCTATTTTGAAGGCGGGGAATACAAAGGAGATTGGAGAGAGGTTCAAGGAGCGGTCATCGACCAGAACTTCAGCCTCAAGGGTGTTCTTTTGAAGGATACCCGCAAGTGACCGGGCTCGAAATCGTCGGCGCGTCGGCCATCTACATCGTCTGCATCTTCGTGGGTGGCTATCTCTGGGTTCCGATCGCAGCTTACCTCACCCGCAAGCAGGGGCTGGAATCAATTCCTTTTGTTGTCGTTCCTGTTCTCCTGATCTGGGCGATCGGCGCCATTGTCGGACTCGTGCTTTTAGGAAAGATGCTTTGACCGGCACCACCACCTTCATCACCGGCTCGTCAATTCTATCCGCCACGATCAGCATCCCGTCCATGCAGTTCGTCCAGAAGGATACCCGGCGCACAAAGGAGCTGCGCCGGGATTACGACATTTTGCTAGAGGCAATCCGCGCTGTCTGCGGCAATCGTCAGCTCGACCAGATCCTCGAGGTAGCGGCGGATCCCGCGTTCAGAAGCGCGAACCGCCCAAAAGTGAAGCATCGACACAAGATCTAGTGCTATCCCGTGAAATTCACGCTATATAGTAAGTAAGCACTTACTCAATTCAAGGAGATAAAGATGCCGAAGGCACGGGTAGAACTTCATCCCGATACCAAGCGCATTATGGAAGAGGTCGGAGCCGAGATCGTGGAAAAGCTCAAGGGCGAATTCTACGAGGTCGAAGGCACGCCGATGTCCGTCGTCAAGTATGAAGACGGCCGTATCCGGCAGAAGACGCTGATGCCGACCTGGTTGTTCCAGCTCGAATATTCCTATGTTGGCGCGCAGGGCCGGATCATCTTCGGCCTCTCGCCGGAAGATGCGCAGGAATACAAGTGGATCGAGCGCAACCCGAAGGAGCTGGATGATTGCTTCCCGTTGATCGGTGGCGCGATTGCCACTGCCTTCAATGTCGAAGGTGAGAACGCAGCGGCCGTCATCAAGTCGATCGTCAAGGGACGGCTCGACGCCAAGGCCCAGGCCGAAGAGTTGGAAAAGAAGCAGACCGAAATGGCGCTCCAAAACAACGAACTCTTTGGAGCATTTTAATGGGCAAGATCCTCATTGCGGGCCTCGACGGATCCCTTCGCAACTTCGGCGTTGCGACGGCCTGGCTCGATCTCGACACGCTGCGCCTCGAAATCAAGGAGCTGGTGCTGGTCAAGACCGAGAAGTCGAAGAACAAGTCCGTCCGGGCGTCATCCGACAACCTGGCACGCGCTATCGAGCTGCGGAAGGGCGTTCACGCGGCCCTGCTCGGCGTCACGACCACCTTCTACGAAGTTCCGTCGGGCGGTCAGGACTATAACGCTGTTCTCGGCTTCGGCATCGTCATTGGCACCTACGCAGGGATCAATATTCCGGGCATCGAGGTCTCGCCGTCTGAGACGAAGATGGGCGCGGTCGGCACCAAGACCGCATCCAAGGACGAGATGATCGAGTGGGCTTTTAATCGTTATCCCCTCGCCCCTTGGCGCGTCCGCAAGCTCAAGGGCGAGACCGTGCCGACGAAGGACAACGAGCACCTGGCCGACGCCGTGGCGATCATGGAAGCCGGCATCCATACGCCGTCGTTCCAGCAGACGCTGGCGATCCTGCGCTCCATGCCGATGGCTGCATAATTTATTTGTCAAGGCTAGTAAGTAATTACTTACTTATCTATTATGCGAACCCATCCTCGTGATGGGTTCAACCAACTCCCAACTAACGAGTATCGCCATGCTTTTTGAACGCCAGGTCGAGCGTCTCCCCGACCTTTATCCGTGGGCTCAGGACTTCATTGAGGCCATGCAGGATGGCTTCTGGACTGCCAAGAAGTTCACCTTCGACAGCGATGTCACCGACTATGAATTGCACCTGACCGACCAGGAACGCCTGATCATCAAGCGCTGCCTCGCGGCGATCGCGCAGATTGAGGTCAAGGTGAAGGAATATTGGGGTCTGCTCGGCCGCAAGCTGCAGCATCCCTCGATGTCCGACCTTGGCATCACGATGGCCTACATCGAGGTCATCCATAACAACGCATATGAGAAGCTCCTCAAGAAGCTCGGGCTGATCAACGTGTTCAAGGAGAACATGCACGTTCCGGCGATTGCTGGTCGCGTGAAGTATCTCACCAAGCACACCGAAAAGGCGTTCACGGACGACGACCGCAAGCAGTTCGTCTACTCCCTGATCCTCTTCACGCTGTTCGTGGAGAACGTCAGCCTTTTCAGCCAGTTCTATATCGTCCTCTGGTTCAACCGGTTCGAGAACCGCTTCAAGGACGCCGCTCAGCAGGTGAAATACACCCGCAACGAGGAGATGCTCCATGCCCAGGCCGGCATGAAGATCATCAACACGCTGCGCCAGGAATATCCGGAGCTGTTCGACGCCGAGCTGGAAGCCAAGGTCCGCGAAGAATGCCAGGTCGCGCTGGAAGCGGAAGCTGATCTCATCGACTGGATGCTCGGTGACTATGACCGGCCGAAGCTCAACGCCTCAATCCTCAAGAGCTATGTCGCCCAGCGCCTGAACGAGTCCCTCGTCGGCATTGGCTACACGCCGATGTTCGAGGTTTCCGAGGCTGAAAAGGCCGAAACCTTCTGGATGACCGAAGGGCTGCTCGCTCCTGCCAAGGTCGATTTCTTCCACTCCGAGCCCACCAGCTACCAGCAGGCCGATCAGCCTGCCGACGACGACTTTTAATCAGAAAGGAAATAGGAATGCGCCCTGATTGGGAACACTTCAACGATATCGCGTTGAAGACCCTCTCCCGCGGATATTTGCGGGAAGGCATCGCCAAGGAAGATCTGAAGCAGGCGGCGATCGACCGCGCCGAAGACCTGGTTGATGCGGCTGAAAAGGAGCTTGGCTTCGAACTGCCGATGGTCCGCTACGGTATGCGCCGTGGCTGGGTCTCGCCTGCCTCGCCGATCTGGTCGAACTTCGGCACGGATCGCGGTCTGCCCATCAGCTGCAACGGCAGCTTCATGGAAGACGACATGGACTCCATCCTGTTCAAGAACGCCGAAATCGGCGCGATGACCAAGGAAGGCGCCGGCACGTCGCTCTACATGGGTAAGCTGCGTCCGTTCGGCTCGAAGATCTCGGGCGGTGGAACGTCGGAAGGTCCGGTTCACTTCGCACGCCTGCCGCAGGAGCAGGTCCAGGTCGTCTCGCAGTCGAACGTGCGCCGCGGCAACTGTGCCGTCTACCTCGACATCGAGCATGAAGACATCGACCGTTGGATGCAGATGCGGTCGACGACCGAAGGCGTGCATCACCCGATCCAGCACCTGTCGTTCGGCGTCGTCATTGGCGATGACTGGATGAACGCCATGCTGGCTGAGCCGAAGGGTGGCCCGAAGCGCAAGCTCATGGCGAAGATCCGCAACAAGCGGCGCGAGACGGGCTTCCCCTACATCGTGTTCCGCGACAATGCGAACAACGCCCGGCCGGAAGTCCTCAAGCGCCTTGGTCTTTTGATCTACGCTTCGAACCTCTGCACCGAGATCATGCTGCCGTCCGGCCCGGATGAAAGCTTCGTCTGCGATCTGTCGTCGGTCAACGCCCTCTATTACGAGGAATGGAAGGGCACGACCTTCGTCCGGGAAATGATCTATTTCCTCGATGCCGTCATGAGCGAATACATTCGCAAGACCGAAGGCAAGCGGCTCATGGCTGACGCGCGGCGCTTCGCTGTTCGCTGGCGTGCGCTTGGCCTCGGAACGCTCGGCTGGCACTCCTTCCTGCAGTCGAAGGAAATCCCGATCGAGTCGCAGGAGGCCCGCGACCTCAACATCGAGATCCACCAGTATCTCCGTGACGAGTCCCACGCCGCATCCCGCGACCTGGCGATCATCTTTGGCGAGCCGGAAGGTCTCAAGGGCACTGGCTACCGCAACCTGACGGTCAATGCGATCGCGCCGACCACCTCGTCCTCGATCATCTGCGGCCAGGTCTCGCAGTCCATCGAGCCGTGGGAAGCTGTGGTCTTCGAGAACGACAACGCCAAGGGTGTATTCACGAACTACAATCCGCAGTTCGTCGCCCTGCTCGACCGGCTCGGCATGAACACCACTGCGGTCTGGCAGTCGATCCTCGCATCGGGCGGCCGCGTCAGCCATCTGGACTTCCTGAGCGAGCGTCAGAAGGAGGTCTACAAGCCTTGGGTCGATATCGACCAGATGGAACTCGTGCGTCAGAACAACGACCGCACGCCGTTCATCGACCAGGGCATCTCCTTCAACGTCCAGCTTCCGCCTGAAGCCACGATGAAGGACGACATCGACATTCTGGTCGCACTTTGGAAGGGCGGCTCGAAGTCGGCCTACTACCGCAAGGGAATGAACAAGGCACAGGAGCTGGCCCGTGCCAACGCTTCGTGCGTAGCGTGCGAGGCGTAATCCATGAGCTGGGTGATGATGACGAAGCCGGGCTGCAACTATTGCACCAAGGCAAAGGCGCTCCTCAAGAGCAACAATATCTCCTTCAGCGTGTCGGATCACGACACGCCTGAAAAGGTCCAGCGGTTTAAGGATGCGGGATACACGACCTTCCCGCAGATCTTCCACGATGGGGTGCGCATCGGAGGTTTTGACGACCTCGAACAGTATCTGGAAGTTTGAAAGTGGGGCTTCGGCCCCACTCTCTTTTTGTGCGCTCCCGAGACGATCGCGCTATAACTTAAGTAAGCACTTACTTCAACAGGAGACTTTATGTCAGGCAAGGAACGTATGTTCGCCAAGGTGATCTTGGCGTCCAAGGCAGCCAACTCGACGGCGCTGCCGCTGATCACCATGCACTTGCACTACCCGGACATCATCCACGGCGAGGTGATGACGCACCGGGTGTTCTCGCGTAACGCCCGCTCGATGCGCGCCGTTCCGGTCGCCACGATGGTCAAGGAAGTGCGCGAGGATCCTTTCGTGCCGTGGCATTGGGGCAAGAACCAGCGCGGTATGCAGGCCGACGAGGAATGCAACGAGCTGATCCGCCTTAGCAGCGGTGAGAGCCTCGATCGCGAGGAAGCCTGGCGGATGGCCGCAAACAGCGCCGCAGATTGGGCAGAGCGCTACGCGGATTCTCACTACCACAAGCAGATCGCAAACCGCATTATCGCGCCCTACACCTGGAAGCACACGATGATCTCCTCGACGAGCTGGGCGAACTTCCTGCACCTGCGCGACCACGAAGACGCCGAGCCGCACTTCCACGACCTCGCGGTTCTGGTGCGCGAAGCACTCGCGAACGTTCAGTATCAGGTTCTCATGCAGGGCCAGTGGCACACGCCCTATGTGACGCAGGAAGACGGCTCGTGGGCCGCGATCCACGAATACCTTGTTCGCCAGGGTATCAAGCCGAGCTGGGAAGCTGGTCTGGAGATCGGCAAGAAGTTGTCCGTCGCTCGCTCAGCCCGCATCTCCTACGCGCCGTTCGATGGTGACGCCTCGATCGAGCGCGAGCTGGAGCGCTACGACCTCCTCGTAGGTTCGTCGCCGCTTCACGCCTCGCCGACTGAGCACCAGGCCACGCCGGACTCGCTGTCCACCTACCGGACTCAGGTCAAGACGTTCGAAGCAGGCGACCTCTCTCAGTGGGAGACCGTCAAGAGCGGCAACGAATTCAACAACCCGGAACTCGCCGGCAACCTCGGTCCCGGCTGGATCCAGTTCCGCAAGACCCTGGCCGGCGAATACATCAAGGACATCGCAGCATGAAGACCCTGACCGCTGTTGCGCTGATCGCGGCGCTTGTGCTGGCCGGTTGCAAGCCGCCTCAGTCCAGCCGCACCTTCGCCGACGAGGATGAATGCGAAGCTGCCGGCATGTCCGACGCCTTCTGCGACAACCTGTTCCCGGAGGTCGAGGACTTCTTCGACAAGAAGAAGAAGTCAAAGCCGCTCGCCAAGACCGCAAGGCAGAAGCCCAGCTACATCAGCAGGGTTCGCGTCTACCAGAAGAAGAAGTAGGAGCCGATATGGCCGATTTAAACCTCGCCTACGAAGTGCAGGAAAGCGCCGAGACCTGGATCTTCCGTTTTCCCGCAGGCGACGAGACCGCAATCTGGCGCGGTCCTTTCCCCGATCGTGCAGCGGCTGACACCGCTGCGCGGAAGTTCATTGAATCATATCTCGCCCACCACGCAGCAGAAGTGCTGGGCCTCAAGTAAGGAGAAACTAATATGGGTGCATCCATGACTGAAGCGCAGCAGATCCGGATCCAGCTGCTCCATCCTGAAGCCAAGGTTCCGACCTACGGCTCGGAAGAAGCGGCCGGCGCCGATCTCTACGCCGTCTTCGAAGGCGAAGAACGGACCATCATGCCCGGCGAACGCCTCATCGTTGATACCGGCGTTGCCATTGAACTGAACCCTGGCACGGAAGCCCAGGTTCGTCCGCGTTCGGGTCTTGCAGCCAAGCACGGCCTGACCGTCGTCAATGCACCTGGCACGATCGACAGCGACTACCGCGGCGAGATCAAGGTGATCCTGCTCAACACTGGCGATCGGGGTATTATTCTCAAGAAGGGCGAGCGGATCGCACAGATGGTGATTGCTCCGGTCATCCGCGGCGTGTTCACCATCGCCGAGTCCCTCGATGACACGAGCCGCGGTGAGAACGGCTTCGGCTCGACGGGTAAGTAAGATGCTCTTCGGCCTGACCGGCTCGGCCGGCACTGGAAAGACCACGCTTGGAAAGCGGGTCGCTGACGAACTCGGCATTACCTACATGTCGGGCTCGATCACTGAAATCGCCAGGCGCCACGGGTATGATCCCGTGGCTCCCATGAGCCTGCAGGATCGAATCAAGCTGCAGTTCGCGCTCCTGGAAGATCATGTCACCATGATCGCCAAGGCAGAACGGCCGCTGATTGTCGACCGGACGCCTATCGATCTCGTCGGCTATATGCTCGGGGAGATCGATATGCACTCGCATATGCGGCTTTCGGCCGAGGAGATCGTCGCGATCGATGAGTATGTGGATCTGTGCCTCGAAACCACGGTGAAGCTCTACGACTATGTTTTCGTCCTTGGTCAGCTCGACCATTACGAGATCAAGGAAACCCGGCCGGCTGACAACCGCGCCTACCAGACCCACACGCAGCTGATCATGCAGGGCTGCATGTCCAGGCTCCACGGGCGCCTGAACTACATGATCGTCCGTCAGTCGGATCTGGAAGGCCGTGTCGAGACGATCCACGACACGCTGGTTCACCGTATGGACGACATCTGCAAGGAGCGGGCCAGCTCGGCTCACATTCACTGATCTTCCCGCTCATAACCTGCTGCACTCCAATTCGTGCAGCGCTATAACAGCAAATGTAAGTAAGCACATACTTCAAGAGAGCAAGAGACGACGATGATCGGTTATCGTTTCGCACAGACGGTCCTCGTCGCCTCCTTCCTCTTTGTCGTGTGGTGTCTGACCCCGTTTTTGAACTGAAAGCCAGGAGAGCATTTAATGAATACCGAATCCACCTCGACCGCCGTCGTTGTAGTCGAGCCGACGCTGGCTTCTGTCCGCGCCGCACGCGAAGAACTCGCCGCGAAGGTCGCTGAAGAACGCCGCGTCCGCGAAAAGACCTACGCGCTGCAGTGCCTCGACAGCTTCGTGTCCGGCGTCTCGCGGGAAATCGAGGGCCTCGATGCCGAAGTGAAGCGCTTGGGCGAGCGCCGCAAGAAGCTCGAAGAAGCCGTCTCCGTCGGCAAGTCGATCGACACCAACGCCGACCTGACCGTCGAAGAGATCCGCGAAGTCGCTAAGAAGGCGAACGATGTCTACTACGGCCACAAGGAAGGCGAGAAGCTCGGCGCTATCGAAGTCCTCAAGTCGCGCGGTATTCCCAACGACCTGATCCACTTCATTCATCCGCAGGTCTTCACCCTCGATGTCCGGCAGGCCCGCCGCTAATCGCGAATAAGTGACGCTCGTCCGTCGGGAGCGTCACTTAGGAGAGCCGGCGTGCAGCCGAGCACTGACGCTGCCTTGACAGCGCCGGCTCTCCACCCTTTCCGACGCTATGGCCCTGGTAGCTTAGGCCAAAGCGCCTTCCCTGAAGGTTGGAGATCGCAGGTTGGACTCCTCGACGGGGCCTCATCCAATTCAGAACTACCGAGGTGGGTTTGTTTCCTTTCTCCCACCTCCTCCGCGCCGGCTGTGTATGCGATAAGTCCGGATAATAGGCCCACCGTATGGGAGCCCGCACAGAGTTATGTCGCCGAGACGGCCATTCGTGAGCCGGTCTTCGAGAATGCCCGCCGACCACGCTTGAGAGACAGCGCGCAAGTCGGACGCCACAGGTTGAAAGACCTGAAGCCCCAGCGACGAAGGGGTGGCCGGGCCTGTGTTTCGGCGCTGAGTGACTAGGAGCCCTGGCCGTGTGTGACAGCACGGATATCACTGGTTAGTCGCCAGAGGGGTATAGGCGCTCAGCGCCACTGAAATGAGTAGGAGAGTGTGATGATCCGCGAGTTGAAGTTCACGAATAGCGATGCAACGCCGAAGACCGTCATTCTGAAGGTCGAGACCGAAGCCGTCGCGCCTATCATGTCCTGGTATGGCGGATATCACTCCGGCGACCGTTACACGGTTCACGTCGATTGCGTGAAGGTCGAGAAGGATCAGAACGGCGAACTCCTCGGAGCGATCTAGCTCCAAACAGGCACCCTCTGGGCGCAATCGCTATTACGGGCGGGAGGATACAACCCGCTGGAACACGATTAGCAGAGCCAGAGGCCCAAACGTCAGGGTAGGCGTGACAAGCGGGGAGAGACCCGCGCAAGCTCTGGCTTCCAGGCGATGCCGTCCGCAGATTCCGGATATGGGATGGATAGCTGTCAGGTGACGTGGAAGCAGTCGGAGCAGCGTGAGCTGCAGGCCAACCGGCTAGGGGTTCGAGTCCCCTGTGAGCGCCAGTTTCGCCCGAATGGGCAGTATGAGCAGGCCGGCGCGACTCCGGCTCGTTGACCGAGATCGAGTGAAAGACGCGGTTCGAATCCGTGACAGGGTGAAAGCCCGTAGGGAGTGCCCCGCCGAGGTAACGGGGAGGTCTGACAGTCCGGAAAGACGGACACTGAGTGCCGGTGGGTGAACTGGTCCAGCCATCGGATTGCAAATCCGACAATGCAGGTTCGAGTCCTGTCCGGCACTCCAATCTTTCTTCCCGCGCATAACCTGACGCACTCCAACGTGTCGTCAGCTATAACATCATAAGTAAGTGATTACTTAGAAGAGGCAGCAACGATGCAGGTTTCAAACATCAAAGAACTCGACACGCACGCCGTCATCGGTGGTGGCAAGGCTGAAGCCTTCGGCATGTCCGAGTCCGCAGAGTTCTTCACGGTTCTCTCCGACACGCTCTATCGCGATAAGGTCCGCGCCGTCGCCCGCGAAGTGATCTGTAACGCCTGGGACGCGCACATCATCACCGATCAGACCGATCTGCCGATTGAGATCAAGCTCACCAACGAGGAGCTGGTCATCAAGGACTTCGGTCCTGGCATCGCGCCCGAGCGTATGCGTCCGATCTACTGCATCTACGGCGCTTCGACCAAGGTCAAGAGTGAGAAGGAAACTGGTGGATTCGGTCTCGGCTCGAAGGCACCTTTCGCCTACTCCGACCACTTCTCGGTCACGTCCGCTTTCGAAGGTCTTCGCACGGTCTACGCCGTCTCGCGCGGTGGCGCCGAGACTGACGGCAAGCCGGACATGCGTCCGATGGTCCAGACGCCGACGAAGGCAACCGGCATCACGGTCTCGATCCCGATCCGGAACGCTACCGATCGCCAGAACTTCGAAAACCACATCAAGGCTGTTGTTCGCCAGGGCGGCATCAAGGCCAAGCTGAACGACGTGCTCCTCGACACGATCGACTACGAACCGTCGCGCAAGCTCGGCTACATGCTGATGCGTCGTCAGGGCTATGGCGAGCTGAACGAAAGCGTCGTCTATGTCCTCTACGGCACGGTTCTTTATCCGCTGACCACGACGCACGCCGAGATCACCAAGCAGACGCGCCATATCGCCAACTATCTCGGCGAAAACCGTGTGATCTTGCTGGCGCCGGCTAACTCTGTCGGTGTCACGCCCTCCCGCGAGTCCCTCTCCTACTCGGACAAGACGATCGAGACCTGCGTCCGGCTTCTGAAGGCGTTCACTTCGTCGCTCAAGCATGACGGCGAAAAGGCTGTTCGCGATCACATCAAGTCGCGGGTCAAGGGTATTCAGCGCCATCAGATCAACCTGTCGATGACCGAAGAGACGGTCAGCGCCTACGGCGGCTCGAATATCCAGGACCGTAAGCAGATCGCCCAGGCGATCGCGCTGGCGCAGCCGAACCTCTTCACGACCCGTGATCAGCGCCAGCGCGTTCTGCTCGCCGGCCTGCAGAAGAAGTTCCGCGATAGCCGGCGCACGTTCCGGCGCATGGGTGGTAAGCCGCTGGTTCACGGCTATTACGGCATCCACCGCGAGCAGGAGTGCGAAATCTATCGCCACACGCGGCGCCTGGTCCTGCGCATGGCTTCGAAGCTGAACCTGCTTTCGGACCTGATGGTCTACGACCACCAGGCGACCTATCAGCGCGACAAGCTGGGCGCAATGGACGCTTACAACGGCTCGCGCCCGGTCGGTCAGCAGATCCTGATCTCGCCGACGCAGCGTGACGCCCTCAAGGTTCTCATGAACCGCTATGCCAATAACTCGCAGCTGCGGCACTCGAAGGATCTGACGACGGTGTTTGTCGTCAAGAAGATGACGGCTGAGCTGCGCGCTAAGATCGAGGAGCTGTCCAAGCACTTCAAGTTCGACACCGAATTCCTGCCGTTCCCGGAGCGCAAGAAGCCCAAGCGCGGCGAGAAGGTCGAGAAGGGCCTGTTCTACGCCTTCTCCGAAGTGAAGCACGGCGCCAACGGCAGGTATCGGATCGCCGAGAAGAAGACGCTGCCGACGGCGCCGAAGTTCTACATGAACGTTCGCGGTGGCCTTGAAAGGCTCGATATCGACCTGCGCTTCTTTGATCGCCGCGAAGACTTCGGGAAGTTTTTCGGCGAGATCGCGCTCGCAAACACCGTCAAGGCTGAAGCTAAGCTCAAGATGATGGGCTCTCGCGATATCGAGGTGGCGCTGATTGATGAGCTGAAGGCTATCGCCAGCAATCGCGAAGTCGCCTTCGCCTACCTTTGCAGGAAGGGCGAGTTGATCAGCTCCGGTCATTACCGGTCGGTCTCGCACATGGCGCGAGACCTGATCATGGAGGATATCCGCTTCGCGCAATTCTTCTTCCCCGACGCCAAGATCGTTACCAACGAGGCGACGGAGAAGGCCGAGTTCCTGATGCAGGTGATGCAGGATCGCTACAACTACGGCACGAAGAAGTATCGCGACTATCAGACCGTCTGGGAAGAAGTCCGCAGGATCGCCAAGGGCGAGTTCAAGGATACATGCCTCGATGCCAAGACGGCAGACGAGCGCTTTTCCTTCCTGAAGGTTCTGTCCGACGGCAACTTCAGTCCCGATCGTAGCCGCGCCGTCTACGACTTCGACGAAACCCTCGCATTGCTGAAGTGGCTCAAGGCTCGCCACGAACGCAAGGCGAAGACCGTATCCCCGAACAACGACAATACCACTGACGCCCAGAAGGAGGCAGCATGAGCAAGGTTCGCGTAGCCGGTGCCATTGCATCGCAGAATGGCATTACCTTTTACCTCGAAGATGGCGAGGAATTGAACCTGGTGAAGGACTCGGCGCGCACGCGCATGATCCTTGACGCCACGGTCGAAGCCCTCGCCCGCAAGGAGATCGTTGAGATCGACCTCGAAAGCTTCTCCATCGAGAAGCGGATCGAGCAGCAGACGAAGGGCCTCATCCGCTTCTTCAAGACGACCGTCAAGAAGTTCATCGGCCGCGAAGCCGAGAAGGACTACACGACGGAAGTCATCGGTCAGATGGACCGTCCGAAGCCGGTCGAAGCAGCTGAGACGGCCGATCCCGTGACGGCTTCTGAAGCTCTGCGCGACACGCTGCGCGACGACAGCGGCAAGCTCCTGAAGGACGACGACGAAATCACCGTCGCGGTCGTCCAGACGCCGGCCGGCGAGAAGATGGTGCCGAACGTTCAGCGCCTCGAAAAGCAGATGGAATACGCCGCCTTCGAAAGCCATGAAGGCTTCACGAAGTTCATGGAGCGCATCGCATCCGTCAGCAAGGATCGCGGTCACTCGGTCCAGGAGCTGCTGAACTTCATGAAGAAGGGCGATCTGCCGATCGCGGCCGACGGCTCGATCGTCGCCTACAAGATGCTCTACGCCGAAGGCAACGAGGTCTTCACTGATCCGCACACCCGCAAGGTTCGCCAGCGTGTCGGCGCGCACGTCTCGATGCCGATCGATAAGGTCGATCCGTCACGCCGGACGCAGTGCTCGACTGGTCTGCACATCGCCCGTCGCGGCTACGTCAAGTCGTTCCACGGCGATACGATCATGCTGGTCAAGATCGCGCCCGAAGACGTGATCGCGGTTCCTTACAACGAGCCCGACAAGATGCGTGTCGCCGGCTACCACATCGTCGCCAAGCTTCCGAAGGACGGCGCCGACAAGGTTCGTGAGAACAAGCCGATGACGACGGACAGCGAAAGCGCGTTGCTTCTCGCCAACGTCATTGCCGGCAATCACGTCGCGATCACCGAGCGGGTCGTTATTGGCGCTGCACAGGGCGAGAATGTCTCGACCACTGCGGTTGCCGGTGCCGCAAAGCTTCCGATCCCGGCTGTTCCGGTCGCGAAGGTGGTTCACGCCCTCGATAGTGAGGAAGCTGGCAACGTCTCGATCAAGGATCTGCGTCAGCGTGCGGATAAGGCGATCGTCGAGCAGCGCACGGCCGCACAGAAGGCCGCTGAGAGCGGTGACTACTCGGCCGCACTCTCGCAGCCCGCAAAGGCCGAACCTGCGCCTGTGACTCCGCCTGCGCCGAAGAAGGCAGCTGCCAAGCCGGTGAAGACCGAGAAGGTCGTCGAGCCCAAGAAGGCCGCGCCCAAGAAGAAGGCGTATGACGGCCCTGAGCCGATGCCCGAGAAGCACACGCTCGCTCTGGTCCTGCACGCTGAAGGCAAGTCGAACCGCGCCATCGAGGCCGAGCTGAAGATTTGCCGCAAGACCCTGAAGAAGCTGTTCGACAAGAACGGTCTGAAGCCCAACGGCTGATCCCACTCGATAACCCTGCGCGCAATGTGATGTCTTCCGTCGCATTGCGCGCTATAAGTTAAGTAAGCACTTACTTTAACGGAGATATTGCATGACCATCACCATCCCGGAACGCGAGTTCGAAAGCTTCCAGAAGATCTCCCGCGCCAAGCAGGGCTTCGGCTGCGTCATCACCGAGAAGCTTGACGGCTCGAACGGTCAGATCCTGATCGAAGACGGCAAGATCGTTGGCGTCGGCTCGCGTCAGCGCTGGATCCAGCCCGGCAAGCTCACCGACAACTACGGCTTCGCCCGTTACATCGAGGAGAACGAGGAAGAAATCGCAGCCAAGCTCGGCGACGGCCAGCACTTCGGCGAATGGTGGGGCTCCGGCATCCAGCGCGCCTATGGCCTGACCGGTTCCGACAAGCGCTTCTCGCTGTTCAACACTGGTCGCTGGTCCGACGCCGCTGTTCGCCCGTCGTGCATGAGCGCCGTTCCGGTTCTCTACGCTGGCGAATTCACGCGCGCTGCGGTCGAGCGCGTCATGCGTGAGTTGGCAGAGGGCGGATCCCGCGCCGCTCCGGGCTTCATGCGTCCCGAAGGCATCATCATCTATCTGCCGGGTCCGCGGATCCTGCTGAAGGAGACCTACGAGCACTCCGACGGCAAGTGGAAGTCCGCACCGGTCAACGACAACGCTGCAACCGAAGTTGCAGCGTAAGGAGATCCCATGACCCAGGTTATGCGAACCGATTACGCCCCGACGCCGGCTCCCGCTGTCGCCTCGCGCGGTCCTTACATGCACTCGTCCAACGGTCGGAAGATCTGGCCGTTCGACCCGCGTCCGGAAGAGATCGACATCGAGGTTGTTGCGCATCATCTCGCCTGCAACAACCGCTGGAACGGCGCCACGCAGCACAAGAAGTTCAAGAGCCGGATCTCGTTCTCCGTCGCTGAACATTCGGTCCTGTGTGCAAAGTTCATGGTCGAGCACCTGAAGCGCCCTGACCTTGAGCTTGAGACCCTGCTGCACGACGCGCCGGAATACCTGCTGTCCGACATGATCCGGCCGATCAAGCATAAGCCCGAGGTCTATGCGGTCTACAAGCCGCTTGAGGATCGCGCCGAATGGGCGGTCGCTCAGCGGTTCGGTCTGATCTTCCCGCTTCCGAAGGAGGTCAAGATTGCCGACGAGGCCGTCTGTGCAGCCGAGGCGCAGCAGATCGTGCCCAAGGACGCACGCGAGGAGTGGGAGTCGGGCAGGCTGCACGACAACAGCCTGGTCGCACCCTACGAGATCGAGATGATGGGCGCCTACCAGGCCAAGGAATACTTCCTGATGGCCTATGAAGACGCCATTCGTCGCCGGCCTAACTACCACGCATTGCCGTCTTCTGTTGTGCTATAAGTGAAGTAAGCACTTACTTTAACGGAGCTTGCAATGGCTGAAGCGGATGATTGGCCCAGCTTAGGACAGGAGCTGGGCCGCAAGACTTCTGAGGTCATCGAAAAATGGATGACCGCATACGACGCCGGCAGGATCACCCTGAAGGAATTCTACCTGATCGTCGTCTCTGTCTACGACTCCACAAGCGGCCTGGCGCCGCGTGACATCAGCGCAATGCTGGCGAATATCGAGAAGGAACTGAGAGATGAAGCCGCAAAGCGCAAGGCAGCAAAAGCTGGCCTGTGATGCCTGTCACTACATGGAAGACGTTGATCGCCTGCACAAGGGTCTGATCGGCAAGGAATGTCCGGACTGTCAGTCGGTCATGCTGACGGCCGAAGACTACCGGATCGCCAAGCGCGCCATGCGCAAGCTCGCCATTCTAGCCTGGCTCTCGCGGATGATTGTTCGCATGTATCCAGCCGCTGGTGTTGGCACGATGCAGGTCCAGGTTAAGGACGGCCAGATGTTCTCAGAGTTCCACAAGGACAAGCATCTGTGAGTAAGAAGTTCCCCAAGGATGCGTGGATCAAGGCCGCACTTCGTAAGGCGTATCTGATCGTCTCCGAAGACGGCACGATCCACCGGGCGAACAAGGCTGACGCGCAAGGTAACGTCGATCGCTCCAAGGGCTATTCGATCGTTACTCAGCAGGTCCAAAAGAAGTCGGGCCGCGTCTACTTCAACATGACCTTCATGGGTCACACGAAGTCGATCCTGACCAATCGTGTCGTCGCCTGGCGCTTCCACCCGAACCCTCTCAATCTGCCGCAGGTGAACCACATCGACGGCAACAAGGAGAACAACGCGAAGTCCAATCTTGAATGGTCTTCCGGCTCCGACAACGAGAAGCACGCCCATCGCACGGGTCTGAAGACCGGTCGCGGCTCTTCCAATTCCAATGCGAAGCTCAGCGCTGACCAGGTGGTGAAGATCCGGGCGGCTGCGAACGATAACACGCCCGAGCAGCTCGCCGAGGAATACGGCGTCTCGCGCTCGACCATCATCAACGTCCTCAATCGCAAGACCTGGAAGCATCTATGATCCGCAAGCTTCTCCAGCTCCTCCGAATCCCACGTCCCTGCAAGGACATTAGCGGGCACGATTTCGAATTTGGCTGGGACATGCAGCCGCAACTTTGTCGGCGTTGCCATCTGCGCCACGACGACCTTTACGATTGGAGCGCTAAGTGACCCACATTCCGATTATCGCCGGTCTCGATTGGGAGACGACGGGCAAGCTCGAACCGGATCACCGCATCATCGAAGCCTATATTGGCCTCTACCGCGGTGGAACGAAGATTTGGAGCTACGAGCAGCGGATTGATCCGCAGCGCTCGATCTCCGCGGACGCACAGCGCGTTCATGGTATCTCAGCCGGCGACCTGATCGGTATGCCCATCTGGGATACGGTCGCTCCCACCATCAACCAGATCCTCAACCGTTGCGATTTTGTCGTCGCTCATAATGGCAATGGCTTCGATAAGCCGTTCGCCGAGATGGAGATGCGCCGGATCGGGCTGACGCTCACGGATAAGCCGTGGATCGATACGATGCTTGATGGCGTTTGGGCGACCGCGGACGGCAAGAAGCCGCGTCTTGGTGAGTTGGCTTTCGCTTGCGGCGTCGATTACGACCCGTCGAAGGCACACTCTGCAGCCTACGACGTTGACGTGATGATGGACTGCTACCTGAAGGGCCTCGACTGGAACTTCTTCTCCATGCCGGAACTCGAAGGATTGAAGCTCGCTGCGTAACAATCCTGCCGCGTTCCAAGAGTGATTGCGTTACAACGAATTCATCAAGTAACGCAATCACTTAGCAAGGAGTGAAGCAATGCCGACCGCAGCAGCAATGAATACCATGCCACACGAAGCCGACCTCGCATCGCTCGACGCCGTTCTCGCCGACTTCGACCTTGAAGCCACGACCGAGGAGGACGTGATCCTCGACGACGAGGTTGGTCCGGAGTTTGAAGCCGCGGCCGAGGACGAGTCCGTGATCCAGGAAGAAACCCAGGTGGAGCTTGGCGCTGACGACCTGGCTGACCTCGACCTGGCAATCGCCAAGAACGAGGCATACGCCGAGCAGACCTCTTCGGCGATCGAGACGACCGAACTTCCGGCACCCACTGCCGCGAAGACCAAGGGCGCACGCGCACCGAGGGCGGCATCTGCCTCGACCGGTGCTGCTCGCACGCCGCGCGATATCTCCAAGGTCGCCGACGAGTTCTTCGTTCTGAATGGCGATCCCGCCTCGATGTCGGCTGATGACCTGGCAGCCGCCCGCGCTGCCACGATGGCGCTCAAGCCCGGCCAGGTGAAGATCGCGGAGAAGTTCGAGAACCTCTTCACCGCCCTCTCTGCCGGTAAGGCGCCGTCCACCTACGTCATGATCGCCTTCGGTGTGCTTGAGTCCAAGGGCTCGATGACTTCTGCCGATGTCGTTGGTGCTTACAAGGCATCCGGTCTTGGCGAGGGCACTGCCCGCTCGCAGTCGGGCCAGATCATGAACCTCTTTGCGACTGTCGGGATTGCCACGCGCTCCGGACAGACGCTCACCCTTCGTTCGGACAGCAAGCTTGCCGAACGTCTGCGTAGCCTGCCGGCTCCTGCCGCAAGCTAACCGACGGCTACGCAGCTGCGGACGACGAGTTTCCTGTGCTCGTCGTCCGCTCATTACCTGCCGCACTCCAAAATCATCAGCGCTATAACGATAAGTAAGAGATTACTTATCGCAGGAGTTTTCAGTGACCCACATGGATCTTGCAGAGGGCTATGTCCACAGCACGGGCGGCTCCTACATAGCCGGCAGCTTCTCCTTCACCGACAACTGGGCGCACTCCTGGGGTGTTGCTATCGCCCGTAAGGTGAAGGTCGGCCGTCAGACCGTGCTGCTTATCAACTCCATGAAATACAGCGTCTCCACTTCGGCGCATCGCGGATCGATCCGCAGAGCCGCACAGGCTGCTGGCCTGCGCATGTTCGAGGTTCCGAACCTTCATATCGACCACGACCACGAGGCTAATCTGCGCTTCTACCTGGCGCGGATCACGGACCTCAAGGCTCGTCGGGTGTCGGCCCTCAAGCCGGCGAAATACGACCAACTCATCCAGGAGCTGCAGCAGGAGATGTCCGACTACATCGACCTGTTTGAGCCCGAACAGCAAAAGGAAGCCGCATGACCGACATTTTCGTATTTGGCTCCAACCTCGCCGGTCGTCACGGCGCTGGTGCAGCGCTCTACGCCCTGAAACAGAAGGGCGCTGTTCTCTTCCAGGGCGAAGGCTTGCAGGGCGAGTCCTATGGCATTCCGACCAAGGATGAGCGGATCCGCACCCGTGGCCTGGTCGAGATCGAGCGCTCGGTGATCGAGTTCATCCGCTTCGCCGAGTCCCGTCCGGACCTGACCTTCTACGTCACGCCGATCGGCTGCGGTCTCGCCGGCTACAAGCGCGAGCAGATCCGCCCGATGTTCGAACACATGCCGTCGAACTGCCGCTTTGCCGAAACCTGGGATGAGCCCGACGAGGTGGCTGCGTAATGGCCGGTCGCACCATCCTATATGGCAACGAGACGCGCAGTGATTTCGCGGGCATCTCGCAGCCCGAGCGCGGCTTCTACGTCAACGTCTACGAGGAGAATTTCGGGACGGTCACGCAGTCTCGGCGCTACGGCAACAAATGGCCGACGCGCAAGGACGCGATTCAAACTGCCAAAGAGCAGGTGTTTAACCGCGAAGGTTTTATTCGCTGCGCCTACCGCATCCGCGTCGTGCCGAAGGTGGCAATTCCCGCCGACCGTCCGCCTGTCTCTCCAATGTTTTTCCATCCGAGTTTCGTCATGAGGGGTTTTTAAATGGGTTGCTGGAACGAAAGCTGCGCGATCTCCGGGATCGACATTCCGCACAAGACCAAGATTTACGTCGCCCTAATCGGCAATGAGCGGTTCGGAAACGACATGGCAATCTTCGTGCCGCCTGTCCTCGGCGCCTACGATGATTACGGTGGCGTCGACCTCCTGGAAGACTCGCCGCTGTTTGGCCTCAAGAAGGGCGACAACTGGCGCCCCCGCGAAGACAAGCGCGGTCATCCTGTCTACCTCGACGCCGAGGTGTTCGACTTCCTGACCTCGCTGAAGATTCAATGGTCGATCGATGGCAAGACGCTCGGCGATGCTATTACCAAGCATGAGAAGGTGATCCGCGAGACCGTCGAGAAGCTGAAGCCGCTTCAGCGCTACGAGGACAAGGATTACTGGAAGACGATGATGGATCTCGACCGGCTCCTGCAGCGCCGCGAGACCTTCGACGACGCCAAGCAGGTGTTCGAAGAAATCCTCTACGTCAAGAAGGGCGAGACCCGTGACGAGGAAGCGACCGACGCCAAGATCGAGGCCTTCATCACCTGCTGGAAGCGCGCCTTTATCATGAACCAGGCGCAGCACGAACTCCGCAAGAAGATCGTGCCGGAAGTGAAGGGTCCGCAGCACGGTGGAGCTCCGGCTCTCATCCAGTTCTACACGATGGTCCTGATGACCTCGAAGCGTCGGCATGAGGAGCAGCGTGACGACGGTTGGAATTGGGACGAGATGGACAAGGACTTTCCGCTCGATCGGTGGAAGGCAGAAGTTGCCCTCGATCAGACGCAGTTGTCCTTCCGCGACTGGCAGGTCGCGCAGGAATTCAAGCGCGACGACGAGGATGACGCGTAACCCTGCCGCGCTCCAACTGAGCGTCTGCTAAACAATAAACATAACGAATTCAGAGAGTTGGCGCAGTCAGCGCCCTCTCTAACTGTGACTTTTAACGGAGTAAAGACCCGCATGACCGACAAGTTTCCGCAGTTCGCAAAAGCCGTGAAGGAGAAGTTCGACATTCTCTCCGACAAGGAGCTGTATGTCGTGGACGTTGAGCGCGACGAGATGTTCGACCTCTACCTCGCCTCCTTCCCGGAAGGCACCAACCCGATCTTCCGCGTTCGCACCGAACACGACGGCTCCTACGACCGGGCGTTCATCCGCAATGTCGGTCACGTTGTCAGCCTGGAAGGCGGCCGCATCCAGACGATCTGGTCCTTCCCGGCGAACGCGCTGCCGTATCCCTACGATGTTGTCGCCAAGGCACTCGATGAGCGGGTCAAGAGCCGCGCCGTCAAGTCGCTGTTCCGCACGGTCGAGCGCTCCATTGGTCATGCTCCCAATCACGAGATCATCGACGGCGTAACGCATCGCTTCACCCACTTCCAGGCATCGATCGCCGATCGTCATCGTTCTTCCACGCCGGATGCTGATCGCGGCAAGGCGACGACCAACCTCGGTGTCTTCCGTCGCGGCCTCGAAACGCTGTCCATTGGCAACATCGAGCAGGTGCTTGAGCTGATCGAGGGCAACGCCCTTTATCGCGGCGCTGAGCACAAGCGCGCCGTTGAAGCCTTCAAGAAGCTCTCGATGGAATACCCGCGCCGGGCGCCGGAAGCCGACAAGGCCGTCTTCCTGTGGCTCAACTACAACAATCCGGCTGCGCTGTTCCGCAACACCGTGATCGGCACGCTGGTCGATGACCTGTCTGCCGGCGTCGAGCTGGAAGCAGCCGTCCGGTCCTTCGAGAAGAAGGTCGCGCCGGAGAACTACAAGCGCACCACGTCGCTGATCACGCCGAAGATGATCGAGCAGGCGGTCGACAAGTTGAAGGAGCTGGGCCTCGAGTCCGCGGTTGAGCGCCGCTTCGCCAAGCTCTCCGACGTGTCGGTCAACAACGTGCTGTTCGTGGACAACTCGGTCGCTCCGCAGATGAAGGACGGCCTGACCGGTCTGCTGATGACCTCGGCGAAGTCGACGCCGGTCGATATCAAGAAGGCAATGCCGATCACCGTGGACGAGTTCTTCGAGAACGTCGTTCCGAATGCTCGCGGGATCAAGGTGCTGGTGCAGAACAAGCACATGGCGAACTTCATGTCGCTGACCGCGCCCGTCGATCCCGACGCCGGCAAGCTGTTCAAGTGGGACAACCAGTTCGCCTGGTCCTACGACGGCGATGTGACCGACAGCCTGAAGGAGCGCGTCAAGGCTGCGGGTGGCAACGTGAAGGCAGACTTCCGCATCAGCCTTGGCTGGTTCAACTACGACGACCTCGATATTCACGTCCACTGGCCGGGTGGTGCGGAGATCTTCTACGGCGACAAGCAGGGCCACCAGGACGTTGACATGAACGTCTCGCCGTCCAGCCGTAAGGCGGTCGAGAACGTCGTCTTCAACGGTCGCGATGTCTACGATGGCGTCTACCGTGTTGGGGTTCACAACTTCACCAAGCGCGAAAACATCGATGTCGGCTTCGAGCTTGAGGTGGAATGCATGGGCGCGATCCATCGCTTCACCTACGACCGGGCCGTCGGTTCGAAGAATATGGTCAAGGCGCTCGAAATCACCGTGAAGGATCGCGCTATCGTTGCGATCAAGCCCGGCGATGGCGTTCAGGGCGGTTCGTTCTCGCAGGGCAAGTGGGGCGTCACCACCGAGCAGCTCGTGCCGGTCAACACGCTGATGGCGTCCCCGAACCATTGGGACGGTCAGGAGATCGGCAACAAGCATTGGTTCTTCATCCTGAAGGACTGCATCAACCCCGACCAGGTGCGCGGCTTCTACAACGAATACCTGAAGGGTGAATTCGAACCTCACCGCAAGGTCTTCGAGGTGCTCGGCGCCAAGACCAAGTGCGCGCCTTCGACCGAACAGTTGTCCGGCGTCGGCTTCTCATCCACCCGCAAGGACAAGGCTACCGTCGTCGTCGAAGGCGACAAGGCCACCCGCGCATACGAAATCAGCTTCTAAGGAGAGCAACCATGTCCATTTTTGAAACCGCTTCGCGCAAGAAGTTCCGCTATTCCTCCAACCGCGGTGAACTGACCACCGAACAGCTGTGGGATCTTCCCCTGACCTCGAACAACTCCTTCAACCTCAACATCGTGGCGAAGACCATCGCCAATGAGCTGAAGTCGGCCGAGGACGAAAGCTTCGTCGCTGAGAGCGCCGATCCGGCGAAGACGCTGCTGTCGGAGAAGTTGGACGTGGTGAAGTCGGTCATTGCGACCAAGATCGCCGAGAAGAAGGCCGCTGAAAAGAGGGCCGCTGACGCCGAGCGCCGCAAGAAGCTGGTCGAAGCCCTTGCGATCCAGGAAGACAAGGCGCTCGCCTCGCTGTCGAGGGAGGAAATCCTGAAGCAGCTTCAGGAGATCGATAACGCCGACGGCTGATCCCACCACTTGGAAGCGCTCATAACCGCGAGCGCTTCCAAACTCTTTTGCGCTATAAAGTAAGTAAGTCATTACTTTAGAGGATCAGACATGAGCGAAGGCACTCAGCGCATTCTCGGGACCATCACCAACGCGCGCTTTCTCGACATTGGCTCGTTTCGCCAGGTCGTCGGCGGGACGCTGGAAGGCAAGACCTTCTACTCCGAGCCGATCGAAGGCATCGACGGCGACATCATCAAGACCAAGAGCGGAAACTACCGCTATTCCAGGAGCATCCACTGATGCGTGACTTCCACTACGGCATCTTCATCGGGCGCTTTCAGCCGCTCCATATCGGTCATGAGGCCGTCATCCGCGGCGCGCTTGAGCGGGTCGAAACCCTGATTGTTGTCGTTGGGTCGAGCCTGTTGGCTGCGAACCCGAAGAATCCCTTCTCCTTCGCCGAACGCCAGGCGATGTTTGCCCGCGTCTTCCAGCATGAGCTGTCGACCGGGCGCATGGTCCTCGTCCCGCTCTACGACTACGAGCATGACCACGACTGGCGCGACAACCTCAAGAAGGGCGTCACTGAAGCCATCCTGTCGCACGGCAACAAGGGCGGCATCCGCCTGCACGGCATTCGCGACTTCAAGGTTGCGCTCGCCGGCTTCGGCAAGGACGCCTCGTCCTACTACCTGGACATGTTCCCGGAGTGGGATTCGATCCAGATCGACATTCAGCACGGCACGCTGAACGCATCCGATATCCGTGATGATTACCTTCGCCGGCTCCCTCACCTGCCGCACGACGCCTGCTCCAAGCCGGTCGTTGAATGGCTCAAGCAGTTCTCCTTCACCCAGGAGTTCAAGGATCTGGTGAAGTGGAAGGATGACCTCGAGACCGATGCCAAGAAGTATGGCAAGGGGCCGTTCCTCGCAGCCGACGTGCTGATCACCTGGCGCGGCAAGGTTCTCCTCGTCACGCGCGGCAAGGCTGCCGGCCGCGGGCAGCTCGCCATGCCGGGCGGCTTTGTCGAAGAGGGCGAGCGCTTCATCGATGCCGCGATCCGCGAGCTGAAGGAAGAAGCCTCGATCGACGGTCAGGATATCGCCGACTACCTCGCCGGCTTCCAGCTCGCCGACAATCCGAAGCGCTCGCTGCGCGGTCGCATCGCCTCGACGGTGTTCCACTTCGACATTCCTGCCGAGGTTGAGGTCAAGACGCCGGAAGCTGGCGACGACGCCTCTGACGCGGCCTGGTTCGACTTCGAGGAGCTGGGCACCGACCGCTTCTACGAGGATCACCACACCCTCATTTCCAACATTCTCAACGGGGAGTAACATGACCAAGAACATCATTCTGTCCACGGACAGCTACAAGCACAGCCACTTTCTGCAGTATCCGCATGGTGCGCAGTTCGTGTCCTCCTACATCGAGGCGCGGCGCGGCTCCGACAAGAAGCAGATCACGCAGTTCTTCGGCCTGCAGGCGTTCATCAAGGAATACCTGATGAAGCCGATCACCGAAGATATGATCTTTGAGGCCGCTGCTCAGCTCGAAGGTCACGGTCTGCCGTTCAATGATAGCGACTGGGCGATTATTCTGGACGAACACCGCGGCTTCCTGCCGATCGAGATCCAGGCGCTGCCGGAAGGTGCGATTGTTCCGCGCGGCACGCCGATGATCCAGGTGCGCAACACCGATCCGCGCTTCCCGTGGCTCACGAGCTTTGTCGAGACGGCACTGTTGCGCGCCATCTGGTATCCGTCCTCTGTCGCAACGCTGTCCTTTATCACCAAGGCGATCATCTATGACGCCCTGAAGCGCACGTCGGACGATCCGGATGGTCAGATCCCGTTCAAGCTGCACGACTTCGGCGCGCGCGGCGTATCGTCTGGCGAGTCCGCTGGCATCGGTGGTGCTGCTCACCTTCTGAACTTCAAGGGCACGGACACGCTCGAAGCCCTGCAGTTCATCGACCGCTTCTACTATCCGAGCGATACGGCCGGCTTCTCGATCCCCGCATCCGAGCATTCCACGATGACCTCGTGGGGCAAGGAGCAGGAAGCTGAAGCCTACGAGAACATGATGGACGAGTTCGGGCATGGCCTGTTCTCGATCGTCTCCGACAGCTACGACCTGTTCAATGCGATCGAGAACATCTTCGGCGACAGGCTGAAGGGGAAGATCCTCGAACTCGACGGCAAGCTCGTCATTCGTCCGGACAGTGGCGATCCCGTCGCAACGCCGGTCGCGGTCGTCAAGAAGCTCTGGGAGATCTTCGGCGGGACCACGAACTCGAAGGGCTACAAGGTTCTGAATCCGAAGGTCGGCGTCATCCAGGGCGACGGCATGAATGGCGACTCCATTGGCCGCCTGGTGACGGCGCTGGTCGCTGAAGGCTTCTCGATCGACAACATTGCCTTTGGTATGGGCGGTGGGCTGCTGCAGGGCCACATGCGCGACGATATGCGGTTCGCGATGAAGGCGAACGCGATCGACTTCGGCTCTGGCTGGGTCGATGTCCAGAAGAAGCCGGCGACCGATCCCTCGAAGGCGTCGAAGGCTGGCCGGCAGGCCGTGGTCCTCAACGACGGCGAGCTGGAAGCGATCCGCGAGGAGGATCTCGGCGATCTCATTAACGAGCTTCGCACCGTCTACAAGGACGGCCGCCTGCTGCAGACCGAGTATTGGGACGAACTCACGGCCTACTCACACCTGCAGCTGGTCAACTTCTGCAACGTCGTCAGGAAGCGCACCGAGGAGGAGCAGGCAGCGGCTGCATAAGCCGCTCACTCCCTCACGCACTCCAACGACAACAGCGTTATAAGTAATTCATTACTTAATCAGAGCGAGGCAAACAGATGCGTCCCGAAGACATGAACACCCTGAACTCGAACGGCAAGGCATTCAACGGCAACCGCGGTGCGATCCTCATCGCCGGTCTGTTCGTGGCTGCGTTCGCCATCGTCACGGCTGCAAAGGCGATCGGGACGTTTTTCTGATGGTCCTCTACGCAATTGGCGCTCTGATCGTCGCCATCATCATCGCAATGGGCGTCGTCAAGGCGCTCGAACTGATCCGCAAGCGGATCCACTCTGAAGGAGAGAAGAAGTAAATGGGCAAGATTGGCCTTATCCTCGGCGCACTCGTCGCCATCGTCGTTCTGTCGATTTTCGGCGGGTCGTTCTACACCGTCGATGAAGGCGAGCGCGCCGTTGTCGTCAGCCAGGGCAAGATTGCCGGCGTTTCGCCTGCCGGCTTCCACTGGAAGAAGCCGTTCATCGATCACGCCAACACGATCTCGCTGCGCACGCGGGTCGTCGAGTTCCCGGAAGAGCCGGTCTACACTGGCGACCGTCAGACCGCGACCGTGACCTTCTCGGTCAACTACGCGGCCGTCAGCACGGATCAGGAAGTCGCCTCGATTTACCGCGAGTTCCAGACGCTTGAAGGGCTCGAGGATCGTCTCCTCAAGCGCGACATCAAGGAAGCGATCAAGAACGTCTTTGGTCAGTTCACCGCTGAGACCGCGATCCGCGAGCGTGGGCGTCTGAACAACGAGGTGGTCAAGGCGATCGGCACGCTCGGCAATGGTTTGATCCGGATCGAGGGCGTCAACATCGAGAACATCAACTTCTCCGATGCGGTCGAACAGGCGGCCGAGGATCGTGCGATGGCTGAAATGCAGGCCAACACCAAGCGCGAGGAGCAGAAGAAGGCGGTTATTCAGAACGCGATCGACGTTGCTGCCGCCCAGGCTGCAGCGGACTCCAATCTCGCGAAGGAACGGGCTCGTGCCGATGGTATCCGCGCCGTAGGTGAAGCCGAAGCTTCTGCCATCAAGGCGAAGTCCGACGCTCTCGCTCAGTCGCCCAACCTGGTCGAGTTGACGAAGGCCGAGCGCTGGGACGGTAAGCTGCCGACGAGCTTCGTGCCTGGCTCGGCTATCCCGTTCGTCAACATCAAGTAACCGCGGATCCCGCGACATAAACGGAGAAGGCGCCCTTGTGGCGCCTTTTCTGGTTAGAGGCTATGGAGAAAGACATGACCAATTACAAAACCGCAGCAGCAACCCTCAAGAAGGGCCTCGGAGACGCCAGCACCGCAGACGACTGGCACAAGTATGGCGAAGGCTATGGCGATCTGCGCCGCACGGTTCAACAGGTCGCGGCCGCGCTGGACAAGTGCTTCGACAACCCGGGCACGGTCGTCGTGCCGATGGTCAACGTCAACGGTGGGCTGCTCTTGATCCGGCGTGCGCTCGCAGACGGCTTTGGCAAGCTTGCCCTTCCGGGTGGCTACCAGGGTCTCGGCGAGACCTGGCAGGAGGCTGGCGCGCGTGAAGTGCTTGAGGAAACCGGCGTCGAGATCCGTGCGGAGGATCTGGCAATCACCCAGGTCGTCACGGTCCAGGATGGTAAGGTGAATCTGCTGTTCTGCGCGCACCTGTTCAAGGTCGTCACCGACGTTGAGAAGATCAAGCCGCAGCCGGGCGAGGTCTCGCAGATCCTGCTCGCTACCAAGGCGCCGGATCCCGCGGAGATTGCATTTCCGACGCACGCCGAGCAGATCGATCGCTACTTCAACGCCTTCAAGAACGTGCTCATGCCTGCCGACAACCAGGACTGACGCTGCTATAAGTTTCGAATCACGAGCGAAAGCAGCATACGCCGAGACCAGCCGGCGTGCTGGCGAGGATGGGCCGCGTCAGCATCGGCGAGTGCCTCGCTCTTGATACGGAGGAATGCCCATGTGGTTGATACCATTTGGCATCACCTTGCAGATACGGAAAACCCGGACGAGCTGGTCAGTGACCGTCCGGGTTAATTTCGTAGGGTAAGGCAAACGGACCTGGGAGTTAGCGCTCCTGGGTCCACTCCGCAAAGATAGGCGCCGCTCTGCCTATCGTCAATAGCCACTGATCACCAGCCGAATTCCAAGTTTTGAGATGAGATTATGTCTCTGTCAGCAACAAGACGGAGACAGACATGTATTTCTACAGCGACACTGCGCCGAGAAACTTTGCGGACATCGATGTCTGGAAGATGAACGGGTCAATGAAATACCTCGAACACTTTTCGAATTACCTGTTTCTAATGTTCGTTTCTAAACGCGGAACCCGCGAAGAGAGAGCCTCCGTAGAGAAGGAGCTTTTGATCTGCGAGAAGAAGCTGAAATTCTGGGAGCGCCATCCTCGCTACGAGGCTGCGTTCGTTCAGAAGGAAAAGGAAAAACTGATTAAAGCGTGGCGTCAAGATGCCAACGCCAGGTCTTCTGGGACCACCTCCGCGCCGTAAAACAGCGCCTCTTTACCGAGCTGGATCAGATCGGTTTCCTTCTGCTCGATGAAACTGACACGGTTAAACGCCAGCCCCTGTCGAACCATGTAGACCTCAATCGCAGCGATGACTGCGGAGCGCAGATCCAAGGCGTGGTGTGTGAAATCCAAGTGCGTCATTTTCTTCTCTCTGTTCCTGTTACGTTCTATAGGAATACATTCCTACGCCTAGGTTGTATACCGTCAAGGGTTTCATGTTTTGGGGATAAAAAGCCTGCCGCAATCCAAGCTTGCTGCAGATATATATAAACTCACGAATACACAAGAGCGTGACGGGAATTTCGCGCGGATTATTAGCTAAATAGCTATGTGGAAAACCGCTCACGTTTTCGTGATTAGTATGACTAGAAACGCTTTGTGCGCAAGGGATTGCGCCGTCCGCTACAACAAGGAGAACGTTCATGAAAATCACCTCGTTTACCCGTGCCGAGCATACCCGCCTGTCGCGCGCCATCGAGGCGGCGCTAGGCAAGGTTGCGGACGATTTTGGCGTCGACCTGTCGTGCGGTGGAGGGCTATATGGGGACCACAATCCGCACATCAAGATCGCCGTCTCTGTGCGTGACAATGGTTCCGGTATGACGAGCGCCGAGGCGTCGTTCAGGCGCTACGCGGCGATGTATGGAATGCAGCCGGACTGGTTCGGCAAGGCCGTGGTTATCGACCGGACGGCCTACGAGATCGTCGGCATCAAGCCGAACGCGCCGAAGTATACGGTGCAGATCAAGCGCTGTCATGACGGGCGCATTTTCGGTTGCACCGTCTCGACTGTTACCCGGCAGCTCGGTATAAAGGCCGCAGCTTAAACAAACCGGCAAGGCAGGCATATGGAAATCGCATACATGGTGACGCTGATCTTGGTCCTGGGCGGCAATGCGCCCGAGACCCGAGTCGTCGCGCAAGGCATCACGACCAAAGAGGACTGTGCGTTCAGGGTGAAGACCATGACGGACATGCCACCTTCGCTGGTTGACGACGTGACGGGCCGCAAGATCATCTCGCAAACCTATGTGTGCGCGCCGATTGACCCCAAGAAGTTCAGGCGTGACCTGGACAATCTCTGAAACAAAAGGCCCGCCCCGTCGGGCCTTTTTCGTATCTGGCGTAGGCATATGCGGTAGTCCAATACTGCTTTACTTCCCAAGGGTTTCCTATCCAAACGTAAGAACATACGAAAGGTTTAAAGTGCCGCAGGCACGGCTTTGTCGTCCTTAAGGTAAACGTTCTGGTGGAACGTGTGCGCTTCCGCTCTGCTCCTGTTATAATTCATTCATAACGAAATGACGCGAAAGCAAGAGCTTGACCGTTCTCAAGGAGCATACAATGACCAACGCTTTGACCTCTGCCATCGAACTCAATGCGTCTGCCCCGATCGACGCGGGCGACGTTGCGCTGGTTCTTAAGGCAGATGGTGCAGTCCAGGCGCTGACCTTCGGTTATGACCGCAATCGGCTCAATCAGCCGGAAGAGGCCTGGACGGATGAAGACCGCGCTATGATCGAGCAGGGCAAGAAGCTGTTCGCACTCGTCTTCGCCCTCGGTCATCCCAAGCTCATGAAGGTGTTGCTCGATATCGCGTCCGATCCGGACGTTGTGGATTTCGACACGCTCACCGCTATGAAGACGCGGCACTGATATGGCGCCGAACGTCACGAACAGGCAGCGGTTGGAGTTTGCAACCGCTGGCTTCCTCGCGGAGATGCGCAAGCAGTGGGCCAAGCTCCACCCCGAGGATCCCTGCCCCATCAAGAACCTTGCCGACTACCCCGAGAACGAGCGGTCGGCGCTCATGGCCGGCGTGCAGAAGTCCATTCAGTATGCCGGGGCCGATACCGACGTTGCCTTTGCGGCCTGGCTCGCAAGGAGGGAAGAAGAGTTGCCGCGCGCGTCCTGATGCAGCTCCAAACTCATTTGCGCTATAACATAAGTAAGCAGTTACTTAGGAGGCTGAAATGATTCTGCCCATGTTGATGAATATGGCGCTCAGCGCCGGCACGCTTCTCCTCGAAGAGGACGGCGATAACGTCAAGCTCGTGACCCGGAAGCTCGGAGCCGTCGTCATCCTCGCCAAGATTCCGAAAGAGGCGGTCTATCAGATGTCCCGCACGCCGGACATGCCGGCCACGCTTCAAGAGGCTGTAGCGGCCGTCAGCGAGTCCCAGGAGAAGGTTCTGGCTGATGAGCCTGTGCCGCTGCCGGTTCAGCGTCCTGCGCGTCAGCGGCCGTCTCTGTCGGTCGTGCAGGGAGGTCGGGCATGAGTTCGCGCCTGGTTAAGCAGATCGCCGAGATGGGCAAGAGCCGGCACACCAGGCCGGTCATCGTCTACATGAAGTCCGGGCGCTCCTTTGAGGGTAACCTGGGCACGATCGACGTTCCGAACGGCACGGTCGAGATCGAGGTCAAGGACGGCATCAGCCATAAGATTTGGACGGTGCTGGTCGGCACGGAGTCGATCGAGGCTGTGAGCCCGCGTTGGGAGAAAGCGGCGTGACGTTCCAATCTCTCTACGACAAGCTGAAGGGCGGGTGGGAGCCCCGTGAACTGTCGATCGTGTCCGCTCGGTCCTTCGGCAAGTCGGTCTTCCAAGACCTTTACATGCAGCTTGTGCAGCCTCCCTTCACCACGACCTCGGCTGCGCCGCGCTATCACGGCACGACTGCGAACACGATCGTCCTTGACGAGATCGGCTCCGGCACGATCACGGCCGATAAGCTGCGCCCGACGACGGCTCGGAGTGGAGAGATCCATTTCGATCATGAGGCGTCGTTTGACGGTCTGAGGTCACTCTGGGCTGAGTTTCAGCCCAAGCGTATGCCGCTGATGGAAGAGGTCGGCGACAAATGGATCTTCCTCAGCGACGTGAAGGCGTCGTTCAAGGACGCGGAATTTCCGGATGCCGACACCTACCTGGTGCTGGAAAAGCTCGACAAGAAGGATCCACGCCACCCTAACCCCGCAGCAGGCACGCAGAAGCATTGGTTCGTGCTGCAGGGTCATAAGCGGATCCAGGTCAAGAACCGCACCCAGGGCGAGGCTCGTGCGAAGGCGATGCACCTGCAGACGATCGCAGGGATCAAGAAGCGCCGCGAGCAATCCGAGCTGGAAGCGATTATCGCGGTCGAGACAGCACGCCTGGTTGCCGCGGAGAATGACGCGAAGTTGAAGGCGCTGCCTTCGTTTGGAGGATTTTGATGACCGCCCATGAGTTTGCACCTGTCTCGATGCAGCACCGTATCGAGTTTTCGACCGCGGTCGAGGACAGTGTGGGCAGCTTCGAGCATAGCCTGATCGCCAACGGTGTGATCCAGCGGCTTGAGAAGCTCGGTCCTCTGATGGTGGAGGAAGCGGTGCTCAAGGAGCGCCTGAAGGAAGTCCAGCGCAAGATGCGCGAAGTTACCGGCGAACGAGGGGATCTCTGATGACCGAAGACGAAAAGAAAGCCCGCATCGCGGAGCTGAACGACGAACTGCGCACGCGGCGCAAGGCGCGCAACGGCAAGATCATCGTAACCGGTGCGCTGATTGAGGAGACCGGCGACAGTCTGAAGATGACCAAGATCCTTGACGCTATCAGGGACTTCTCCGACTTCAGCGAGGCCAATGATCCCCACGGTGAGCGCGACTATGGCCGCATCACCGTCGATGACGAGGAGTTCATGTTCAAGTTCGACTACTACGCCCTCAATGAGGAAGTGCTGTCGGACCACCCGGAGGATCCCAACGTGACCATCCGGGTCATGTCGATCTTCTACGCCAGCGACTACTAAGCTCCGACAAGTGGCGCTCATTGCCGAGCGCACTCCGTCGTGCTTTGCGCTATAACTAATAAGTAAGTGCTTACTTAGACCAAGGAGACATTGATGGCACCGCCCCAGAACATTCTCGACGAGCTGGTTGAGGCCGCGCTCGAATATGAGTTCTTTCCCAAGAACACACGCTTCACCAAGCGCCACTTCAACGGCGCCCACGGCCCCTCCTCAACCTCTGATGTGCTGGTGGAGCTGTCTGACGGCAATACCTATCGCCTGGTTGCACACCTGGAGCCGGAGCGCGGTCAGACCAGGCAGGCCTAGCCATGAAAAACCGCGTGAAGATTGGTGACGTTGAGATCGGGGTTATGAAAAACCCCGACCCATCGAAAAACACCTGGATCGTCTACCGCTACCGACCTCGGACCAACGAATACCTATCGAAGGACGAGGAGCGAAACGCGGAAAGAGCCCAATACCTATTCACGCAGGTCGTCGGACGGGAAGAGACCCGGCAAAGGCGGGCCGCTGAGCTTAGTGCCGCTGCTATCGATGAAATGGCCCAGGCCGCATTTGCGGTCCCTGAGCCAGTGGAAAGCGCGCCGCACTACCAAGATCACCCTTACTACGCGAGATTCTGACATGAGTGTCCAAAAGCGCAAACGCGAACTGTTGAAGCTCGCCCACACAATCTGTCCTTCCGCGACAGTCGAACACACAGGCGGATCGCACCTGGTCATCATCATCAACGGACCACAGGGCTCCCGAAAGGTTTTCTGCGCCTGCACCGCCTCTGATCACCGCGATGCCAAGAACGTCAAGCGTGACCTTATGGGCGCGGCCAGAGCAGTCGGCTTGATCGCGCAGAACCGCAACGATCCTCCCGTATCCCAACGCTGATCGCTGTAAAACAAGAATATAAGCAACATCGAAAGGAGCCATCATGGGCTATTCTCAAGCAGGCGCCAACAAAGTGCAGATGGCACGCGCCTTCGCCACTGCCGCGCACGGCGCGATCGCTCAGGTCCGCAAGTATACAGGCGAGCCCTACATCGTTCATCCGGAAGCCGTGGCCTCGATCGTCGAGACGGTGCCGACGCACACCTGGCAGATGCTCTGCTGCGCCTGGCTCCATGATGTCGTGGAAGACACCGAGGTCGATAGCACGACGATCTCCGATATCTTCGGTGGCGAGATTGCGATGGGCGTCATGCATCTGACGAACGTGCCGAAGGAGATGGGCAACCGAGCCAAGCGGCTCGAACTGAACCTGCTCAAGCTGTCGAACGCCCCGGATTGGGTGAAGACGGTCAAGGTCGCGGATCTCTACGACAACACCAAGACCATCGTGAAGTATGATCCGAACTTCGCCAGGCTCTACCTGAAGGAGAAGGCGCAGGCGCTCGAAGTGCTGCGTGGCGCTGACCGCGTTCTGTGGCAGCTCACCTACGAGCAGCTCGGCAATGCGGCGCTCAGCCTTGAGAAGGGCTACGCATGATGAAGGATATCATGGTTTACGACGTGGAGACGCTCCCTGACGGGCGCTCCACCCTGCAGGTCATATCGATCGAGGACACGCTGGCCGGCCAGGAATATTATGTCCGGCTGGCCGAGCCGGGCGGCGACTATGCCGACACGCCATTTGAGGACTACCCGCAGGCCTACGCCCATTGGCGCAATACCCTGCGCACGCTCGGCATTGTCGTGCCCTACAAAGCACCCACGGTGCAGATCGGCTTCGGTGAGGTCGGTGACGCCGCGGCTCCCGCGCGAACGTGGGTCGAGGTCTACTACGAGATGCACAGCCACTTAGCGACCTGTCAGGTTGGCACCGACGAGGCGACGGCCGTGCGCGACAGGTTCATGGCCGATCCGGAGTTCAAGAACTTCGCCGCGGAGATCTACGTCGCAGCTGACGGCAAGACCGACTGGAGGAACGCGATCATTCGGGTCGCCTGCAAGCGGGTCATGGTGAAGGAGAAGATCGAGTCCGAGCAGATCATGATGAACCAGCTCGGGTCGCTCGAAACCTTCGGCGCCTTCTAAGGATTGTGACACAGACCAGATCCGCACGCTCATACCCTACCGCACTCCAACACGTTACGCGCTAAAACTAAAATGCAAGCTAATGATGTATTCGAGAGGAGCGCAGCGATGATGAACGTGCCGGCTATCCAGCGCGTTATTGCGTCGATCAAAGGCGAATTGCCTGAGACGCAGGATCTAGGTTTCAACATGGGCGTGTATGTCTACCCGACCGAGTTGGGCCTTCCCGATCATTCGGGCAGGAACCTGCCCTGGGTCGCCTGCGTAGGCGGTCACGCCTACGTCCTTGAGACCGGCTGCCCCTTCGAGCAGGCAACGCAGGAAGACCCCGACGAAATCGAGCACGTCGCCCAGCTCTACCTCGGACTGAGCGATGAGCAGGCCGACGCCCTGTTCTTCGATCTGCCCGTCGGCCTCTCGCTTGAGTGGATTCCCGTCGATCACATGATCGAGGTTCTTGAGCGCCTCATCCAGACTGGCGATGTCCTCTGGTTTGAAGGCGAAAGCCACATCGCAGCCTAAATTAGGAGATTTTCATGAAGGTGTATCTCGCTGCCGTCACCCATAAGCACGGCCGAAACCTCTATGCCGGCGCTTCCAAGAAGGAACTGCTCGACAAGCTCGCCGCTTACGTCCAGCTGCAGGGCGGGCCGGAAGAGTGGATCGGCTCCTACAAGCCCAAGAGCCAGGCTGAAATCGACGCCATGACCGACGAGGAAGTGGTCGAGCGTTACTTCCAGGATCACCCGACGGAGTTCGTCGAGGAGGATTCGGACGAGATCACCCTGCCCGGCCCTCGGGATTTTGGCACGCGCAAGCTGATGATGGAGCAACTGGCCGCGGCAAATGCTCCGATTGACGACTCCTACCGGCCGCAGGGCACGGCGATCGAAGGAAGGGCGCACTGATGATCGAGAAGTCACCTTGGAGCCAGGTGAAGCTGGATCCGGAACTGGTGCCATTTATCGTCCTCTCGGCCGCTGACGTTTCGCAGCTGACCGAGCTTGCCCTTCACGCCGAGGATCCCGTTACCTGGCTGACCGAGGAGCTGCACAAGCGCGGCAAGCGCAGGAAGGATATCAAAGAGGCTTACAGGGCGACGCGGACCCGCGATGACGCGAAAAGGATCTCCTCGCCATGGCTGTGGCCTCAATCCACCCTGCCCGTCAAATCGCAGCCCTGGATTACGGAGAAGTCAGGCCATGCGCGTTTTGGGCGGATCAAGAAGAGCGATCTTCTGACCGTTATTACCGAAGAGGGCACTGAAGAGGTGTTCGGGACCATCGAGCAGCTGGTCGAACTATGGAGTGTCGACTGATGAAGGTCACATGGGACGAGGGCGACATTCGCGCCGGTCGTCGTGTCTGGCGAGACATGGAATGCATGATCGGCGCTGATCCGAACGACTGGCGTCACCCCGCGGTCGTCATCGTCCTTGAAACCGGACGGGTCATGATCATCGGCACAAAGGTCGAGGTCGCGGAATACCTCACCAAGAACGACTATCGGCCCACGAAGGAGAAGTGAGGATGAGCCGGACGCGCCGCACAGTCCTGTGGTTCGCAGGTAAACCGCAGCCGATGGAGCGCACCTGGCGCGGTCTCGGCGACACCGAACCCTTCTTCTGTGAGATGCCGCGGCGTGAGAGCGCTCACGGCTTTGACGGCGCCAATCGTGACGGCCGTCACCCGAACACCAAGCGCCGCGAGAAGCGGGCTAACCGTCGTCCCCGTTTTCAGGAACGGGCAGCTTTTGACCTAGAGGTAGAATGAGCCACCAGAAGCCGTTCGAAACGCCGACCACGCCCTATGAGGAAGGCATGAACTCCGCATCCTATTGCGATGGTGGAGACACCGAGCCCTGTCCCTATCCCGCAGACAGCGCCGAGGCGGAAGCCTGGCATGACGGCTTCGGGCAGTGGACCGACGACGAAATTGAATGGAGTCGGCGGGAATAAGATCACTATCGATACTTGAAGGTTATCGTTAGTGAGAACACCGTTCTATAAAACAGCCCTGTAGTGGAAGCTATGGGGCTTTTTGCTGCCATTAAGAGAAAATTAACCTACAATTTCAACCGTTTGTTAACCGCGTCAGTTCGCTCATCACCTGCCGTATTCCAACGTCTCGATTGTTAAAACGTGTTCATCAGCAACGCACAAAGCGAGAGACGAAAATGATCGATCCGAACACCTCTGACGCCATCGAAGCGCGCAAAGCGCAGCTCGAAGCCGACAAGCAGATCGCGCTCACCGAGATCGCCGCGATCCTGAAGGCCGCTGAGAACCAGGTGTCCAATCCTGAAGCCGACGCCGATTGCTCGCCGCGCTTCGAAGCCGTGATGTATCCGGTCTACCTCGGCATCTGGCTCTACCAGACTGACGCCGGAACCTTCTGGTCCGTCGAAGTCGATCGCTCGAAGGTAGAGTGGTCTTGGCTCGAAGACGGCATCGAGCGCGCTGAAACTGTCGGCGAATACGCCTACTTCGGCACGTTCGCCGAGGCCAAAGCCGTTCTCGACGCGATCGTCACTCGCCTTTCGAACCTGTCGTATTTCGACAACATCTGACCGCTGAAGAACCGACAACCCGGAGTGCAGCAAATGACCTGGAGTTAGATCCGAGGGTGGCTACCTCGACCGCAAATAGCCCGGCTGAGACATGCCGTCACTCACATACGGTAGGTGGACCGCTAAATAGGAGATGGGCAAGGCTAAGCGCCCTACCTCCCGGCCATACGATCCGAATTTGTCGCCCGACCGTCAGGTTAATCTGGGTGAAAACACCTCAACCCCTATGCCTCGAATAGCTCGGCTCGACCGACTGCATCCGTTGTCAGGGGATCTGCTTGAGTGCTCACGATCCGCACCCTTCGTGGTGAAGAATGTAGCCCGTGTTGTGAACCGATGGACCACGCGGTGCGAGATCAATGAACACTTGGTATTTGCGATCGATAGATGGGTGCGGCTGCAGAATGTGCGCACATGGTCCTGCTCTGCCCGCTGGCAAACGGTTCGAATCCGTCGCCGCATTCACCTGTCGATCGCCAAAGGAGAGACCGATGCCCGCACCGATCAAAACCCTCAAGGAGCTGCTGGCTCATGGCACAGCCGAGGGCTGGTCCTTCAAATGCTTCTACGAGGATCCGGCTGAGCCTGACTATGAGGGTAAGGACAAGGGTAAGGCGCTCGAAGCCCTTGAGGCCTGCGACATCATGCACCTCGGCATCACCGACGCTGCCGGTTTCGGTGTGGGCTCGGTCGTCATCGTGAACGATGCCTCGATGGACCCGGAAGAGCAGATCGCCGACTACGGCGGGACCAGGCTGTCGGAGCTGCTGGCGTAGGGCGGATCCCGCCCTGGTCTTCACCACTCGTCACCTGCCGCTCTCCAAGCGCGCGCTTGCTAAAACAAATCATCAGCAACGCGAGAACGAGAAACGCCATGAAGACCTTGCACCTCACGAACCAGCAGCACGAACTCGTGGTTGCTGTCCTCGACGCCATCCAGAACGGCGCCGATGCCCGCACGGCCGCGCAGCGCACGATGGAGCGCTTCGAGGACGTTCAGCCTGTCGGTGAAGGCTCCGAGGAAGAGGGCATCATCTGGGGCCTGATCGGCAAGACCTTCGACCAGGTGCGCCAGGCGCCGGACATGATCATCAGCCGTGACCAGATGAGCCGGCTTTGGGATCGCTACTATTCCATCATCGACGTTGAGCACGAGGGCGAGGTCAATCCGGACCAGCAGCGCCAGCTCCGCGACTTCATCAAGGAGGCGCCACGCCGGCGTCGCCGCAATGGCGTCAACTCGGGCTACTGGATCTACGAGGACGCGGCCGGCAATCACCTCGCAGTCGGCGTTCACCTGTCCGACAGCCGGCAGCCCTGCATGTGCGACGAGAACATTGAGGACGTGATGGAGCGCAGCCGCTCGATCTGATCCGCTCATCACCTGCCGAACTCCAAGCGCTGCGTTGCTAAAACAAATCATCAGCAACGCAGAAAGCGAGCAATCTAATGAGCCTTCAGACCAACGACCTTCGCCTGTCCGTCCACATCAATGCGGCGATGGACGACAGCATGTATCATGTCCGCATCGTCTCCTACGCCGAGCAGCTCAAGCCACTGATCGAGGCGCTGCACCGTCTCTATGTCCTTGGCGAGCACGAATGGTGCTTCGGCGGTCGCTACACGATCGGGCAGCATAAGATCGAAGTGGTCGAAGGCGAGGTCCAGAAGGACAAGGTGCTGTGGGCATTCGGCAACGTCAGGGAGCAGGTCAACTCCTTCTACTGGAACCTGGAACTCAGGGGCGACCAGTATTTCCTCGACATGAACATCGAGAAGAACGCGGACGAGGATGCGCGTCTCGACGGCACGGCCGGCATGACCGACAAACTGCCCGTCGATTTCTGGATCGAGCCCGCGGCGTTCATCCGCTCGATCATGGGCAAGAAGGGAGCGCACTGATGGGCGCGATGGCTCCTAGCATCATCAAGGCGCTCGAAGATTCCTTCTACCTCTGGAGCGCCGACCGCGGCCGCAGCGGCCATATATCCAACAGTCGCTTCAACCTAGTCTACACCTTCGGCGACAGGCGTCTCGGTAACGCTGCGGCAGTGCCGCAGGTGCTGACCATCACCAAGTTCTGGATTCATCCCGACTTCTCACGCCAGGGCAACGCCACTGAGATGATCCGCATCATCCTTGAGGGCGACCCTGCCCCGCGGATCCCGATCAAGTTCCTGCATTTCTGCGGGTGCAACGACGATATGGCGCGCATCTGCTCGCGCCTACACTTCCACCGCTATCAAATCGGCGATCGCCTCGACTACTGGCACGCCGTCACAGGACAGAAGGAACTGATATGACCCAGAAGATCAAAATCATGGGTTACGAGTGCGAGGTTTCGCACATCTCCGACTATGCCCGAGGTCCAGACGGCACTTGCGCCTTCTGCAAGGGTGATCCGTGCCTCGAGGACAAGGAGAGCACCGGACCCACGGCGATGCAGCAGTATGACGCCGACGGCAAGTGGTGGGACGCCTGCCCTTGCTGCGAAGGGAGGCCGACGTGACCTGGCGAGCCTATGCCCTTCCTGACGGCTTCTGGTGGTCGGGTATCGAGATCCGCGGCGCCTGGACGCCGCTCTACCGCGTGGGCCGCGTCGGTCACTGCGTTCGCTTCTAGGAGAAAGCCATGACGAAGACGAGTGATGAGGTAAAAACCTACCTCGAAGGCGTAACCGGCATCGTAGAGGCGAACAGCTTCGAAACCATGTGCCTGTGGCAGAGGTGGAGGGATAACGGCAAGACCTGGGTCTCGACCGGTCACGGCTATGGACCGACGGTTGGCACGCTCGCCGGTATGCCCGTCTGCATCAGCATCCTCACGGCGACGGTGGACGGATGCAAGATTCTGTTCATCGACCCGACCAGTCAGGTCGTGGACCATCGTCTGATCGAAACGTGGTTGAAGCTCAATGTTCCGTCGGCCCTTCGCAAGGACGGGTATCTGAACAAGACCGACGCCATGAATTTCAGCAATGTCCTCGCTACGGCAAAGGAGCAGGCGACATGAAGATCGTCTGCTCAGGCTGCAGCAAGGATGATAGCCTCTATGAGGACAATCACGGCACGTTCTGCTCCCGGTGTGGTCCCTCGGTGCCAATGAGAGCCTCGATATTCTGGCATTACGGCATAACCTTCGATAAGGAGGGAAAGATGGTCGAATACACCTCGGACGGAAAAGGAGGGCTTGAACCATGCAAGACCGCGACGACCGCATGAATCCGGACGATGAGCTGTTCACCGTCACGACCACGATCCGGCTCTATGCTAAGGACCGGAAGGAGGCAGCGATGAAAGCCTTCGCGCTCCACGACACCATGACCCCGGAAGATTACGAGGTCCAGGACGCGGCCTCGGTGAGGAAGGACGTGCTCCTCGAACCGGACGACAAGGATGAGGCACGACGAGCCTACCGAGCCGGCGAGTTCTTCAAAGAGGTGAAGATATGAACACCTACCAGCTCCACGAACTTTACGACCAGATCCCGGCCGAACCAACCGCGTCGCCGACCCATAAGACCCAAAGGATCATCGAGAAGCTCTGGGGCCTGAAGGAGAGAGGAGTAAAGGTTCACCTCGTCGTCGACCGCAACAAACGGCCTTATCTCGGCCGTCAAGATAGAAGCGGCATATCACCCGGCATCCTGGCTCACTGCGACAGGGTAGAAGTGATAGAGACAGACGGCACTCACCGGATCATCCAGGATAGAACCAAGGCGCTCTCGTAGCGCCTTTTCTTTTGCCTAAACCAGGCTCAAGGGTAGCCACATAGACACCTAGCTAGGTAGATAGAGAGCTAACCAAGGGCAACGGGATCCGCCCGCTCATACCCTTAAGGTTGTAGACCGACCTTTACCTACACGTTGACAGCACCTTTACATTCCCGGCCAGGCCAGGCGAAATCAGGCCATAAACACATATTCCGGCCAGACCGATGTAAAGGTGCGACCTTGACCAAAACCCAGCATTTCCGGGACTGACCTTTACCGAAAGTTGTCAGTTCCTTGACAGAAACACCCGATTTCGACTTTTTCGACAAACAGACGAGCAAAGAACGCGCTCACCTGATGCTGACAATCGAACAGAGCGAGTCACTGACGCGATCCCTCATAGAGAGATGAACACAGAGACGCGCAAACAAACCCACGCGCTCACAGAGCTTCTATGAGAGAAGGCACCAACGCTCGACCAGGTAAGGGTGAATACATATTCGCACCCATCACCCATAGAGAGACAGACAGACACCTACCCATAGAGCGCACCACAGAGAGGGTAACGCACATAGAGGGGTAGAGAGCGCTATCGCACCGTCACGCCGTATAGAGAGCAACGTCGCACCATAGGGAGAGACAGGAGAGCGCAATCGTCGGAATCGTCGGGAGGAGGTGTTAAGCCGCGCCGCGGTTCTCCACGGAAGCACACGGCAATCCTAGACCTCCCACCCCGACACCACGGCAACCGAACCCGTCCGAGCCCTGATTGCGTTCCAACTGACCCTGTGCGACACAGCAGATCACGAGTTTGAGCGATGTCACCCGGATCGCTCATCAAGAGGAGCGCGAGAGCTGCTCCCTCTTTCGTAGTTGCTGATGCTGTCATCGGGTGTAGGACAGCCACCTTCAGAACCGAGCTTGGTCACACCGACCGGCTCGGTTTCTTTTTGCCTGCCAAATAGGGGAACGGGTAGCTTCAGCCTCACCGGTAGAACCTTCCTTGGAACTCCACGGATAAGAACCGGAACCATCACCAAGGCTTGCCCAAGGGAAGGGAGAGGAGGTTCCGCTTTACCTTATTACGTATCTACATAGGTAAGTAATTACATATATGACAGTAGATGGACGGGAATGGAAAAGGGAACGGAGGTTCCGGGTGTTGAAAGCCATCACCGCGGGTGTCCTAGGTCTCCCGTGGCTGTCTTACCCAAGGTCTGCCCAAGGGGCGCGCAATAAGACTGCCCGGCGCTGGCTCCCAGCCGTAGCTTAACCTGCTCCAAACCTTCCCTCACCTCGATACGTCCAAGAATAATCAGCGTATAAAGAAATCATCGAAACGCACAAAGCTTTCGAGAAACAAAAGCAACGTTGAAAGGTTACTACAATGGCTAAGAACAAGACCGCACAGACTGAAACCGCACTCGAAGCTACTTCGGCCCTGCCAGACATGGCCTCTTTCTTCAACCAGGCAGCCGAGGCCATCAACGAGATGGGCGCTGAGGCCGCTGAACTCGCCGCCCTCGAAGAGATCGCCGCGATCGACGCAGCCGAGAAGGTCGCCGGGCGCAAACTCGAAACCAATGAAGGCGAGATCGGCCACTTCGAGCAGACCGACGATGGTCCGGTATGGGTGAAGTTCGACCCGGCCACCTACAAGACCGATGAGGCACCTGCCGGCCAGGCCGAAGACGGCCAGGAGGCTGAAGGTGACGCGGCCGACATCGACATGCCCGATCATGTGCCTGGCGACCTCAAGGTGATGAAGGGCGACTTCACCCTCGAAGAGAAGGAGGTGAAGAAGGCTGAGGTCGTCGCCGAGTTCACCGCGCGCAAGAAGTTCGAGGCCGAACAGCCCGGGTGCTCCTCGAAGATGATCCCCAATCTCGAAGCCGAAGAGAAGAAGATGGCGACGATTGGTGCAGCCGGTCTGTTCCTGGCGATGGACATCGATCCGTCCTTCATCAACCGCGAGGTCTCGACGGGCTCCAGGTTCAACGTCTACGCCTTCCAGAAGGTCAATGACCTGATCGTCGCCCTTGACGGCGGGTTCATGCAGAACGCCATCAACCGTGCGATCGTCACGTCCCTGTTCAACTTCAAGGACGCAGGCATTCCCTTCACGGGCGCTGCAGCACTCGCAGCTGCATCGGACAAGGTGAAGGCTGACCGAGCGATGACGAAGCACCTGGTGCGTCACACGGTGTCGGCGAACACGGCTTCGACCCAGAAGTCCTCGACGATGACCGCGCTGAAGACCCTCGGGATCGTCACCAACTCCGGCGCACGCGGTGCCGAGGTCTGGACCTTGACCGACACGCCTGCCACGCGCCGGCTCGAACAGGTCGTTCGGGGCAAGATCGCAGCCTGATAACCACAGAGAGGGAGGAAGAGGCGCTTCGGCGCCTTTTCTTTTGGGCACTCGGACGGGCATGGGTTTCAGGAACGGCTTAGGATCAAGGGATCCTGGGGATGGAACGGGTAGCATCCGGCATAGGGGTAGAACCTTCCCAAGGCCACCCGCGGCAATCCGTGGGAGAGGCGTGGCCGAAACCATAGGGGACGGGAGCCTGGGTGTGGCCTCGCCCCGTGCCCAGGTATTGCCGTTCATCACCTGCCGCGGCCCTGTCGAGCGCTCGCTATAGTCGACAAGTCAGCAACACAAGAGAGACCGACATGACCGAGACAACTGCAACTGAAGCCCACGAAGTTGATCGCACCTTTAAGATCCCTTTCGAAGCCCTGCGTGAAGCGCTGCTTCCCCTTGAAGCCTTCACCGAAGTCGACCCCGACTACGCGCCCTACTCAGACGCCCTGCACGCCTGCTTCGTGCAGCTTGACCCTGAGAACCACGACTATCTGAGCGACATCGGGATGTTCACGTATTCGCTCGTCACGACCGCGAAAACCAATTGCGAGCGCGAGCACCTGACGAAGTTCTGCACCCTGCTGCTTGCGCACCTCGTCAACTTTCACATCAGCGAAAACCAGATCGAGTTCGAAGACTAATCACCTGCCGACACCTCAAGCGCGCCTTCGAGCGCGCTTGCTAGTGTCTTCTTGTCAGCAACACAAAAGGAAGACACGAAATGACCCGCACCTCTCTTAACGCAATGATCGCCGGCTTTCTCGCCAACAAGGGCGTGATCACCAAACTCCCCGACTGCCAGAAGGCCTACCCCTGGGCGACCGAGCAGGACTGGAAGGACGCCATCCAGCGTCACCACGCAGCCCTTGAGCTGTGCGGCACGGTCCTGCAGGAGGAGGACACGATCGACCGCGAGGCCAACCTGATGACCGGCCGGGAACACAGCCAGGTCTACGCCTACTACCTGGGCGACGACGAGGACACCTCCGACGTGACCGACCTCGACCGGGCAGCCTACCACGCCGACATCATCGCTCTCACCGACGCCGGCCTGATCGGCGATTGCTCAGCTGATGCCCTCAAGGAGCCTCACCACGAGATCTGGTAACGGATTGGGGTCTGGTCTCGGCCAGGCCCTTATCGGCCATCAGGCCTTACCCTTGGGCCGGCCAAGGGCGGCTCCCGCTCGCGCCCCGCTCCCGGAACTTACCAGAACACACCGCGATACAGCCTGCTCTCGCATTTGCGATGATTAATCATCGAAGCAAAGGAGCAGCACATGTTCGAAGAACAGCAAACCTTCAAGGAATGGATCCTCGCCCAGGCCCAGGACATCGCCGGCCTGGCCGTCGTCGTGGCCCTCATCTGCGCCATCACGGCCATTGGCCTGCACTTCACGCCCGAGCGTTTACCTGTGTAAGCCTTTAGCTATCTAGCTAACGAGCTACTAAGCTAAAAATGCGCAATCAAGCGCTACAGCAACGAAAGAAAATCGAAATGTCCTACGTCACCGAAGTCTTCATGAACCGTCAGATCGCCGAAGCCGCAACCTCGCTCGAAGTCATGCAAGCTGCCCAGCAGCACAAGCTTGAGCCCGATGCGAAGAAGCACGCGCTGCTCGCCCGCGTCATGCGCGAACACGCAGAGCGCTTTCAGCGCCTTGCGACCCAGCAGTCCGTCATGTCGCCTGACGAGTTCTTTCGTCGCGCCTTTGAGCGTGTTCGCGTGATGCGCGCCGAAGCTGCCCAGCTCGCCAAGATTCGCCGCGAGAAGCGTGAGCAGCACGAAGCCGAGCGCAACCAGATCCTCGCCGACATGAACCTCGTCGCAGCGTAACCAGACACGACCGCAGCTCTTCACAAGAGGGCTGCGGTTCTGTGTGGCTACGATAAAGGGCAGCCCAAGGGCTGATGCGGATTTTAGGAACGGCTTAGGGTCAAGGGACCGACGGGATGCCGACGGGGTATGCCGCAGCCGGCGCCAGCGGGGTCCGCCGTCCCCTGATCCGGAGGGTTCGGCTATCGGTGCCCTGCCCTTCCGCCCAGCCTAGCCTCGCCGCGGCGTTCCGCGGTTCTCCCAAGGGTGCGGGGAATGGGTAGCAGGGAAACCAGGGGAACGGGAACGGGTGCGGGCAGCCCTATACGCGCCCCCTCGCCCCTATGTGCGCATATGCGCACGCGCTCACATATGCGCTATGCGCGCGTCACATGCGCGTCGTGAGCGCTGATAGTCGATCGAATAGCGTCTATTTCGCTCACAGCGCGTCACTGACGCGCTTTGACGACTAAGATGACTCTACACTCGTTTTCGCGTCTAGAAGCGCTCAGTGACGCTCTATTCGAATAGTAGCTTTCGCTTTGAAAGCACAAACGCAAAAAGCGCTCTTTCGAGCGCTTTTCAGTGTCATCTGATTTTAGCGATAGCTATCTAAGAGCTTTCGCGTATTACGCAATGCTAATGCGCGTCGCATATGCTTCTGTGCATTAGCGTCGCGCAATATAAGCGCTTTGAACATTACAACGAACTGATACATTAGAGCTTCATCGCTTCAAACATCGATTTCGTGACAAAGCTGCAATTCTTGTGATCTACAATATTGTATTGCAGATGATTCATCGTCATCGTTCGCAGTGCATGAGCAACTTGTAATTCAGTCGTTGCTTGTGTTTCGTCTTCGCTCACGCTTGCGAACGTCGCTATTGCGACTGACATAATATAAGCGATAGCTTGAATAGCGTTCTCATGTTCGATGATAGAAACATCAACATCGTTTTGCACGCTCACAAGCGATATTACACGCTTGTCGTCTGTTGCTACACAGTAAGTCTCATGACGATTGAAATCGTCGTGAATGATGATTACAGAGCGCATATTTTCGCGTTCAATAATATTCTGAATTGCAGTCGTGTCATACACAGTCGACATATTCGTTATCTCTAATTCGAGTGAGAGAGAGTAAGCGCTCACTAAGTAAGCGCTTACTTATGTTAAAGCTTAAGCGTTTTCTTCTTCGCTCTTTACTTCAGTCTCTTCAGTCTCGATTTCTACTTTCGCATAGTCGAGCTTGAAAGCATCGCACAAAGCGATAGCAAGCTCTGTCAGATCGACTGTATACGCGTTTTTCAGATCATGACGTTGCTTGATGATATTCAGCGTCAAGAGCGCGTCACGCGACGTTTGCGACTGTGCAGCGATCGTTTCAGTTGTCTGAATTAGATTGCGTGCATATACGCAGTGCTTGACGCTATCATCAACAGTTAAGTCTCTGCTAATAGACGCTTCGATCATTGCTTGCGTAAGCACAATGTCATGACGATAAGCGTTGATCGCAGTGCGAAAGATCGCATATGTGTTTTCGTTCAAGTCTTTCGCATTAAGCGCAACAGCTTGACTTGCGAATTTAACAACTTTCTCGCAAGCGTAGATCGCTCTTGTGAAGCGTTCTGCGTCGACGTTAGCAGACGTAAGCATTTCTGCTAGACGCTCGTTAGAAAGCATCTGAACGAGTTTCTTCATCTTCTTTTCGTTGCTTGCACTGCAGTCATTCTCAATAGCAGTAGCAAGACGAGCGCTCATGTTGATTGCGTAAACGTTAGACATTGTATTAGCTCTTTCTTTCGTGTTGACGTTGCTTGTCTTTCGAAGCGTCGTTTAGTTGCTTGCGCTTCGATGAGATGAATTTATCGAAGTCTTAGACCGATTCAAGCGCGCTGATGGGGATGCCTTCCGCACTGGCGACGTTCCGGGCGTCCTATCCTCCTCAGCCAGCTATCCGGCTATCGAGCTTCCTAGCCAGGTGTTCGGAGTTCGGTGTTCCCTCCCCTACCCCGGCGCGAGACACCCGGTGATCCTATCCTCCTCTGCCTATCAAGCTGGATGGCTGGATATCTGCCTAGCTAGGTGTAAGTAAGTGTTTACTTAAGATGCGGAGGATGGTAGGGATCATCCATCGTTGTTGCGACGTAGCTCAGCCCGGTAGAGCGGTGGCCTCATAAGCCTCATGTCGGTGGTTCAAATCCACCCGTTGCCACCAACGATGGGAGATAGCTCAATGGTAGAGCACCTGACTGTTAATCAGGTGGTTGCAGGTTCGAGTCCCGCTCTCCCAGCCAATTCAACCGCTGAGGATCTAAATGCCCCTCCCCTACAAGAACGCCGTCTGCCGTGGCTCAGTCTTCCTTGGAAATGGCTGTGGTCACTGTGAGCGTTGCGACGAAGAGAGTCTCCGCATGAAGCAGGCCCGCGAAGCCGATAAGTCCGATGTCCATGTAGCTACCGAGCTTTCTAGCCAGGCAGCTCCTTCCACGATCGATGGTCACGTCCAGGGTCTGCCTGTCGCCGGCTACGCCAAGAACGTCGATCAGTGGAAGGTCGATATGGTCAATCAGAACAAGATCCTTGAGGAGAAGGTTCTGCGCCGCGTCGATGAGTTGTTTGCCATGTTCGACGCACCTTCCTTCGGGGAAAACCCGCCTGAGCACCAGCCGAGCGTGGATAAGCGCTGTGTGGCTATGGCCCGCACCCACTTCGAAGACGCCTTCTATCGCCTCAACCGCGCCATTATGCGTCCGCAGCGCATCCAGGGAGACCTCGCATGAGCGTGATTGTCTACGACAGCGCCAATCAGACCATGACGGCCGATACGCGCGCCTACTGTGGCGATAGCCATCCCTTCGGCAACAAGATGAAGATCCACCGTCTGTTCGATGGCAGCCTGCTTGGTGTCACCTCGTCGACGCCGGGTGTTCCGGAGGAATTCAAGGCCTGGCTCGAACGCGGCGCCCGCATGGACGACTTTGGTCCGTCCGACATCGATGTCGATGCGATCCTCGTGACGCCCTTCGGCGAAGTCTTCCTCTTCTCCGACAGCTACTACCGCTGTGGTCCGCTCGTGGGTGACTTCTTCACCGTCGGCTCGGGCAAGCGCTATGCACTCGGTGCGATCCGGGCTGGTGCGAGCGCCATGAGGGCCGTCGAGGTCGCCATCGAGTGTGACACCATGTGCGGAGGACCGGTTGCGCAGCTCCCGCTGCACAAGCCCGCAGTCGTGGCCGATGGCGACATGATGGACGGTGAGCACGCTACCGACCCCGCTCCGGACATCGAGGCGCTGACGCCCTTTGATCCGTCCCGCTTCTCCACGGGTCTGCAGATGTCCAATCAGGCAGCTGAATAGCTACCCAGCCCGAAAGCTACATAGATGCTTCACCGTGTTATCAGTGCTTTGAATCTGATCCTGGCGCTCTTGGTGATCGCCCTGGTCCTCGCATACGCCTCGATCGTCATTCCGATCTCGCTGGCGTGCTTCGCCAGCTTTCTCCTCGTCCTCTGGCTCTTTGCTCACCTGGTCGATGGCGTTTTCATCGTGAGCCGTTGGATCAAGAAGTTCCGGTCCCATAGCTAGAAAGCCAGATCCGCAAAACCGGATCTGTTGCGATAGCTCGGTAGCCTGATAGCTACCGAGCTATTTGCGTTTCTGCTCGCGTTTCCAGGCGTCGTAGCACTCGACCAGGAACTTCGACATTGGCATCCGCAGAGATGCGGCCGTCATCTTGAATTCCAGGTGCCAGTCATGCGGCATGTTGAAGGTCATGCCGACGGGCTTGTTGCCCTTCATGTTGTTGGCAGCCGCGACCGGCTTCTCGGTCACGGAGGAGGGCAGGAAGCCCGTTGCCTTCTTCGGCGGGGGTGCGACAACCGCACGGGTAGTCTTCTCGGTCATGCTGCCTCCTGCAGGTCTGTAACCATTGCGACGATCTCGGCCGCTACCAGGTCGGCGACCTCTTCCAGGCGAGCCGTGTTGAGGCCCTGGACCTCAGACAGCGCGTAGCCGTGGTTCTGGGACTTCTGGTAGGAGTGCTTGAGGGTCAGGTGCTGCTCAGCCACCCGGAACTCCGAGAGATACTTTCGAGCATCATTCATTGCTAATTTAGAATCTGTGATCTTGGACAGAACAAACAGGATACGCTCGGCCGACACGCCCTTGGCGACAAGCTCTTTGGCGAAGGCGAGCTGCGGCTGCAGATCATCGAGCGAAAGACCGGTCGGAATCACGACGAGGTGGGATCTGAGCGCAATATCGAGGCTCGACTGATCGGAGTCTGGACGGCCGTCAGCGACAACCAGGTTGTAGTCTTCTCGGGCGAGGGCGGTCGGCTGATTATAGGCTGCAGCGTCGATCGTGGGCTGAATGCCGGCTTCCTTACGTATTTCGGCCCAATGGGTCGAGGTAAGCTGTGTGCCGTTGAAGTCGGCAATCTTCACTGTCCAGCCCGAAACCGCGTATGTTCTGGCGATGAGGCGGGCGAGGGTGCTTTTGCCCACCCCGCCCTTCTGCGACAGGCAGGCGATGATCAAATCAGCCATCTATCTATGTCCCTATCTAGCTATATGAGGCAATAGCTATATGGCCGATTCGGGTTAACAGAGTCTATACGCCGAAGTGAGAGCTCCTCATCGCCTCGTAACGGAGCTCGAAGTATTCCGGATCGGGCTCGCGGGTCGCAAACGGCTCAAACCAGTCGAGGTCGAAGATCTCTTCGAACTCATCCTTCGTGACCTGGAGAACCGAGTAGGAGAAGATCGTCGAGTTCCGCTCAAACAGGCGCGTGCGGTCGCAATCCGACGGTAGAACGCCGTGGTGCTTGAAGACCTGGGCGATATACTCCGGCCCGCCGTTCCGCTCAGCGAACTCATCGATCTCAAACCGACGCTTAGTGATCTTCAGCACCAGCTTTCGGATCTCGATCGATGGCGCGTCGTATTCGCGACGAGAAACAGGCAGACTGGCTGCGACATGAACGACGATCTCGTCTTTGCCCGGGCGAGGGGAGACCTTAGCCTCCCCAACCCGGCGATTGCCGACCCACACCTGCATCAGTGGACGCGCCCGATAACGGCGACGAGCTTCTCCAGGAGGTCCTGGCGAGCTGCGGCCGGCTCAAGTCCGCGCGACAGACCATCGTTCAGGATCTGGGCGTGGCAATAGGCGTTGTTGAAGGTGTCGAACTCATACTTCGACGGGCCGGCGAGAGGATTGACGATCTCAAGGACGAGAGCGCCCTGATTACGCCAGTAGAGGCCCTGTTCGCGCCGGACAGAGCCGAACACGGAGTAGGAGCCCTTCGGACGGGCGTTGTGGCTCATGATCGGGATAATGTCGCCACCGAACTTCTCTTCGAAGGCGTTGCCGATTTCGCCGAGGATCTCACGAACCTGCCAGTCGCGGCCGTTGATGGTGACGGTTTCGAGCTTGCCTTCCTGGGTGAAGACCTGGTTCGGCGTCAGGCCGAGGTAATCCATCGCCATCTTGCGCAGCGGCAAGCCGTCGTCGGCCAGCTCGTGACCGTATACCTCGTTGATGATGTCGGCCGCGGTGCTCTTGCCGCTGGTCGGATGGCCGCAAAGGGCGATGAGCTTGGGGATCGTCATTGCTATCTCCTGCAATAAGTAAGTGCTTACTTACTCGTTATAGCGGGCAGGAGTAGCTCGGTGCATAAATAGCTCGCTGGCTGGCGAGCTATCTAGCTATTTAGGCAGAAAGGAAGCCGTCGTCATCGTCGCGATCGGCAAGCTGGGACAGACGCATCGCCAGAGACCGGTTGGCGCGCTCAAGACGGTCAACCTCGTCCTCAAGCCGCTTCAGCTCGGCGTGGAGATGATCCGCGGACATGATCGAATGCCCGCGTTCGTTGAAGAAGTGGATAGGGTTCACGTTCATGCTGCTGCCTTGCGCTCGAAGATTTCCCAGGGAAGGTTCTGGTTGGCAGGCAGAATGCCTTCGACAAATCCCGGCGTTCCCCTGACGATGCTTTCACGCCGACGGGCATGATCGCGCAGGGTTCCGTTGAGGTTGATCGAATAGTCCACGATGAACGTGACGTTCGGCCCAACCTTCTTATAGCGAAGACCACGACCGATCCGCTGACGAAGTTCGACCTCGGCCTTCATTCCACCGCCGAGCTGCACCAGGCCGATCGCCGGGCAGTCAACGCCGACATCGAGGATCTTGGTGCCGATGATGAAGTCGATCTCGCCGGCAGCCAGGTCCGCAAGCTTGGCCTTGCGCACCTTCTGATCGTCGTCACCACGCAGGAAGACGCCGTTCAGTCCGAACTGCTTGTAGAGGTCGAGAAGATTGTCGCCAGCCTCGGTGCGTGCAACGAGCGTCAGGACCGGCAGTCCATACATCTTCGCCATGATCGCGTCTTCGCACATCGCCTTGTGAAGAGGGGAGGCGCGAACGTAGCCGAGCGTGTAGGCGCGCTCGAAGGGCGAGGACTTGTGAAGACCCTTCGGCGCCTCGCAGTCGCGGAACAGGAAGTAGGGCTTGGCAAGAATACCGCGCTCGATGAGCAGCGACTCCGGAATATCGATCAGGATCGGGCCGAAGGCTGCCATCAGGCGCATGTTGTCTTCCGCCGAATCCTTCATGAAGGGCGTCGCCGTCAGCGCAACCCGGATCGTGGCGTTCTTGCAGTGACGCAGGATCTCGTAATAGGCCGTGCCGCCCGCCTCGTGCGCCTCTTCGCCGATCACGACCTCGACCAGCTCCAGGAACTTCATGATCGCCTCGCGGCGCTTGGTCTTCTTCTCGAAGCGAGCCGTTGCCAGCCGGACGATCTCAGCCTCACTGATCTCGGTGTTCGCGTTCTTGCGCAGGTGAGCAGACTTGACGACTGCCCGACGCTCAGCAGCCAAGTCGGGCACTTCAAGCGCCTGGGTCAGCGTCTGAACCATGCCGAGATTGACGCCGCGCACGAAGCGCAGCTCACCATCGCCGATCTGCCCGGTGTTGAGGCCGATCTCCTTGAGCTGGTCGTCCATCTGGTAGAGCAGAATACCGCGCGTCGTGACAAAGAGGGTCATGCGACGGAAGCGGGCAGCGATCAGCTTGGCGATCTTCGACTTGCCACCGCCCGTCGCAACACGAATGATGCCGGCGCCGTGCTTCTCGACCTGGCGCAACGCCTTCATCTGATAGTCGTAGTTCGGATTGTCGTTACCGAATTCGTCAACGATAGGGTTCTCGGGACCGAGCGGCGTGGCGTGCGGCCGGCAGACCTCGTAGACCGTATGACCGATGCGCTCCAGCTCCGACTTCACCAGATAGGCGAAGCCAGCAGGGAAGGTGTTCTTGGTGATCGAGAAGAAAGAGGCGGTTCCGGCGACCAGGCCATCTTTCACCTGGTAGGAGAGCAGGGAGGTGACGAAAGCCTTCACTTCCTTGGTCGGCTCCCGGAGCTGGGCAACGACTGCGTTGCGGGCGATCGTAACGACGGCCATTTTAAATTCCTTCAAACTTGCCTATTGCGTTCTGCGGAGGTTATAGTAAGTAAGCAATTACTTATCCGGGAACCGCTTCATGCGCAAGATTGAATACCTGAACGTCGCCGTCTCCGAGCTGCGCAAGAACCCTTGGAACACGAACAAGGTCAGCCCCGAGAACGAACTCAAGATCCGCGAAAGCCTCAATCGGAACGGCATGTTCAAGCCGATTGTCGTTCGCGAAGTCGCAGGCGTGCCTGGCTATGAGATCCTGGGCGGCGAGCACCGCTGGGAACAGGCGATCGAACTTGGCGAGTCTGAGGTGCCGGTTGCGAACCTCGGCGTCATCCCTGACAAGCAGGCCAAGGAAATCGGTCTCATCGACAACGCTCGGTATGGTTCCGACGACACGCTGGGTTTGTCTGATCTTCTGAAGGAGATCGGTGATGTTCCTGAATTGCAAAGCTTTCTTCCTTATGGGCAGGCTGATATTGACGCGATTTTCTCAGCGTCAGTTATAGCGTTGGACGACCTGGGAATTGACGAAAACTTCGAAAAGACGCCGGAGCCGGTCGAGGACGAAACGCCTCTGCCGAAGGTCGCCAAGACCCACTCCCAGATCCGCGTCAAGGTCACGATCGCCGATGCCGAGCGCCTGACCGCACTCATCGCCAAGACCCAGAAGGACCACGGCTACACGACCGAGGACGACCTGACGAATGCCGGCGATGCGCTCGTTCACCTGCTCGGCGATCACCTCAAGCACCTGGCCGGAGCCTCTGGCTATAAGGACGACGAACTCGACGCCGAGCTTGATGAAGCACTGGCAAACCCGGAAGCGCTCTAATGTCTGAACTGAACCACGCAATCGAAATTGTCGAAGTATCCTGGCTGAAGGAATACGAGGCGAACGCCAAGAAGCACCCCGATCACGAGATCGAGGGCCTGTCGAAGTCGATCCAGAAGTTCGGCTGGACCGCGCCGATCGTCGTCTGGAAGGACGGCACGATCATCGCTGGTCACGGCCGGCGCAAGGCTGCGATCAAGCTCGGGCTGAAGAAGGTTCCGGTCATTGTCCGGCGCGACCTCACCAAGGCCCAGGCTGATGCGCTGCGTCTCTCCGACAACCGCAACCACGGTGTCGAATACGACCAGGCCGCGATCCAGATTGAGCTGCAGCGCCTGGCTGAAGAACTCGACGGCTCCTTCGAGATGAGCGATCTCGGCTTTACCGACAAGGAGCTGGACTTCTCGCTGGCTAACCTGGACGAAATCGTCACTGACCTGTTCATCGACGACATCTCCGGCGCGGTCGAGGCCCAGAAGGAAGAGAACAAGATCAAGGTCGCCGCGACCGACGACACGGCCGCTCCCGTCGGCGATGCGCTCGGCTTCAAGCGTGTGACGATCGAGGAGAGCCGCAAGCTCAAGGGCCTCATGGCAAACATCGAGCAGAAGACCGGAAAGAAGGGCGTCGAAGCCCTGATCTACGTGCTTTCTGCCGCCTGAAAACATAAGTAAGGAATTACTTAGCATGACCGAACCCACCGCCCAGGTGATCTCGATTACGACCCGCAAGCCCTGGCATGAGGAGCAGGCCGAAAAGCGTAAGGCGCGCCGCTCAGCAAGCCAGAAGAAGCGCAAGGAATTGAGTGAGGCCAAGAAGGATCACAAGCACAACCAGCTTCAGATGCTGGATGAGATCCGGGCGCTGGTCGAGGCTGACAAGTTCGAGGGCCTGCTCATCGTCGGCCGCGACCCCAAGACCAAGAATTTCTACAACGATTTCGTCCTCGACGTGACGACCGTGCCGCTCAACGACTACTACGCCTATTCGGGCGTGCTCCAGACGCTCGCGACCGAGCTTCAGCAGTGCGCAACGATGGCGCCGGCCCTGATGTCGGACGGCACGACGCTCGATCCCTATGTCGATGAATCCGAAGTCGTCTACCTGGAAGGCGACATCGATGACTGAATACACCATCACCCGCAAGTTCAACACCTCGGTCGAGCGCACGCCGCGCGTGCTTGAGATCGCCGAGTCCTTTGGTCTGGGCCTCTCCGACAAGGAGTTCGTGGTCTATGACGGCCTGAAGATCGATATCCGCCCGGCCGATGTCGTCTACATCAAGGGTCAGTCCGGCTCGGGCAAGTCGCTGCTCCTGAAGGATCTGTCCGCGCAGATGATCGCAGGCGGCCTGAAGGTGGCTGATCTGAACAAGATCGAGCTGGACGAGCACCCGGTCGTGGAGCTGGTCGGCAAGGACACCAACGAGGCGCTCGATCTCCTGGCAAAGGCCGGCATCTCTGACGCCTGGATCTATATTCGCAAGCCTTCGGAGTTGTCCGACGGCCAGCGCTACCGCCTGAAGCTCGCAATGCTGATGGCATCCGACGCCGATGTCTGGATCGCTGACGAGTTCGGCGCCGTTCTGGACCGCGTAACCGCCCGCGTGGTCGCCTTCTCGATGCAGAAGGTCTCTCGCCGGGCCGGCAAGACCTTCATGGTCGCAACCACCCACGAAGATATGGTCACGGAACTCGCTCCGGATCTGACCATCACGAAGATGTTCCGCGAGAAGGTCAAGATCGAGGCAGGCGCATGAACTACGGCGAAGCACTGGAATTCATCAAGCGGGGAGGGGTCGCTCGGCGTTCCGACTGGAAGCCGAAGCAGATCATCTACCTCGAACAGGGCTCGCGCGACGGTCTGAAGGGCCACAAGCGCCTGGCAGCCGTTCTCAACGCCGAGCTGTTCCAGACTGGCGACAAGGGCACGGTCACGCGCCTGCCGAACATCAACATGAAGACGCCGGCCGGCGAGACGCTGACTGGCTTTAATCCCTCGCAGCTCGACCAGCTCGCCGAGGATTGGGAGATCGTAGACAATGGCTAAGCTCGTCACCACCCGCGACATCGTGATCCCGGCCGGCACTGAAGTCGGCCCGGGTCCACACAAGAGCGAATATTTCACCCCGCACGGCGAGATCATCATCGGGTTCGACAAGGACACGACCGGTCAGCTGCGCTTCGACCTCAAGGAAGCCGTCCAGCTCGGCCTGGTGAAGTCCGATGGCTAGTCGCGGCTGGTATGGCGTGGACTTCGACGGCACGCTCGCAACCTATGACTATTGGCGCGGTATCGATCACGTCGGCAATCCGATCAAGCCGATGTGCGATCGCGTCCGGGCCTGGCTCGATGAGGGCAAGGAGGTTCGGATCTTCACCGCGCGCTGTGCCGGACCGGAAGATTGCAAGCCTGCGATCGAAGGCTTCTGCCTGGCTGAGTTCGGTCAGATCCTCGAGATCACCAACATCAAGGACTTCGGCCTGATCGAGCTTTGGGACGATCGCGCCGTTCGGGTCGAATACAACACGGGAAAGAGGGTCGGCTAGTGGATTGGGTGTTCGTTTTCGTCGCTGCTCTGTTCTTCGCGCACCTTGAAGTGAAGCTGCGCATTCAACAGCACGAAAACGACGCACAGACGCGCAAGGGCGACGAGGATGATGCTTCCTGATATCGAGACACTGATCGAGCGAAACGCGAGCCCTCGAGCTTCTTTCGCGCTCACGGATGAAATGTTCGTGGAGCGCGGAACCAAGGCCGATTGGGAGCTGCTGCACGATCTCCACTACAAGGCCGAAGGTCTTCCGATCGGGCCGCAGTTCTGGAAGCTGACGCTGCACGGACAGACGATCGGCGTTCTGGTCATGGGTATGCCGAAGGGAATGCTGAAGGAGCGCCATCTGGTGTTTCGCAACCTGGCGCCCGGCTCCGGTGACACCAAGCTGACCAACACCAACCGCTACAAGTATCTGAACGCCAACTTCCGGGTCGTCTCGCGCTTCGTCGTGGATACGATGTTCCGCGGGATCGGCGCCGGATACCGGATGATGAACCTGGTCGCGCGCCTGGACGGTCACAAGAACATCGAGATCCAGTCGTCCATGTCGAAGTTCAACGCCTTCGGTCAAAAGGCAGGCTTCAAGTTCGTCAAGCCGATGAACGCCAACAAGTTCGACGCCGGCATGAAGTTCTTCCGCGGTAACTTTGAAAGCACGCCGCAGGATTTCGAGGCCATCGTCAACGAGCTGGAAGCTTCGCCGCGGTTCGAGCAGCTCCTGGCCGCGTGCAAGGAATTCTACCAGAAGAACTCGGCCCAGGAGAACACGGGCTCGGCCCGGGATGGCGCTGATGCTCGCGTGGCAGCTATGTCACCGCGGGACGTGATCAAGGGCATCCAGCAGATGAGCCTGGCCTCGCCGATGTATGGCATCTACCAGAACCCGGACGCCGGTCGCACCGACATGCCGGAACGTCTGCCCCTGACTGCGTTCGATCGGCAGAAGCCTGGTGAAAGGTTCATCCTCTGATGGCAAAGCCGCGGCGCACTGAAAAGCAGAAGGAGCTGATGGGTCTGATCCTGAAGGCAGCCAATGACGGCGCGTTTCTGACGCCTTCCGAGCTGCACGCCAAGATCTCCTATCCGGCGACATACGGAGCCGTCCGGGTCTCTATCAAGTTCCTGGTTTCGCAAGGCATGGTCGAGAAACGCCCGGAAGGTAATTTCGTGCGTCTGGTTCCTACTTTGAGAGGATACGACTGGTTCCGCCCGGTAGTTTAAATTCCCGTCCATTCACTGTCATATATTACATACTAGATAGTAAGTAAGTAATTACATATAGTATGACAGTGAATGGACGGGAAAGATGATCGTCCGGGCGTAAAGGCGCGTCCGCAATTGTAAGTAAAAGCTTATCTGGAAGAGAAGATGTCTGAGGAAGTCGAAGTCGAGGTAAAGGAAGAGGCTGCTGCCACTGCGGGCGGCAAGCGCATGTCCGATGCTGACTTCGCTGAAGCAAGGGAACTGTATGAGCTTGGCAAGGCCGGGCTCGGAGAGTTGGCCGATCAGTTCGGTGTTTCGCGCCAGGCACTGTCCTCCCGATTTAAGAGCGCAGGAGCGGTCAAGAGCTCGCGGGCGCACGAGGTTGCATCTGCGGCTAAGAAGGCTGTCACCGGCGCTGCTGGGGCGTCTGCTGCTGCAACCGCAGAGAGGTTCGCGGACAAGCGCGGCGAGTGGATCGAAGAGACGCGGATTACCGGCGTTCGCTCGCTCAAGCTCGCGCGCCAGCTCGCCCAGAAGATCATCCAGGACGCGCTTGCGGGTGGTCACGCCATCTCGACCGTCGATGATGACCTGAAGGCCGTCCAGCGCTTCAACAAGATCCTGGTCGACAACCTTGAGTCCGCCCTCAACCTGCTTGAGGCCGACAAGCACGTCGATGAGAACGATCTGCCGACGCTCAGCATCGAAGACCTGACCAACGAAGACATTCTGAAGCACCACATCGGCACGGGCGCGCTGCCCGAGGATACGACCGTCGAGGATATGCTGGCTGAAGAAGCTCCGGAGCTGGGTGACTGATGGCCGATATCGCGACCCTCAAGCTCCATCGCCTGCAGAAGGTGGTCATGAACGACCAGCACCGCTTCCGGGTGGTCGTGGCCGGCCGTCGTTGGGGCAAGACGCAGGTCTCCAAGATCTCGCTCATCAAGTATGCGGCGCTGAAGCAGAAGCTCCTGATCTGGTATGTCGCGCCGACCTACGCGATGGCGCGCGACCTGATGTGGAAGCCGCTCAAGGCTGCCATGCCGAAGGGCTGGATCAAGAAGATCAACGAAAGCCGCATGGAGATGATCCTGATCAATGGATCGGAAATCTCCCTGAAGGGCGCCGACAAGCCGGACTCGCTGCGCGGTGTCGGTCTGCATTTCGTGGTTATCGACGAGGCCCAGGACATCAAGGAAGAGACCTGGGAAGAGGTTCTGATGCCGACGCTCGCCACGACCAACGGTCGGGCGCTCTTTATCGGCACGCCGAAGTCCTACAACTGGCTCTATCACCGGTTCATGCTCGGTCAGCGCGGCCCGATGGTCAAGGATCACCGCGGCCGCCTGGTCCAGAACGAATGGATGAGCTGGCAGTTTCCGACCATCACCTCGCCGTTCATTCCGCGCAAGGAAATCGAAGCGCGCCGTCGCGACATGGATCCTCGCTCGTTCCGTCAGGAATTCGAAGCGAGCTTCGAAACCATGTCCGGCCGCGTCTACTATCCGTTCGATCGCACGATCCACATCGGCGACTACCCGTTCAATCCGAAGCTGCCGATCTACATCGGCATGGACTTCAACATCGACCCGATGTCCTCGATCATCATCCAGGAGCAGCCGAACGGCGAGATCTGGGTCGTGGACGAGGCTGTCATGTATGGCTCCAACGTCCAGGAAACGGCCGACGAGCTGGCGAAGCGGTATTTCCGCTATTTCAACCAGATCCACATCTACCCTGACCCGGCCGGCAACAACCGTAACCACGACCGCGGTGAAAGCTCTCTCGATATTCTGCGCGAGGCAGGCTTCAAGAAGATCTATTTCAAGCGGAAGCATCCGGCCGTCCAGGACCGCGTGAACTCGGTCAACCGTCTGCTCTACACCGCGGAGGGCGAAAGCCGGCTGCGCGTCGATGGCAAGTGCCGCAAGTTCATCGATTCGCTTGAACAGACCATCTACAAGGAAGGCACCAGCGAGGTCGACAAGAAGCAGGGCGCCGAGCACGCGACCGACGCTTTCGGCTATTATGCGGACTTCCGTCACCCGATGCGCAAGAGCAAGATCCTGGGCGTTTCGATTTAGGCTTGCAAGTAAGTAAGTCCTTACTTACAATGCGCCTTCATTGACGCAGGAATTGCCATGCCTTCTACGACTGCACAGAACGATGCAATGAGGGAATTCTTCGATCGCCGGCACCCCGGCTTCGAGGAATCCATTTCGCATTGGCGTTTTCTGGACGCGGCTTATCGAGGCGGCCGTGACTGGTTCCGCGACAACATCTTCCGCTACTACAAGGAAGGTGAGACCGAATTTGAGAAGCGCCTGCAGCGCGCCTATCGCTTCAACCACACCAAGGAAGTTGTCGAACTCGTCCAGAAGTATCTCTTCAAGGGCGAGATCACCCGCAACACGTCCGATGCGCCCGATGTCGTCACCCAGTTCTGGGATAAGGCGACCCGCGGTGGCGCAAGCATCGACCAGCTGATGCGCCTGGTCTCCGTCGGTAACTCGACGGGCGGGCGCCTGGCTATCGTCGTGGACAACAACTTCCAGGGCGTCGTGGAGACTGAAGCAGGCTCGCGCCCGGTCTCGATGGCCGAAGCCAAGGAGCAGAACTTCCGCATTTACGCCTACACCGTTCCCGTGAGGGACATTCTCGACTTCGCCTTTGACGAAGACGGTGATGGCGAACTCCTTTGGGTCAAGCTTCGCGAGATCGTTCGCGATGACAAGGATCCTTTCTACTCGACCGGCGACCTCATCGAGCGCGTGCGTCTTTGGACTCGCGAAGGCTGGGAGCTTTTCCAGGAGGTTGAAACCGGCGAGACCACTATCTTCAACGGCATTCGTCAGCCGGTGAAGCGCGTAGACCTGATCGACTTCGGCTATCATGACCTCGGCTTCGTGCCCGTCTATTTCGCCGATCACACGATCAACGAAGATCCTTACCGGGTCACGGGTCTCATTGACGACATCGCCTACCTCGACCGCGCCGTTGCGAACTACCTGTCGAACCTCGATGCCATCATCCAGGACCAGACGTTCTCGCAGCTCGCGATCCCGAGCCAGGCAATCGCCCAGGGCGACGACATGTTCAACAAGGTGCTCGAAATGGGCACCAAGCGGATCTTCGTCTACGACGCAGGTGCCGGCTCGTCGGCGCGTCCCGAGTATCTCTCGCCCGACCCGAAGCAGGCGGGCGTCATCCTGTCGGTGATCAACAAGATCATCAACGAGATCTACAACACCGTCGGCCTGGCTGGCGAGCGCACCAAGGAAGACAATGCCGTCGGCATCGACAACTCCTCGGGCGTCGCCAAGGCTTACGACTTCGAGCGGGTCAACTCGCTGCTCCTTGCCAAGGCAGGTTCCTGCCAGAACGCCGAGAACTGGATGGTCAAGACCGTCCTGGCCTGGGCCGGCGAGAAGCCGGTGAAGGATCCGCTGGTATCCTATCCGACCACCTTCGACATCATGGGTCTGAACGACGAGCTTGTTACCGCCGAGGCACTGGCGAAGCTCAACGGCCCGATCGAGGTTCGTCGCGAGCAGATGAAGAACACCGTCGACAAGATTTTCCCGCAGCTCAAGAAGGAACTGCGCACGAAGATCATGGCCGACGTAGACAAGTGGCTTGAGGGCACTGATCAGCTCCTCCTGCCGACCTCCGGCTCGTTCGGCGCCAAGCCGGCCGCAGCTCCCAACCGTCAGGGCGAAGTCACCAAGAAGACGCCCGCTAAGCCTGCAACCACCAAGGCATCCGCCAAGTAACCGGCGAGCCTGACCCTGCTTCTGGTCCGAGACACTGGACCAACTCGACTACGCCTACCCGCAACGCCCGAGAAAATGGGCAAGGAGACTGAGACTATGAAGACCACGACCATTGCGCCTGCCGGTCACTACGCATCTTCGATGAAGATCCCCGGTATGCCCCAGATCATGTTTGCTCCCGAAACCGGCACTGGTGCAGGTGACGCCGACGCTATCGCCGCAGCCGCTGCTGCCGCTGCCGTCGAAAAGCACGCGCAGGAAACTGCCGCTGCTGAAGCTGCTGCTGCCGAAGCAGCCGCTGCCAAGGAACTCGCCGACGCTGAAGACGCCGCTGCTGCCGCAGCTGACGCTGGCAAGGACGCGGCCGCTCTTGCGACCGAGAAGGCCAAGCTGCTTCGCGAGGTGATGGACAAGAAGAACAAGCTTAAGGACGCCGAGAAGAAGGCGGCTGATGCTGCCGCGGCGCTCGAAGCCTATGGTGGCGTCGATCCGGCCAAGGTTAAGGAGCTCCTCAAGAAGGAAGCTGACGCCGAGCTGGCAGCTGCTGAAGCCAAGGGCGATTTCGATCGCGTGAAGACGATGATGGCCGAGGAGCACACCAAGGCCACCAAGACGCTCGAAGAGCGCATCGCCGACCTGGAAGGCAAGCTCTCCGAGAAGGACAAGACGATCGACACCCTGACGATCGGCAATGACTTCGGTCAGTCGGCCTACATCAAGGATACGCTGACGCTCACGCCGTCGAAGGCGCGCCAGCTCTACGGCGAACACTTCGAGGTGAAGGACGGCAAGACGGTGGCTTACGACAAGCCGAAGTCTGCAGCCAACCGTAACCCGCTGGTCGACGCTTCCGGCAATCCGCTGGTGTTCGATGAAGCCTTCAAGCGCATCATCGAGGCTGATCCGGACAAGGAGACGCTGCTGAAGGCCAAGGTAACGCCGGGCTCGAATTCGAACTCGACCCAGGTGAAGACCCAGGAAAAGAAGGTGATCCCGGCCCGTTCCGGCCTCGATCGCATCCGGGCTTCTTTCGGCGGCTAAGACCAATTCCTTTGTTATAGCGGAAAAAGTAAGTAACTGCTTACTTTTTCCCTTGCACTCACGCTCGTTGTTGGACTATTGTAGGTAAGTGCTTACTTACGTGGTCCACGACGGGCTACGTGCATTTGTAGACAAGGAGACTACACGTATGCCGCTTCTGATGGACGAAGCCGCTAAGCTGGCCGAAGACGACCGCCAGCGCGGCATTATCGAGGAACTCCTCGACAAGGACGAATTCTTCGCCCTCGTGCCTTTCGTTAAGGCCAAGGACGACACCTTCAGCTACACCCGCGAGCTGGAACTGCCTGGCGCTGGCTGGATCGACCCTTACGATGACATCGAAGAGTCGACTGGTAAGGTCGAGAACATCTCCACCAAGATCAAGATCATGGCTGGTCAGTTCGACATCGCTAACTTCATCTCCGAAGTTAAGTCGGACATGTATGACCAGATCGCCGTCCAGGCGAAGTTCAAGATCAAGGCCGTCGGCCGCGACTTCAAGAACGTCCTGATCAACGGTGACGCGACTGCCAATCCGAAGACCTTCGACGGTCTGCGCAAGCTGGTAGCTGCTGAACGCACTCTGGCAGCCGGCGTCAACGGCGCTGCTCTGTCCTACTCCATGCTCGACGAGCTGAAGGATGCCGTGCCGCTCGGCGCTGACTTCCTGATGATGCGCTCGGAAACCTGGCGTGTGATCCGCGAACTCAATCGTCTGCACGGTGGTAACACCGCTGAGATGATGATGGTCGAAAACTTCGGCGCCCCGATGCGTTTCTATGATGGCACCCCGGTCATCATCAACGACTACATCGAGAAGACCGAAGATCAGGGCACGAACCTGAACACGACCTCGATCTACGCGGTTCGCGCAAACGAAGTCGACGGCTTCCACGGCCTCTGGGCTGGCGATGCTGCCGGTGTCCGTCTCGAAGAGATCGGCACGAACTTCAACAAGGACTCCAAGCGCTGGCGCGTCAAGTGGTATACGGGCGCTGCCCTCCGTGCCACTCACGCTGTCGCCCGCCTCAAGGGTGTCCAGATTTAATCTTGTAAGTAAGTAATTACTTACTTATTATGGGCGGGATCTTTCCCGCCCATTTTCTTTTGGAGACAACATGCCTCGCATCAAGCTCACGAAGCCCAGCTTCGCAAACCTCACCGGGCAGCTGCCTGGCAAGAACTTCCGCGGTGTGAATTTCACCGATGGTATCTCCGGCGACATTCCGCTTGAGGTGGTCGACAAGATCGCCGCACAGATCGGTGGAGACCTGGTAGACGGGCAGGGCGCTGTCCTTGGACCGGCCGGCTCGCATTATCGCAAGACCTCGACTATCCCGACGAAGACCGTTCCGCGCGCAACCTCGCTTCCGTCCGACGACATCAAGACCGCGCGAGGCTACCGGATCGGCGTCATTGGAACGTCGCTGGTTAACCACAACGACTTTGGCACGACCTCGTTCAGCAAGATCTCCCATTCGAGCCGCGGCTGGATGAGCTGGGCGCGCTTCTACGCCCAGGGCCTGTTCGTGAGCCCTGTCTGGTATGACGCGACGGTCTATCGAGGCTGGGAGCCCTTCGGCACCCCGAATACGACCCGCTATTTCCAGGGCTTGAATGCAGGTGTCTCTGGCGACACGGGCGATCAGATCTGGAAGCGCCGCGAATATCTGACCAAGAATGTCGACTGCGACATCGTGGTTATCGACGCCGGCACCAACGATTACCTCGACGCGGCGACCTTCACCAAGGAACGCACCCAGGAGCTGCGCGAGCGCCTGGCCGACTATTACCTCTCCTTTGGCAAGATCGTCATTCTGTTGCCGATCCTTGCCCGCAACACGAACGTCCTGCCGGCCGGTGGTGCGACCCGTGCTCGTATGCACTGGATGAACCAGAAGACCCGCGATTTCGTTCGTTCGCGCCGCAGCTGCTATTTCTTCGACTGGAATGAAGCCTGGGTTGATGCAGCCTCTGCCAACGGCACGCCGAACACTGGCTTCTCGGCTGACGGCACCCACTTCCTGCCCAAGGGCGGCGAGGCGGTCGGCAAGGCATTCGCTGACTTCCTGAAGACGATCCTTCCGGCTGGTCCGAAGCGCGTCACGGCGCCGGACGATCTCTTCATGGCTGGCGAGAACCCGCGCGGCAACATTCTGACCAATGCCTTCCTGACCGGCACTGCCGGCGCCAATGGCACGGGTGCGACCGGTTCGGTTGCCACCGGAATGCGTGTCGAGCGCATCAGCGGCGCCTCGACGGTCGTCAACTCTCTGGAAGCTCGCCCGGGCCGCGGCAACTACCAGGTGATGACGTTCACGCTGTCCGGCGCGGCAGAGGATAAGTTCTACTTCCGCCCGAGCACCACGGACACGCCGCACCAGCTCGCAGCTGGCGATTGGGTCCAGGCCTCGTGCGAGATCGAGACCAACAACTATGCCGGCTTCGTCGGCGTGTCGTTGCTCTGCCTCGATCTGGCGACCGGTGGGCACTACTCCTATGCAATGGAGCCCTACAACAGCGGGTCGGCGAATGAACGCTGGGCGGCTCAGGCTCGCTCCGGTCTCCTCTTGACGCCGCCCTTCCAGCTCAAGGCTGGTTCAACGGCGCTCAAGTGGCGGGTCGAGATCGTGCTGGCAGCGAGCGTAGCAGGCTCTCCTGTGGTCAAGGTCGGCGCCGTCGAGCTGCGCCAGGTCGAAAATCCGAAGAAGGCTTTGAACTGGCATCCGCCTGTTTAATTCGTAGGATTGCAAGTAAGTAATCACTTACTTATAATGGGTGGGACTACTCCCACCCATTTTGTTTTGGAGAACCCTGAATGGAAATGAAGAAGCTCAAGGTCGTGACGACGCGCATGGCCGGCTACACTGGTGTTCTCGGCCCCGTCCGCTTCACCGACGGCGTGTCGGATGAATACCTGCCGCGTCACATTCGCGACCGTATGGCCGCCTCGATGGAATTCCTCGAGATCGACCAGGACGGCAACGAAGAACCGGCCGGCGCCCAGAACCGCCTCATTCGCGAATACAAGGAACGCGCGCCGCAGGTTTCGGATCTGAAGCGTCAGACCGAGGCGGAAAAGGCTGCCGAGATCGCTGCCAACCAGGTCGTTCACGCCAAGGTTCCGACCATCGAAACCCGCGCCTCGCTCGAAGCGATCGCCGAGAAGTCCGGCATCAAGGGTCTGCGCGAGATCGGCAACAAGTGGTCGGTCAAGCATCGGTCAATCCCGACGCTGATCGAGATGATCCTCGACGCCCAGGAAAAGGCTGTTGCCAAGCGCGCCAAGAAGGACGCTCCGGTCGCAGACGCGCCGGTAGTCGTCGAAGAAAAGGTCGAACAGGCCGAAGACTCGACGATCGATCCGGCTGTTGCTGCTGAAGCCCTGCGCCTTGAAGCCGAAGCCAAGGCCGAAGCGGAAGAATTCGCGGCCGCTGAGGCTCTGAAGGCTGCCGCGGCGTCGGGCGACCTTGCGGCTGCAATCACCGCAGAAACTGCGGAGTAAGCCATGAAGTTCTACCCCGAGGACTACATCGTAGAGGTGGTCGTTCCCCTTACCGATCTCAACGGCGCGAAGGTCGTTCCGACGGCCATCACTGCTGTTCTGTATGACGGTGACGACGCCGTGATTGTCGACCTCGGGTCTCTTCCCTTTGATCCGGTCGCAGATACGCACACTGTCGCCATCCCGAAGGAATTCAACCGCCTGATGGGTGACGAAATTCGTGCAGCCCGGATCTTGCGGGTTGGCATCGTAACGGACGCGGGCACCATCCCGCGTTCGTTCTCCTACGCCATCGAGTCCGAGCAGCGTCTCGTGCTTATGGAGAACACCTTCCTGACGCTTGAGGCGGCCGAGTTCCAGGCATTGGATACGCCGAACGTGACCGGCTGGAATGTGGCATCCGAGGCGCAGAAGCTTGCGGCGCTGACCGAGAGCTATCGCCGGCTGACCATGATCCCGATGCGCTACCAGGTTCACCGGCCGCTTACCGGTGGCTCCACCTCTGGCTGGCGTTCGGACTGGAACTCGATTGCTCCGCGCGAGCTGCTCGAAGAAGTGGTCATCGAGCGCGACGTGTGGGACGAAATCACCGTCGAGCAGTTTGCCGACTTCCCGACCGCCTTCAAGAAGGCGCTTCGCCGGGCTCAGTTCACCGAGGCCAACGAGCTGCTGCAGGGAGACGCCGTTTCCAAGAAGCATCGCCAGGGCATCGTCACCGAGACCATTGGTGAAAGCTCCGTGACGCTTAGGACTGGCGCGATCGATTTCGGTATCGCGTCCGAGACCATGAAGGCGCTCGTCGGCTACGTCTACTTCAACAATAGGATCCGCCGCGCGTGATCCCTCATCGTCTCTCGGAGGCGGCCGACCAGGCCGCCCGTCGCTACGATCATCTGGCCCAGACCTTCAGCGCCCTCTACAAGACGGCGCTGATGTCGGCTGAGTTCGGATATGCCGGCCAGTCGCAGAAGCTGTTTGCTGAGGCCTACGACGCTGCGGAAATGTATTTCGAGCGTGACAAGGAGGCGATGGCCGATGTTGCTGTCGAAATCGCTGAGGCCGCTCACCAGCGCGCGATTGTAAATCTGCGCTCTGTCGATGCAGAAAGTCTCTCGGACGCAGCCCTTGCGCATGTGAGTGAGACCCAGACGTATCTGTCAAACGAGATCGCAGCTCAGGTGCATCGCGACATTGCGCACATGCGCTTTCAGCTGCAAAGGGTCGTTCTCGATGTCGGAATGATCGCCCGCACGCGCAATGTAAATAGCCGTGCCGCTCAGATGGCCTATGTCGTGGCAAACCCGCACGAGCTGGAGCTCCATTTCGTCGATCGCCGCGGGCGCCGCACGCCGACCAGGACTTTCATCCGCTCGATCTACCGGCAGGCGCTCTTGTCGATCCACAACGAGACGACGCTCCACGTTATCGCCGACCACGGCCTCGAACATGCGGCTGTGAAAAAGCTCGAGGACGGTGTGGAGAAGATTACCGACCGGATCAACATCAACGATTACGCCGCGGTGCGAGATCACCTGTTTCACCCGAACGCCAATTCCTATCTCGATGTGGAGATCGACGATGTTTCAGCCTAACCTTAAGGGCGTGCTGTCGCGCATCGTCAGCCGCGATGTGCATGGTCGCGCCACCTTCTCGGAGCCGATGGAGTGCCCCTTCGGTATCGTCAACCTGAACGTTGGCGCCGAAAAGACCGTGGTGCGTGCGGACTCGTCTGCCTCCCGCGGATCCGCGGATGAGGTTTCGACCAAGTATGCCAAGATCCTGATCGTGCCTTACGTCGAGGTGAAGATCGGCGACAAGTTCGAATTCCAGGGCCTGAAGTTCAAGATCGCGTCCACTCACTACCGCATCTCGGTCATGGGCTCTATCGACCACATCGAGTGCGACATGGAGATCTGGCCGGCATGAAGTCCAAGCTGAAGGTGACGGGTCTGGCAGCCGTTCGCACCGAGCTTCGCTCGTATGGCGATCGCGTGCCTGATGCTGCGCGCAAGACCATGCACCGGTCAGCTGAGATCATCCGGGATATGGCGCGCGAGTATGCGCCCGAAGACGAAGGCAACCTGGTCCGCGGCATAAAGATCATCAAGGACTACGGGGCGAACGGCCGACTGCAGATCGATATCGGGATCGAGATGCCGGCTGATGCCTTCTCGAAGTCGGGCACGCCGCTGACGGCAGCCAGCTTCGACCGCTATGCGACGCTGGTCCATGAGAACTACGAGAGTGAAGTCGCCTACGTGAACGGCCCTTCAAGGGCGACGATCGCGAAGATGGCAAGGCATGGTGAAAAGGTTGGCTCGTTCTTCCTTCGCACCGCGGCCGAGGAAGAAGAGAAGAAGCTGGATGACAAGATGGTCAACGCCATCACCCAGGTCATCAATGAGGTAGGCGGATGATTTACGACATTCTGGAAAAGAAGCTCACCGACTCCGGTCTTGTCGTGGCCGGCCAGTCCCTGTTTCGCAACTACATGCCGCCCGAATGCAAGATCGGCGTCATGATCCGCACGCCGCTGACGGGTATCGAGATCAATCCGTTCATCGAAGGCTGGCACAAGACCAGTATGCAGGTCATCACCCGGCATGTGGATCCGGTCGAAGGCGCTCGAATGGCTGCTCATGTCTCCAGGCTCCTCATTGTCGAGGCTCCCGAAAAGCATGAGGCCTCCGACGAGCGCGGGCCGGCGCATATCAACGTCTTCTATCCCTCAGCGCTGCCGATCCAGTATCCGCGCCTTGAAGGAAACGGCCTGGAGTTCTCGCAGCACTTTACCGCGGCCTTTGGTTTCAAGCCCGACTGGCGCAGCTAAATAGATCAATAGCTAAAAATAAGCCCTAGCTTACTTTTAGGTTGTCAAGTCATAACCGTCTGCGGTATTGTAAGTAAGTGCTTACTTACTTCGTCCGCTGTGGGCGAAGCTGTCGCTACAAGGAGAATGCGCAATGGCCTCGTCCACCGAGAACGTAAAGCTCGGCGTGTGCAACGTTCTCTTCGACGGAGTTGACCTTGGTTTCACCAAGGGCGGCGTCGAAGTGGAAGTTGCTACGTCCACCAAGGAAATTACCGTCGACCAGATGGGTGAAACCCCGATCGGCGAAGTCATCATGGGCCGCACGGTCTCTGCGAACGTTCCGCTCGCCGAAACCACGCTCGACAACCTGGTCGCCATCATGCCTGGCTCCGAACTGATTTCGGACGGCGCATACGCAACGGGCACTGTGACCTTCTCCACGGCCGCTCCGGTCGATGGCGACAAGATCACGCTCGCTGGCGTCGACTTTACCTTTAAGACCACCCCGGTCGGCCAGAACGACATGGCTATTCCGGCAACCATCGGCGCCGCAGCCACCGCGCTCGCTGCGAAGATCAATGCCAACGCCATCAACTTCACGGCAACTGTTGTCAACGCGGTCGTAACCATCAAGGCCAAGAACCGCGGCGTCGACGGCAACGTCACTGTCTCGAAGACGGCCGTAACGGCTGCCAACATCACGACTACGAACCTGACGGGCGGCGTCAACGCGACTAAGGCCCAGGTCAAGGTTTCGAACGGCGTCAACATCAACCTGCTCAAGCTCGCAAAGACCCTGGTCCTGCGTCCGAAGGGCACGAGCGGCGAAGACGACTTCACCATCCATAAGGCCATGTGCCCTGGTGCTCTGAACTTCGCCTACCAGTTCGACAACGAGCGCGTCTTCTCGGCTGCTTTCAAGGGCTACGCCCTCGACAGCGGTCAGCTGTTCTCGCTCGGCGATGTGACTGCTACGGCCTAATAAGTAAGTAAGTCCTTACTTAGAATACTCGGCCGGCGCCTCTTACCAGGGACGCCGGTCTTTTACCTCCAAGCAACAAGAGAGATTGAAATGACCAAGGTCATCAACATTGCTTCCCTTCGTAAGCCTGCTGCTGTCGTCATCGAGACGGAAGACGGGAAGAAGCACGAGATGGTTCCCGCCTCTGTCGCGGTCTTCCTCGAAAACCTCAAGGAAGTCGAAGCGCTCGGTCTGAATGCATCGCCGGTCCAGGAAGCCGAGCTGATCGTCAAGGTCATCGCCCGCTCGTTCCCGACGATCGACATCGAAACGCTCAACTCCTGGCCGCTCGATATCGTCCGCAATCTCTACGTCACGGTCATCTCGGCCAACGGCGAAGTGGTCTCGCAGGATGAGGCAGTGATCGAGGAGGCTAAGAAGACGGGAAAGTCGCAGCCGGGGGCGTAAAGGAGATCGATTTCGGCGTGCTCTTTTGCAAGGTGCTCGCCGAATACTCCCTCTCCTTCGACGACCTGATGAACCTCTCGATCAGACGGTTCTGGTTTATCGCCAACATGATCGAGCGGCTCCGGGCCGAGAAGGATCTCCGGCAAATTCAGTTAATGGCTTCGGTAGGAAGCCCGGAAGCCTACAAGTCGGCCCGGGAATTCCTTCAGGAGCAGATGGGTCAAATCTACGTCCTGGACGCGCCCGAGGCTCCTGTGGAGTTCAAGGTCGATCCGAAGACCGGTTTGGATCCCGAATTCGACAGGGAAGGTCTGCGGGCGCTGAAGATGAGAATTTCCTCTGGCCGCTGATCTAAGTAAGTGCTTACTTAGCAAGAGGGTTAGATGACTTCTATTCGCGTTGAACTTCAGCTGGCAGACGGTAGCTTTACCTCGGGTATGCTCCGGGCAGGGCAGTCGCTTGCTCAGTTCAACTCCGAACTGATCCGCACCAACCCTCGCCTCGATGGTCTTGCTGACGCATCGGGCTCTGTGATCCGCAACATGCAGCGGATCGATACCTCTGCGAAGGGTGCGCTCGGCACCCTTCGCGACATCTCCATTGTCACCGGTCTCGTTTCGCTCGGCATGTCCAAGATGTCGTCGGCTGCAAACGGCTGGCTCGGCGATATCGTCCGCATCAATGCGGAGATGGAGAAGCTCAATTACCAGATGCGGGCGATGTCGACTGCGGCCGACCCGATCAAGGACGCTGCTGATAACGTCAAGTGGCTGCGCGAGCAGGCCACGCAGATGCCGTTCTCGCTCAAGACGCTCACGTCCGGCTTCACCAAGCTGAAGGCCGTCGGTATCGACCCGACGAATGGATCGCTGAGGGCCATCTCGGATGGTATCGCGGCATTCGGTGGCTCTGACGACGCTTTCAACCGCACCATCCTCGGTATGACCCAGGCGGCGGGCAAGGGCGTTCTGCAAATGGAGGAGCTCAGGCAGCAAATCGGCGAGTCGATGCCGATTGCCATGAACCTGCTGGCGCGCTCGATGGGCCTTACGGTCGGTGAGCTTGCCAAGGAAATCTCGACCGGCACGGTCGCATCTGTTCCGGCCCTGCAGAAGCTGACGGCTGAGCTGAACCGCGCCTATGGTGGCACGTCGCAGCGCATGATGCAGACCTTCTCGGGTCAGATGACGCAGCTCTACACCAACGTCCAGAACCTCGCGACCTCTGAAGGTGGCAGGGGCTTCTTCGACCAGATCAAGAACCAGCTGCGCGACATCAATCAGTTCCTGTCGTCCGACATGGCGCAGCGCATGGCCGTTTCGTTCGGCCAGGGGCTCAGCACTGTCGTCCAGTCTCTGCGCGAAGGCATCTCGACCATCTGGCAGTTCCGCGATGAGCTGACCCGGGTAGCGACGGTTGCTGCGGGCGGTCTCGGACTGCTTGCGGTCACGCGCGGCCTCGGCTCGCTGACCTCGGCGCTTCAGACGGCCAGCCTGAACTGGACTGTGTTCTCCACGAACATGAACAACGCTATGTCTGGTGTCGCGGGCGGCGTGTCCAATCTCGGTCGCCTCTCGACTGCTGCAACTGGCATCCGCGGTGTCATCTCCGGCACGGCTGCGGTTCTTGGCGGGCTCTTTACCGGCTTTGCTACCTTTGCCCCGATGATCGTCGGTGTGGGTATCGCTGCCTACGCGGCCGGCGAATACTTCGGTGTCTTCTCCAACAAGATCAAGGACGCCTACGACGAACTCGTGAAGTTCGGCGCGGAGTCGCGCCGTCAGGCCGAAGATATCGGCAACGCTCGTCTCGCTCAGATCGATGAGCAGATCGCGGCGCAAAAGAAGCGCATGATGGACAAGGGCGAGGGCCTGACCCAGAACGCCGCTGGCGAGCTTGTTCCGGACGAGACCCTTGGCCCGCTCTATCTCCTGATCGAAGAGCGCAAGAAGATCCAGGCGCTGCTGCCGCAGCTGGTCGAGGATGCCGGCAAGAAGGAAATCTTCCGCGACATCGAGCGCTACAGGAGTCAGGTCGGCGACGTTCTGGAAGGCTTCCAGCGCGACTACAACAAGGCCGCGATCGATCGGGACAAGGCCTATGCGGAAGAGGTCAACAAGGAAGGCGTTCGCGAGCAGTCCAAGAAGCAGATCCGTGACAAGTATGTCGCCGACCAGCTTCAGCAGCAGAAGACGCTGATCACCAAGACCACCGACTATTACGATACCCAGATCGCTGAAATCGAGAAGCTCTACAATAGGGCTGACGAAAACGACAAGGCTCGCTACCAGGCGCGCATGGACTACCTGACGAAGGCTCGCGTCGAGGAAGTCGCCAAGCTGAATTCGCTCACGCCTGAGCAGTTCGACATGGAATACGCCAAGGCCTCCGGCAATGAGACCAAGGCGATCGAGAAGGGCAAGACGGCCCTCGAATCTCTGCATCAGGACATCGCCAAGATCCAGGCCAACATGAACGGCGCGTCTGGTGCTGCCGCTGAAATGGCTGAGCGTATCGCCGCCCAGGACTTCGGCTCCGTCAAGGAAGGTGGTCAAGCCGTCCAGGATCTGCACGACGAGCTTCTTGCGGCCGCAGAGGCCAAGGAAGCCCTCGACAAGGTGATGAAGGGCAACCAGAAGGCTGATCAGGATCTTGAGCGCGTGCGCCAGGATATCCGCGAGCAGCGTCTGGCTCTCATCGAGCGCCAGAAGGGCGGCACCAAGCTCGATGACGCCCAGAAGAACCTTCTGAAGCTGGACAACGGTGGCTACTACGGCCTCGGTCCCTACGAAAATATCCGCAAGGCGATCGGCGATGTCGTCGGTGCGATGAACGCTCAGGGCGAGACGGCCAATCAGGTCGGCGTCGTCATGCGTCAGAACGCTTTCGGTCAGCAGACCGAGCAGCATGTCATGAACGTCACCAATCGCGTCAGGGAGCTGCGTGAAGCGATCCTCGGCGTCGGCACGGGTCTGAACGCACTGAACTTCGGTCAGCTCGGCACGGGCATTCCTGAGCTGAACGGTATGCAGGGCAACCTGCAGGGCATGGCCGGCTTCACCGGTATGCCGACCTCGGGTGCGAACCTGATGTCGAAGAACATGGGCATCTTCGGAGATCCGCGTTCGGCCGGCTGGAAGGATAACAACATCACCTCGATCATGGCCTCGAACGGCATGACGGTGCAGGTCCACAAGGCCGCTGCCGATGCGTTCAAGGGCTTTCTCGATGAGCTGATGGGGCAGGGCTACAAGGTCAAGTCGCTCGGTGGCTACAACGTTCGCAACAACGTCAATGCTCCCGGCAAGCTCTCCGAGCACGCCTTCGGCAATGCTATCGACATCAATCCGGATCAGAACCCGAACGGCAAGACGCTCGTCACTGACATGCCGTCGAACATTCGCGAGCTTGCTGCGAAGTATGGCCTGACCTGGGGCGGCGACTGGAAGTCCGTCAAGGACGCGATGCACTTCGAATGGAAGGGTGGTCAGACGGGCGCAAGCACGCAGCCCCTGCGCCAGCCCGAAGCCGACGTGCCGCAGTTCCAGGCAACCGTATTCGACAATCAGATCCGCAAGACCGAGGAGCTGCGTGACGCCTACAAGGACGCGCACAAGGAATACCTCGAAATCGGCAAGGCCAACTCCGACCTCGACCTGTCGGACTGGATCACGAAGACCGAAGCTGAAACGAAGGATCTGGGCGAGGGCGCCGAAGAAGCCGGCAAGCGCTACCAGCAGCTCAAGAAGGCCATCCGCAATGGCGACTTCGACAAGTCTGGCAATCCGGAAGATCGCAAGCCCGAAGCCAAGCGCTTCGAGGCAGCACTTGCTGCTGCCAAGAAGTATGACGAAGCCAAGAAGAAGGCTTCCGAAAACGACAAGCTGGACAAGAAGAACTCGCAGGAAGCCATCAAGTTCGATGAGCGCCGCGCGGAGCTGAACCGTCGCATCGCCGAGATGCAGAACAAGGTCAAGGATCCCAAGTGGGTTCCCGATAGTCAGGAGCTGCAGAAGCTCCAGACGGACCTCGACGGCTATGTTGCCGACGTTCTGAACCGCGCGGGCGGCGACGTGAACAACGCCACCTACAAGCAGGCGCTTGAGACCCGTCGCAACCTTCTGAACGGCCAGCGCCAGCTCGAAAGCCTTGATGCCCAGGTCGCTTTTAACAAGGAGACCGAGAGCCTCAAGAATTCGCTGCTCACGCAGGGCCAGCTGCGCTCCAAGAACCTCAATGAGGCTCTGGCTGCCGTTGACACCTGGGTCGAACAGCAGCGCAAGAACGGCGCCGACGAGGTGGAAATCACCCGCATGGCTGAGGAGCAGAAGGCTCTGATCCGGGCAAAGTATGCCCAGGAAACGAACCCGATGCAGAAGCAGTTTGCGGAGTGGGGCGACCTGCAGGGCAATCTCGCCCAGGCTTCGGCTCGGTGGATGGACTCGCTTGCAGGCGGCATCGCTGACCTCATCACCGGCACGGGCGACTTCCGCTCTGTTCTTCAGGGCATTCTGAAGGACATCGTGAACATGGGCGTCAAGTCGATGATGTCCGGCATGTTCTCCAAGGGCGGTCAGCAGTCGGGCGGCAAGAATAAGGGGGCCTTCCCGGCAGCTCCGGGAGGGGCCAAGAGCAAGGGCGCAGCTACGACGCTCGGCGCGGTCCTCGGTGTTCCGACGGCTCACACGGGCGGCATCATTGGTTCGTCCGCGCTGATCCCGAAGGCCGTTCACTCGAACGTCTTCAACAGTGCCAAGAAGTTCCATACGGGCGGCATCGTTGACAGTCTGCTTCCCTCGGAAGTGCCGATCATCGCTAAGAAGGGCGAGGGTGTCTTCACGCCTGAGCAGATGGAGAGCATGGGCAGCTTTGCGGGCTCGCAGACGATCCAGATCTCGTCTCCGATCACCGTCAACGGTTCGGCCGGCACGCCTGAGCAGAACACCGACCTCGCAAAGAAGATGGCGCGCGAATACGAGGTCTCGATCCGCTCCACCGTCGCTGACGAGATCCGCAAGCAGAGCAAGGTTGGCAACTACATGAACCAGAGGTCGCGGTAAAAGCCGCGACTTTCTTCGCACAAAGCGTTTTCCTCGTGATATAAGTAATTTCTTACTTACGACGAGAGGACGAGTATGCCGCTTCCGACTTTCAATCCGCCCGTCGGTCCCTCGCCGGGCACCTCGCACAAGCCTACCGTCTCCCTCTGGGAGGCGGAGTTTGGCGATGGCTACTCGCAGCCGACGCCCAAGGGCATCAATCACATCAGGAAGTCCACGACGCTCTCCTGGAAGACCCTGACCTACGATCAGATGCAGGAGATCAAGGGATTTTTCGAGCGTCAGCAGGGCAACAAGGTGTTCTACTACCGGCCGTTCGGTGAGCAGTTCGCGGTCAAGTGGACCTGCAAGGAGTGGTCGTCCGTCACGGAAGGCGGCATCTGGCAGGTCGATGCGACCCTTGTGCAAAGCTTCAGCAACGAAAAGTAAGCGGTTCCTTATCTTTTCGGTTGCTAGTAAGTAAGCACTTACTTACAATTGGGCCTCAATCACGAGGTCCGAATGTCCCTTCAGTCCGAAGCACAGTCTCTTGCTCCTTCAGGCGTGATCTCGCTGTTCACGATCGATAGCTCGTCCGTGGGTGGCCCGATCATGCACTTCGTCATGGGCACCGACAATGACGGGCCGGTTGTTTTCAACCAGGTCGAATACCAGCCGATCGACGTTCAGTTCGAGGGTCTCGAAACGTCCGGTGCCGGCGCATTGCCGACGCCCAAGATCCGCATCTCCAACGTCGATGGTCTCGCCCAGGCGCTCGTGTCGACCTATGGCGAGCTGCTCGGCTGCACGCTCTATCGCGTGCGCACCTACACGCGCTTCCTCGACGGCCAGCCCGAGGCAGATCCGGAGTCCTTCTACGGCCCGGACATCTTCCGCTTCGAGCGCAAGACCTCGGAAAACGGCGTCTTCATCGAATGGGAACTGTCGGCCTCGATCGACCAGGAAGGCAAGCAGCTTCCCGGCCGCACGGTCATCCGCAACACCTGCCTGTGGCGCTACCGCTACTTCAACCGTTCGACGGCCAACTTCGACTACTCCAAGGCGCAGTGCCCTTACACGGGCTCCCAGAGCTACGACATCAACGATCAGCCGGTCGCTGACCCTGCTCTCGACGTGCCTTCGCGCCGTCTGTCGTGCTGCCGCACCCGCTTTGGCGAGAAAAACCCGCTGCCCTTCGGCGGCTTCCCTGGCGTCCAGAGGGTATCCTCATGAGTTATCCGTTCATTGAGGCGTTCGAGGACGCCAAGGCTCACGCACGTCGCGAATTCCCCAAGGAGTCGTGCGGCCTCATCGTCAAGGGCAAGTATATCGCCTGCGAGAACATCGCCAGCGACCCGAGCACGCATCGGGAAGACGACCGCGATTGCGGCTGCCAGCTCTGCTCCTTCGAGATCTCCGGCAAGGTCTACGCCAAGCACGAAGCCAACATCGATGTCGTGGTGCACTCGCACCCGAATGGTCCTTTCTTTCCTTCCAAGGCCGACATGGAAGGCCAGCTCCTGACCGAAAAGCCGTGGGCGATCCTGGTGCTTGACGAGGAGCGCGCCGCTTCCAAGCCGGTCATCTGGGGTGGCGACATTTCGCCCGTGCTTGGCCGCGAGTTCATGCACGGCGTTACCGACTGCTACGCGATCATCAAGGACTGCTACGCGCTGGGCAAGGACAAGCTCGCCGAGCAGGGCATTGTCGGCTGGCCGCATGATCCGATTACCATTCCGGAGTTCCCGCGCCAGGACGCCTGGTGGGAAGGCGACGACGACCTTTACGAGGAGAACTTCGGCAAGGCCGGTTTCGTCGAGACCAAGGACGCGCCGCAGCCTGGCGATGTCTTCCTGATGAAGATCCGTTCCTCCAAGAGCAATCACGCCGGCCTGCTGATCGGCGACAGCCTCATCGTTCATCACCTGCCTTCGCGTCTGTCCCGGCGCGAACCTGCGGGTCTGTGGGGTCGTCAGGCGACGAAGTGGCTTCGTTACAAGGGAGCTGCAGCCGATGCGTAAGGTCATTCTCCACGGCGCGCTCGGCGCCCGCTACGGCCGCGAATTTAATCTCGACGTCAAGACTGCCGGCGAGGCGGTTCGCGCGCTCTCGGCCAATTTCCCCGGCTTCATGAAGGACATTCGCGAAGGTGTCTGGCACCTGGTGCGCGGTCGGGAAGTCGACACGGGCATGAGCCTCGGCGAAGGCGACATCGCCGACTTCAAGCTCGGCCGGGCGGATCTTCACATCGTCCCCTATGTCGCCGGCTCCAAGCGCGGCGGGCTCCTCAAGGCCATTCTCGGCGTCGTCCTGATTGGTGCTGCCTTTGCGTTCACGGGCGGTGCGCTCGCGACCACGATTGGCGCATCCGGAACGCTCCTGGGCGGCGTCACTGGCACGCAGGTCGCCCTCTTCGGCGCTGCTGTGGCGCTGGCCGGCGTCTCCTCGCTGCTGACGCCCGAAGAGAAGGCCGAGCAGGGCGACGGCTCTCAATCCTTCACGATGACTGGACCTGGAAACACCTACGACCAGGGCGCTCCGGTGCCGCTTGTCTACGGCGAGGTCATCACGGGTGGCGTCCTGATTTCGGGCGGCATCGACATTGAACGCATCGCTGTCACCGGCTCGGGCGGCGGATCTGTAGGCTCAGGTGGCAAGAAGTGATTAAGTTCCAGTCCCACGGCGACACCGCGCTCGCCACGAATGAACTCGTCCGCAACCAGCCCCGGCGCATTCGCGGCGCAGGCGGTGGTGGCAAGGGTGGCAAGGGCGCCAGCAACGACGCCAACACCATGCGCTCGAACGCCCGTTTTCGCCTTATCGAGGCGATCTCGGAAGGGCCGATCTACGGCCTGGTGAACGGCGAGCAGTCGATCTATTTCGACCAGACCCCGCTCAAGAACGCCGACGGTAGCTACAACTTCAAGGGCGTTACCCTGTCCGATCACAAGGGCACGGCTGACGAGGGCTGGTTTAACGGTCACTCGGCCGTCGAAACGCCTGAGCAGGTGGAAGTCCAGGTCAAGCAGACCCTTGGCCCGGTTCAGCGCACCATCGTTGACGAGAACGCCGACGCCGTTCGCGTGATCATGCGCTGCCCGTCGCTCGTCCGTCAGGACGGCAAGGGTGGCCTGAAGCGCACCAGCCTCTCCTACGCGATCGATGTTCGCTCCTACAACGGCAGCTGGACCGAAGCCCTGGTCAACACGCTCGCAAGCGAAAAGGCACTGTCGCCCTTCCAGATGGATCATCGCATCGATCTTCCGGAAGGCGGCTCGCCCTGGGACGTGCGCGTTCGCCGTCTGACGCCCGACTCCACCGACGACAAGCTCCAGAACGATCTGTTCTGGGAAGGCTACGTCGTCCTGGTCGAAGGCAAGTTCATCTATCCCTTCACCGCGGCCGTTGCGATGGAAGGCAACGCCGAGGAGATGGGCTCCAACATTCCTCCGCGCAGCTACCACGTTCGCGGCCTGCTGGTGAACGTGCCGTCGAACTACAACCCGCTGACGCGCGTCTACACGGGCATCTGGGATGGCACCTTCAAGGTCGCCTGGACCAATAACCCGGCCTGGATCTTCTACGACCTGATCGTCAACGACCGCTATGGCCTGGGCGAGTTCATCAGCCCCGAGATCGTTGACAAGTGGTCGCTCTACACCATCGCGCAGTATTGCGACCAGTCGATCAAGAGCGGCTTCCGCAATGGTGAAACGGGCGAGGATATCTACGAGCCGCGCTTCACCTACAACGGCGTCATCAACACCAAGGACGAAGCCTTCTTCGTGCTTCAGTCGATCACGAAGGCGTGGCGCGGCATGGCCTATTGGGCGATGGGCCAGGTCTTTGCGGCTGCCGACATGCCGAGCGATCCGGTGCGCCTGGTTTCGCCGGCCAACGTCATCGGTGGTGACTTCGAGTATGCCGGCACGGCGCTTAAGGCCCGGCACTCGGTCGTCATGGTCAAGTGGAACAATCCGGACGACTTCTACCGTCCCGATACCGAAGTCGTCATCAACTCCGATCTGCTGCACAAGCACGGCTGGCGCGACAAGTCGGTTCAGCTGCAGGGCTGCACCTCGCGCGGTCTCGCGCACCGCTACGGCAAGTGGATCATCGACACTGAGCAGCACGAGACCGACACGCTGACCTATTCGGCGTCGTGGGATCATGCCGAGCTGCGTCCGGGTGAGATCATCGCCGTTTCGGACCCGCGCAAGGCACAGATCCGCGCGGCCGGTCGCATCGCCTCTCAGAGCGATCTGACCCTTGAGTTGGATGCTCCGTTCGAATGGAACGAGGGCGAGACCTATCAGCTCATGGCCACGCTGCCCTCGGGTCAGGTCGAGACCCGGCCCATCCTGGCGTTCCTCGACGAGCGCACGGTTCGCATCTCGTCGGCGTTCTCTACCGGGATCCTGCCCGACGCCATGTGGACCATCAAGGGTTCCGACATCACGCCGCGGCTTTACCGCGTCCTCAACATCGAGGAGTCCGAGCCCAACGTCTTCCGGGTTACGGCGCTGTTCCACGATCCGAACAAGTATGCGCGCGTCGAGGATGGCATCGCCTTTGAACCGCTGCCCTACGAGCGCCCGACCAAGACCGTCTCCCCGCCGTCTGGCCTCCTGGTCAAGGAGACCGGCTATATCTCGGACGAGGGCAAGGAATACCTGTCCCTGACGCTCTCCTGGACCGCTCCGCAGAACCAGCTCGTGCGCGGCTTCATCGTCTCGGTCGATACGCCGAATGATGGCTTCTACACGCTCGGCTCGACGGATGCGTCCTACTACGAAATGCCCAACATCAGCACGGGCATCCACACGTTCTATGTCCAGACCGTAGGCTATACCGGATCGGTCTCGGAACCGGCCACGATCGAGTTTGAGGCCGCAGGCGCTTCCGGCTTCGGTCTCCCGACCGTAACCGACCTGCAGCTGATCGACCGGCCGGACACCACTCAGTTTACTGGCCCCGACCTGCGCGTGCGCTGGAAGAACAACTTCGCCCTGGTCAAGGGTGGCCCGGTCGAGTTCTCGACCTCGCCGCACTACGCCTTCAACACCGTCTCGATCTATCACCCTGGGACCGGCGAGCTGCTGCGCACCGAGCGCGTCGTAGGGGAGGGCTATGTCTATGACATCGCCTCGAACCGCGCCGACTGCGCCAAGCTTGGCTATGCCGGGCCGACGCGCACCATTCGCGTCACCGTAACGGTCACGGACACGCTTCAGCGCGTCAGCAATCCGACGACGATCACGTTCTCCAATCCCGTTCCTGCTGCCTTCAATCCGACCGCCTTTGTCGCGGTGAAGGACATTCACCTGTCCTGGCCGGCGCAGGTCGATGACGACTTCGCGGGCGTTCTGGTCTGGATCGAGAAGAACAACACCTTCGACCCCTACACGACCACGCCGCGCTATGACGGCAAGGGCGGCTCCTTCGTGTTCGCCGGCGAGGAGCTTACGACCTACTATATCCGCGTTGCGGCCTACGACGCCTTCGGCAAGACCGGTCTGAACATTTCTCCGGCCTTGCAGGTCGCGACCGAGCTTGCATTCGACATGACCCCGCCTGCGGTCCCGACCGGACTTGCTGCGACCTCGGTCGTTGCAAACGGTGTCGCGCGCGTAACCGTTACCTGGACGAACAACACCGAAGAAGACATGGCCGCATACGACCTGCAGATCAAGCAGGGCTCGGGCAACTACGTCAGCTTCCCGGTCGCAAACGGCCCGTTCGAGTTCGACGGTATCCCGGCTGTCACCTACAAGATCAAGATCCGCGCCCGCGACCGCAACACCAATACGTCGAACTACTCCGCGGAGATCACGCACGTCGCTGCGAAGGACACGACGCCGCCTGCCGCGCCGACCGGCTTCACGGTCACTCCCGGCCTGACCTCGCTGTGGCTGTCGTGGGTCAACCCGACCGACGCTGACCTGGCCTTCATCGAGATCCTTGAGGGCACGACGAACGTTTCGAGCAGCGCTGTCGTGATCGCAAGCTCGATCGGCACGAGCTTCCCGCGCACCGGCCTTGCGCACAACACGACGCGCTACTACTGGCTGCGCGCTGTCGACACCTCGGGCAACAAGTCTGCGCTGACCGCTGTCGCGTCTGCCGAGACCGCAACGCTGCCCGACCCGAAGCGCATGACCATTGTCGGTCTGACGCTGACGCCGAACTCGCCGTCCGCGAACAAGGTCGCCTGGACGAGCTTCGACGTTTCTGTTGGCTCCCAGCTCTCTGGCACGACGACCAAGACTGTCGTGGCCGGCAATGCGACCTGGACCTCCGGCTCGCTCTACCTCTACTACGTCGAGGGCGAGACGACGCTGCGCACCACGACCTCGATCTCGGCGATCTTTACCGCAGCTGGCTTCCCGGTCGGCATTTACCGCGGTGGAACCGACGTGCAGCTGGCCGACGGCAAGGTCATGCAGGATGGCAACAACATTCTGGCAGGCACCATCGGCGCCCAGCAGCTCGTCGCCAACAATGCGATCATCACCGGCTCTGTCCAGCTCGGCGATGCCGTCGTCACGTCGGCAAAGATCCAGTCGCTTGCCGCTGAAAAGATCCAGGCCGACACCACGATCTCCAGCTCGGTCATTGTTGGTGGCGACACGCTCGGCACGATCCGCTCCCGCGCTGAGAACCCGGCTGCTCGCATCAACGCCGCTTCCACGCTGATCGATCCCGGTCGCGTCCGGATCTCCAACAATGGCACGGTCGCCAATTGGGCGATGGGCGGTGACTCGACCGAAATCAACGGTGGCGCAATCGCGGCAAACACCCTTGCTGCGAATGTCGCGGTCATCGGTATGCGTAACATCTCGCTCGATGGTCTGCAGTTCGAGCACAATGCGCCGACCGCAAACCGTGCAAGCTGGACGGCTGGCTCCATCAGCTACATCAATGACGTGGGCGTTGCGACCACGAAGTCTATCACGGCTGGTTCAACGAGCACCTGGACGGCCGGCACCCAGTATATCTACTGGGTCAAGGATGCGACCGCGCTCTCGGTCACGACCAGCGTCGTAACGGCCTTCGCGTCCAACTGCATCGTGCTTGCCACCTATCGCGGTGCTGACGCGATGAACGCCACCTATGGCCGCACGGTTATCGACGGTGGCAACATCAAGGCTGATACCGTTACCGGTATCCAGATGAAGGCCGACACCATCGAGAGCGGCCATCTGAAGGCGAACTCGATCAACAGTAACCACGTCCAGGCGAACGCGATCAACAGCAATCACGTCCAGGCAAGGTCGATCAACGGCGTTCACATCACCGCTGACAGGATCGATGCGCGCGTGCTCGTCCAGGACGGCACGACGATCACGGATCTGATCGCTGCAAACGCTGCGACGGATTCGGCAGGCTCCTACGCGAACGGCGGGGTAGGGGTCGGCACGGCCGCGGTCGTTGTGGCGACTGTTTCGATCGCCAATCCGCTCGGTGCGCCGATCATCGTCTTTGCCGACTGCTACGGTTTTCTGGGCATCAATGCCAGCGCGGATAAGAGCTATTCGGTGAACCTGGACGTTTGGCTGCGCAGGAACGGCGTTACGCAGCTGAGGTCTACTCAGTTTGCCTGCAGCGCCTATGACACCGGTGACACCGATGGTGGCGCCGTCTCCTTCAACTACTACGACGCTGCCCCTGGCGCGGGAACCATCACCTACGAAATCGTCGCCCAGCGGTCTGCCGGTTCGGGCAATGGTATCGTAACTCGTTCCGATGTCAGCCAGCGCTTCCTGGCAACCCTTGTGAGAAAGAGGTAATCATGACCGAAGAAGTAATCGACCTCGAAGCTCCGGCTACCTTCACCATCTACGACCCGGCAACCGGAGCGATCAACCGCTACGGTTACTGCCGGCGCGGAGACCTTGAGCTTCAGGTGCGCCCTGGCGAAGCCGCGATCTTCGGCGAGACCGGCAACGATGTGACCCAGTATGTCCTGGACGGCGCGATTGTTGACCGGCCGGTTTTCACCATCTCGAAGACGGCGATCGCCGCTGATAATGTCGACGAAGCCGTGATCACTGGCCTGCCGGATCCTGCCTGGGTCGTAATCGACGGTCATCCGTTTGAGGTTGCGGGCGGCACGCTCTCTATCTCCTCGCATATGCCGGCCAGCTATTCCCTTCACATTGACCATTGGCCCTACATGCCCTTCGACGCGGAGGTTGTTGCATCGTGAAGCTGTCTGTCACCAAGGATCTCGAGCCGCTGAAGCAGCAGGCTTTGAGCAATATCGACGCGAACGCCGAGAAGATTCGCGGGCGCTATATCACGCTCGGCTCAGGCCAGGCGATGGTTTACGACCAGAAGCGGGCCGAGGCCGAGAAGTTCATGGTCGACTACAATGTTGACCTGACGACCCCTCCGTCCGAGATCCCGCATCTGACGGCAGAGTCGGCGATGAACGGTATCTCTTTGTTCGATCAGGCGGTGATCTATCTGACCATGCGCCAGTCGTGGCTGACCGTCTCCCTGATCATCGAGGAGCGGCGACTTGTGGCAAAGACGGCTGTAATGGCTGCTCAGAGCCCGGCTCAAATCGAGCAAGCCGCTGATGTCGACTGGAGCGACCTTCCGGCCCCGTAATTAGCGGTTTTTCTTGCCAGGGCTCTCCACATGTAGTAAGTAATCACTTACTTACATTCCATCGCTGGAGAGCCCAATGGCGAAGCTTCCATCCATCACGCTAAACAAGGAGACGGTCGGCCTTGCGATCGGTTGCTTCTCGCTCGCCGGCTCCGTTTTTGGCGTCTACAACTGGCTGCTTGCCGGACGCGCCGAGAATTCGCCGATTGTCCAGGAACTTCTCATTAAGGACACGCGCCAGGACCAGCGTCTCGACCGCACCGACGAGGATCGACTCAAGAACACCGAGGCTCTGAAGGAGCAGACGACCGAGACCCAGAAGCTCAAGGAGGCCGTCGTGAAGCTCACGACCGTCATCGAGCAGAAGGGCGTCACCCAGAAGGCCGACTATATCGGACCCTCGCGCGCTCTTGAGGTCCGGTAATGCCGGTTAACAAGATCATCGCCACGAAGCGCGGCAAGTCCGCAATCGCCGCTGCCATGATCGCCGCAGCTGCGGGCGGTTGGCAGGGTATCGAGGACACCTCGCCGAAGGCTCTTCCTCCGGCCGTCATCCTGGCGACCAACACCCTGATCCTGCCCTGGGAGGGCATGGTGCTCTCCTCACATTGGGATCGCTTCGCCAAGATCTACGACATTTGCGCCGGCCTCACCCGCATCAACGGCAAGCCGGTCGGTCCGAACATGCGCTTTACCCGCGCCGAGTGCGAGCAGATGACCCGGGAGCAGATCTACAGCGACTATTACCTTCCGCTCGCCAAGCGCGTGCCTGGCTACACGACCTTCCCGGTTGGCGTCCAGGCGGCCATGCTCTCCGGCGCCTACAATTTCGGCGTGGGCTCTACCGCATCCGGCAAGGGAATGGCTGGCTCCACGGCTACGCGCTTCCACATGCAGGGCGAATACCGCAAGGGCTGCGAGGCGCAGACCGCGTTCAACAAGGCAGGCGGCATCATTGTCGATGGCCTGGTCAAGCGCCGCGAGATGGGTGATGCCCAGCGCGCCGGCGAGGCCGAAGTCTGCGTGAGTGGTCTCTGATGCTGAAGGCTTTGCTCGCACCCTATCTGAGCTGGATCGTCACCGCGGCTGTCGTGACGGCCGTCGGGCTCAGCATCTACGCCTACAACGCCGTCTATGAGCGTGGCTACGAGGCCATGCGCGTCGTTCACGAGAAGGCGCTCGCCGACCAGGCAGCTGCAAACAACGCGGTGATTACCGCGGCCGAGAAGGGCCTGCGCGAAGACGTTGCCCTGATCATCCTCGAAAAGGAGAAGCTTGAAGATGAAGTCGCTCGCCTCAACCGCGAAGCCGCTCAGGATCCTGGTGCTGCTGACGGCGGTATCGGCCTTGGCAGCGTGCAGCGTCTTAACTCCGTCCGCTAAGGCGCCGATCGTCCTGCCGCCCCTGCCGGCCGAGATCGTCGCATGTGGTTATGGCGTGCCGATTCCGGAGCCCAGGCCCGGAGAAAAGCTGAGCCAGCTTCAGACGGAGACGTTCTGGCTTAAGGACCGGAAGACCCTGAAGAACTGCCGGACCAATCACCAGGCCACCATCAAGTTCTATGAAGGTTTGCGGATCAATCTCAATCCCCCGGAAGATTGATCCGTTTACTGTCATTTATATTATCTACTAACTTAAGTCATATATAGTATATGACAGTGAATGGACGGGAATACATGACGGTAAATGTTGCTGAGGACCGGTTCGTTGAAGCTTATAACGACAAGGAAGCATATCCGAACCTCACCGATGTAGCAGTTGCTCTCGGTCTTTCCTACCAGACGGTTCGCAATCGCTCATCCGTTCTTCGAGCACGTCTCCGGGCAGGCGAAAATGTTCCGGTCCTGATCAATCGTGTGATCCAGGCAGCCGAGAAGGATCCAGAAGCTCCGGTCGCTCACGCGAACGCACGCGCTGATCTGCTTCGGGCTGACATCGATCACCTGCTGGCCAGCTCGCGCTATCCTGTGACCAACCCTGAAGCCGTGGTGATCGATCCTTACATCACGACGAAGTATGACCGGCTCACCGGCAAGAAGCAGAACGTCGAGGGCACGCCGCGCACCTGGCTCACCGACACGTTGACCGCTGAGCCCGTCGAGGATCCTCGCGGACGCGTATTCATCTTCACGGGAGCCCAGAACGACGCCGAGGTTGATCTGCCCTTCTGGGAGAACCTGCAGGCGTATGCGTCATTCCGGGATGCGGATATCATCGTCGGGCCCGGAACCTATGAAACGCAGTGGTGGAGCGAGAACAACTCGGCCGTCCGCGCCTACGCGCCTGAGATCGAGCAATACCTCTGCTTCGGCCAGATGAAGATCGGCGAGAACTTCGTGTTCTGCGGCGAGATGAACATGCTGCCGACGGCAAACCGTCCGATCTCGGATCTCACCACCTATACGCAGGGCCGCTGGGGTGTCTTCCCGCATTCCAAGATCCAGCTGAAGTCCGTGCCGTCGCTCGATCCCGCGCAGCAGGCGCACCAGGTCATGACGACCGGCCTTGTCACCAAGCCGAAGATCATTCCGCGTAAGGCCGGCATCAAGTCGATCGCCACGCATCAACTTGCCGCGGTGCTGGTCGAGTTCGACCATGATGGCGATCTGTTCTGCCGGCATCTGGTCGCTGACCAGGATGGCTCGTTCCAGGATTTGGAGTTCTTCGTCAAGGATGGCGAGGTGACGATCGACGAGGAGCTCGACGGCCTGGTTATGGCTGACCTTCACACCGACAAGGAAGACCGCAAGAACTTCGACGCTACCTTCCGGGCGCCGGACTCGATCACCCGGACGCTGAAGTTCCGCAAGGCCTTCGCTCACGACATTTTCGACAACTACCGCCGCAATCATCACAACGTCCACGATAACGCCCATTCCTACGAGGTCGCCTATCGCGGCCGCGAGAGTGTCGCAGACGAGATCCGCGGCGTCATCGACGTTGTGATCCAGATCCTGAAGACGACCAACCTGGTTATCGTCGAGGCAAACCACGATATCGCGCTTGAGCGCTATGTGAGGGAGGGGCGCTATCGTAACGACGGCATCAACATTCGGCTCGGCCTGCAGCTTGAAGACGCCTATCTGGCCTGGCGCGAGCGCGTGGCGAATGCAGTTGCGGCCGGCGATCCGGTAGAGAGCTTCTCGCTCCTGGAACATGCCTTCTATCTGATCGCGCGCCGCGAGTGCCTGCATTTCAGCCCCGATCAGCTTGAATGGGTGCATGATGGCTACAGCTACGTGTTGAACGGCGTGGAGTGCGGTAATCACGGCTTCCGCGGCGCGAATGGTGCGCGTGGCACGGTCTCTGGCTTTGCCGCTCTCGGTCGCAAGATGAACATTGGCGACAAGCATTCGCCCGAGATCATGGACGGTGTTTACGTCTCCGGCGTGATGAACCTGCGTCAGGGATACAATAAGGGTCCGAGCGGCTGGGCGGTTACTCACACCTTCCAATATAAGAACGGCAAGCGCACCTTGGTTACGCTTCAGAACGGAAAGTGGCGGGCCTCTATTTAATCAAGATTGTAAGTAATCACTTACTTATGTTATCTTGCCTCAAATGCCATTAAGAGGATCGCCACCGCATGTCCTATTCACAGTATCTCAAGGGAAAGGCCATTCAGACCGGTTGTGAGTGGCGCCTGAAGATCAAGGTCGTTTCGACCGCGCTTGCTGCTTTCCCGAGCACGGCCAAGTTCACCGCCCAGGTTCGCGTCGATGCTGATAGCCCCGTTCTGGCAACGCTGACGACCCAGGCCGGCAACATCATTCGCGTGGACGATACCTCGATCGAGATCGTTCTTCCTGGCTCCATCTCGGCCGAATGGTCGAGTGGCAAGGTCGTCATGGACGTTGTTCGCACGGATCTCACCGACAAGATTCACCTCGGCTTTGACCTGGAGATCCCGGTCAAGCGCTCCGTTACGAGGCTCTAATGGAAGTCGTAATCAACCTTGCAGACGACATTACCGTTCGGCAGCTTCGGTCGGACGGCGAAGCTGTCCTCAACTATTCCAATGATATCGTCGTCAAGGCGCGCTCCGGTCAGGAAGTCGCCGTCCAGCTGACGGAGCAGGGGCCGCAGGGTCCGGCTGGTGAGAAGGGTGATACCGGCACGGTAACGCCGGAGCTGAACCAGGCCAAGCTCGATGCCCAGGCTGCGGCTGCTGATGCGCTCGTGTCGAAGGGTATTGCGCTCGCGTCTGCCGGCACTGCTACGACCAAGGCCGGCGAAGCTGCAACGTCTGCGACCAATGCCAACGCCTCGAAGGTCGCCGCTGCGACCTCTGAAACCAACGCGAACACGTCCAAGAATGCTGCCGCTGCCTCTGCTGCTGCCGCGCTGACCTCGGAGATCAATGCCGAGACCGCGGAAACGAATGCTGAAACCGCTGCTACCAATGCGGCTACCTCCGAGGCGAACGCGCTTGCATACCGCAACACCGCCTCGACGCACGCAACGACTGCGACCACGAAGGCCGGCGAAGCTGCGACTTCGGCGACGGCCGCTGCTGGCTCTGCGACGGCTGCTTCCGGCAGTGCTGCTGATGCGCTCGCCTCGAAGAACGCTGCTGCTGCATCGGCCACGGCTGCTCAGGGCTATCGCGACACTGCCCTGACGCACGCAAACGCTGCTGACGCTGCCAAGACGGCTGCTGAGGCCGAGAAGATCGCTGCCCAGACGGCCAAGACCGGTGCTGAAACCGCCCAGGCCGCGGCTGTGACTGCAAAGACGGGCGCCGAGACCGCAAAGGCAGGTGCCGAAACGGCGCAGGCTGCTGCGGTATTGGCACAGACGGGCTCTGAAGCTGCGCGTGACGCGGCTGTTCTGGCTGAGATCGGCGCTGAGGCGGCAAAGACGGGTGCTGAGACGGCAAAGACCGGCTCTGAAGCCGCGCGTGACCTGGCGCAGAGCTGGGCTGCCGCTGCTGCCGCATCTGCCGATGAGGCTAATCAGTTCGATCCTACCAACTACGTCATCAAGTCCGACAACGGTGCGGATTTCACCGATCCGGCTGCGGTGCGTGCCAACATTGGTGCCCAGGTAGCACTTCAGACGGTCGATCAGACCGAAGCTGAGACGGGCGCGGCAACGACCGAGCGTAACTGGACCGCGCAGCGCGTCCGACAGGCCGTCGAAGCTCTGGCGCCGACCAAGAGCCACACGCACGCCGTCTCTGATATCACCGGCCTTCAGGAGGCCCTTGACACCGCCCTGACGACGAAGGCGCCGCTTGCCTCGCCGGTCTTCACTGGCACGCCGACGGCTCCGACCGCTCCGGCTGGCGATCGCACGACCAAGATCGCCAATACCGAATATGTTCGCACGGCACTCGATGAGATGATCGGCGCTGCGCCTGGCACGCTGGATACTCTTCAGGAGATCGCGACGGCTCTCGGTGATGATCCGAACTTCGCCTCGACGATGACGCAGCAGCTCGCCGGCAAGGCTGAGCTTTCGCACACGCACGCCATCGCCGACATCACCGGTCTGCAGACTGCGCTGAACAACCTCGCCCTCCCGACGCGGCTGGGTGCCAATGCTACGGATATTACGGACTGGAATACCGCGACTAGTAACGGTCACTACTCGTCAGCCAGCGCTCTGAATGAGCCGGAAGCTGGCTACTGGATCGGGTTCGTTACGAACCGTGCGGGTAACACGCAGCTGGTTCAGAATTTGTTTAATATCCAGGGTAGTAGCGCCGATACCAAGCACTATCGTAGGCACAAGCTCAGCGGCTCCTGGAAGCCTTGGTTCCGTGTTCTCGGCTCTCAGGAAGAGCTTGATGCACGCTTCGCTGCTCTGGCGCACGCGCACGCGATCTCTGATATCACCGGCCTTCAGTCGGCGCTCGATGCAAAGGCCGATACGTCCGCTCTGGCGCTGAAGGCGGCACTGGCTTCGCCGGCATTTACCGGCACTCCGACCGCTCCGACCGCTACTGCCGGCAACAGCTCGACCCAGCTCGCAACGACTGCGTTCGTCGGAACCGCTGTCGCCGATAGTGTTGCTGGAAAGATGGATGCGTCTATCGACAGTAGCATCGTTCGTTATCGCGGCGATCTTGGCGGATCCGAGGATCTGAACAACTACGTCACGAACGGCATTTGGAAGCAGAACGCAAACGCGAACGCCTCTACCGGAACCAACTATCCGACTGCAAAGGCGGGCACGCTTGAGGTCATCGTAGGTGGCGCCGGCGTCATGCAGCGCTATACCGTCTATAACGCGAACGCGACCGAAGCCGCTCGTATTTATGTCCGCGCGATCTATTCGAGCGTGTGGAGCGCGTGGCGCCTCCTGGCCTTCGACGGCCACACTCATGCGATCAGCGATATCTCCGGTCTTCAGGCTGCCATCGATGCCAAGCTCGGCGCAACGGCTCAGGCTGTAGACTCCGCGAAGCTGGGTGGCTTGACGGCCTCGCAGTTCCTGCGCTCTGACACCTCGACGGGAAACGTCGCGCTTTCGCTTGCTTCGAGCAACGGCAATGGCGTCCGCTTCTGGGGCGGCGACTCGAACTATTCGGTCTACATGTCCTCGTATGGCGACGCGACCTATGGTGGCCGTCTCGACGGCGCGTCCGACTACAACATGTATTTCAAGATGGGTAATGGCGCCGGGCGCGGTTTCGTCTTCAAGAATGGAGCGAACGGTGTCGCGCAGATCACGGGCGGTGGCGAGTTTATGGCTGTCTCGGCCAACAACTACCGCATCAAGTATGGCAACTACGGCCAGTTCTGGCGCTTCGACGGCAGCACCCTGTATCTAATGTTCACCGCCTCGGGCGACCAGGCCGGAGGTTACAACTCGCTTCGACCGTTCATGGTGAACGCGGCGAGCGGCGCGGTATCGATGGCTCACGGCTTGGCCGTGACGGGTGACGTTTCTGCATCGAACATGCTCTATGCGGGCGCCTCTGGTCGCGTGGCCGGTGATGGCAATCTCTACGGCTCGCTTTGGGGTAACGACTGGCTGTCGAACTACCTCGCCAATCAGTTCGCCAACAAGGTCTCGGTCGGTGGCCGCGCCTATCCGCTGCGCATCGGTGGCGTCGATCTGAACATGAACTGGTCCGGTCAGGGCGGCCAGCCTCCGTGGCTTTGGGGCGGTTCTGACGGCTCCAACATGTATGTCTACAACCCGTCGAACTTCAGCGTGAACTACGCCAACAGTGCCGGCAATGCCGATACGCTCGACGGCTATCACGCGACGGATCTCGCGCAGCTCTACAAGGGCACCAACATCAACGAAACCAACTATCCGCTTGGGCATGTTGTGCTGGCCTATACGCAGGGTGCGCCTGAGCGAAATGCGGCCGCCGCCGTGTATTACCAGACGGGTAACATCGGTTGGACCTTGGACGTTGCCGCAAGCACGCAGTTGGCTGGCACCTGGCGCAACAGGGGATGGTTTCAATACAGCACTGGCAACCGCATCGTGGCGATGCAGAGGGTTTCGTAATGGCACAGGTTAACAGGGTATATAGCGTCACCGCGGGGCGTGTAGCTGGTTCGTATCTCGTCAAGGCAAATATTACTGACTTTGAGGGCGAGACCTACGACTGCGATTATATGTCGTATGCCAACGACACGAACGGTTTGAACCCGGCGATCCGACAGTGGCTCGCTGACAATCCGGATTTTCCGAGCCAGCCCTACGTCCCTCCCTCTGCGCCGACCGAGGAGGAGCTGCGCGCACAGATGCCGACGCTTAGCTCGCGCCAGTTCTGGCTGGCAGCACTTGAGATCGGCATCACCAAGACGATCGTTCAGAACAAGATCAAGACCCTCGGCCTGGCGCCTCTGGAAGAAGCGCGTTGGAGCACCGAGCTGGATGAGGCAAAGACGTTTGAGCGCACCAGTCAGTTCCTCGCCGAACTGACTGGCCTCTTTAATATCCCGCCGAATGAGCTGGACGTTCTTTGGACCTGGGCGAGCAAGCTCTAGCTTTTTGCAAAACGATGTAAGTAATCACTTACTTACATAGGAGATTTCAGCTACATTGCGGAGGTAGTTCATACCTCCCAATGGAGTCTCCAGAAATGTCCAAGCCTCGCAAGTCCGTCGCACGCCAGACCCGCCGCGACGACCGCGCACGTATGCGCAATGACTCCAAGTTGATCGCCTCTGCCGATCGGTCGATCCCTGCGCAACCCACTCCGGCCCGCAAGGAACCGGTCAAGGCGCTCACGCACGGCCAGAAGCGCTATGACGCCGGTTTCAAGTCCTCTGATATCGTCTTCGGTCTCGGTCCGGCCGGCACGGGCAAGACCTGGTTTGCGATCCAGCGCGCCGCTGAGGCCCTGAAGGCTGGCGACATCAAGAAGATCTACGTGACCCGGCCGGCGATCGAGGTAGGCGAGGGCATGGGCTTCCTGCCGGGCGAGCTGGAAGAGAAGTTTGCGCCGTATCTGATCCCTGTAAAGGAGGCCTTTGTTGAGGCTCTGGGCTCCGGTTATTACGAATACTGCCTCAAGGCAGGTGTCATCGAGCCCGTTCCGTTGGCCTTCATCCGTGGCCGCACGCTGAAGGACGCCTGGGTCATCGCCGACGAAATGCAGAACGCGACCAAGGCCGAGTTCAAGGCATTCCTGACCCGTATCGGCGAGAACGCCAAGTTCGTCATCAATGGTGACGTGACGCAGACCGACGAGAAGATCGGTTCGAAGTCCGGCCTGAGTGATGCCGTTCATCGCGTCGGCAATCACAGCCAGGTCACGGTCGTCCAGTTCACCCGCTCCGAGGTCGTTCGTTCCGGCCTCTGTCAGGATATGGTCGAGGCCTACGAAGACGGCTTCGGCCGCTTCTAAAAGCCCGTCGAGAGCGCGGATAATCCCGCGCTCTCTTTGTCTGCGCTTCCGTATGACGCTCGCTATAAGTCTTCACATAGCAACGAAAGCCATGTCATGCCGCATCTGATCGCCGCCTTTTCAACCGACCTCGACGCCGTGAGAACCACGACGCTTGAGAACGACTACATCGTCTCCAACTTCATTTCGCAGGAGTTCCAGGAGTTCGATCGAATGGGCTGGTCAAACAAGTGGTTCGACTACCGTCATATGACGCTGCTGCAGGCAACTCACCGCTACATGGAAGTCTATGGCGACATCTACCGTCGCATCTATGCCCGCGAATTCGACCGTGAGCGCGCAGAGCATATCAAGCCCTTGAACTTCGAGCTGATCCTCGCGGCACTGCGTCCGGAAGGCCAGGCAGACGCCAAGAAGGTCACGAAGGCCAAGAAGCAGCTCGTCGGCTGCTGGCGCGGCCGTCAGATCGCCGACATGCTCGGCTGCCCCTACGATGTCTACATCGATCTCGCCTTCACCTACCGGATGCGCCGCTGGAAGCAGAACACCATGCCGCAGCCGTTCCACCTCTACCACGAGTATGACGTAATCAAGATTGTCGAGCGCTGGGAGGAGCTGCAGGCGTCCAGGCTCTACCGCGCCGAACACGCCGCCTATCTCGTCCAGAACTATCAGGACTTGCCGCAGCAGAACGACTACCACGATTGGCTGTTCAAGCAGGCCAAGCTCCGGTCGAACCCGGCAGAGTGGATTGCGACCTTCATCGAGGAGCACGCTCTCCCGGTCGAGAAGGTTCAGACGCGCACTGACATTCCGGAATGGGAAATGATCGAGCGCTACCTGCAGTAATCCCATAGCGCTTCTCGCTATAACGAAAACATGAGCTTTTGCGCTTATTGATGTAAGTAAGCACTTACTTAGGAAAATGGAGTTCAACGTGACCGAAACGGCACAGTTTGAGTTCGACCAGTCGTTTCAGACGAAGGTAGCCGCGCTGGTGATGCGCGACACGAACTTCGCCATGAACACGAAGGATCTGATCAAGCCCGAATATTTCACCGAAGACGCAGCCGGCGCGCTCGTGCGGATCGTGCATGAGCATGTGAAGGTCTATCGCGCCGTTCCCGACATGAAGATCCTGCCGACGATCCTGAAGGATGAGATCGCGGCTAAGCGTATCCGGTCAGACATGGTGGATCCCATCAAGAAGATGGTGAGAACGATCCTCACGACTGACCTGTCCAACCCCGCCTTCGTTCAGGACAAGGTGACGGACTTCGCCAAGCACCAGGCCGTCGAAGGCGCGATCATGTCGATCCTGCCGCTGCTCGAAAAGGGCAAGGATTGGGCCAAGATCGGCCAGCTCATGAAGGACGCGGTGTCGATCGGCTCTGTCACCGACGGTGGCGACTACGACTATTTCGATGAGATCCGTAACCGCACCCAGGAACGCCACGACCTCAAGTCGGGCAAGGTTATCAGGTCAGGCATCACGACCGGTTACGCCGCGATCGACGCATACCTCTATCACATGGGATGGGGCCGCAAGGAGCTGAGCTGCGTCATGGGCGCTGCGAAGGCTGGTAAGTCGATGTCGCTCGGTGACTTCGGCAAGAACGCCTCGATGGCCGGCTACAACGTCTTCTACGACAGCCTCGAAGTTGCCAAGGAGATCATCGCGGCCCGTGTCGACGCGGCACTCTCCGATACGATGATGCGCGACCTGCACAAGGATCCGGATAAGGTCGAGGCCGCGATCAAGGCCATCGCTGCCAAGTCCGGCAAGTTCAAGATGCGCGACCACGCATCCGGCACCTTGAAGCCGTCGCAGCTAAATCGCCTGCTGGAACAGTATCGCGCCGATGGCATCATCTTTGACCTGGTGATCGTGGACTACGCGGACATTATGGCCGCTGAATACCGCTCCGACAGTCTGCAGGAGAACCTGCGCACGATCTACGTCGATCTCCGCGCAATCGCATATGAAGCCAACTGCGCGCTTCTGACGGCCACGCAGACGAACCGCGACGGCGCCAAGGCTTCGACGGCCAAGGCGACTGACGTTGGTGACGACTGGAACAAGGCGCGAACCGTCGACCTGATGCTCGGTATTAACGCGACCGACGCCGAAAAGGCCGCAAACGAAGCTCGCTTGACCTGGCTGCTCGCGCGTAACGGCGAGTCCGGCTTCTCGCTCTCGCTCAAGCAGGACCGCTCGAAGATGCAGTTCATCACCAAGGTTCTTGGAAAGGTCTGATCATGGCGCGCGTATCGTTCGACCAGATCCAGGAGGAGCTCGACATGGAGTTCTTCCTGGAACGGGAAAGCATTTCGTTTCGCGAGACGCGCGGCACGTCCGGTATTCAGCTGAACATCAAGACCTGCCCGAACCCGGCCTGCCGCGACGAGCGTTGGCGCACCTACTTCGGTATCGAGAATGGCAAGGGTAACTGCTTTGTCTGCGGCGTCTCCTTCAACAAGCTGCAGTATGTGAACTTCCACTTCGACCACGGCGACACCTGGCGCACGACCTTTGCCACCTGCGAGGAGATCCTGCGTGATCAGGGTTATCGCCCGAAGCGTCAGGCGATGGTGCAGGTTGTTCATGGTGATGTCGTGCTGCCGGTCAGTGATCCGCTGCCGCTGCCGGACGGCTCGAACCTTGCCTATCTCGAACAGCGCGGTTTCGGGGCTGATATCTGCAGGTATTTTGAGCTGCGCTGGTGTCAGTTCGGCTGGTGGAAGTTCAAGGACGCCGACGGCAAGGCCCAGACGCAGAACTTCGCCGATCGCGTGCTGATCCCGGTCTTCGATCTCGATGGCACGCTCAAGACGTTCCAGGGTCGCGACCTCACGGGCACCTCGCCGAAGAAGTATCTGTTTCCGATGGAGCTTCCGGGGACTGGACGCTATCTGCTCAACGGGCACAATGCCGTAGCGACTGATCATGTGGTGATGGGCGAGGGCGCTTTCGACGTTGCCGCGATCAAGCTCGCCTTTGACGAGGACTCGGCGCTGCGCAACATCGTGGCCGTCGGCTCCTTCGGCAAGCATCTGTCCTATGGTGCGCCTGATGGCGACGACCAGCTCGGCCGCTTCCTGCAGCTGAAGGGCAGGGGCGTCAAGACGGTTACGATCATGTGGGACGGCGAAGTCGCAGCGCTGCTCGCCGCGCTCGATGCGGCCAAGAAGCTGACCGGTCTCGGCTTCACCGTCCGGGTCGCACTGCTGCCGTTCGAAAAGGATCCGAACGAAGTCACGGGCGATGTCGTGCGCAAGGCATTCTACGCTGCGACCGTATGGACGCCGGCCGTGGACATTAAGTGGCGCCTTCGCAACCCCTATGCGGCCGAGGCGAAAGCGAAGACTGCTGCCTGACGGGATAAGTATTCCATTACTTACTTCCTACCGCACTCCAAGAACGATCTCGCTATAACTGACAATGAAAGAAGAACAGCGATTACGTGACGTGTTCCGGCGACGACTTGAAGCCGAAACACGCGCCTCGCGAACGAGGAAAGCTATGTCGATCTATCCGATCAAGTCCCGCGCGGTCACGCTCGATCACCGGGGCGGCACGAAGTCTTATCATTTGGTCCTGATCGAGGCCGCAAACGGTCACTGCGTTGTAATCAACCGCTGGGGCAAGACCGGCGCGTTCGGCGAAATCAAGGTCGAAACCTTCGACAGTCCGATTAAGGCGCAAAAGGCCTGGGATAAGAAGGAGCGCGAGAAGGTCGGCAAGGGTTACGCCCAGAAGGGCGGAACGCGCGATCGCACCGCGGCCGATGTCTCCGAGCTGCCGAAGGTCGTCGACGCCATGACCTTCAACAAGATGGGCGCTTCCGCAGTCAAGCACCTCGATCCCGCCTTCGACACGTCCGGAATGCGCGAGGCTGACGATCCTCAGTATGACGAGGAGACCGGCGCAAAGCTCGATACCGCACGCAAGGCTGACATCGCCGACGCCATCGAGGCGCAGCGTATCGCGGACGCCGAAAAGGCTGCACGCGCCTATGACGACAACGATCTCTACGGGAGGTTCTGATGCCGACGAAGAACTACTACGTCAACCTGGACGACAGCCGCAATCAGTTCTCGTTCGTGTGCCCGATCTTCGAGGTCACGACCAAGATCTCCATGTGCTTCAAGCTGCGCGAGCTGTTTTGGGCCGGCGCTAAGCCTGATGTTCGCAAGGGCTGCCAGGCGTGCATGAGGGCGAACAAGTGCCCGGCTGCCGCAATCGTCTCACAGCGCCGGCAGCCTGGTCGTAGCTGGCAGGACGACTATGCGTCCGACGAGCCGGTCGTCGGCAAGATCCGCAGGGATATTCTCGAACGCATCCATCGCCCGATGGTTGTCGAGGCGCACTATCGCGAGTTCCCGGTCTCCGACGCCGAGCGCCTGAAGATCGAGACCGCATCTGATCGCATCGGCAAGATGATCGGCGCAGCACCGCTGCCGAGCGACGACGGGGCATACGTTCGTCCGACGTTCTCAGGCGACTCCTCTTCGGCCACGAAGAAGCGCCGCGTCACGAAGCCGAAGGCTGACAACACCAACTCGGTCAGCGAGGCAGCCAAGTCCGGCGATCTCGCAGCCGCAATCAATGCCGCCTAAAGGAGGGGCAATAATGGACGCATACGCAGTTGCACGGCTGATCGAGGACATCGGCGCCACGTCATCACGAACGGAGAAGGAGCGTCTGACGAAAACGCTCGCCGAGTCCGACATCGGCAAGTTCGTTCTGAGCTACGCCTACAATCCCTTCATCACCTACGGCATTACGCCCGTCATTTCCGAGAACGCCGGCAAGTTCCGCTTCGAGTTCAAGCAGAGCCTGGTCGAACCGCTCTTGAAGAAGCTCGCCAATCGCCAGCTGACTGGTATGGCTGCTGAGCGCGAGATCGGCGAAGTCATGGGCGCGCTCAATGAAGATGGTCAGCGCCTGCTGTTCCTCATCCTGTCGAAGGATCTCAAGTGCGGGATCGCCGAGAATACGATCAACCAGGCGATGCCTGGCCTGGTCCCGGTCTTCTCGGTCCAGCGCGCTCATCCGTATGAAGCCAAGCGCCTGAAGCCGGGCAAGGTCTATAAGGGCGAGTTCAAGCTCGACGGCCAGCGCAATACGTTCCTCTGCAAGGACAACAACGGCGGGTTCTTCACGCGCTCGGGCAAGCGTGTGCCGGCGCTCGACTTCCTCGTGCCGATCGTCATGCAGGCGGCGTTCTATGCGGTGTCAGCGGCCAGTCCCGAGCTGAAGGCGTTCCTGCGGCGCGACGGCGAGGAAGTGCTGAACTTCATGCTCGACGGCGAAGCGATGATGGGTCTGTTCGAGGACACCGGCGCGTTCCGTCGTAAGGAAGCCGACGCGATCGGCTCCGAGCTGCACCTCTACGACTTCCTCGGCTACGACGACTTCGATGCCGTCGGCTCTGTTGGTCCGATCCTCGAAGTCCGTCGCAAGGCGCTTGCCGAGTTCGTGCAGCACGCCAAGAAGGCGCTGGCCGGCTCTGCCAACGCCGATGCGATCCAGATCGTGCCGCAGGTTTTCATCAACAACGACGCCGAAGCCCAGGCATTCTTTGAGCGCGCCCGCTCGATGACGCTCGCCAAGTATCTTGCCCGCGGCAATGCCGAGCGCGAGGCTGAGCTGCTCAAGGTCACGATCGACCGCGCGACCGGCGAACCGAAGATCCTCGAAGGCGCTGTCATCAAGGATCCCGAAGCCAAGTATGACAAGAAGAAGTCCTACGCCTGGATGAAGATGAAGGCCGAGGAGACGATCGACCTGCGCATCACTGGCGCCTATCCCGGTGAGCTGCACACGGAGTTGGAAAACACCCTCGGCGGGATCCAGGTGCTGCACGGCGAAGTCCCGGTCAACGTCGGTGGTGGATACAAGCGCACCGAACGCGACGAGCTTTGGGAGCTGTGGCAGGAAGACCTGAAGAACGGCACGCTCGAAGTCACCAAGGTCGAGAACAACAAGAAGCGGTTCGACTATACGCCGAACCCCGGCTACACGCCGAAGCTTGTCGGCCGCATCCTCGAGGTCGAGTTCATGGAAGTGACGCCGGACGGCTCGCTGCGTCACAACCGGGCCATTCGCTTCCGCGACGACAAGGACGGCGAGATCGAGTCCAAGGAAGCCGCATAATTATCTCCTAAGCAATCGGTGGATCTCGTTCGCGAGGTCCACCTCTTTATTTCGGATCAGCCGAACCATCACGCGGAAATACCCTCCGACGTTCTTGATAGGTTTTGACCCCGGCGCCGGCCTGATCTGCATTTGCAGCACATAAACCAGAGTAGCCGACGCGCCCAGCAGCCCAATTTCGCGGGTAGCCTCCTCCCAGGCCGACGGCGACACGCCATATGTGCCCCGCTGGCGCGACACGGCCATTATCAGGTCGCGGTCGCTGCGCACCTCTCCAATAAACTCCATTGCATCCGGGCAAGCCCTCACCAGGTCTTCCACGTTGGCGACCGGTTTCGGCGCTTCCGCCCTCACATTTTCAGAGCCGTTGTTACAAGACTGGTCAGGGGCATATTTGTTGTTGTCTTTGTGACGGCAAGAATTGCCGGCAGAGGCGGCATAATACCTTGCTTCTGCCTCTTGCCTGATTGCCTTCCAGGCATCGCGGGCGTTGTCGGCCGATCCCGCTGCCGACCGGCGCGGCGTGACTCGTGCAAGCTCAAGGGCGCGCGCCGTCAGTTCGGTGATATCTTCTTCGGGATAGACCTCTGCAAGCGTCCTGAGCGCTTCCTGGGCCGCTCTGCGGTTGATCGTCAGCTCATCGAAAGCCAGTGACCGTTCGCGCTCGACTTCTTTGATCGCGGCAAGGCGATCGCGGAACTCATCGAGCCGGCCGAGGAGGGGAGAAAGGTCGAAGCCGTAGGCTCGCACGATTTGTCCTTGGGCAGACCTCTGGGCGAACCGCTTGCCGTTCGGCGAATCCTTCGACGTGATCACACCTTCCTCGATCAGGCGGGAAAGCGCGTAGCGAATAGACCGCTCAGGAATTCCTGTGCGCTCACAAAGGAATTCGTTGGACGGCCAGACAAGGATTCGACCCTCGACCAGTTCACCGCGGTAGCAGCCGACGAGCTGATCCAGGATAAACCTGGCGCTCGATGGAAGATGAAGCACTCTCGCGGCTATATGAGAGGCTTCGAATAAGTCTTTCTTGTCCGCTATTTGTGGCTCGATCCACGCAGGAAGCGTTGGATTAAGACCACGCCAGCCGGACGACTGTGCGCTTGGCATTTTAACCCCGAATTCCGGGCAAAGCTTCGCCGTCCACTTCTAATGAAGTGTTGACAAATCAGCGGTGATTCGAGATAAATGGCCTTGCTAACTGGCTTCACGTATCCCGACGGATCTGTTGAATCACCGCATTAAAGACCCTGGGATTGCAGTCCTGGGGTCTTTTGCTTTTAAGCCCTTTGTTGGTTTCCCTCGATAAACATGTGAATGGCAGCCGCGACGGCCTCAGACCGATTGCGATACGCGCCGGATTTAATTAGAGCGTCGAGCCGCTCGGTGAGTTTTCCTTCCATCCACAGGAGAACTTGCTTTTCACCCCGGGACTCCTTCTTGTCGCGATATTTTGCGGCAGGGGAGATAGTAGATTGGATACCCATGCTGACCTCGACTCATGCAAATCACGTTCGCTAGTGATGTCCCGATTCTACTGATTTGCCAAGACCCACAATTTACTCCACTTGTAATTGAATAAGCCTTTGTTTCGCCACTTTAAGTCGCATAAGGTAAATTATGGAACTAAGCGACCACAGGCGCTTTCAGAGAAACTGCCCAATAATGAACGTGGCTGGAAGAGTCCAGAAAATAAGTAATCGTTGACTTATTTTCTTTGTGTGGTCTAAGAGTTTTCATACCTTCCCATGCGTTCGACGCTATAAATCAAAGTGTCAGAGCGAGAAACGCAACGAAGCGCATAGCCGCATACCAGGGGACAATATAAAAATGGCCACGCAAGCCGGAACACCAAGCAGATTTTCGAACTACATTTTTAAGAAGCTGATGGAGTCCTCCAAATCTCAAAAAGAGATCGCCGAGGCCGTCGGTTATAAGAACCAGAACATGATCACCATGCTCAAATTGGGCCATGTCAAGCTCGCTCTGGACCGCGTGCCTGCTATGGCAAAGGCTTTGGACATCGATCCCTTGGATCTGTTCAAGATCGCCCTTACCCAGTTCTACGACGACCAGGCTGTTAGAATGCTGACGGAGATCATCGAAGCTGGCACCTCGTCCGCGGAGAAGAAGATACTCCGGATCATTCGTGACGCTTCCGGCGAGAACACACCCACACTCACACCAGAAAGAGAAAAGGCGCTCGCTGAGTTATTCAGCTAGGTTCGTCGCGCTCTCGATCTGACGCGGATGAATGGATGGCCTGCTATAACCATAGCAGGCCCTCTTTTTGTTCAGCGGTATAAGTAATCGCTGACTTAACTCACAGATAGGAAAATCGCCCATGTCCGATAGCTCATCCTTCCTGCGCAACCTCTCGATCGACAACGAATCTGCCTACATGCTGGCGATGGAGCTCGAAGAGAGGCAGGAAGATGCCATGAACGGCTGCACGATCTACTCGGGCAAGCATCCCATTCACGGCAATATTCACGTCGTTGTTCCGGCGATCGGGGACGCAAAGGCGCTTCTGCCCTTCCAGACGAAGCCTGTAGTTCTCCGTTCATTTTGAGATTAAACATAAGTAATCAAATACTTATTCGAAGGAGTTAGCGACGCATGAACCGCGACATCATTGAACTGCGCGAGGTCGTTCAAAAGCTCGTTCCTCTGCTCGCCGGCAAGGGTCTTGTCGTGACGCAACGTGGCTCGCAGGCGTATGTGAGAACCAACCCGCGCACGCGCATTCCCGAAGAGGTCAATATCCCGAACATTCCGGACAACGCATCGCCTGAATTCCTTTCGGCGATCGGCGGGTTCATCGACCACGAGGTCGGCCACATTCTTGTGACCGACTGGAATTACTACGGCGGCAAGGGCGGCATGAGCGAGCGGGATCTGCGTGATCCGAAGAAGGTCGCCTTCATGCAGACCCACAACATCATCGAAGACGTGATGATGGAGCGGGAGATGTGCAAGATCTTCCCCGGCTCGGCGCGCAACATCGGAACGATGCGTCTCTGGTTCATCGAGAAGATCACCAAGGAAGCGCTCAAGACGGCCAAGACCGATCGCGACCGCTTCTCCTATCTCGTCGTGCCGATGATGCGTGCTCTCGGCGATCACGAGGAGTTCCAGGACTTCATGGATCGCGGCAAGCATTGGGACAACAAGTATTGCGCCGAGCTGCTCAAGACCATGAAGCCGGCCACCCTCGCCGCCCTCAAGACTTGCTCTACGACCAAGGAGACGCTGGCGATCGCTGAAGAGGTTCATGCGATCATCATGGGCAAGGTGCTGCCGCCTCCCCCTGCCAAGCCTGAAAAGCCGAAGGAGGAGAAAAAGAAGGAAGAGGAGAAGAAGGACAAGGGCAAGTCCAAGGACAAGCCCGAGAAGGAGGCTGACGAAGGTGATGGCGACGGCGAGCGCGATCACAAGGAGAAGAAGCCCGGCGATGATGGCAAGGGCGAGAAGAAGGATGAGGACGATAAGGGCGAAGGTGACGGCGATGCTGAAGCCGAGGAGCAGGAAGATAAGGGCAAGAAGCCCGAATACGACAAGAAGGAACAGACGGCCGCTCCCGAGCCCGATGAGGACGAGGAAGGCGACGAGGATGAAGCGGATTCCGGCGACGACGCTGGCGATGATGGCGAAGACACCGATGGTGACGACGCCGGCGACGATGACGATGCGGCTGATCCTGACGGCGACGTGGGCGACGGCGACGAGACGGATGACGCTGCTGGCGCAGCTGCGGGTGCGTCGGATGAAGCAGGCGAAGACGATGGTGAGCCCGACGAAGATGACGAAGGCGAAGCCGCGGTTGGTGTAGGTGGTGTTGGACGCGACTCCGGCGACGATGAGGACGAAGACAGTGACGACGGCGACGGTTATCCCGACGATGACGACGACGACGAGCGCCGCAACGAGGTGAGCGAGATCATCACTGCCGGCGCTGACGGTGGTGGAGTGGGTGATCCTGACGAAGGCTCCGACCAGGAGACGCAGGGAGGAGGAGGCGGTGTCGGCAACGGCATGTCCAAGTCCCTGTTCGACTACGAGGACGGTGACTTCGAGGACGTGGATATGGCCTCGCAGATCGCAATCAAGATCTCGGAAGAGGCCGTGCTTGCGATGGATCCGAAGCAGTATCTGGTCTTCACGCGCGAGATGGACCGCATCGAACCTGTGCAGCTTCCTTCTGAAATGAAGAAGCATTGGGTTCCGAAGCTGGAAGATGATGTCCGGCAGATGACCTCGAAGATGCAGAAGGACATCGAGCGCATGATGGCGTCTCAGTCCCACGTTATCCGCACGCCTGGTCATCGCAACGGTCGGCTTCATGCGCCGTCGCTGTTCCGTGTTCCGCAGGGTGATCCCCGCGTGTTCACGCAGAAGCAGGAGCATGTGTCGAAGGATACGGCTGTGTCCGTGGTCATCGACAACTCCGGCTCGATGGGCGGCGAGAAGATGTCGCTGGCGATGGTTGCCGGCTACGCACTCTGCACCACGCTCGACCGCGTGAAGATCGCCCATGAGGTGATCGGCTTCACGACGGGCGGCTGGTTTGGAATGCCCGAGTCCCTGCGCCAGGCGCTTGCCGATGACGCCAAGAAGTCCCGGATCAATTGGGATCGCACCGGACCTCTGGTTCTGCCGATCTACAAGACCTTCGAGGAGCGCATCACCGCGACCGTCAAGGCGCGCTTTGCGTATATGCGCGAGGCTCAGCCTGGTCTGGCCGGCAACGTCGACGGCGAGTCCCTGGAATACTGCGCGGAGCGTCTGCTGAAGCGCACGGAGAAGCGCAAGGTCATGCTGGTTCTGTCCGACGGCCAGCCTGCCGGCTCTCACAAGGCCGGCCCTCACCTGTCCTATGTCGTGCAGCAGCTCGGCAAGATGGGTATCGAATGCGTCGGTATTGGTATCAAGGATGACAGCGTGAAGCGCTTCTACCCCAAGTATACCGTTCTCCATAAGGCCGAGGATCTCCCCGGCCAGGTGATGACGGAAATCAAGAAGATCCTGACGGCCTAAAAAAAGTAAGCGGGAGCTTATGATTCCCGCTTGCATCCCAACTCAGAAATAAGTAATTCATTACTTACAGCGCAACGCGAAAGCGCTCTTTCACAAAGAGGGAATGTCATGAGCCAGGCAGCAGAAGCCGGCGCAGCTGCAACTGCGTCCGACGACAAGATCACGTGCCACATCGACAACGTTCGGGTCCACTCGATCCAGGCGCACATCGAGAAGAACCACAAGAGCGATTGGACCGTCGCCCGCTACCAGGCCGAGTTTCCTGGTGAACCGCTTTTCTCCCAGACCGCGCTCGATCTGATCGCCCGCAAAAAGGCAGAAGCTGCTGCCGCAGCCGCTGTCGCCGAGCAGACCGGTGCCGCGCCTGTGGCAAACATGGCGACTTCGGTCGCAGCGCCGGCAGCCAACAAGATCACGGTCTCGACGGCGTTCTTCCACGAGCTGTTCGAACTCGGCAATGCGCAAGCGGCCATGTCGTCCAAGGGCCAGCCGATCCCGGTCAAGGTTCTAAATGGTCACGACCAGCTGTCGGCCGACTACCTGCCGGAAGTGGACAAGAGCTACGTCTTCAACATCGACCTGCTCAAGAAGGTCATCATCGGCCTTGAGCTGAACATGCCGACGTATCTCTGGGGCTTTCACGGCACTGGCAAGACGACGATCCTGCAGCAGGCCGCAGCCAAGACGCGCCGTCCGTTCATTCGTGTCCAGCATACGATCAACATGCAGGAGTCGGACGTTCTCGGTCAGTGGACCGTCAAGTCGAAGCCGGTCGAGGTTGAAGAGATTGGTCCCGACGGCGCGATCGTCAAGGTTCAGAAGCAGTCGTCCGTCACCGAATACCAGCTTGGTCCGTTGCCGCTCGCAATGATCAACGGTTGGGTCTACTGCGCCGACGAATACGACTTCGCGATGCCGTCCGTGACTGCCGTCTATCAGCCGGTTCTCGAAGGCCAGGCGCTTCTGATCAAGGACGCTCCTCCGCACTTCCGCAAGATCGTGCCGCATCCAAACTTCCGCTTCGTCGCGACCGGCAACACCAACGGCATCGGCGACGAGACCGGCCTCTATCAAGGCACGCTCGTTCAGAACGCCGCGAACTATTCGCGCTTCGCGATCACCGAAGAAGTCGAATACATGGCAGCGTCGATCGAGACCGCGATCCTGCAGTCGAAGACCGGCATTGACGCCGCATCTGCAGGCAAGATCGTCAAGATGGCGAACGAAGTCCGCAAGATGTTCCGCGACGGCAAGATCACCATGACGGTCTCGCCGCGTGAGCTGATCCGCTGTGCGTCGCTCGGCATTGCATACGGTGGTAACTGGACGCTCGGCATGGAGCTTGCCTTCGCCAACCGCCTGTCGCGTGTCGATAAGAAGGTCGTCCAGGAATACATGCAGCGCGTCTTCGGAGCTGCAGCGTAATGGCTATCAAGCGTGATCCGAAGCTGGACAAGGCACAGGTCGAGTCCTTCGCATACAAGGTTCTCAAGCGCGTTCACGCGCTTGGGGCCAAGTCCCAGACCATCGACGATGTGAAAAGCGAACTCTGGATCGCCTGGTGCATCGCCTGCGACCGTTACAGCGCCGAAGGTGGCGCGTCGTTCTCGACGTTCCTCTACAGCGGTATGCGCCTGCACATCAACCGGTGGATCGAGAAGAACTTCGAGCGGTTCCACGAAGAGACCGTCGCCGCATCCCTCGATGCGCAGGTCGATCTCGGTGAAGAAGGTCAGGGCAGCGAGATCGGACAGATGGTCGCTGACACGTCGGAGCGCCAGGACGAACGCTACCAGCGCGAAGATTGTTTCGCCTACGCGCTGACCAGGCTCTCGCCGCGCGCCGGCCAGTTCCTGAAGTTCCTCAAGGATCATCCGCCCGAGCTGATGGTCATGATGAAGGATCTTGAGGCCAAGGCCGCATTCGCAAAGCAGCAGGGCGTCACCTACGCCCAGCCGCAGCGCATCACGTCCTCGATGCTGTTTGACTTCATGGGTGCGAGCCGCGTCGAGCGCAAGCAGATCATGGATGAAGTCACTCAGATCGGGCATCTGATTTCACAGTAGGACGACAATGACGACCATTCCTGAATTCTCACCCGGTTGCTTTGGTTCTGCCGTCGCCTTCAAGAAGGACGATACGGTCTGCCGTGCGTGCCCGTTCGCTGCGACGTGCGAGCCGGCGCATATGGAAGCACAGACGGCGCTGCGTGAGCGTTACGGGATCAGGACGACGCAGCAGGTGCTTTCCGACACCAAACAGCAGCGTGAAGCCGAGAAGGCTCAGCGCCAGGCTGCCAAGGATCCGGCCACGCTCGTCCTGCCCAAGAAGACCCAGGATCTGATCGATCGCCTGGACCGCGGAAACTATGACGTTAAGGGCAAGTTCTCGCGCGGCGAGAATCCCTTCGGTCAGTCGATGCGCTTCATGCAGATCGTCGGACACCTTCTCATCCACCTCAAAAATGCTCGGCTCGATCGCCAGCTCCTCGCGGCCGCCTTCGTCAAGAAGCTCGAATGGCAGCAGGGAACGGCTGACGCCCACGCCCGCATGGCTATTCAGGCGCTCGAACATATCGGCGCGATCACCAACACCGACGGCGTAATCGCTCTCAAGGGATAAGCACCATGCACTCGATCCTTGCAGCGCGGACTGATTTCTCAGTCGGCGAAAGCATCCTCACGACCAAGTTTCTGATCAAGAACGCCGTCGATGCCGGCGCGAAAGCCGTCGCGATGACCGACACGATGTCGATCACCGGCATGATCGACTTCACGAACAAGGCAAAGGCCGCGGAGCTGAAGCCTGTTATCGGTGTGCGCCTGCGCTTGGTTGACAATCCGACCTGGCGCCCGGGTGACGGCGAGAAGAAGAAGGATATGCCGCGTGGCTACTTCCTGACCGTCTACGCGCTCAAGGAAGCCGGCATGAAGGCTATCTTCCGGCTGCTCTCGCTCGGCAACTCCGACACCCGCTTCTATTACGAGCCCAAGCTCGGCTTCGAGGATCTCTACAACGAGATCGCCAAGCTCGACAGCAACGATGTCGCGATCGTCTTAGGAGACGCGCACAGCGTCCTGGAGCATCCGGACGCCCGCGACATCGTGTCGGCGCTCACCTTCGCTCTGGATCGCGTTTATGCCCCGCTGCTGCCCGTTGACACGCCCTATTACGGTCGGTTGAACGAGCTGGCGCTGCATCACATGAAGCTGAACAACAAGGTGAAGCCGATCGTCGTGCGCCCGGCCTTCTACGGGCAGGGCGAAGCCGACACCCAGGAGATCATGACGGCGATCGCCGACAACAACAAGGTGACGGACGGCTGGTTTAAGTCGCGGCACAATCGCGACATGCACGTCATGGGCAACGCCGAACTCGTCGGTGAAATGAAGAAGGCGGTCGCGCATCTTGAGAAGCGCGGCGCCACTGGATCCGCGGCTCACTTCAAGCAGGGACTGCTCAATACGGCTGAGCTGGTCAATGCCGTCGAATATGAATGGAAGAAGGCAGATGTCTCACTACCGGTTATGTCGGCGAACGAATTCCAGTCGGTCGTGGAGGAGTGCAAGAAGGGCTGGAAGGAGCGCTTTAGCGAAGCCGTCTTCGGACACCAGCCCGAAGCAGCCGATCTCGTCAACGTCTACAAGCCCCGCCTCGCCTACGAGCTTGAAACCCTCAAGCGTCTGAACTTCTCGGGCTACTTCCTGCTCGTGCAGGATACCGTCCAGTTCGCCAAGAGTAATGGCATTCTCGTCGGTCCTGGTCGTGGTTCCGTGGGCGGATCCCTGGTCGCTTATCTGATGGGCATCACTGACTGCGATCCGATCCGCTTCGGGCTGCTGTTCGAACGCTTCATCAATCCTGAACGTATCGACTTGCCCGACGCCGACTTGGACTTCATGTCCGAGCGCCGTCACGAGGTCGTCGAGTATCTGACCAAGAAGTATGGCAAGGATCGCGTGGCAGGTGTCGCCAACTTCGGCACGCTTGCCTCTGCATCCACCATCCGCGATGTCGGCCGCGTCACTAATATTCCCGAGAAGGACTATTCCGTCTCGAAGTTCGTGCCGAAGCTTCACGGTCAGAACGTCTCGCTGCCGGACAGCCGCAAGGCCGTGCCTGAGATCGATGACTTCGCTTGTAACTATCCGGTGCATTGGCCGATCATGGAGCGCCTCGAAGGCACCATCCGCAACTTCGGCCAGCACGCGGCCGGCATTGTCGTCGGTGGGTGCGATCTGGTGGAGCGCGCCGTCATCACGCGCGGCAAGGAAGGATCTGTCGTCTGCTGGGACAAGCGCATCGTCGAGGATCAGGGGCTGGTCAAGATGGATATCTTGGGCCTCACCACGCTCGACCTGATCAAGCTGACGACGGACTACGTGCGCGAGAACTCGGGCAAGCGCCTCGATCTCAACCGCATTCCGCTCGATGACGAGAAGGTGCTTGCCAACTTCGCCAAGGCGAACACGACGGCTGTCTTCCAGTTCGAGTCCGGAGGTATGCGCCGGCTCCTGAAGGAACTCGGCTGGTCGGGCTCGATCACGTTCGAGGACATCACGGCCGCGACCGCTCTCTACCGTCCTGGCCCGATGGAGTCAGGCATGATGGACAGCTTCTATCTGCGCAAGCAGGGTCACGAGCCGATCGAATACGACCACCCGATCATGGAGCCGGTGCTCGAAGAAACCTTCGGCGTCATCGTCTACCAGGAACAGGTCATGAAGATCTCCCAGGTGATCGCCGGCTATTCAGGCGCTGCCGCTGACAAGCTCCGCAAGATCATGGGCAAGAAGCTGCCCGAGGAGATGAAGAAGGAGCGCAAGAAGTTCTGCGATGGCTGCGTCGCTACGATCGCCTGCACCGAGGAATGGGCAGGCGAGCTGTTCGACAAGATCGAAGGCTTCGCCGGTTACGGCTTCAACAAGAGCCACTCGGTCGAATACACCCTGATCTCGTATCAGGCGATGTATCTGAAGACCTATCATCCTGCCGAGTTCTACGCGGCCGCTCTGACGATGCTGAAGGAAGAAAAGCTGACCGGCATCATCCGTGACGCGCGCCAGCTTGGTATCGACGTGTCGATGCCCGACATCAATATTTCGACCGACCGCTTCGAAATGGCAACGCCTGTCCGTCTGGTCATGCCGTTGCAGCGCATCAAGGGCATCTCGGAGAAGGCGACGACCGCAATCCTCGAGGCGCGCAAGACCGGCCCGTTCATCAACAAGGCCGACTTCCTGTCCCGCGTCGAAAAGCGCGTCTGCAATGTCCGCGTCCAGAATGCATTGGATCTCGTTGGTGCGTTCTCGCGCATCGAGCCTGGACAGGTTCCGGCGAATGATCCCTCGCGCATTAAGGATCAGATCGAGCTTCTGCCTGGCCTGATCGCGAGCCACGTTCCGATCGGTCACGAGCTGAACAAGGACAAGGATACGAAGGTCTATCTCGGCGAGCTGGTCGATGAATACCGCGCAGCGCATGGTCCGACTTCCGGTGCCGGCATCGATGGCTATCCGGTCAAGCCGTTCTTCGGCAAGAGCGCCGACTTCATGATTATCTCCGATGCCCCGGGCAACGAAGAGGATACGGGCGGCGTCATGGGCTTCTCGATGTCGAACAACGCGGTCGTGGAAGCGATCGAGTCCGCTTCGCTCGATAGGTCGAACGCCTACTGGACGGCCCTCATCAAGCGCCCGAAGCGCGGCAAGCAGGTCACGCCTGACGAGATCGCCATGTATGCGCCCTACCTGGAACGGGAGATCGAGCTGCTCAATCCGCCGATCATCGTTCTGATGGGCTCGACCACGACCAGGCACTTCCTTCCGGACTTCAAGGGCAAGGCATCCGACCAGGCCGGCACGGTGATCTACTCCAAGAAGTATGACGCCAATCTGGTCGTCGGCTTCTCGCCGGGCGAAATCTACCACGACCCGGACAAGCAGCAGAACATGAACGACGTGTTCGCCGCAGTTGCGGATTGTCTCGCATGATGTGGGATCCTGGCAAGAAGATCCTGGCGCCTCAGATGGCCGTCAAGATCGTGTCGGCGCCTGAAAAGCCCAAGACGCTGTATGAGCGATTCAAGGACTGGTTCACCGAAGGTGACAGTGCCTACCTCAAGCGCCAGGCCGAGATCCGGGCGAAGGAAGAGGAGAAAGCCAAGCTCGCAGCAGCCGCGGCGCCACCGCCTGCCCTCGGCTGGTGGGACGGCAAGGCCTTCACGAACACAATGGTTTTCGAGGACGCAAGAACCGCGACCTGGATGGCCCGCGATCGGCGCGTCCCGTGGTCGCCGAGCGGGCTCATCCTTCACCAGTATGATGCTGAGGAGTGGAACGACATGGAAGAGAGCGAGCGCGAAGACGCCATCCTGGAATGGCAGAAGATCAATCACCTCAGCACCCTCGGCATTAAAGCGCCTGAGATGGATCTGCAGGAAGCGCATGTGCGCCGAATGGAGAAGAAGGCAAAGGCTGACCAGCTCGCCCGCGACATGCTGGATCACAAGCGCAAGCTGGAAGAGCAGCTCAAGGAAGCCGAGGAGCGGGAGAAGCTCTACGAGGGTAACGCGACCTACGGCGCGTTCTAATCGACGCACTCCGATCACCCCTTCGCTATAATTTACGTATCTCAAGCAGAGGAAACCAGAATGACGACCCCGACCACCGCAGACGCTGCAAAGGAGACGATGGGCTACCAGGTCCGCGACTTCATCGATGCCGCTCAGTTGAAGCGCGACCTTGCCTATTCCCCGCATAACCTGACCGACGCCATGATTACCCAGGCGTCCATGTTCTCGCATTACGGCGTGCTTGCGGCTGACGCGGCAAAGCAGGTCGATGTGGTCAAGATGCTGCTCGAAAACACGGAAGCTGCCGTGTCGCAGATCGTTCGCGACGAAGCGGCTTCGGCCGGCGAGAAGGTCACGGAAGGTGGGATCGCAACCAAGATCGCTCGCCATCCCCGCGTCATCTCCATGAAGAAGTCGCTGAACGAGGCGAAGCGCGTCGAAGCCATCGGTAAGACGGCCGTCGAAAGCTTCCGTCATCGCCGTGACATGCTCGTCCAGCTCGGCCTCATCCAGCGTGAGGAGATGAAGGGCGAACTGTCGATCCAGGCCAAGACTGCCCGTGAAGATGCGGCTGACGCTTCGCGCGATCAGGTGCTCAACCGCCTGGCTCGCAAGGCCGCTCAGACCGCAGAAAATTCTGCAAATTAAGTGCAATCCGTCGTCATTTACGCTATAAAGTAAGTAAGCACTTACTTAGTGTGACGCCCTTCAAAGGAAGATCCTCATGGAAGCAATCATTGCATATCTCCGCAAGCTCGTTGGTCTCGAACTGACCATCGACCGCGTGGTGTCTCGTCAGAGCAAGGTCGTCCGTGACCTCGATACCCTCGAAACTCTGCACAAGGCGAAGGCCGACAAGGCCGAACGGCGCGCAGCCAAGGCAGCAACGGCCGCCGAAACCGCCCGCCTCGAAGCCGCTGATGCGGCCGAACTGTCGAACAACTGGAAGAATTCGGGACTGATCCGCCCTGCCCGCAAGGCAGCCTGATTAGTCACGGGACTTAAGCGATCCCATCGACGTTTCGCTATAAGTAGTTAGCTAAATAGCTAGATAGCTAGGCAGCAAGTCGAAAGCACTAAAGTCCAAAGCACAAAGCACGAAGGAATAAAGTCACATGGCACTTAGCCCTGAACTGAAGAAGATGGTCTCCGGCGCAAAGAACAAGTATTCTGGCGGCTCCGGCAAGACCATCAAGCCCAAGGACGGTCGCAACACCTACCGTCTGCTCGCACCGACGCCCGCCCAGGCTCCTTGGGTTCCGGCTTCCGGTCAGTATTGGGCCGATCTCGGCGTCCACTGGATCAAGGCCGATA